>NZ_OY821667.1:0-1200000 GCF_963682185.1 uncultured Cohaesibacter sp. | reverse complement strand
CGCCTCGCCTATATGGGCAGTCGGGCGCTCGGCGCGTTGGTTTATGAGCCTGATCATGCTGTTGGTGAGCAGGAAGGGACCATCAGTCTTGATGCGTTGGCAGATCAGGCCCAGGAGATACTGGAAGGGCGAGCGGAAGATGTCCTTGAAGATCTGCTGGCATTGAATGGCTCCTCCGCGGGAGCCAGACCAAAGGCTCTACTCGGTGTCGATCAGGATCGCAGAACTATTATTCATGGTGTGTCTGATTTGGCAGACAGTTTTGACCACTGGCTGATCAAGTTCCCCAACAGCCAAGACGGGATCGACGCGGGAGCTGTGGAATATGTTTATGCCCTGATGGCCAAGGATGCCGGCATTGCAATGCCGGATGTTCATTTGTTCCCGGCAGCGAGCCGACCGGGATATTTTGGGATCCGGAGGTTTGATCGTGAGGGTGAGCAGCGCTTCCACATGCATACAGCATGCGGTCTGCTTCATTCAGATTTCCGAACACCGTCGATGGATTATGAGGATCTAGTCGCTTTGACGCAAATGCTCACAAGAGACATTCGAGAAGTTGAAAGTCTCTATAGACTGGCCGTCTTCAACGTTCTGGCTCATAATCGCGATGATCACTCCAAGAATTTCAGCTTTCTTATGGCGAGTGGTGGCAATTGGCGTCTGTCACCAGCCTATGACCTGACCTTCTCTTCCGGTCCACGAGGAGAGCAAAGCACCATGGTGATGGGGGAGGGGCGCAATCCCGGCATTGAGCATCTGAAGAAGCTGGGAGAAGAAGCCTCTCTGCCAAAAGGTCGGGCAGATGAAATCATCGCTGATGTCAAAGCTGCGTTATTGCAATGGCCATCTCTGGCGAAAGAATTTGGTGTTTCGCCAGAGACACGGCAAGTGATTAGCAGCAGGTTTTTGATGGAGCCATAATGATTTCCCGGTTTTAAGAAGTTCCCGCTGGTTCACGTGAACCGGTAAATCGGAACAAATCAGGAATATGTCGGCCCTGCCGGTTCAAAACGAAGTTCTCGCTTGTCGATTTCCTGCGGTTTCGAGTGGGGAGAAGAAAGTTGACATCGAAGGGGTCACTGGTTCAATCCCAGTTACGCCCACCATCCTTTCCTTCCGATAAGTTAAAAGAAACAATGGCTTCTCTGATTTAAGAGGTTGGAGGCCCAGCTTTTCTATTCTCGATTCTATTCACAACGTTCACACTGGTCAATGTGAATGCAACGAAGTGGCTAGAGCCTAGCGGCTCGCCTTACCCCCCCCTCCCGCTGCGCTATACGCCCATCCAATAAAGAGATTTGGCTATTGAGGTTCGTTGGCCTTGAGATAAAATTTGGGCTACCCACCCACCAAGGGGGGCTTGGGGGCTGCTCTATATTGCATTCGGGCTCAAAGATTTCTCACCAAAATTATCGGGTTTTCCATCGCAATATGTGAGCGTTTGAGCGCTGTTTCGCCTAATTCAGCTAGAGCTGTACCACGTGCATTACCCTGAAGATCGGGAGCTTATCCTTCTGATGAAAGTTGATGCGTTGCCAAAAACTGTCGTCAAAAGCACTATATCGATGACCAGCTTGAGCCGCTTTACCAATTGCGCACTGATAAGCATCCAGAGATCTCTCATCACTTTGGTAGCGATATGGTCTAGGTGATAATCGGGTGTTTGGCTTTCTTTGTCTAGCAATAATTATCAAGTAATTACATTTGATAAAAAGAAAAATTTATGTATACAAATCAAAAAATTCATGATAATTATATATTATAAAATAATAGAAAGAATACATAATGAAGTTAGAAGAAAAAATATGGTTATTTATTAAAAATAATCACGTATCCAGCATTTCTACTTTAAATAGCGCATCTTTGTGGGCGGCAAATTTGTTTTATGTTTTTGATTCTGATGGATTTTGCTTATTCGTAATGAGCGATCACTCAACTCGACATGTGCAGGAATGGACTGCTAATGACAGGGTGGCAGGTACCATTTCAGGGCAGGAATCCAATGTTTCCAAGCTTCGTGGCGTGCAGTTCACTGGAACTGTCAAGCTCTTGAAAGGCGAGGAGAAAAAGCGCGCCTTTCGATGCTATACCCGCTCTTTTCCCATCGCTCTTGCCCATTCTTCTCCCTTGTGGGGGATTTCGCTGGATTATGTGAAATTTACCGACAATACTCTTGGCTTCGGCAAAAAACTCACATGGACCCGGCAAGAATGAAACTATCAGAATTAACTCGGGAAAAGTGGGCTGGTCAATTTTTCTGGAAAATATGCCTTTAGGTGCGACCATTCCATGATGAACCATGGAGTGAACGCAGATGGATTTTCCTCGAGCATAGTATCGATTTCCTCAATGGTCAGCCATCTATATTCTTCCACTTCGTCATAATTGATTGCTGGACGGCTATCGGACACGCTGAGAAGAACATGACAGAGTTCATGTTCCACGCCGACATTTTTATAGGCTTCACGATAAAGAAAACTATAGAGCCGCTCGCATTTCCCATGCATGCCTAGCTCTTCGAACAGCCGTCTCTGTCCTGCTGCCTCAATCCCCTCACCGGAAAGGGGGTGACTGCAGCAGGAATTCGACCAATAGCGCGGCCATAGCAGCTTTTTCTCGGAACGGCGCTGCAACAGAATGAGGCCCTGAGAATTCTTTACGTGTAAGGAGAAGGCACGATGGAGCGTGCCTTGATTGAGGTGCGCTGCAAGCTTGTCCATTTCTCCAATTTCTGTGTCGTTCTCATCGACGAGAATGACGTTGATGTTAGACATGATCCATTTTCCTTGTGCGGGATCGCTGCTGACGGCTTGCAAACGGGCCGTTTGCAAAAAAAGAGATTGTCAAAAGCGGGCAGTTGAGCGCAGAGAGTCTTTTTGTCCCGATGCCTAAAAAGACATTCCCACCGGAGGATTAGGAGGGAATGCAAGGTGGAGTCGCGGGAGTCTCGGCTTCTGTTCTAGGTTAAGGATTGTATCCAAGGCATGAGCATCGTCGCCCAGTAATGGGAAATAGGCATAACAATGAACAGACCAGGTAGCATATTAGCCACAGGGAATGACTTGATATGCGCGATGCGTAAACCAGTGACGAACATGATAATCCCTCCAAGGGCAGAGAAATCAGCCACCATCGTTGGATTGGTCAAGGCCATGATTTGATTGCCCAGCAAGAACAGGATGACCTGTACTGCAAATTGAGGGACACAGATCGCTGCAACGGATAATCCAAGTGCTGTCGCAAAAATCCCAGCAGTCAGCAGATCAAGAACGGATTTAGCAAACAGGATAGATGGATCGCCTGTGATACCTTCATTCATAGACCCAAAGATACCTGTGCCTGAAGCGACAAAAAGAACGACAATACCGACATATTGAGTGATGAATTCCTCTTGTGTCAGGCCGCTATCTGAACTCACAGGGAATATCTTATCAATTATACCTCGTGATTTATTGGCAAGCCGGCTGATATTCTTCTCAAGGCTTATCATTTCTCCGATAATGGCTCCCAGCAGGAGTGAGAGAATAACAGCAGGAAGGGTATTAAGTTTGATGATCATGACAATACCCATGCACATTGAGGCTGCGCCAAATGTCAGGGGCAAAGCTGAACGATATTTTTCAGGAATGCGGTCGCCTAGGACGCCGCCCACTACGCCACCGACCAAGGTGGAGCATGAATTAACTATGGGTCCGATCATTTTTCTCTTCTTTCAGCAATGCGGAAATGGATTTTCCATTCCGAGCCGTGCCCAGCCAACGGGGTAGCGATTTTACATCCAGGTCGAACAAGTCCAGAGTTCTTGCGACTGTATGTGTCACCATCTCATCAAGGCTATCGGGCAGTTGATAAAAGGCGGGAACGGGAGGATAGATAATTCCTCCCATCTCTGTGACCGCCATCATGTTACGAAGATGGCCCATGTGCAGAGGTGTCTCACGTGCCATCAAAACAAGTTTGCGTCTTTCTTTCAGGGCGACATCCGCCGCCCTGACCAGAAGATTGTCTGAAATCCCGGTAGAGATTGCAGCGAGTGTGTGCATGGAACAGGGGGTGACCAACATTCCTATATTCCGGAAAGATCCGCTTGCGACCGCCGCGCCGATATCCTTGAACGGATAAACAACATCGGCCAGCTCGCGAAATTCCGCCGAACTGAGGTCTGTTTCCTGAGCACGGGTCCGTTCAGACGCTTCACTCATCACCAGATGCGTTTCGACATTCAACTCTCTGAGGAGCTCGAGTGCCTTGACCGCATAGACGAAGCCTGAAGCTCCCGAAATTCCAACTATGATGCGTTTGCGCTCCATACACACACCGCCTTTCTTTCTCTTGATATTCAAACGGTCGCTTAGCTCTCGAAATCAGGTAGGAAGCGTTTGACATCTACCTCCATGAAATTGCAGCGCTGAAAGCTGTCCTTCAAATCGTATGGAACCGTGCAATCAAAGATCGCCTTGCAGGCAATGCCGTGATCCCGAATGGAAGGGCTAAACGCTGGGTCAGAGGATGGATCGAGCGGATGACACCGGACGCCGGGGATCGGAATCATGTCGACATCAGCCTGGAAACGGGTCGTCATCGCCCAGACAACGTCATTCATGTCGAATGGATCGACATCCTCATCGACGAGGAAGACATGTTTGAGCTCCGAGAAGGCAGAGAATGCCAGCATAGCTGCCTGTCTTTGGCGCCCCTCATCGGCTGGGGTGCGTTTTTTGACCTGCAGAACAGCGACATATTTCCCGGTGCCAGGTGATGGCGCATGCACATTCTGAACGAAGCCAGGCAGAGCTCTCTCGATAAGGGATAGGATCGATGCTTCTGTTGGAATACCGGCCATATTGGTGTGTTCATCTGACGGGCCAACAGTGGTTTGCAGAATCGGGTTCTTGCGATGCGTGATCGCTTTGACCTTGATAACCGGAATGGCTGGTTTGGCTGCACCGGTATAGCCGGGAAATTCAGGCATAGCCTTTCCGGTATTGGTATTCTGGTCTTCACGCACCCTTACGTCAGGCACCAGTTCACCCTCAATGATGATTTCAGCAGATGCGATGCCACGCGCATCAACAGAGAGGGACTGGACCAATTCCACGCCCTTGCCGCGTAACGCGCCCGCAACGCCGAGTTCGTCATAACCGATCGGAGTGGTTGGTGCTTCGAAACATGTGCCGATAGAGATCGCAGGGTCAACACCAATAGAAATCGTAATCGGAAGTGGTTTACCCTGCGCTTCAGCTTTCATGCGGAAACTATCAAGATGGCGACCGGGTACGAAATACATCGAGATTTCATCTTTGCTTTGCACGCATAGACGATGGATTGTAACGTCCCATTCTCCCGTTTCGGGATCAGATGCGTAACAATGGCCCATCGTAATGTAAGGGCCTGCATCTTCAGGCGTATTGGTTGGTGCTGGCAGGATTTTCAGGATGTCGAAATCCGGATCTGATGCCAAATGCACAACTTCCTGCGCCGGGGCCTGACTCTTGTCGACCATGACAGGAGGAATAGGCTTGGTCACAGCATCTTTCAGAACGAAACCTAGCTGGTCCGGCGTGGTGTTTAGCGTGGCAGCAACGCGCTTGCGGGAACAAAGAAGGCCGATTAGGACGCGAACGTCGTTGTAACCTTTGACATTGTTGAACATCATTGCCGGCCCAATGCGAGTGGGACGCTTTACCGTGCCATGGGCACCGACATAACGGTAGACGCCCGAAAGCTCTGCAATCGGGTTGACTTCCGTATCCGTTTCAACATATTCCCCGTCCATCGACTGCAGCAGCTCGATCGCCGACCGCAGATCATGGACCTTAATTTGTTCTTTTTCAATTTCTGCCATTTGAGATTTCCTTTTCTTATCTCTTCCCTTGGCATTCGAAATTTCTCGCAGAAAAAAGACAAAATTACCCTATATCTTTCAATGAGTTATAATGAAAGATTATACTTTAGACTATGAGATTTTTCGAACTGCTTTTGCTATGCTAGGAGCACTTCAACCAGTTATCGATTAGAAAAAAAATGGAAATCGATAGAAAATCTGAATGAATTTGTGATGGACATAAAAACACTGCGTTACGCTCTGACGACATGCCGGTTAATGCATGTAGGTAAAGCCGCAGAAGAGCTGGGCATCGCTCAGCCAACCCTAAGTCATAAAATCAGCACCCTGGAAAACGAGCTTGGCGTAAAGCTTTTCATCCGCAAGAACCGATCGATCTCACTGAGCCCGGCAGGCGAGATCTTCATGGAAGAATCGAGAAAGATTGTCGCGGCAGCCGACCAAATGGTCAATTTGGTTCGTTCCGTCGAACAAGGGCTCTCAGGGACTTTGCATGTTGGTTATTCTGGTTCTGTCCTTCTTGCACCGGGTTTCAGCGAAGCAATCAAACAATATGGCCGCTCTTTCCCTGCGATCCATTTATGCTTGCACGAGAACACTCCGATACAAACCCTGCAATCAATGGAAGCCAGAAAATTCGATCTGGCTTTCACAAGAGGCCCGATCCCGGCCCCGCCACCTTCGTTAGTGTGCCAAATCTTTTGTTCTGCTCCTCTAGCTGTCGCGATGCATAAAGATCATCCAAGAGCTAGGGTAAACTCCATTCGGTTCAGGGACTTGAAAGACGAAAACTTTGTTTCCTTCAACGATCCTGAAGGGCTTGGTTTGCATGCATCCCTCAAATTCCTGTGCAATGAAGCTGCTTTTGAACCGAAGATAACGGTAAGGGCTGACAGCGTTGCAAGTTGCATCAATCTGGTGGTCGCAGGTATGGGCATTACTATTCTTCCCAGCGACTTCTGCATGCGAGAACTGCACACAGAACTTGTCTTGTTGCCAATAACCGACATCAACGCCGAGACTGAGATTGTGCAGGTTAGGCGGAAAATCGTTCTCTCGCCGGTGGAGCGACATTTTCTGGCATGGATTAAGGCAGATCACGAGAAGAGGCAACAAATGACGGTGCCAGTAAAGAAACGCGCTCAGGGCAACTGTTAATGTTTTGGAGATTGCTTGAATGCGGCGCGAGCAAAAATTCATAGCCGAACGTCAATCCTCACAGGATGGACGCTCTCGGTTAGCTTATTGCTTCGATCTGTCAAGAACTGCCGCGATCATATGATCTGCGCTTTTGATCGCTTCCTTGACGTCCAACAGTTCCGTCGGAAAGGTAATTCCGCTTTCAGCTTTCAAGACCAAACCAATTTCCTCGCCGGAGGTCTCGATACGTCGCGCGACCTTTTGCAGAATATGATGTGCCTCGAGGCGACCCAGCTTGTTGGACAGATGCATCATGATGGCCTCGGAATGGATGAGACCATGGGTAAGGCTCAGATTGTTTTTCATCTGGTTCGTGTTGACGATCAGGCCTGAGAGTAGATCGTTACTGAGGGATACGATCCCCGCCAAATGAGCAACGGCTTCACAGAGGGCAACACGCTCGCGATATCCGTGCCCGATGCCACGCTCATATTCTTGCAACATGGCATCCAGCAAGACAGCGGGGATATGCCGGATGGAACGGGCTGACTCGATGATCGCCTCGCAGATGACGGGATTACGCTTTTGAGGCATGGTAGACGAACTACCCCGTCCATCGACAGCAGGTTCGACAAGCTCTCTCACTTCCGTTGACATCATGAGTGCAATATCCGTCGCCATTTTGCCGAAGGCCGCAGCGGCTGTGCTCAGTGCGGCTGCCAGCTGGGCCATGCGGTCGCGGCTGACATGCCAAGAGATGTCGGGGCAGCTCAGCCCGAGGTGTTTGGACAGAGCTTCACGAACCAGAGGCCCATTTTCAGCAAGGGAGGCGAGCGTCCCAACGGCCCCGCCAAATTGCAGGACGGCAGCTTCATGTCGGGCACGATGCAAGGCCTGCCCGGTCCGTTCGATCTGATCGAGCCAGACAGCTACCTTATAGCCGAATGAAAGCGGAACACCGTGTTGGATCTTGGTGCGCCCCGACATCGGGGTCGTGCGATGCTGTTCAGCAAGCTCAGCCAGCCTTTGCTTGACCGGTACAAGGTCGGTCAATATCGCATCCGTGGCCTCGATCAACTGCAATACCTGAGCCGTGTCCATGGCGTCTTGTGTCGTGGCACCATAGTGCACCCATTGCCCATGCCCACCGACCTTCTCGGCGAGTTGAGCGACGAGAGATACAATCGGATATCCGACGACTGCTGCCCCCTGTCGCAGGCTGTCGAAATCGATAGCATCAATGTGGCAGCTCGTAACGATCGGGGACACCGCATCGGCGGGTATGACACCCAATGCACCTTCCACTTCCGCAAGTGCGGCTTCAAAGCGAAGGTAAGCATCGACCGTTCCTTCCTCACCGAAGATTTGCAAGGAACGGCGGTAACCTGTTGTAGCGGCTATTAGGCCTGGATCGGTCGATGCGAGGCTCATGGTCTTGGTCCTTACGGGGCAATGGCTTCTGGAATGGTGACGCCGATTTCTTGGTAGTAGCGAGCTGCACCTGGATGTAGAGGAATGAACGTATCCTTGACGACATTTTCGGCAAGTGTCTGTTTGGCCGAAGAATGAGTTGCAACCATTCGGTCATTGCTCTCGAGGACTGCTTTTGTGATTTCGTAGGCCACATCATCGGACATGGAAGCGTCAGCAACGATGAAGTTCCACATGGCGAGCGTATCAATGTCAGCGGTCGGGGTTTTGTAGGTGCCTTTAGGAATCGTGAAGTTCACCGCATAGGGGTTGGAATCCACAATATCCTTGAGCGTCTTTTCGGACATGCCGAAGAAGGTGACAGGCTGGGTATTTTCAAGTTCGGAAAGAGCGGGATGTGGAATGCCGCCTGCCGTGACGATGGCATCAAGGCGTCCATCCGCCAACTGACTGGCCTGATCGCCGATGCCGCCATATTGCAGCTTGGAATTGATATCGAGCGATTTGAGCCAGCGGGTCCAGAAAGTTCCGCCGGTGCCTGCGCGTGGTCCAGCGCCAACCCGCATGCCATCCAGCTGCTCCAGTGATTCAATGCCGTTGCTAGCCAGAGCGACCATCTGGAATGGGGTTGGATACATAGCGAACAGAACACGCAGATTCTTGTATTCAACACCCGGTGCCAACTCGAGGGTGCCGTGCATAGCTTCATAGGCAGGACCTGATGTCGTCATACCGAGTTCGACCTGTCCAGCCTTCAGCAACACCAGATTTTGTGCTGGCCCCTGCGTCTGTCGCGTCGAGGTGGCAATGCCAACCTTGTCGGTAACGATCTGGGCCACGCCTTCCCCATAGATGGCATAGACGCCTCCAGGCGACGCGGTTGAAATCGTCATGGACTTCGGACGATCCTGAGCCGCGAGCGGCAGGGTGAAGCAGAGCGTGAGCGCTGCAGCAGTGAAGCTTTTTAGCAGAATGGACATGAAATTCCTCCTCTTTCATAGGTCCAGTAAGGTATTGAAACGGTGAATTAGGCTGCGAATTCAGGCTTGCGCATCTTCCGTCTACGCGCCCAAACGAACAGGCCTATCGCGAGCACGCCACCCATGATGTCTGTTGACGCGCTCGACCACAGCAGTAATAGTGCCGCCGCCCCAGCAACGACGCGTTCAGCTACAGAGCAATCTCCAAAAAGTTGCCCTTCACCAGCTACAGCAATCAGATAGACGGCAGCGACGGCTGTCCCAAAGACAAACAGGGTTTCCACCCAGCTGCCTTGCAACAAGATTTCCGGGCTGGTGTAGAACATGAATGGCAGTACAAATGCCGCAATTCCAAAGCGCATGGCGCGGATTGATGTCGGCCATGGTTTTCCTCCCGCAATCGCAGCGCCAGCAAACGCTGCAATTGCCACCGGTGGTGTGATCGCCGATATAACTGCGCAGTAAAAAACGAACATATGAGCTGATAGTGCCGAGATCCCCATTTGCATCAAAGCTGGCGCAACAACCGCAGCCGCGATGGCATAGGCAGCTGTGGTCGGCATTCCCATGCCCAGCACGACAGATATCATCATGGCAAGCACAAAGGCGATGGCTTCACTTTCTCCGGCGGCCGAAAGCAAAACAGATGAAAAACGTCCGCCGAGCCCGGTCAGGCCAAGGACCCCAACGACGATGCCTGCGCAGGCCATGACGCTGATGAGCTGCAGAGACTTGCGCGAAGAATCCGCAAGACCGGTCCAGATCGCACGGACCATCGTTGCCATAACGGAAGGCACTTTTTCAGCCTTACCCTTCAGGACTGCGAGCACCTACATCAACAGAATGCTGGAGATAAATGCGATCGCTCCGGCGTAGTTAACCTGCATGCCCGACAGAGGCAGGACGACAAACAGCACGAGTGGCAAGGCCAGAACGACTGAGGGGAATGCAAGTTCTCGACACAGAAGCACGAGTAGCGCAGAAGCCAGACCCCAAGTTCCTGCAGCAATAATCGAAAAACCGGACAGCAGCAGATAGAGCAGCACGATCAGGGGCAGCAACATAAAGGCATCCCTCGCCAGTTCTCGTAATTTGGGCAATTCTTCCCGAGGAACGCCGTTGAGGCCAAGGCGTTGGGCTTGTAGATCGACCGTAAGATAGATTGCCAAATAGAAGAGTAGACAGGGTAACGCAGCAGCAACCACAATCTCTGAGTAAGGAATTCCAGTGATCTCAGCCATGATAAAGGCCCCAGCGCCCATGACGGGCGGGGCAAGTTGGCCACCAGAAGAGGATGCAGCCTCAATGGCGCCAGCACTTTCCCTTGGATAGCCGACCCTGCGCATCAGCGGAATGGTAAAGGTGCCAGAGGCAACAACATTAGCGACGGCGGAGCCGGAAACGGTGCCGAACAAAAGGCCTGAGAATACAGAAACCTTGCCTGGTCCTCCACGCGCAGAACCGAATAGAGCCATGGCAAGGCGCATAAAATAGTCTCCTGCCCCAGAAGCCTGCAGAAAAACCGCAAAGGCGACAAACAGGATAATATATCGCGATGAAGCTGCCACGGTCATGCCGAAAATGGCATCTTGACTATAGAGGTAGGATGCGAAATTAGCGGCGTCGAAACCGGAGTGATGCAGAATTCCTGGCAACCAGGGACCGACAAAAACATAGGCCATGAAGACAAGAGCAATGGCAGGAAGAATGATGCCAGCAACGCGCCGGGCAAACTCAAGCACAATCAAGCTGCCGACGACACCGCAGACATAGTCACCGGTGGTGGTAATCACACCTGTGCGCATGATCAACTGTTCTAGATTAATGGCGATATAAGCGGTACAGCCCACAGCGCCAGCTATCAGCGCCCAGTCTAGTAGGCTAACGTTTCGCCCCTTTTCTCCGGCCCAAACCTTGATGCCGATGAACCCGAGTATCGTGCCCATATTGACGTGAATGACTCGGTAAACCCATTCATCAATCGCCCAGAAATTGAGGACGGCCAGATGAAAAAGCGCATAAAGCGCAGACAGAACCATGAGTGCAATCGTCAGTGTTCTTGAAAGACTTCTATCCTGTCCTTCGCTGTCCAACTCTTGCGCCTTTTCAAGGTCAGTAGTTTTATCCACCGCCTCCATTGTCTCGGCAACCATATTTTCCTCCCCCGACTTGCCATAACTTGTACGAACAAGTAAACTTATACGAACATATTGATCCAAGTCTTTTCTTGTGTCAAGAGTACAGCAACGCAGAAACACAAATTGAATATGAGGACTCGATGGGGAAGCGCTATCTGGATGTCGCAGCTCAAATCATGAAAGAACTGAAATCAGGGCTGTTTAAGGTAGGAGAGGCTTTGCCAAGTGAAGCCATTCTGAGCGAACGTTTTAAGGCCAGTCGCTCCACAATAAGAGCCGCAATGTCCGAACTCCAACGGCTCGGCATGATCGAGAGAAAACAGGGTGCCCCGACTCGTGTCCTCTCAAATGAGCCCCCCACCACCTATGTCCACTCCATGTCGGTAACGGGCGATCTGATGCAGTTCGCCGGACCATCCTGGCGTGAAGTGCAGGAAATCATTCCTTTGGTGGCAGATGAACAACTGGCCGGGCGCCTTGGTGATCGCCCAGGTCGACGTTGGGTTCGCATTCGTCAGACAAGAAATATCGAAGGGCAATCGGCCCCGGTTGGCTGGACGGACATTTACCTCAGTGAAGAACATGGGCAGATAGCGGAACAGGTGAAAGAATTTCCGGGCCTTGTCTATGTACTGTTGGAAAAGGAAACCAACGTCATTATTCAAGAAATTGAACAAACGATCCGGGCTGTACCGGTTCCGGATGATCTCTCAAATGCCTTGCAGGTCGCTGCAGGCGATCACGCTCTGGAGCTTCGCCGCCAGTATCGCGATGCGAACAACAACAGTCAGATCATCACGCTCAGCATTTTGCCGGCCAAGAATTACACCTACGAGATTACCCTGCGACGGCAGGCCTGACCTGCTTGGACCCGGAATAAGCGGATCAATACCCAGAGATCGCAAATAAGCAAAGAGTGACCTTTTTGGGGCTGTTTTGTCTGAAACTTTCTTACCAATTCGAAATTGCCACGTCGCGGCAAATAGCTCTTCGCGTACCAAATTCCGCTGATTTTTGGATGAGTTTGTTTGGAAGGATGCGCGGGAGCATTCACCGAGACTTACCAACAAGGCAAATATCGGCCAAGTTTCTCAGCAAGGGGTGAAGGTATGTCGGTTCTTTATGACAAATGTGTAGGCAATTCCCAGGAGCGACAGACAGACAACGATCAAGGAGAAGCCTTGGAATGCAAGGGTCAACCCGACGCGGTCAGTGACAACGCCCAGTCCGATGGTTGGAAGTGCATTGGCGAGGTACCCTCCAACGTAAAATGTTGCAATTAGCGCTGCCCTGCGGCGCGGTGCCGCTGCCGTTCCGGCGAAGGATAGTGACTGGACAAATATCGCTCCATAAGAAAGTCCAAAGAGGGGCATTAGCAACATGAACATGGCGGGATGATAGCCGCCCGCTAGCAAGACGAGCAACCCAAGGACAAATGCAAGTCCGGAAAATCCTCCTATCAAGGGAACGAAAGATTGTTTGCGCCCAAAGTAGGCCTGCCCGAATCCTCCAAATAGTTGAAAAACCGCCGTAACCAGTCCTGCTGTACTGATGGATGTAAAGCCATAAACATTCAAAGCCAGATCTGTGCCAAGAGCCATCAGCGCCGAAGTGATTGTCCAGGCTGTCATGACACCCAGGCATGCCAAAAGATAAAGGCCGAGATTGGTTCTGCCATCTTCCGTCCGCACCTCGTTGTTGTCAGCTTTCTCGCTGTCTGGCCAATCGGCCAGTTTGAAACCGATAATTCCAACTGCCGATAAGGCGGCGATCAACAGAAAGGGGAGTATCGTGGGAGCCGCTCCAAGTGACAGCGCAGCGGAGCTGATCAAGGGCCCACCGGCAGCCCCTCCTGTAAAGGCTACTGTGGCAATGGTCGCCCCAATGTGCTTGCGGCCGGGTGCTGATAACGCAATGAGCGTTGCCGAGCCCATTCCAGTTATGGCTCCTGTGCCAAATCCGTTGAGGAAACGCCCAATGAGCAACATCAAAAGATTGTCCGCGAACCCAAAGAGCAGTGCACCCATTGCCGTAATCAATAGCCCGGGAACAAGTAGCTTGCGCATATCGCTGATGTGCCGACTAAGCCATGCTGTGAGCAGAAGGGAAATCAGGGTGCCTACAGCATAGATTGCGAAGATGAGTGTAGACTGCGCATGTGCGATCCCGAGTTTGGCAATATAAATGGGGTAAAGTGGATTGGGAGCGGTGCTTCCAAGCAAGGTTGTGGCAATTGCAAGAGCAGTCACGACTCTGCCGAGAGTGTAGCTTGGAAGAGATGTCATACAGGTTTCCGGATGAACTTCGAGAGGAGGCTTTGAAAGGCTGTGATAAAGCCTGAATAGGAGAGCATACTGCCAAAGTTTGAAATGACTTAAAAGTCCTAAATGCTTAAAAGTGTCGTGGGGCTTTTGTATCCCTAGGCCAAAAGGTTAGCTCTCTGTTTGAAATGGCCGAGAAGATTTGCAAGAAGTAGGGGAATAGCGAACTGGTCGCTTGCAACAAGTCATTCTCTGGCATCTCTCCCTCCCGCTTAAAAGTTGCAGATGGCCCAGCAGCAGGAAGCTAAATTCTGCTCTGTTTTTGCAGAGGCCTCATTGGCTTTGAAAACCTAGGATCAAGCGCGCATCGAAGACATTTCGTCGAGAAGTCTTCATTCCGCCAGCCAGAAGGCTAGGGTGGATTACATTGTTCGCAAGGGGCTGACACTCGGCCCCGGCTGGTCGGATTTTCCCGAATGGCTCGGAAAGACCGGCCCTACTGGCCATGCGCACAGAGAGACACTCAGGTGAAATTTGAAGGGGAAGCATATTCCTCGCCTAAACTAATAGCTTGAACGCGCTCAAAGCCGCAAATGCAGTCTGTGCCCAATGAGGCATGCCAAATGGTAGGCAATAGTCCCCAAAAACAGCAAAGACCTCAGGCGCTTTGCCCGAGGCCTTTATCGGAAAAGCACAAGGGCTCTTGTTATGACGGCAGCACGGCTTCCGCTTCGATTTCTACGCGATAGGGGCCGACGAGTTTTGCCACCTGCAACAGGGTGTTGGCCGGGCAAGTGTCGGAGAAGAAACGCCCATGGGCAATGGACACCGCTTCACAATCTTCCACATCGACAAGATAGATGCGCGTGCGCACGACATGTTCCGGACCAGCGCCATGGGCACGAATGGCTCCGATGATCTTGTCGAGAATATAGGTTGCCTGTGCCCCGGCATCATTTGGCGCAACGGCATGGTCGGCGCCGTGGGTTGCCGTGGTGCCTGAAACGAGAATGCGGTTACCAACGCGGACGGCGCGACAATAGCCTGCCAAGGGTTCCCACTTGGAGCCGGAGAAGACACGGGCGCGATCGGCAAGGCTGGGGTCTGCCACGGCCGGATTGACCGGTGCAATCGAAGAGAGATGGTGGGAAAGATCGCCCGATGCGGTCAGGAAGGGTGGCTTGCGATATTCGTCGCCGCAGTCACCCGGAACCGCAGACATCTGGGCAAAGGCGGCGTCCAGTGCCGCGTGATCTTCGGCATCAAGCGCGAATTTGAAGACATTGAGGTTGCTTGCCCGATGTTCGGCTTCGGTGATGCGTGCGCCGATGATGGTCGCTCCGACAGCCGGATGTTCCAGCACCCAGCGACTGGCGACGTTGGAAAGCGAAACGCCGTGCTTTTCAGCAATGGTATGGGCGGTAGACAGCAATGTCTGGAACGCATCCCAACCGCCGGCGGTATCGATGAAGCGCTTATATTTCATACGGCTCCAGTCGGCGATCTCCTGCGGCTCGGGCTTGCCCAACCATTTTTCGGAAATGAATCCACCGCAAAGGGTGCCATAGGCGAGCAGCTTGATGCCGTATTTGGCGCAAAGGGCTGAGAGGGGACCGGCAGCACGACGGTCAACCAGCGAGAAGCTAACCTGATTGGAGACGATTTTGATGCCCTCCTCAAGCGCCAGCGCTAGATGGGCCGCATCGAAATTGGTGACGCCGATGGCCTTGATGAGGCCTTCATCGCGCAGCTTCTCCATCTCGTGCATGGCGTCGAGCCAGCGCGGATCTTCAAAGCTCCACCAGTGGAACTGCAACAGATCAACCGCATCGACACCGAGGCGGTCAAGGCGTTCCTGTACGCCGGCGCGGACGATTTCCGGTGTCATGGGGCCGGGTTCGGGGCACCATTTGGTGAAGGCGCGGATGGGTGTGTCCTTGGGGCTGTTTGCTAGCAGGGCTCCGGTGATCAGCTCGGCCGAGCCATAATGGTCGGCCATGTCGAAGCTGTCAAAACCGGCTTCGGCATAGGCCGCAAGACGCGGAGCCGTTTCTTGCGGGTCCAGCAGGTCTCCGTCCTTTTCCAGATCGGCAACCTGCCACAAACCACAAACAAGGCGGGAAATGTTGAGCCCGGGGGCGAGATCAATACGATCAGGTGTGTCAGACATCTGTCTTTTGTCCTTCAGAGTGAGAATTTAAATCGCGGCGAAGGGCGCGCCGCAAGGGTGCGCGCACGGTGCCAGCCTCGCCCAGAATGCCATAGGGGCGTAGCAGCAGCACGAGGCAGAGGGCAACGCCGATGAGTACGATTTGCAGGGATGCAGCGCGGGCCTGCTGATCTGGCGGAAAGACGCTGGCAACGAGGCTGCCGGATAGGGCCCAGATGGCCCAGACCAGCACAGCACCAAGAATGGCCCCGCGCATGTTGCCCGAGCCGCCGACAATCAGCATAGTCCAGACCTGAAAGGTCAGGGTGGGCATATAGTTGTCCGGTGCGATGAAGCCAATGAAATGGGCCTGTGCCGCGCCGCCTAGCCCCATGATAAAGCCGCCGATGGCAAAGGCCTGCAAACGATAGGTGACCGGATCTTTGCCCAGAGCCTTGGCTGCCTCTTCATCTTCGCGCAAGGCACGCAGTACCCGGCCCCAGGGGGAACGCGTCAGGCGTTGCAGGGCGAAATAGCAGACCAGCACAAGGAGGATCAGTACGCCCAGATTGGCGATGGCAAATAGACTCGGATTTTCTGCCAGTCCCCCGAAAGGGCGAGGAATGAAGCCGATGCCGAACGGCCCACCGGTGATGCCTTCCAGATTGAGCAGCGTCAGCTGGATCACCACAGCCGCGCCAAAGGTGGCGATGGCGAGATAATCCGCCCGCAGACGCAAAGTGAGGGCCCCCAGCAAAAAGCAAAGGATGCCAGCCCCCAACCCACCACCAAGCCAGCCGATGACGATTGGCAGATCGAAGCCGCCCAGTCGTCCGTCGATGGCAGGGGTCGTCAGGATGGAGGAGACATAGGCCCCGACAGCAACAAAGCCCGCGACGCCAACATTGAAGAGGCCGGTCTGACCCCATTGCAGATTGAGGCCAAGGCAGATGACTGCATAGGTCAAGGCCATGGTGAGGAAGAAGGCGCCGTAGGAAAGAAGATCGATCATGCCGCAGCCTTTCCGAAAATGCCCTGAGGGCGCAATAATAGCATGGCGACGAGGATGACAAACGACACCGCAGCCCGCCATTCCGCGCCAATGATCTGCACAGTGAAAGCTTCGGCAAGCCCAACCATCAGTCCGGCGATCATCGCGCCGGGCACGGAGCCGATACCTCCCAGAATGGAGGCGGCAAAGAGGGGAAGCAGCAGGTCAAGGCCCATGGTGGGGCGTATCTGCACCACAACGCCAGACATGATGCCGCCAACGGCAGCGAGCGCAGCCCCCAGCATCCAGACCATGCGAATGACGGCACGGGTGTCGATGCCTGCAAGGCTGGCGAGATCCGGATTTTCCGAGACCGCACGCATGGAGCGGCCAGCGGCCGATTTCGTGAGAAGCAGATGCACCGCAACCACCATGATGACGGCCAGTACCAGGACCAGCAGCTGGTCAGGTGTTGCTCTGAGGCCGGGCAGGATGGGGCGCGAAATCTGCAGCGCATTGGTGAAATAGGCCGGACTGGAGGTGTAGATGAATTCCAGCAGATTGCGTAGCGCCAGCGCGGCACCAAAGGACGACATCACCAGAATGATCTGGGCTGACCCTGCCTTGCGCAGGCGACCAAAGAGCAGCCAGTCTACCGTGAGGGCAACCAGACCAGTCAAGACCATGGAGGTGATCATGGCAATGGGCACCGACCAGCCGAAGGAAAAGGGGCCAATCGGGGTGCCTAGGCCGGGCAGCATGGTGCCCAAGGCCGCGCTTACGGTAAGGGCCAGATAGGCGCCCCATGACAGCATTTCGCCATGAGCGAAGTTGGCAAAGCGCAGGATAGAATAGGTCAGGGTGACGCCAATGGCTCCAAGGCCGATGATCGAGCCATTCACGAGGCCATCCATGATGGGTTGCAAGGTCATTGGGCTGTCTCCTCGGCTCCACCGCCACCAAGATAGAGTTCGGTAACCACCGGATCGCCAGACAAATCGGCGGACGGGGCGTCATGGGCCACCTTGCCTTCCACGAGGATGACGCCGCGGGAGGCGACTTCCAAGCCGACGCGGACATTTTGCTCGACAAGAAGAATGGTAACGCCAGTTTCATTGATCATCTTGATGCGGGCAAAGACCTCGTCGACCAAGAGGGGCGATAGGCCAGCGGATGGTTCATCAAGGATGAGCAGGGCAGGATCTGTGATGAGGGCCCGGGCCACGGCCAGCATCTGACGTTGTCCGCCGGAGAGTGCCCCCGCGCGCGTTGAGGGGCGTTTGGCCAGATCGGGGAACATGGCGAACATCGCTTCGATGCGTTCCGAACGCAATTGCTTGGGTAGGATCTGCGCCGAGATCTGAAGATTTTCGCGGATGCTCATTTGGGTAAAGATATTTTCGGTCTGCGGCACGAAGGTCATGCCGCTATGCAGCTTCAGATGCGCAGGCAGGTGAGTGATATTCTCTCCTTTGAGCTGTACCATTCCCGAATGGATGGGCACCAGGCCGGCAACCGCCTTTACGAGGGTCGATTTGCCTGCGCCATTGGGGCCAAGCAGAACCACGAATTCGCCCTGCTGCACCGTCAGGTCGATGCCGTTGATGATGGGCAGATCGGATTGATAGCCCGCATGCAGGTCCTTGAGGGTCAGGATGTCTGTCGTCATGCTGCATCCCCCAGATAGGCGCGCACGACCTCGGGATCACGAATGACTGCGTCGGGCGCTCCTTCTGCCAGCTTCTGGCCCAGCGCCATCACCATGACGCGGGAACAAAGCCGCGCCACCATATCCATATTGTGCTCGATCAGCAGGATCGATACGCCCTGCTCGTTAAGAGTGACGATGCGCGCCATGATCTCTTGCAGCAGGGTCGGGTTGACCCCCGCTGCGGGCTCATCGAGCAAGATGACCTTTGGATCGGCCATCAGGATGCGTGCCAGCTCGAGCAGCTTGCGCTGCCCACCGGAAAGCACACGGGCTTTTTCATTCTCCAGATGGGAGAGCATCAGGAAGTCGGTAAGGTGACGCGCCTTTTCAAGAGCGCGGGCCTCATCTTGGCGACTTTTGCCCGGGCGGAAAAAGGCGCTGATGGCACGTTCGCCAGATTGGCCTTGCGCGCCGCAGAGCACATTTTCAAGGACGGTCATCTCGGGGAAGGGGCGGGGGATCTGAAAGGTCCGGCCCAGTCCGCGCTTTAATCGCTTTTCGGCTCCTTCGCGGCTGATATCCTTACCATTAAGCAGAATGGAGCCGGAACTTGGGAGCAGGGACCCAGCCAGCATGTTGAACATGGTGGTCTTGCCTGCGCCATTGGGGCCGATGAGCCCCAGAATTTCGCCCTGATGGAGATCCAGAGACAAATCATCCACCGCCTTGAAGCCCTGAAAGCTGCGCGTTAGCGACCGGGCAGACAGAATCGCCTCTGTTTTTGCCGGGCCGGTTTTGATCGGACCTTGCGGGCCTTCCTTGGTCTGCGTCATGCCATCCCCAGATTCTTGCTGATCTGCTTCTTGCTTTACTGCCTGTTGGGTCATTGCTCGGTGCACTGCAGACAGATTTATATCTTATATCTTTGATCAAAGATTATTGACACAAGTCTCATTTGCAAGCAAAAAAAGAGAGAGAAACAGAAAATCCATCAAGGCTGGTGGGAAACGGGTTGCTGATGGCGGGAGTGACGAGCGAGGGATGAAGAACATGCTGAAGGCAGATCAGACCGTCGATGCAAAGGCCATTCCTGGGCTGGGGTCCGTTGCGCGGGAGTCTTTGCAGGAGCGGGTATATCAAGAGCTGGCCAAATCGCTGATGCATGGGGTCTTCGCCGCAGGTCAGGTGTTGCGCATGCAGGCACTGGCTGACACCTTGCAGGTGTCCATTATGCCGGTGCGAGAAGCGCTGGCGCGTTTGGTCTCCGACCAGGCGTTGGAAATGATGCCGAACCGCTCGACCCGTGTGCCACTGATCACCGCAGAGCGGCTTGAGGATCTCGCCCGTGTTCGCTGCCTGATCGAAGGCGAGTTGGTGCGTCTGGCCACGCCAAAGACCGATAAAGCCACCATCGAGAGCTTGCGCGCCATGACGGCTGCCTGTGAAGCGGCCTTTGAAAAGCCGCTTGATGATGAACAGGTCAGCGTCACTTCCGGGCTCAATTATCAGTTTCATTTCACCGTTTATGGCATGGCTGGTTCGGACGTGCTGTTGCCCATCGTGCGCAGTCTCTGGATGCAATCGGGCCCATTTGTGCGGGCCTCGGCGCTTGTCTATGGTCGCAAGCCTTCGATGACTGCGGTGCATCATCATTGGGCTTTGATTGATGCGTTGGCGGCAGGTGACCCCGAAGCTGCGGTGAAGGCGTTGCATTCCGATATAACCCAATCCTTCAACCTGCTGCGTCAGGATATTGTCGAGGGAACGACTGATGAGTGACAGCTTCGAATTATGGGACCTCAGGGTGGAAGTTATCGCGCCGGAAGGCGGGCCGATCTATTGCGGTGCCAAGGTTGGCGACTATTTTGAGCTGCGCGGTGAGATGATCCACATGCCCCCGGGGCAGGGCTTTTCTATCTATTCGCTGGCGGCCCTTCTGCCGCTTTTGCCTGCCAAGCAGCGGGACACGCACCCCAATGACTGGATGAGCACCGATGCCGAGGTCGCTTGTCCTGATCCCAATTGCAGCACGCGCTTTCGCATTACGCGTATCCGCAAGCGCACATTCAGTCATGCCGAAACAACGGCTGTTCCGCTTGAAGCGGGTACGGCGCCAGAAAGTGAGACCTGAAATGACGACCCTTCCAAAATTCAGTCTGGCCCCTGACTATGCCATTTCGCGCGTTATCCGCGGCGGATGGCAATTGGCCGGCGGGCATGGGGCGATCAACAAGAAAGCGGCTGTTGAAGACCTGATTGCGACCGCTGAAGCGGGGATTACCACCTTCGACTGCGCCGATATCTATACCGGTGTCGAGGAGATCATTGGCGCCTTCCGTAAAGCCTATGCGGACAAGCATGGTTCCGAGGCGCTGGATGCCATTCACGTCCATACCAAATGCGTGCCGGATCTGGACAAGCTCTCCCGTCTCACCCGCCCGATGCTACAGGAAACCATTGACCGCTCTCGCGCCCGTCTTGGTGTGGAGCGTCTTGATCTGGTGCAGTTTCACTGGTGGGATTATGAGCAGGGCGATTGGCTGCAGGCTATGCATTGGCTCCACGAATTTCAGCAGGAGGGCCGCTTGCGGTTCCTCAGCTGCACCAATTTCGATAGTGACCATGTTGTGAGCATGAAGGCTGCGGGGTTGCCGCTGACCACGATACAGCTGCAATATTCCCTGCTCGATCATCGACCCGAAAAACGCATGGCCGCGCTTGCGGCAGACCATGATTTTCATTTTCTCTGCTATGGCACGGTTGCGGGCGGGTTCCTTTCGGACCGTTGGCTTGGCGTGGCTGAACCCGAGGGCGATTTGGAGAACCGGTCCCTGATCAAATACGAGCTGATCATCGAGGACTTTGGTGGTTGGCATCTTTTCCAATCGCTGTTGCAGACCCTGCGGACCATTGCAGACCGGCATGATACGGACATTTCGACCATTGCTTCGGCGGCCATTCTGGCTCGGCCTGCCGTCGCTGGCGTGATTGTTGGCGCGCGCAATCGCAGCCATCTTGCGGCCAATCTGGGCATTGGGGCTGTGACGTTGTCGCCGGACGACATGGCCGCCATTGATGCCATTCTATCCCAGTCGACACCACTTGAGGGAGATGTCTATAGCCTCGAGCGCGATCGGTTTGGTCGGCACGGATCCATCATGAAATATAATCTCAATAAAGAATAGGCTTAAGCCTTCGCCAAACAGGCCCGAGATGGGCCCCTTCCTACAGGAGTGTAAAATGAAGAAATCATATTTAGCACCGTTGGCCGTTCTGGCGGGGCTTGGAGCAAGCATGGCACCCGCCGTGGCGTGCGATGTTGAAGTCGGTATGGTCATGGAATTGACCGGCCCGGCCGGTGTCTATGGGCAGGCTGGCGCCAAGGCCGTTGAGATGGCCTTCAAGGACATCAACGAAGCGGGCGGCGTTTTGGGCTGCACCCTGACAGCTGATACACGCGATAGTCAGAGCCAGGGCAACGTGGCTGTGGATCAGGCAACGCAGTTGGTCAATATCAAGCATGTGCCGGTGGTTATCGGTGGCATCATCTCCTCGGTTTCCCTGCCGATCCTTACTTCCGTAACAGCCCCTGCCAAGGTGGTTCAGGTCTCTCCGGCATCATCTTCTCCGACGCTCACCCAGTTGGGCAAGGAAGGCAAGACCGGTGGCTATTTCTTCCGCACGATCACCTCTGACGCGCTACAGGGCACGGCAGCCGCGCAATATGCCATTGATCAGGGCCTTAAAAAGCTCGCCATCATTCACGTCAACAATGACTTCGGCGTCAACATGATGCGCGAATTCTCGGCCACCTTCAAAGCTCTTGGTGGTGAAATCACCTCGGTAACCCCATATAACGAAAAGCAGGCCAACTATTCTTCCGAAGCCACCGCGGCGCTTTCAGGTGAGCCTGATGCGCTTTATCTGGTCAGCTATCCGGTTGATGGTGCCACGATTGCCCGTGCTTGGATTTCCAATGGTGGCCCGCAGAAATTCCTGCTCAACGATGGCATGAACTCATCCGACTTCATCAAGGCTGTCGGCGCTCAATATCTCAATGAAGCCTATGGCACCTCCTCGGGCACGGATGAGACCGCTTCGACCAAATATTTCTACGATAATTTTGCAGACTTCTCCGGCGGCATTGCCCCAGATGCTCCTGCGGCAGACCGCTCCTATGATGCGGGTGCGATTGTCGGTCTTGCCATTGCCAAGGCTGGTGAAGCCAAGGCAGACAAGATCCGCGATGCGATCTTTGACGTCACCGGCACCGAAGGCACGCCGATCTATGCTGGTCCGGAAGAATTCATGAAAGCACTGGACCTGATCAAGAAGGGCGAGAAAATTCGCTATGAAGGTGTGATTGGCCCAGTCGGGTTTGACCAGTATGGCGATATCACCGGTCCGTTCCGTCTCTGGAAGATTGCTGACGGGGCCATTGAAACCACCGGTATGATGCAGGCTGATGAAGTGGCCGAGATCAAGGCCAAAGCCAACCAGTAATTTTTGAAACTGATGCTTGAGACTGAAAGGCCGGTGGTTTTCCTCCGGCCTTTTTGTATGGGGCTTGTGGTTCGTTTAGGTGGTCCGTTTGGATTGGGCACCATCTGGCTGTGTAGCAGCCATGGCATTCATTCAAATAGGCAAAGATAGGATCACACTATAAATATCAATCCCTCCTGGGATCGCACTCTAGGTTTACTCTTCAAGGGGTACCGGAATGATTGAGCCGGGCACCGCATATTCATCTATCTTGTCGCGCAGCATGTCGACGAGGGTGTTAACCATCGGGTCGGGATCGTCTTCGCAGTGACGAATGACCCCGAATGATACCCAGCGCTCGGGAAGCAGAGGCCTTGTTGTTACAAGAGTCGGGTCCATGGCCAGCGTGCTGAGGCGATCGATGATGGTCAAGCCGGCGCCATGCGCCACAAGATGCTCGGTAATCAGGGATGTGCCTGCAAGGATCTCCTTCTCGATCCGGATGCTTTGTGCGTCGAACATCATGTCGGTCTGGCGTCGCAGCAACATGCCCGGAAAATTCTGCACCAGTGTTTCACCCGCCAGATCTTCGAGTGTCACATGTGTTTTCTTAGTGAAGGGGTGGTCGGTTGGCATCAGGACTTCAAATACGGTCCGAACAAGAGGTGTGCTTCTGGCTGAGAGGAAGCTGATGGGCACATTGCCAAAGCTGAGATCATATTCCCGGCCATTGATCCAGCTTTCGATATCTCGGTGAGAGCGCACATCGAGCGACAGCTTGACCTCGGGGAACTCTTTTGAAAAGCGCGCTACTGTGGGGGCTACGACCGAGAGTGCCGTTCGCGGCATGGTTACCATCCTGAGGCGCTTGAAGCGATGGGCGCGGATTTCATCAGCGATAGCGGGGATTTCTCGCAAGCTCGCCAAAATGCGATGTGCCTCGCGGTTAAAGGCATTGCCTTCCTCTGTCAGGCGAAGGCGTTTTTTCTCGCGTTTGAACAGGGTCAGCCGCAGCTCTGCTTCCAGAATGGCAATCAGACGACTGACTGCGGGTTGGCTCAGATGCATGGCGCGGGCTGCACCGCTGACGGACCCCTCGGTTATCACCGCTTGAAACGCAAGCAAGGCCTTAATGTTCATTATGTAACCGTTCTAATATCAGATAATTTTATATTCTCATATAGTATATGCATAAGAACTATAATTCAATAAGACTTATACTGGCTGGCAATCAATCATTCCCCCGCATTTATTCCGCATATCAAGTCGAGTTCGCCAATGTCAGTTCTTTCTCCCCGCCCCTCAAGCGTCGACGCCCTTATGGCGCGTCTTCCAGACCGCCAGAGCATTGATGTCAATGGTTCGGTGGTTTCCTTTCGCGCCATGGGAGAGGGGACGCCAATATTGTTTTTGCATGGCTTGTTGGGCAGTGCCGACAGCTGGGTGCTTCAGTTGTTAGGCCTGTCTGATCGCTATCAGGTGATCTCCTGGGATGCGCCCGGTTATGGTCAGTCCGATGGTGTCGAAGACCCCGATATCGAGCTTTTCGTGAAACAATTGCAGGGCTTCATTTCAGAGCTTGGTCTTGCTGCTCCTGTTCTGGTCGGCCATTCAATGGGTGGCGTGTTGGCAGCCCGGCTGGCGGCAGCCCCCCGTCAGCCGGTCTCCCGGCTCGTGCTTTCCTGTACCCATCCCGGTTATGGAGCGCCCCGCGATACGCCTCCCACGCAGAAGCTTCAGGGTCGCATGGTGGCGCTCAAGGAAGAGGGGCCGGTTGCCTATGGGCGCGAAAGGGCTGGCGCCATGGTTGCCCATCCCATCGATCCGTTCCTGCTGGAAGTGGCCGCTCATGTGGCGGCTGGCACGCGGCCGGACGGCTTGTTTACGGCGACCCGCATGCTGCAATTTGCCGATCTGCGCTCGCATTACCAGCATATCGAAGTGCCTACCAAGGTGCTGTTTGCCGAACGCGATCCTGTTGTTCAGCCCGCTCTAAGCGCTGAGCTGAAAGAGCTTACACCTTTTGCGCTTCATGAAACTCTGCCCAATGTCGGACATGCCCCTTATCTGGAGGATGCTGATAGTTACGAAAGGGCCATAACCACGTTTCTCAACGAAGAAACGGATTTGACAAAAGCGCGCTAGTCCGCAAGTGGGCGGCTCTTTTGTCCAACTTTCAGCCGTTGCTGGTTGAAGCCTGTTAAAGACTTCTTCTGAAGCCGCGGCTCCGAATAACAAAAATCGCAAAATCGCGTGTATGCCGACTGACCATGGCAATGACCGCGACAAATAGGAGGAAAACTATGACCGGATTTTTAATCGGCCTAGTGATTACCTTGGTGGTGGCTTGGCTCATCATCAAGAAGTATCAGGCCCACACAGTGCTGCTGATCGCAGGCTTGCTGCTGCTCAGTCTCACGTTGCTGGTTCAGCCAGAAACATCCATTCTGTTCAAGAATGCCAAGAGCACAGGGTTGTCCCTGTTTGACATTTTCGACTATGTCCGCGGTTCTCTTGCCTATCGAGCAGCAGGCCTTGGTCTGATCATCATGTCTGCTGGCGGCTTTGCCAAATATATGGACCATATCGGCGCAACCGATGCCATGGTTGATGTGGCCATTCGTCCGCTCAAGCTGCTGAATGCGCCTTATGTGGTTCTGGCTCTGGGCTATGCGGTGGGGCAGGTGCTCAACATCTTCATTCCAAGTGCGGCTGGCCTTGCCATGCTCTTGCTGGTGACTTTCTACCCAACGCTGGTGCGTCTGGGGGTGAGCGCTGCCGCTGCTGCTGCCATGATCGGCACCACTGCCGTACTTGACCTTGGTCCAGCATCGGGCGCTTCCAACCTGGCGGCCAAAACCTCCGAACTTGATGTGGCTGTCTATTTTGCCCAGCATCAGATTCCGGTCGGCATTGCGGCAATCATCGTCATTTCGCTGCTTACCTATGTGTCCGGACGCTATTTCGATGGCAAGGCTGGTCATGTGGCTACGGCTGAAGAGGCACGCGAAGTCACAGAAAATGAGAGCATCAAGCGGGCTCCGACTTTCTATGCGCTGCTGCCGATCATTCCGTTATCCCTGATCCTGATTTTCTCCAAGCTGCTGATCAGCTCTGTGAAGCTCAATGTGGTGACAGCCATGATCATCGGTGCCCTGTTCGCCTTCGTTTGCGAGCTGATCCGGCACCGCAATGGCAAGGATGCCGCCAAGGGTTTCATGGCCTTCTTTGACGGCATGGGCAAGATGTTTGCCCGCATCGTCAGCCTGATCGTTTGTGCGGAAGTCTTTGCTGCCGGTCTGAAGACCATCGGCATGGTCAACTTCCTCATCGATGCAGCGCAGAATGCCGGTTTTGGCATTACCGCCATGACCATCGTCATGTGCCTGATGGTGACAGTGATTGCTGTTATCACCGGCTCCGGCAATGCGGCTTTCTTCTCCTTTGGGCATCTGGCTCCCAATATTGCTTCCAGCTTTGGTGCAACGGCTGTGTCCATGTTGCTGCCGATGCAGCTGGTCGCCGGTCTGGCGCGCTCCATGTCTCCTGTCGCAGGTGTCATCATCGCAGTGAGTGATGCGGGCAATTGCACCCCGATCGACATCGTCAAGCGTACGGCCCTGCCAGTTGTCGGCGGCATCGTAACCGTGGTACTCATTTCTGTAATCTTTGCCTGAAGATTCCATGCAAACAATGGGGAGTGGGCATTCCCACTTCCCTTCTTTTTCCAATTTCCAAATGAGTAGAATCGACCGGTGGCCTTTCTGGCTGTGGTCTGAAAGAGATGCGTATGAACAGGACACCACTAGATATCGAGAGTTATCTCAAAGACCTTGAAACTCTGGTCAATATCGACAGTGGCAGCCACGACAGGGCTGGCGTTCTCAAGGTTTCGGAGTTTTTTACCGAGGAATTCACAAAGCTTGGATGGCAGGTGTCCAGCCATGAGGTTGATGACGATCTGGCTCCTTGTCTGGAAATGCGCAGCCCGAATGCCGGGGACACGTTCGATATCCTCATTCTGGGCCATATGGACACGGTCTTCCCAAAGGGAACCGCAGCAGAAAGACCTTTCCGCATTAAGGACGGTCGGGCTTATGGCCCCGGCGTTATGGATATGAAGGCAGGGGATCTGTTTGCGCTCTATCTTGCGCGCACCCTCCATCAAAGCGGCGAGGCGATGCCCTCGATCTGCGTTGCGTTCAACAGCCATGAAGAGATCGGGTCGCGCAAGGCCCGTCCATGGATTGAGGCACTGGCTGCGAAAAGCAAGCAGGCCTTCATTCTGGAACCGGCCCGCGCCAATGGCGATCTTGTCTTTGAGCGCAAGGGCTGCTGTCGCTATCATATGGCCTTTCATGGCAAGGCGGCCCATTCCGGTGTTGACCCGCAAAATGGGGCCAGTGCTGTCAACGAGCTTGCCCATTGGGTGATCGAGCTGCACAAGCTGACCAATTTTGACGAGGGGCTCAATCTCAATGCCGGTCTGGTATCCGGCGGGACTTCCGTCAATGCCATTGCGGAACAGGCGGAACTTGAGGTTGACGTTCGGCTCGTCACCCTCGAACAGGCTCAGCGGGTACAAGATCGTATCGATGCAATGCAGAAAGCGCCTTTCACCGATGGTGTGCGCGTTGACGTGAGCGGAGGCATGACTCGGCCGCCGATGAATGCAAACGAAAAAACCAAAGCACTGTGCAGCCGTATCGACGCACTGGCCAAGCAGCTTGATATCCAGTTTGGCTGGCAGAAAACCGGTGGCGGGTCGGATGGTAATTTTACGGCCTCTCTTGGCCTGCCCACGATCGATGGCATGGGGCCGATTGGCGGTCGGGCGCATAGCCGTGAAGAGTATCTCGAAGTAGACAGTATTGCCGAGCGCTTTGCCCTTCTTGTCGAAATCGTACGTGATTTCAAAAACAGCTGATCCGGCCCCCTAGACCCCACTTTTGCGCGACCGGATCGTGCTGCGGTCCTGTCTGCATTCCTGATTATGCAGACAGGACGCTTTTCTGCACTTTTCTCTTTCTTATGGGAGGAAGTGCAGTCGCTCTCCTTCCCCCGACCCCACCGGGCCGCTCGAAGCCTGATTTTTGCCTTGCAAGGCAGATCTGTCCTGCAAGTGGCATTGTGTCATGTGTTCGCACATGAGGCCCTTGGCATTCTCTGGTGGAGCACCCGAAAGCGCCGCCTCTCATTGCCCAAATTTCCTATACGAGCAGACAAATGAAAATCGAAAATAGCATTCTCCGACAGGCCGCGCTCAACGCGGGTATCGGAGCTGAGGAACTGGCCGTCTTCTTTTCTGAAGGCAAGGTGGTCACCTATCAGGCCAATGAATGGATCTTTCAGGAATCCACGCCGCGCCTCTGGGCCGGAGTGATCCTTGAAGGGGATCTCGAGCTTGTTCGTGGTCTGCATGGGGCCTCTCGCAAGATTGGAACCATGATCGCCGGAGCCCTTATTGCGGAGGGAGCCTTTCTTGAAGGCGATGCCCATTCCAATGGTGCCGTTACGCGCAATGGTGTGAAAATCTGGCAGATCTCCCGCGAGCGAATTGAAGACATCAAGGCCAATCAGCCTGAATTGTTCTACAAAATCGTCTCGCAGATTGCGGTTGGCATCAATCGGCGCTTGCGTGTTTTGTCCAACAAGCTTTACCAGACCAGCAAGACCCTCGATGTAGAGATGAGCGGCTTCCGGCAGGAGAGCGACTCATTGGGCACGCGGGAACTTTCCGATTCCGTCTATTACGGCGTGCAGACCCAGCGGGCGCTGGAGAATTTCCCGATCTCGGGCGTGCGGCTTAACAATTTCGATCACATGATCGAGGCGTTGGCCATGGTCAAAAAGGCGGCTGCCTTGGCCAACTATCAGCTCGGCAGACTTGATGAAGCGCGTATGAAGGCCATTTGCGGTGCTTGCGAAGAAATTCTGGATGGCAAACTGCATGAGCATTTCAAGGTTGATATGTTTCAAGGTGGGGCAGGCACCTCAACCAACATGAATGCCAATGAAGTCATCGCCAATCGTGGTCTTGAATTGATGGGCTATGACAAGGGCGATTATCGGCATCTGCATCCCAACGACCATGTGAACTGCTCCCAGTCGACCAATGATTCCTACCCGACAGCCATCAAGCTGGCGGTGCTGCTTTCCAATCGCAATCTTGTGCGGGCAATGAATGCATTGCGCGGGGCGCTGGCCCGCAAGGCCGAGGAATTTCAGGATGTCCTGAAAATGGGGCGCACGGAAAATCAGGATGCCGTGCCCATGACACTGGGACAGGAATTCAGCGCCTATGCGGTCATGATCGAGGGCGCCATTGCTTCGCTTGAAGAGGCCGCACTTGCCATGCAGGCCGTCAATATGGGCGCGACGGCGATCGGCACGGGGATCAACAGTCCATCTGGCTATGCGCCGCTTGTCGTCGAAAAACTGTCAGAGGTTGGCGGCTTTACTCTGCGTCTTGCTCCCAATCTGGTTGAAGCAACACAGAATGCGGGCAAATTCGTGCAGATGTCGGCGATGCTCAAGCTTGCGGCGGTGCAGATTTCAAAGATTTGCAATGATTTGCGTTGGTTGTCTTCGGGGCCGCGCTGTGGCCTCAATGAAATCAATCTGCCGCCCATGCAGCCGGGATCTTCCATTATGCCGGGTAAGGTAAACCCGGTCATTCCGGAGCTTGTGAACCAGATCTGTTATCAGGTTATGGGCTATGACAGCGTGGTGTCCATGGCCGCCGAGGCGAGCGAGTTGGAGCTTTGCATGGGCGAGCCTCTGATTGCCTATGATCTTCTGCACGGCATGATGATCCTCAAAAACGGCTGTGTGACACTGGCATCGCGCTGTGTCGAGGGCATTGAGGCGAACCGGGATGTCTGCCTTGGCTATGTGCAGTCGAGCATCGGACTGGTGACGGCACTGGTGCCCCATATCGGCTATGAGCAGTCTGCTGCAATCGCCAAGCAGGCGCTCAAGACCAACGAGACGGTCTATGATCTGGTTCTGCAGAAGAAGCTTCTCTCGCAGGACGAACTGGACGAGATCTTGAAGCCGGAAACCATGACGGACCCGCGCTCCGCTGGCGATGCCTGATTGGTCACAGTATTCATATTCTGATTGGAATGAAAAGGAGGATAGCGCTGGCGCTATCCTCCTTTTTTGATGACATCCTGCGGGCTCCCGTCACTTCCAGACAGAGAAGCCTCCGTCAATCACCAGATTATGCCCATGGACATAGTCCGAGGCGGAGGAGGCGAGGAAGAGAATAGCCCCTTCCAGATCGTCCGGTTCCCGCCCCATACGCCCCAGTGGTGTGAGATCGCTATAGCCCGAGACAAACGCGGGGTGATGGTTGCGCTCGATGCCTCCGGGGGAGATGGCATTGACATTCACCCCCATCGGGCCGAGATAGCCAGCCAGATCGCGGGTCATGGCGAGGATGCCTCCCTTGGCTGCGGCATAGTCAACGGGCTGACCGAGCATGTCGGCTGGCTCGTAGATGCGCCTGTCCCGCCCGACAATGGCAGCAATCGAGCCGAAATTGATGATTTTGCCGTGCCCCTGATCGGCCATGCTTTTGCCAAAGGTGCGGCAGCAGAGCAGAGGGCCCGTCAGGTTGCTATCAATCATGGCACGGATATCGGAAGGCGTGCGTTCGAACAGTTTGGCAACCGACGCACCAACCCCACCACCTGCATTGTTGATGAGGATGTCACAAGCCGGGCACCAGTTGAAGAAGGCGCTGGCTGCCGCGTCGATGGATTCAGGTTCCGTATGATCCAGCTCCAAAGCCAGACAGTTGTTGCCATGTTCGGCACGGAGCTTGTCGCAAGCTTCTTCGGCGCGGCTTATGCTGCGCGAGGAAATGGCAACAGAGGCCCCAGCAGCGGCGAGAATGTTCGCCGCTGCGAAGCCTATATTTGCTGCGCCGCCTGTGACAAGGGCGCTTTTGCCCCGCAAGTCAAACAGGCTTTCAATGCGGCTAGGCATTCTTTTGCGCCTCTCTCCATTCGATGATAGGCAGAATGGCTTCTTTCATGAGGGCGCGATCATCCTTTGTCAGCGGGCGGAAGGGGCGACGGGATACACCGGCGGGGATACCCATGATCTCAAGGGCTTCCTTGGAGCCGGGCATGACGCCCACTTCGATGAGAGCATCGATTGCGCGGTTGGCGATGGCCTGCAGCTTGCGGGCTTCTGCGATGTTGCCCCTGAGGGTGAACTCTCTGAGCGCGACGAAGAGATCGCCCATGAAGTTATAGGTGGTGCCAATGGCTCCGTCCGCTCCGCTGGCAAGGCCTGCAAGGCACATTTCATCATAGCCATTAAAGAGCAGGGCATCCGGGCAGAAGGTTTTGAGCCGTTCAAGCTGATACATGTCTGACGAGGTATGCTTGATGCCGATGATGTTGGGATGTGCCAACAGTTCTGTCAGTTCTTTGGTGGAGAAGCTGGCAGTACGGGCAGGGAAATTATAGATGATGAGTGGCAGGCTTGACGCGTCGGCTAGGGCCAGATAATGGGCCAGAACTTCATCGCGCGAGAAGCCGTAATAATAGGGGGTGATGGCCGAAATGGCCTGATAGCCTGCTTTGGCAGCGGCATCAGCCAGTGCAATGGCGTCTTTTGTTGCGATGGTGCCCACATGGGCAATCAGGGTCAGCTTTCCTTCCGAAGCTTCGGCTGCTTTTTCAAGGCATGCGACGCGCTCATCATGGGGCTGAAGCATCGCTTCGCCAGAACTGCCTCCGACATAGATGCCTTGCAGGCCCTGCTTGCGCACAAAGCCAACAAGCTGTTCGAGGGCTTCATAATTCACGCTCTCATCCTCGTTGAACGGGGTTAGCAGAGCGGCAAAGATTCCTTTGAATGTGTCCATGATGGTATCGATTCATTGTCTCGTTTGTTATTCGGGGAGCCGGGCGGGACAGAGCCTGCCCGGTAACTACATGAAGCGTTGGCCGCCAGCCCTAGCCCATCAGCAGATGAGGAATGAAGGTGACCAGAGAGGGAACGAGGGTCAGCAGGGCCAGAAGTCCGAAAAGAGGGATGAGGAATGGCAGGATGCCGATTGCCAGCTTGCCAAAGGGGATGTTGCCCACCTTGGACACCACAAACAGCGCCACGCCCATGGGTGGGGTCAGGATGCCGATCATCAGGTTTAGGATGACCAGAACGCCGAAATGGATCGGGTCGATGCCATAGCTCATGGCGGCGGTTACCAGCACCGGAACAATCAGCAGCAGAATGGCGAGCACCTCGATGAAAGTGCCCAGAAACAGCAGCAATAGGTTGACGATCAGCAGGAAGGTCAGCGGGTTGCTGGAGAAATCAAGGAAGAATTGGGCTACATGCTGCGGGATCTGTTCCTTGGCCAGCACATAGCCGAACAGGTTGACGCCCATCATCAAGAGGCCGACAGAGGCCGTGTGGTTGAGTGTATCGCGCAACACGGCAAACAGCTTGGCCCATGTCAGTTCGCGATAGACGACGGTTCCCAGAATGAGGGCATAGCTGGCTGCGACCACGGCAGCTTCAGTGGGAGAGAAGATACCGGCAAAGATGCCGCCCACGATGATCAAGGGCGTAAGAAGCGGCACAACAGCACGGCTGAAGCTGATGGCAACCTCACGGCAGGAGGCCTTTTCATCCTTTGGGTAATGGCGGATCTTGGCTATGACATACACCATGATCATCAGCACCAGCGCGCAGAGCACGCCGGGGACAATGCCACCAAGGAACAGGCCGCCAATGGAGGTGTTGGATATCACGCCATAAACAACAAGCGGCACGGATGGGGGGACCAATGGGCCGATAATGGCGGAAGCCGCTGTCACCGAACCGGCAAATTTGGCATCATAACCGGCGTCGCGCATGGCCTTGATTTCAAGCTGGCCCAATCCGGCGGCATCGGCAACTGCCGAGCCTGACATGCCGGAGAAAAGCAGGGAGGCGAGAATGTTGACATGGCCAAGCCCACCGGACACATGACCGACGAGGGCCTTGGCAAAGCGGAAGATCCGCTCTGTGACACCTGCCGTGTTCATCAATTGGGCTGTGAGGATGAAGAAGGGAATGGCCAGCAGCGGAAAACTGTTGAGACCGGCAACCATCCGCTGGGCTGCGAAATTGATGCCGCGCCCTTCCATGAGCATATAGGCCAGTGAGGCGACAATCAGGGTAAAGCCGACGGGCATTCCCGCAAAGAGCAGTCCGAACCAGCCACCAAATACATAGAACATTATAGTGACCTTTCTCGGGAATCCTGCACAAGGACCGTGTCCTTGTTGTCAGGGGATGACTGTCCTGTGATCAGAAAGCGGATATTCTCGATAATGACGATGACCATGCGAAAGGCCATCAGGGCGGCACCGACGGGCAAGGCGCCATAGAGGAAGGCCTCGGAGACACCCAAAGTGACGGACACCACGCGATTGGCGCGCAGCATGCCGAAATAGCCGTACCAGACCAGCATCAGCAGAGCGGCGACCACCACCATATTCAAAAGCGTGCGCAAGATAATGCGCAGGCGATCCGGTAGCATGAGCACAAACACATCCATCGAGATGTGCGAGCGGCTGCGGACGCATTCTGCAGCCCCCATCGCCACCATCCAGACAAACAGATAGCGGGCGGCTTCTTCTGTCCAGAAGAGCGGGGCGTGAAAGACAAATCGGGTAATCACCTGAAGCGCGATGGCGCCGAAGACAAAAATGGACAGCACGATCCCGATGGTCTCCTCAAATCTGAGAAGACGCTGATATAGAAATGACGATTTCATGGACAAAGCCTTCCAAAGCGCACCCCGCAAAGAGGAATTGCGAGGCGCATGAGTGGAGGAGGGGTCAGTCAGCCAGACTGGAGAGTTTTTCGACAATTCCCTCGCCGAACTTGCTGTCGAGTTCCTTATAGGATGGTTCCATGGCAGCGCGGAAAGGAGCCAGTTCTGGGCGATTGACCTTGGCGCCATTGTCTTCGAACTTGCTCAGAAGGGCGGCTTCGTTATCCTTGACCACCTTATTGTTGACCAAACCGCCGGCCTTGAAGGCATCCATGACGATCTTCTGGTCTTCTTCAGACAGATCTTTCCATGTTTCCTCGGACATCAGCACGAGCTGATCCTGAACCAGATGGTTGGTCAGGGTGATGTTGCTCTGCACTTCCATGAATTTCATGGCGTCGATGATCGGGAGCGGGTTTTCCTGTCCGTCAACCTGATTGGTTTGCAGGGCCAGATAGACTTCTGCAAAGGCAACAGGGGTCGGGCTGGCGCCCATGGCTTTTGCCCACTGAAGCTGAGGCGCGGAGTTTGGCACGCGCAGCTTCATGCCCTTAAAGTCTTCCAGTTTCGTGATGGGCTTGTTGGAAGTGGTTTCGCGGGTGCCGAAATACCAGGAATCAACGGTCCTCCAACCATTTTCCGTGCGCATTTCTTCCAGAACGCCCTGTCCCCAATCCGATGCCAGAATTTTCTGCAGATGGTCAAAGTCCTTGACCACATAGGCGGTGCTGGCGATCACGGCGCGCGAGACCCATGGGTCCATGCCGCCAAACGGGTTCAGCGTGAAATCGAGATCTCCAAGTGTGACCTGTTCCATCATTTCGGTAAAGGTGCCGAGCTGAGAATTGGGGAACACCTCAAGCTTGAGGCGGCCATTGGATTCTTCCTCCAATATCTTGGCGGCTTCCATGACGCCTTGATATTGTGGGTCGCCCGGCGTCCCTTGCATGCCAAATGAGAGCGTGCGCGTATTCTGAGCCAGCGCAGGGCCAGCGACGAGCATGCCGGCAACAGCCAGGCAAGTCAGTACATGTTTCATAGGTTCCTCCCTTAATCATGTCTGAGTATTTTTCCCTTGCGGGCCGCGAACCGGATGGGGCATCCAGATCGCTCTTTGTATTTCTCCTGATTTTCAAGCAGGCCGAATGTCATCCGGCCTCGCGTGATCCTTCGTTCGATATCGTCCCGTCTGGCGCTATAGCGCTTCAACGGGGGAAATGGTCCTCCTAACCGATCTCCTGATATCGCTTCTGAACATCCTTGAGATGCTCTTCCATGGCCATCATGGCATCGATGGGCTTGCGGTCCTTGATCGCGTTGAAAATTGCCACATGTCCTTCAAAGCTCTTGGTGTTGGAAATGCCTTCATCCTTGGGCAGTGGGCGCTGGTTGATCATCCAGTCGACGAGCGCATCATGCATCGCCATGAAAATGGGATTGTCCGGAATGCTGGTCAGCAGGCGATGGAAGGCAACATCCGTGATCGCGAAGGCACGCGGCTTCATGATGGTTTGCTCATTTTGCTGCAATGCTTCTTCAAGCGCCTCAATCTGGGCATCTGTTGCATGTTCCGCCGCATAGCGGGCGACGGCGCCTTCGAGAAAGATACGGGCCTGCTCGAAATTCTGAACACCTTCGGAGGAATCCAGCAGGATGTTGGCGACCCCTGACAGGGATGACAGCAAGGCCTGTGGCGTCGGGCGCGTGACACGCGCCTTCTCTCCCATCTTGATCTTGATGAGGCCCATTCTCTCCAGCCCGAAAAGGGCTTCGCGAATGGATGGGCGTCCGACATCGAACATCTCCATCAACTCGCGTTCAGAAGGCAAGGAGCTGCCCTCAGGGTAAATCTCGTCCCTGATGAGCTCTTCCAGTTTGATGCGGACCTCGTCCGACAATTTTCTGCGCAAGGATAGTTTCATGGTATAACTGTTACCCTGTTATACCAGTGCCGTCAAACAGATTCTCAATGACAAGCAATGCCTGTCTTGCAGAGGGACGCAATTTGATGGTCTGGACCGTTGAACCGGCGAGATTCTGCAGTCTTGGAGCAGAATTTTCTTCTATATAAATGGATAAAATTATACCAATTAATTCAATTGTTTGTTTTTTCTATTCGCCGCGTTTTGAATGCGACTCGAGGTGGTAGGAAAAATGGTCTGCGAAGGCGGAGACATTTCCCCAACTTGTTTATCGAGTGATTTTATAAGTAGTTACACTTGGTTTGCGCAGGTAATTGCGCTGAATAAAAAGCTTATATGCCAGATGTACTAGGGTAGTTAAATTTGCCGATAAATAGTGGTAAGTGTTTGATGTGGCGATTTTGTTGCCATTTGGTTGTCCGTGAATAGCGTGTGTCTTCAGGTCCGGGGTCTTTTTTCTGCCGCGTGATTTTTACTGACATGCTTGGGTGCAAATTTTGCGGACATTTTACGTTCCATGAGCCGAAGGAGAATCGGCCTTTACAAACTTGTATACAAGATATATGAGATATACCGAAGAGGAGATAACAATGATCAGCAGTCTGGCTGTTGGTGGAGGAACTATGGCGGCAGATGGCAATCAGCGCGCGTTGACGACAACGCAGATTGTGCATCGCCGGCTTCGCACCGAAATCGTTTCAATGCAGCGTCTCCCCGGAGAAGCGATCAGTGAGAAAGAGATCGCTTTGGAACACGGGGTCAGTCGTACTCCCATTCGCGAGGCGCTGTTGCGTCTCTCTGAAGAGCGTTTGGTAGACATTGTGCCGAAATCGGGTACTTCGGTTGCGAAAATCCCCATCGCTGATGTTTTGGAATCTCAAGTAGCAAGGGCCGCTCTGGAACAGGTGACGACGAAAGCTGCCGTTGAACTGGCCAAGGGCAGCGACATCGCAAGATTGCGCGCGCTCATTATTGCTCAGCAGGAACATAAGGAAGCGGAAGACTACGAGAAATTTTACGCAACGGATGAGGATCTTCATCACGCAATCGCATTGGCGGGAGGATATCCCGGAATTTGGACGATCATCGATCGCATCAAGCTTCAGGTTGACCGCTATCGGCTTCTGACCATTCAGCAGCCTTTGCGTATGGAGCGGGTGTTGCAGGAGCATGCCGATATTGTCGAGGCGATTGCTGCTCATGATGAAGACCGCGCTGCGGAAGCTATGCGGTTGCATCTCGATGGCCTAAGTGCCGAGGATCTAAGCGATATTCGAGATCGCAACCCGAGCTACTTTATAGGGGACTTGGAACAAGTTCTCGATAGATGGCGGAGAGAAACCACTTCGCCGAATTAGGGGCAGCTTCTTATTGGATTAAGAGGGGTTGCCGCTGTGTTTGATCTACAAATGGAGGAAGTTATGAAACATTATAGTGCTATTGCTGCAGTCGCAGGTGCGGGGGCGCTCGCTCTTTCGGCTGTTTATGGCGCAACCCCTGTTATGGCTGAAACCGTATTTCAGGTTGCCTTTAACCAGCCGGAATCCCATCCGCAGTTCAAGGCCATGCAGAAATTCGGCGAGGCTCTGGCTGAGCGTACAAACGGCGAGTATAAAGTTGAGGTTTATCCCAACGAATTGCTCGGCGCTCAGAAAGAAGCCATCGAGATGACCCAGACCGGCACCATCGCCATGTCGCTGGCTGCTGCAAGTCTTCTGGAAAGCTGGAACCCGGATTTCGTTATCTTCAACCTGCCTTACATGTTCGACAGTATTGAACAGCAGCGTAAGGTTGTGAACGATCCTGCAATCGTGGGTGATCTTTATCATTCTGTTGAAGATCAGGGCATCGTTGTTCTGGCTGCCTTCCATGGCGGCGTTCGCAACGTTTATCGCAAATCCGGTCCGGTTGAAAAACCAGCTGATCTGGGCGGCGACAAAATCCGCGTTATGCAGTCCGACACCAACATCGAGATGATGAATCTGATGGGTGGTAACGGCATCGCAATGGGCCAGGGCGAAGTTTACACCGCTATTCAGACCGGTGTTCTTGACGGTGGCGAAAACAACGAAATCGTCTACTCATCCCTGAAACACAGCGAAATCGCGCCATACTATTCCTATACCCAGCACCTAATGATGCCAGACTATCTCATCATGAGCGCTGACATCTACAATGATCTGCCAGACAATGTGAAACAGATCTTTGCCGAAGAACTGCCAAAAGCTGTCGACTATGAATATGAGTCCTTCGCAGAAGCTGTTGCTGTTGCAAAAGCCGACGCTGAGAAAGCTGGTGCCAAGTTCAATCAGGTTGATCTGCAGTCCTTCAGAGACGCTGTTAAACCTCTCACTGAAAAGAAACTGAGCAGTGACGTTACCAAGAAGATCTATAGCCAGATCCACGGTGAATAATCTGTAGCAAGGTTCCAAAGCCAAGAGGGGCCGGGTGCTTGCATCCGGTCCTCATTCAAGGGCGAAGGAGGAAGTTTCAATGCATGCTATTAAGCGCTGGGCTGATCGCATTCTGGCTACGACTTGCATAATTTTGTGCGGTCTTCTGGTGGTTGCTGTAACCTGGCAGGTTGTGGGGCGCTTTTTCTTCAACAGCTCCGGGGCATTCTCCGAAGAGCTCTCCAAAATCATGTTTGTCTGGTTCGTCCTTCTGGGAGCAGCACTGCTGTTCGGTGAAAAAGGGCATATGGCGATCGAGATTGGTCTCGACATAATGTCCCCCAGAAATCAACGGATTTTCCAGATCATCATCAGTCTTTTGATCCTCGGATTTGTCACTTCCATTCTGCTTGTCGGGGGTGTTGATGCTGTCAACCGGACGATGCGTCAGACAAATGCGGCAATTCCGGTCATCAGAACAGGGCAGATCTATCTGGCTCTTCCATTGAGTGGCGCCTTCTCTGTTTTCTATTGTTTCTACAATATCTGGAACGATTTCAAAGCCTTGGCCGGAATGGACAAGGATCAATCCAGCAAGATGGAGGGCTGACCCAGTGGCAAACGCAGCCGATATCGGCCTAATTATGCTCATTTCCATACCAATTCTTCTTGCAATTGGTGTGCCGATCAGTATCGCCATGGGGATTGGTTCCGTGGCGGCTATGACCACGATCTTCGGGTTTGATCGGATGGCAATTACTGCAGCTCAGCGCGTATTTGCCGGAATTAACTCATTCTCTCTGCTGGCCATTCCGTTCTTTGTTCTGGCAGGGATTATCATGACCAACGGGGGTATCGCCCAAAGGCTGATCAACTTCGCCAAGGCGGTCATCTGGTTTATTCCCGGGGCTCTCATCCAGACCAACATCGTTGCCAACATGCTGTTTGGTGCGATTAGTGGCTCAGGGGTTGCTGCTGCTGCTGCTATTGGTGGCGCGATTGGTCCGCAGCAGAAGAACGAGGGCTATGATCCCAATGTTGCCGCTGCCGCCAATATTGCGTCTGCGCCTGCGGGCATGCTGATCCCTCCCAGCAACACCTTCATCATCTACTCGCTCGCCAGTGGTGGCGCGTCTGTTGCCGCTCTGTTCGTAGCCGGTTATGGTCCGGGTATCCTGTGGGGACTGGGGTGCATGATCCCCGCCTTGTTCTTTGCACGCAAAGCCGGATACAAATCGGAAAAGCTCGGTAGCTTCAAGGACAATGTGAAGATCACTGTCGATGCGGTTCCATCCCTGTTTTTGATCTTCGTTGTGGTTGGTGGTATCATCTCGGGTGTCTTCACGCCGACGGAAGCCAGCTGCATCGCCGTTGTATATGTGACGATCCTGTCATTCCTGTATCGCACCATCACGGTCAACATGATCCCGCGCTTCCTGTTGGCGACCGTCAAGACAACATCCATGATCATCTTCATGATCGGTGTTTCTGCCATCATGGGCTGGATCATGGCTTTTGCCAAAATTCCGAACATCATTGCGGACTCGCTTCTGAGCATTACCGATAGTCCGGTTCTGATCATGATCATCATGAACTTCGTGATGTTGCTGCTGGGTTGTGTGATGGATCCGACCCCTGCGATCCTGATTTTCGCTCCGATCTTCCTGCCGATTGCCATGTCTCTCGGATTTGATGTGGTGCATTTCGGTGTGCTGATGGTCTTCAACCTCTGCATCGGTACCATTACGCCGCCGGTTGGGCCCATTCTGTTTGTCGGGTGTCGAATAGCGGATTTGAAGATCGAGCAGGTTGTCAAACCGATGTTGCCTTACTTCCTGATCCTGTGCTGTTTGTTGATGGTTGTCACATTCGTGCCGGAAATTTCACTCGCGTTGCCTCGTCTGGCAGGTCTGATGAATTAATCATCGTAAGCAAGGCTTAGAATAATGGAATTGCCGAGCATTTTTGCTCGGCAACAGGAAAGTTTTGACCTTCCCGCCCTCCCAGGGCACAGGTCAGGCAGGCGGCGGCTCACCAAGTGGTAACGCTTCAACGAGCCCGCCTCATCAAGGAGAAGAAAATGAAAGCGCTAGTATATACGGCCCCGCATAAGGTGGAAGTTCAAGACGTTCCTGTGCCCGAAGGACGCAGCGGAGCTGCCAAAATCAAGATGCACTATTGTGGTGTTTGCGGTACGGATATCGGCATTGTTGCGGGCAAACATCCGCGGGCAACGGCGCCGCTGGTGCTCGGGCACGAATTTGTCGGTACCATCGAGGAAATTCAGGACGGGTCTGGGCGCTTTGCTCCGGGTGATCGCGTAGTTGCCTATCCGCTTTTGTCCTGTGGTGAATGCCTTGCCTGCCGCACAGGCCATCCGCATGTCTGCAAGAGCCTGAAGCTCATCGGTATCGACAAGGACGGTGGCATGGCTGACTGCGCCTGGGTCGATGAAGACGTGCTGTTCAAGGTTCCTGACACGATGACCGACAAGATTGCTGCTCTGGTCGAGCCTCTGGCCGTCGTTGTGCGCTCTCTGCATCAGGCCCGTTTCGATGTGCTGAATTCTACGGTTGTCACCGGCGCTGGTCCGATCGGTGTTCTGACGGCCATCGTTCTTAAACATTCCGGTGCATCCCGCATTGTCATTTCCGATGTTGATCAGGCCCGCCTTGATGTCTGTAAGGATCTTGGTCTGGAAACTGTCAATGTGAGAGACACCAATCTTGTTGACTATATCAACGAGACCACCAATGAAGAAGGCGTGGACATCGTGTTCGAATGTTCCGGCGCTCCAAGCTCGGCTGCCGAAATGACCAAGCTTTGCCGTATCGGTGGCACCATCTGCATGACCGGCATTCACAAGGAAGAACGTCCGGTTGATCTGCGCGACATGAACTTCAAGGAACAGCTCCTGATCGGCTCCCGCGTCTACACCAAGCAGGAATTCGAAATGTCTGTTGCCTATGCGCAGACCATTGCCGAAGACCTTGAAAAGGTGGTGACCCAGATTGTTCCGCTCTCCGAATCCGAAGGCATCTTCGACATGATTGCAGATCCGGCCGTCAACACGGTCAAGGTTCTCGTCGATTGTCAGGCATAAGCAATTCAGAAAGACGAAATTATGAACCCATATGACGTAAAAGGTCAGAAAGCCATTGTAACCGGCGGTACGCGTGGACTTGGCAAAGGTATGGCCGAAGTGCTTCTCGAAGCCGGTGTTGAAGTGGTCATCTTTGGCTCGGGTGCCAGCGTGCATGATGTGGCCAAAGAATTTTGTGATCGCGGATTTGCCTGCCATGGTCTGACCGTGGATCTGGCAGACGCCAAGGCCCGCGAAGAGGGCTTTAACAAGGCGCTCGAAGCATTGGGTGGCGATCTGGATATTCTAGTCACCGCAGCGGGCGTGCAGAAGCGTCACAAAAGCGAGGAATTCCCGCTTGATGACTGGAATGCCGTTCTGGAAGTCAACTTGACTGCTGTCTTCGATCTCTGCCAGCGCGCTGCCCGCGTGATGCTGCCAAAAGGGCGTGGCAAGATCGTCAATATCGCTTCGCTGCTGAGCTTCTTTGGTGGCTATACCGTTCCGGCCTATGCGGCCAGCAAGGGCGGCATTGCCCAGTTGACCAAGGCACTTTCGAATGAGTGGGCCAGCCAAGGCATCTGCATCAACGCACTGGCTCCGGGTTACATGGCAACCGACATGAATACGGCTCTGCTGGCTGATGAAGGCCGGAATGCCGAGATTTCTGCACGCATCCCGACCCATCGCTGGGGCACGCCGGATGACATGAAGGGGCCGCTTCTGTTCCTTGCCTCAGGGGCTTCCGACTATGTGAATGGCACCATCATTCCCGTCGACGGCGGATATCTGGGCCGCTAATCGCGCCGCATTTTGAAAGTGAAAGATAAGCTTATGAAAGTCATCGTATCTGATTGTGACCACGAGTCGATGCAGATCGAAAAAGATGTGCTCGCTGAGGCCGGTCTGGATTTTACCCATATGGCCGCTCGCACCGAGGATGAAGTGATCGCACAATGCAAGGGCGGCAACATCATTCTCAACCAGTATGGCAAGTTTGATGATCGCGTGTTCACGGCTCTGCCTGAAGTCAAGCAGATCGTGCGCTATGGCGTTGGCGTCGACAATGTCGATCTTGAGGCGGCCACCCGTCATGGCGTGCAGGTTTGCAACGTACCTGACTATGGCATGCATGAAGTGTCTGACCATGCTCTTGCGCTGATGATGGCGTTGATCCGGAAGATCCCGGCCACTGTCAGCCACACCCGCAATCGCGAGTGGGACTTCCGCAAGATGGCCCCGATCCGCCGCATTTCCGAAATGACCGTCGGCGTGTTGGGTGCAGGCCGCATTGGCGGGCTGTTTGCCAAAAAGGTGCTGCCTCTGTGCAAGGAAGTGCTGGTTCATGATTTGAACAGAACGGATCTTGAAGCGAAGCTTCCCGGTGTCAAACAGGTCAGTCTGGAAGAGCTCCTGAGCAAATGTGATGTCATATCGGTTCATTGCCCGCTGTCTGACGAGACGCGGAACCTGATCGATGCAGACAAGCTCAAAAGCATGAAGCAGGGCGCCATCCTTATCAACACCGCCCGTGGTGGCATTATTGATGAAGAGGCTTTGGCTGATCAGCTGGAAGCCGGTGCCCTTGGCGGTGCTGGGCTGGATTGTATTTCCTCCGAGCCAATCGACAAGACATCGCGGCTTCTGGATATGGACAATGTCTTTATTACTCCGCACATGGCTTATTATTCCGAAGAGTCCTCTGCTGAACTCAAGCGTAAAGTTGCTGAGGAAGCTGTGCGGTTTGCTAAGGGTGAACCTGTTCACTATCCGGTCAATCAGCTCTGAGAGCATGATTAATCCTCCCTCTGACCGGTAAAGTATCGTTCACCCCGCACGGTCCGGCCCCAAGAGGCCGGACCGTCAAACAGTTAGGAGACTGGTCGTGATATATGGTCGACTTGATAACCTGTCCGAGGTCGCTTCCACGCTGCCTCAGACGATCCTTGAGGGGCTTCGTTTCCTCGCACAAACCGATTTGATGGCGTTGCCCGAAGGGCGCAATGAAATCGACGGGGACCGGATGTTTGCCATGGTGCAGGATTACGAGCCCAAGCCGAAGGATGAAGCCAGACCCGAAGCGCATAAACGCTACATCGATATTCAGTATGTCGCCAAGGGTACGGAACTGATCGGGACGACAGCCCTGTCCAAGGCCCCGAATGTGGTCGAGGATCTGCTTGAGCAGAATGACGTCTATTTTCTCGACGGACTGGAAGAAGAAAGCATGCTGGCAATGTCCGAAGGCAGCTATGCGGTCTTTTATCCGTGGGATGTTCATCGTCCCGGCTGCACGACAGGACAAGCCTCCAAGGTCCGCAAGATTGTGGTCAAGGTAGCAATGGAGCCCGCCAAGGACTGAGGTTGGCCCATTGTGCTGAACGCTCTTGGCGCTCGAAGCCTCTGCCCGTCAAACCAGCTATCATGACCGGTGGATCAGGATTGATGGCATGAGGCCCGGAGTGTCCCTGCAACAAGAGAAGAGTTCGGGTGGAAGTGCTGGCAAGAGAGAAAACGGCCCGTAAGGGTGTCGCAAATGCAGCAGGATTGCTGCCGGTTTGATGACGGTTTTACTCCTTGAGAGTTGTTGATTGTCAAAAACAAGATAATTAAATGCGACTTTTCTCTTGGCGCAGGAAATATGAAGAGTATGAATGGATGTATGGATTCATTTTCGTTGTTACCAACTGGTAGATGACCATACCGATTTGAGCGAACACGCAAAGGAGATGCCTAATGGATATCCGCTATTCCGTTAATCAGAAACACTTCAAACGGATGACCTCGGAAGAGGTCGCCGAAGAATTCAAGATCACAAATCTTTATGTTGCCGATACCATCCAGGCCGTCTACAGCCATGTTGATCGCATGGTCACCTTCGGCTGCATGCCTGTTAGCGAGACCGTTCCTTTGGACAAAGGCATCGAATGCATGAAGACATTCGGCACCGACTATATTCTGGAACGGCGTGAAATCGGTATCTTCAATCTCGGCAACACCGGCACCATTGTTGCTGATGGGGTCAGCTATACGCTCGATTTCCAGGATTGCCTCTATATCACGCGCGGCACCAAGGAAGTGACCTTCCAGAGCGCTGACGGATCTAACCCGGCGAAATTCTACATGGTCAGCGCTCCGGCGCATAAATCCTGCAAGACCACCTTCCTGAAAATCGCCGATGCCAAGAAGGTTCCGCTGGGCGATCAGGAAAACTGCAACAAGCGCGTCATCAACCAGTTCATCCATCCAGACGTTCTGGAAACGTGCCAGCTCTCCATGGGCCTGACCCAGCTGGAGCCGGGCAATGTCTGGAACACCATGCCAGCGCACACCCATGAGCGTCGCATGGAGATCTACACCTATTTCAACCTGCCTGAAGATCAGGCCGTGTTCCATATGATGGGTGAGGGCGATCAGACCCGCCATCTCATGATGCATAACGGTGACGCCGTAATCAGCCCGTCCTGGAGCATTCATGCCGGTTGCGGCACCTGCGCCTATACCTTCATCTGGGCAATGGGTGGTGAGAACCAGACCTTTGATGACATGGACGTCATCCCGATCAACGAACTGCGCTGATCTGAAAATTAAACGGGCTGCCTTTGCTAAAAGGCGGCCCGTTCTCATCTTCCAACCCGCAAGAGCGTTTCTGGCGTCTTTGCGGGTTTTGTCTATCAAGGGGAAGGGAGGCTTATTGCGTTCCCTTCAAAATCGCCTCGGTCAACTCGGCGACGCTTGTGCCCTCCGCTGGGGAGCAGGGATTGGGGGCGCCATCAAGAAAATGCGCCACGACACGCTCAATGAAGGGTTGATGCACATGCTGAGGGTCTTCAAGCTCGATCAGTTGCTCCGTACCCTCAACGGTGAGTGATATGGGAGAGGGGGCAAAGAATCGCATGCTGGCCACGCCCTTTTCGCCATGAAGTGTAACCCGCTCCTCATTTTCTCCTGACGCATAGGCGCAGAGGCCGACAGCAGGAAAGGCGCCATAATCAAGCATGAAGGTCACCAGATCTTCGGCCTTGGTGTTTTGCCCTTGTGTTTTGGTAAGGCCAGCGATAGAGGCCGGCGCACCAAACAGATAGGTTAGCCAATCGAGCGTGTGCGACTGCATGTCGACGAACAGACCGCCGCCATTGATGGCCGGATCGGTTTTCCAATGATGGACGGGCCCATCCTCGGCGCGCATCAATTGACGTACTTCAATCATGCGCAGGGCACCGATTGTGCCGTCTTTGGCGATCTGACGCAGCTTTTCAAACCGTGGCAGCGCGCGTCGATAGTAGGCGACGCAGAGTTTGCGCCCGGTTTCCTTGGCAACCGCCTCCATGGTTCGGCATTCTTGCGGCGTGAGCGCCATGGGCTTTTCGACCAGAATATCCTTGCCCGCTCGCATGGCGCGAATGGCATAATCGGCGTGCGTGTGAGGCGGTGTCGCGATATAGATGGCTGTCAGATCTGGGTTTTGAATGAGTGCGTCCGCATCCGCCGTCCAGTCTACCACCCCGTGCCGCTTGGCATAGTCGGCGGCCTTATCCGGATCGCGTCGCATGACGCAGCAAAGCTCTGATCTCTCTGTCTTTTGCAGCGCGGGGCCGCTTTTCTTTTCGGTGACATCACCGCAGCCAAGAATGCCCCAACGAACCTGTTTTTCACTTTGCGCTGACATATCACCTCCTGTTGTCTGCCGCCTTCATTTTTGTGAGACGGCGATGCCGACAGGATATACTGGCAGGTGAGGGAGGCGCAATCAGAAGCGCTGGCTAAATGCGATGAATCGGGGTGGTTTGTGCGTGGCAAAGGCTATGCCCAGCACGGTATGAAGTTGGTGCCTGAGGAAAGCTGATAGGGAGGTTCTTGCGGGCTTGCTTGAATAAGCAGATGAGCCGTCAGATTGTGTGTTGATTGCAGCCCGGCAGGCTGAATGCACGCCGGGCTGTAACGCTGGGCCCTTGATTAAAGGGTGATGTCTGCAGCTGTAAGGGCACTGGTGTCGACCAGGCGCACTTCAAAGTCTGCGGTGGTGTCTCCATTCACATCGGCATAGAGCATGATGTCGGAGCCGTCACTTTCATACCAGACAGAATTTGCTGTCGCCGTGGTGCCAGCAAAGGCAAAAGCATCATTGGCTCCGGTGCTGCTGTTGGCGTCGATGCCGGAGAGGTCAATCTGGTCTTCGCCGCTGTCGAAGTCGTAGATTTTATCATGCAGGGCATCGCCAACTTTACTGTCATTGATGGAGTTGAAAATGAATGTGTCAACACCATTATCGACGCCAGCATACATGGAGTCAGCGCCGAGGCTGCCGATCAAACGGTCTGCGCCTGAGGCTGCATACAGAGTATCGTTTCCTATCCCGCCATTGAGGATATCGTTGCCGTTGCCTCCGTTCAGAATGTCAGCACCCTGATGGCCGAAGAGTTTATCCGCCCCGTTGCCGCCAAAGAGTTTGTCGTTGCCCAGATTACCGTTGAGCGTGTCATTCCCATCACCGCCATAGAGGGAGTCAGCCCCTCCCTTGCCTGTGAGAGTATCGTTGCCAGCAAGGCCGTTGAGCGTGTTGTTGCCCATGTTCCCGACCATTTCATTGTCTTGCATGTTGCCGGTGCTGTTGATGTTGCCTTTGCCGATCAGCGTAATATTCTCGATATGCTGGCTGTTGGCTTTCAGATTGTAGTTGGAGGAACTGAAGACCTGATCGATGCCCTGATTGGCGGCTTCATTGATCTTGTCACCGTAAGCATCAACATAGTAGGTGTCATTGCCCAGATTGCCCGACATGGTGTCGAGGCCGAGACCACCGTTGAGCGTGTCATTGCCCAAATTGCCGATCAACGTATCATTGCCCTGATTGCCAATGAGCACATCGGCACCGCCCTTGCCGATAAGGGTGTCGTTGCCTACCAGACCTGTGAGCTTGTTGTTGCCCGCGTTACCAGTCATGGTGTTGGCCTGCATGTTGCCGGTGCTGTTGAGATTGGCGTTGCCTGTCAGAGTAATATTCTCGATATACTGGCTGTTGGCTTTCAGATTGTAATTGGACGAGCTGATGACCAGATCCGTACCCTGCTGCGCCACTTCATTGACCTTGTCGCCATAGGCGTTGACATAGTAGGTGTCATTGCCATTGTTTCCGGTCATTGTGTCAATGCCTGCGCCGCCAATGAGCGTGTCAGCACCATTGCCGCCCTCAAGGATATCATTCCCGCCATTGCCTCTAAGGGTATCATCGCCGTCCTCGCCGCGCAGGCGTTCTCCAGCGGCTGCACCAATGAGGGTATCTGCGTAATCGGTGCCGCGTACTTCATCAATGTTGGAAAGCGTGTCGGTGTCGCCATAACCATCGGTCGCCTTACCGGTGACCAGATTGACGGTAACGCCGGAGTTACCTGTCTGGCCGTTGATATCTTCGTTGATAGCGTCTTTGCGGTAGTCAACGGCGTCATAGCCGGAGCCACCCTGGAAGGTGTCGTTGCCAGCCAACCCTTGATAGCGGGCGTAATCCTGATTGGCGCCGATGAAAGTGTCGGCATACATCGTGCCGCGGAAGGATTCGATGCTCGTAAAGGTATCGGTATTGTTGTAGGCGTCGTTAACGGTCCCGTTCTGGATGTTAACGGTAATGGCGTTGGTGCCCCCATCTTCGTATTCATAATTATAGTAGGCTTGGTCAAACCCTGCGCCGCCATTCAGAGTGTCGTTGCCTCTGCCGCCAATGAGCATGTCATCGCCACCATTGCCGTTCAGGATATCCGCGCCAGAGTCGCCCCAAATCTTGTCTGCTCCGGAGCCGCCATTGAGGGTGTCGTTACCGTCGTAGCCACCCAGCTCCATTGGTTCGTCGTCGGTGCCAACGGCATTTATGCTCAATGTGTCTGAGCCGCTCAGGATGATCTCAAACAAAACGTCGAGCTCGGAAACATCACTCCACTGTGCGTAGGGCAAAGAAAAGCCACTGATAGAGGCATAAATGGTGCTGCCATTTGAACTGGTATATTGAACAGAGGTCAGCGTTCCGCCGGTCAAATAACCCTCAGAATCGAAGGTGAAACCCGTGCCTTTCAAGGTCGTCAAAGATCCATCATAGTTTTCGATGGACACACGTGTTGATGTGTTGATGAGTGCGTCTCCGTCTTCGTCGAAGACTTCGAGCCACTGCGAAATGCCTGTGTTGGTTGCAAAGATGGTGCCCTGAGCCATGAAAATTCCTTCGATATAGGCGTAGATTCAAGCGGAACTTGAATGCTTGTGTTTGAATTGTTTTGAAAAGTTGTTTTTGGATTATTTTTAGCAATTAAATTAGCATTAGGTTTTTAGAATTGGAACATATCTAAACTGTGATTGTTGCAAATGATGTAATTTCGCAATTTTGAAACAATAAAAAATTTATTAATTACAATTACTTAATAAGTGTTTTGATGTAAGTGTTACTGTGTATATTTCTTGAAATTTCCAGTGTTTCAGTATCCGTACGTTAAGGTGGAGGGCGGCGTTAGCCACTTCGGATCTATTTGATCCAGTTCCCACTTTTCATGATTTTTGACTTTTGGTAGCTAAAATACGTCAGAAAGGTCGCTTATTTTTTATCGATACGTCCCCTAAAAGAATCTCATATATACATTGGATGTTTCTCTAATTTTCAGGGATTTACAGGCAATTATTCTTGACAATTTCATTGCAAAACCGATATTCATAGGATGAATTAAAGATGCGTCTGATGGTGGGTTTCACGCCCAAAATTGCTGCCAACGGTCAAAATTTTGCAAGGCAAGCAATTACCTGGCGGTGTAGGACCAGTCAAAATCGACTTGAAACTGACCTCAAATCAAGACGTGAGCTATGAATTTACGAAAGGGCTGCGGGAGAATGACAAAGAGACCACCGATTGTTTTGAACCCAATTGACACGATAGCGGTATTGCCTCATGGAGCGAAGAAGGGGGAAGATCCCCTTGAGCTTGGTGCACCGCTTGAAGGAAACATCATGGCGGGTCACAAGATTGCCCGCAAGGCGCATGAACAGGGCGAAGCAATCATCAAATTCGGCCAGATCATTGGCCGCGCCACGCAGCCGATTGCGGCTGGTGAGCATGTGCATTCTCACAATTGTGCCTTCTCGGACCATGGCCAGAATTACGAGATCGGTTGCGATTATGAAGCGGCCAAGGCGGCTGTGCCGAAGCTGGAAGCCCGCACCTTCATGGGCTACAAACGTGCCAACGGCACGATCGGCACGCGCAACTATGTTGCCTTGTGCTCCACGGTGAACTGCTCTTCAACAGTTGTGCATCGCGCCGCTCAGGAACTGCAGATCGAAGGCGCGTTCGACGCCTATGAGAATGTCGACGGCGTGGCGATCTTCACCCATGAGAGCGGCTGCGGCATGAACAACAAGGGCCTTGGCTTCGAGATTCTCGACAAGGTTCTCTGGGGCCATGCGACCCATCCGAATGTGGGCATGGCCCTGTTCATCGGCCTTGGCTGTGAAGTCATGCAGATTTCCAAGATGCGCGAGAATTTCGACGATCCGGACCAGAGCCTGATGGATCGTTTCATCTCCATGACCATTCAGGAAGAGGGCGGCACCCGCAAAACCATTGATGCTGTCAAGGCCAAGGTGCGCGAACTGTTGCCTGAGCTGAACAAGGCCAAGCGCGAAGAGTGCCCGGCTTCGGAGCTGAAGATTGCCCTGCAGTGTGGTGCATCCGATGGCTTCTCGGGCATCACCGCCAACCCGGCCCTTGGCGTGGCCTCCGATATGATGGTTGGTCTTGGTGCAACCTCGATCCTGTCGGAAACCTCCGAGATCTATGGCGCCGAGCAGCTTCTTCTGCGTCGTGCTGCCAGCAAGGAAGTGGGCGACAAGCTGGTCTCCCAGATCCACTGGTGGGAAGACTATGTGGCCATGCACAAGGGGAGCCTCGACAATAACCCGAGCCCGGGCAACAAGGCTGGCGGCTTGACCACCATTCTGGAAAAGTCCCTTGGTGCAACGGCAAAGTCCGGCTCCGCTCCGCTGACCGCTGTCTATGATTATGCCGAACGGGTAACCGAGCATGGCTTCGTCTTCATGGATACGCCGGGCTATGATCCTGTTTGCGGTACCGGCCAGATTGCAGGTGGTGCGCACATGGTCATCTTCACCACCGGGCGCGGCTCTGCCTATGGTTCCAAGCCCGCCCCGACCATCAAGGTGGCATCCAACGATCATCTGTTTGCTTCCATGCCCGATGACATGGACATCAACTGCGGTGACATCCTCTCTGAAGGGGTGACATTGGAACAGAAGGGGGCGGAGATCGTGGAAGAGATCCTCAAGGTTGCCTCTGGCGCGCCGACCAAATCGGAAGCCCTCGGCCTTGGCGATAACGAGTTTATTCCCTGGCATATCGGCGCGGTGATGTAAGCACCGCCTCTTCGGTGCCCCCTGCGGCACCGAAGGCCTATCAAGTAGAAGAATTCAGAAGGATACTGAATATGCAACGCGTGAATGAGAGCAATCTTGCAGGCCGGGCCCGTCCGACAGAACGGATCATCCAGTTTGGTGAGGGCAACTTCCTGAGAGCCTTCATGGATTGGAAAATCGATCGCATGAATGAAGATTGCGGCAGCGACTATGGCGTCGTCATTGTCCGCCCGATTGATGGCGGTGTGCCGATTTCGCTCAATGACAGCGACGGTGTCTATACCGTTCTCTCCCGTGGCGTTGGCCCGGATGGAGAGGCTGTGTCCGATGCCCGCCTCATCTCAGCCGTCCGTCGTGAGCTGAATGCTGTCAAACAGTGGGACGAGGTTCTGGCGCTGGCCCGCAACACCGACTTTGTCGCCTTTATCTCCAACACCACCGAAGCTGGCATCGTTTACAATGCCGACTGCAAGGCAACGGACACGCCACCGGCCTCCTATCCGGCCAAGGTGACCCGGCTGCTGCTGGAACGCTTCAACACATGTGGCGGCGTTGATGCGCCGGGCTTCCACTTCCTGCCGTGTGAGCTGATCGACCATAATGCCGATGAGCTGGAAAAATGCGTGCATCAGCATGCCAAGGACTGGGATCTGGGCGCAGACTTCATGAACTGGCTGGAAAGCAAGAATGCTTTCTACAACACGCTGGTTGACCGCATTGTGCCGGGCTATCCGCGTGATGAAGCCGCCGATATCGAGAAGGAACTGGGCTATCTTGATCCGCTGATGGTAACGGGCGAGCTGTTCCACTTCCTTGTGATCGAACAGCGCGAAGGCAAGCCTGATCTTTGCCTGCCGATGGCGGAAAAGGATGCCGGCACGGTGATCGTGCCAAATGCTGATGGTTACAAGGAACGCAAGGTGGCGATCCTCAATGGTGCCCATACCGGTCTTTGCCCGCTGGCGCTGCTGTCTGGCACCAATTCGGTGAAGGAAGCCATGGACAATGAGGCCGCCCGCGGCTTCCTCAATGCCATGCTTGAGCAGGAAATCATCCCATATCTGTCGCTGCCCCGCGAAGAGCTGAATGAATTCAGTGCCGAGGTCCTGCGTCGTTTTGCCAACCCGTTCATCGTGCATCGCTGGTACGATATCTCGCTGAATGGTCTGGCCAAGTTCCACACCCGCAACCTGCCACGCTTTGAAAGCGCCATGGCAGCAACCGGCAAGGCGCCGCGTTGCATGAGCCTGTCGCTGGCCGCCTGGCTTGCTTTCTATACCGGTGCCTTTGAAGGCAGTGCCGAGCTTCCACCACGCGATGCAGAAGATGTGATCGCCAAGATGGCTGAAATCGGTGCGCTGAAAGAGGCGCAAGGGGTTGAGGCAATGGTCAAGGCTTACCTCAGCGAAGAAAGCATCTGGGGGAAATCTCTGGCAAGTGACACCCTCGTCGCTGCCGTCTCTGAAGCTTATGCTTTCCTGACTGAGAGTGCTTTCAGCCTTGATGATCTGACTAAATGGGCTCAGTAAACCCATTTTGAGAAGGTTCGGACAATAGCGGTTCTCGCTAAAAAATGTCCGGTTGAAATTTGTTGGAGTCTGCCGCTCATTCGGGTGGCAGACTTTTTTACTGCCATGACCTTGATTCTGCGATGGTAAATGGTTGTGTGTTTGGGGGCGTTGCTGCCTTTGATCGTGTTTGCCGCTGGCAATTTTCAGATTCATTTCCCGCATTCTTCACAATTATTCTAAATTTCTAAAACATGGGATGTATATTGCGAAGAACACCGAAAATGGCCGAATATTTCTTGACATAAAGAGTATTTTTATGTCAATCATGGGATGAAATGGCGGGTAGGGAGGTCTACCCACATCTCACCCTGCAATAATCTACATATGATAGATCTTGCTAACTTCAGGACCCGTTACGGGAGGGATTATGAAAACTCTGCTCAAATATTCCGTCGCAGCTGCCGTCGCATTGACTGCCATGGTTGGCGCTGCAATGGCCGATGTGACCATTAAAGTTGCTTATGAAAACAACCCAGGCGAGCCTCTTGACATCGTTGTCAACAAATGGGCCAAAGATCTGGAAGCAAAAAGCAACGGGACCATCAAACTGGAACTGTATCCTAGCTCTCAGCTGGGTTCCAAACAGGACGTTACCGAACAGGCCATGTTCGGCTCTAATGTCATCACCATTAGTGACGTTGGTTTCCTTTCCGACTTTGTTCCTGATCTGGGCATTCTGTTCGGCCCATATCTGACCGAAGATCCTGCCAAACTCTTCGCTATCTATGAGAGCGACTGGTTCAAGGAAAAAGAAAAAGAGCTGAATGAAAAAGGCGTTCATCTGGTCATGAAGAACTACCTCTATGGTGTTCGTCAGTTGATTGCCAACAAACCAGTTCGTACGCCAGAAGACCTGAAAGGTCTGAAGATCCGTACACCAAATAACGTTATGCAGATCAAGGCTATTGAAGCAATGGGCGGTACGCCGACCCCAATGCCTCTTGGTGAAGCCTATACGGCTCTGTCTCAGGGCATCATCGATGGTGTCGAGAACCCGCTTGCTGTGATCTATGGTGCCAAGTTCCAGGAAGAAGCCAAATATCTTTCCATGATCAACTATCTGACGAACACTTCCGTGTTCATCGGTGGTGAGGCATTCTTCTCTACACTGGACAAGAAAGACCTGGATCTGATCCATGAGACGGCTTATGACGCCGGTGTATTCAGCCAGCAGCTTGCAAAAGAGAGCGAAGCTGACTTCATTGCGAAATTCAAGGAAGCTGGTGTAGAGGTTATCTACCCTGAAACCGCTCCTTTCCGTGAAAAGGCTATGGCCGTTTACAGCCAGTTCCCAGAGTGGAGCGATGGCCTGTATGAAAAAATTCAGGAACAGCTGAAGTAATCGGTTCCGGAACAATGCACTTGCCTGTCGCAGTCACTGCGACAGGCATCTCTAACGCCTTGACTTGAAACGGAATTCCAATGTCTATAACGCGTCGAATCTTCACGATTCTGCTGGGTCTACCACTTGCCTATCTGGTCCTGGCAACCTCCTATTCAGTTTTTATGCGTTACTGGATGGAAAGCCCCATTTTGTGGATGGAAGAAACTTCCGGCCTCGCCATGATCTGGGTGGTTATGATTGGTGCAATGTGTGCTGAAAGGGACCGTGAGAACCTTTCCATCGCATTTCTGACCGATCTCATGGGTGAGAAAACTCGCCTGATCTGCTCTGTTGTGATCTCCCTGATTTCAATCGGACTGCTGCTTTACATCGCTTACCTTGGACATAGTCTGGCTGAGCGTGTTGCATTCAAGCTGACAGGCGTTCTGAAAATCTCCTGGTACTGGATCGATATTGCTGTGCCAGTTGGCATGATTGGTTCCGCGGTTTTTGTTGCCATCAACATGGTGAAGAAAATTCGCGGGTACGAGGACCATGGGCATCAAGACCATAATAAGGAAGGAGAAGCAGCATGACCTGGCTGTGGATCATCCCCCTCATGTTGGTAGCCTTTGCGCTCAACATGCGCCTTTATCTCGGCATTCTTTTGGCCGTGCTGTGTTACTTCACCTTTTTCTCTTTCACGCCGCCTGAAATCGCTATTCAGCGTTTCATCGCACCCGCGCTTAACACCTCGCTTCTGGCAATTCCGTTCTTTGTCATGCTGGGTACCCTGATGGCGCACTCCGGGGTGGCAGAACGCATCATCGACGTTGCCCTGCTTCTGGTTGGTCGCATTCGTGGTGGTTTGGCTCTGACCAACATCCTCGTTAGTAGTCTGCTTGGCGGTCTGTCTGCTTCCAACCTTGCAGATAGTGCGATGCTGACCCGCATGATGGTTCCGGAAATGGAACGTCATGGGTATGATCGTGGCTTTTCTGCTGCTGTTACCGCAGCTGGTTCGCTGATCACTCCGATCATTCCACCCGGAATTGCTCTGATCATTTACGCGCTGATCGCTGACGTATCTGTTGCGTCCATGTTCATGGCGGGTATTCTGCCCGGTCTGCTCTGTGCCTTCCTGCTGATGGTCACTGCGTATTTCGTGTCGGTCAAACGTGGTTATCTGCCAAAGAGCATGAAGCGCCCGACAAGACAGGAAGCTGGTATCACCATCCTGCGCTCCTGGCCGGCCTTTCTGCTGATCATCGTTATCATTGGCGGTATCCGTCTTGGCATCTTCACGCCGACGGAAGCTGGTGCTGTTGCTGTGCTTGCCATCATTCTGATCGGTACGCTGCTGCACCGTACGATGACTTTTGGGGATATTCTCAATTCCATCTATTCTGCAGGTAAGTCCACTGCATCGGTGCTGTTGATCATCATGGCCAGTGGTGCTCTTGGTTGGATCTTCTCCAATGAGAAAGCTGGTATTGCCTTTGCAGAACTGATCACCAACTTTACCACCAACAAGTATCTGTTCCTGATCACGCTCAACATCGCTCTCTTGTTCTTTGGCATGTTGATTGAGGGAACGGCGCTGATGATCATTCTGGTGCCATTGCTCAAGCCAACCCTGATGAGCATGGGGATTGATCCGGTTCACTTCGGTATCATCATGATCCTCAACATGTCCATTGGTACGCTGACCCCACCGGTTGGGACTGTCATGCTGGTTGTTTCCCAGCTCGCCAATGTGGACGTGATGCGCTTTACCAAGGCTGCTGTGCCTTTCTATATCGCTTTGTTCGTGGCGCTTGGTATGGTGATCTTTATCCCGGAAATCTCTCTGCTGTTGCCGCATCTTAGCCAGTAAGGGATCTCCCGAGACAATCAAAAAGCCCCGCAGTCTGACTGCGGGGCTTTTCTTGTTTAATAAGCAGCGTGTAAGAGTACGGTTACAGCAGATCACAGATGAAACGAGATGCTTAACGCAGATCAATGCCTTGATCGCGCACCTTAACCGTCAATGGGCTCAACCCGGTTATTTGGCTGGCTTTGATGTGTCGATCGGTTCTTCCTGGTTAGAGAAGAAATCAGGATGCGCCTTGACCCATGCCTGCACGCCGCTGACATGGGTATACATGGCATATTTGGCACCCTCGACATCCTGCGCTTCGATGCAGTTCAAAACCGCTTCATGCTCTATACGCAAATTGTTGGTCGCACTTTCCGTCATGCGGTTGCGCCATATACGAGCCCTGAGGGCCGGGGCCGAGACCACATTGAGCAGCGAGATCATGATGGGGTTTTGAGTTGTTTCTGCGATGATGCGGTGGAACTCGGAGTCCTTCTTGAGAAGTGTGTCCGTATCCTCGGCATTCAGCATCGCCTGATGGCATTGTTTGAGCCGATCCAGATCCGCCTTTGTGCGTCGTGCCGCAGCGATGGCCGTTGTGTGTAGTTCCATCAAGATGCGGATTTCAAGGAACCACAAAACAGATTCCGGTCCGGAGACATCCACCGCAAAGCGCAGAGTTTCAATCATCTGGGTCGGGTCAAGACCCGAGACATAGGTGCCATCGCCTTGTCTGGCCTCGAGAATTTTCATGGCGCTCATTGCACGAACGGCCTCACGCAGGGAATTGCGTGAAACGCCGAGTTGCGTAGAAAACTCGGCTTCATTTGGAAGGCGATCTCCGGGTTTGATTTTTCCAGATCGAATCAAATCCTGAACCAATGAAATAGCCAGATCTACCTTGGGGCTGCTCATGTGCGTGGGTACCTCATTTGAAAACTGAATAGCTGTAACATGATCAATTTGCCTGTGTAAGTCAATGATCCTATCTATTGTTATAATTTATCGGATTCTGTGCTCATCCTGTGTCTTTATCTTGACATTCATCCTATGATTATGGGATAAAACATCCTATCAATTTACAAAATTTTTGCAAAAGATACGTGAAATTTCGTTCTTCTGCAATGAAACATAGGAGCTATATGGGGTCTTATCCAGAAAACTACTAATCTGGATTTCCCAACATGCCCGAGCGGTTGAGACCTGACCCTGCATGTCACGCGTATGTAGGGTTTAAATCGCCTCCCAAGACGAAGGTGTTTTCTCCTTTACCCTCCATAAGGGGAGACCCTTTGGGCTCCCGCTCGGGTATGAAATTCCGGACCAAGAATAAAGGGCAGGAGTCTGCTCTGGAAGAAGATAATCGCTAAGGAGATAAGTGATGAAAGCACTTTGCATTGTTGACGCAGAAAAGAGTGAGGTTCGTGACGTCGAACCGATGACAATGGGCCCTGATGATGTTGTCGTTGACATCGCCTATGTCGGTTTCTGTGGTAGTGACCTCAACACCTATATGGGCAAGAACCCACTGGTTCAGCTGCCTCGTATTCCGGGCCATGAAGCATCCGGTTTTGTGGTAGAAAAAGGGGCCAATGTTGGCGACGAGATCAAGATCGGCCAGTCCGTTATCCTGTGGCCTTATTCTGCTTGCGGCCATTGCAGCAGCTGCCGCGCCGGTCGCCCGAATGCATGCCGTTACAACGAAACGCTCGGTGTGCAGCGCGACGGTGCGCTGCGTGAGAAAATGGTTATCCGTGCTGACTGCGTTGTACCGAATGAAAGCCTGTCTCCGAAACGCCAGGTTCTGGTGGAGCCGCTTTCTGTTGGTTTCCACGCTGTGTCTCGTGGTCGCGTAGAAGCAACTGACACGGTTGTTGTGATGGGCTGCGGCATGATCGGTGTTGGTGCCATCATGGGCGCTGCAGCGCGTGGCGCTCGCGTGATTGCTGTTGATCTGAGCCCTGAAAAAGAAGAAATTGCCAAGCTCGTTGGTGCAAGCGAATTCCTGACCCTTAGTGGTGAAGAGCTTGTCAAAAAAGTCAATGAATTGACCAACGATGATGGGGCAAATGTCGTGATTGAGGCTGTCGGTCTGCCGATCACCTTCACCACGGCCATTGATGCTGCCTGTTTTGCTGGCCGTGTGGTTTATGTCGGATATTCCAAGGCTCCGGTTACCTATGAAACCAAGTTCTTCAACCTTAAAGAACTGGACATTATGGGCTCCCGTAACGCAATGCGTCCGGATTTTGACGCCGTGATCGAAGCCCTGCTGAAGATCGGTGACAAAATGGACTCACTGATCACCAAGACTTTCCCGATGGATGAAGCTGCTGACGTACTGCCTTATTGGGAAGCCAATAAAAATGACGTTCTGAAACTGGTTGTAGAGCTTTAAGGCTCGTTCAGCCGGGAACGGTCCCCGCATAATAATGATAAGCACTTAAACTATCAAAGGCGGATTGCTCATATGCAATCCGCCTTTTTTCTATAGGTATGTGCTTTTGCTTTTGCTTTTGCTCTTGGTCTTGGGATGTTGGCTTGGCGTTCGAGGCCTCCTGTCAAAGTGACAGCAGCGCGATCGCGGACGCGCCGAGTGCTCCCAGAAGCAGGATCGACAGGAAACCGGTCGCCAATACGCGTCCGCTTGAGGCAAAGACCGATTTAACATCCACCATCAAACCCAATCCCGCCATGGAAAGAATGGTCAGCAGGGTGGTGACATCCTTGATGGGAGGCATCACGGCGGCCGGTATAGCGCCCAGGGATTGAAGCGCAATCATCAGGAAAAAGCCGATGATGAACCATGGCACCAGTTGCCGGAATTTAAGGCTTTTTCCGGTGCTTCTTTCGGCGGCCAGTTCAGCCTTGCGTCCGGTGCGAAAGCCTAGCACCAGAATGACCGGTCCAAGCATCAAGACGCGCATCAGTTTGACCAGCGTTCCGAAATGGACGCTGATGGTGCTGACCGGAGCCGTTGCCGCCAGCACCTGCGGCACTGCGTAAACGGTCATGCCAGCGAAGATGCCGAAGCGGTGGGGATCGATGGCAAAGGCATTGGCAAAGGCGGGAAGGGCCAACACCACGATAATGCCCAGCGTAGCGGAGAAGGCAATGGCAGATGCAATATCGTCGGAATCGGCTTCGATAACGGGCGCGATTGCGACAATGGCGGAGTTGCCGCAAATCGAGTTGCCGCAGGCCACCAGAAGCGCCTGCTTCTCGGGCAATCCCAACACTCTGCCGATGGTGTAGCTGGAGATAATGGCAATGGTCACAATGACGATAACCACCAGCAGCAGAAGCGGGCCTAATGTCTGGATGATGGTCAGGCTGACAGACGCCCCCAGCAGTACGATGGCAAGTTCGAGCAGATATTTGGCCGAAAAATTGACGCCCTTTTTGAATATCGGATTGAGGCCGAGGATGGAGTGGGCTGCTGTGCCCAATATGATGGAAAAGACAAGGGCATCCATCAGGCGGTGGCCGGTGAGGCGTATTTCTACCCATTCGACGCCATAGGCCAAAATCGTGATAAGGCAACATAGAAAGAAGCCGGGGAGAATGGATTGAGTATAGTGCCAGATTCGCATTGTTATCTCTTTGGAAGTCTTGAAAATTCGCGGCACCATCTCACAAATTTTCATTCAAAAATATCGAATAATATAGTATATTCCATGTAATAGAATTGGATGGTTTGATGACCCTTGAGCAACTCTCGATTTTTGTCGCCGTGGCCGAGCGACAGCATATTACGCGCGCAGCGGATGCGGTTGGGCTCACGCCATCGGCGGTGAGCGCGTCTATCAAGGCATTGGAAGGCTTTCATAATGTCAAACTGTTCAATCGCGTTGGGCGGGGCATTGAACTCACCCAGGCGGGGCGGCTTTTTCTCAAGGAAGCGAAGGCCACGTTGGCGCGGGCAAATGCTGCGGCGTTGGTGCTGAGCGAACTGGGCGGCTTGAAACGCGGCGTGTTGCATATCCATGCCAGCCAGACGATTGCCAGTTATTGGCTGCCCTCGCGCATGGTGCATTTTCATGATCTTTATCCTGCCATCGACCTCCGTTTGACGGTGGGCAATACCCAAACAGTTACCCGCGCCATAGAAGAGGGGCAGGCGGAAATCGGCTTTATCGAAGGGGATATTGATGCGCCTTTTTTACACGCTACCAAGTTGGCTGACGATGAAATCGCTATCGTGGTTTCGCCGGATCATTTGCTAGCCAAAGCTGGCGAGCAGGACTGGCTAGGCCTGATCAAGCGCACACGGTGGGTCATGCGAGAGCCGGGATCGGGCACACGGTCCACCTTTGAAACGGCCATGAGCAATCTTGGTGTATCTCTTGAAGCAATTAACATTGCTATGGAATTTCCCAGCAACGAGGCTGTGCTGTCCTCCTTGGTGGGAAGTGATTATGCCGGAGCTGTCTCCAGAATGGCAGCCGGACCGCTTGTGGCAACCGGCCAGATTGCCTTTGCCGATGTGCCATTTCCGCCGCGAGATTTTATGGCGCTCAGTCATAAGGAACGGGCACTCAGCCCGGCGGCCCATGAGTTTTTGCACCTGTGCCAAAGAGTGCTCTAGGGGCACCTGCAGATAGACCTGCTCAGCTTGGGCGCCTGTCGGATCTGGTCGTTGGTTTGTCTTGGGAAAGCGAAGAGGGAAGCAAGATCGGGCATGTTTGCCCGATCTCTCACTATTGCTTTGAGGGTATCCCTACAGAACCACAATCGGGGACGGGGTGGGAACCCGTCTGTGCAGATCGATGATATCGTGGTTGAGCAGGCGCACACAGCCTGATGACACGGCGCGGCCGATAGACCATGTTTCTGCGCTGCCATGGAGGCGATAGAGCGTGTCGCGGCCATCCTGATAGATATAGAGCGCACGTGCGCCAAGAGGGTTGGTCGGTCCTGGAGGCATGCCGCCATTTCTCCAGCTCCATTTTTCCAACTCTGGCTGCCGCTCGATCATTTCTTCAGGTGGTGTCCATTTGGGCCATACGGCCTTTCGGGCTACCGTGGCGCGACCCGACCATTCAAAGCCCGCCCGTCCCAGACCGACGCCATAACGCATCGCTGTGCCATTTTCCTGCACCAGATAGAGATAATAGTTGCTGGTATCGACCACCAGAGTGCCGACCTTCTCGCTGGTAGGATAGAAGACTTCGCGGCGCAGAAACGCTTTGTCTATCTTGCGCAAGTCAACGGCAGGCAAGGGAAAGCGCTCATCTGGCAACGGGCCATACATGGCGCTGTAGGGGCGGTCAAGACCCGGAGGGGAGAGCGGTTTGCGTGTGCGTGAGCTACAGGCACTTAGAAGCCCTGCGGCCAAAATGGCACTGCCGCTCAGAAACTGGCGGCGAGAGGTCATCCCTTGTTCGGAGGAATGAGATGGCGGGGTTTGTTTTTCTTTTATCATTTCATTTAACTCATTTCGAACCGGGTCTTTGTGCTTCTTGCTTGAAGGAAAGCCGTCTTTTTAGAATCAGTCAGCAACAAATGGTCAGTCGCCGCTTTCCGTTATGAGGAAATGGTGGCCAAAAGGTGTTCCTGACCATTTCTTCAAAACAGTCTTGCCTTGCGAAAAGGAAATCCGTTCAATCAAATAAAGTGTGTGGCAGGCTCTTGAATGTGTGGTTCGTGTTTTTCCGGTGGCAAGGTTGATTGCTTCTGGTTTTACGCACCTTTTGCGAGGCGATTTTCAGTTTGAGGCGATAGTGCCATAAAATCATGACTGTAGCGGTCACAAAATCGCGAGGCGGTATAGATCATGCATGGCTTCATTTTCTCATTTTTCCCTTCTCTGTTTCATAGCTTGGCTTGCCTGAGCCGCAGGGCGTTGGCGATGACCGATACGGACGACAAGCTCATGGCTGCTGCGGCAAACATGGGCGAGAGCAACAGGCCAAAGACCGGATAGAGAATGCCTGCCGCTACCGGAACGCCTGCGGAGTTGTAGACGAAGGCGAAGAACAGATTCTGCTTGATGTTGCGCAGCGTCTTGGTCGCCAGTTTGCGGGCTCTGACAATGCCAGCCAGATCACCGCTCAGTAGCGTGATACCAGCGCTCTCCATGGCGACGTCCGCGCCTGTTCCCATGGCGATGCCTACATCGGCTGCGGCAAGGGCAGGGGCGTCATTCACTCCGTCGCCAGCCATGGCCACATAAGCGCCATTGGCATGCAGCTCTTCAACCAGTGCCTTCTTGTCTTCGGGCAGAACGCCCGCCCGCACCTGATCTATGCCAAGCTTTTCAGCAACGGCCTTGGCGGTGCGTTCATTGTCGCCCGTTGCCATGATGACGGTCAGGCCGAGGTCATGCAGATCCGAGATTGCCTGCTGCGTGGTTTCCTTGATGGGGTCGGCAACGGCAACCATACCGGCCAGAGTGCCATCGATGGCAATGAACATGGCGGTCTTGCCCTCTTCCTGAAGGCTTGCTGCCTGCTCCTGCGCTTCATCAGCGCTGATCGATAGTTCTTCCAGCATCGCGATGTTGCCAAGGGCGACTTGCTTTCCTTGCACCTTGCCTTTGACGCCCTTGCCGGTCATGGCTTCAAAGTCGGATGAGTCCAGACGCTCGGCGTCTCTTTCCCGGGCACCGCTGACGATTGCTTCGGCAAGCGGGTGTTCGGAACCGCGCTCAAGGGCGGCGGCGATGGCCAGAATATCGGCTTCTTGTCTGTCGCCTAGCGCAATCACGTCGGTGAGCTTGGGTTTGCCTTCGGTGAGCGTGCCGGTCTTGTCAACGATCACGGTATCAACGCGGGCCATGCGCTCGAGCGCTTCAGCATCCTTGATCAGTACGCCAGCCTGAGCGCCGCGCCCTGCTCCCGTGGTGATGGAAATCGGTGTTGCCAGCCCCAGAGCGCATGGGCAGGCCACGATCAGAACGGAGACTGCCGATGTGATGGCAAAGGCGAGCGCCGGTTCGGGGCCAAAGATGAGCCAGACGACGAAGGCCAGAAGGGAGGCTGCGACCACGGCAGGCACGAAGATGGATGAAACCTTGTCGGCCAACCCCTGAATGGGCGCGCGGGATTGGCGCGCACTGGAGACCATGCCCACGATCTGGGACAGCACCGTCTCCGAGCCGATATGGGTGGCCTTGATTGCCAGAGATCCGTTCTTGTTGATGGTGCCGCCGGTGACTGCGTCGCCTTCGTTTTTCTCGATCGGGACCGGCTCGCCGGTGATCATGCTTTCGTCAACGGAGGAGTGTCCCTCGGTTACTTCGCCATCCACGGGGATGCTATCGCCGGGGCGGACGCGCAGCAGATCTCCTTCGACCACATTCTCAAGCGGTGCATCATATTCGCTGCCATCGGGCAGAATGCGGCGTGCGGTTTTGGGGGCGAGATCAAGCAGGGCCCGGATGGCGTCGCCCGTGCGCTCGCGGGCACGCAACTCGAGCACCTGACCCACAAAGATCAGCGCGATAATGACAACGGAGGCCTCGAAATAAGTGCTCACGCCTTCCGCGCTTTGATATTGCTCGGGAAAGATGCCGGGCAGGAACGTTGCAAAGAGCGAATAGATATAGGCTGCACCCACGCCCAGAGAAATCAGCGTCCACATATTGGGCGAGACATTCTTGATCGACTCCAAGCCGCGCTTGAAGAATGGTTGGGCTGCCCAGAGCACGATGGGGGTTGCGATGACAAATTCGATATAGGCGGCCAGCTGATGGCCCAGCCAATCGCGCACCGGCAGGCCGACCATCCCCCCCATGGTCAAGATCATCAAGGGGATTGCTGCGCCCACACTGATCCAGAGGCGACGTGTGAAATCAACCAGCTCTTTAGAGGGCTCATCAGATGGTACGGTGGGTTCCAAGGCCATGCCGCATTTGGGGCAGGAGCCGGGCTCGTCGCGGATGATTTCTGGATGCATGGGGCAGGTCCATTGCGTTCCCGGTTGGGTCTGCTGGCTGGCCTTTTCGGCATTGCCCGAGGCGTAGAAATAGGGATCGGCCTTGAATTTGCTCTGGCAACCATCGGAACAAAAATAATAGGTTTCGCCGTCATACTGCTCCGAGCGCGTGTCTTGCTTGATTGTTACACTCATCCCGCATACGGGGTCAGTCGCGGTTTGGGCTCCCGGCTCTGCATGGGATTGCTGTCCGTGATGATGAGCATGATTACCATGGTGGTCGTGATGGCCATGCTCATGGTGACTATGGTCGCCTTGCTGTCCATCATGGTCATGATGAGAGTGTGAGTGATTGTGATGTTCGTGCGTATGACTGGACATAAACGCCTCCTGTCATTTTGTTCTTTCAATTTGCTTGTGCGGTGAACGAGGGCGTTTCATTGCTCTTGTTGTTGCATACTAGATAGGGGCTCCACCAACTGTAAGGTCAATGGTGGGGGCGGGATTTTGTTCCCGATTTTGTTTGCGCAAAATTCTTTTTCACGTCTAAAGACGCAGGCATATCAGCCAAAAATGGGGCCGATCCTGTCTTGTTCTTGCCGCTGTTTGGGTGTTTGGTTCCTTGATGACCGGGGGCATCGCCCCCACATCAGGCGTCATGAAAGGGGAGAAATGCTATGAATTACACAATCGATAAAGTACTAACGGGCGTGACAGTGGAAGAGGCCGAACCACGCGTGCGTGAAGCGCTCGCTGCCAAGGGGTTTGGCGTGCTGACGGAAATCAACGTCAAGGAAACGCTGAAGAAAAAACTCGGTGAGGATGTTGCGCCCTATAAGATTTTAGGTGCTTGCAAGCCGGAAATGGCGCACAAGGCCATGATGGCAGAACCCAAGATTGGAGCCATGCTGCCTTGTAACGTTATTCTGCGGACGGTTGAAAATGGCACAGAGGTCAGCGCAATTGATCCGCTGGCATCCATGAGTGCTGTTGAGAATCCTGCCCTCATGGGGATTGCCACGGATGTCAAAAATTTGCTCACTGAAGTGATCGTTGATTTGTAAGGGCGTAGAGAGCGCTGACGGTTTCTCGCCTTTGCAAAGTGGTTAGAGTTTGGATCTATTCGGACGCCGAAAGGTTCTTGGCGTTCCAGATCTTTACGACACCATTGTCAACGAGGCAGAGAGACCCCGTGCCTACCTTGGCCTCGCTGGCCGCAATGCCGAATTGCGGCGCCACGATTCTCAGGATGCCATTGCTGGTCACGATGACGGCTGTGGCATCTTCTCCGAAGGTTTCTTCTATCTCTGCCACCATGGCATTCCAGCTGGAAAGAATGGTTTGCGGATCTGGTGACCAATCGTAGCCATCCGGCCAGATGCTCTGCTGCTGCCAGCCATCGATATCTTTGTCGCCATAGGCAGCCCGGATATCATCATTGGATCGGGCTTCCCAGAGGCCGTAGTCGATTTCCCGCAAGGCATCGCTGATAGTCATGTCGACGCCTTCCCAACCGGCTGTCGCGAGGGCGATTTCTGCGGTTTGTACCGTACGCTTGAGCGGGCCGCAATAAAGCACATCCGCTGTTATGCCGCTCTCTTTGAGCGCTTCGCCAACGGCTTGGGCCTGTTCTTTGCCCTTTTCCACCAGGGGCAGATCGCTGCGGGCGCCAACCCAGACCACCTTGTCGCCTTTTGCGAAGGTGTTGCCATGCCTTACCAGAATGAGCTTCATGGGAGCCTCCTATAGAACCAGTTCGCCTTCGCGGCTGATGATTTCTTCGGCAATGGCGATGTCTTCCTTGGCGTCCACCGAAGCGTGGGTGCGGTTGCGATAGTCTACGATGACGACACGGACCGTCATGCCATATTCCAGAGCACGCAACTGTTCCAGACCCTCGGTCAATTCCAGCGGAGAAGGCTCCAGCCCGACATAACGCTCAAGCGAGGCCTTGCGATAGCCATAAAGGCCGATATGACGATAGGTCGGCGAAAAGCCCTTGCTTCTGGCGAAGGGCAGGATGTTCTTGGAGAAATAGAGCGCGTTATGCTGCTTGTTGAATACGACGGTGGTGCCGCTGGCTGGATTGACCTTTTTGCTTTCCGTCAGGCTCTCAATCGCTGCTTCAGACATTTCAGTAGCGGGCGTTACGATATCAAATGGATCCTGTGACTTCTCGAACTCGTCAATCATGGCCTGAATGACCCATGGAGGGGTCAGAACCGCATCGCCCTGAAAGTTGATGATGGCATCTTCGGTGATGTTGGCCGCCTCGATGGTTGCATGAGCGCGCTCGGAACCGTTGCGGCAGCTATCCGGCGTAAGAACGGCCTCCGCACCAAAGCTTTTGGCATGATCGACGATTCGCTGATCTTCGGTGCTGATAACGATTCGGGAGCAGCCACTGGTCGCGCTAGCGATTCGCCAGACCCGCTCAAGCATGCTGGTTCCCAAAATCGGCAACATGGGCTTGCCGGGTAGACGGCTTGAGCCGTACCGGGCTGGAATGACGATCGCAACGGACATGGAGGACCTCCTCAAGAGAAACTATCCAGTCCTTGTTAGCCCAGCATCCTTATAAGAAGAAAGAAGAGGCGGTTCGATTTTCTGGTTTTCCTATGGATAAACGGCGATCGGGGCATTTGCTCACAGGTCTCGCCTGCGGACTTCACAACAATGGTGGATGAGAACGGAAAAAGCGATTCTCTTCTTGTTTCCATTCGGTTGCTATGGCTGATCGCTGGCGCAAGAGGCTTTGATCGCAGAATACTGTCCACATTGCATGGGTGTCCAAATTCGCTCCAGTAAAAATACTCAGAACCTGAGATTGCGCTTTCGAACCACTCCGTCTATAAGACGCTCGCGTTCAACAATTGGCCTATAATTGTACAGTCAGAATTGTTGGAAACGTTGGTTGTCATCTGTGCAGCGCTTGTTGATCTGCAACTTCAGTGTTACGAGAGCTGCGCCTTAGAGACAACTTGTGGAATTGGTTGAAGGGACATAAGGTCCGCTTCCGTGAGCTGTGAAGATCGGGTAGCAGCCAGGCTAAGATTTGTTTTTCAAGCCTGCTGTTGGCGACACAACGCATTGTACTTGGATGTCGCAAATTTCGGGTATAGTCTATACTCATCCAAATTTGCGGTCGTTCAAACCGCCAGAGAGCATAGGGAGGTTTACCGTGCCCTGCATAGACGCAATGGTCGATAAAGTTGTTAGTTTGACCCCCGATCAAACTGTCGAGGAAGCAATGAATGTCCTTGAGACACGGCAGATAAGAACGGCCCCGGTTCTTGATGAAAATAACATCCTTTTGGGGATGTTTGGGTTCGAGTCGCTTTTGAAACAAATGCTTCCCGTCTCCGTCAGGATGCCGTCCGGGCTTCAACGCCTCGGTTTTGTTCGTGGTGCCAAGCCGGATATTGCGCGTCGCTTGCGTAGTATCAAGGCCCAGTCGCTAACAGACGCCATGAACCGAGATCCCATTGTCCTCAGCCCCGACCTTTCGGTCTGGGAGGGCATTCGCAAGCTGGCCAAACACGGCAGTCCGCTGCCGGTCGTGGAGAATGGTACAAACAGGTTCCTTGGCATCGTGACGGAGCAGTCCGCCATTGCCGAATTGGAACGTGACGAGTATTCATCACGTTAAACAGGGCTCAGCGCAGTAGATAACCCTCTATGGGATGTGTGCGTTACGGATTGCACACATCCATAGTTAGTGAGAAGAGCCTTAGTTTATCTATGGAACATGCCAGTGGAATCGCCACGAGCGCTGTCTTCGGATGGTCGCCTCTCGTTGTGGCAACGGTAATTCTGATTGCTGCCTACTTCTTCATTATTTCAGAAAAGATCAACCGCGCCATTGTATCCTTGTTGGGGGCCGGTTTACTGGTCCTGCTCGGCGTTCTGAACTTCGAGCTGGTCATTGAAGGCATCGATTTCAATACGATCTTCCTGCTTACGGGCATGATGGTGATTGTCGCAATCACCAAGGATTCCGGGGTCTTCCAGTTTGTCGCCATTTATACCGCGAAGGCGGTGAAGGCGAACCCGCGTAAGCTTCTGGCCGCTCTGGCCATCGTGACGGCTGTATTCTCTGCTCTTCTGGATAACGTGACAACGGTTCTGTTGGTGGTTCCGGTTACGCTCCTGTTGACTGATCAGCTCAATCTGAAGGCCTATCCGTTTCTGTTTTCGCAGATTTTTGCTTCCAACATCGGTGGTACGGCAACCCTTATCGGTGACCCGCCGAACATCCTGATTGGCTCCGCTGTGGGCCTTGGCTTCATGGATTTCGTTGAATGGGTTGGCCCGATTGCCCTGATCATTTTGATCTTCTGCCTTTTCTTCTTTGATTTTATCTGGGGTCGCAAGTTGACCGCGAGTGAAGAAGACAAAGAAGCAATGATGAAGTACAACGCCTTCGAAGCCATCGAAGACAAGGTGCTTCTGGTCAAATCCCTCTTCACTCTTGCCCTCGTTCTGGCTGGTTTCATCTGGGGCCATGGACAGGGCTGGGAACCGGGCACCATTGCTCTGACGGGCGCAGCCTTCCTGTTGCTGCTGCACAGCTTTGGTGGCAAGCCTGAAGAACAGTCCCATCATGTTCACAGTGCTTTCCAGCAGGTCGAATGGGAAACCATTTTCTTCTTCCTTGGGCTGTTCGTTCTGGTTTCCGGTGTCGAGCAGACCGGTCTTCTGAAGATCATGGCTGAGAAACTTCTGGGTCTGACCGGTACGAATATCGAGCTGGCTGGTATGATCATTCTGGGCGCATCGGCTGTCCTTTCGGCGATCGTTGATAACATCCCGTTCGTTGCCACGATGATCCCGTTGATCAAGGCCATGCAGGCCGATCTCGGTGGGCCTCAGGCGATTGAGCCGCTGTGGTGGTGTCTGTCGCTGGGCGCTTGTCTTGGCGGTAACGGTACCCTGATCGGTGCGAGTGCCAACGTTATGGTGGCCAGTTTCGCAGAGCGTTCAGGACAGCGCATCTCCTTCATGGACTTCATGAAGCTTGCATTCCCGCTGATGCTCTTTACGACTTTGCTGTCTGCTATCTTCGCCTACTTCGTCTATTTCTAATAGACTGGCCAGCGTAAAAAGCTCATAGCTACGACAACCCTGTCGCCGATGGTTCGGCGGCGGGGTTTTTCTTTGTGCTGGCTTGTCTGGCAATGACTATCGGTCTTCTGCGTCGTCAGTCTGCAAGCTCTGTTGGCGATCGAGGGACCATGGTGCAGCTGCCGCAGGATTTGGAACAAACGCGCGCAACAGCGCGTCAGGAAGTCGCCTGAGGGATTGTCAGAGGGCTGTTATGTGCAATGAGATCGTGATGCCTGAAAGGGGAGATCAGGAAGCTGTGTTGCTATTGCTCGTCGTGTGAAGGGCAAGATGCGCGATTGCGTGGGCCTTCGTTTCGCAGGAAAAGCTGTAACCCTTTTGCGATGCCTTTTGCATGATCAACTGCATGCATTTGTCGAGGTCACCATGGAAAAAAGCTTCTGTCAGCTGTTTGCCTTCAAGTGCGCTCGGGTGCTGGGTGGCTTCTTCTCGCAATGGTCTGGCCTCGTTCATGACATGAAAACCTGCTCGGGAGCTTGGTCTTCTCATGGTGAACATCCTAGTGAAAGATGGGATTTTGTCTAGAGGTGATGCTGATAATTTCAACCAAAAGTTTTGTCTGGTTGTTTTTGGTCGACAAGATTGCGCAGGTTGGCAAACCAGAGATCCTAATCGTCGCCTAGTCGATAACAGCTATTCCATGGAAAAATGAAATCGGATGCTCTAGCAGACGATCTGCCATTTGACAGTTCCTGCCGAGTGCGGGTTTGACTGGTTGATCCTTGCTACCAGACGATCTTGCTGGTCAAGACTGACAAGAGCATGGCCATGAGCCCGCCCTGAAACCATCAACACATCTTCTTTGCGCCCGTTGCTTTCGCGGGTAAGAATGATGGTTGGGGCGTGGCCCTGATGGTCCTGATCACCAAATTGGTTCATTTCTACATTGACAACAATAGTTTTGCTAACCCATTTGAGATCAAGGAGAACAATCTCCTTGTGGTGCCAGTTGAGATCCCCGGACTTTTCGAATGGCATAATCAATCCTCCCCACAAGTCTTTTAAAAATAAGCTATAATGGCGAAATGTTTCTGTCGAGTTTAAAAACTATCCAAACGGCATTGTGTGTATACACTTGTTGTTTCGGGGCAGGGTGCGAATCTGTAAGAGACACGCGGTTCCGCATCGCTACGGATTGTCTTATGGTGGGGTCTGTTCGCTGCGGGTCTTGATCTTTGCTGACTTTGCTCCGTTTTTGCCTATAATTGGACGGTAATTATCCAGCGGATTGGGAAAATTCAGAGGAAACGCGGGATTCCGGCCACAGGAGTCGTTTTCCCGGTTGACAATGGCAGGCAGGAACCGTATTTTCCGCTCGAATTTGCGCGCCTCGGCGCGCTTTTTGTTTCGCAGATTTTGGCCGAGGCTTGGGACAATGAAAATCAAGAATTCACTGAAAGCACTTGCCAAGCGTCACCGTGATAACCGCATGGTTCGCCGCAAGGGTCGTGTTTACATCATCAACAAAAGAAATCCACGTTTTAAGGCTCGTCAGGGCTAATAGACGTCGGGCTACTTTTGGTTGACGAAACAACAAACGCGCTTGAGAGATGATCTCGGGCGCGTTTTTTGTTGTGCTCAATTGAGCTAATCCTTGTCTATTTTGTGTTCAAATGAAAATTTTAAACAAAAATAACAAATACTCGTTGGCGTATTTAGTTTCTACATTGGCTATTTTGGGCGATTTCATATTAAATTGTAGATTGTATTTTCGAAATTTACGTTGATTGCTATTTTATTCTTATCAATTGGGTAAATTGTCTCAGTAAGTAACAGAAATATAATTTTTGCATGAAATATTCACCTGAATGTTGCTGGCTCGGTTCAGCGTGAGACTTGTCTCGAAACTCGGTAGGGTGAAACATGAAACTGAAATATCGCATCTGGGGGCTATTGCTGCTTGGCTTGTTTGGGCTTGGGGTGCTTTCGGGTGCCTTCTACTGGGGGGAAAGCAGAAAAGCGCAAGTGACGCGCGCGACAATGCTCGGGGAGGAGAATGTCGCGGCTTTTAACATCGCGGAAGTGGGAATCGGTAAAGTTGCTTCTCTTTCCGAGCAATTTCTACAGCGGGGCGATCTGGCACTTGTCGGCGAGATGGATGCTGCGGCTGAAAAGAGTCGGGCTTCCTTCGGCAAATTGGGTGATCAGAGCGCCATTCTGTCGAGCCTGACGGGGGATGCTCTTTCGGGGGCAAAAGAGATCGTCAAGGCGCGCACCGTGGCCGGATTGTCCGAAAATGAAGGGCTGAAGGGTGAACTGCGGAGCGCAGTCAAGACCGTAGAGGCCAAGCTGAACGAATTGGGTGAGGCTGATGCATCGGTGTCGATCGACGCTGTTATGGTCAAGATGCTGATGCTGCGTCGGCATGAGAAGGACTATATGCTGCGCCAGCAGGACAAATATGTTGAGAGTTTCAACGCGCGGATCAAGGAGTTCTACACGGTTCTTGCGGCCTCCAATGTCCCGCAGGGGGCGCAGAAAGAGATCGTGCCGCTGATGGAAGCCTATCACGACACATTCCTTAAATGGACGGACGCCAATAATCATGTGTTGGAACTGGTTACCGCTTTCCGCGACAGGATCGAGGGCATTTCAGGCGAGCTGTCCGAGCTGAAAGACACGGCAAATGCGCAGTTGGAAGTGGCTTTGAATGAACGCAAGGCCATTGAGGCGCAGGTGGATGCCATTGCCATTGGTACGATGATTGCCACTGCCATCATTCTTCTGGGTGGCGGAATTCTTGTCATTCGCTCTATCACGCATCCGATCCAGAATGTGACAGGCGCAATGAACCAGATTGCGAAGGGCAATCTCGATACGACCATTCCGGTTAGCAAGCAGGATGACGAGATTGGTGAGCTCTGCAAGATTGCGTCCTTGCTGCATCGGAATGTGAAGATGCAAAAGGAAATGGAGGTCGAGGAGCAGGCCAAACAGCAACAGGCCGAGCGCGATAAGCGTGCGATGATGATGCAGTTGGCCGATGAGTTCGACAGTCATGTAAGTGGCATTGTGGACTCGGTTTCCCAGTCTTCTCATCAATTGTCTGCCACGGCCCGCACGATGGCCGAGGTTGCAGAGCAGACCGAGCATCAGGCAACGTCCGCGTCTGCAGCGTCCAGCCAGACCATGAGCAATGTCCAGACGATTGCCTCTGCGACCGAGGAAATGACCGCCTCGATTGCCGAGATCAGCGAACAGATCGGCGTGGCTTCAGGAGCCGCGCAAGAGGCCGTTGGCAAAGTGAGTAGTACCAATCAGCAGATGCAGACCCTTGCCGCGACAGCGAGCAAGATTGGCGAGGTCGTGGAAATGATTTCTTCCATTGCCGAGCAAACCAACCTTCTGGCCCTTAACGCCACAATTGAATCGGCGCGCGCCGGAGAGGCGGGCAAAGGATTTGCTGTTGTGGCTGGTGAGGTGAAGGCTCTGGCGGGGCAAACGAGCAAGGCGACCGAGCAAATCTCACTGCAGATAGCCGAGATCCAGTCTGCAACGAGTGAGGCGACCCTGTCGATTGAAGAGGTCAGTCAGGTCATCCAGAATGTGGAGGCCATTTCTTCGGCCATCGCAGGGGCGATTGCTGAGCAGAATGCGACGGCGCAGGAGATTTCCGGCAATATTCATCAGGCCGCTCAAGGCACCGAGCAGGTCAACGAGAATGTGTCGCAGGTATCCAGTGCATCCAAAAATGCAGGGCGCACCTCTGACGAGGTTGTCAGTGCGGTCAAGACGCTGGGTGAGCAATCCGATCAGCTGAAAGAAAAGGTGACCAGCTTCATTGCTCGGGTTCGTGCCGTATAAGCTGATTTAGCAAGGCAGATACGCATAACAAAAGGGCCGGTTGTTGAACCGGCCCTTTTTCATTGAGATATGTGCTTGGCTTAGATGCCGCCAAGACCGTCGCTGCCGACAAAGGCAATGCGCAGCATGTTGGTCGCGCCTGGCGTGCCGAGAGGAACACCTGCGGTGATGATGACGCGCTGACCAGGCTTGGCCAGACCAACCTTGTAGGAGGTGCTGCAGGCGCGGTCTACCATTTCATCCAGAATGCCGGTTTCTTCAGAAACCACACAATGCAGGCCCCATACGAGAGCCAGACGGCGTGCCGTGGCAAGGATCGGGCTGATGGCCACAATCGGTGTCTGCGGACGTTCGCGGGCGGCTCTGAGGCCAGTGGTGCCCGAAGAGGTGTAGCAAACGATCGTTGCCAGATTGAGCGTTTCAGCAATCTGACGGGCTGCTGCAGAAATCGCATCCGCACCGGTTGCTTCCGGTTCGGCGCGCTGTGCGTAGATGATGTTGGTGTAATATGGATCACGTTCGGCTTCTTCCGCGATGCGGTTCATCATGGCGACCGCTTCGAACGGATAGTCACCAGCTGCGGACTCCGCTGACAACATCACAGCGTCAGCGCCTTCAAACACGGCGGTTGCCACGTCTGAGGCTTCAGCGCGTGTTGGCATTGGCGAATTGATCATGGATTCCAGCATTTGGGTTGCCACGACAACTGGCTTGCCTGCCTGACGGGCAGCGCGGGTGATCTGTTTCTGGATGCCGGGAACTTTTTCCAGCGGCATTTCAACCCCAAGGTCACCACGGGCCACCATGATCGCGTCAGACAGCTCAATGATCTCGTCGATGCGTTCTACAGCCTGAGGCTTCTCGATCTTGGAGAGGATGCCGGTGCGACCGCGTGACAGCTTGCGCACTTCGGCAACGTCTTCAGGGCGCTGTACGAAGGAGAGGGCGATCCAGTCCACGTCAGCGTCAACAGCCGCGTCAAGGTCAGAGCGATCCTTTGGCGTCAGAGCCGAGAAGGAAAGGGTGGAATCTGGGAAGCTGATGCCCTTGCGGTTGGAAATCGGACCGCCGGTGACCACTTCAGTATGGATGGCGTCGGCTGTGGTTGCAATGGTTCTGAGGCGAACCTTGCCGTCGTCAAGAAGCAGAATATCGCCTTCTTTAACGGAGCCGAAAATTTCCGGATGGGGCAGTTGAACGCGAGAGGTGTCGCCGGGCTTATCGGAGCTGTCCAGAGAGAAGCGGCTGCCATTGACGAGGTCCACTTTCGTGTCAGCGAAAATGCCAAGGCGCAATTTGGGGCCCTGAAGGTCGGCCAGAATGCCGATCGGGCGACCCACTTCCTTTTCAACTTCGCGGATCAGTTTGACGCGTGAATTCAGCGTTTCATGATCGGAGTGGCTCATGTTGATGCGGAAAACATCGGCGCCAGCCAGGAAGAGTTGCTTGATTTGTTCCTTCTTTTCTGAAGCCGGGCCCAATGTGGCCAGGATTTTTACTTTCCGGTTGCGTCTTACAGTCACGACAGTTTCCCTATTCTTGATCGGTCAATTGAACCGTATAATCTTGTTTTCCGGCCGTATCCACTTCGAAAAAGCCGGTGCGTTCAAATCCTCTTGCAACGCATTCCTGTGTGCCTTTGATCTTGAATTCAAGATCCTGTGTGCACATGAATGAATCGCCGTTCCACTGACCGCCCTTGTCGTAGTCTATGGCGTGAATGAGATAGCGGGTTTTGACGAGCAGGCCCTTGAGCACCGTCTCGCATTTTTCCGGGTCCAGATTCCACCAGCCTTCGCTGATCCATTCACCTTTCAACTCGTATCCAATAGCCAGTCCGACTGTGCTGCTTGTCTTGTTGCAAACCCGAAGGTCTGCCGCTGCATCAAGGCTGCTTGCTACCAGGAGCATCGTGGTCAGAGCCAATGTCTTGCCTTTGATAGAAGCAAGGCATCGAGCAATCATCTTTGCTTTTTGTTTCCAATTAAACATGGGGCTCGGTATCGTCTTTTCTTTTTTTAGGAGAGCCGCCAACTGTTTCGCGTTTCATGCATCTATTGTCAATGTATATATCCTACATTAGTAGAATTTTTTTGACATGATGGAGAGGGAGTTATCCAGCTCTTTGTCTGTTCTTCTACTTGAGACCTTTTTGCTTGCATATAGACAGGGGGCTGAAACAGTGGCTCGCGGAAATCCGGTCTTTGCGTTTGCTCGCTCTAACAGAGAATTTCACAAGGGTCCTCGCACGAATAGCGGTGTATGTTGACGGTATTATGACTTGAATGGAGGCATTATAGTAGGGTCAAAAAGGGGTAAGCAATCTCGACCTTTCGTCTAATGCGTTGGCTAGGCTGAAGAGGCAAGATTGCTTGGGGACTTTGCGTAAATTGGGGCGGTGAATTGGGATTTGACCAAATTGATGCTTGTTCTGCACATCATGCTGGCTATTATGTGCCCCTGCGAAAGATCGCGCCTTTATGATCATGGTGGCTATGTATGCCATGGATCAGGATGATGGGCGGGCTTGTGGTGGTGTCTAACGGACACTGGGCTTTGTTCAGGTGTCCAGATTCCATTTTTCAATCCTGATGTTTTCCAGAGTTGGGGACTGGTTTAGGGTCTGGATCAATGTGGCCTTGTTCTCGCCGCTATGGCGCGTGTTAATCTTGTCGCAATAGAATTTGGTTAGAGAGCGGTTAAGAGAAGCTGCTTGTGGCGCCATAGGCCCATAAGCAGACTTCAGAACCCAATATTGGAGTAGGGAATGTCAAATACTGGTGGTGTCGCCGCTGATCAGTTGCGTGCTTTTGTGGAGCGTATCGAGCGACTGGAAGAAGAAAAGAAGGCGATCTCGGACGATATCAAGGACGTTTATGCAGAGGCCAAGGGCAATGGCTATGACGTCAAGGTGATGCGTCAGGTCGTGCGCATGCGCAAACAGGACAGCAATGAGCGGCAGGAAATGGAAGCTTTGCTGGATCTGTATCTACATGCTTTGGGTATGGCGCCAAGCGGCGAGTAATCCATGAAATATTGTATGGCCGGTCTGTGAGATCGGCCATATTCTCTGGAAGTCTATTCTTGTCCCGTTCTTTGGCGTCTTTTTCATGAATGATAATCAGAAACAAAAGCCGCGCGTCGCTGTGCTCAGTCTGGTGGTCAAGGGACGTCATATTCTGCTGGTCAGGCGCGCCAATCCGCCTGATGCTGGCAAATGGGGGTTTCCTGGCGGTAAGGTGGAATTCGGGGAAACACTGGAAATGGCTGCCCAGCGGGAGCTGTTTGAAGAAACCGGCATTCGTGCGCGTGCGGATCGCATTCTGACGACGCTTGAGTCCTTTTCTCGCGATCAGTCCAAGCGATTGCAATTTCATTATGTGATGGTCGCTGTCCTGTGCGAATGGCAGGAAGGGGAGCCCGTCGCCGGGGATGATGCCCTTGAGGCGGAATGGTATCACGCCGATGATCTGCCATGGTTCGATCTGGCAACCAGCGAAGATGTGCCCCGGGTGGCGGAAATGGCTTTTGAGGCCACGCAAAAGGCTTGATGGGGCAAGGCTCCGATGTCTGATAATCCGGTGATGGCTGATTGTCTATCCTGAAGAGGTTCATCCCTCTCCCTTTTGATTTTACGAAAATCTTGTTGACTATGCGTGCTTTGGACCTGTTTGCGGTCTGAAATGGTGGATAGCGCATGCTTGCTGCTCTTGTGTTTCGCGTTTTTATGTCATAAAGATATCTTTATATCTTTGAGGTTCTGGCATGTTGTCATTGGATGAAATCGTTGGATTGTTGAAAGCGAGCGGGGAGCCGACCCGTCTGCGCTTGTTGGCGCTGCTTGCCGAAGGGGATCTTTCGGTCAAGGACCTGACAGCCATCCTGCATCAGAGCCAGCCGCGCATTTCGCGCCATCTGAAGCTGCTTTATGAATCAGGCCTAGTGGAGCGCCTGCCCGAAGGGGCATGGGTCTATTATTGCCTGACGCGGGATAAAGCCAAGGGCGATCTCATTTCGGCAGCCCTGCGTCATCTTGATCAGCAAGACGCCATGATCCTGCGCGATAAGGACAGGCTTAGGCAGATCAAGGAAGCCAACGCCCAGCAGGCCACGGACTATTTCAAGCAGAATGCCGATCGCTGGGACGAGTTGCGCGCCATGCATGTGCCTGAAAGCGCGGTCGAGCGGGCCATTCTGGAAGCCTTGGGCGATCAGGAGATCAGCCAGTTGCTTGATCTGGGTACGGGGACTGGCAGCATTCTGTCTTTGCTGGCGGATCGATGCCGCGACGGCTTGGGGCTGGATTCCAACCGCTCGATGCTGGCGATCGCCCGCTCGCGGCTGGATGGACCAAATCATGGTCATCTGCATGTTCAGCAGGGCGACTTGCTCGATCTGGCTACGCTGGATCGCAAGTTTGACCTTATTACCATTCATCAGGTTCTGCATTATCTCGATGACCCTTCGGCTGCCTTGCAGGAAGCGGGACGGGTTTTGCTGCCGGGCGGGCGCATTCTTGTTGTTGACTTTGCGCCGCATGACCATGAATTTTTGAGAAAGGATCACGCGCACAGGCGATTGGGCTTCTCCCAAGATGCCATGCGCCGCTGGATGCAGGAGGCCGGCTTCTCCGTGACGCTGGCCAGAGATCTTGGATATGAGGGACATGATCCGGCTTTGGCCGGAGAAGCCCTGACCGTTTCGATCTGGCTGGCTGAAAAGACCGACGGCTTGGTTGTCGCAAAAGAAACAGACTGAACAGAGCCTTCTGAAGTCCCAAAGACATTCGACAGTATGAAACAACGCGGCGCTCTGCCTCCCGGAGACAGCCAGCGTGAATGAGAGAAAAATTATGAGCCATAACGCAGAACCCAGCGGCCGCCGCAGTAAGGAAACGCACAAACTGAATGTGTCTTTTGAGTTCTTTCCGCCCAAGACGCCGAAAATGGAAGAAAATCTCTGGGCCAGCGTTGAGCGCCTTGCGCCTCTGCAGCCAGAATTCGTTTCCGTCACCTACGGGGCTGGCGGTTCGACGCGCGAGCGCACCCACGCCACCGTTGAGCGGATCATCAAGGAAGCCGGCATTCCGGCTGCGGCCCATTTGACATGCGTGAGCGCCACGCGTGAAGAAGTGGACGCCGTTGTGCGCTCTTATGCCGAAGTGGGCGTAACCCATATTGTTGCCCTGCGCGGTGACCCCGCCGCCGGTGTGGGCGAGAAATATGTGCCTCATGAGGGTGGCTATATCAACGCCGCAGACCTCGTGGCTGGCATCAAGCGTATTGGTGATTTCGAGGTGTCTGTTTCCGCCTATCCGGAAAAGCACCCCGAAAGCCCGGACTTCGCAACAGATATCGAAATGCTGCGCCAGAAGGTGGATGCGGGGGCAACCCGCGCGATCACGCAGTTTTTCTTTGATAACGACCATTATGAAGCCTATGTGGAGCGGGTCAGACGTGCCGGTATTTTCATTCCGATCGTGCCGGGCATTCTGCCGATCCATAACTTCGTTCAGATGGCCGGTTTTGCCTCTCGCACAGGGGCAAGTGTGCCGCAATGGCTCGCCAACCGGTTTGAAGGGTTGGAAGACGATCCCGAAACCCATCGTCTGGTGGCTGCTGCTGTTGCTGCCGAGCAGGTGGAAAATCTGCGTTCGCGCGGGGTGGACGACTTCCATTTCTACACCATGAACCGGGCGAACCTGTCTTATGCGATCTGCCATATGCTTGGCATGCGTCCGGCCAAGGCATAAGACCTCAGCAATAATTCAGGACTAAGCTATCTTTGAGCTATTCGGGGACCCGTTGAGAGGACAAACCGTCCGCTCCGCCCTTTTGACGTTAAGGAAATTCGAGCATGTCGATCTTGCCATTAAGCCCCTCTTATGAACAGCTGCTCAAGCTGGCTGCTGAGCGAATCCTCATATTTGATGGTGCCATGGGGACGATGATTCAGCGGTTGGGGCTGACAGAGGATGATTTTCGGGGGGAGCGTTTCAAGACGTGGAACCAGGATCTGAAGGGCAACAACGACCTTCTGTCGATCACCAAGCCTGAAGCCATCCGAGACATTCACAGACAGTATTTCGAAGCCGGAGCCGATTTTGCCGGAACGAATACATTCTCGGCGACGGTCATCGCTCAGGCTGATTATGCTATGGGCCATCTGGCCTATGAGATCAATTTCGAAAGCGCCAAGATAGCCAAGGAAGCAGCCTTGGATGTGGAAGCCAAAGAGCCTGGACGGCGTTGTTTTGTGCTCGGTGCCATGGGGCCGACGAATCGTACGGCCTCGATTTCTCCCGATGTGAACAATCCCGGCTACCGCGGCGTGACATTCGACCAGCTCAGGGATGCTTATCGTGAAGCCGCGCGAGGTCTTCTTGATGGTGGCGCAGATGCTCTCGCTGTCGAGACTATTTTCGATACGCTGAATGCCAAGGCAGCGCTTTATGCCATTGAAGAGGAATTCGAAGAGCGCGGCATGCGCTGGCCGGTGATCATCTCAGGCACCATTACCGATAAATCGGGCCGCACGCTTTCTGGCCAGACGGCGGAGGCATTCTATCACTCCGTGCGTCATGTAAAGCCTTTTGCCATTGGGCTGAACTGTGCCTTGGGCGCAGAAGAGTTGCGCCAATATGTGGATGCGCTGTCACGAGTGGCCAATACTCATGTTTCGACCTATCCGAACGCCGGATTGCCGAATGAATTTGGTGAATATGACGAAACGCCTGAACACATGGCTAGTACGCTGGATGGTTTTGCGCGGGATGGTCTGGTCAATATTGTCGGAGGCTGTTGTGGTACCACGCCGGATCATATTCGGGCCATCGCGGAAAAAGTGAAGAGCCATTCTCCTCGCAAGATCCCAGATATTCAACCCTATATGCGTCTGTCCGGTCTTGAACCTTTCACGCTGACGCCTGAGACCAATTTCGTCAATATTGGTGAGCGCACCAACGTGACCGGATCTGCCAAATTCCGGCGTCTGATCAAGGTAGGCGATTATGAAGCTGCGCTTGATGTGGCGCGCCAACAGGTGGAAAACGGGGCACAGATCATCGATGTGAATATGGATGAGGGATTGCTTGATTCAGAAGAAGCAATGGTGACCTTCCTCAATCTCATTGTGTCCGAGCCGGATATCTCCCGCGTGCCTGTGATGGTGGACAGCTCCAAATGGAGCGTGATCGAAGCTGGGCTCAAATGTCTGCAGGGCAAGTCTGTCGTCAACTCCATCTCCATGAAGGAAGGTAAAGAGGCCTTTGTTGAACATGCCCAGACCATTCTGCGCTATGGCGCAGCTGTGGTTGTCATGGCGTTTGATGAAGACGGGCAGGCGGATAGCTACGAGCGCAAGATCAACATCTGCAAGAAGAGCTACGACATTCTGGTCAATGAGGTCGGCTTCCCACCTGAAGACATCATCTTTGACCCGAACGTATTTGCCGTTGCTACCGGTATTGAAGAGCATAATAATTATGGCGTTGATTTCATAAATGCGACCAAGTGGATTCGTGAGAATCTGCCCCACGCCCATGTTTCCGGCGGCTTGTCGAACCTGTCTTTCTCCTTCCGCGGCAACAATCTCGTGCGTGAGGCGATGCATTCGGTGTTTCTCTATCACGCCATCAAGGTCGGGCTTGATATGTCCATCGTCAATGCCGGTCAGCTGATGGTCTATGATCAGATCGACAAGGAGCTGCTGGAGCGCATTGAAGATGTCGTCATGAACCGGCGCGATGATGCGACGGATCGTCTTCTGGAGATCGCCGAGCGCTATCTGAACCAGAAGGGCGAACACAAGGTGGCTGATCTGGCCTGGCGTGAGCTTCCGGTTGAAAAGCGGCTTGAGCATGCGCTGGTCAAGGGCATCAATGATTATGTCGAGGAAGATGTTGAGGAAGCTCGCCAAAAGGCGACCCGCACGCTTGATGTGATCGAGGGGCCACTTATGGACGGCATGAATGTGGTTGGCGATCTGTTCGGCGATGGCAAGATGTTCCTGCCGCAGGTGGTCAAATCCGCACGCGTGATGAAAAAGGCCGTCGCCTATCTGATGCCTTTCATGGAAGAAGAACAGGACGGCGATCACCAGAGCGCTGGTAAGGTGCTGATGGCGACCGTTAAGGGCGACGTGCATGACATCGGCAAGAATATTGTGGGCGTTGTGCTGCAGTGTAACGGCTATGAGGTGGTCGATCTGGGTGTCATGGTGCCTGCCAATGACATCCTTGAGGCTGCACGTCGGGAAAAGGTCGATATCATCGGTCTTTCCGGTCTGATCACGCCTTCGCTTGACGAAATGTGCCATGTGGCAGCGGAGTTGCAGCGCGAGGGCTTTGACCAGCCTTTGCTGATTGGTGGCGCAACCACCTCTCAGGTGCATACAGCGGTGAAGATCGATCCAAATTATGACAATGGTCAGACGATTTATGTGACCGATGCCAGCCGCGCAGTTGGTGTGGCTACGCGGCTCCTGTCACGGGAAAAATCGGAATATGTGGCCGATATCAAGAACACCTATATTCAGGTGCGCAGCAAACATGAGGCGGCTCAGGATAAGAAAAACCGTCTGACGCTCGACAAGGCGCGTGAGAATGCCTTCAAGATTGACTGGGACGCCTACAAGCCCACCAAGCCAAGCTTTATTGGTACGAAGTGTTTCGAAAGCTATGATCTGGCTGATCTGGTGCCCTTTATCGACTGGACACCTTTCTTCTCAACCTGGGAGATGAAAGGACGCTATCCGGCCATTCTCGAGGATGATGTCTATGGCGAGGCTGCGACCGGCCTGTTCAATGATGCGCAGGCCATGCTCAAGAAGATCGTTGAGGAAAAATGGCTGACGGCGCGGGCTGTGATCGGGTTGTGGCCGGCCAATAGCGTGGGCGACGATATCGTTGTCTATACCGATGATAACCGGGTGCAGGAAGCGGCTCGCTTCTATGGTTTGCGTCAGCAAATGGCGGGACGGACGGCGCGTGCCCGTGTTGCCATGGGTGATTTTATCGCTCCGGCCGACAGCGGCATTGCAGATTATATCGGTGGCTTTGCGGTATCGTCAGGCTTTGGTGAGGAAGAGTATGCCAAGGCGTTTGACGCGGCGGGTGATGACTATTCCAAGATCCTGCTGCAGGCTCTGGCGGATCGTCTGGCTGAAGCCTTTGCAGAGTTGATGCATGCAAGAGTGCGCAGAGAATTCTGGGGGTATGCTTCTGATGAAACGCTCGGCAATCAGGAAATTATCGAAGAGCGGTATGATGGTATCCGTCCAGCTCCGGGCTATCCGGCCCAGCCGGATCACACTGAAAAGCGGACACTCTTCACTCTGCTTGACGCAGAGGCCCAGACAGGGATCAAGCTGACTGAAAGCTGCGCCATGATGCCCGGCTCAGCTGTTTCAGGGATCTATATCGCGCATCCTGATAGCTACTATTTCGGCGTTGGCAAGATCGAGAAAGATCAAGTTGCCGATTACGCAGAGCGCAAGGGATGGAGCTTGGAAGAAGCCGAAAAATGGCTGGCCCCTATCCTGAATTACAGGGCCTGATGGTAGGAGGCTTGGTCTCAATTGCAAAGACAGGCCTCAGATCGGAAAGCGGATTTCCAGCCAAGTATTCACAAAGTAAAAAAGCCGGGCAATGCCCGGCTTTTTTACTCGCGTGCTGGCGAATAAAGTTGCGTCTTTTCAAGGGTATGAGCAAGACAGCCTCACTGCCTAGCGCAATCGCCGTTGCCTCCTCCTCAAATAATGCCAACGACAATAGCAGCGATGAATACAAAGGCCGCACAAACAATTACAATGTTCATAGATTTGACCATATAGTCTCTCCTCCTAGCCTTTCCTTCATGAGGTGAAGTCTACGGCAACTTTCAAAATTCGCGAAATGAAAAAGTTGATGCAGCGCAGAGACGGGGGGTAACTTTGTTACCAAATTATGAATAAGTCCTTGAGGCGCCTTGGGTTCGCGTGCGACAAACATGTGACAGAAAAACAGGGGAAAGATAGCAAATATTGCGTTGCAGCATGCGTAAAATCGTAAAAATTGCCCATCGTTTCGCTGCTTAGGGAATGAACATATGCTCATTTCTTGTTCTTTGATTTGCCTAAAATGCGCGCGCATTGGAGCGTATTGACCTTGGCGTCGATCCTTTTTGCAGGTGGTGTTGGGCATATAGGGCTTTGGCCTTTTCGCTTCAGCCCTTCAAATGGCGCAGGATGGCCCCTTCTAGCCAATGAGCGATCTGGAGTGTGGTGTGGTCTTCGCCTTCCGGTCCAATTACCTGAACACCGAGTGGCAAGCCGCCCTCTGTCTCAAGCCCGGTGACATTGACACAGGGTGTATGAAGCAAGGTCCAGATCCGGTTGAATATGGGGGAACCTGTGGAGGTAAGGCCTTCCGGAGCGGGGCCCGGTGCGGACAGACTGAGTAACGCATCCACGTCCTCGAACGTTTCTCTAAGTTCTCTTCTTGCAGTGCGGGCACAAATCAGGGCTTCATCATAATCCGAGGGCGTGATGGTCTGGGCAAAATCGAGTGTCTGCCTAAGCAGTGGGCTTAACTGGTCAGCATGGTTGGCGTACTCCCATGCCAGCGCCTGTGAGGCCTCGTAATCCTGAATGATCTGGTGCGCTTTGAAAGCACTGAGGAAATGCTCGCTTGGTTCCAACTCGACAACGGGCGTTCCGAAGCGCTTGAGGCTTTCAACCATCGCGTCGAAGCGGGCGACATAGTCGGCATCGGCTTCCTGCCATGTGCGACAGCGAATGATGCCCAGCGTCGGCTGCTTGAAATTGGCATCCGGATCTACTTGAAGATTGCGTCCTGTTATGGCCGAGGCAGCGAAGGCGCAATCGGCAACCCTGGCGGCAAAGAGACCCGCAGTGTCCAATGTCCAGGAAAAATCCTTGATGCCGACTTTTGGCAAAAGGCTGTAGCTTGGTTTATAGCCCGTAACACCGCAGTAGGCCGCCGGACGAATGATGGAGCCACCTGTTTGTGTTCCCAAGGCCAAATGGGCCACGCCAGCGGCCACGGCCGCTGCTGAACCTGATGACGAGCCGCCGGGGGTGTGATCAGGATTGTGCGGGTTGCGGGTTTGGCCTGGGTCTAGGAAGGCAAATTCCGTTGTGACGGATTTTCCAATCACAGTGCTGCCCACATTTCTTGCCATGGTCACAAGAGCGGCATCGCGCACCGGTTCATGGCCCCGGTAGATGGGTGAGTTATATTCGGTCGCCAACGATCGCGTCTCGAAGATGTCCTTGACGGCAAGTGCGATCCCGGCCAGAGGGCCTTTCGCTTCTGCGGCCTCATTCACGGCGTGACCGTTGATAGAGACGAAGGCGTGGATCTGTTGCTCGACAAGGGCGAGGCGCTGAAGGCAGGTTTCTATAGAGTGTGCAGGGGTGAGGGTTCCGGCGTCGATTGCCCTAAGCGTATCGAGAAGGCTGACCGGGGCGACGAGATCTTTTACTTGCGATGCTTGAACCATTGCGCTGCCTTTATGTTAACCTTTTCTCTTCAGGATGCGCTGAATTGAATGTGGCTGCAAGCGGGAATCAAAATATGATGAAGCTCACGATCACGAAACGCTCCCTTCTTGCATTGTTGGTCGCTTCGGCAACCCTGACCAGCTGCGGCGGTTTTCAAGACCTTGAAGAGATTCCGCAATCAGATTTGCAGAGTGAAGCCATCTGGCCAGACAAATCCATTTCTGCGCAAAGCTGTCCAATTGTTGAAAAAGGCTTAGTGGATGCAAAAGCCCTGCCTGCGATCAATGGAAAATGGGGATGTGGCAGCAAGGCTCCCTTTGCTGTCTCGGCCTTGGGCGGGCGCTATCCCGTTGCGTTCAACAGGGATGCGACGACCAATTGTGTGATGACCTCGCAGCTTTATCGCTATTTCTCGGAGGTCGTTCAACCGATGGCGCGCGATACGTTGGGCCAGCCGGTTGTTGAGATTAGGGTGGCCGCATCCTATTCCTGCCGCCCGCGCAACAACAAGCGCGGGGCCAAACTCTCCGAGCATGGACGGGCAAATGCGATTGACATCAGTGCGTTCACTCTTGAGGATGGGACGGTGCTGACCGTGGAGGACGATTGGGCCAAACGGAACCGGAAGGGTAAATTTCTGCGCGGTATTAACCGGCAGGCCTGCCGCTATTTCACAACCGTTATTGGACCGGGTGGCGACAAGTATCACCAGAATCATATTCATCTTGATCATGGCCTGCATGGCAGGGCAGGAACCTGGCGAGTGTGTCAGTAACTCTACTGTGACACCGTCATAATCTGGGGTTGCTTGCATGGATTTCGTCTCTTAAGCGGACTTTACCTGGTCTCCTGTGCATTTTTCGGGCGCAAAGCTGTCTCATTGTGGCAAGTCGCCTTTTTTTGGCTATCAATAGCTCGTAATTCCGGCGCGTATCACATAAATTGATCGCAAGCATTGGAATGATGCGTGCGAGGAATGGGTGATCGGGAGACCTCATGAGCATTTGGAGCCATATCGGCAGTTTGATTGAAGACCTTCGTCAGAGCGAGGCGATTACTCAGTTCGTGGAGAAGGTCGCTACCACCGTGCGGGGGCTTGGCAGCGGCATAGATCGCAAACAACTCACCTTTACGGTCGCTGTGATTGCTTTGTCTGCCAAAATGGCCAAGGCTGACGGGGTTGTCACGCAGGATGAAATCAATGTCTTTCAGACGCTCTTTTCCATCCCTGAAGGGGAAGAGCGCAATGTGCAGCGCATGTTCAACCTGGCCAAGCAGGATGTCGCTGGCTACGAGGCCTATGCCAAGCAAATTGCCGCTCTTTATGAAGACGACATGGAGCCGCTGGCTGATATTCTGGATGGTCTGTTCATGATTGCTGGCGCCGATGGCGTCATGCACAACAGGGAAATGCTCTATCTGGAGCATGTGGCGGAAATCTTCGGCATTCCCGAGCGCTGCTTCGAGCGGATCAAGATGAGCCATGTGAAGCCGGATGAACAGGATCCTTACACCATTCTGGAAGCCGAACGCTCCATGAGCGACAAGGAAATCAAGAGCCACTATCGCAAACTGGTGCGGGAGAACCATCCTGATCGACTGATTGCCCGTGGCGTGCCGGAAGAATTTGTGCGGATCTCCACCGAAAAGCTGGCTGCCATCAATAACGCATGGTCAATGATTGAGATTGAGCGCGGCTTGCGCTAAGAAACGGTCGGTCTGACGAACCCGCTCAGATCCTTTATCCTATTTGCGGTTTCATGGAGAGTGTCATGCCGTTCGAAGCACAGACAAATTGCCCCTGCGAGGACAAACCTTCCCCCAATTTCGGTGAGCGTAAAGATGGTCGCAAGGTCGATATGCTGTTGCTCCATTATACGGGTATGGAAGATGATGCGCAGGCTCTGGACTGGCTCTGCAATCCCGAGAGTGAAGTCTCTGCCCATTATTTCCTGCATCGTGATGGCACGATTGTGCAGCTGGTCGATGAAACCAAGCGCGCCTGGCATGCCGGTGATGCCTATTGGAAGGGCGAGACAGATATAAATAGCTGCTCGATCGGTATCGAACTTGCCAATGCCGGGCATGAAGAGTTTGGCGAAAAGCAGCTCGACATCCTGCATATGCTCTGTATGGACATTATCGCGCGCAACGAGATTCCCAACTATCGCGTTCTGGGCCACTCTGATGTATCGCCGGGGCGCAAAGTTGATCCGGGCGTGAAATTCCCATGGAAGCAGCTGGCGGCAGCCGGTGCCGGACATTGGGCCGATCCCGAGGTGTCTGGCGGTGGGCGCTTCTTCCAGTTGGGCGATGAGGGGCAACCCATTCAGGCGCTGCAATCCATGTTGGCCATCTATGGCTACAACGCACCGATCACGGGCGTTTTCGACGAGCAGACCGAGAAAGTCGTGCGGGCGTTTCAGCTGCATTTCCGGCCGGAGCTGGTCGATGGCGTGGCTGACACAACCACCATTTCTACACTTTACAAGCTAAATGCAGCACTGCCCCAGCTCTGACCTTCTGGATTGGAAATGAGGGAGACAGCTTTCTTGTGAAAAGGCGCGGGCTCAGGGTTCGCGCCTTTCTTTTTCGCTTCTATTGGCAAGTCTAGATATCGAGGATCATATGCGGGCGACCATCCGAGGTTTTCTCTCTGGTCGTGCCATCTGGTCCGATCACCTGTGAGGTGCGGCTTCGATAGTTGCTCATGCCCTCGAAGGTGATGACATCGACCGGCTGGTCAAATTGGAATGTCAGCCGATAGGTGCCATCTGAGAGCTTTTTGACGGCGATGATCTCTGCTTGAAATGCCTGCGAGAGATAAAGCCCGGATACGCGATCGCCCTGTTGCCACGCGCGGGTGGGGCGGTTGCCAAAGCGGGCGAACATCGTGTTCCAGTCCCGAAAGCCATATTGCTGGGCGATCAGTTCCAGTGATTTGCTGTGTGAGATCTCCATCCCGTCTTCCTTCAGTTTGGAGCGTAACAGTTTGGCCTGCTTTTTGGCCTCTTCAGCCGTTGTGGGACTAGTGCTCATTTTTCCGTCTCCCTTGGGGCTGTGAAGAGGCCCCATCTGCGGTTTGTTCTCTGGGCTGTTTGCATGAGCAAGAGGGTTGTCGTGCCGAGCAGCAGCAATTCTGCAATTGGATTGGCAAGCCAGATACCCCGTTCTCCCAGCAGGAGCGGCAAGGCAAACAGCAGTGGCAGCATGAAGATGTAGGACTTCGTCAGGCTGAGCATAGCGGCTCGTTTGGCGTCGCCAATGGCTTGGAAATAGGCCGCAACGATGCGTAGAGGCCCCGCAGCAATGATCATGAGCGTCATCAACGGCATGATCCGGCCCACCTCGGCAATCACGGCCTCTTCATTGACGAAAAGCCCGCCGATGGCTTTTGGCAGAAGCAGGAACAATAGTTCGGCGATGAGGCAATAGACGAGTGCCAACACCAACGCTATGCGCAGACTTGCATCTGACCGGTGCCATTTTTGCGCGCCGAAATTGTTGCCCGTGATGGATTGCATCGCAAAGGACAGACCGAGCAACGGCAGGTAGTAGAAGGTCATGATGCGCGTCGTTATGCCGAAGGCTGAGATCGTCACCGCATAATTGGGACTTGCCATCCACTGGGTAGCCATGATGGTGGCTGTGGAGACAATGGACATGCCGATAAAGCTGAGGCTCTGTGGTGCGCCGAGGGCCAAAATGGCCTTCCAGTCTCTCAAGGGCGAATGCCTGACAATCTCCGACAGGGTGAGGTTGCAGGCTCCCCAATGGCGATAGGCAAGTACGATGACAAGAGCCAGTCCTTGCGCTGCCGCCGTGCCATAGGCCGAACCGGCAACGCCCATGTCCATGAGAGCAATGAGGACATAGTTGAACAGGATGTTGGCCAGCGTCACCAACAGGCTAATGGCGGCCATGAGAGGGGCGTGGCCTTCGTTGCGCAAGGCGTCGCCATGTAGCGCCAGAATGAAGACAATCGGTGTGGCGAGGATGGTGATGCGCAAATAGACGTGTCCCATCGTTGAGAGCGTATCATTGCTGCTTGCCATGAGCATAGTTATCGGATGGCCAAGCAGTAGGAACGCACCGATGAGCAAGCCGCTGATAAGAAGGGCGAGCCCGTGCGCGCCTGAGAAGAGCTGTCTTGACCGGCGTATGTCACCTGCTCCCAGATGCCGGGCAAGCAGCGAGGACATGCCGCTTGAAACCAGTGTGGAGAGCGCAACCACGAGCATATAGATGGGAAACATCAGTGTGACGGCCGCAAGGGCATCTGCACCGACATAGACACCAAGATAGATGGCATCCACGACAGCCAGAAGACCGTTCATGCTCATCACGAAGATGATGGGTAGGGCATTTTTTGCAAAAAGCGACGCAAGGGAGCCTTGGGTGAAGGAATTGCGCGCAGTTGATTTGCTTGAGGTGTCTGATGACATCTCAGCCTCCTGTAGAACGCATTTCGTGACTTTGGACGGGGCTCGCATTGCCAACCGCATGAAATGCATGTGGGGCTGAAATAATCAGAATTTGATAGCAGAACTTCACCATGACCCGAAGGCCTGCGAGCGGCCGGTGTCAGCAACCGTTCGGGGGATATATCCCTGCTCTCAGTCTTTGTCAAGCTGAGGGCGCCGCTCGCCGGGCTGTGTTATCGACGGCTGGTCAGTTTGCGTATGCTTTCAGCAACGGGAATGCCTGCCTTGAGCCTTGCATCGTCAATGGCCGGGCCGAAGCTGGTGCTGATGGGAACCACGCCAGCCCAGAAATCGAGGGCATAATCTTCTTCGTCATCAATGGGCATGCCGCCACGGATCTTGGAAGCAGCCTGTTCTATCGTGACGGCGATCACGGTTGTGGCGTTGATTTCCTTCTGTGTGGTTTCTCGGGTTTCATCCCAACGGCCCGGAGCCAGATGATCGGTGATGGCGACCAGCGCGTCGTATTTTTCCTTCTCGTCCTCTACCAGACGGGCTGTGCCATGGATGTTGGCAGAGCGGAAGTTCATCGAATGGTGGAATGCGGAGCGTCCGACGACAAGTCCGTCAACAAGGGTTACATTCAGACAGACCGGCAGGCCTTCCTTCAGTTTCTTGAGCATGCGGGCTGCCTTCGCGCCGTGAATATAGATCTGGTCTCCAATGCGGCCATAGGCCATGGGCAGGACAATCGGCTTGTTATCAAGAACGAAACCGACTTGGGCGATGAGGCCTTCGTCCAGAATGGCAAACAGGGTTTCCCTGTCGTAATTGGCGCGCTTGGCAACCCTGATCTTGTTGGTCGGGGTGACGGGAAAACTGTCTTGTGTTGGTTCGGTCATTGGTCTGTCTTCTGATCTATTGGCGTCTGGTCAAATAGAGCGCAGTTGTGCCTTGAACATGGATGCATGGGCGTATGGCCTATCATTTGGCTTGATTGAAAGATAGTTTTGGCTCTAAATAAAGAGCCATAGTTGTAAATTTGAGGGAGCCAAATATGCTGGCGGCGCAGATAGAACTGGATCGGAATGACGCGGACGGGCTGGCGCGGCAGCTCTTCTTGCTCATTCGGCAGTTGATTGAACAAGGGCGTTTGAAGCCGGGGATGCGCCTGCCAGCCTCACGGCAGTTGGCTGCGGATTTGTCTGTCGGGCGCAATACGGTGCTGTTTGCCTATGAGCAATTGGGGCTTGAGGGCTATCTGGAAGCGGATGGGCGACGCGGGACACGCGTGAGTGAAGCATCGCGCGGGTTTCATGGTGCGCATTTTGGTGAAGGAAACGAAGGGGCGGCGCTCTCTTCTGTAAGGCTTTCCCAAAGTGCCGATCGGATGATGTCCGTGCCCCGACGCGATAAGCCCGGCTCTCTCACTTTCCTCACAGGCATGCCGGACGTGAAGGATTTTCCTCATGATGTCTGGGCGCGTTTGTTGCGCCGCGCCGCGAGGCAGGTCGCGCTGCATGAAGAGATGCTGGGTTATGCGAACTATTCCGGTCTGCCAGCACTCAAGGAAGCGATCATCGAGCATGCATCGGTGGCGCGCGGAGTTGTTGCGGATGCGGATCAGGTCATGATCCTTTCCTCGGCGCAGGCTGCGCAGGATCTGGTGGCGCGTCTTTTGCTTGATGAGGGAGATGTGGCTTTGCATGAGGAGCCCGGCTATGCGGGCATGACGGCGGCATTGAGCGCCGTGGGGGCGCGCTGTTTGCCTATCCGCATAGATGAAGCGGCGCCTTATCAAGCTCTTGAGGGAAGGGAGGGGATGGTTTCGTCCCCCCGACTTATATACAGCTCGCCTTCACATCAGTTCCCGACGGGTCGGACCATGGCGCTGGAAGAGCGACTGGCTCTTTTGCGCTATGCGCAGAGGAAGGAGTGCTTCATTCTTGAGGATGATTATGACAGCGAGTTTCATTTCTCCGGCGCTCCGATTTCCAGCCTGCAGGGGCTGGATCGGCGCGGTGTCGTCATCTATATGGGCACCTTTTCAAAGGCGCTTAATCCCGGCCTTCGGGTTGCTTATCTTATTGTTCCTAAAAGGCTTATTGATCCTGTCAAGCGCTGTTTGCGCAATGTTGGCGCGGTGCCTCCGGTTATCGTGCAATGGGCCTTGAGCGATTTTCTACGTGAGGGCTATCTTCGCAGCCATATTGCGCGCATGACGCGGGTTTATAAGGGCCGGCGTGATCGCTTGGTGGCGCTGTTGCAAGACAGGGTTGGAGCATGGTTGCAGCCCGCGCTTCCCGATGGGGGCATACAGCTGCCAGCCTATTTTCATGGTAAGGCAGAGGGGCTGGATGATCGCGCTCTGCTGGATGCCATGTTGACAAGGGGCATGGAGGGGGCCGCGCTGTCGTCTCTTTACTGGTCGGGCAAAACCACGCCAAAGCCCGGCGTGCTTTTAGGCTTTGCGGCCAGTGATGAGGGGGCGCTTGCCAAGGGCGTTGATCAACTGGAACAGCTTCTTTGCCAGATGGCCCCTTGACCTTGAGCCGTTTAGGGCTTAGTTCCCATCGCACCAGTCGGTCGGGCAGCCGCACCGGTCGCGCGAAAGCAATCCGGTGAGGAAAGTCCGGGCTCCATGAAAGCACGGTGCCGGGTAACGCCCGGCGGAGGCGACTCTAGGGAAAGTGCCACAGAAAGCAAACCGCCTGACTACAGTCAGGTTAGGGTGAAAGGGTGAGGTAAGAGCTCACCGCGCCTTCAGTAATGAAGGTGGCAGGGTAAACCCCACCGGGAGCAAAACCGAATAGGAATGATGCGGGTTCCGACCCAGCCGGCTTTCAGGCCAGTCATTCGGGTGGGTTGCTAGAGGCATTCAGCAATGGATGTCGCAGATGAATGGTTGCCGCGCAAGGCTTCTGTCTTGCCGTACAAAACCCGGCTTACAGACCGACTGGTATTTCTTTTCTTAATAATTTGGCAACAAAAACCCTCTTTGTGGACGGCTATCTGCTTTGCAAACCGCTGGCAGATTGATTTTTGCACTTTTCTACATGTGATTTGGAAAGCGTTAGCCAACGCTATTTGTCGTTATAGCCAAAATACTTATCCCGATATTATTTTTGTTGCGTCTGTTTTTCTGGTTTTTCGCAACCCTTTGTTAACGTTAACTTTCTTAGACTATCTCTCTTAAGAGGTGCGTTCTGAATCCATCAGAATCCATTGACGCCCATGATATCCCATGGTATCCCATTAAGGGTGATGCTCAGACCATGTCGTTAGTAATGACCTAACCAAGTAAAAATTCGGTTCAACGACTGCGTCAGTGGGTAGACAAGCGGCGGTGTAAGCTTTCTGAGGCAGTGCGTATGGACGATTTTGTGTCCAACTATGTGAATCGGCTGGATTCAAAGGGGCGGGTGTCTATCCCAGCGCCTTATCGGCAGATTCTTGCCCGTGAAGGTACTGAAGGACTGTTTTGTAGTCCGTCTATGGACCGTGCTGCTGTCGATGCTGGCGGCCATGGTTTGCGCAAGGCAATTGATGAATATCTCGAGCCCTTTGACGTCTTTACGGAAGAGCGCGAGATACTTGCAACGGCTCTGCTGGGTGAAAGCGAGAGCCTGAAGATCGACAAGGATGGTCGCGTGGTATTGAGCGAGAAAATCAAGGCGCATACCGGTATCACGGACTCTGTAGTCTTTGTGGGGCATGGCTATAAGTTCCAGATTTGGCAGCCCGAAAAATATGAAGCTTTCAAGGTGGAAGCCGCCAAGGAAGCAATCGCGCTTCGTAAATCCCTGAGTGCGCGCCGTCAGGCGCTGCGGCAGGCAGGGGAAGGAGCGTAATATGACATCTCCCACACAATTGGACTCAGACGGCTCTGGTTCTGCGGCGCGCCATGTGCCCGTTCTGCTTAAGCCTGTGATTGATGCGCTTGCGCCTGAAGGCGGGCAGTGGGTGCTGGACGGTACCTTCGGTTTTGGTGGCTATTCCGAAGCTATTCTGAAATGCGGGGCCAATGTCCTCGGTGTGGATCGCGATCCGGAAGCGGCAGAGCGTGCAGCGGTGCTTCAGGCGCAATATGGTGACAAGCTGAAATTCGTGGCGGGATGCTTTGGCGAGTTGGCGGATATTGCCGACGAAGCAGGGTGTGCGCCGCTTGATGCCGTCGTGCTGGATATCGGCGTTTCTTCCATGCAGTTGGATGAGGCGGAACGCGGCTTTTCCTTCATGAATGACGGACCTCTGGATATGCGCATGTCCCAGAGCGGACCGACAGCGGCGGATGTCGTTAACGACTATTCCGAGGCTGAGTTGGTGCGGATTTTCCGTGAGCTTGGTGAGGAAAAGCAGGCACGCCGTATTGCCGGTTCGATCGTGGCGCGTCGTGGCTCTGTGCCTTTCTCGCGCACGCTGGATCTGGCCAATGTGATCGAGCGCGTCGTGGGTCGTAAACCCCAACAGAAAATTCACCCTGCAACCCGCGTGTTTCAGGCTCTGCGCATTTTTGTGAATGGTGAGCTGGACGAATTGGTCGATGGGCTCGTCGCTGCCGAGCGCTGCCTGAAGCCGGGCGGCAAGCTGGTGGTTGTTACCTTCCACTCGCTGGAAGACCGGATTGTAAAGCGCTTCTTTCAGGAGCGTTCTAAAACCCATGCAGGCGGATCTCGCCATATGCCGGAGCAGGATCTGGCGGCTCCCAGCTTTGACATGCTGGTGAAGGGCGGGGTTGGGCCTGATGATGAAGAACTGGAGCGCAATCCGCGTGCGCGCTCGGCCAAGATGCGGGCCGGAGTGCGGACAGATGCGGCTCCTCATATGTTGGATGCGAGCGGGCTTGGATTGCCCCGAATGTTGGCGGAGAGCCGCTCTGGAGGCCTTTCATGAGCAGACTCATCAATTTTCTTCTCGTTCTTTTTGCTTTGATGGGAGCCTTCTGGCTCTTTCAGGTGAAGCATGAGGCCAAAGAGGAAGGGGAGAAAATAGCCATCTTGAAGGGGCAAATCCAGGATGAGAAAGACGCTCTTCTGCTGCTCAAGGCAGAGTGGAGTTATCTCAACCGCCCCCAACGCATCCAGCGGCTGACGGACGAGTTCTCCGACCAGTTGGGCCTGAAAGCGATTGAGCCCTATCAGATCGGTGATATCGGCGATGTGCCTGATCGTTCGGGTGAGGCAACGTTGCCCGGCGCTGTGGTTGATGATCTGGAAGGGTTGCTTGAGCATGCCCATCCTGCTTCGGCGAAAAGGCAATAGGGGGCGGTCATGGTTGATACTTCTGGCGAATTCAACATAGCAAGCACGATCGATCACCGTTTCGATTTCGAAGGGGCAAACAAGGAACGATCACGGGCAACGCGCGGGCGCATTCTGATGGCCATGGGGGTCTTCAGCTTGTGCTTCATGGCGATGTTTGCACGTCTTGTCATGCTCGGACTTGATAGCCCCGCAATGGCGCAAATGGGCTCGGCCCAAGGTGCTATTGCAACTGCTCGGCCGGATCTGGTTGATCGCAACGGCGAAATTCTGGCAACAGATATTAAGACCGCCTCTATTTATGCCGAGCCGAACCGCATCATTGATGTGGAAGAGGCCCTGGATGCGATCACGGGTGTGTTCCCGGATCTGGATTCCCGCTCGCTTCGCCAGCGTCTCTCCAACAAAAAGCTGGGCTTTACCTGGATCAAGCGCGAGGTGACGCCAAAGCAGCAGCAGGCCATTCACGAGAAGGGCATTCCGGGGCTTGGCTACAGGAGCGAGAATAAACGCTTTTATCCTGCAGGTCCGACGGCGTCCCATATTCTGGGGATCGTTAACGTCGATAATGTCGGTATCGCTGGCATGGAGAAATATATCGATACGTCTGGTCTGGCCAAAGCGGATGGCGGGCCCACAGCAGGTTCTATGGACCCTGCCCCTGTCAAGCTGTCTATTGATTTGCGCGTTCAGCACGCCCTGCGTGATGAATTGTACAAGAGCATGACAAAGTTCAAGTCAATTGCGGCGGCAGGAGTCGTTCTGGATGTTAAGGACGGGGAAGTATTGGGTATGGTTTCCCTGCCGGACTTTGATCCCAATAATCCGGTGGATGTCAATGAGCCTGATCGCCTCAATCGCATGACTGCCGGTGTGTATGAAATGGGGTCCGTTTTCAAGACCATGACAGTGGCCATGGCGTTGGATTCTGGGTCGGTTCATCTCAATGACAGCTTTGACGCGCGCCAGCCGATCCGTGTGCGTGGCAGCACCATCAGCGACTTCCATGCGAAGAAGCGGATTTTGTCGGTTCCAGAAATCTATATCTATTCTTCCAACGTCGGGTCAGCCAAAATGGCGCTCAAGGTTGGTAAAGAAAATCATCGAGATTTCCTGCGCAAGGCGCATCTGCTTGATCGGATGAGAACCGAGCTACCCGAAACCGCAGCTCCGGTGTATCCATCAGTGAAGCGCTGGACAGATCTTTCCACCATGACCATCAGTTTTGGTCATGGTTTGCAGGTAACACCATTGCAGTTTGCTGCTTCTGCTGCGGCTCTTGTGAATGGTGGCTATTATGTTAAACCCACTTTCCTTAAGAAGAGCGAACAGGAGAAAGCCGGTATCGATCATTCGGATCGCATTGTCAGTGAGCATACCAGCGCCGAAGTGCGTTACTTGATGCGTCTTAATGCCGTCAAGGGGTCTGGCAAGCGCAGCCGTGTCGATGGCTATCTGGTTGGTGGTAAAACGGGCACCGCTGAAAAGGTGGTCGATGGCAAGTATGACAGTCACAAATTACGGAATTCATTTCTGGCGGCCTTCCCCATTGACAATCCTCGCTATATTGTTCTGGTGATGCTTGATGAGCCCAAAGGTCTCAAGGAAACCTACGGCTATGCGACCGCTGGTGTGAATGCGGCCCCTACAGCAGGGGCAGTTATCCGCAGAGTAGGCTCTATTTTGGGGGTTAAACCACGATTTGGACAAAAGATAGTTCCAACCGTCGAGGCATCCTTTTAAACCTTGGGGTAAGGTTGTCGTGAATCGGGCCGGAGTGCTGGTGGATGAAAGTGGTGGAATTGCTGGGCGGACTTGAAGAGCCCATTGCAGATTTTCTTTTGGTGAATTTGGGCGAGAAGAATGTAACCGGTATTACCGGAGATAGTCGCCTCGTTGAAAAAGGGTTTATCTTTGTCGGAGTGCCGGGGTCTCAGGTCGATGGGGCACAATTTGTTCCCAAGGCTCTGGAGCAGGGTGCCATATTGGCGATTATCTCCGATAAATCCGCATTGCCCCGAGGTTTCGACCCTAGTAGCAAGCCGATTTTTCGTCTGCAGGACCCGCATCTGGCTCTGGCCAATCTAGCTGGGGCCTTCTACAAGGTGGCGCTTGAAAAGGTTGCTGCCGTGACAGGCACAAACGGGAAAACCTCCATCGCCTCCTTTTTGCGCCAGATCTGGGCGGCAAGTGGCAAAACCGCAGCCAATATCGGTACAATCGGCATTGAAGGACCTTCGGGCAGTTCCTACGGCGGACTGACCACACCGGATCCTGTCGGCCTGATGCAGAGCGTGAGCACTCTTGTGGACGAAGGGGTGACCCATCTGGCTCTTGAGGCATCCAGTCATGGTCTGGAACAGAAACGCCTTGATTGCCTGCCTGTCGATATCGGCGCTTTCACCAATCTCACACGCGATCATTTGGACTATCACGGTACCCTTGAAAATTACCGCGATGCCAAAAGCCAGCTTTTTTCCCGGTTGGTCAAAGCTGATGGCACGGCAATCATCAATCTTGATGATGCGAGCGGTGCTCATTTTCTGGCTGTGGCCAAGAAGAGGGGACTGACATGCCTCACGGTCGGCCACGACAGCAAGGCTGATCTGGTTATTCAATCCATCTCGGTTGAGGGGCTCGATCAGATTGTCACGCTCTCCGGGCTTTGGGGTGATGCTTCTTGCAAAGTGCCGTTGGTCGGGGAATTTCAGGTTTCCAATGTGCTGGTAGCTGGTTTGATGGCCTATGCCAGTGGTGTTGAGGTGGCTGATATCCTTAAGGCCATTCCAGACCTCAAGGGAGCTTGCGGCCGCATGGAGCTGGTCGCCCACGCAGGCGAAGACACCGCCATCTATGTTGATTATTCCCACACACCGGATTCGCTCGAAGTTGCGCTCAAGGCCTTGCGGCCTTTCGTCAAGGGGCGACTGATTGTCGTCTTTGGTGCTGGTGGTAACCGTGATACCGGCAAACGTCCGATGATGGGCAAGGTTGCTAATGATTTTGCTGACTATGCCATCGTTACCGACGACAATCCTCGCTCGGAAGATCCCGCCTTCATTCGCGCTGCGGTTATGGAGCCCGTTGAAAACGGGGTCGAAATTGGTGGTCGTCAGGATGCCATTTCCTATGGGGTGGACATGATGAAGCCGGGTGACATTCTGCTGGTTGCCGGCAAGGGCCATGAGCGCGGGCAGACCGTTCTGGGGGAAACGCTTCCCTTCTCCGATCACGAGGCTGTGGCCAAGGCTTTGGCTGAAAGCGGCAAGGGAGAGATGGTGTGACAGCGCTGTGGGCATCAAATGAGTTCGTCGAAGCCATCGCGCCGCTCGGTCAGTCCGGGTCGATTGACGATGTTTCGGGCATTTCCATCGATAGCCGTACGGTGAGCGCTGGTGATGCCTTCTTTGCCATTAAGGGCGAGCGCTTTGATGGACATGCCTTTGCGCGTGCGGCTTTGGATACCGGAGCTGCTGTCGTTGTGCTGGAAGAGGCACAAAAGAGCGATTTTTCAGATCTCACTGAACGGGTGCTGTTCGTGGATAATGTGCTCAAGGCGCTGGAGCGCCTTGGTTGCGCCGCGCGGGCACGAACGGCCGGCAAGGTTATCGCCATAACAGGCAGTGTGGGCAAGACGAGCACGAAAGATGCCTTGTGGGCTGCGTTGAAGCCGAGCGGCAAGGTGCATGCTGCCGTATCGTCTTTCAATAATCACTGGGGCGTTCCCCTTACGCTTGCGCGCATGCCGCGCGATACAGACTTCGGCATTTTTGAAGTGGGGATGAGTCATCCCGGAGAAATCAGTCATCTGATCGGGATGGTCCTGCCCGATCTGGCGGTGATCACCACTATCGTTGCCGCGCATATCGGTAATTTTTCAAGCATTGAGGAAATCGCTGCCGCAAAAGCTGAGATATTTGAAGGCGTGGTTCCCGGCGGGGCTGCGCTTTTTAATGGCGATATTGTTTTCACCGATTTTCTTGCAGAGCGGGCAAAGGCTGAGGGCGTAGCCAATATTTACCGTTTCGGTCGCGCTGCGGGGGCTGATATAGAGCTTTCAGCGCTTGCTCTTGAGGCCAATGGCTCGGATATATCTGTCGATCTGTTCGGTAAGCCGCTGCAGTGCCATGTTGGTGCGCCCGGTGAGCATCTCGCGCTCAACGCGCTCGCTGTTCTCGGCGCAGTCTCTCTGGTGGGAGGCAATATTGAAGCGGCATGCGAGGCTTTGGCTGGCCATGGAGCAAGCAAGGGACGCGGGCAGCGTCACACCCTTCCTGCGCAGGAAGGAAGCTTCCTGCTGATTGATGAAAGCTACAACGCCAATCCATCCTCTGTCGCCGCCGCTCTGGCCGCGCTGGGACTGGTACAGATGTCCGGTCGCAAGATCGCCGTATTGGGGGATATGTTGGAGCTTGGTGACGACAGCAAGATCCTGCATGAAGGCGTGCTTGAGCCATTATTGAAGGCTGATGTTGATCTTGTTTTTCTGTGTGGGCCGGAAATGGCGCACCTATGGGAAAAAGTACCTATGACACGGCGTGGTGCCTATGCTAAAGCGTCGGCAGACCTGATTGCCCCTGTTCTCGCTGCTGTCAAGGCGGGGGATGCTGTCATGGTCAAAGGTTCCCTTGGCTCCAGAATGGCTCCTATCGTGGTGGCCATGCTGGAAGAATTTAAGAAATAAACCGGAAGCTTGAACCGGTAGCGTATGTGAAAGGCCTGTATCTAAGATGCTGATGTATCTTGTCGAAATATCCGATCAGATTTCCGGATTCAACGTGTTCCGCTATCTCACGTTTCGAACTGCCGGTGCCATTATCACTGCGCTTTTGTTCGTGTTTCTGTTCGGTCCGGCCATTATTCGCGGTCTCAGGGTGCGTCAGGGTAAAGGGCAGCCCATTCGCGAGGATGGACCACAAAGCCACCTGTTGACGAAAAAGGGCACGCCGACCATGGGCGGTTTGATGATCCTTACGGGGATGATCATGGCGACCTTGCTTTGGGCAAACTGGGCCAATCCTTATGTCTGGATCGTGCTATTCGTTACGGTCGGCTTTGCGCTGATCGGCTTTTATGATGACTATCTCAAGGTGTCCCGTTCCTCGCACAAGGGCTTTTCCAGCCGGATGCGGCTGGCAATCGAGGCGGTGATTGCCGGTGTTGCCTGCTTTGCAGTTGCCCAGCTTGGCGAGGATGCTTTCTCCACCTCGGTTACCTTCCCCTTCTTCAAGGATATCCTTCTGGATCTGGGTTGGTTCTTTGTTCCTTTCGGCATGTTCGTGATTGTGGGGGCGGGCAATGCGGTCAACCTCACGGATGGTCTTGATGGACTGGCCATTGTGCCGGTGATGATTGCCAGCGCCACCTTCGGTGTGATCGCCTATCTTTCCGGTAACGAGATTTTCGCCGAATATCTGCAGATCCACTATGTGCCAGGCACTGGTGAGTTGCTGGTGCTTTGCGGCGCCATGGTTGGGGCCGGGCTCGGCTTCCTTTGGTTCAATGCGCCTCCGGCAGCTATCTTCATGGGGGATACCGGTTCTCTGGCGCTTGGCGGTATGCTGGGCTCGATTTCCGTGGTCACCAAGCACGAGCTGGTGCTGGCCATTGTTGGCGGCCTGTTCGTTCTGGAAGCTGTGTCTGTGATCATTCAGGTGGCTTCCTTCAAGCTGACCGGGCGACGCGTTTTCCGTATGGCGCCAATCCATCACCATTTCGAGCATAAGGGATGGACTGAAGCCCAGGTGGTGATCCGCTTCTGGATCATTGCCGTTGTGCTGGCCCTGATTGGCCTGTCTACGCTCAAGTTGCGCTAATCAGGCAACGAGCAAATGCGGGGCCTGCGCCCCGACTATGATGACGGCATTGGTGCATTCATTCTGTAAGGGAAAGAGACATGATCCCGATTACCATATTTGAAGGCAAAAAAGTTGCGGTATTCGGGCTCGGCGGAAGCGGGTTGGTCACGCTGGAAGCGTTGACGGCTGGCGGCGCAGAGGTCTTTGCCTATGACGACAAGGAAGCCAGTCGCGACAAAGCAGCCCTGATCGAGGGCGTCAAGATTTGCGATCTGCAAACGGCTGACTGGTCAGACTTTGCTGCGCTGGTGCTAGCGCCCGGTGTTCCGCTTACCCATCCAGAACCTCATTGGAGCGTTAAAAAGGCCGAGGCCGCTGGTGTTGAAGTTATCGGCGATATTGAGCTGTTCTGCCGACAGCGCAGGGCGAGCGGCATTGATGCGCCCTTTATTGCCATCACGGGAACCAACGGCAAGTCGACCACCACGGCGCTGATTTCCCATTTGCTCTCGGTTGAGGGGCTTGATGTGCAGATGGGCGGCAATATCGGCACGCCCATTCTGGCGCTTGACCCCATCGCACCGGATCGCATCTATGTGATCGAGGTTTCCTCCTATCAGATCGACCTTGCGCCAAGCATCGATCCGTCTATCGGGGTGCTGCTGAATATCTCTGCCGATCATCTGGATCGTCACGGGGATCTTCTCAATTATGCCCGCATCAAAAGCCGCATGGTGACAGCGGCTGATCTTTCGGTTGTGGCGCTGGATGATCGCCTCTGCGCCAATGTGGCCTCTAACCTGCGCTTGAAGGGACATCCCGTCATCACCGTTTCTGGTTTCGGCAATGAACGCGCCATGGTTTCTGCGCCCGACGGTGTGCTGCAGAGCATGGAAGGGGATTTCCTTTTCAATCTGGATCAGGCCCGCGCCTTGCGCGGTACGCATAATGCGCAGAATGCTGCGGCTGCTGTGGCGGTTGCGCGCCAGCTGGACCTGTCGCCTTCGGTGCTGGTGTCCGGGCTTAAATCCTTCGGCGGGCTTGAGCATCGTATGGAAGAGGTCGGTGCTGCGGATGGGCTGCTGTTCATCAACGATTCAAAGGCCACCAATGCGGATGCGACCTCACGGGCGCTGGCGTCTTTCCCCAAGGTGCACTGGATTTTGGGTGGTCTTCCGAAGGCGGGGGGTATCACTTCGCTGGTGGATTATTTCGATCGTATCGACCATGCCTATCTCATCGGTAAAGCCTCGGAAGAATTCGCCGCCACCCTTTCCAAACACGGGGTTGCCTTCAGCTTTTGTGGGCATATGGATGTGGCACTGGAGCGTGCCGTGGCAGCCAGCAAGGAAAGTGTCTCCAAGGGAAACAAGGCAGAGCAGGTCATTTTGCTGTCACCTGCCTGTGCATCCTTTGACCAGTTCCCCAACTTCACGACGCGGGGCGATGTATTTCGCGAGGCTGTCCATCAGTATCTCGAAACAGGGCATGTCGCAGTAGATCCTGCGCATCTCGTTACTCAGGACACGGTTTCAGACACTCTGGTCAGTGAGGGGCATTGATGCACCGAACACGGAAAAATATGCTGACAGAATGGTGGTGGACAATCGACCGCCCGATGCTTGTTGCGCTTATTCTGCTGTTGTTCTTCGGTCTGGTGCTGTCCATGGCGGCCAGTCCGGCCATTGCCATGAAGCTCCATCTCGATGCCTTCCACTTTGTCAAACGCCACGCGATGTTCGTTCCCGTGGCGTTGGTCATCATGATCGGGGTTACTTTCTTAAGTCCGCGAGGCGCAAGGAGGTTGGCACTGTTCGTGCTGGTCTGCGCATTTTTGGGAATGGTGCTGACACTTCTGGTGGGCGGCTCGGTGAAAGGGGCACAACGCTGGATTTCCATCGCCGGATTTTCCCTGCAGCCATCGGAATTCATGAAGCCGGCTTTCGTGGTGATCGTTGCGTGGCTGTTTGCCGAGAATGACCGCAGGCCAGAGATACCGGGAAACCTCTTTTCCATCGTCATCTTCATGATTGCCGTGGCGCTTCTGGTTGCCCAGCCTGATATCGGGCAGACAGTGCTGCTGGCTATGGTCTGGTCGGGTCTGTTCTTTATGGCAGGTATGCCGATTTTCTGGATCTTCCTTCTGATGGGGCTCGGGGTTGGCGGCTTGACGATGGCCTATTTCTTCGTGCCGCACGTAACCGGTCGTATCAACCGCTTTCTCGACCCTGCGTCAGGGGACACCTTTCAGGTGGATACGGCGATGGATGCGATTATCCGTGGTGGCTGGCTGGGGGTCGGTCCGGGTGAGGGGACAGTCAAGCGCACATTGCCTGACTCCCATACGGATTTCATCTTTGCTGTGCTGGCTGAGGAATTCGGCATCATCGCCTGCATGGTGTTGATTTCGGTGTATCTGTTTATCGTGGTGCGGGCCTTGCGGCTGGCGCTGCAAACGCAGGATTTGTTCAAGCGGCTTGCCATTTCCGGTCTTGCACTGTTGTTTGGTCTGCAGGCCGTCATCAATATTGCGGTGAACCTGAAGCTGATGCCTGCCAAGGGCATGACCTTGCCCTTCATATCCTATGGCGGGTCGTCGCTTCTCTCGGTCGCCCTGACCATGGGGCTGCTTTTGGCCCTGACGCGCAAGCGCCCCGAAGTGGGGCTGGAAAAAAGGCAGTTTTTCAAACCCTACGATTGAGGCCACCCTTCTCAAAGTTGACAGACTTTGCGGATAGGACTATGCGGAAGACCCCGAAAAGAGCAGGCATCAGTCCTGCCGGATTTGCCCTGAAGCTGCCTTTGTGCAGCGGCAAGCAAGGAGCCACCCGAAGGGTGGATGAATGAATGACGAAAACTGTTTTGCTTACGGCAGGTGGAACCGGCGGTCATCTGTTTCCGGCTCAGGCGCTGGCCCATGCGTTGATCGCGCGCGGCTGGACTGTGCATTTGGCAACCGATGGGCGGGCGACGCGCTATGGGCAGGACTTTCCGGCTGAAAGCATTCAGATCATTCCCTCTGCGACGCCATCGGTGAAAAATCCGGTCAAGATGGCCAAGGCCGCGCTTAAGCTGGCCAAAGGCTATATGGCAGCGCGCAAGGTCATCAAGACGTTGAAGCCAGATGTCGTGGTTGGCTTTGGGGGATATCCCACCGTGCCGCCAATGCTCGCGGCCCGTTCTCTGGGCGTGCCAACCTGTCTGCATGAGCAGAATGGGGTTATGGGGCGGGCGAACCGCTTTCTGGGCAAAGGGGCCAGTGCCATTGCCGCAAGCTTTCCGATCCTCAAGGGGATCGAAGGGCTTGAGACCAAAGTCACCCTGACGGGCAATCCGGTGCGGCCTGCCGTGGCTCTGGCCGCTGAAACGGCTTACTCGCCATTTGGTGCGGAAGACACGTTCCGGCTGGTGGTGTTTGGCGGGTCGCAGGGGGCGCGCTTCTTTTCTGAATATATGCCCGGCGCACTGGGGCGTTTGCCTCAGGAAATCCGCGAACGCATTGCGCTTGTGCAGCAATGCCGCCCTGAAGATCTGATGAAGGTCAAGGTCGGCTATCGTGAACTTGGGCTTAAGGCCGAGCTGGCGCCCTTCTTCTCTGATATGCCCGCTGAGATTGCCAAGGCGCATCTGGTGATTTGCCGCTCTGGGGCTTCGTCAGTGAGCGAGCTGGCGGCCATTGGTCGCCCTTCCGTGCTCGTGCCGCTGCCCGGTACGCTCGATCAGGATCAGCATGCCAACGCCAAGGTATTGGAAGAGGCTGGCGGTGCATGGGTCTTGCAGCAGCGCGGTATGCGCCCGAATGATATTTCCGATTTGCTTGAAGATTTGATTGCCAATCCCGAAAAGCTCACTGCAGCAGCCGAGGCTGCGCGTGGGCAGGGCAAACTGGACGCTGCCGACAGGCTGGCGGATCTGGTGGAGAAGCTGGCAGGTGATACAGGAGTTGCCAAATGAAGATGCCTCAGAATATTGGTCCGGTCCATTTTGTCGGGATCGGCGGGATCGGCATGTCCGGTATTGCCGAAGTGTTGCTCAAACTCGGCTACACGGTGCAGGGCAGCGACATTGCCGAAGGGGCCAATGTTGTGCGTTTGCGCGAGAAGGGCATCAAGGTCATGGTCGGGCACGCTGCTGAGAATATCGGCGATGCGCAGGTGATTGTCGTGTCTTCGGCCATCCAGCCTGATAATCCCGAACTCAAGGAAGCCCGTGCGCGGCTTCTGCCCGTTGTGCGCCGCGCCGAAATGCTGGCCGAACTGATGCGCTTCAAATCTGCCATTGCTGTTGGCGGCACCCATGGCAAAACGACCACCACCTCATTGGTTGCTGCTCTGCTTGATGCGGGGGGCATGGACCCTACGGTTATCAATGGCGGCATTATCAATGCCTATGGCACCAACGCTCGCATGGGCGATGGAGACTGGATGGTGGTGGAAGCGGATGAGTCGGACGGTACCTTCGTCAAGCTGCCAGCCGACATCGCTGTTGTTACCAATATCGATGCAGAGCATCTGGACCATTATCACACCTATGATGCGGTGAAGGATGCCTTCCGGGCGTTCGTTGAAAATGTGCCTTTCTATGGCTTTGCGGCCATGTGTCTTGATCACCCGGTGGTGCAGACTCTGGTTGGGCAGATTGAAGATCGGCGCATCGTGACTTACGGCACTAACCCGCAGGCGGATGTGCGCTATAAGGATTTGCGCTCAGATGGGGGCATAAGCCGTTTCACCGTCGAGATCCGTGATCGCCGCAGTGGCGCGGTAGAAGAGATTTCCGGTCTCACTCTGCCTATGCCCGGCGAGCATAATGTGGCCAATGCGACAGCGGCGATTGCTGTGGCCCATGAGTTGGACATTTCAGCTGATGCCATCCGCAAGGGGCTTTCGGCCTTTGGTGGGGTCAAGCGGCGCTTTACCCGCGTCGGCAGCTGGAACGGCATCGAGATTATCGATGATTATGCGCACCACCCGGTGGAAATCGGCGCAGTTATGCGTGCCGCCCGACAGGCATCGCAAGGCAAGGTGATTGCCGTCATGCAGCCGCATCGCTATTCGCGCCTGCAAAATCATTTCGAAGATTTCTGCACCTGCATGAATATCGCCGACCATGTGTTGGTGGCTGATGTTTATCCAGCAGGGGAAAAGCCCATCGAAGGGGTCAATGCCGAGGCTCTGGTCGAAGGCTTGAAGAGCCATGGCCATCGCGGCGCAGCTCTGCTTGGCCCGTCAGACGGGCTGGCCCAGCGTGTTAAAGATCTGGCTGAGCCGGGCGACTATGTGGTTTGCCTTGGGGCTGGCAGCATCACGACATGGGCCAACGGTCTTGCCGATGCGCTCAAGGCTCTGGCGGGAGAGTAGACTGTAGGATGTTCAAGGATCTGCTAGAAGAGCTGGGAGGCTGGACGGACGAGGTGCGCGGGCGCCTCTCCAGCAATTTCGATGTTGCGAGCTTTACCTGGTTTCGGGTAGGGGGACCGGCGCAGCTATTCTTCAATCCGGCTGATGAAGCAGATCTGTCCTATTTCCTCAGAAACCTGCCCGAAGATATTCCTGTTACCACCATCGGGCTTGGCTCGAACCTGCTTGTGCGGGATGGGGGCATCGAAGGCGTTGTCATTCGGCTTTCCGGGCGGGCTTTCAGCTCCGTTGAGGTTGATGACAATTATGTCGTCAAGGTCGGTGCCGCGATGCCGGACATGCGCTTTGCCCAGCAGATGGCGCGGCAGGGCGTGGCTGGGTTTGCCTTCTACAAGGGTATTCCCGGCTCGATTGGCGGAGCCTTGCGCATGAATGCGGGTGCTCATGGGGATGAAACCAAGAGACGTCTGCTCGGCGCGCGTGCGATGGACCGGCAAGGCACCATTCACAAGCTGACCCCGGCAGATCTAGGGCATGGCTATCGCTCTTGTTCCGTGCCGTCGGACTATATCTTCACCGAGGCGATCTATCAGGGCGAGGCGGGCGATCCGGAGGCCCTGAAAGCCGAGATGGATGATGTGTCTGCCTATCGTGAAGAGAACCAACCAACCAAAGAGCGCACCGGCGGCTCCACTTTCCGAAATCCCCAAGGGATGAGCGCGTGGAAGCTGGTGGACGAGGCCGGTTTCAGGGGCTTTAAGCTTGGTGGGGCGCAGGTTTCGCCCAAACACACCAATTTCCTGATCAATACCGGGGACGCCACTGCCGAGGATATCGAGCGCCTCGGCGAGAAGATCCGTGGCAAGGTGCGGGATATGACCGGCCTTGAATTGCATTGGGAAATCAAACGCATTGGCTCCTTTGCTGAAGGTGCTCGCGTCGACCCTTTCCAGCAGGACTGATTTGCTCGCCCGTGTTCGCATCTTCTTCTTCTGATATTATTCCGCCTCACGCTTGACGATTTTGCAAGCGGTGTTCTTTTGCACAAAAAATCTGACTGAGAGAGCGCTCTTTTTATGGACGCTGCCGGGGGATGACTTTGTTAACATTTCCCCCGGAAATTGCCTGAGCTGAGCGGATTCCTGCCCTTTCAAAATGCGAATTTACGCGTCTCGCGCTCCGCTTTGCTTCTGCCAGAAACAAATAAGTGATTTCCGCTTATCATTTGTTAGGAATTTTTAACCATAAATAGATGGATCAAGTGCAAATTGCATGACCTGCAAGAGTGCCAAGCTTTGGCCTCTCTGTCATGCAAGGGTCCAAACCAGAGTAAATACGGCCTTTTGGGCTTTCATTCTGGTAGGAAAGGTGTGGTTAATGACAAAGCATGTAGCAGTGTTGATGGGAGGCTGGTCCTCCGAGCGTCCTGTGTCGCTGAGTTCTGGTAAGGACTGTGCAAATGCACTGGAAGCCTCCGGATACAAGGTGACGCGTGTTGATGTGCAAAGAGACATATCCACTGTTTTGTCAGAATTGAAACCGGACGTGGCATTCAATGCCCTCCATGGCCCGTTTGGTGAAGATGGATGCATTCAGGGCGTGCTGGAATTTCTCGGAATTCCCTATACGCACAGCGGTGTGCTGGCGTCTTCCCTTGCCATGAACAAAGAAAAAGCCAAGGAAATCATGCAGGCTGCGGGCATCCCGGTGGCTGAATCCCGCGTGGTTCATAGGCTGGAAGCAGCCAAGGCGCATGTGTTGCCGCCACCCTATGTTATCAAGCCTGTGAATGAAGGATCCAGCTTTGGTGTGCTGATCGTCACAGCAGACCAGCAGCACCCGCCGCAAGAGCTCTATTCGGCAGATTGGCCCTATGGCGACATCGTCATGGTGGAGCGCTATGTGGCTGGACGTGAGCTTACCTGCGCTGCAATGGGCGACAAGGCCCTCGATATCATCGATATCGTTTCCAACAACGATACCTTCTATGACTTCGATGCAAAATATGCACCGGGTGGCTCAACCCATATTTTACCGGCAGATCTTAAACCGAATATTTACCAATATATTCAATCGTTAACCATAAAGGCTCATCAAGCACTCGGCTGCAAGGGAATCTCCCGCGCTGATTTTCGCTATGACGAGACTGCCGGAGAGGATGGCGACCTGATTTGTCTGGAGGTGAATACCCAGCCGGGCATGACGCCGACCTCATTGGTTCCCGATATGGCAAGACATGCGGGCATTGAATTCGAACAACTGGTTAGTTGGATGGTGGAGGACGCTTCGTGCGACCGATAAAGGGCAAAGCAAAGGATAGCAGGAAGGCCGGTGCAGGCAAACGTAGCAAGAAAGCTGCGCTTGATCCGCGCGCCTATGCCTACGAGCAGCGTCGTCTGCCGCTATACCGCCGGATCATTCCTCTCGCAGAGGCATGGATACCGCGTGGTTTCGGCTGGGGCTTGTCCGTTGGCTTTCTTGGTATCACCATCCTTTATGGCGCCACGATTGGCGGTGAGAACCAGACAACGCTGGAAAAGGCGTCTTCTGTCTTTGGTCTCAAGGTCGAGGCTGTGTTGATTTCCGGGCAGAAGGAAGTCTCCGAGACAGATATCCTGCGCGTGCTCGGCATCAACGAAGACAGCTCTCTTCTGACCTTTAATGCTTATGATGCCCGCAAGAAACTTGAGAGCATGAGCTGGATCGAAGAAGCGACGGTCCAGAAACTCTATCCGAACAAGCTGCAGGTGGTTATTCGGGAGCAGAAGCCTTTTGCCCTGTGGCAGCGAGGGGAATTTGTGTCCGTCATTTCCTATGACGGCTCCGTTCTGACCGATCAAATCACACCGGAATTTGCCAAGCTGCCTTTGGTTGTCGGCCATGGTGCGCAGCGTCAGGCGGCGTCCATGTTCGAGCTGTTGGCGCAGTTCCCCTCTATCGCGCGCAAGACACGGGCCGTGGTCTATGTTTCCGAACGCCGCTGGGATCTGTATTTCAAGAATGGTGTGCAGGCCAAACTGCCTGAAGTCGGTGTGGTGGATGCACTGGACAAGCTGCTGGCCTTTGATGAAAAAGGCGCACTTTCCCGCAAGGATATTACAACTGTCGATATGCGGCTTGCCGACAGGACCTTTGTTCGCATGAGCAAGGATGCCGCAGCCAAACGGCGCGCAACGCTTAGAACGCTGGGCGCAGATATACCTCAAGAGGTGGAAACATGATGGGTTCTTCCTGGGGTAAACGTGATGCCCGTGGTCTCATTCACAAACGCTCGCAGATCGTGACGATCCTTGATGTTGGGTCGACCAAGATTTGCTGCATGATTGCGCGGCTCGTGCCGCGCCCGCAGAGCGAGGCTCTGCCGCATCGCACCCATACCGTTCAGGTGCTCGGGTTCGGATTGCATCAGGCCCGTGGCATCAAGTCCGGCGTGGTGGTTGATCTTGATCAGGCCGAGAATTCCATTCGTCTGGCCGTCGGTGCTGCTGAAACGCAGGCTGACATGACGGTACAGTCGCTGGTGGTCAATGTGTCCTGCGGACGCATCAAGAGCGATACGTTGAGTGCTTCGGTATCTCTCAGTGGACATGAGGTGGACGAGGTCGACATTCGTCGCGTGTTGCAGGCCGGTGCCAGTCATCTGCTGACGATCGACCGCACGGTGGTTCACTCCATGCCGATCGGCTATTCGCTGGATGGTGGCAAGGGCATTCGTGACCCGCGTGGCATGGTCGGTGATGATCTGGCCGTGGACATGCATGTGGTGACCGCGCAGACCGCGCCGCTGAAGAATCTGGAGCTTTGCATCAATCGTTGTCATCTGGATGTGGCGGCGATGGTGGCAACGCCTTATGCCTCGGGGCTTTCCTGCCTCGTCGATGATGAATCCGAGCTCGGGGTCGCCTGTGTCGATCTGGGTGGCGGAACCACGTCGATTTCGATTTTCGTCAATGGGCAGTTTGTGCATTCAGACGCTGTGGCGATGGGGGGGCATCACGTCACCATGGATCTGGCGCGCGGGCTTTCAACAAGGCTTGCTGACGCAGAGCGGATCAAGACCCTTTATGGCAGCGCGCTTCTGTCCCTGTCTGATGATCAGGAATTGGTTGCGGTGCCGCCGGTTGGCGATGATGATCGCGATTTGCTCAATCAGGTGCCCAAGGCATCCCTCACGCGCATTATCAAGCCGCGTGTTGAAGAAATTCTGGAAGTCGTTCGGGATCGGATCGAAGCATCCGGTTTCTCCGGACATGTCGGGCGGCGCGTGGTGCTGACCGGCGGAGGAAGCCAGCTTACGGGCATGGCGGAGACCGCAAGACGCGTCATGGGACGCAACGTAAGGCTTGGCCGACCACTAGGCGTGGCCGGTTTGCCCGATATTGGCAAGGGGCCCGCTTTCGCTACAGCAGTTGGCCTCATGATCTATCCGCAGGTTGCCCAGATCGAGCAATTTGAAAAAGTACCGGTCAAACCAAAACTGACCGGAACTGACGGCTACCTGTCCCGAATGGGGCAGTGGTTGAAGGAGAGTTTCTGATTTCGATGGATAGTTGCGTGAAACATGCGTGAATCGTTGATCGGAATCAAGGGGTTGAGGTATATTGGATGAATGATTCGTCTGGCTGCCTCGCTTTTAGAAATAAGACAAGTAATTGGAGCAGTATGGAATGCGTTGCTCCACAGTTTGACGGATTGAGATCGGTAGCAATTCGATCCATGCAGTGAGATGAGGGTACTATGACCATCAATTTGAAGATGCCCGATATTACCGAATTGAAACCGAGAATCACGGTCTTCGGTGTCGGTGGTGCTGGCGGTAACGCAGTAAACAACATGATTGACACCGGTTTGATGGGCGTCGATTTCGTGGTGGCCAATACGGATGCGCAGGCTTTGAGCCTTTCCAGGGCTGAACGTCTCGTTCAGATGGGTGTGGCCGTAACCGAAGGCCTCGGCGCTGGCTCGCAGCCAGAAGTCGGACGCGCTGCTGCCGAAGAGGTGATCGATGAGATCAACGATCATCTTGATGGGTCGCACATGGTCTTCATCACTGCCGGCATGGGCGGTGGGACTGGTACCGGTGCTGCTCCTGTGATCGCACGCGCTGCTCGCGAGCAGGGTATACTTACGGTAGGTGTGGTTACCAAGCCGTTCCATTTCGAAGGTCAGCGCCGTATGCGTCTCGCAGAGAGTGGCATCGAGGATCTTCAGAAAAATGTCGATACACTGATCGTCATTCCGAACCAGAATCTGTTCCGTATAGCAAACGAGAAAACGACCTTCGCCGATGCCTTCTCCATGGCTGACGAAGTGCTCTATTCCGGTGTTGCCTGCATTACCGACCTGATGGTCAAGGAAGGTCTCATCAACCTCGACTTTGCTGATGTGCGCTCGGTCATGCGTGCAATGGGCAAAGCAATGATGGGAACCGGCGAAGCCTCTGGCGAAGGCCGCGCATTGGCTGCTGCTGAAGCTGCGATTGCCAACCCGCTTCTGGATGATATCTCCATGAAAGGGGCGCAGGGCCTGTTGATCTCCATCACCGGTGGTCAGGATCTCACCCTGTTTGAAGTTGACGAAGCTGCAACCCGTATTCGTGAAGAAGTTGACGAAGACGCCAACATTATTCTTGGTGCAACGTTCGATGAGAATATGGAAGGCATGATCCGCGTGTCCGTCGTGGCAACCGGCATCGACCAGATCCTGACCGAAACGGTTGTGCCTGCTGACCAACGCATGAAAGAACTGTCTGATCGGTTGCGCACCGCAAACAATCCGGCTCAGTTCGAAGACGCCCAGCAGGAAGAACAACAGCGCGAAGAACAAGCGGTTGAAGCATTGTCTGCACCTGAGCCTCAGAAGCCAGAAATGCTGACAACCGAGTTTGAAATGCATGAACAGTCTTACGCGCGTCCCTCCGAGCAGGACCCAGCTGTTTCCATTGCTCCTTTCAAACCGGAAGCTGCACGAGATCCGGTTATCGAAGAAGAATTCGATGCGCCCAAGGCCGTGGTTGAAGAAACCGTGGATGCTGCAACGCCTTTCATTCCGCCTGCAGCTGAAGTGCCGGAAAATCTGCATCGCCCAATGCCAAATGTGGACGAGCTGCCTCCAATGATCCAGCGCGAGCTGGCAGCACTGCGCAACCGTGAAGAAGGCATCGAGCATCATGACGATGACAATCGTCCGATGAGCCTTTTGAAGCGTTTGGCAGCTGTTGGTCTTGGTCGTCGCGAGGACGAGCTGGACGGAGAGCATTACCATGAAGCTCATCATGCTCAGCAGCAAGCACGGATGGCCCCGCAACAGCAGGCGCCCCAGCAGCAGATGCATGCACCAGAAACTCCTGTCATGCCACGCATGAGCGCTCCTGCAGCGCCTCAGGCTCCGATGTCTTCAGGGCAGGGCATGCCAGCATCCGGTTCTCCGCTGAATGAATTTGCCCCACGGCCACAGCAGCAGCGCCCGATGCCGAATGCCGGTTATCAGCCGCAGCAGGGCCAGCTGGACGCACAGGGGCGCGCTGTTCCAAATCAGGGTCAGCAGGCTCCGAGAATCAGCGAAGAAGACCAGGTTGAAATTCCTGCATTTCTGCGCCGCCAGTCTCGGTAACGCTTTATTACAAAGACAGGAATTGTGAATTGATCATAAGGCCGATACCTTCTGGGTGTCGGCCTTAAGTGTATGTAATATTGGGGTTAATTAAAGTGGAGGAAATTGCGCCTTCCCCGTGCGTCAAGCGTAACAATGGGTAAGAAAGCGTGATTTGGTAAACGGAACCCTGCCAAGTTATGTTGACATCGAAATAAAAGCAAAGCGTACCGGTATTTGCCGGGCGGGCGAAGCGCTAAAGCGCACAGTAGCCGCCAAATCTGGCAATAAGATGGATACGATTAGGGGCAATATAAATGGCCAAACTGCTAAACGCCAAGCAAACCACTCTGAAAGAACGCGTTGTGGTTTCCGGTGTCGGTGTGCATAGCGGCAAACCTGTCGAAATGATCTTGCATCCTGCTGACGCAAACTCTGGCATTACCTTCCTTCGCGTTGATCGCGAAAAGAAGACCGAGTTTGAGATCAAGGGGGATTATTCTTCTGTCATCGACACAAGACTTTGCACCATCGTAGGTCATCCCGAAAAGGGCATGGTAGCGACCATCGAGCATCTCATGGCTGCATTCCGCGGGTATGGTGTCGACAATGTTATGGTCGAGATTGATGGCGACGAAGTGCCCGTCATGGACGGTAGCGCACGAGCCTATATCGATGCGATTGATCAGGTGGGCTTGAAAGAGCTGCCTTTCTCGCGTCGCTATATTCGTGTTCTCAAACCGGTTCGCGTGCAGAATGGTGATTCTGTTGGAGAGCTTCTTCCTTACGAAGGACAGCGCTTTGACGTGACCATCGACTTTGAGAGCGACGCTATCGGTGTGCAGCATTTCGATGATGAGATGACGCCGGATGTCTTCAAGCGCGATATCAGCCTTGCCCGTACCTTCGGCTTCATGTCCGATGTCGAACGCCTCTGGGCCGCCGGTTATGCGCTGGGCTCTTCCCTTGAGAATTCCGTTGTCATCAATGACGAACAGAAAATCGTCAATCCGGATGGTCTGCGCTATAAAGACGAGTTCGTCCGCCACAAGACACTGGATGCTGTGGGCGATCTGTCGCTGGCTGGTGCTCCATTGTTGGCGCATTATCGCTCCTTCAAAGGCGGCCACAAACTCAACTTCAACATGCTTGAAGCCTTGTTTGCAGATGACAGCAATTGGGAGTGGGTTGAAGCCGTGCCTGCCTTTCGCAATGCAGCCCGCGTTGGCGCCCCTGTAGATGCCGCTTCTGTGCGGATTGCGTTGGGGCCGGAAACCAACTAGGCAGTCATTGGTAATAGATGAGAAACAGGGTGGCGGTGGTCACCCTTTTTTGTGTCTGGGATGGGCCCGATTATTTGATTGATCGTGGATTTGCTTGCAATGGCATGTTTGCTGTGTAGATTTGGGTAGGCAATTGGCATTCAGACACAATTTTTCCCCAATTGTGATTTCTGTGATGGTAAGGAGGCGGGCTTTATTGTTAAGACAAGGAATTCAACAAGGTTAAACCGGTTCGCTTTTTGGATGAACGGTTCGGCTTTGCTGATCATGCCGTAAAGGTCTGCTCTGTCATCGGGGTGGGGCTGGTTGTTCGGGGCAATAGGCCGTGAGTGCCGATAGAGATTTGTTCCAGTTAAAGGATAGTAGTATCGATGGATTTTCTTTTCGCGAAACGGATCTGGTTCGGGCTCGCTCTTATTGCATTGTCTGGTTTGGGCGCATGCGCCAGCAAAGATCCATCGGATCTGGCCTTTGAGGAAGTTCCTGCAGAGAAACTCTATGCCGAAGGGCTTCTCGCGATGGAAAATGGCGATCGCAAGGAAGCAAAAAAGAAGTTTGATGAGTTGGATCGTCAGCATCCCTATTCAAACTATGCCCGCCGTTCGATGATTTTGACTGCCTATACGCACTATAAAAGCGGGCAATTTACCGAGTGTATTTCTGCGGCCAAACGCTTTATCACGCTGTTTCCGGGCGATGAAGATGTGCCTTATGCCCATTATCTGATTGGCCAGTCCTATTTTAAACAGATCCCGGATGTGACCCGCGATCAGGATACGACCAAAAAAGCGCTGCAGGCGATGAATGAACTGGTTCAGAATTATCCTGATTCTGAATATACCAGCGACGCACGCCGCAAGATCCGCGTGACGATGGATCAGTTGGCCGGCAAGGAAATGCAGGTTGGCCGTTATTATCTTGAGCGCAAGGAATATATTGCTGCCATCAACCGGTTCAAGATTGTTGTCACGGACTATCAGACAACGCGTCAGGTGGAGGAAGCCCTGATGCGTTTGGCTGAGGCGTATCTCGCTCTTGGTATTACCCATGAGGCCCAAACCGCTGTTGCTGTTCTGGGGCATAACTATCCTGATAGTAAGTGGTACAAGATGGCCTACAACATGCTGAACAAGGATGGCTATGAACCTGAGATCAATAAAGGTTCCTGGATGGCCCGAATTCTTGGCTAGGGGCTGGCAATTTCAGCCTCACTGCCTATATTCCTGTTGAAATGATCATGTTTTGTTCATGCTAACCATGCATTGCCTGATTGCTTTTGGTGAGGCAGTTGGCATAGCATGGCGCGCAAATCGAGTCAGCTTTGCGATTGCCTGATGCTGTCTGCTCTTATGAGGAAACCATGCTCGCCTCGCTTTCAATTCGCGATATTGTTCTGATTGATCGGCTGGATCTAGAATTCGGCGACGGTATGACCGTTTTGACCGGTGAGACCGGTGCTGGTAAGTCGATCCTGCTGGATTCTCTCTCGCTGGCTCTTGGCGGGCGTGGAGATGGCGGGCTAGTGCGCGCCGGCCAGAAGCAGGGCCAGATCGTGGCCATGTTCGACATCGTGCCCAGCCATCCTGTGTTTGCCTTTCTGGAAGAGCAGGGGCTTGATCATGACGGCGATCTCATCCTGCGGCGCGTTCAGAATGCGGACGGCAGAACTCGTGCTTATGTGAATGATCAGCCGGTCAGCGCGGGAATGCTGCGCAGGGTTGGCGAAGGGCTCGTCGAAATCCATGGCCAGCATGATGATCGTGCCTTGGTGGACGCGTCTGAGCATCGGGTGCTGCTGGATGCCTTCGGCAGCTTGCAGAGCGAGCTTGAGGGCGTACGCAAGCGCTATAAGGCTTGGCGCAAGGCAGAGCGCGATCTGGCCACCCTGGAAAAGACCATAGAAGAAGCCCGCAAGGAAGCGGACTATCTGACTGCGTCGGTTGAAGAGCTGGGAAGCTTCAATCCGATCGAAGGGGAAGAAGAAGAGCTTGCTGCCAAGCGCACCACGATGATGCAGTCTGAAAAGATCGCGACCGATCTTAACGAGGCTTATGAGGTTCTGGACGGGAACGGCTCGCCCATTCCATCGCTTGCCAGCATGATGCGCAGGTTGGAGCGCAAGACCGAGCAGATGCCGGGCTTGCTAGAGCCTACATTGTCTCATCTGACGATCGCCCTGAATGAATTGGAAGATGCTCGCAGCAGCCTTGAAGAGGCGCAGCGCCAGACCGATTTTGATCCCCGCGAGTTGGAACAGGTTGAAGAACGGTTGTTTGCTTTGCGTGCTCTTTGCCGCAAGCACAAGGTGACTGGTGACGAGCTGGTTGGTCTGCTCGATCGGATGCGCTCCGAGCTGGATGCGCTGGACCATGGCGAGGAGCGGCTTGTTGCACTGCATGCTGCAGCGTCCGAGACCAAGGCGTCTTATGACAAGGCTGCAGAGGCTCTTAGCCGTAAGCGGGCCAAAGTCGCCAAGGATCTTATCAAGAAGGTGATGGCGGAGCTGCCATCCCTGAAGCTTGAAACAGCCCAGTTCCTTGTCAATCAGACGAGCGACGCAGAAGCGCGCAGCGAAGAGGGCATCGACCAGATCGAATTCTGGGTGCAGACAAACCCGGGAACACATCCCGGCCCGATGATGAAGGTTGCGTCCGGCGGTGAGCTGTCGCGTTTTCTATTGGCCTTGAAAGTGGCAATGGCAGACAAGGGGTCGGCCCCGACGCTGGTTTTTGACGAAATTGACACCGGCGTTGGTGGTGCTGTGGCAGATGCCATCGGGCGGCGCCTTGCGCGGCTGGCAGAGAATGTTCAGGTGCTCTCGGTCACCCATGCGCCGCAGGTGGCCTCGCGAGCCAACGCCCATATGCGCATTGCCAAGAATGCCGTCAAAGGCGAAGACCGCGTGGCAACGGGCGTGACGGTGATCGATGGGGACCATCGCGAAGAAGAGATCGCCCGCATGTTGGCTGGCGAAGTGATATCGGATGAGGCACGGGCTGCAGCGCGGCATCTCATTTCCGGTAAGACAACAGGAGCATAGGGCGTGGATCGGAATAGTTTGCGCGAGAAGCCGGTTGATCAGTTGGAGGCCGACGAAGCGAAGGCGGAGCTTACCTACCTCGCCGAAGAAATTGCCGAGGCCGACAGGCTCTATCATCGCGAAGACGCGCCGGTTCTGACTGATGGGCAATATGATGCCCTGCGCAGGCGTAACAGCGCCCTTGAGCTGCGTTTCCCCATGTTGCGCCGGGAAGACAGCCCAACCTTCCGCGTCGGGGCCGCTCCTTCTGAAAAATTTGCCAAGATTACCCACGTCGTGCCGATGCTGTCGCTGGATAATGCTTTCAGCGATGAGGATGTCTCCGAGTTTGGTGCCCGCGTGCGGCGCTTCTTGGGCCTTGGGCGAGAGGCTGCACTGTCGATCACGGCTGAGCCGAAGATTGACGGGCTGTCTGCATCCATTCGCTATGAAAATGGCGAACTGGTCTATGGTGTCACCCGTGGCGATGGCACCGTGGGCGAAGACATTACGGCCAATATCAAGACCATTGCTTCCATACCCAATCGCCTCAATGGTGATAACATTCCTGATGTGGTGGAAGTGCGGGGAGAGGTTTATTTCCCGCGTTCGGAATTTCTGGCGCTGAATGAGCGACAGGCCGAAAGTGGCGGCAAGACCTTTGCCAACCCGCGCAACGCGGCGGCCGGTTCCCTGCGTCAGCTCGACGCCGAGATTACGCGCTCGCGCAATCTGGCCTTCTTTGCCTATGCCTGGGGGGAAGTAAGCGAGCCCTTGGCCGAGACCCAATATGAGGCCGTGCAGCGGATCGGCTCATGGGGTTTCACCGTCAACCCGTTGATGCAACGTCATGACAGCATTGAGGGCCTGATCGAGCATTATCATGCCATCGAAGCACAACGGTCGGCCCTTGATTATGATATCGACGGGGTGGTCTACAAGGTGGACCGGCTTGATCTTCAGGGGCGGTTGGGGTTTGTCTCACGGGCGCCTCGCTGGGCCATTGCGCACAAGTTTCCTGCCGAGAAGGCAATCACCCGCTTGCTTGAGATCGACATTCAGGTGGGCCGTACGGGCGCTCTGACGCCGGTTGCCAAGCTGGAGCCGGTAACCGTGGGCGGTGTGGTGGTTTCCAACGCGACGTTGCATAACGAAGACGAGATCGTCCGCAAGGATGTGCGTGTGGGCGATATGGTCACCGTGCAGCGGGCGGGGGATGTCATCCCGCAGATTCTCGGGCCGGTACTGGACGAGAATTCAGAGCGCGGCGAGGCTTATGTGTTCCCCACTGTCTGTCCTGTCTGTGGCTCTCATGCGGTTCGCGAGAAGAAGGAAAATGGCGAGCTCGATGCCATTCGTCGCTGTACAGGCGGTCTTGTCTGTCGGGCTCAGGCGGTGGAGCAGCTCAAGCATTTCGTTTCGCGCAATGCCATGGATATTGATGGTCTGGGAGAAAAACAGGTCACGGCCTTCTTCGAGCAAGGCATGATACGCAATGCGGCTGATATCTTCCATCTTAGCGAGATGGATGCACAAAAGGGCCGTGGCGAACGGCTACGTGACATGGATGGCTGGGGGCCGACCTCGGCGAGGAACCTGTTTGCTGCCATTGATGAGCGTCGCGATGTGGAATTGCATCGGTTCATCTTTGCGCTGGGCATTCGCCATGTAGGCGAGACGACCGCCAAGTTGCTTGGGCGTTACTATGGCAGCTTTGCGGCTCTGAGAGAGGCCATGAAAGCGGCTGGCGACGCGGACAGCGATGCGTGGCAAGATCTCCTCGGGATCGATGGAATTGGAGCTGTCGTGGCGCGAAGCATCGTGGAATTCTTCAATGAAGAACATAATGAAGAAGTCATTGATGCGCTTTTGCAAGAGGTGACACCTCAGGAAGCCGAAGCGGTACAAACCGACAGTTCTGTTTCCGGCAAGACGGTGGTCTTTACCGGCAGTCTTGAACGACTTTCCCGAACCGAAGCGAAAAATCAGGCCGAAAGCCTCGGTGCCAAGGTGTCTGGCTCGGTTTCCAAAAAGACCGATATTCTCGTGGCTGGGCCGGGCGCAGGCTCCAAGCTGAAGAAGGCGCAGGAGCTTGAGATCACCATCATGACGGAAGATGAGTGGATCGCACTGATTGAGGGTTAGTCCCCTCTGCGGCCTGCCATGAATGGATCGAATGAAAAAGCCAGCCTCATCATCAAGAGGCTGGCTTTTTCTTTTTTATTGGCGTTCGTCTTTAAGGCGTATCTTAGGCTGCGTGGATCGGCTTTGTGGCCTGCGCCAGCCACGCGCGAACATCCTCGGGAAGTTCGGCTGACAATTCAGCAAAAACCTGCTCGTGATAGTCATTGAGCCAGCCGATTTCTCTCTCATCAAGCAGAGACACATCAATCAGGCGCTGATCGATGGGGCAGAGCGTGAGGGTTTCAAAGCCATGAATCGGAAGCTCTCCTCCTGCGATGGCTTCAGCCTTGGTGACGGTGATCAGGTTTTCAATCCGGATACCCCACGCGCCGGTCTTGTAATAGCCCGGCTCGTTTGAAAGCACATTGCCTTCTTCCAGCGCCACACTGCCGCGCTTGGATATGCTTTGTGGGCCTTCATGACAACAGAGATAGGAGCCGACGCCATGGCCTGTGCCGTGAGCATAGTCAAGACCGACTTCCCACAGGGGTTTTCGGGCCAGAGTGTCCAGCTGAATGCCCTTGGTATCGGCAGGGAAGCGGGCCAACGTCAAGGCAATCATGCCTTTGAGAACGCGGGTGAAGCGATCCTTCATTTCCGCATCTGGTGTGCCGATGGCGATGGTGCGGGTGATGTCCGTGGTGCCATCAGGATATTGCCCGCCGGAATCGACGAGGAAAAGCGAATTCTGATCGAACTTGCGGTTTGTCGCCTCCGTTACCCGATAGTGCACGATTGCCCCATTGGGGCCGGCACCGGCGATTGTGTCAAAGGAAATGTCCTTGAGGCATCCGGTGGATGCCCGGAACTCTTCCAGAGCCTTTGTGGCGGCGATTTCATCCAGAGAATCGGTCGGAGCCATGGCGTCCAGCCAGTGCAGGAATTGGCACATGGCCAGACCATCGCGATGATGGGCCTTGCGCATGCCTTCCAGCTCAGCGGCATTCTTGATGGCCTTGGGTTTGAGGCACGGGTCGGCTGCCTTGATGATGGGGGAGCCCGCATCCTCGATCATGGTCTTGATCGCAAAGGGAACGATGGTTTCGTCCAGCATCCAGCTTTTGTCAGGGCCGGATAGCGTAGCGATGATGGCCAGCAAATCCTCAAACGGTGCGATGGTGACTTGAGTGGGCAAATGAGCGCGGGTTTCATCGGGCAGCTTGGCAAGGTCCGTGAAGAGATAGGCTGTGGCATCCGCGCGCACGATGGCGAAGGCAAGGGGTAGAGGCGCGCAAGCCACGTCACTACCACGGATGTTGAACAACCAGGCGATGCTGTCGCCCTGCGTGATGAAGGTGGCATGGGCCTTGGAGGCAAAGCCTTTGGCAATCTTGCCAAGCTTGTCCTCAGAGGTTTCGCCTGCCAGCTCCATCGGGTGGGGCACAATCGGGTTTTGTGGGCGGATCGGGTGATCAGCCCATATCGCGTCCACCGGGTTGGTCTCGCAGGCAACAAGGGTTGCTCCCTTTTCTTCGCATGCCTTGCGGAACCGATCGACTGCACTCTGGGTGTAGAGCCAAGGGTCAAAGCCGATGGTCTCGCCGCCTTCCAGCTCTTCGGAAAGCCACTGGGAGACCGATTTTTCCAAAATAGCGACAGGCGTCAGCAACTTGGCATCAACCTGATCTTGCACTTGCAAGGTATAACGACCGTCCACAAAGATGGCGGCGGACTTTTCAAGGATCACAGCACTCCCGGCAGATCCTGTGAAACCAGTGAGCCATGCCAAGCGTTCTGCATAGGGGGCAATGTCCTCGCCGCCGAACTCGTCCGCGCGGGACATGATGAAGCCATCAAGGCTTTGTGCCTTGAGCTGCTCGCGCAACAAGGGGATACGGAGGCGCCCCTGATCAGGGTTTGCAGTGTCACTAAATTCTTGAAACATATAAATATTCCTGAGAGAGGCGGGAAATGGGACGTTGGGTTGGCTCCCTGTATAGACAAGGATTTTCCACCTCACAGTGCCAAATTTCAGCGGGTCGGGCAAGGGCGGTAAGGCCTGCGAGAGGGAAGTTTTTATGATGCATATAAATTGAATATTTGCGAAAATGGACTAGCTCAATTTTTCGCTATGCGATTTATGCATCTCTGTTTTGAGTTATTGGGCCTTTTTGAATGGAGGGGGATAGCCCATATTCCATGATGTAAGTCAAACGAACAATCACCATACAGAAGAAAGGTTATTATCATGAACTTCTTTAACCGCGCTCTTGAAAAAGTAATCACGGCTCGTGAAGAGCAGGCTCAGCGTTTCGTAGACGAATATATGTCCGACCGTGGCCTCGACTCCATCATCGACATGACCAACGATCCTCGCGGCTAATCGCCGTGAGGCTTCCTGGATGATTTAAGCGTAAAGACAAATTGCCGATCAGGCAGTCACCCAGAGAAGCGTCCGGACGGGAGGAGCAAAGCCGTCCAAAAACAAACTCCACTAAAACAAGCGGGCCCAGGCCCGCTTTTTCTATTTATACCCTCTCATTTTAGCGGTCTGATCGCCTTATCCCTAAAGATGCGTAAATTTGAATGACATAGCTAATCGAATTGCCATGCAGATTTGGTGTGGCTGGCTTGAGAAACTGTGTATTTTTGTTTCTGGGGCGATCTGCTATATAACTTTGGTATAAGGAAACGGTCGAAAAATTGACCGAAGGTCGAAAGGAAAATCAAATGTCCATTCTTAGCAACGCTTTTGAACGCCTGATCGCAGCCCGTGAAGCTGAAGCTCGTTCTTACATCGAACTTTACTCCGCTGACTTCGAAAATTCTGTATCTGCTCGCGACGACAACGACAAATAAAATCCTTGAACTTCCCCTTCAAGGGAAGCTCAAGGGTACCCCCGCATATATGAGGCATGTGGCCTTTATATGCCTGGCTCTGAGAGGAGCTTCCGGGCGGATGCCCGGAAAGCAAATGGCTTTCAGATGCAATAAAGCAGGAAAACTGGTCGATCCTGATGGATCTCTGCTTATCTCTCGAGGACCAGAACAAGCCAACCATCTTCTTTGACTGTTCTGATATGCCGGAAGCCTTGCAGGCGATAGGCTGCAAGAACGCGCGCGCGCTGATGCGGCAGCAGGCCGGAGAGGATGACACGTCCGCCAAGGGCGAGATTGTTTGCCAGATCTGGCGCCATTTTGCACAGTGGCCCGGCCAGAATGTTGGCAACGATCAGATCAAATGGCCCCTTTTCTTTGAAAACCGGATGACTGAAGCCTGCGGCCACAGCCGTGGTGACAAAGGGATGCACTTCGTTGATCTGAATATTGTCCTTGGCCGTTTCGATCGAAACCGGGTCGATATCCGTTGCCACGATTTCCTGTTTCAACATTTTGGCGAGCCCGATGGCCAGTACGGCCGAGCCGGTGCCCAGATCGAGAATGCGCAGTGGATGCGTGCGGCGTAGCTCGTCGCTGAGCACTTTCAGGCAGCCTGCCGTGGTGCCGTGATGGCCAGTGCCAAAGGCCTGACCGGCATTGATCTGCACTGGAATGCGCCCATGCGTATCCATGCCCTTGTCATGGGAACCATGGATAATGAAGCGGCCTGCTTCGACCGGCACGAGGCCTTCAAGGCTCTTTGACACCCAGTCAACCTCGCCCAGATCTTCAACCGCGAGCGGCAGCGAGATGTTGAGGCCAGTCAGCTCTGAAAGCGCCTTTTTGTGCGCGTCCTCGATTGCTTCTTCCGTAGGGTAGAGGGAGAGGGCCCAGATGCCATTATCCTCATCAATTTCGAAATTCGAAATGGCAAAGCCGTCCTCTTCGAAGATGACTTCAAGATGTTTGGCGGCAGCCTGAATGTCTTTTGCAGAGCCTTCGGCATAAAGATAATGGGCCATGGTTTCCTCTTGTAAAGCTGATCTGGACAGTCGATAGACCTTCGACGCCTTAAAGGCAAGCGGGAAGGATCAATGTTTCTCAACGAAACTGTCAAGGACGCGCTTTTGGCCCGTCTGGAATTGGATCGTCAGCTTGTTGCCTTCGATGGACTTGATTTCTCCATAGCCGAATTTGAGATGGAACACCCGTTCGCCAATGGCGAATTTGGACGGGCTATCGGAAACACTCTTTGCGACCAGTTCTCCTTCGATTGTCGTGGTGGCCCGTTTGGCCTTGGGCGTGGAGGATTTGCCTCTGCTGGCCTTGTTGGCCTGTGCCCGTTTCCAGCCCGGCGTGTCATAGCTATTCTCGAAGGGATCGGATGTGTCAAACCGGCTCTTGCCATAGATGGAGCCGCCCACACCTGACGCGCCATAACCGCCATAGGTGGACTGGCTTTCCTCTATCTCCACATGTTTGGAGGGAAGTTCATCAAGGAAGCGTGAGGGAATGGAATTTTGCCAAAGGCCGTGAATGCGCCGGTTTGAGGCAACATAGATCTTGGCCCGCTTCTTGGCGCGCGTGATGCCTACATAGGCAAGGCGGCGCTCTTCTTCCAGCCCCTTGGTGCCGGATTCATCCAGCGCGCGCTGATGGGGGAACAGGCCTTCTTCCCAGCCGGGCAGGAAGACAGTGTCAAATTCCAGCCCTTTAGCCGAATGCAGGGTCATGATCGAGACGGCATCGTTGGTCTCGGCGGAATCCCGATCCATGACCAGCGCGATATGTTCAAGGAAGCTGGGCAGGGAGTCGAACTCCTCCATGGAACGGATCAATTCCTTGAGGTTTTCAAGGCGGCCCGGTGCGTCTGGCGATTTGTCCTTCTGCCACATTTCTGTGTAGCCGGATTCATCAAGGATGATCTCGGCCAGTTCTGTATGCTTCATCGTGGCAAGCATGGTGCGCCAGTGATTGAACTGGCCCAGAAGGCTTTTCAGTGAATTGCGCGGTTTTGGCTTCAATTCCTCTGAATCAACAATCTCGGTTGCCGCTTCCATCAGCGGAATTTCCTCGGCGCGCGCCAGATTGTGGATCTGCTGGACTGTCGCATTGCCCAAACCCCGGCGAGGAGTGTTGACAATGCGCTCGAAGGCCAGATCGTCCGCAGGCTGCACCATGGCTCGGAAATAGGCCAATGCATCGCGAATTTCTGCGCGTTCATAGAAGCGAGGGCCGCCGATGACGCGATAATTGAGCCCCATGGTGATAAAGCGGTCTTCAAACTCGCGCATCTGGAAGGAGGCACGCACCAGAATGGCCATGTCATTCAGTTGATGCCCGTTGCGCTGGTAGGATTCGATCTGGTCGCCAATGGTGCGGGCTTCCTCTTCGGAATCCCAGATAGATGCAACGGTGACCTTCTCAGCTTCATCATCCTCGATTTGCGGATGCAGGGTCTTGCCAAGCCGTCCGGCATTGTAGGTGATGAGGTGCGATGCTGCGGCCAGAATATGAGCCGTGGAGCGGTAGTTGCGCTCAAGGCGAATAACCTTGGCGCCGGGGAAATCCTCTTCAAAGCGCAGGATATTGTCCACTTCGGCGCCGCGCCAGCCATAGATCGACTGGTCATCGTCGCCCACGCAGCAGATATTGTGGCTCGATTGGGCCAGCAGACGCAGCCAGAGATATTGCGCCACGTTGGTGTCTTGATACTCGTCCACCAGAATATAGCGGAATTTCTGATGATAGGTCGCCAGCACATCCGGATTTTCGCGGAACAGGCGGATGCACTCGAGCAGCAGATCGCCAAAGTCGCAGGCATTGAGAATTTTCAGGCGGTCCTGATAGGCTTTGTAAAGGGCGATGCCCTTGCCTTGCGCAAACAGGAAGGCTTCATCCTGGGGCACCTGATCAGGTGAAAGGCCACGGTTTTTCCAGCTATCGATCAGGGTTGCCAACTGACGAGCTGGCCAGCGCTTTTCTTCGATGGCATTGGCCTGAATAAGCTGCTTGAGCAGGCGGAGCTGATCGTCCGCATCAAGGATCGTGAAATTGGACTTGAGGCCGACCAATTCGGCATGGCGACGCAGTATCTTGACGCCGATGGAGTGGAATGTGCCCAGCCACTGCATGCCTTCCACCGAGCCGCCGATGAGTGAGCCGATACGCTCCTTCATCTCGCGAGCTGCCTTGTTGGTGAAGGTCACCGACAGGATCTGCCAGGGAGTGGCGCGGCGGGTGGCCAGAATGTGACCAATGCGGGTGGTCAATACGCGGGTTTTGCCTGTGCCTGCACCAGCCAGCACCAGCAAAGGTCCGTCAAGACTTTCCACTGCATCACGCTGTTCAGGGTTGAGTCCGTCCAGATAAGGCGTGGGGTGCATGCGGGCCAGCTTGGCGCGTATGCCTTCCTGATCTTCCTCCTGCATCTCGTTATGCGGAGAGATTGGCGATGGTGCAAAAAGATCAGACATAGAGGCTACCGGGTCCAACTGTGTTCGGTTTTAAGAGCGCTGATCGATGGCTTTGATCGGCTCGTGCGCTCATGCATTGGTTCAAACGCTACTCATATTCAAGACCGGCTCGGATCGTGTGCGAATAGCTCTGGGTTTGGATTGTTTAATGGCCTTGCTTCTGGTTTGCAAAGGGCAAAAGCGCAAGAAGGGATCCATGCATCGAATCCAAACAAGAACATTATAGCAACAAATGTGGTTTGTCAGGGGCAAATTTGCCCTTTTGGAGATCTTTTCGCCCCAGATCGCCTCAGATCGCTTCCGACTACCCGGATGGCTGTTTTCTTCTCTCTATCGGAAAGCTGGCGATTGAAAGGCCTTGGCCCTCTAGCGATGTTCTTCGACCTGTGTGTTGATCAACACGGCGTTGAAATGGCGAAGGGCATCCACCTGCCGCGCCCAGCCCAGAATACGGCCCGGATTGTCCGGATCAAGCACGGCGAGATTACTGCCGCCATTGTCATCGAATTTCTTGAGCGCCAGTTCCAGTGTGTCCTGCAGCTTGATCGGTTCCATATTATGCTCAAGTACGGTGTCTTCAATGGGAATATCTGCGGCTAGGGGCGTGTAAAAGTCCGCAATCGTGGTGTTTTTCACGACATAGCGATGGGAGCCTTCATGCAGGAAGATGCCGCGCATGCCCAGTTGCCAGTGGAAATAGGAGCGCCCACTGAGTGCCACGGCGAGGCCGTTGGAGATGGAGACCGTCACCAAGAGGGCGATAGAGAGAGCATAACCACCGGTCAATTCAAAGACGATCATGGTCGTGGATATGGGCGCGCCGAGCATGGCCGAAGCCACGGCCCCCATGCCCAGTAGCGCATAAAGGCCATGAGTGGAGGCGATTTCGGGCAGCAAGGGTTGCGCGATCAGGCCGAAGGTGCCTCCGACCATGGCGCCAATATAAAGCGAGGGTGAGAAGATACCGCCGCCAAAGCGCGAAGCCAGCGTTATGGATGTTGCCAGCGCTTTGGCGACAATGAGCGAGAGTAGCATCGTCAGGGGAAGCTGTTGCTTGAGCGCAAGGTCGGTCGCCTCATAACCAACGCCCAGCACCTCAGGAAAGGCCAGCGCGATGAGGCCAACGAGGAAGCCGCCAATGATCGGACGGTATATGAGCGGCATCTTGATGTGGCGTGCGATCCAGTCCGTGCCTAGCAGCGAGGTTTGGAACAGCACCGCAACGATGGCGCAGACGATACCCAGAAGGGCAAAGGACGGCAGCTCCCAGTAAGAGGTGATCTGGTAGTCGGGGATGATGAAAGAGGCTACATCGCCAAAAAAGAGACGCGAGAAGGTGGTGCCTACCGCAGACGCCAACACGATGGGCACGAAGGCGGACATGGCATAGTGACCCAGAATGACCTCGTGGGCAAAGAGTACGCCTGCGATGGGCGCGTTGAACGAGGCCGAAACTGCGCTGGCCACCCCGCAGGCGAGCAGCACTCTTTGTGATGCAGCCGGTATGGCGAGCCTGCGGCCAAGAGATCTGGCAAGACTGGCGCCCAGATGCACGATGGGGCCTTCGCGGCCCGCGCTGGCTCCTGCGCCAAGGGAGATGATGGTTACCGTGGCGCTATCCAGAGCTTGCCAGAAGCGCAGCCCTCTGCCGCCGCGTGCTCGCGCTTCGATGACATCGGCCACGCCTTCAGCGCGCTTGATGGGGTGGACATATTGCAGAAAGGCACCAACAAAGACGCCGCCAAGGGTGGGAGCTGCAACCACAAGCCAAGGCGGGGCTGCGCGCAGCGTTGTAATGACATTCTCTGCGCTGGTGCCCAGCCAGAACCATTGCACGCCGCCAATGCCGAGCCGAAACAGGATCGCGGCGAGAGAGACCATGAATCCGATCAAAATGGAAAAAAACCAAAGCTTGGGCTGCTGGGTCGAAATATAGATCGACCAGTTCGGTTCTATCCAGCTTCGTATCAGTTTGATCGGGTTGGTCCTGATCATGGTCGGCAAACTCTTGTCGCTGGGCCGCTGTAAAGGGAGAGGAGCCGTTGATCGGTTTCACCCCGTTTTCATTGCAAAGCTTTGAAATTTTTGCCTCAAACGTCAAGCCTAACCTTCGGCAGAATAGGGGGAAAAGCAAAAAGCCGCCTTGTGGGGCGGCTTTTGGGTTTTTCTGTCTGTCATTTGCGCCGATGGGCGGGTGCCAAGGCTAGCTCTTGGGGGCGGGAGGCGCCTGCTCCGAATCGCGCTGGCGGGCGAAATCGTAGAACTTGCCCGATTGCAGGTGATAGACCCCTTCCTTGCAGAAGACCTTGGAAGCGGCATTGGCGATCAGGGCGCAGGCCATGAGCGGCAGCATCATCTGGTGGTTATCGGTCATTTCCATGACGATGACGAATGAGGTGATGGGAGCCTGCACCACGCCGGTGAAGTAGGACACCATGCCCAAAAGCACGATGGCTCCGACGGGAACCTTGGGGAAGAAGCCGGCAAGGTCAGCTCCGAGGCCAGCTCCGACTGACAAGGACGGGGAGAAAATGCCGCCCGGCAGTCCGCTGATGGATGAGGCGATGGTGGCCAGCAGTTTGAGCGGTGCATATTCAAGGCGCAGGTCGGTTTCGCCATGCAGCACATCGCGGGCTGCTTCATAGCCCGAACCGTTGACGGCGCCATCGGTGTAAAGACCAGCAAGGGCAACAAACAGGCCGCACAGGATTGCGAAGGGAACCGGATGGGCCTTGATGATTTTGCCCACAGTACCGGGCAGGCCATAGGTAAACACCACCAGAACCTTGGAGAAAAAGCCACCAGCCAATCCGCCAATCACGCCCACGATGGGAACCGCAATCCAGCCCCAGCCGAATTGCAGCAGATCGTGGGAGGTGCCGAAATAGGTGTAGTTGCCAAAAACGGCCATGGAAGTCAGACCGGCGAGAATCACTGTGCCCAGGATCATGCCGCTGGTGCGCATCTCGAAAGAGCGGCTCATTTCTTCAATGGCAAAGACGATCCCTGCCAGAGGGGTGTTGAAAGCACCAGCGATACCGGCTGCAGCACCGGCGAGGATAAGGCCAACCTGACGCTTGGGCGCGATACGACCGGTCAGGAACATGACAGCGGCGCCAACCTGAACGGTGGGGCCCTCACGGCCGGTTGAAGCACCGATCATCAAACCCAGCAATGTCATGATGACCTTGCCCACCGCAGTCCGAATGCCCACGAGGCGGGCACGGCTTGTCGGGCGCTTGAGGCGTCGGGCTGCGATGGCTTGTGGAATGCCCGAACCTTGCGTGCCGGGGAAATAGCGGTTGGTCGCCCAGACGATGGCTCCAAAGCCGAGCGGCGTTACCAAAAGGCCCGCATAGGGGTAGGCTTCGATCAGTTGACGATACAGATCCTGACTGGCATCGGCGCCCATGGCCAAAATCACAGCGGCAAGGCCAACCATAATGCCACCCAATCCGAAAATGATACGTCTTTGCCAGATCATGCGTTGGGCTCTGACACGTTTGCCATGCGGAAGATGCAGGTGAAGTGGGTTATTCATGGTTCTAGGCTGGCTTTTGGTTCTGCTCGTGGAAATGAGTGTCTGAAATGCGATAATCAAAGGCAATTTTCATTCCGGTTGCCGTCTTTGAAAAGAGTACAACCGATCTCAAGGATCCAACAATAGCAAAGAGCGCAAGCGGGTCAACCGAGAGTGACCATGAATCACTTTGGCTTTAGGCTACCAGTCGAAGGATTGTGAGCGCTGATCAACGCATAAAAGACCTCGCGAAAACAACATTTTCGCAGGAATAGCAACTTCATAACATTCGTGAAAAGGAGGCAGAAGAGCGGAATCGAAAGAGGAGCTATGCATAGGATGATGAGGCCGGATTTCAAGCCATGATGCGATACAATGATCAAAAAAAATTCCACTGTTTCGTCGGATTGAGCCAGACTGTGTGAATTCAGGGGCTCGGACTGGCAATTTACGCGCGAGTGTGCGTAATTGAACTCAAAAGACCAAAGCCAATCTATCCGGAGTATCTTATGTCTTCTGCCGTTCAGCCCCATTTCAAACATCAGAAAAATGAGGAAGCTATCCAATCGGTATGCTCGAAACTTTCAGAGCGGTTCGGAGACAGGTTTACGATGGGCCAGGCTCTGCGTGAGCAGCATGCCCATACCACGACGGGCCTGCGGAACGAAATGCCGGACGGGGTTGTCTTTGCGCAAAGCACTGAAGAGGTTTCCGAGATTGTTGCACTGTGCAATGAACAGTGCGTGCCGGTGATTGCCTTTGGCACGGGCTCATCTCTTGAGGGACAGCTGAACGCGCCCTATGGCGGCATCTCTGTTGATCTTTCGGGCATGAATGCCATTCTGGAGGTTTGTGCCGAAGATCTCAACTGTACGGTTCAAGCAGGCGTGACCCGCAAGCAGCTCAATGATTATCTGCGCGATACGGGCTTGTTCTTTCCCATAGATCCGGGGGCCGATGCTTCTCTTGGTGGTATGGCCGCTACACGCGCCTCGGGCACCAATGCTGTGCGCTATGGCACCATGAAAGACAATGTGCTTTCGCTCAAAGCCGTCATGGCTGATGGCACCATCATCGAAACGGCCAGCAAGGCCAAGAAAAGCTCGGCAGGCTATGACTTGACCCGTCTTCTGGTTGGCTCCGAAGGCACATTGGGCATTATCACAGAGGTATCCCTCAAGCTTTCTGGCATTCCGCAGGCTATCTCGGGGGGCATTTGCGGCTTTCCCGATCTGGAGAGTGCGTGCAATGCCGTGATCATGACCATTCAGTGTGGTATTCCGGTGGCGCGCATCGAACTGCTCGACAGTCTTCAGGTCAAGGCGGTCAATCTGCATTCCAAGCTGGGGTTGGAAGAACGCCCGACATTGCTGGTGGAATTCCACGGCACGGACAATGGCGTTGCCGAACAGGCGGAATTGTTCGCTGACATTATCGAGGAATTTGGCGGCTCCGATTTCGAGTGGGCAACCAAGCCGGAAGATCGCACCCGCCTGTGGACGGCCCGGCATGAATCCTACTGGGCCACCTTTTCTCTGCGGCCTGGCGCCAAGAGCGTATCCAGCGATGCCTGTGTTCCCATTTCGCAACTTGCCGAATGTGTGCGGGAAACCCAGAAGGATATCGAGGCGACCGGTTTTCTGGCTCCCATTGTGGGTCATGTGGGCGATGGCAACTTCCATGTCCAACTGCTGCTCGACCCGGAAAATCCCGAAGAGCATGCCAAGGCGGATGCCTTTCTTGGGCGACTGGCCGAGCGCGCCATTGCCATGGGCGGCACCTGCACCGGTGAACATGGTGTCGGGCAAGGCAAGATGAAATATATGACCAAGGAATTCGGCCCGGCCCTGAGCTATATGATCGCGATCAAGGAAGCGTTCGATCCCAAAAATATCATGAATCCCGGCAAGATATTGCCTGAGCATGGCTAGATCGGGCATGATGGGCACTTTGATGCTGAATTTCTTTTGTCTTATCAATGCTTGTTCATCTGGTTTGTCCTTTTCAGATGGCGGTGCAAGTGTTATTTGGGAGTAAGAAATTTTTAAGACTTACCAACGGAATGAAGGGTCGGGTCATAAAATCGGCGGGGCGGTATGCATCCATGCTTTTGAGTTTGGCATTTCTGGTCTGATCGGTTGGTTCTTGTGTGAGTGAACGGTTTTATTGCAAGCAAGTTTTGTGATTTTCAAATGTTGAAACTGGCCTTGAAGGGCATTCACTTCTGAGGGATTTCTTGATCTGATCTTTGTCCGTTTGTTTTCCAGGGGGGCAGGGTCCTGAATAGTCTGTATTTTACGATTGGTGGGTCCATTTTGCTGGCGCTCGTCATTGCGCTGGTTGGACCACTATTTGTTGATTGGACATCCTATCGTGCCGCTTTCGAGCGCGAGGCCACGATAGCGCTGGGGCAGCCTGTGCATGTCTTGGGCGCTGCCGACATGCAAATCCTGCCCATGCCCCGGCTGCATTTTGAAAGCGTGCATGTGGGGCCTGATGAACAGAACCCCATTCTCACAGTCGATGCATTTGACGTCGGGGTCGAGCTATTCCCTCTTGTGCAAGGCAAGATCGAAGTCGTTGACATGACTTTGAAAAGTCCTTCTCTCAAGCTTGAGGTGGACGAGCAGGGCCGGTTTGACTGGCGTCAGGATGGTGGCAAACTCTGGGATCTGGATATGGAAAAGATCCGCCTCAATGATGTGCGGATCGAAAATGGACAGATTGATTTTCTCGACAGAAGCTCTGGCCGCAGCAAGCGCTTGACGGGGCTTAACGGTGGGCTGGAAGCGCGCACGCTGGTCGGCCCTTACAAGATCGAAGCCGCCTTCCGCATGGACGGAAATCCCTATTCGCTGATGCTTTCGACCGGAACCGCAGGACCTGATGGGATGCGGGTCAAAAGCCTGCTGACGCCCGCCAATTTTGCGGTGTCCCTTGCCATGGATGGCAACATTCAGGAAGGGGCAGATGAACGGCTCCATTATATTGGCACCACGCGCATCACCAATGCCATTGAGGGGCTGGAAGGCTCGGTCACGCCATGGACCTTGAGCGGGGATAGTGATCTTACGGCCTCATCGCTGGTTATGCCGAAATTTGAATTTTCCCATGGCCCTGTGGATCAGGCCTATCGGCTGAATGGGGCTGGCACCATCGATTTTGGCGCGAACCCGCGTTTCGACGTGGTGGTTTCTTCGCGACAGCTGGATTTTGACCGGGCTCTGGGCAATGGGCCCAATGAACCAATCAATCTGCAGGATGGGATCGAGAAGCTGGCCAATTCTCTGGCCGAGATGCCTCTGCCTGGCATTCCGGGGCATGTCGGATTTGATGTGCCTGGGGTTATTCTCGGTGGCGGCGTGATCCGCAATTTGCAGTTGGACGCGGATCTGGTTGGGTCATCCTGGAAGATTGATCAACTGACTGCAGACCTGCCGGGACAGACGATTGTTTCCCTTTCGGGACTGTTTTCCCGTCAGGTGGACGACAATGGCAAACGCAACGGGTTCGAAGGGCAGGCGCGCATCCGCTCGGATCAGCCGCTGGCCTTTTCCAAATGGTGGCTTGATGACGCGCCGACCAGTGGCCAGTTGATGCCCTTTGACCTTAGCGGACAAGTGCTGGTCAAATCGGACCATATCCAGGTGTCTGATCTGGATCTGTCCATGGAGGGCGATCGCGCCACGGGCTATATCGACTGGTATGCCGGTATTCCGGGGGATGAGAGCAAGGGCGATGCCCTGTCCATCAATCTGGATGCTGAACGGATCGATCTGGATGCGGTGATGGGAGTTGGCTCCCTTTTGCTGAGCAATTCCTCCGGTTCCAGAGCGCCTTTGCAGGATATCGCGCTTGATATTGAAACCAATCAGCTGGTGTCGGGCAGCTTTGAAGGCAATAGCCTGAGCGCCAAATTACGGCTGTCCAAGGGCAGCATCGAGATCGACCAGTTGAGTGTTGACGATTTTGCGGGCGCTACGATCTCGGCACGTGGCCTGTTGCAGGATGTTTCGGGCACGCCCCATGGCCGAATTGAGGGCAAGATCAGCGCGGATGATCTGGAAGGGTTTTCTGCGCTTATTGAAAGGCTGGTTCCCGATCAGCCTGCTGCTGGTTGGTTTGCGCGCAATCAGAGAGCCATGTCGCCTGCCGATCTTTCCTTCTCCCTTTCGGGGGGCAACGCCGAGCGTGGTTTAAACGCCAAGCTGGATGGCACGCTTGGTGGTGGTAATGCCTCCCTTGAAGGCACTCTGGATGGTGCGCTGGCGGACTGGGCCAATGGCGATCTGGATCTGACGGTAGACATGGATAACCCTGATGGGCGCAAGTTGCTATCTCTGATGGGGTTGGGCGACGGGCTCATTGACTTGCCTCGACTGTCCGCGTCTGCCTCTCTTAAAGGCGCACTGGCGGATGGTGCTGCCTTTAAAGGATCGCTCAAGGCTGATGACGGTGCATTGACCTATGAGGGCGATGTGCAGTTTACCCCCGATGGCCGGGATGGTTTGAAAAGCGAAGGGCGGGTTGCCTTCGAGACCTCTGATCTGGCGCCCTATTTGATGGCGGCTGGCGTATCTCTGACCAATCCGGGGGAAAGCCTGCCGGTTTCATTGACGGCCGGGCTGACCCTTGATGACAAGGCATTGGCAGTTGATGCGCTGGAAGGGCAGTGGAATGATCAACCTGTTTCGGGGGCGATGAGCCTGACGCATCGGGCCAATGATCGCCTGCTCAAGGGCGCTATCGAGCTTGGCGATATGGATGGCATCTGGCTTGGTGAAACGGTGCTTGGCGCAGGGCGGTTGACTGCGATTGATCGTAACTGGCCTGATCTTGCCTTCATTGCGCCCGTGACCACAGGGGAGGATCTGCCCATCAAGGTGGATGTGTCGGTTAAGGCGCGCAGCCTTGAGCTTGCTGCGCCCTATATTTTCCAGCAACCATCCTTCTCTCTTGTCTGGCAGGATAGTGGCCTGTCTGTGCGCGACTTCAAGGCCTTGTTGCAGGGCGGAGAGGTGAGCGGCGGTCTGGATCTGGACAATGTGGAGGGAGAAGCCCTTCTTAAATCCCATATACGGGTCGAAAATGCTGCTTTGGCGCCGCTGGTCTGGCAGCGTGACGGGCGCTCGGTTGCCCGCGGGCAGCTTGATGTCAATCTCGATGTCGAAAGTCAGGGGCGGTCCATGGCGGGGCTGGTGTCCGGCCTTTCCGGCACGGGAACCTTTACGCTTAAGGATGCAACGCTCAACTATCTCAATCCATCGGCTTTTGCGCAGGTTATTCGCGCAGTTGATGCCGGTATGGAATTGAATGACGAGGATATCAGGAACGCCTTTGTCTCCCACATGGATGCTGGCTCCACCGAGGTTTCTAGCGTTGAGGGCACCTTCGTCATCGCTGGCGGGGCCTTGCGTGCCAACAATATCGAAGCCGATGCGGACATCCTCCAATCGCGAGGCAATCTGGTGGTTGATTTGTCCAACCAGACACTTGATGGCGATTGGTCGATCAAGGTCGAGCCGGATGAGGGAGATGCTGTAACCGGCGCCCAGCCCGAGGTGGGGCTTGCTTTTTCCGGCCCGATGGAAGCGCCCGAGCGCGTGGTTGATGTGGCGCCCTTTACCGGCTATCTGACCATTCGCGCCTTTGAGCGGGAAGTGGACCGCGTGGAACGTCTGCAGGCCGATATTCTGGAGAAAGACCGCATGCGTCGATTACTGCGTCTTTATCGCGAGCAGGCCAAGCATCGCGAAGAGGAGCAGATAGCCAAGGAGAAGGAAGCGATGGCAGCCGAGCAGGCTGCTGCTGAGGCGGAGGCCAAAAAGGCGGCCGAAGCACAAGCCGCCAAGGAGCGTGCCCAAGCCGAGGCTGCAAGGCAGGAAGCACAGCGCAAGGCCGAGGAAGAGGCCAAACGGAAAGCGGCAGACGCTGCCAAACAGGCAGAACAAAAAGCCCGGGAAGATGCCGCCGCTCAACAGCGGGTTCAAGCGGAAGCGGCGCGAAAAGCTGATGAGGAGCGAAGAGCCAAGGCGGAGGCGGCTCTGCTTGAATCCCTGCGCCAGAAGGACCCTGTGCCAGCACCGCAATCGGAGAAAACGCCAACTACGCCATCCTTTGATATCAATGCGGGCGATATCATCATGCGCCCCTTGGATGAGCTGACGACGCAATCGGTTCCGTCCGCTACCCCACAGGCGCAGCCAGAAGAAGCGCTGCCGCCAGCAAATTATATTGATTTGCCGCAGCGTCTCAATACCTTGCCCAAGGATCGGATCGTGCCTTCACTCGGGCAGGGACGCTCGTTTTCATTTTCAGATGATGATATGGCGACGGACTATATAATCCAGAATTACTGATGCCCGCCGTCGGGGCTGGCATCGTCAAACTGCATAGGGATGCGGGATTTGTAATAGTCCAGAACCGAGATGCGGATGGCTGAGGAAAGATTGTTTCTGCCGCGGTCCTTGTCGATCTGGCGGATGATGTCCGCCAGAGACTTGTTGCGGCTATCGGCCAAAAGCTTCAGGCCTTGCCAGAATTCATCTTCCAGAGAAATGGACGTGCGATGGCCAGCAATGGTAACGGAGTGCTTTTTCATCGCCTTGCCACTTATTCGCCCTTGTCGTCCATTTGAGACGCGTCGCCCAATGCCTCACGCTTGTGGCCATCAAGATGGCGTTCCAGCTTGTCTGTTTCAAAGCGCTGTTTGGTCTTCTGCGCTTTGGTCTGGCCAAAGCGGGCGCGGTTGGCTTCTGCCTTTTTCTCTTTCTCGGTGCGCGCCTTGGCTTTGCGCGCTTGTCTGAGATTTATAACGTTGCCCATAGCAATCTCACCCCGATTTGATGATGGAAGGAACGGTGCGCGTTATTTCTTGCGGAAGGCATCCAGTGAGACGACTTCGGCCCCTTCTTTTTCCTTGTCTGCCTTGTCGGCTTCATCGGAGCTTTCCTCGTCATCGGAGGCGCTTTCCTTTTCATCATCTGAAGCCTTAGGCTCTGCTGGCATCGAGAATTCTTCCTCGTTGGGAGCCAGCACCGTCAGGACATCGTCATCACCGCCTGCATCCTGTTCATCAGGATTTTCGATTTCCTCTTCCATCTCGATTTCGAACTGGAGAGAGAAATGAACGCTAGGGTCGATGAAGGTGATGATCGCCGTATAAGGAATATAGAGCTTTTCGGGAATGCCATCGAAGGACAGTCCAATCTCAATGGCCTGATCGTTGGCCTGCAGATCCCAGAACTGGTGCTGCAAGACAATGGTCATGTCATCGGGATATTTTTCCAGGAGCCTTGGCGAAATGCGTACGCCGGGCGCTTGGGTGTTAAAGGTGATGTAGAAATGATGCTCGCCGGGCAGGCCTGTGCGTGCAACCTCTGTCAGGACCGTTTTAACCACGCCGCGCAACGCATCCTGTGCAAGGATGTCATACCGGATCAGGTCTTCGCTCATGAGGCCTCCAAAAATTGGACATAAATTTGCCGCCACAATGTCTGAGGCGCATCAAGAAAGTCAAGCAAACGACTGGGAAAACTCAGTTCGGATGGTCAGATATCAACCGTTGCTGTTGCCTTTCAGTCTTATACCCGAGGTCCTTAGTGAGGGCTTCTGTTGCCAGGTGCCCCCGAACCCCGCCTAGCCGAGCATACCGACTAGGGCTTTAGTGGCTAGTCGCACTGCTTAAGCAGCAGCGAGACGAGAGCCTGCATAGTTGTCATTTGCAACTACTCAATTAGCCCGATAACGGTGGTACAATGCCGAGCAAAAGCACGATCTTTACACCCTCGTCGATCCTAGTTCGCCCCCAGCAAAAACACCGTGTTTTGCAAAATGGTCAAAAGCGGTGCTTTTGGTGGAGGCGCCGGGTACCGCCCCCGGGTCCGATAGGCTTATTACAAAGGCCATTTATTGCCATAGTCACTTGCGTGACAACGCGAATATAGGGTGGCTTCCTGTAAATTTAAAGTGGGAAATCAGAACTATGCGCATATTGTGCAGTTCTGGTTGATGCAACGGGGCCTCTGCCTTCCTGCTTGGCCATATTCCGCGCGTCGAGAATCGTGTAACACCGTGGAAAAGAAAATTGGCAGAAAGGATCAAAATGCAGACCTATCTCGATTTGCTGGCCCATATTCTGGAAAATGGTGCCGATAAGGGGGATCGCACCGGCACCGGTACGCGCTCTGTGTTTGGCTATCAGATGCGATTCGATCTGGCGAAGGGCTTTCCGCTTTTGACCACAAAGAAGTTGCATCTGCGCTCGATCATCCATGAGCTGTTGTGGTTCCTGGCCGGAGATACCAATATTGGCTATCTTAAGGACAACAAGGTGCGCATCTGGGATGAATGGGCCGATGAGAATGGCGACCTGGGGCCTGTCTATGGTCACCAGTGGCGCTCATGGCCAGCGCACGATGGCGGCACGATAGATCAGATCAGCCAGCTCATCGAACAGATCAAGACCAATCCGGATAGTCGCCGCCTGATCGTTACAGCCTGGAACCCGGCGGACGTGGATCGCATGGCGTTGCCACCCTGTCATTGCCTGTTTCAGTTCTATGTTGCCAACGGGCGCCTTTCCTGCCAGCTGTATCAACGGTCTGCGGATGTTTTCCTAGGTGTGCCTTTCAATATTGCCTCCTATGCGCTCCTCACGATGATGGTAGCGCAGGTGTGCGATCTGGAGCTGGGGGATTTCGTGCACAGCCTTGGGGACGCGCATCTTTATTCCAACCATTTTGAACAGGCGCGCCTGCAGTTGACCCGCGAGCCGAGGTCTCTGCCGATCATGACGATCAACCCGGACAAGCGCGATATCTTTGATTTTGTCTTCGAGGATTTCGAACTGAGTGCCTATGATCCGCACCCGCATATCGCTGCGGCTGTTGCCGTTTAAGGGGGAGGGAGCATGGGCGGACGCACCGAACCGAGGATCGTTTTTCATTATGCGGTTGCCGACAACGGCGTGATTGGCAAGGATAATGCCATGCCCTGGCATGTGTCCTCCGATCTCAAGCGCTTCAAGGCGATGACCATGGGCCGACCGCTCATCATGGGGCGGCGAACCTTTCAGTCAATTGGCAGACCCTTGCCCGGTCGCACGAATATTGTCGTTTCACGTGATCCCGACTTCCAAGCCGATGGCATCGAAATCGTGGCGTCTATTGACGCTGCTTTGGATCGTGCCAAAGCCATCATACTGGAAGATGGGGGTGACGAGATTGCGGTGATCGGTGGGGGCTCTATTTATAATGCACTCTGGGATCGGGCGGATCGGCTCTATGTGACCCATGTGCATGCCGAGCCGGAAGGGGACACCTTTCTGCCTGCAATCGATGCGGATAGATGGTCTGAAGTCTCGCGAGAACCGACTGTGCAGAATGAGAATGACAGCGCGGCGATGACCTTTGCCATTTATGAAAAGGCTGCGTCATAAAGTCGGCTTTCACGCTCTTTTGAGGGGATAAGCATGCTTCTCTTCCGTTTTGCCATGGAAATCGCACCGCCAAACAGGGGACTTGTATCCAAAAGTCCAGTTTGGTCTTGATTTTGTGTCTCGGGGTAACCACCTTGTCTCCAAAGTCGCGTTTGCACCCTGAATGTGGTGTCCTTTATAAGAGAGACGGGTGAGGAGCTGCTTTCCGGGTTACCAACTGGCGCGGATTGGCTCGCAGTGTCTCAGCCTCTATGTGGAAATGCGCTAAGACTTTAAAAACGGTCAACTTTTCTGTCTTAGGCTGCGCTCTGCCCGACAGAGGGCAGGTCGCAAGATAGATAACGGGTTCCTAACGTAAGGATTGATTATGCCTTGGAACAATCAGAATGGTGGTAACGGAGGCCCTTGGGGGGGCGGCGGCGGTGGCCGCAATGGTGGTCCTTGGGGGCAAGGTCCTCAGAATCAGGGTCCAAATCCGCCAGATCTAGAGGAAATGATCCGCAAGGGGCAGGAGCGCCTTAAGCAGGTATTCCCAGGTGGTGGTGGCGGTTCGGGCGGTGGATCGCTCGGCCTCAAGGGCATTGGCCTGTTGGCTCTGGGTGCTGTCGCAATCTGGATGGCGACCGGCTTCTATACAGTCAAGGAAGGGGAGCTGGGCGTTGAATTGCTGCTCGGTGAACCGATTGCCGTTTCGACCTCTGGTCTGAACTATAACTTGCCTTATCCGATCGGTCGCGCCGAGACGGTCAACGTTGACCAGATCCGTGATGTGACCATTGGTTCCCGCGAGTTTTCCAATCAGCGTGGGTCCGTCAGCAAGCGTGACGTGCCCGAAGAAAGCCTGATGCTGACCGGTGACGAAAACATCATCGATGTGGACTTCAAGGTTCAGTGGAACATCAAGGATCCCGAAGCCTATCTGTTCAATGTTGACAGCCCTGAAATCGCGGTCAAGCAGGTTGTGGAATCTGCCATGCGCGAAATCGTTGGTCGCAACACCATGGACGAAGTGCAGACCGGGGACCGTGTTGCCATTCAGGTGGCCGCTCGTGAGCTGACCCAGAAGATGCTCGATAAATATGACGCGGGCGTCAACATCATTCAGGTTCAGTTGCAGGGCGTTGAGCCACCAGAACAGGTGATTGATGCGTTCCGTGATGTACAGACGGCCAAGGCCGACAAGGTGCGCATGCAGAACGAAGCACAGGCTTATGCCAACAAGGTTGTTCCGGAAGCAGAAGGTCAGGCCGCCAAGATTCTTGAAGCCGCTAATGCCTATCGTGAGCAGACCGTTGCGGACGCTCGTGGTCAGGCCCAGCGCTTTACCGAAATTCTTGGTGAATATGAAAAGGCACCAGCGATTACACGCAAGCGTCTCTATCTGGAGACCATGGAGCAGGTTTTGGGTAGTTCCGAAAAGATCATCCTCGATAGCAAGTCTGAAGGCGGTTCGGGTGTCGTTCCTTATTTGCCGCTCAATGAACTGACCAAGAAAGCGGGGAACTGATCATGTCTGTAAAATCTGTCTTTGCTCTGGTTATTGCCGCTGTCATCGCCGTTCTGTTGTATGGGTCGGTGTTCCTGATCTATCCGCATGAACAGGCTGTTGTGACCCAGTTTGGCCGCATCGAGCGGGCCGTTCGTGAACCGGGTCTGTATTTCAAGACGCCGTTCATTCAGAGCGTGGAATATCTGGACAAGCGCGCGCGCTATCTGGAACAGTCCGAGCGCGAGGTTATTGCCTCTGGGAAAAAACGCCTGCTGGTGGATTCTTTTGCGCGCTATCAGATCACCGATCCGATCGTGTTCAAGCGTCAGGCCAAGTTTCTGTCCAACTTCGAAAGTCAGTTGAACGGCTTTATGGAAGCATCGCTGCGTGACGTTGTTGCCGAATATACCTTCAAGGATATTGTGCGCGACAAACGTGACGAGCTGGTTGAACTGATCCGCAAGAGCGTGGATGAGAAGACCCAGCGTCTTGGTGTGACTCTGGTTGACTATCGCATTCGTCGTGCCGACCTTCCGAAGGAAAACTCCGAGGCTGTCTATCGTCAGATGCAGACTGAACGTCAGCAGGAAGCCAATGGTATTCGCGCCGATGGTGAGAAGCTCTCCCAGCAGATCCGCTCTGTGGCAGATCGTAATGCAACGGTTATTATCGCCAATGCAAAACGGGATGCTGAAATCCAGCGTGGTGTTGGTGATGCGCTTCGAAACAACATCTTCGCAGCGGCTTATGGCAAGAATGCGGACTTCTTCGAGTTCTACCGCACCATGAAGGCTTATGAAAATAGCCTGTCCAATGGGGATACGCGTCTGGTTCTGTCGCCGGATGGTGAGTTCTTCAGCTACTTCAACAATGCTGGTGACTCTCCTGCCGCGATTGCGCCGGCTGCTGACGCTTCCTCTGATGCAGCAGAGCCGGTAGCACCAGCCTCCAATGATGCTGCCGCCACTCCGGCTGTCAGCCCAAGCGCTGAACCGGATGGAACGGACGCCCCTGCGGTCTCTACCAACTAAGGCTCCGTTGAGAGAATATAGGCTTGCGCGGAACACCTAAGGCGTGCCGCGCAAGCCTTGCCACATTCAGGCACCAAGAGGGCAATATGTCAGATTTTCTAGCCGCTATCGGTCTGGTCTTCGTGATTGAGGGCTTTTTATGGGCCGCTATGCCGCGCAGCATGAAGCGCATGATGCTGGAAGTCGCGACAATTCCCGGTAGCAATCTCAGAATCGGTGGGCTGGTTGCCATGGTGTTTGGGGTTCTGGTTGTCTGGATGATCCGCGGCTGAATGGTCTGCTCCTTACAATGCACCGAAACATCTGCTCGGTTGCCGCTAATTCCCACCCTCTTTCTCTTCTTTCTTGCGCCCTTGCCTGTCTTCTTTTAAGGCTTAAAGCCACTGGGATTTTCGCTGGGAGGGGGCTTTGCCCACCAGTGCGCAAGGAAGAGAATCATGATCCGTTTTTTCATCGCCGCTTCGCTGTTTCTCGCCGGGCCTGCTTTCGCAGAGACATGCGAGAATGGGGCCATTTTCGAGGCTCAGGACAATGACGGCAACCAGCATGTGTTAAAGACCAATGGTCTTGTCGAGCCGTTCATTTTCGAAATGCATACCGCTGGCCATCTTGTCTGGACACTGGAAGCCGAACAGGGCTGCTCCAATGGTATATCCGTGTGCTGGATGAGCGTTCAGACCACCGAGGAAGAGCCGATCGATATTCCTGTCGAGACTGTTCAGGAAGGGGATAGCATCAAATATTATGTCTTTGCGCATTTGCGTCAGACGCTGGCCAGTTTGAAAATGGATGATGAGCAGTTTGACACCATGGCGCAATGGAATATCGAGCGACCAGACGACTTGTTCGAGAGCTTGGCCATGCCTGTCAATGTGTATGCATTCAAGGGCTGCAGATAAGTCATGGTGCGAATCTCCGGGGGTGGAATTGGCTGACCGGAAAGCCTCTTGCCTTGCTGGTGACTTGCTTGGCTGTTCAATGAGGCTTAATTTTTTCCTGTTACTGTATGATGTCCTTCAAGGGATCTGGATTTGCAGGAGGCGAGGCTGATTTGCCTTGCATGGGAAGAAAAGGTCATGACTCTTTTGCACGTTGCTTCGAAGCTGCAGCACAAAGGCTGCGGAGGGTGGAGCTTGGCTTGCCTTTTGGCGTTTCTTTTGTCTTTGTCTTTGCCCCTTGCTGCTTCTGCTTCCGCTCAGCAAGCGACGCAGAGTGAATCCCATGAAACCCGGCGCGGGCCAAGGAGCGTGGCAGATCTGGCGGAACGCCTGACGCCTGCCGTTGTCAATATTTCTACCATTTCGCTGGTCGCTGCCGAAGGGGCGGTGCCTATGCCAAAGGTGCCGGATGGGTCGCCCTTCAAGAAATTCTTCGATGACTATTTTGATGAAGATTCCCCCGAGTTGGACAGCAAGCGGAGCATGCAGTCTTTGGGGTCCGGCTTTGTGGTCGGTGCCGAAGGGCTGATCGTGACCAACTATCACGTCATATCGGAAGCAGACCGGATCAATGTCAAATTTCACAATGGGGCAAATTATCGCGCCGAGCTGGTCGGGTATGACAGCAAGACGGATCTGGCTCTGCTCAAGGTCGATGCTGACAAGCCGCTGCCGACCGTCTCTTTTGGAGGCGCGAAAGATTTGCGCGTTGGCGATTGGGTCATGGCGATCGGCAACCCCTTCGGGCTTGGCGGCTCGGTTTCCATCGGTATTGTTTCGGCGCGCAACCGGATCATCAATAACGGACCTTATGACGACTTCATCCAGACGGATGCGGCGATCAACCGTGGCAATTCGGGCGGGCCGCTGTTTGATATGTATGGCAATGTCGTCGGGGTGAATACGGCGATCATCTCGCCCACCGGCTCTTCCATTGGATTGGGCTTTGCCATTCCTTCCGATATTGCGCAGCGGGTGGTGCAGCAGCTTCTTGATTATGGCGAGGCCCGGCGTGGTTGGCTTGGGGTTCGCATTCAGGAGCTGTCTGTGGATCTGGCAGAAGGGCTGGGCGTCAGTGAAGTGCGCGGGGCGCTGATTACATGGGTAGACAAGGACGGACCGGCATTTGAAGCGGGGCTTAAATCCGGCGATGTCATTCTGGACTATGATGGCACCCGGATCGAGCGGGTGCGCGACTTGACGCGTCTGGTTGCCGATACGCCAGCTGGCAAGGAAGTGGATGTCGAGTTCGCCCGCAAAGGGCAAATTTTGAGCCGCAGGGTGATCGTTGCCCAACAATCGGAAAAAGAGCGCAAGACAGCGCAACAGCCTCATATGGCCCCCAATGGAGCAACGCTCTTTGGTATGTCTCTTTCGCGGCTCAGTGCACATGTGCGGCGGCTGCATCATCTTGATGATGATGTGGAGGGCGTTGTGGTGTCCGATGTCGAGGCAGGGAGCCTTGCCGAGCGCAAGGGGATTGAGGCTGGAATGGTCATCGTCGAGATCAATCAGGAAATCGTCTCTTCGCCCAGCAACCTGATTGAGCGCCTTGATCGTCTGAAGGCCGAGGGTAAGAAGACGCTGCTATTTCTTGTGGCCAAGCCAGATGGTGGAGAGCTGGAATTTGTCTCCATCAAGCTTGAGGATGTTGAAGGCGAAGGCCAGCTACCCTAAGGGGCGTGTTTTTCCGCAAGCCGAGCGGTCAAGGGTGACAGAAATGAATAAGGGGCCGAATGGCCCCTTCATGCTGTTCGTGATTGTGTCATGCTCACTTTGTGCTCAGGCAAGCACAAAGTCTTCGGCCTTGTAGCCTTGCAGGAACAGAAGGCCGGTCAGGTCGCCATGGTTGATGACGAACTCTGCCTGCGCGGCCACCTTGGGCTTGGCATGCAGTGCAACGCCAGCGCCTGCACTCATGATCATGGGCAGATCGTTGGCGCCGTCACCAACGGCCATGGTTTCTGAAGGGGCGAGCTTGTGTTCTTTGATGAGGGCGTTGAGGCGGGCCAGCTTGGCATCCTTGCCCAGAATGGGCATGCCGACCTCGCCTGTTAGCAGGCCCTCTTTTTCTATCAGCAGATTGGCCCGGTCTTCATCAAACCCGAGGATTTCGCGCACGCGTGACGTGAAATGGGTAAAGCCGCCCGAGACAAGCGCACAATAGGCGCCGTTGGCCTTCATGGTGTGCACCAGCGCCTTGCCTCCGGGCGTGAAGGTAATGCGCTCAGCAAACAGCTTGTCCACGATATCAAGGCTGAGGCCCTTGAGCAGGCCAACGCGTTCCTTGAGAGCGGGTTCGAATTCGATCTCTCCGCGCATGGCGCGTGCGGTGATGTCGGAAACTTTTTCCTTCAGGCCGACTTCATCCGCCAGCTCGTCGATGCATTCCTGCTGAATCATGGTGGAATCCATATCTGCCAGCAGCAGCTTTTTCTTGCGGCCTTTGCTGGGCTGGAAAATCACATCGACAGGAGCCCCGCCCAGAGCAGCAAACAGCTCGGCGCGCAAATTCGCATAATCGGGGTGATGCGGGATAACAAAATCACAGGCGACCCCTTCCATCAGCCAGGTAAAATCTGTATCGACATGGATGATAGATTGAACTTCAGCCACAAGATCGGCGCTGACGGCCGGGTCAGCTGGCGCGCTAATGAGGGTCAGGGTGAAGGACATGACAGCTCCAAAAATGGGAACCTCTTATCGAGAGGCTACAGACTCGCGTGATTGATAGCGGAACACAGAATGCAAAGGCTCCGTCAGCGGTGTTGATAGCTGGGCCAACGGCCAGCGGCAAGTCTTCTCTTGCACTAAGGCTTGCACAAATCGTTGATGGCGTGATTATCAACGCCGATTCAATGCAGATTTATGACCAATTGTCCATTCTATCAGCCCGTCCTACCGCCGCAGAGATGGAAGATGTGGAGCATCGGCTCTATGGCTATGTTGACCCGGCTGAGCGCTATTCCGTGGGCCGTTGGCTTGATGACGCAGTTGCGGCCATCACAGATGTCAGGGCAGGGGGGCAATGTCCCATTCTGGTTGGCGGCACCGGGCTCTATTTCAAAGCCCTACTAGAGGGGCTCAATGTGGTGCCCGACGTGCCCGAACCCATTAGGGCCCACTGGGAGAGCGAACTTGCCCGGTTACAGAGCCCCGAAGCGCTGCATGCGATCCTTGCCGAACGTGACCCGGACATGGCCGCCACAATCAAATCCGCAGACGGGCAGCGCATCCTGCGGGCGCTGGAAATTCTCGATGCGACAGGCAAGTCCCTGCTCGAATGGCAAAGGAATCCTGTGCTGCGTCACGATCCAGCGATTGCGCAAGGGGCCATGAAGTTGGCGCTCTGTCCGCCGCGCGATCTGGTTTACAAGAAAATCGAGGCGCGTTTTGATCAGATGGTGGAGCTGGGCGGCATCCGGGAGGCGGTTCATATGGCCAGCCTCGGGCTTGATCCGGACCTTCCTGCCATGAAGGCGATCGGCGTTTCCTATCTGGCGGACTGTGACGCGGGGCATCTTGACTATGAGGAGGCCATCCGCCTGTGCAAACGGGATACTCGCCGCTATGCAAAAAGACAGATGACCTGGATCCGCAATCAGATGTCAGATTGGCCCCTTTTTGACACCGCAGAGGATGCGATTGCCCATTTTTTGATAGAAATGAAAAAATAGGGGGTGGGAAACTGGTCTAATATTGCGAGCATTCCCAAAAATTGTGGCAAAACGGGTTGACCTTGCCGGATTGAGAGACTAACGTGCCCCGCGAAACGAACGGAAAGCTTGTAGCGATTATGCGAAATATTCTTGTGATTCTAGTGGGTAGGCGCGCTGCTGTGATGATTGGGTAATCATTGCAAATGGTGGTGCGCGTCCGGGGCCTTTGAGGGGCCCTTTTTTATTGCCTGATTGGAAATGACAAAGCGTGTTTCTTGGTGGATACAAGGTTTGCGGGCGGAAGGGCCAAGGCTGTTGGGAGGAGTGATCAGGCGTTCTGATCGATTTCTGACAGATGACTGATAAAATGGAGCCTCGTGCTGTGCGAAGGCTCGGGTTTAAGGAATGGATGAATGACACGGCAGATGACGGGTGCTGAGATGGTTATTCGTGCTCTGAAAGATCAGGGTGTGGACCATATTTTTGGCTATCCTGGGGGCGCGGTTCTCCCGATCTATGATGAAATCTTTCAGCAGGAAGATATTCGTCACATTCTCGTGCGCCACGAACAGGGCGCTGGCCATGCAGCAGAGGGCTATGCCCGTTCAACCGGCAAAGTGGGCGTGCTGCTCGTGACCTCCGGTCCGGGCGCCACCAATGCCGTAACCCCGCTGGCCGATGCGCTGATGGATTCCATTCCTCTGGTTTGCATTACCGGGCAGGTTCCGACCTCCCTGATCGGTTCTGATGCCTTTCAGGAGTGCGATACCTCCGGCATCACACGCCCTTGTACCAAGCATAACTATCTGGTTCGCTCCATTGAGGATCTGCCGCGCATTCTGCATGAGGCCTTCTATGTTGCTCGTTCCGGTCGACCAGGGCCGGTTGTCGTTGACATTCCGAAAGATGTTCAGTTCGCCAGCGGCATGTATCATGGACCGAGCAATGTCAGTCACAAGACCTACCATCCGCAGCTAAAGGGCGACCTGGATGGGGTTCGCAAAGCGGTTGAGATGCTGGTTTCGGCCAAGAAACCAGTGCTTTATACCGGTGGCGGTGTCATTAATTCTGGGGCTGAAGCCTGTCAGATGCTGCGCGAACTGGTCAGCCTGACCGGTTTTCCGATCACCTCCACGCTGATGGGGCTGGGTGCTTATCCGGCATCGGGCAAGGAATGGCTCGGCATGCTGGGCATGCACGGCACCTATGAAGCCAATATGGCCATGCATGAATGCGATGTGATGCTGTGTGTCGGGGCGCGGTTTGATGACCGCATCACCGGGCGGCTTGATGCCTTCTCGCCCAACTCCAAAAAGATCCACATCGATATCGATGCGTCCTCGATCAACAAGATTGTTCGGGTGGATCTGCCGATTGTTGGTGATGTCGGCCATGTTCTGGAAGATATGGTGCGCATCTGGCGGGCCAGCAGCAAGAAAACCGACAAGGAAGCTTTGGCGACCTGGTGGGAGCAGATCAAGATCTGGCGCAAGCGTGATTGTCTGGCCTATCGACCCAATGACGACGTTATCATGCCGCAATATGCCTTGCAGCGCCTGAATGAAAAGCTGAAGGGCAAGGACTACTATATCACCACCGAGGTTGGGCAGCATCAGATGTGGGCCGCACAATTCCTTGGCTTTGAAGAGCCTCATCGCTGGATGACATCCGGTGGGCTGGGCACCATGGGGTATGGCTTCCCGGCTGCTTTGGGTGTGCAGACAGCTCATCCGGAAAGTCTGGTGATCGACATTGCCGGTGACGGTTCCGTGCAGATGAATATTCAGGAGCTTTCGACCGCTATTCAGCATAACCTGCCAGTCAAGATCATGATCCTGAATAACGAGCATCTTGGCATGGTGCGCCAGTGGCAGCAGCTGTTGCATGGCAACCGGCTTTCGAACTCTTATGTCGAGGCGATGCCGGACTTTGTGAAGCTGGCCGAAGCCTACGGCGCCAAGGGCATTGTTTGCGACAAGCCGGATCAGCTGGATGCCGCGATTGATGAAATGATTGCCTATGACGGCCCAGTTATTTTCGATTGCCGTGTTGCCAAACTGGAAAATTGCTTCCCGATGATCCCGTCGGGGCGGGCACACAACGATATGCTCTTCTCTGAAGAAGCAGAGGACGCAAGCAAGATCGCCACAGCCATTGGGGAAGCGGGCAAGAAACTCGTCTGACCGATAACGCAACACGCATTTCAAAAGAAGGAACGGCAAGATGCAGCAAGGATCTGCCTATTTCATTGAAGAAGTATCGACCGTTGAAGAAACGCACACGCTCTCTGTCCTCGTGGACAACGAACCGGGTGTGCTGGCGCGCGTGATCGGCCTCTTTTCCGGTCGGGGATACAATATTGACTCTCTTACAGTGTCGGAAACCTCCCATGAGGATCATGTTTCGCGCATCACTATCGTAACGACTGCAACCCCTCCAGTGTTGCAACAGATCCGCTCGCAGCTGGGCCGTCTGGTGCCGGTGCATGAAGTTGCTGATCTGTCGACATTCGAAGTGGCTCCGCTAGAAAGGGAGCTGGCCTTGATCAAAGTCGCAGGAACGGGCGATAAAAGAGTGGAAGCTCTCAGATTGGCTGATGCATTTCGTGCTACGGTGATCGATGCTACGGCCGAACATTTTGTTTTCGAGATGACTGGTCGGAAAAACAAGATCGAGCAGTTTATCACTATTATGCAGCCGCTTGGGCTGGTTGAGGTGTGCCGTACCGGCGTGGTGGCCCTGCGGCGCGGACAAGATAAAACCTGAGGATCCCCCCTCCGGGTAGCGATTGGGAACCGATTGAACGGGCCTTCTGAAAAAAGCAGATGGCTCGATCAATCCTTCTTCTGCCAGGGTGGCTTTCGTTGGGTTACCGTTGGAAGGACTGAATTTCTATGAAAACACGATTGAGCGTGAATGTGAATGCAGTGGCCGTGTTGCGCAACCGGCGCGATCTGCCATGGCCCAGTGTCACGGGGCTGGCCCGGATTGCTCTGGAAACCGGAGCAAAGGGCATCACGGTCCATCCACGCCCCGATGAGCGCCACATCCGCGGACAGGATGTGCGGGATCTGGCGGATTTGATCCGCTCCGATTTCACCGGCAAGGAACTCTGCCTTGAAGGCTATCCAGACAATCGCTTTTTGGCTCTATGCGAGGAAGCGCGGCCGGATCAGGTTCTTTTTGTGCCCGACGATCCCTCTCAGCAGACCTCTGACCATGGCTGGGATTTCGAGGCGAATGACGGTTTGCTGCGCCGCTCTGTCGACGTCATCAAAAACTCGGGCATGAAGGTGTCTCTTTTTGTGAATCCGGAACCGGATCAGCCAGCCAAGGCTGCCGCTGTCGGGGCAGACCGCATCGAAGTCTATACCGGCCCTTACGGGGCTTGCTACGCAGATGAAGCTCTGGCCGCAACCCGGCTTGCAGAAGTGGCTGTCACAGCGAATGCGGCGAAGGAAGCGGGACTTGGCGTGAATGCCGGCCACGACCTGACGCCGGAAAATCTGCCAGCGCTGATGAAGGAAGTGCCATTCATCAGAGAAGTGTCCATCGGTCATGGCTTTATTGCAGAAGCTTTGATTTACGGATTTGAAGAAACGGTTCGTCGCTTTCAGCGAGCAATGGGCGAATTGTAAGCGGACATTAGCAATCCTGCTCCAATAAGGAGCAACCAGTTCATATTTGGGCTTGACCTTGATCGCGACATCTTTTAGGCCGAGTTCAAATCTTTCGGTTTCGACCAAATATCAGGCTGTTCGGGTAATTTTGTAATCCCACAGCGAGAAAAAAGGAAGAAATAATGCGCGTATATTATGATCGCGATGCAGATATCAATCTGATCAAGGGCAAGAATGTTGCCATTATCGGTTATGGCTCCCAGGGCCATGCTCATGCACTGAACCTGCGCGACTCTGGCGTGGCTAACCTTGTCATTGGCCTGCGCGAAGGCTCTTCTTCCGCGAAAAAAGCCGAAGGTCAGGGCCTGAAGGTCATGACCGTTGCTGACGCTTGCAAATGGGCCGACGTGGTCATGATGCTGACCCCGGATGAGCTGCAGGCTGACATCTACTACAGCAACATGCATGAAAATCTCAAAGAAAACGCTATGCTGCTGTTTGCTCATGGTCTGAACGTTCACTTCAACCTGATCGAGCCTCGCGCTGACCTTGATGTTGCCATGGTTGCTCCGAAGGGCCCGGGCCACACGGTTCGTGGTGAATATGTTCGCGGCGCTGGCGTGCCTACTCTGATCGCAGTTGCTCAGGACGCGACCGGCAATGCCCATGATCTGGCGCTGTCTTATGCGTCTGCCAATGGCGGTGGTCGCGCAGGTGTTATCGAAACCACCTTCAAGGAAGAATGTGAAACCGACCTGTTCGGTGAGCAGGCTGTTCTTTGTGGTGGTGTTGTCGAACTGATGCGTGCTGGCTTTGAAACCCTCGTGGAAGGCGGCTATGCCCCTGAAATGGCCTATTTCGAGTGCGTTCATGAAATGAAGCTGATTGTGGATCTGATCTATGAAGGCGGCATCGCCAACATGAACTACTCCATTTCCAACACGGCTGAATATGGCGAATATGCTACCGGTCCTCGCCTGATCACAGCTGAAACAAAGGCGGAAATGAAAAATGTTCTGACCGACATTCAGGACGGCACCTTCGTTCGCAACTGGATGCTGGAAAACAAGGTCAACCAGACCTCGTTCAAGGCGATCCGTGCCCGCAACGATGCGCACCAGGTGGAAGAAGTTGGCGCCAAACTGCGTGCCATGATGCCTTGGATCAAGGAAAAAGCCATGGTGGACAAAGAAAAGAACTAAGCGTTTTTTCTTCTGTAAATTCTACAAAAATCCCGGTCCTCGTGATCGGGATTTTTCTTTATTCTTTATTTAGGTTTACCGCGCTTTGATGTTGGTCCACCCAACGGGTTAAGCCTATACTGTCAAGCCCTGCGTCTTTTTGTCATCAAATTCGGAACGAGACCACATGTCCAATGCTGAGCATCGCTATTTCACTCTTGATGTGTTCACCAAAGATCTGTTTGCAGGCAATCCGCTGGCAGTGGTGCTCGATAGTGATGATCTCTCCGGTGATCAGATGCAAAAGATTGCCAGAGAGTTCAATTTTTCCGAAACGGTGTTTGTCTGCAAACCCGAGAACAAGGCACATAGTGCGTTCCTGCGCATTTTTACACCGACCTTCGAGATGCCTTTTGCCGGTCACCCCACTGTGGGGGCGGCGGTGTTGCTTGGCTTCTTGCGTTTTCCTGATTTGGAAAGCGAACAGAATTGCGTAATGCTGCTGGAAGAGAAGGTGGGGCGCATTCGCGCCAAGGTCAAACTGGCGTCCGACGGCATGGGCAAGGCCGTTTTCGAGGTTCCGCAACTGTCCAAGCCCATGGCATCGGTGCAGTTGGGCTCAAAAGACGAGATTGCCGCTGCGCTGGGATTGCACATCAAGGATATCGGCTTTGAAAATCACGTGCCGACGGCTTATTCGGCTGGCGTGCCTTTTGCGATGGTGCCTATTCGCAATCTGGAAGCCATGAAACGGGCGCGACCGGTGATGCCGAGCTGGAGTTCAGCTTTTGGGGCACATGAGCATAACGATGCCTATCTTTATACGCGCGAAACCACCTGCCATGATTCCAGCTTTCACACGCGCATGTTTGCTCCGGGAACGGGGATTGTGGAGGATCCTGCAACAGGATCTGCCGCAGCTGCCTTTGCCGGCGTGATTTGCCAATTCGACAAGCCCGGACAGGGAAACCACAAATATCGCATCGAGCAGGGGTTTGAAATGGAACGCCCGTCCATTATCGAGCTGGGCATGGAAGTCGCCGAGGGACGGCTGACAAGTGAGACAATTGGAGGACGTGTGGTCCTTGTTTCTGAAGGAAAATTGTATATTTAACACTGGCGTTGGGTGAAATTTGGTCTTATTGTGCCACCAACAGGCCATCCGCTGACCTAATTTGTTTTATCCAAGATTGTTCCAGGCGACCCTAATGTCTTTTTCTTTCCTACACAGCATCGAGAGTAACATTGCGCTTTTTTCTGAAGCGCTAGAAGGCACGAATCTGGTGCCTGAGCAGCATTTTGTGCGGAATGATTTGCTGCAGAAGGTGACCGAACTTGGATATATCGATGCGGACATCGGAGCGGAAATCGAGCGCGCCATTCTGGAATGCGCCCGCGGGGTCGATCTGTTGCTCGTCACCTGCTCGACGCTCAGCCCGATTGCGGATCGACTGATGGTTGAAGGGGCGCCGGTGCTCAGGACCGACCGTCTGCTGGCCGATGATGTGTTTAAAAAGGCCATGTCCAATCCGGGACGCAGCGATATCGCCATTCTCGTTACCGCGCCTTCCACCATGGAAGCGACCGGTGGGCTGTTCAAGACCTGCCGCGATGTGCTTGGCGCTGAGTCGATCGGCGTTGAAACCATTCTGCTGCCCGAAGTGTGGGACATCTTCCTTGCCGGTGATCTGGAAGGCTACAAAAAGGCCTGCGTGACCGCGCTGGATACCTTCCTTGAGAATGATGACAAATACACCCATGTGGGGGTTGGTCAGGTATCAATTGCACCGTCTCTGGCCTATTGCAAATCTCCGCGCGCCCAGAAGGTGATGTCTGCATTGAGTGCAACGCGCGCCTATTTGCTCTCTCATTATCGCTAAGAGGGGAAGGGCTGCGCCAGCGCGCAAGGCCAACTTCGTCAGAATAGAAAAAAGCCACGGTGTCGGGTCTTCCGCACCGTGGCTTTTTTGTTTTTCTTGCTGCAAGTCATAGCGGCAAGGTCTGGAGAATGGGCCCCAGACCCGCTTCGCTTGCGTCAAGCGGCCTGAATGTCCTTGAGGAAGCTTTCGATGCGGGAGCGCAGTTGCTTTGCCTGTTCAGCGGCATTGCGAGAGGCTTCCAGTACATTCTCGGCGGATTGATGGGTATCGGCAACCGAACTGCTGACCGAAGCCATACGCTCGTTGACTTCGCTGGTGCCCACCGAAGCCTGCTGGACGTTAGAGCTGATTTCCTGAGTGGCTGAGCCCTGCTGTTCCACGGCGGCGGCGATGGAATTGGTATATTCATTCACCTCGGCCATGGTTTCAGAGATCTTGGAAATGGCAGAAACTGCTTCCTGAGACGAGGTCTGGATACCGGAAATCTGGTTGGAGATCTCCTCGGTAGCCTTGGAGGTCTGGTTGGCCAGCTCCTTGACTTCGGCGGCCACAACGGCAAAGCCCTTGCCTGCTTCTCCTGCGCGTGCAGCCTCGATGGTGGCGTTGAGTGCCAGCAGGTTGGTTTGTTCGGCGATGGCCTGAATGAGGGTTACGACTTCGCCAATCTTCTGTGCGGCCATGTCGAGGCTCTCGACCTTCTCGTTGGTGGCAACCGACTCATCGGATGCAAGGGACACAACAGACCGCGTCTTGGTGAGCTGCTGAGAGATTTCGCCGATGGAGGCGGAGAGTTCCTCAGAAGCGGAGGCGACCGTCTGGACATTGCTTGCCGCTTCGTTGGAAACCGAAGAGGCGCTGTTGGATTGCTCTGCGGTTGTCTCTGCGATTTCCGTCAGGCGCTGAGCGGTGCCTTCCATGGTTCTTGAGTTGTCGGCGACTGCTTCCAGAATGGACTGAATGTCGTGATCAAACGCTGTTACGGTTTGCAGCATCTTCTGCTCGCGCAGTTCGCGTTCCTTGTCGGTTTCCGCTTTATTCTGTTCCAGTTCAAGGCGATGCACATTCTTATCATTCAGCACGGCAACGGCTGCAGCCATATCACCGATTTCGTCTTTGCGAGACTGATAGGGGATTTCCGAAATCTTGTCATCGCGCGAGATCGCTGCCAACAGATTGGTCATGACGGGCAGAGGCTTCATCATGCGGCGGCTGGCAAAGAAGGCGAACCCTACAATCAAGGCACCTACCACGACAGCAGAGATCAGAAGGCTCTGCAATACGTCACTCAGAATGGACTGGACGCGTTCTTTCTGGATGCCAACATAGAGAATGCCGTTGACCTCGTTTGAGGCAGAGAAGATTGGTTGATAGAGCGTGTAGTAGGGTACGCCAAGAATCACAGCTTCACCAACGAATGTCTTGCCTTGCGTGACGACAGGGTAAACAGCGCCATTTTGGCCCAAGGGGGTGCCGATGGCTCTTTTGCCGTCCGGCTTCTTGATGTTGGTTGTTTTGCGCCAGAAATCCCTGCTTTCTTGATCCCATGCAAACACGGTCGCGGTTTCGCCTGTGATGGAGCCGATGCGGTCAATCATGTCATGGTTAGAGAATGCGGGGATCTCTTTCATGGCGAGGCGACTGATTCCACCTGAAGCGTCTCTCGTGACAGTCACATCAGGCAGGCTGGCTTCAAAAACTTGCGAGGCTACGCGAATGCTGATTGATTGCTGCTGCAGTACGTCTGATTTGATCTTGGTGCTGATTGTTGACCAGGTTGCCGTTGCAAGCGCGATCATACAGATCAACACCGAGCCGATGGTCAGAAATGTCACTTTCTGGGTGAGCTTCAGTTTCGAAAGCAGGTTCATATTTTGCGCCTTTCGACTGTATTTTTATTTCCAGCAACTATTACTGGATATTTATTGGCGGGTTTTCCTTTAGTCTTTATATTTGAATAAATTAATTTAAAAATCATTTATATATATGTGATTTACAAATACTAACGATAATGATCACTTGATTAATGGGAAGTAATAATTCGAATATATTGTATTGTATTTCTTTAACTATCATGTTGCATCTTTTGGTTGTTAGGGGAATGGAAGTCAAATTCTACCTCTGATCAACTAACGTCCTTTCTTCTCGTGGTGTGTGAAATTTGCTCTTGTTTCCTTGCGCTTAATCGGTTACAGATTTTCCATACCGAATGGCAGAGATGCAAAAGCATTGTCTGCAAACGTATGAGAGAGATTTTTATGGCCGCTCCAGAGAGCAAAATTGGTCAGATCAAATTGGTTGAGCTACCCGCTCCCAACGCTCTCGCACGCCTAAATTCCGAACTACTCCTCCTTATCTGCCCCTGAACATCGACAGGCGCTGATCTCATTCGGCGGCGGATCTTCAGGGGATTACAAACTTCAAGGCAGCAGGAAATATTCCAGCCGCTTGTTGGCTTTGCATGTGAACAGATCCATGCGCTGCAGCGGCAAAGAGCAGGATGAGTTTTATGAATAACGACATTGTAATTTTCGACACAACCTTGCGCGATGGTGAACAGTCTCCCGGTGCGTCCATGACGCTGGAAGAGAAGTTGCAGGTGGCGAAGGTTCTGGATGAATTGGGCGTCGACGTGATCGAGGCCGGGTTTCCCATCGCCTCCAACGGTGATTTCGAGGCCGTAAGCGAAATCGCCAAGGTGGTCAAGAACGCTACCGTTTGCGGTTTGGCCCGCGCTGGCGCCAAAGATATCGACCGGGCAGGGGAAGCCATCAAACACGCTGAAAAGAGCCGCATTCATACCTTCATTTCCACCAGCCCGGTGCATATGAAATACAAGTTGCAGATGGAGCCGGACCGGGTCTATGAAAAGGTGATCGAGTCCGTTACGCGCGCGCGCAACTGGACCGATGATGTGGAATGGTCGGCCGAAGACGGCACCCGCACCGAATTTGACTTCCTGTGCAAATGCGTGGAAGCGGCCATCAATGCCGGTGCTACCACGATCAACATTCCAGATACGGTTGGCTATACCACACCACTCGAAATCGCCGATTTGTTCAAAAGGGTTATCGAAACGGTTCCGAACTCTGACAAGGCGATTTTCTCGGCGCACTGCCACAACGATCTGGGTATGGCTGTGGCCAATTCGCTGGCAGCGGTGCGTGGCGGTGCCCGTCAGATCGAATGCACAATCAACGGTTTGGGTGAACGAGCCGGCAACGCAGCGCTGGAAGAGGTCATTATGGCCATCCGCACGCGCAATGATGTGTTTGCTTACAATACCGGCATCAATACCAAGCTGTTGACCCGTGCGTCTAAGCTGGTATCCGCCGTTTCGGCTTTTCCTGTGCAGTATAACAAGGCGATTGTCGGCAAGAATGCCTTCGCGCATGAATCCGGTATCCATCAGGATGGCATGCTGAAGAATGCCGAAACTTACGAGATCATGAAGCCGGAAGATGTGGGCGTTGGTGGCACTGATCTGGTCATGGGCAAGCATTCAGGTCGTCACGCCTTCAAGCAGAAGCTGGATCAGTTGGGCTATAATCTGGGCGAGAATGCTTTTCAGGATGCCTTCAACCGCTTCAAGGATCTGGCGGACAAAAAGAAGAACATCTTTGATGAAGATATCGAAGCGCTGGTGGATGATGAAGTTGGCGCCGCTTCTGACAAGATCAAGGTGATTGCGATGACCGTGATTGCGGGCACCAGCGGCGTACAGAAAGCCATTGTAACGCTGGATATGGATGGCACGCATGTCACCAAGGAAGCCACTGGTGACGGCCCTGTCGACGCTATCTTCAATGCCATCAAGCAGATGATCCCGCACAAGGCCCGCCTGATGCTGTACCAAGTGAGCGCTGTGACCGCCGGTACGGATGCTCAGGCCGAAGTGTCCTGTCGTTTGCGCGAAGGCGATCATACGGTGACGGGTCGGTCTGCCGACACTGACACCATGGTTTCTTCTGCCAAGGCTTATGTATCCGCTCTCAACAAGCTGATGGTACGCCGGGAAAAGGAAGTGCATAACGCTCAGACGAGCGCAGCAGAATAAGAGCTCTGTTAAATCATTGACATATCAGGAGGGTAGACTTTGTCTTCCCTCCTTTTTTGTATCTACATTAAACCTCCACCTCCGGTGGAGGATTGGACAAGTTCTACATTTTCGGTAAGAGACCTCCTCACTTGAACCATTGGCGTGGTTATAAGATCAAATGAGGAGGTTTTTATGGACGAAAATCACCTAACACACAGTACTTGGGACTGCAAATATCATATAGTATTCGGCTCTAAATATAGGACGAAACGTCTATATGGAGACTTGCGCCTTGAGCCGAGAGATCAATTTACGAAATTGGCATCACAAAAGGGCTGTCACATTGAGGAAGGGCATCTTATGCCCGACCACGTGCATATGCTGATCTCGATCCCACCCAAATATTCAGTGGCTCATATCGTTGGATTTCTCAAAGGAAAGACGGCTCTTTATGTGGCAAATAAGTATGCCAGAAAGCGCCGTTACAAGGGATATCACTTTTGGGCACGTGGATACTTTGTCTCGACAACGGGCTATCAAGAGGAGGTCGTCAGACGGTATATCCGCAATCAGGAAAAGCAGGATAAGGCAACGGATTTTGCAGACCTGTTCAAGCCTAATTATTAAAGCGTAACAAAACCACTTCCAGTGGTTCAAGCGTAGCGTTTCAAACCTCCCCCTCTGGGGGAGGTCATGACTTATGTTTGGTTATTCTTATCCCCCGTCCTCCAATTGCGTGAGAGAGGTTCTGCCTTGATTGAGAAGAATTTTGAAGGAACCGTTATCGCGGTCAGTCTTGATAAAGCACATGCATTTTCCAAAAAGCTGACATCAACGATCCGGTTGCTTGAAGGCCTCGGCGTGGAAGGGGATGCGCATATGGGGAAGCTGGTCCAGCATCGCTCCCGCGTGCGGGCCAATCCGAACCAACCAAATCTGCGGCAGGTGCACCTTATTCATGAGGAGTTGTTTGAAGAAGTGGCGCAAAAGGGCTTTACGGTGAAACCGGCTGATATGGGGGAGAATATCACTACGAGCGGCATTGATCTGCTCGCTCTACCAACGGGGGCTGTGCTTCACATTGGGGCCGAAGCCGAAGTGGAAATAACGGGATTGCGCAATCCCTGTTCCCAGATCGAGGCCTGGCAGCCGGGATTGCTCAAGGAACTTGTCTATAAGGATGAAGCGGGCGATCTCGTGCGCAAGGCTGGCGTTATGGGCATCGTGCGCAAAGGGGGGATGGTCAAACCTGATGACAGGATCTCCGTGACATTGCCCGATGAGCCATGGAGCAAGCTGGAGCGGGTGTGAGAGCGCTCGCTCTTTCTGATGGGTCTTATTGCAAGGTTAGCCGAGTGGGCTCATGAAGAGGTGGCTCTCGCAACTGGTGCAGTCTGAGCTGCCAAAGCCGGGCTGAGGGATTGAGAAGTCCTTCTGCCTGGCAAGGTGCGTCGCCAGATCGCATTCGGAACCATCCAGCCACGCCCAGACATGCAGGGAACTGGCGCGGATCGTTAACTGATCCACATGCCATCGCACCGACTTCTCTTTTGCCAGATGGCGAGCAAGGCGCGCGCGCAACCCGCCGGGGCCATGGGCGCTGCCTAGATAGACATAAAGACCGGGCGGCAGGGTGGCTGGTGTTGGCCGCTGGATCTTCGTGCGGCGCGGTAGGATCATGGCCACAAGATAGACCCCGCCTGCATTGGGGCATTTGACGAGCGCTCGCCGGTTACCCTTGAACACAGGTGCTGGCAGGGCTTCAAGGGCCGCAGCGAGTGGTTTATGAGCAAGAATATGGCTTTGCGGCATCGGGCTCTAATATTTCGGTGGTTGCAGTTTGCGCTCTTTTCCCAGCTTGGCTTCGCGGCGCATGATGTAGAAAGTCGATGCGAAGATGATGGCCGCGCCGATCCATGTGTAAACATCGGGCCATTCATTGAACATGTACCAGCCAAGCGCTGCCGAGAGGACAAGACGCAGATAGTCAAAAGGCGCCAGCGCTGTTGCCTCTGCACGCTTGAAGGAGTGAAGCATCAGCCATTGCGCATAGCTCGCCAAAACGCCGATTAAAGCCATCAGACCAAACTGGCTGAGTGTCATCGGTTTCCAGTTGATCCATGCGAGGGGAATAAGCGCCACCCCGATGACGATCGCTTGATAGGTCACGATGATTGTTGGGCGATCAAAGCGCAAATGGATCCGAACGATGGTCTGGTTGGCTGCAACCAAGGCCGCTCCAGTAAGAGACAGCAGCAGATTCTGATCGATGCCATCAAGGCCACCTGCAAGCAGTTCGGAGGGCCTTGCGATGATCAGGACGCCGATGAAACCGACAACAAGAGCACCAATACGCCTCAGGCCGACAGCCTCCTTTAGAAACAAGACTGCGAAGATTGTGAGGAAGAAAGTGCGGGTAAAGCTTATGGTCGTAGAGGTTGCCAAGGGCAGTTCAATAATGGCAGTGAAGCCGGCAAGAATGCTCAAATATGTGAAGAAAGCGCGCCAGAGGAAGAGGTCCTTACGATGGATCTTGAGGTCGCCACGGGCTGATTTCAGCATCGGGGGCAGCAGGAATACGATCATCCAGGCTTGTCGTATAACAATGATCTGGCTGACATGAAGATCCTGCCCGAGCTCTTTTACGATGCCGGCCTGCAATGTGAAACCGATCATGGCGATAAACATGACCAGCACGGCTTGCAAAAAGCTTGGCATGCCGTCAAAGGCAGTCAGGGCCTTGCTGATGGTGTGCTTTACGGACGTCATTGAAGAGGAAACTCTGTCTTGGCTGTCCAGGCCGGAGTAAAGATGCCAATGCTCGTGGTGTGGTTGACAATATCCGGCTTCGGATGGAATTTGTTGAGTAGCACAACAATTCCATGCTGTAAATCTTCATGCATGAACGATGCGCCTATTGCGATGAAGGCCTGTTGGCTCGGCTCATTTTTCGGTTTGACAAGCATAAGGCCTTTGCAAGGAATGGTTTTTGTTGTGGGGGGAACTCCAACTTTTCCTTGATCTTTACGACAAGGCATGCCGAGAATGAATTTCTTACCCCTGCATCATGCAGTTGCCCTTTGTTTTCCTTGTATATGTGACCGCCAAGCAGAGCTCTTCTATGGATCTGCCAAGCTGTTATCTCGTTAGTAGGACCGTCAGTCGGGAAAATCAAATATGAACGCCCTCTATGGCATTGGACTCAAGATTGCTTCGACGATGTTTTTTGCGGTCATGCTTGCCCTGATCAAATATACATCGACATCAATGCCCATTGGGGAAATCATTTTTGCGCGCTGTTTTTTTGCTTTGCCGCCGTTGTTGCTGGTGACCGCATGGCAGAGTGACTGGCGCGATTGTATCCGCACGAAGAATCCATGGGCGCATGTGAGGCGCTCCGCGGTGGGTACGACTTCAATGTTCTGCTGGTTCACTTCGGTCTCGCTTTTGCCGTTGCCCGAAGCCACCGCGATTTCCTTTCTCAATCCCTTGATGATTGTTGCCATGGCGGCGCTGTTCCTTAAGGAGGTCGTAAAGGCTTATCGCTGGACGGCTGTCGGAATCAGTCTTGTCGGCGTGCTGATTATCCTATCTCCTCGGTTGAGCGGTTCGACGGGGGATGTGGGCCTGCTGGGCGCTATTCTTTGTCTGAGTTCAACCGTGCTTACGGGGTTGGCTGGTATCCTGATCCGCCAGATGACGAAAACCGAGAATGTCTCGGCGATCATCTTCTATTTCTTCGTGACAGCCTCCTGCTTCTCGCTCATTACCATTTACTGGGGCTGGGTCATTCCTGATTGGAGTACCTTCGGCTTGATGGTTCTGGCCGGGGTTTTCGGTGGCTTGGGGCAGATCCTCATGACCAAATCCTACAGCGTGGCTGAAGCGTCCCTTGTCGCGCCGTTCGATTATATCAACGTGGTCTGGAATGTGGTGATTGGCATTGTGATTTTTGGCGAATATCCAAGTCATGCCGTGGTCATCGGCGGGGGCATTGTTGTTCTGGCTGGTATGTTTGTTGTCTATCGTGAGCGGCAGCTGGGTGTTTCGCGTAAGGCGGAACGTCAGGCAAAGCCGCTTTGAAGCGGCTTCAATTTCGAAAAATGCTCGATTTTCTGGCTGAAATAGGCTGAAAGCAGTCCCTTTTCCCTCAGGATGGGGGAAAGGACCTGTCTTTTAGATGGCATTTGCCCTGACTGTCACAAAAGTGAGACAGCGCGTTCTTAAAAGTGGCCAAACACTTACGGAACGTGAATCAGAGCAGGCACATGAATCAGTCCAGCGATGAAGGGCTCTATATGCATCGGACCATGTTCATCTCCGATGTCCATCTGGGTAGCCGCGGGTGTCAGGCAGAAATGCTGCTTGATTTCCTTAAATATAATGATGCAGAGACGATTTATCTGGTCGGGGATATCGTCGATGGTTGGCGCCTGCAAGCGCGTTGGCATTGGCCGCAATTGCATAATGATGTGGTGCAGAAGCTCCTGCGCAAGGCGCGCAAGGGGGCTCGTATCATCTATGTGCCGGGCAACCATGACGAATTTCTACGTAGCTATTATGGTGCTCATTTCGGCGGTGTAGAGGTCAAGGAACATGACATTCACGAAACCGCAGATGGTCGCCGGTTGCTGGTGATCCATGGGGATCAGTATGACATGGTGGTGCGGCATGCCAAGTGGCTCGCCCATCTTGGCGACTGGGCCTACAGCTTTGCTCTGGGGCTGAATACCGTTCTCAACATTCTGCGCCGCAAGCTCGGTTTCAGCTATTGGTCCCTGTCTGCTTGGGCCAAAATGAGGGTAAAGAACGCGGTCAATTTTATTGGCACCTTCGAGGAAACTCTCTCGCAGGAAGCGCGCAAATTTGATGTTGATGGCGTGATTTGCGGCCATATTCATCATGCGGAAATGCATGAGAAGTTCGGTATCTCCTATTTGAATACCGGCGACTGGGTGGAAAGCTGCACCGCAATTGTCGAGCATCCAGACGGACGGTTCGAACTGATCCACTGGAGCGAAGGCGCAAAAACCGTTCCCCAACTTGAAAACCATACCCCAACCAAGGCACTTGCATGAGTGGACTCTTAATCGTAACGGATGCCTGGCATCCACAAGTCAATGGTGTTGTTCGCTCGCTCGATCGTTTGGGCCAGGAAGTCAAAAAGCAGGGAATGGAGGTGCATTATCTGACGCCTCTTGATTTCAAGACGGTTCCTTGCCCGACTTATCCGGAAATTCGCCTCTCTTTGACAATGCGGCGCGGCGTCGCCAGAAAGATCGAAGAGATCAATCCCGATTATGTGCATATTTCCACCGAGGGGCCGCTTGGCTTCTGGGCACGAAGCTATTGCAGAAAGTCGAACAAGGCCTTCACGACTTCTTACCATACCCGCTTCCCTGAATATCTTGCCGCGCGTTTCCCCATTCCGCTGTCGCTGTCCTATGCGGCCTTGCGCTGGTTTCACAATCCGGGGCGATGCTGCATGGTGGCCACGCCAAGCCTGAAGCGCGACCTGGAGGCGCGAGGCTTTGATCAGCTGCATTATTGGGGGCGTGGCGTTGACCTTGAACAGTTTCATCCGCGCCAAGAGAAAGTGCTCGATTATCCCGGGCCCTTGCTGCTCTATGTCGGCCGCGTTGCGGTGGAAAAGAATATCGAGGCCTTTCTTGATCTGAAGGTTGAGGGCACAAAAATAGTCGTAGGAGATGGCCCGCAAAGGGCCGCTTTGGAAGAGCGCTATCCGGATGTGAAGTTTCTCGGGCTCAAGGAGGGCAAAGACCTCGCCGATATCTACGCTTCATGTGATGTTTTTGTCTTTCCGTCCAAAACCGACACGTTCGGCATTGTGCTTCTGGAGGCCCTGGCTTCAGGATTGCCTGTGGCGGCCTACCCGGTTATGGGGCCTCTGGATGTGATTGGAGACAGTGGTGTTGGGGCTTTGAAAGACGATCTGGAAGAGGCCGTGGTCGAAGCGTTGAAAATCGATCCGCAGGCTTGTCTGGCCTATGCGCAGCAATATAGCTGGGAGGCGAGTGCCAACCAGTTTCTTTCCAATATTTCCAAGATTCATCCCGATTGACCCGGCAAGGCTCTGGGGGCTTTGGGCGATCGATAAAGCTATGGCCACAGATAACGAGGACGCGCTTGGCCTCCTTGATATTATGGTGGTGGGGCCGTTGTTCGCCTTGGATTATATCGTCTTGAGGGTCCAGACGAGAATCTCGTTCAGTACGCTTTCAAGAGCGCTGTCAAGCGCAGCAACGCCCTTAGCCGGTGTCGCTGAACCGGCAGGCGCGGAGGCTTTAAACAGGCGTGAAGAGACCACGCGGCCATTACGATCATTGATGATCTTCACCGAAAGCGCAATTTTGGCAACAGGCCGGTTCGCGTCATTCAGCTCAAAGCTACGGATGGATGTTGCGAGTTTATAGTCAACCACAACGCCATCTCCGGGCTTGACGACAGAGCGTATGCGACCGGAATTCTCGAAAGTCTGGATCAGCTTGTCCTGTAGGACATTGGGTAGGCTGTCGCTCCATTGCGCATCGCCAAAATAGGTGATTTCGGCATTATCGGGGCGCACCACGATCATCTCGCTATCAAGCGATTTGAGCGCAGTCGGAACGGAGATCAGGAGCTGTGCATTGCTGCGACCACGCAAATTGTCAAAGCTCGCTGGCGCGCTCAGGTCATAGGTCGTCAGCTCCTTGCCGCTTCCCACCACAGAGCAGGATGACAGCCAGAGAGCGAGGCAAACGGACGAGATAACGCGGACAAATCGGGTCGCAGAAAACAAGGGTGTACCTCGGCAATAAACAAATATGGGCTTACCTTACCGTAGAAATAACAACTGCCAACCGTTTTTTCCAGAAATGGACCTATTTTGGAGGAAATGTGCGCTTCAGAGCGCTGTCCATGCTGTCATAATTTGCGGTTGGTGCCTCGTTTCCACAAGGGCCCGGTGTAACTAAGCAAGTCAATGTCATATGGCAATCATGTTTTGTTTCAATGACATCGACTCATGAATTTGATCGGTCGGCGAGCGACCGACAATTAGTAGCGTTGATCGAAGGTTTTCACCTTGTTGCCGCCGAATATCACGCTGGAGGGATCCTTCTCCAGTTTGTTTACAGCGCCTTCAACGCGTTTGATGGTTCGTCTTGCTTCTGAAACCATGGCTTCGACATTGCGCAGGCCACTGCCTGAGAAGCGCGCAAGGCCGTCGGAGATTTCGTCAGCCCGGCTGTTGAACTTGTCTGCAACACTGCGAATGGAGCGTGCTGCGAGCGTCACTTCCTCGATCACACCCTTGCCGCCATCTTCATCGGAAAGAATGCCGTCGACCTTGCCCAGAATGCCGTCGATCCGTTCGGATGCCTTGTTGAGGCGGGCGGCAAGTTGCTGTGCATCGGTCACGATGGCATTGAAATCATCGGTGCGGGCGGAGAGGGAGGTAGAAAAGCTGCTGATATCACCTGAAGCCTGTTTGGCGTTGGCCAGAATGACATTGATATCACCTGAGGACTCATCCAGCGTGGTTGCAAAATTCTGCAGGGATGCCACAGCAGAAGAAATCGCCTTCGGGTCTACACTTTCAACCAGACGGTCGACCTTGCCCAGAGAGGTGTTCAGGTTGGACGAAAAATCATTGATGCCTTTGGCCGCTTCGGAGGCGTCAGCCACGATTGAGTCAAAGCGGTTGGATGTGCCAACGAGATTCTCACTGATTGTCTCGACATTGGCGATACTCGTCTTGATGCTCTCTGGGTCGACGGCAGCAAGCAGGGTGTCTGCTCTTTCGCTAAGGTCTTCCAGTCGCCCGGATAGCGATGTGAGCCCCTTGGCGGCGTCAGACGCATCTGCGAGGAAGGTCTCGATATTGTCGGAATTGTTGTTGAGCGCTGTCGTGAAGCTCTCGATATTCTGGACCGTTTTGTTGATGCCATCCTGATTGGTATCAACCACTGTCTCAATCTTAGAAAGCACCTTGTCGGCGCGGGACATGAGCTGACGTGCGCCATTCATCAGATCTTCAAAAGAGGAGCTCTGGGCGATCATTTCAGGGGTGCCCGGCTGATCAAGAAGATCGGGCAGATCCGGACTGCCGCCCTTGATTTCGACGGTGCCTACCCCTGTAAGCCCCTGAAAGGAGAGGCTGACATCACTGTCTTTCTTGAGCGGAATATCGGCATCAACCAGAAGATCCGCTTTGACATATTTGGGGTTGTCCGGATCATATTCGAGCTTTGCGACTTCGCCCACCTTGATGCCGTTGAACATAACCGCGCCACCGCGAATAAGGCCGGCAACAGAGCCTTCAAAGCGCACAACAACCTCGGTTGTCGGGCGGGTTTCATCATATCTGGCAATCCAGTAGATGAAGCCGAAACCGACCGCGGTCAGAAGCAATGTGAACAGGCCTATGGCCACATAATTGGCTTTTGTTTCCATGTCTCAGCTCTTGTCCCATTGTCTGATCGCCCGCTTGCCAGTGAAATAGCTCTTGATCCAAGGGTGCGTGTTTTTCTGCAGATCGTTCATATTTCCTATGGCCAGAACGCGGCGCTCGGCCAGCACCGCGATGCGATCGCAGGCTTGACTGAGGCTATCCAAATCATGGGTTACCATAAAAACCGTGAGACCCAAAGTGTCTCTAAGGGTAGAAATCAAATCATCGAACTCTTCGGCGCTGATCGGATCAAGGCCGGAGGTTGGTTCGTCAAGGAACAGCAGCTGAGGGTCAAGCGCCAGCGCCCGAGCCAAGGCTGCGCGCTTGATCATGCCACCTGAAAGTTCTGACGGGAATTTGTGGGCAGCATCCGGGGAGAGGCCCACAAGCTCAAGCTTGGAAATAGCCAGCTCATCCATGAGGCGCTGAGGCAGCGTGTAATATTCCCGCATGGGCACCTGAATATTCTGCAGCACTGACAGCGAGGAGAAGAGTGCGCCATGCTGGAAGAGAACTCCCAGTCGGCGCTCGATGGCCAGCCGCTCCTGGCGCGACAGTTTCTCGGTATTGTGCCCGAACATGATGAATTGGCCGGACCGGCGTTTTACGAGCCCCAGAACGCTGCGCAGCAACACACTCTTGCCCGTGCCGGAAGCCCCCACGATGCCCAGAATCTCGCCCCGTTGAACGTCCAGATCCAGATTTTCCAGCACAAGCCGCGAGGAAAAGCCCACAGTCAGCCCTTTCACGGACAGAATGGGGGAGGCTGCGACGTCTGAGGACGCTGTGTTTTGCGGTGTTTGAGGTGTGGCTGACATGCTGCGCTCCCTAAAACCCGACTGCGGCGAAGAAAATGGCAAAGAGACCATCGACCAGCACCATCAGGAAAATGGATTTCACTACGGCAGCCGTTGTTCTCCGGCCAAGGCTCTCTGCGCTGCCGCCTACCTGCAGCCCTTCGCTGCAAGAAATGAGCGCAATGATCAGGGCCATGAAGGGCGCTTTTATCACTCCGACAAGGAAGGTGTTGATTGCCACGGCATCGCGCAACCAAGTGATATAGGTGGATAAGGATATATCCGAATAGATCCACAGCAGAATGCCGCCGCCGACCAGCCCGGCCAGATTAGCCACAAGGCCCAGAAGGGGCAGAGCGATGATCAGCGCAATAACGCGCGGCGCGATAAGGACTTCGATGATATTGAGGCCCATGACGCGCATGGCGTCAATTTCCTCGCGCATTTTCATCGAGCCGATTTCAGCGGTAAACGCACTGCCTGAACGCCCGGCCACCAAGATTGCCGTCAGTAGAATGCCCACTTCGCGCAAGACGAGAATACCGACCAAATCGATGACAAACGGCTCCGCGCCGAATTTGCGCAGCTGGAAAGCCCCTTGCTGAGCAACAATGGCGCCGACCAGAAAAGACATCATGGCAACGATAGGAACCGCTTTCAGCCCCGTATGTTCCATATGGTGGACAATGGAAGTAATGCGCAGGCTGCGCGGATGGATGAGCCCTTTGAGGAGGCAGGTGACGATTTCTCCTGCCAGATAGGCAAGAATTTTAATGTCCTTGTAGATTTCAACGACATCTTCACCGGTTGTCTGCAATACGCCTATAAAGAAATTCTGGTTTTTCTGGGTTGTTGGCGGGGTCAGGTTGGTTTCCGCCACCGCTTCAAACAAAGACACATGGTCTGGGTTGATAGACGTCGCGCTGGATAGCTCCAGACCAAGACCACGCAGAAGGCGGATGATAACCCAGGCCCCTGAGGTATCCAGAGAGGTGAGGCCAGACAGATTTAATTGTTTGCAGGCAGGCGTATTTTTGAGGGCTTGATCAACCAGAGTGTCGGCCTCTTTAAGGGTTTCGATGGTCCATCTACCAGAGACAAGCAACACGTTGGACGCAGACGTGCCGTCGGCCTCCAAAACGGGGGGCTGCCCCGACGCCGCTAAGTCTGATCCCATTGGAGCCATATAACAGTTTGCCTTACTTGCGTTTGTGCTGCTTCAAAACCATCGACCAGCCAAAATATGGGGCTGGCCTTCAAAAAGAATCAATAAATCATAACCGACCCGGATTTCGCCTACCCGACGCATGCCAGATTCTATGCCTTTTATACAGGAAATTCATGCCTTTGCAGAGAATAAATTATTACCTGCTCTCTGCCGGAGACTATTTGGCGTTGGCATTGACCCTTATATGGCTAAGGGGAACCCACCTGCTCAGCATCAAGAGGCTCAAAGCCAGAAGGCCAATGAGGCTCATGGACAAGAATGCTGCGCCTTCGAATTCGGCATATAGGAATCCAGAGGCCGTTGTTGCCATGGCCGACAGAAGACCGGTCAGCATGGTGTAGAGCCCCTGTGCTGTGCCCGAAAGCTCATCATCAACGGTTTCGTTGATGAAGAACATGGCGCCCAGATGCGCACAGCCAAAGCTTCCCGCGTGCAGAATCTGAAGCAGCAGATAACCGTATGTTGGTAGCTCCAGAGGGAAGGTGGCCCAGCGGATAATCGCGATCAGAGCTGCAATCTTCAGCAAGGCTCGCCAATCGAATATGGCGGATATCTTCTTGGAATAGCGAAACAGAATGATTTCGGAGACAGAGGCCATGGACCACAAAAGACCGGTCATGTTGGCCGAGACGCCGATCTTGGTCCAGTAGATCGCGGAAAAAGAGTAAAGCATGCTGTGCGATGCCTGAAGGAGAGAGGCCGACACGAGAATGATCCAGAAACAGCCTTGCCCGAATTGCTTCAATTGCGCCCAATCCAGCCGGGTGCCTTTCGCAAGCGCCTTGTTGTCGATCCGTCTGGGATCTATGGGCAGGGAAACCGAAAAGATGATATGCAGCATATTGCCGATAACCAGCAACCAGATCAGCTTGTTGGCGCCAAAATGCTCCATGAAAAGGCCGCCTGCCAGGTTGGCTACTAGAAAGGCAAGGGTGCCGGAGCTGCGCATGCGTCCGTAATCGAGCCCGAAGCGTCGTGTACCAGCCAGCGCAAGAGAGTCTCCCACGGGGATAATGGCACTTTGGGCAATATGTGATACCGCCATAACTAACGCAATCCAGATCAGGCTGTCGTTAAGCATAATCAAGGCAAATGTCAGGCCATAGAGACTGCAATAGATGCGCAAGGCAAGCCGACGGTCGCCGATTTTGTCCGATATTGCTGCCATAAGGGGCGTAAATATCACGCGCGCGATCATGGGTATGGTTAATACCAACCCGATCTCTTCTGGGCTAAACGCCAAACTCTTCAGCCAGATCCCGAAAAAAGGTACGTAAATACCAAAGGGAAAGAAAAACCCGGCATAAAAAAGCGACATGCGCAGCGCGTATTTTTGCTGAATTGGGGGGTGCATCGCGGATTTGCCTGCTGAAAAGTAAAATTGCGTTAAGATTTGGCCTGTAGCATTAGGCAGTGAGAATGCGTATACAGAGCGTGATTCGCGCCAATAAAGATAGGAACTTGGTCTGAACCATGAGCAGCAAACCAATGCCACCTACACCACTGCGACAAGAGGACTATCTGGCGATCGAAGCCGCCGTGATGGAAACTGCGAGAGGTCGCTGGTTCCTGGCGGAATATGCCCGTAGAAATCGTAATGCAGATACTGATACCCTATTGACCGCGATCGATAAACTGGAAAAAACGGTTGTACGGGAAAGAGCGCCATCCTCTCTGATGCATCAGGTTCGCATGGATCTGACGGATATGGCCAATGCCATAGAGCGCACCAAAACAGAAATTGCTCAAATCAAGCATGAAGACAATCAGGGTTCCGAGCGCTTCGAGCGTGCAACGGTTGAGCTTGATGCCATTGTTTCTCAAACAGAAAATGCAACCGGGGATATTCTGGGTGCTGCTGAGAAAATTCAGGAATTCGCCTGGACGCTGCGCGAAATGGGTGCTGACAGCGATAAGTGTGATGAACTGGATGTAGAAGCGACCAACATTTATATGGCTTGCTCCTTCCAGGATCTCACTGGTCAGCGGATCAGGAAAATTGTGGATGCCATGCGCTATGTCGAAAGCCGCATTAATTCCATGATCGATATCTGGGGATTCGAATCCGAAGGTGTCGAGGTGGATCAGCATGATCACCGGCGGCATGATCAGCGCCCCGATGCCCATCTTCTTAATGGTCCTGCCCTTGAAGGCGAGGGGGTTGGACAAGACGACGTTGATGATCTGTTCAATGCTCCGGATCTTTATGAAGAAGCCGACCAGAATGATGTCGATGCGTTGTTTGACAATAATGCACAGTCTGATCAGAACGATGTAGACGCTTTGTTCGATACGGCTGGTTCTAATGAAGCCAATGCAAGCGAAGCGGCCGAGGAAGACGCAGATCTTTCCGCTGAGATGAATCAGGATGATACCGATGCGTTGTTTGCAACGGCATCCGAGGTTGATGTGGCGGACGAGGCAAGCTTTGAAGAAGCACCTTCTGACGAAATGTCTGAATGGGCTGCCGATGAAGCGGCAGACGCAGCTGACGAAGTGGTCGATGTTGACTCTGTAGATGTAGACATCATGGATATGCAGGATCTTGACTGGGCAGCCGAAGCAGACGTCGAGGCTGATGCTATCGACGATCTGGAGACTGTTGAGCCTGAGGCTGCTACGAGTGTTGAAGATCAGGAAGCCGATATCTTTGCTTCAACTGATGCAGAAGAGCCGTCCGTAGAGGCTTCCACTGATACTGATGTGACCGCACAGGATGAAGCCGAAGCCATGCCCGCAGCCGAAGACGGTGAGCCGGATATTTTTGCTTCTGCTGATATCTTCGACAAGGCGTTGAATGAAGAGCTGGCTTCTTCCGAAGAGGAAGAAGAAGAGCTTCTCGACCTGCGTGATCGTGTGGCTCAGTTCAGCTGATCTTTTCTGACAGCCCTGCAAGGCTGTTGCCTATCTTATATATGTCATGAAAAAGGGTGCCGTGCTGGCACCCTTTTTTGTGTTTGAAAAGCTTTTGGCGGGAGGGTTAGAAGCAAGAGGATTGGCTCCTCTTGCCTGATCCTGTTATCCCAACCGGCCACTGGCATGGGCAAGCATGGTGTAGATCTTGCCGGTATCCGACGTCAGATAGTTCATGGTCGAGCTTCCGTCACGATCCTTTCTGGAAATGTCATCCAGAATGCGCTCGAAATCGCCGACATAGCGGTTCACCGTATTGCGGAAGTCTGTGTCACGCTGGTAGCGCATGCGCACATCTTCAAAGGTCTGCTGACCTTTCAGAGTGTAGAGCCGCCGTGTGAAGCTTCCGCCTTCGCCGCGGCGATAGCTTTCCCATGCTTCCGACTGGTTGTTGGTATCAATTCCGCGGATGATATCCTTGGAAATGGGAGCCAGTGCCTCGGCATCGCCCGGCTGAGGAATGTTGTCCTCTGGCTGGGAGGCGCGACGCAGCAGATCTGAGACCCAGCCGCCGGAGCGACCTTCTGGTTCGTCCCTAGAGCTCTGCGGGGCATAATTGCTTGCAGTCTGCTGTGGTTGCTGCTGAGGCTGTGGTTCAGGCTGTCGTGCTGGCTGCTGAGCAGGTGGCAGCGGACGCTGCTGGTTGCTTGCTGCTGGTGCATTGTTGCGCTGCTGGTTGGAACGATCCGATGCGGGCACCGTATCGAACATGTTGCCATGGCGCTGTACCACGCGGGACAGTTCCTTGAGGGCGTCGATCTGCTCGGAGACCACACGACGCATGGCGCCGGTTGCCTCACGGGTTTCGGTTGGCAGTTCGCTGAGGCCTTGTTTGAGCTCGGAGCGGGTGACATCCAAGTCACGCTTGATTTCCTGCGTGATGGTGCGAATGTCCTGTGTGGCCTGCTCGAAGCGTGTGTTGGCATCGGACATGGACTGGGCCATTTCCTCGCTCATTTCACGCTGCACGGCACGAATGGATTCCGCGGCGCGGCGCCCTTCGGAAGCCGCATTGATACGCAGCTGTTCGAGCTGGTCCATGACTTCCTTGGAAACCCCTTCGGTGCTCTGGCTGAGCAGCATGCCCACATCCCGTGCGCGGCCTTCGGCTGTGCTCAGGGTGCTGGCAATGATCGAGGTGAAGTTGTTGAGCACATTCTCGATGGCTTCTGTCCGCTGGGAGAGGTCTTCGGTCATGCTGACAAGCATGGCGCGTCGTTCCTCGACCGAGCCTTCAAGGCGATCATTGGTGGATTCCATGATGCGGGTCGTGTTGACCAGAGCGGAGGCCTGCTCTTCGAACTTGTCGGTGAGAGAGGCCACCTGACCAAGGATGCTGTTGGAAACATCGCGCAGATCATGCACATGGCCGGTAAGCTGGTTGGTCGAGTTGCCGGCTTCGTTGACCACCGTTTCCACGACCGTGCGGAACTGGTTGGTCTGATCGGACAGGCTGGTCTCGATGGTCGACAGGCTGTGACCGGCATTGAGCAGCAGCTCGGAGAGTGTGTCGTTGGCATGTTTGAGCCGCTCGACAATCTCTGTGCCATCGGCCCGCAGCAATTCGTTGGTGCTGCTCATGGACTGGCTGGCTTCGTCCGAGGCTATGCGCATTGCTTCCACCAGACGCTTGTTGGACGTGTCGAGCTTGACAATAGCGTCGTGGCTGCTCTGGGCAATGGCCTTGACCAGATTGCTCGAAGAGGCTTCCAATGCGCTCCTTGCCTGATCGGAGCTGATGGTAAGGGCTTCAACAGTCCGCTTGGAGCTTTCGTCCATGGCAGTGAGGGTTTCATTGGATTTCTCGCCAATGGTCTCAACAGCCTGACGGGAGCTTTCAGAAAGCGCGGATACAGCGCGCCGTGAGCCTTCGTCCAAGGCGGCAAGGGTGCCGTTGGAGCTTTGGCTGATGGCTTCGACTGCACGACGGGAGCCTTCTTCAAGGGCTTCCAGAGTGCCACTTGAGCTTTCCGTGATTGCGGTAACCGTGCGTCGCGAGGTATTTTCAAAGGCGGCCAGGGTTGTGCTTGAGCTCTCGTTGAGGGCCTTGGCTGCCATTTCCGCACTTGCGGAAAGGGCCATCTGCGTACGCGATGTGCTTTCTTCAAGCGTCTGAACGGCCATCTGGGCGCTCTCAGACATGGTGTGTGCTGCGCGATCGGTGCTGTTGGTCAAAGAGCCAACGGAACGATCTGTGTTCTCGGTAATCGCCTGAACGGCACGGCTCGTGCTTTCGTTGAGCGTTTCCGTGGCGCGTGAGCTGTTGTCGTTGATGGTGCTGACCAGATGGTCGCCCGTTTCAGCGAGGGTCTGGGAGGCGCGGGCGCTTTCCTGAGCAACGGCACGGGCAATTTCGCCCCCGCGGCTGGAGAGGCTGTGAATGATGCTTTCACCCGCCTTCTGGAAGGTCTCGGTGATGCTCTGGCTTCTGCTATCCAGAGCCTGAACCACGGAGTTGCCTTTTTCATCCAGAATGGAGGAAAGCTCAGCCGAGCGCGACCCGAGGACTGCGTTGAAGTTCTCGGTCTTCTCGGTGATTTCGGCGCTTGCCGTTGTCAGCGTGGAGGCGAGAGCGTCGCGAGCCTTGGCGCTTTCGGTTGCGAAGTTGGTGGAGATCGCATTCAGGCGATCATTGAGGATGGCCTCGATCTGTGCAGACCGGCTGTCGAGGGTTTCTGCAACCTCGAAGACCTTGCTGCCAAGGGAGACGTTGATTTCGGCAACGCGATCGGACAGGGTTTCGGTAAGCTCGTGCGCCTGACGGGACAGGGTTTCGCCAACCAGAGTGAGACGCTTGTCCATGCTCTCGTTGATGTCATTCTGCCCTTGCGAGTAGGCCTGCGCGATATCGCGGGTGCGCTCAAGCAGCGTTTCGTTGATATTGCGTGCCCGGGAATCGAGGGTTTCGTCCAGTCTTGTGGTGCGCTCTTCCAGTGCGGTATTGAGCGTGTCGGCCTTGGTGGCGAAATTCATCGTCAGGCTGGAGACATTGTCTTCGAAGCCGCTCAGGCGTGTCGCAATTTCCTGCTCGAATGTTTCGGTGCGGCTGGTAAGTGCGTTGGCCACTTCTTCAGCACGCGCCGAAACGCTGACCGAGAAGCCTTCAAGGCGGCTATCCAGCATGCTTTGAATTTCACCGGCTCTAGCGAACAGGGTCTGATCAAGCGAGTTGATGCGCTGATCCATGGACTGGCTGAGATTGTCGAGGCGATCGCCAAGATGGCTGACGAGATTGGTGCCGCCGACAGTAATGACATCGTCGAACGCCTTGACGCGTTCTTCCATGGCGATGCGGATCTCTTCGCTCTGGCCTTGCAGGGCGTTGGTGAGTTCGCCGCCAGCACTCTCGAACAGGTCCTTGACCTTGTTGCCGCGCTGAGCAATGACCTTGGCGATCTCGGTGCCGACCATGGCAAGGCGTTCGGTGACTTCCATGGAGCGGGAATTGAGCGCGTCGGTTGCCTTGCCCGTGGCTTCTTCGAGATTTTCGGACATGGCCTTGGACTGGGTCTCAAGCACAATGCTCATGCTGCTTGTGCGTTCGTCCAGCATGGAGCCCAGATTGGAGGCATGGGCTTCAAGCTGCTCGTTGAGCTCGCCGCCCTTGACGGTAACCGTCTGATGAATGCGCTCTGCGGTGGTGTCGAGCTTGATGGTGAACTGCTCGCCCTGCGTTGACAGGGTTTCGGAAATATGGGTTCCGGTCTGCGTCATGCGCTGGGTGAGCGTTTCGCCGGTGCTGGAAATGGTCTGGGCAATGTTGGTACCCGTCTCGTCCAGCTTCTCGTTGATTTCCGTGCCGCGCAGCGACAGATCCACCAGAAGCGCATCGCCAGTGCCTTTGAGGGCCTGGGAAACTTCGGAGGAGCGTTCGGTGATGGCCGAAACGATCTCGGTGCCTTGCGTACGGATATTTTCTGCCACGGTGGAGCCCGTCTCGGACATGGAGAGGGTCATCGTGGAGCTGATTTCCGTCAGGCTGCCGGTGACAGACGTGCCGATTTCGCGCAGTTCGGAGGTGATGGAACCGCCGGTGTCTGCGAGGTTCGTCGTAACTTCGGAACCGAAGCTTCTGAGATTGTCCGTCAAGGATTGGCCGGTGGTTGCGATATTCTCGGTAACCTCTGTGCCAATGAACTTGAGTTCGCTGCTCAAAGAATTGCCGGTATTGGCAAGATTTTCGGTGACTTCCGTACCAATGGTGCGCAGCTCGGTGCTGAGAGCGCCGCCGGTGGTGGAGAGGTTTGCAGTGACCTCTGCGCCAATGGTTCTGAACTCGCCGGTGAGGCTGTTGCCCGTGTCAGCCAGATTGGTCGTAACCTCGGTGCCGATGGATTTCAACTCGCTCGTCAGGGAGCTGCCGGTGTAGGCAAGGTTTTCGGTGACTTCCGAGCCGATGGACTTCAACTCGCTGGTGAGCGCGTTGCCGGTGGTCGACAGGTTGGCCGTTACGTCATTGCCGATGGACTGCAGATTGGTGTTCAGCCCGGCGCCAACTTCGGCGATATTCTGGGTGACTGTCTCGCCTGTCTGGGAGAGAGTGGAGGTCAGTTCCTGACCTGCGCCGATGAAGCGATCGGTTACTTCATGGCCGATGCTGGCGAGCTGGCTCGTCAGGTCGCTACCGGTCATTTCCAGTTTCTGAGAAATGTCGGTGCCAGACATGCTGAGCTGATTGGTGATCGACTGACCGGCATCGGTCAGGGATTCGGTCACATTGGCGCCTGTGGTGGAGAGGCGATCCACCAGATCGGAACCGCGGTTGGAGAGCACATTGACCATGGTCTCGCCAGCGTTGGCCAGCGCGATGGTGATCTGCTCGCCTTTTTCAGCCAGAGACAGGGTAACGCGGGAGCCTGCATCGGAAACGCTTTTGGAGATCGACTCGCTGGTGGTGTTCAGCTCGTCGGAGAGGCTGGTATGGGCGCCGGAAATGGAGGCGCGCACGCGTTCTGAGTTGGTCACGATGGCTTCGCGCTGGGTGATCAGTTCGTCGATCAGCGAGCGAATGCGCAGTTCGTTCTCGGTGTAGGCGCGTTCCAGCGAGGATACTTCGTTATGCACCATCACTTCCAGCTCGGAAGCGCGTGCCAGAGCCCGTTCGATGCCGTCGCTCATGGAGGCCACTTCGCGGCGAATGGCCTGACCAACATTGACGACCGATTCCTTGGCTACGTTTTCCGGCTCCACAAGACGCATAGCGACCTGCGTCATGGCGTTGGAGACCTGACGCATTTCATGCGCCCGAACAACAATGTAGGCCATCATGAAGAACAGGATCACCGGCAGGAAGATGCCTGCCATGGCTGCAAGAGCCGCAGGCGAATCCATCAGGGATGCAAAGCCGTCCTGAGCGATCTGCTCACCGCCAAAGCCCATGAAGAACAGGCCCCCGCCAATGGCAACCCAGAAGAGCGACAAGATCGAGGCAAACATGTAAGGAGCCGAGCTTGGTGGCTGCTGCAGGGAATGCAGCAGATGGCCAACCGATTGCTGATCGTCATTGGCTGGCCTTGGCTTGATCTTGTTGCCGCGCCCTTCGCCTTTGGCTGCTGCCTTTTCGCCTGTGGCGTCTCTTGCCGTGTCCGCGTCGTCTTTCGGCTTGGATTCATTGGTCTCTTCAGAGACGTCGAAATCCATTTTCAAAGCATCTTCAACCGCTGACAGAGCCGCTTCTGTCGGATCCTGAATCTTTGGAGACTTCGTTACCATGTCTGCTCTAGCCTTGTTCTACTCAATACTTGCATCGGGCTTTTCACTCGTACTCCCACCAAACCGGGTGGAACTAGCCTCTAGCGAGTGACAAACCTCTAAAGGGTCAAACCTTATTGTCACTGTTCCTATCCGGGAATCCTTGCATCCTGGTATCCAAGGGCCAATAGCTCTTGGACGTCCGCAACCGATGCGCTGCGGGGGCAGGGAGGATAGAAAAGAGTGTTCAACATATTGCGACGCATCGTACAAGGAGAGGAAAGGCAAAGGAACTACTATTTTTCATGAGTCCTCTCAAGCTGTTAACCAAAATCGCACGATGTGGAGGGGTGTTTCAGGAAGGGGATTAGGACTGGTCTATTAACTATATGTGTTTACTGTGTTTTTTATCTTTTTGATTTTATTTGTGCCTGTGCTTTCGAGACATGCAAAATTGCACAAAATATTTATGGTGAGTCGCTGCGAATCCGGCAAACATGGTTAACGCGTGGTAACCATTTCGGAAATTATTTTGATTCCTGCAAAGGCCACTCAAGGGGAGAGAAAAGTGGGCGAGGATAAACAAAATTGCTGCCTCGATCTGGACCATCTGGCCAGACAGACTATGGGGGATGAGGGGTTGCAGAAGCAGGTTTTATCCATTTTTGTGGATCATATGGCCGAGACGATGCCTCGCTTGATTTCTGAATCTGAAGAGGTGAGACAGATCGCCCATAGCATCAAGGGATCGGCGCGTGGGATCGGCGCCTGGAGCGTTGCTACTGCGGCAGAAGCTGTCGAGAGGGCATCCGGCGATCGGTCTACAGAAATCCTGTCTCTAAAAGGGGCTGTTGACAGAACGATGCTGGAGATTGTCGCCTTGCTGGAGCGGGACGGCTGAGCCGGTCTGTGCGATAAAATGCACAGATGAGTTACCCTCCGATACAATTCGCCCTCTTTGTAATTGCGGCAAAATTGTCTATATGCAGGGGAACCTGACCAATACTAGACCAGCGAGCTGAGTTCATGCCGAAGATTACTTATATCACATTTGATGATACACAATATGACGTAGAGGCCAAGGAAGGCGCGACCGTGATGGAAGCGGCCATAAAGAATGGCGTTCCCGGAATTGAAGCCGAGTGTGGCGGCGCTTGTTCTTGCGCGACCTGTCATGTTTATGTCGATGAGGCATGGGCCGAGAAGACCGGTGCGCCGGGGGCCATGGAAGAGGATATGCTGGATTTTGCCCAGGATGCCGATGAGCGGAGCCGCCTTTCCTGTCAGATCAAGGTCACTGACGAATTGGATGGGCTCGTGGTGCGCATCCCCGAGTCTCAAGCCTGATGGGCATTGCTCTTAAGGGCAAAGACGTTATGACAAGCGAAGGTCTGGTGCAGGCCTTCGCTTTTTTATTGAAGCGTGCGACGGGATCGGGCACATTGAGTTTGGTAGTTTTGTATATTCGATATTAACGAGATGGAGGCGGGGTGACAGACTGTTGCACCAGCAAAAGCAAAGGGGCGGGGTCTCTTCTGGGCGGCTTTATGCCGGTTGGCGTGCATCTTGTGTGCGGGTTGCCGGTGGTCACGCGTCAGCGCGCCAAGGTGGTTCCGATGGCGCAAGGGGATGTGGTGGAAATCGGCTTTGGCTCCGGTTTGAACTTACCCCACTATGACCGCAGCGCCGTGCGCAGCCTGATTGGTGTCAATCCCGATGACGGTCTGCCTCTTTTGGGAGAGAAGGCCATAGCCAAACAGGATTTGCCCGCCGAGTTGCTGGTGGAGAGCGCAGAGGCGATGTCTTTGTCGTCTGCTTCGGCGGACACTGTGGTTGTCACCTACAGTCTGTGCTCCATACCAAACGTGATGGCGGCTCTGGGTGAAGCGCATCGCATTTTACGTCCGCATGGACGTCTTCTCTTCTGCGAACATGGTCGTTCACCCAAGGCTCATGTGGCGCGTCTCCAGGACCGGTTCAATGCGCCTTGGCGCTGGATGGCGGCTGGTTGTCATCTTAACCGGGACACGGGGACGCTCATTCAGCAGGCAGGCTTTGAAATGGAGCGTTACGACATCTATGACCTGGGGTTGGGCACCCGCATTCTGGGAACCCACCATGTCGGTGTGGCGCGTAAGCGCTGAGCGCTCTGAACTCTGTCTTTGGTTTTTGCCTTTATTCGGCCGCCGGCTGTGGAACAGAAGGAGCCTTGCCGACCCACTCATGCCCTTCTTCCGGATGTCTTGGCACGAAGCGGGAAAGGATGAAGGAAATGATTGCCATGCAGGAGCCGAGCAGAAAAACGGCTGCTGGATTGATCAGCCAGATAAGCCCAAAGGACGCTGGAATGACGATGGCTGCGATATGGTTGATGGTAAAGGCCACACCTGCCGTGGGGGCGATGTCTGCCGGGTCGGCAATCTTCTGGAAATAGGTCTTCATCGCAATTGCCATGGCAAAGAAGGCATTGTCTGCGACATAGAGGGCGGCTGCCATCCATGGGCTGGAAACGAAGGCATAAGAGGTGAAGATGATGAACAGGCCGACATACTCGATGCCCATCATGCGCCGCTCGCCAAAGTGTCCGATGAACTTGCCGATCTGTGGCGCAAAGATCATGTTGAAGAGGCAGTTGATGAAGAACAGCGCTGCAATCTCATCCACGCGATAGCCGAACTTCTCCACCATCATGAAGCCTGCAAAGACTGTAAAGATCTGACGGCGGGCGCCTCCCATGAAGGTGAGGGCATAATAGAGCCAGTAGCGCTGGCGCAGGACCAGCTTCTTGCGCTGCGGATTCGGGGCTTCAAATTGCGGGAAGAGGAACCAGAGAACGGCAATCATGATGATCGTCATCGAGCCGCCAATCAGAAAGACGGTCTGGTAAGACAGATGCATCGTCTTCCAGGTGATGAAGATCACACCATAGGCCACCAACTGTGCAGTCGCTGCGACCGCCAGGATGCGTCCCATCATGGCGGGAGCCTTGTCTTTGGGCAACCACTGCAGCGAAAGGGACTGGTTCGCCGTTTCATAATAGTGGAAGCCGATGGACATGATGATGGTCGAGAAATAAAGGCCATAGATGGTTGGCAAAAATCCCGTCATGGCGACGCCCACACCGAGAAAGGCCAGTGCCAGAAAGGCCATGGTCTGCTCGCGCATGATCAGCAACACGAAGATGGCGGTGAAGGCCAGAAAGCCGGGGATCTCGCGAATGGACTGGGCGATGCCGATTTCCCGTCCGGTAAAGCCGACCTCATTGATCGCGAAATTGTTGAGCAGATTGTTCCAGCTGGCAAAGCCGAGCTGGTTTGCGGCCGCCATAAGCATGAGCAAAACGAACGGGGTGCGCCAGGAACGGGCGGAAACGGCGGAAGCTTTCATGACGGAGCCTTTGAAAAAGCGAACTTGGAAGGGGATTGATATCTAGCAGGCGCTCCGCAATCCCGTCAAATCAAGAAAATTGATCGTCCTATTCGTCTGGCGCTCTTTGCGCAAGGTTTTAGAGCCTGCTTGCCTTGGTTTGGCGGGTAAACGAGCCTAGCGTTTGCTGCCTTTGGTCTTGCCGCTCAGTTCCTCTTCTTCTTCCTTCTCCATCTCTTCGGATGTGGCCCTGAGGGTTTTGATGACAGCCCCTAGCTGCGGCTGCGGTTCAGTGATGAAGGGCATGGGGCGACAAAGAGCGATGGTGGTCAGGCCAATGCGTGCGGTCAGGATGCCATTGAGCAGACCCTCGCCGAGCTTGGCAGAGAGGCGGGCGGCAAGGCCGTGGCCGACAATCTGCTGGAGCAGGCTTTCGCCTGCGGCCATGCCTCCCGTTACCGCAAGGTGACTGGCGATGTGTCCGGTAAGGCGCAGCATGGCGACGAAGCCGGGGCGGTTGCCATAGCTCTCGGCAATGAAGCGGACCATGCGGATGGTCTCGACCAGCACCACCACGATATCGAACAGGGCGCGGGGGCTGAGGGCTGTGACCACAGCTACGCGCTTGGCCGCCTGATGGACGCGATGGGTCACCAGACGGTCAATCGGAGGCATCAGAATCTGCTCTGTCTGGGCGAGAATATCTTCCCGATCAAAGAGGTGTGGCAGGTCCTGTTTGAGGGTCTGGCGGGCGCGGAATAAAGACGGCTGTTCCTTGTAAAGATCGAGCAGATTATGGGCGATCTGTTGTGCGTCTTTGCGGTCGCCTTCTTGATAAATATTCTCAACCTTGGCGCGTAGATGGTCCAGATGAGAGAGGCGCCGCAGGGCCAGCAGCTCTCGTGCAACGAAGAAGAGAAGAGACAAAATCGCGATGGCAACAAGCGCCAGTCCTGCCCAGCCAAGATAATCCCAGCGGGCGAAAAGATCGCGGATCAGGCTGTCGAGCCAGAGCCCGATGGCCAGCGTCACGATGCCGGAAAAGGCACTCCAGAAAAAGGCGGAGAGAGACCATCCGCGTTTGCGTACGGGCTTGTATCGGGTTTCGCTTGTCTCATTCACTTTGTAGAAATAGTCCTCACTGTCTGGCGTGAAGTCCGATGTCATCGACAGGGTGGCGGCAGTGTCTGGCGAGGGGCGTGCGATATCTTCGCCATAGGCTCCTCTGTCCAGCTTGACGGCTCTGGGCGCGCGCTTGCGTGGGCTGGGCTGATCACTTCCTGCGTTGTTGTCCTTGGTCATTTCAGAATATCTCCCAGCAAATAGTCGAGGGCCCTGTCGAGGCGAATATGGGGAAGCGAGCGAGCGACACCCTCGGCATCCTTGTCGAGCTCTGGTGGCCTGAAGCGGACAAAACAGAGCGGGTCTTCAAAATGCTCTGGCTGTTGAGAAAGTGATTCAACTTGGTCGGTTTTGTCTTCAAGTGTTGAATCCACTTTCGGGGTGTAAGTGGGGTGAGAAACTGATTCAACTCGTTTGAAAACTGATTCAGGATTCTTAGGTAAGTCTCCGGGAAATAAGGCGAATTCTGTTTCTCCATCAAATTCATCCTCACCCAGAGATTCACCTTGCATCGGAATGCCGATAAGAGAGGGCAATTCGTCTCCCTCAACGGTGAGGGTGGCTTCCCGCGTTGCTCTGACTGCGGCAATGGCCATGGTCTCATAGTCTGCGCCGGAGGCTTCTACCCGCTTGGCTGCGCGCTCAACAAGGCGGCTGAGGATGCGTTCCAGCCGGTCATGCGAGGTATGGTGCAAGTGGTCTGCCTTGGTTGCTGCAAAGAGGATTTTGTCGATGCGGCGGGAGACGAGATTGCGCAGCCAGAAATGCGAGCCGGGACGGAAGGCTCGCAGAATTTCTGTGATTGTATCTTCCAGCTCGGCCAGCGTGTCGGGGCCTTCGTTAAGAGCTGCAAGCAGGTCGATCAGAACGATCTGCCGGTCGAGGCGGGCGAAGTGATCACGATAGAAGGGCTGGACGATGGAGGTCTTGTAGGCCTCGAAGCGGCGCTCCATGATTGCCCACAGGCTCTTGCGATCCTTGCTATAGAGCGCTTCGGGCAAGGGGGCGAATGTGAGGGCCGGACTGTCCTGCAAATCGCCGGGCATGAGAAAACGCCCCGGCGTGAGAAGAGCATAGGCCCCCCGCGCCTTTTTGGCTTTCAGAAGATACGCGGTAAAGTTGTTGGCTGTTTCGCGGGCGATGGTTTCCAGTACCGGTTCGTCGCCCTGTTCATTTGCATCAATCTTGCTTTGGATGCTTTTGGCATAGGTTAGCCAGGCTTGGGAATAGGGCTTGTAGAGCGGTTGTCGAGCCTGCTGGAAAGAGCGCTTTGACCAGCTTTGAAAGCTGTGATCCATCAGGGTCAGATCGAGCAGCCACTCACCCGGATAATCGACGATGTCAAGGGCGAGGCGATCAGATCGCAAGGTGCGTTTGAGGGTGTCGCGAGACTGGTAGCGTAGGGACAGGCGCACCTGACTGGTGCGGCTGGTGGAGGAGGGCCAGATGCGTTTGTCGGTCAAATCCGCGACATGATCCTCATAGCGAAAACGCGGAGTCAGGCTGTCTGGTTGGGGCGTGATTTCGGCAGTACCAATGCGCCCTGTGGCGTGGGCCTCGAAGCGGGGCAGGCGTCCGCGATGGATGATATTGTGCAGGCTGGAGGATATGAAGATGGTCTTGCCAGCTCGGGCAAGACCCGTCACACCGAGGCGAACCGATGGCTCTGTCATGTCGCTCGCGAAGTCGGCTAGATTGGCCGTTGCGATGCGAAGCTCTTCAAGGACTTTCATATCTTCCGCCTCTTAAATGGATCAGACGCGCCTGATGGGGAATGCGATTGGTGCCGGATTCCTTCTCTGAGGCTGCAGCCTGCCTGACGCTGAGCCGAAGGGACTCATTCAGGCTTGTTTCTTTAGCATGTAGGCGAGGAGAGGCGAGATTGCAATCAATGCGGGGGATTTAGGGCAAGGCAGGGAGTGGCTTTGTAGGGCCTCTCCCTGCATCTTTGATGACCTGTGCTCTGCGGCTCTCTAGGTCCGCCTGCCAGTTGCTTTGCTAGCGGCGAAAGAAGGTCGGGGCAGGATTTTCGACAATCAGCTCTTCTTCGTCATGAGCGATGTCTTTTGGCTTGATGAAGTCCAGCAGATGGCCGGACTTTTTGGAAATGTCATTCCAGTCGCCGCAATTGAATTCCAGAATAGCAAGGGCGGCGGTGGGATATTTCACGCGCATCTGCATGATTAGCTCAGGATCCCCCGATCCGGCCAGCTCGACAGCAATGTCCTGAAGGCCGGTATTGTGACCCACGATCATCAGATTCTTGCTGTTTCTGGCATTCTCCTTGAGGAGGGAGAGATAATCGGGATTGTTGCCTTCGTACAGAGCATCCAGCAGCCTCAGGCTGACATCGCCGGTGAGGCTGGGGATGATCCCTGCCATGGTTTCCTTGGTGCGCTGTGCCGAAGAGCACAGGATACGGTCCGGATTATAGTGGCGTGCTTTCATGACACGTCCGATCTTTGGGGCGTCTCTCTGGCCGCGTTTGTTAAGCGGGCGATCAAAGTCGTGCAGAGATGGGTCCGACCAGGATGATTTTGCGTGTCGCAGCAGAAAAAGCCTAAGCATCGGGTTTCTGTCTCCTGTTGTCGTTGTTTTCTGTTTCTTGCTTATCGAGCACTTGCCTCTCGCCTGTTGTGGGGTGTGAGGCGGCTTTGAAGTCCGGGCGTTGTGGCCTGTCGCTGCCGCGCTGTCAACCATGCTGACGGTCTGTTGCGGCTGGGTGAAACCCGTGCGTCTGAGTGCTTTCTTGCTCAGCAAGGCTACAATTTCATGACAGGGGTGCTCTTTTGGCTTTTCTTTTCTTTAAAACGCCACGGATTTTGGTGGGAGTCAGAAAGGATGGCGGATTCAATCCCTGCTGGAAGGCTCATAAAAACTGGCTGAGCATGATGGAAGAGGTGTTTCAATACCATCGCAATTTTTGCCTATATGTGTCTGCTGTGGGAAAGAAATTGCCTACTTAACAAAGGGTTAAGAAAGTTAAGTGTCTGTATTTATAAAAATATTTCTGATTATAAAAACTGGCCCACTTTTTGCTACCTCAATGGTAATCTGATTTGTATCTGGTCAAAGGGATGTCCCATGAGTCTTTATTCAGCGCTTACAACTTCGGTCGCCGGTTTGGGTGCGCAGTCTACTGCAATGCAGAATATTTCTGGCAACATCGCCAACACATCGACCAATGGCTTCAAGCGCGTTGATACGGCGTTTGTCGATCTGGTTAGCAACTATAATGCCAACAGCAGCAAGCAGACATCCGGGTCGGTGCTCGCCAGTTCGCGCCAGACCAATACGGTGGCGGGCTCTGTTGATGCGTCGCAGACTGCAACACATATGTCGATTAGTGGGGATGGCTATTTTGTTGTTTATGAGAAAATTGGCGAGATTGACAGTCAGCCGATTTTTGATGGAACACCGCTCTATACCCGCCGCGGTGACTTTACGCAGGATGAGGATGGGTATTTCGTCAATGAAGCTGGGTATTATCTGGCTGTTATCGAGCTGGATGATGCGACCGGTAATCCGGTGAGCTCTGTTCCTGAGCCAACGACCTTTGAAGAAGGATTTATGGCTGCCGAAGCAACCACCACGCTAACCTACAATGGCAACCTGCCCTCCATTCCGACCACTACAGATCCATCTGGCTATTTAATGACGGGTGGTGTGGGCTATACGGTTGATCCAACCACGGCTGGTGGTGGTGTGGTTCAGGCTCAGGATGAGGTTCAGTTTCTTAGCCAGACCATTTCTGGAGGGGCGATTACGGCCTATGTTGCCAATGGTGAGAATGCCAGCGTTCAGCTTCGTTGGGCCAAGATTTCAGAAGGGGACGCATCCGCTGTTCCAGCGACCGAAGATACCTGGAACCTGTTCTATAAATCTGACTCTAGCGCAACAGGCACAGCAACGAAATGGACCAATGTCGGGCAGGACTACACGTTCGATGCTGCAGGTACGATGACTTCTCCTCTGGCCAACGTGACCGTGTCTGCAATGACCATTGATGGGGTTGATCTTGGCGATATCATTCTCGATCACGGCGGGAATGGGGATGGCATCACGGCTTATGCAACGACCACTGGTATTGCCAACATGAATCTGTCACAGGATGGAGCTGCTGCCGGTGAACAGACCAGCATTTCCATCGATGATGCCGGTTATGTCGTGGCCAACTATTCAAACGGCAAATCCAGCAATATGGCCGAGGTCATTCTGGCTTCCTTTGATGGTGATAATTATCTGGCGCGTGCCGGTGGTGGCGCCTTCCGGGCGACGGATGATTCCGGTTTGGCTATTCTTGGAGCGACGGGGTCCATTCGCGGATCTTCTCTGGAGTCATCCAACGTTGATATCGCGGATGAATTCTCCAAGATGATCATTTCGCAGCAGGCCTATTCTGCCAACACTCGTGTTTTGTCTACGGCACGGGACATGCTGACAGAAGTCATGCAGATCATTCGGTAGGCATTTGGTTCAGTCCCTTTGCTTCCTCGCCAATGGGTGGCGGGGAAGTTGGGGCGGAGGATAGCATATGGCGTTGACACAAGCATTATCGGTCGCATCATCCGGGTTGAAGGCCACAAGCCGAGACCTTGAGATCGTTTCGTCCAATATTACCAATGCCAACACCCCCGGTTACACCAGAAAGATTTCCAGCCGTCAGGACATGGTCCTGAATGGACAGGTGACCAGTGTCATTCAAACCGACGCTCAGCGCACTCTCGATTTGGTAGCGCAAAAGCAGTTCTGGAGTGAAACAGGTGCAACAAGCTATTCCCAGACCATCAATGACTATCTCTCGCAGGTTGATGCCATGTTCGGTCAACCTGGTGATGGCAATTCTCTGGACTCGCTGGTCAACGCCTTTGCCACATCGCTTCAGGCATTGGAGGCCAGCCCTGATGATGCTACGACCCGGCTCGAGGTTCTCAATAATGCATCCGTGATGACGCGCGCGTTAAATGATGCGTCAGAAACATTGCAGGCGCTGCGTCAGGATGCTGAATTCGCAATCGAGTCGGCGGTTCAGGACACAAACGAAATTCTGAAGAATATCGAGAAGCTGGATCTCCAGATTCAGGAGATTGCGCTCTCCTCGGGCGAGTCGGCTGTCGGTCTGATGGATCAGCGCGACGCCTATGTTTCGCAACTGGCTGAATTGATGCCGGTGCGGGTGACGCAACGCGAGAATGACTCGATCCAGATTTCCACGACCAGCGGTATGACACTCTATGATGTGTCCGCATCTCAATTCGAATTTTCCGCTTATGGCACAGTTGGTCCTTATACTGAGTGGGATTCCACCTCAACTGAGAATCAGCTGGGTACGGTATATCTGAAAACCAACAACAGTGATCTGCATGACGTCACCCTGTCCGGTGGATTTGGCGGCAGCAAGATCGGGGCGCTGCTGGAACTGCGCGACGATATTCTCGTGGAAGCTCAGGACCAGCTCGACAGTCTGGCTGACGGTCTGGCTGATGCCTTCGGAAAGTTCGACGTTGAAGGCACTGCGGTCACTTCAGGTGCGCAGGAGGGGTTTGATCTTGATTTGACCGATTTGCAGTCGGGCAACGAGTTCACCTTTACCTATCAGGATGTTGGTACGGGGGAGACCAATACGGTCACCTTCGTGCGTGTTGACTCATCTTCCTCCTTGCCTCTGGATGATGACGTGACGGCGCGTGACGATGATACCGTTGTGGGAATCGATTTTTCCGGAGGCATGGCAAGCGTTGTCACGCAGGTGCAAACGGCGCTCGGTGGCGCTTTCAGTGTGAGCAATCCGTCTGGCGACACATTGCAGATACTGGATGATGGTGCCGCTAATACGGTGTCCATTGACTCGTTCGATGCTGAGGTAACCGCTACCGGCCTTCAGCAGACCGCTGGAGCCTTGCCGCTGTTCGTTGATGGAGGCGAGGGGCCTGGCCTTTATACCGGCAGCGTGGACGGTATGGTGCAACAGACCGGCTTTTCTGGGCGTATAACGGTCAATGAAGCGCTCTTCGACGATCCTACCTTGCTGGTGCAGCATAGTGCCAGCACTGGGATCGGTGATCAGACCCGCCCGGCGGCGCTTTATAGCGCGCTGACAGAAAATGAGCTGGCGTTTACCTACCAGCAGGGCGGAGCGCCAGTATCCATGACGGTGGACGAATTTGCCCGCCAGGTTATCTCCTTCCAGTCCCAGCAGGCCGCTACTGCCCAAACGCGGCATGAAGGGCAGGAGATCGTCATGAATAATGTGATGTCGCGCCTAGAGCAGTCCTCCAGTGTTGATGTGGATGAAGAACTGGCGCGCCTGTTGGAGCTGCAAACGGCCTATTCGGCCAATGCGCGCGTCATGACTGCCGTTAAAGACATGATGGATGCCCTTATGCGGATTTAGCCGGCAAGTGCGGCGACTGGAAATGGAACCTGAAACATGATCGGTACTCTTAATGGATTTTCATCCTCTGTGATGATGAATGTGCTGAGAAACAATTCCAGCCTGATGCAAGATCTTACCATTCAGCTGAGCACTGGTAAGAAAGCGCAGACCTATGGCGGTCTGGGACGGGATGCCGGCATAGCGCTTGACTATCGATCGCAGATCACCTCCGTTCAGGGGTACCAGAGCAGTATCGAGCAGGCGCAGGTGCAGATCGATATGATGAATGTCGGTCTTGAGCGGATCGTCAACATGGGGGTAGAAGTCAGCGGGTCGGCGACGGGTACGCAATATGACATCACCTCCAATAACAAATCTGTGGCGCAGGCAACTTCCGGCGTTTTGGCCAAGGAAATGATCGGGATTCTTAACACCGAAGTGGATGGGGATTTCGTCTTTTCTGGAACCACGACCGATGTCCTGCCTGCCATCAGTTATGACCGCATTGTGTATGGCTATGGTGGCGAAGACGGTCTGCTGGCTGTTACCGACGAGCGTATTCGGGCTGATGCCGGGGCTGATGGGCTGGGGCGTTTGGCTTTGTCTACGGCCGGGGCGACCATGACGCTGAGCGAGGAAGCTACCGATTTCGGCTATAAGCTGAGTAACGTGACGAGCACGCTGGACAATGTGACAGTGACAGGGCCGGCAGGTACTCCTGCCAGTCTTGATGTGACGGTGACGGGGGTGCCTGAAGCCAACCAGATCATCAGCTTCACTTTTGATATGCCCGATGGATCAACCGAACGGATCGAGTTGACGGCAGTGCAGGGAGCATCCGATGCCGGGGAGGGGGAGTTTTCATTGACGGGAACCCCGGCCACGATTGCAACCTCCATCAAGGATGTACTGGAATTCCAACTCGGCCAGAATGTTATTTCAGCCGGCGAAGCTGCCTCGCGTATTCAGGGCTCTATGGATTTTTTCCTGACCTCCTCCGGTGGAGAGCCGAAACGCGTTGTGGGTGTTCCAGAAACAGCGACGACGCTGGATACGGCCACTGTTGCGGGTAAGCCAACCGTCAACTGGTATGTGGGCGACAATGATGCCTCTGTGGCATCAAGAGACACGGCTACTGTGCAGATCGACAGCAGGCTAGACGTTTCTTATGGAGCACGGGCCAATGAAGATAGCATCGCGCGGCAACTGGCCTATATGACAGCCTTTTCGCTACCGACCTATGATCAGGATAGCAGTGTGGATGAAGAGCGCTATACCACTTTTGCCGACGCAATCTCATCTGGTTTGTCCAGTGTCAATCAGGGAGACGTCGTCAAGACGACGCTGACGGAAATCGGCGTGGCCAACAAGGTTATGGAAGATGCGAATTCACGTCACTACACGACCCTGAGCATGTTGCAGACGGCTCTGACTGAAACAGAAGGTATCAATGATGAAGAGGTGGCAGCCAAGATAATGACCATTCGCACGACGATTGAATCGTCCTATCAGGCCGCTTCTATGATGTACAACCTGTCTCTGAGTAATTTTATTTAAGCCGTTGGGGGCCATATTCGGCCTTGCTCATTAACCTTCTCATACAAAAAGCAGCCCTTGAGGCTGCTTTTTTGCATTCTGGGATGGTGGCGGTGGCAGGTTGAAAAGCCAAGAAATGACAAAGCGTCGAACCGGACTGGCGCGACGCTTGACTGTCTTTGCAATAGCTTTTCTTTGCTGAGGCGCGTGCCCTTTGATCTAGCCGTCGGAGCGCAGGCCTTCAGCGATATTGCGGTTGATGTTGATCAGGCTATCAACGGTGGCCGACTCGGGATCTGTCATGATTCGCAGCGTATGGTTGAATGTGAAGATGCCGAGATTGACCAGATTCTGCCGCAATTCTTTAGGCATTTCATGATCTTCGTTCATGAGTTCGCCAACAAAGAGGACCCAGATCTTTCTGTTGAAGGTCAGAGCTTCGTCCAGTTGAGCGGGCGTGCTGTCTTCGGACTTGGTCCGCTGCAGTTTGGCGGCTGCCTTGATCAACAAGGCTGCCTCTCGCTCTCTGGGAGAGCCTGCGTTAGAGCTTGCATCCTGATAAGCTCTAGCCGCTGAATGGTTGTACATCCCGAAGTAACTCCTCTTCGTATTTGATAAGAGCTTTGGCTTCTTTTAATGCAGGATAAAAGGAATCGGTTAAAATTTTGTTATTTATGCTGTCGATTATCGTTAACGCACTAGGTGCTGCCTGTAGAAAATCATTTACCAAGGTGAAGTACATGTCCTTGTGATCAGCTATATTTTGCGAAAGATACATAAGTTGTATGCAGAGATAGATTCTTTTTGCAGGACTATTTGCAGTTTCGGATGTCAGGATGTCTTTTTCACGTAATATTGGAGCCTGACCGTCAACAAAGAAGCGTGCTCGGTGGTCTCCATTAGTAATGACGCTATTTCCGATAATAATACGCTCATTAGGGCGCAGTTCTATTTTAAGAGACATCTTTCTTCCTCTAATCACCAAAGTGAATGTCTGCGTCTATTTGATAGTTTTGACAGGTCTAATAATAGCCGCTTTGTATTAAGAAACCGCTCCGGGACAATCTAGCTAGATTCCACGAGACGTATAAATTCATCCATTGGACAATTCAGTAAATTATTCCGATTGTCTTGAAAAGATCAAATAGAAGAAAAGATGTTTACCCTGCAACAAAGAAAGGCGGAGTATTTCTCCGCCTTTCTTATGTTTCTTTAGAGCCTGATTAAGCCCGCAGGAAGCTGGTAACCGCCTGATCTGCCTGCGAAGCCAGAGACAGAGCGGTGGTGGACAGAGTCTGACGAGTCTGCAAGGCCAGCATATTGGCGCCTTCCTCGTTTGAGTCTGCCAGAACCAGGTTATCTGCACCTGTCTGCAAGGTGTTGATCATTTCCTTGGTGTAATCCTTGCGGATCTGCACGGTGGAAAGGTTGGAACCAAAGGTGCCTGCCTGCTTGCGCAAGGTAATCAGGGCGTCGGCCAAAGCATCTAGCTTGAGATCTGATTCCTCAGTGCTCAGGGAAGACGCGTCTGTCAGTGCCAGACCAGAAGCGGTCATGTCAGCGGATTCGATGACAAGTTCCGATTTGTTTTCGTCGCGGACTTCGTTGAAGGCCACCGTCAGGTCATTGGTGGACCCATTGATCAGGTTGATGCCGTTATAGCTGGCGTCATTTGCCAACTCATCAATTTGATCGAGGATTTCGTTGAACTGAGCGACCAATTCGGCGTTATCCGCATCCGAGGCGCCTGCCTGGTTGACGATCGTCAGGGAGTCAACGTCGCCTGCTGCTGCACCGTCTGCCCAGGTAACAGCTGTTTCGCCAGCGTCAACATAGTCACCATCGGCAGGATCGCTGAGATCTTCAGACGCAGAAGCGCCAAAGCCGAAGGCTGCTGCGATGGATGTGCCGGTTGCGCCATCCTGAGTGGTTGCATCAGTCGCGTCCTGGTCGGTGATCGTCAGGCTGAGAGTCTGGTTGCCGTTGACCTCCAGATCAAGACGACCGTCTTCCGTGATCGAAGCTGTTGCCACGCCGGATGCGTTGATGTCTGTCACCAGATCTGAGATGGTGTAGTTATCACCGGTGGTGCCGTCGCCGTTTGCATCGTTCAACGCCTTGCCTGTGGTGGCAAAATGTGCATCCAGGTCGAAGGTGTTGGTTACGCCGTTTTCAGACGTTGAGGTGATGACAAAGTTGGAATCGGCCACGCCGCCATTGCCAACACCGGTCATGCCCAGAGCGGTTAGTGTCTGGGATTCGGCACGATCCTTGGTGGTCGTGCCGGTGGTGCCGGTGGTGTCGATGTTGGAGTCACTCTGAATATGCGTAGAGGCAGAGTTGGAGTTGTTTGACTGTGCCTGACGAACGGTAGCCTGAGCGCTTTCAACCAGATCGGTGATGGCGGTAATACCGTTATCCGCAGCCTCGATCGTCTTGATCGAGTTGGAAATGCCGTCCAGTAGGTTGCTCAAATCGTTTGCACGGGCAGAGAGACTTTCAGAGGTAAAGAAGTTGGTCGGGTTATCCAAAGCCGAGTTGACTTTTTTACCGGTTGCCAGACGATTTTGCGTTGTAGACATCAGGTCCGCAGTTTTTTGCAGGGACAGGAGGTTGGAGCGCACGCCGGCGGAGAGAGTGATATCCGAGGACATTGGGTTACCTTTCTGGGTACTCACACACAGATATTGTTTATTTGGCCTCCTTCTGAGGCTTAATTTGATGGTCGCGCGTAAACCCTAATTTAAGGTTAACCAGTCCTTTCGTATTAACCTAAACAAAGTGTTTCATTTCTGCTTACACAAAAAGTGTCTTTTATTGTTGCTTGTCAGAAACTTGGAAATGATTGGAAATTTAAATTTATCTTAAGGCGGGGTGTAAAAAGGTTAAAAAAAACGGGGCCATTCGGCCCCGTTTCGCGTCTGAAATCTGGCTTGTTATTAGCGCAGGAAGCTGAGCACAGCCTGGTCGGCCTGGGAAGCCAGGGACAGGGCGGTGGTAGACAGCGACTGGCGGGTCTGCAGAGCCAGCATGTTGGCACCTTCTTCGTTGGAGTCAGCCAGAACGAGGTTGTCAGCACCGGTTTGCAGGGTGTTGATCATGTTCTTGGTATACTCTTCACGAATGGTCACCGTGTTGAGGTTCGAACCGAAGGACGACGCCTGACTGCGCAGGGAGGTCAAGGCTTCTGACAGGGAGTCCAGTTTGAGGTTGGATTCTTCCGAGCTCAAAGAGGATGCGTCGGTCAGAGACAGACCGGATGCGGTCAGGTCTGCAGAGGCGATGACAAGTTCAGATTTGTCTTCGTCACGCTTTTCGTTGAAGGCCACGGTCAGGTCGTTGCCGGTGCCGTTGATCAGGTTCAGACCGTTGTAGCTGGAGTCTGCTGCCAACTGGTTGATCTGAGACAGGATCTCGTTGAACTGTGAGACCAGCTCGCTGTTGTCAGCATCGGATGAACCAGCCTGGTTGACGATCGTCAGGGTGTCAACGTCGCCTGCTGCTGCACCGTCTGCCCAGGTAACAGCTGTTTCACCAGCGTCGACATAGTCGCCGTCGGCAGGATCGCTGAGGTCTTCAGAAGCCGAGGAGCCAAAGCCGAAGGCTGCTGCGATGGATGTACCGGTGGCACCATCCTGCGTGGTTGCATCAGTCGCGTCCTGGTCGGTGATGGTCAGGCTGAGGCTTTCATTGCCGTTTACCCGAAGATCAAGGCGGCCATCATCGGTGATCGAAGCTGTTGCAACACCTGAGGCATTGATGTCGTCTACAAGGTTGGAAACCGTGTAGTTGTCACCAGTGGTTCCATCTCCGTTCGCATCGTTCAGGGCTTTGCCTGTTGCTGCAAAATGGGCATCCAGGTCGAAGGTGCTGGTTACGCCATTTTCAGAAGTGGAGGTGATGACAAAGTTGGAGTCGGCTGCGCCGCCGTTGCCAACACCGGTCATGCCAAGAGCGGTCAGGGTCTGAGACTCGACGCGGTCTTTGGTGGTGGTGCCGGTCGTGCCGGACGTGTCAATGTTAGAAGCACTCTGAATGTTGGTGCTGGAAGCATCGGAGTTGTTGGACTGTGCCTGACGAACCGTTGCCTGAGCACTTTCTACGAGGTCGGTGATCGCGGAAATACCGTTATCAGCGGCTTCGATAACCTGAGTGGCGTTGCTGATGGAGTCGAGGAGGTTGTTCAACTCGTTTGCGCGGCTGTTCAAGTTTTCAGAAGTGAAGAAGTTGGTTGGATTATCCAGCGCAGAGTTGACCGCTTTACCTGTTGCAAGACGGTTCTGCGTGGTTGCCATCATGTCTGCAGTGTTCTGCAGGGAGAGCAAGTTGGCGCGTACGCCGGCGGAGAGAGTAATATCTGACATTTCCCCATAACCTTTCTGGTTAGTACTCGTCGTCCTTCTTGGACTGTGACCGTTCGTGGTCAGGGGCAGAATGCATTCCAATTGAGAATCAATAGTAAAATTATATAGTTAACGGATGTCAGGGTTAATGGCTGGTTACGGTTCCTGCGTTATGGTTACCAAAGAGTAGAAATTTCAAATTGCGAAACCGAATTGTCAATTTTGTCAATGAATTGATCTTTTGGAATTGAGGGAGCAAAACTGCGAGAGACGTAAAAATCTTTTCTCAATGTCTAGCAAATTTACTCTGTCGCGCCCTAAAACCTGATCAGAGCGTTGTTGAAGTTTCTAAAATTTTTAAAAAACTTTCGAGCGACAAGTAATTTGTGGAGAAATTTTCGAGGCTCAGTGGAGAAAAATCGGGGTGATTTCCCATTGGGAGGCTATGGGAGATGCGTTCTTGGCAAGCTGCGGTGCCAGAAGCAGGGCAAAAAGAGGCAAAAGTGGAGTGCTCTTAGGCCGCGGCTGCGGCCAAGCTGCCCATCAAAAAGGAGAGAAGGGGCCTTAAGCCTTAAATATTGACCTCAAAATGTGGCAGGTCGTCCTCTTTGTCTTCTTTGGGGGCTGGTGTTGTCTGATAGGCCCGCACTTGCAGAAGGCCATCTGCCATGGTGTCTTCCTGTTGGGCGTCTTCCATGGACACGGTGAGCTCTGACAGGTCATCCTGAGAAAGGAGCTGACGATTTTTGCGCCGCCCTTTGCGTTTTTTGGATGGGGCATGCTCGCTGTTGCTATCATCCGGATCGAGCGATTCATATCCGGTGTTGCCATGCTTGAATTCGATGGCCTGATCACGGGAAGTGGTCGTCACGGCTTCTTCGCTTTCGCTGCCGGGACTGGTTTTCTTTGCCGCAGATTTGCCTCTTACAGTGGCTGGCGGCTGCATTTTCTGGACTGATAGATCCATGGTCGCCTCAAGCTCAACAAATGTTCTGTTAGGAAAATATATCGCATTTTACAGTATTTGTCATTTTTGACATATTTCTTGGAGGCGAATTTCTGTAAGTTTCTGAAATATAATATTTCTTTGGAAGAAAAAACGGGCTTTTCCCGAATTGTCGGGCGAGGGGACGACCAAAAACAGCTTTTGTTGGTGTCGTCATTACTCAAATAAAGATTCTTCCCTATTTGATGATGTCTTAAATAGCATGAGTGGCGACATGCAAAGCGCATGGTCGTCTCTATCGGATTGGTGTGCGCACACAGATCTTTGCGTTTCAGGAGGATCTTTTCTCTGGCCATGAAAGCCTGAGGGTACTCTATAACGTCACGATTTGAAGATGAGGCCGCTATTCGATATTCACAATAGTAAGCTTTGATCCCGTTATATGAGTGCTCAATCAAAAAAAGAGCAGTCCTTCGCGGGACCGCTCTTTTTAGTGTCTGCTCCCATTGGAGCTGTCTTGTCTATTGTATGAGCTATTTACGAGCGGGTGTCGATGGAAATGCCTTGCTTCTGGCTCACCTGCACAGGCGCCTGACCTGCGTTGCCGTAGGTTTGTGCCTTGGCTCCCTTCTGGATCACTGCGTTTATGTCTCCCACCAGTTCGGAAGAAACCTCTTTTGCGGTGGCAATCACTGCAAGGTTGGTTTGCAGGGTGCTCTGAAACATTTCATGGCGGCGGGCCAATTGCGCTGAATCCTGTGGAGCGAGCTCCTTGACGAGCGAGGCGTTTGCGGCAATGGATTTTTGCAACAACATATATTGAATGGAGAGCTGGTTCTTGGCTTCAACAAGATCCAGAGCTTCCTTTATTTCACCGTTTCGCAGAAGAGCGGTTTCTTCAATCAAGACTGTGTCGAGCGCGTCCATGATCTGCTCGATCGCTGCAAGCAGTCGCTGTACATCCTCAGGGGTGCCGATGGGGGCTTTGGCCAGGGCTGCTGCTTGGGTAACAGGATTCTGGGGGGCGTTTTGTTGCTCTGACATATTATTGTTCCATTTCCTGCGTGCTGATCAGCTCGCGCATTACAGAGTCTGCAATGCCGATACCGCCAGATTTTGTTATTTCATCTGCATAGGTTTCGGTCAGCAGACTGCGATAGGTGTTTTGAGCGTAGGAATCGCCATATTCATCGTCGCCAACGCCTTCAAACATTCCCGAAAGCATTTGCGATAGAAAAACACTCTCAAATTGTTGAGCCGCCTGACTGGCTTGTTCTTCTCTGCTCAGATTGGTTTGAACGCCCGTGTTTTGAGCGATTGAGAATGGAGTTGAAGTAACACTGGTCATTACATCACCTCGATTTCTGCCTGAAGGGCACCAGCGGCCTTGATGGCCTGTAGAATGGAAATCATGTCTCTTGGGCCAACCCCGAGGGCGTTAAGGCCGGAAACCAGATCGCGAAGGGGAACGCTGCCCTCTAGCAGAGCCAGCTTTTTCTCGGTATCTGTGTTGACGTCGACTTTTGAGCGCGGCGCTGCGGCCGTTTGGCCTCCGCCAAACGGGTTGGGTTGACTGATCTGCGGTGTCTCACTGACCGTCACGGTCAGATTTCCTTGCGCAATGGCAACCGTGCTGACGCGGACTTCCTGCCCCATCACAATGATACCGGTGGTTTCGTCAATGACGATTTTGGCGGGCAGGTCCGGCTCTACGTTCAGCTGTTCGATGTCCGTGATCAAATCGACCATGTTACCGTTGAAATGCTTTGGCAGGGTGACGCGAATGCCTGTCGGGTTGAGTGGCTCTGCGACAGGCTGGCCAATGAGATCATTGATGGTTTGCGCGATGCGGCGGGCAGTCGTGAGATCCGGGTTGCGCAGGGAAAGGCGCAGGGTCGTCATACTGGCCAATTGGAAGGAGAGTTCTCTCTCCACCACGCCACCGTTTGCAATACGGCCCGAGGTCGGAACCCCCTGGGTTACGGTTGCAGCATCGCCCTCAGCGGTGAAGCCGCCGATGGCAATCGGACCCTGAGCGATCGCGTAGGTTTCTCCGTCGGCGCCCATAAGAGGGGTAACCATCAGCGTGCCACCCTGCAGGCTCTTTGCATCACCCAACGCGCTGATAGTCGCGTCAATGCGCGATCCCTGAACTGCAAAGGGAGGCAATGTAGCTGTCACGATGACGGCCGCCACATTCTTGGTGTTGAGGTTGGTTCCGGTGATGTTGACGCCCATGCGTTCCAACATGGACTGCAAGCTCTGCTTGGTAAAAGGTGCGCTGTTGAGGGAGTCGCCGGTGCCATTCAGGCCTACCACAAGCCCATAGCCGATTAACTGGTTGTCTCTGATGCCTTCGAAGTCGACAATATCCTTAATCCGGGATGCGCTATGCGCCGGAAGGATGGAAATGCACAGGGTGGCGAAGACCATCAGGATAAGAGAACGCAGAGACATTGTTTGTAGACCTTTTCAATCAGGCTGTTGGCGCTATCGGCATTTTCATTTTGCAACAGTGTTCGCCATCTATATTGCAAAGGCCATGCCAACGGCTTGAGCGGCGTGCCTAAGTTAGGAAAGCGCAGAAAATGGCGGTCTTTAAAAATATTTTAGAATGTTTCTGATACTGTTGAAAATGAGTGAGCTGCAGAATTTGCCGGGTTGGTTAACGTTCCGTTAACTAATTGGGTTAATCTTTTCCTAAGACGCGGCCAAAAGCGTCTTGTGGTTTGTTTTGCAGGTTTGGTTGGGAACGATTGGTGAAAACCAAGCAGAAATGAAGGATTTAAAATGCGCGTTCAAGGTGGGTCTGGAGCAAAGCACGTCGGAAAGTCAGGTAAGGCCGGTGCGTCGAAGTCATCTTCGGGCAGTTTTTCCGTGCCTGCGGAAACGCAGGAGACAACGCGCTCTCAGCAAACTGCCCAGAGTAATGCAGTGCAGGACATGTCAGCCCTGTTGGCTCTGCAATCGGTTGATGATGCGCTGCAAGGCAAACGCCGCAAGGCGGTGCGCAAGGGTAACAAGATGCTCGATTTGCTTGAGGAGCTGCGTATGGGACTGCTTTGTGGCACTCTCCCGCTTGCCGTATTACAGCAACTTGAGCGTCTGGCCAGCGACCATGAGCAGACAGGCGATGAGCGAATCGATGCTCTTATTGAAGAAATAGCTTTGAGAGCTCAAGTTGAAGTCGCAAAACTTGAAGCTGTTTCTGCAAACTGAGTATCCGTTGCCAATTTTAGATCAGTTTCATGGGGTTACACCCTCAAATTAATCTCTTTATACTTTTTTTATAATGAGTAGTTGTGCGCGAGCCTTGCGACCTCTATATAACTCTCGTCTTTTCTAGGGAACTAAGGGGTTAGCCCATGTCGATCGAGATAGATAGTGACTATCGTCCTTCGGACAGTGAGCCCTTCATGAACGAACGGCAAATTGAATATTTTCGTCTAAAACTACAGCAGTGGAAAGACGATATTTTGAAAGAAAGCCGTGAGACTTTGCAGCATCTTCAGGATGAGAATTCTAACCATCCGGATCTTGTTGACAGGGCCTCTTCGGAAACTGACCGGGCGATCGAATTGCGCGCGCGCGACCGGCAGCGAAAACTTATATCCAAAATCGATGCAGCCTTGAAGCGGATTGAAGATGGATCCTACGGATATTGCGAAGATACCGGGGAGCCAATTTCTCTGAAACGTCTGGATGCACGGCCAACGGCTACTTTGTCCATTGAGGCTCAGGAGCGTCACGAGCGCAGAGAGAAAGTCTATCGGGACGACTGATCCCGATGGGTGGTCTGCTTTTTAGTGAGCTGATACGAATTCAATAATAGAAGGCGCGGATCATGGAGACAGATCCGCGCCTTTTATTTGTGATCAGGCCAAATTTGGGAGCATGGTTCTGATCACGGATCGGGAGGTCGGTTTGGGAGCGGACCTCCCGGAAATCGACCCTGGTGGTTATCAGGGCCGATTGGGGAGCTTGGGAGCTGCGGACCAATGTCCGCAATGCGGTTAGAATGGTAAGATGACGTCCATCACCTGCTGGCCATAGCGCGGCTGCTGCACATCGGAAAGCTGGCCGCGGCCACCATAGGCGATGCGGGCTTCGGCAATTTTTTCCGATTCAATCGTATTGTCTGATGCGATGTCTTCTGGCCGGACGATGCCGGCGACGAGAATTTCACGAACTTCGAAATTGACCCGAATTTCCTGCCGTCCTTCAATGACGAGATTGCCGTTTGGCAAGACCTGAAGTACGACGGCCGCAACAGACGTTGTGATGGTTTCAGACCGGTCGATCGCTCCGGTTCCTTCAGAGGAGGAGCTGGAAGATGCATTGGCCAGATTCGTAACATCAATTTCATTGATGCCGGAGAGGGCGCTTCCCAGAACAGATCCGACAGATCCAGCAAGGCCCACATCGTCGCTACCGGTACGGCTTCTTGATGTTGTGTTGTCGATCTTGGCGCTGTCGGTAATGCTGACCTCTACGGTGAGAATATCACCAACCTTGTTTGCGCGCTGATCCTTGAAGAATTTGCGCGAGCCCGTCTGCCAGAGCGAGTTCGGACTATAGGCTGCAGGTTCCACCGTCGGCATCGGCATCTGCACCGGTTTATAGCCCTTCTGGGTGGTTGGGTTGTCAATGGCTGTCAACGTGGGGGTTTTGCCAATATTTTTTAGACGTTCACCAGCACCACATGCGCTGAGCGCAGAAGCCATGAGGCAGATTGTCAAAATATGTCTCGATTTCATAATCAGTTGGCTCCAAGAGATGCGACTGTGTTTCCAGGCAGGCTGATTTCAAGCAGTCCGTGCGCGATGACTTCTGCCCGTATCACCCGATTTGTCTGCGAATTCTGGACCGGGATCACATCACCCTTCGTGCCGTCAGAGAGGGCTTTGCCCATGATGGACAGATTGAGGCTCCCTGCGCTGAATATGATGGTGACCATGTCTGATCTCTTGACCATGTCCGGTTCGGTGAAATAGGCAGCATTGGCAACAGTGCCAGCGCGAAGAGATTGACGAGCAACCTTGCCAACGATCTCTTCGATAGAGGATGCGCTGGCCATTTCCGCTTTTCGGCGCGGCATTGGCGTCAATGTGATGTCAGACTTTGATGCAATCTCACCGCGGCTCAAGGTGCGACTGAGAATTGGTACCATGACGGTTTCATTGGCGTGCCCGCCAAGGCGAATGATACCTAGATCCTCGCGCCCATAGATTTGCAGATTGGCTGAGAAACGACCGTTCATTCGATCAAAGCGCAGGTTTCTGATTTCAAATGGACTGTAACCATCCGGTGCAGCATGTTGGTCTGCCAAATGGGTGTTGAGCTCCACATCAACCTTGGCTGATGCTTCAATATAGCCTTTAGCCTTCAGCAGGGCTTTAATCTTGTTGAGAATATCAGCCTCTGTTACCAGATCCGAAAGGCGGGAAACTCTCACAACCGAAATGCTGTTGGTTGTTATGTTGCTCAAGCCTGCCTGCATGGCTGCGTCGACCACCCGGTCTGCCTGAATGGTGCCGCTTTGTCCCAGAGAGGGGGAGCGAAAAACAGCTTTGTTTGCTAACGTACCCGCATTTTTGAAAAGATCGCCGAGCGTGACCAGGCGGTCTTCAACGGTGACATTTTGTTTCAGAATTGCTGTGTCGGCATCGAAGGTGGCAGCCCAAGCTGCGGGGCTGGCAAGAAGAATGGCCCCGGTGGTCAAGGCAGCAAATGCGGCGGCCTTGAGCTTGCGTCCCATTTCAGCAGCCTTGCGATCCCGATATTTGTTCAATGAAAATCTCATTTTATCTGGCCTAGCTTAGCTGTGAGGTTGCCGACAGCATGTCGTCTGCAGCCTGAATGACACGGGAGTTCATTTCGTAGGCGCGCTGGGCGGCAATCAGGTCGGAAATTTCGGTCACCGAGTTGACGTTGGCGCTTTCTAGATACCCTTGCAGAAGGTTGCCATAGCCATCGTCGTTGGGAACCGCAACCTGAGGGTCACCGCTTGAGGCGGTTTCAAGAAACAGGTTGTCGCCCATCGGCTCGAGGCCAGCCTTGTTGATGAAGCGCGCCAGAGTGAACTGCCCCAGCGTCGTAGTGGTCGTGTCATCGCTAAGGGTTACCTGCACTTCGCCGTCGCTGCTGATTGTGATGTCACTGGTATCGTCGGGGAAGGTGATCCCCGGAAGGACTTCATATCCATCTGCAGTAACCAGCGTGCCTTCGCTATCCATCTCAAAGGAACCGTCCCTTGTATAGGCGGTGCGGCCGTCGGGCAGGCTTATCTGAAAATATCCTTCGCCACGAATGGCGACATCCAATTCCTTGTCCGTGCTTTCCAGGTCGCCTTGCGACATGATGCGAGAAGTGGCGGACAATCTTACACCAGAACCGATCTGAACTCCGACAGGAACCTGGTTTCCCTGAGCTGATGTGTTGGCGCCCGAGCGGCGCAAATCCTGATAAAGCAGATCCTGAAACTGGGCACGTTGTTTCTTGTAACCAGTGGTACGCATGTTGGCGATGTTGTTCGACGTGACTTCGACGTTGCGTTCCTGCGCCATCATGCCAGTGGATGCGATATGGAGGGCTCTCATTTTCGATCTCCTGTTCTAGTTGCGTCAGGCATTCAATCTGCCGAGTTTGTCAATTGCGTTTTCACGTAAGTCATCCGTTGCCTTGAGCGCCTTGGCTAGAGAGCCGTAAGAGCGCGAGACCTCGATCATGCGTGAAATTTCCACCACGCCATGAACGTTGGATTGCTCAACATGACCGCCCATGATGCTGGGATCTTCAACGGCAACAGGGTTCTCTCCAATGAAGAGAGATTTGCCTTCCTTTTTCAGGGTTTGAAGATTGTCGAAGGTAACGATCTGCAATTGCCCAATTTCACCCTGTTCTGATGAGATCAGGCCGTCGCGGGCAATTTCGAAATTCCGGTTTTCTTGCGTCACGGTGATCGGGCCGCCTGTGCCCATGACTTGATAGCCTTCTGTTGTAACCAGCTGGCCTTGTCCGTTCACTTCGAATTCGCCGTTCCGCGTGTAGCGTTCCCCTTGTGGGGTGTTGACGACAAAGAAAGAGGAATCGTCATTGATGGCTGCGTTTGCCGGATTGCCCGTTGCAACGATCGAGCCGGGCTCGAACTGAAGCACGATGACGTCATCCTGCACATAAGACAGCTTTTTGTCCGAAGACCGAAAATCATTCATTTCGGCTACAGGCATGACATATTCTTTGAATAGCAGGTTGTCAGATTTGTAGCCTGCCGTGTTGATATTCGCCAAGTTGTTGGCGATTACATCCATTTTACGCCGCAGAACCATCTGCCGCGTTAGACCTATGAGTTGTAGGTTCTCCATAATCGTTAACCACTTTGCTCCCAAATGATGCGCATCTCTGCTCCCCAGCGTGATGCGTTCAATGTTTGTTAAGCATGATGCGTGCCAAAATGCGAAAGCTATATATTTCAATGGCTTGATGATTTATAATTGGCGTTACGGCAATGAATTCAGGGTGTAAAAATGCCCAGTGGGAAAAAGTTGCCTATTTGGCTGTGGCTAATCTTTAGAAAGGTTTTGTTAACCTTTTCTGCGCTATTTATTAATGGGTATTAACCATGGTTGATGAATCGTTATCAGATTGGGTCTGGTATGTCGGACGAGAATGAAAATGGTGAAGAAGAGGGAGGCTCTGGCGGCGGCAAAAAGAAGCTGATCGTCATTGCGGCCCTTGTGCTCGTGTTGCTGATCGGTGGTGGCGGTGCTGCTTATTTTTTCCTGTTTTCTTCTTCCTCTTCTGATGAGTTGATTGAGCCGGAAAATGACCCCAATGCAGAGCCGGAGAGCAAGGCGTATTTTTACGATCTGCCTGAAATGACCGTGAATCTGAATTCTCAGAACCGCCGTGCGCAGTATTTGCGTTTGAAGGTGTCTCTGGAACTGATCAGTCAGGAGCAGGCGCAGAAGATCGAGCCGTTCATGCCTCGGGTGCTGGATGCGTTTCAGGTTTATCTGCGAGAGCTCAGAACACGGGATCTGGAAGGATCTGCCGGTCTGTTTCGGCTCAAGAGAGAATTGTTGAAACGGATCAATGATGCGATTTATCCGGTTAAAGTGAATGATATTCTGTTTAAGGAAATCCTGATTCAGTAGGACTTCAAATGGCTGACGACGAAGACAGCGTAGACCTGATGGCCGATTGGGGCGCCGCTCTGGAAGAGCAGGGTGCCGGTAGTGCCGATGAAATGGCTGCGCAATGGGCTGCGATGATTGACGAGCCGATGGACGGGGATGAAAATTCCTCGCGCGGTGCTGATCGTGTGCTCAATCAGGAAGAAATCGATAACCTGCTTGGCTTCAGTCTGGATGATGGCTTTGCTGGCGAGCGCAGCGGTGTGCGTGCGCTGATCGACTCGGCCATCGTTTCTTATGAACGTCTTCCCATGCTGGAGATCGTATTCGACCGTCTGGTCCGGATGACGACCACCAGCCTGCGCAATTTCACCTCTGACAATGTCGAGGTTTCTCTGGATTCTATCACGTCGATCCGGTTCGGGGATTATCTGAACTCCATTCCGCTGCCCGCCATTCTGACGGTGTTCAAGGCTGAAGAGTGGGATAACCTTGGATTGATCACGGTTGACTCAAGCCTCATTTATTCCATCATCGACGTTCTGCTCGGTGGCGGGCGGGGCACCTCTGCGATCCGTGTCGAAGGGCGTCCCTATACGACGATCGAGCTGAACCTGGTGCGCCAGATGATCGACATCGTTCTTGAAGATGCCGAGGCTGCATTTGCGCCGCTGTCGCCGGTCAATTTTACGCTGGAACGTCTTGAGACGAACCCGCGCTTTGCGGCGATCTCCCGCCCTGCCAATGCGGCCATTCTGGTTGAATTGCGCATCGATATGGAAGATCGCGGCGGCAAGATTGAAATGTTGCTGCCTTATGCGACCATCGAACCCATTCGTGATCTGCTCTTGCAGATGTTCATGGGTGAGAAATTCGGGCGCGATCCCATCTGGGAAGGGCATTTGGCAACCGAAGTCTATCATTCGCAAATCAGCGTTGATGCGCTTCTGTTCGAGAAGAAAATGTCCCTTAACGACATCATGAAACTGGATGTCGGGCAGACCTTGATGCTGGACAGCGGCCCGGATGATCCGGTGCGGCTGAAATGCGGAAATGTCTATCTGACCAAGGGGGTCATGGGACAGCATAACGGGAATATTTCCGTTCAGGTATCCAATAAACTGGCTAAGCCGAAAATGACGCTTTCTGCGTTTGAAAAAGCCGCTCAGGGCGGATCTGGAAAGGGTGAGTAGATGTCTGCTGGAATGATGATTGAATTGCTTGTCGCCTTTTTGCTCGTTCTGACGATTGGCTATTGCATAACGCTGAACCGTCGACTGAAGCGGTTGCGCAATGATGAAGAAGCCTTGCGAGCGACCATCGCGGAATTGATTACGGCGACTGAAATTGCAGAGCGCGCCATTTTGGGCCTGAAGGCAACCGCAGGGGATTGCGACAAGAATTTGTCCCATCGTCTGATGGAAGCCGAGCGGCTTGCCTCTGAACTGCAATATTACGTTTCCCAAGGCGAAGGTGTCGTTGGTCGACTGGTCAAGATTTCCGACGCTGTGCGGAGTGGCGCTGTCGCCGCTGCTGCAGAGCCGCAGAAGCTTACGGCACACGCAGCGCTTGATCGCGATGTGGACTATGACCGCGTCAATAGCGGGTATCGTGGTGTTTCTGCTCATGCGCATTATGAAGCGATGGAACGTGAACAGTCTGCACCGTTGGTTGAGGCCGTTGAAAAGCCCCGTAATCTCAAGGATGTTGCTGCAGCGACGTCTGAACGTTTGATGGCCATTCGGCAAAAAAGAGGTGTTGCAGCATGACCCAAGTGCGTTTGCTTCCAACCGTTCTTATCGCGGTTGTCGGGCTATTGTTTATCAAGGTGGCTCATCTGGTGGTCTATAGTGACATGTCCGCCGTATCCACCACGCCCGCACTGGCTCAGGAAGCGCCTGCACCTGCTGCTGATGGTGGTGCTGCAGCGGAAGGGGCTGGCGATGCGCCGGCTCCTGCTGAAACGCCAGAACCCAATATGGGGGAAGAGCCTCCCTCTCTGGTGGATGGTATGCGGATTGACCCGACCAAGAGTTCGCGCTCCGAGCTTGCCATTCTGGAGCGTCTGGCCAATCGTCGCAAGGAACTGGATGAGCGCGCCAGAAGCATTGAAATGCGTGAAGCCCTGCTGAAAGCGGCAGAGAAGCGCTTGCAACAGCGCGTGGATGAACTCAAGTCTCTTGAGCAGACCATCGCTCTGGCGACCAAAAAGCGCGACGAAGAGCAGCAAGCGGATATCAATCGTCTGGTAGCCATGTATTCTTCGATGAAATCCAAGCAGGCGGCCCAAATTTTCGAGGTCATGGATCAAGATATCCTGCTTGATATCGTCAAATCCATGAAATCGCGCAAGCTGGCTACGATTATGGGGCAGATGAAGGCGGAATCGGCCAGCAACTTGAGCGCGGCGATCGCCAACAGCAATTCGCTTGAGCAAAATGTGCAGTCGCTGGCGACGGATGAGCTGCCGCAGATCGGGAATTAGGTTGGCAATCAATCCAGACGTGTTTAACGGCTTTGGTAATTAGCCGGAAAGCATTTTCGTTTAGGTTGGTCTTCAGGAAAAGGGAGCGGTGATGTTCGCATTTGTCGATCACCGGGCTCGCTTGAAGATCCGGAGAGCTTTTATGGCGGAGACGGCGCAGCAGTTTGCGTTGAAATATGATCAGGTGTGCAGCGCCGTTCGCTCCCTTGCGGGTGGTGTGGTGCGCAGATCTGCATCTTTCGTCCTGCTTTTTCTGCTGTTCGTCTCTGCCTTTGCAAGCCAAGCCTATGCACAGCAAATTGATACAGGCGCAAATGGCTCTGAGACTGGAGATCTTGAGATCGTCACAACCCAGGAAGAGGGCTTCGGGCGGATCATTCTCAACTTCAAGGGACGCAATCTGCTACCAGGCTACTCGATCAAGCAGGACAACAGTATCTTTGTCATTCGCTTTGATGAAGCCGTCAATTCCTCCCCCGTTACGAACCTGCCCTCGATCCTTCCGGACTATATCACGGTTGCGCGCCTTGATCCGGACGGGCAGGGCATTCGCATTGCCTTGAAGCCCAATGTCCGCCTCAATACCATGGAGGCAGGCGAGCGGTTATATGTCGATCTGTTGCCGACCAGTTGGACGGGCTTGCCACCCTCCTTGCCGCCAGAAGTGGTGCGCGAACTGGCCAAACGTGCTGAAGAGGCATTGCGCCTTGCCAGATCTCTTGAGCAAGCCAAAAAAGGCTCGCAAGTGCGCCCCAAACTCGATCTGAGGATTGGTGATCATCCGACCTTTACGCGCGCCGCTTTCATCTGGAACATTCCCTTTGATTCCACATTCGAGCGTCAAGGCCCGGAAGTGCGCGTGTTTTTCAATCACAAGGCGGATGCGGATCTGTCCAAATTGCGCGCAGAGCTGCCGCCTCTGGTGAGTGATATTCAGATGTCCCATGAAAATGGGGGCACGCTGTTCAGGATTTTTGTGGCGCCGACGTCGGATGTGCGTGCTTTTCGCGAAGATGATTCCTACATCGTCGACATAACCGGCGACAAGGTTCTGTTTCAGGCACAGGGCGCTGAAGACAGCATTACGCGGGCTGTTTCCAGACCCGGTGATAGCGGGGTTCTTATTGCCAATGGTGCGGGGGGGAGCGGGGATGCTGCTGCCAAAAGCCTGCTTGCGAATGCCACCAATCAGCTAGCAGATAGCGAGAACAGCGCAGCCAATGAGGTTATCCTCGGACCGGGGCCAAACGAAGAAAATCAAGACAATACGCTTTTTGCCAATTCTCAAGTGACCGAGCCGATTGCTCCGAATGTGTCTGGAGATGCGACAAATTCCAATGTTCAGAATGCGGCGCTCGATGATCGCTATCTCGCCATTCCTCCGGCAGATGGGGAAGCGGAGGCGGTCAATCCGCCCTCGATGTCTGGTGCGACTGCCAAGGTTGAAACTCCGGCTGAGGTTATTCCAAGGCCAGCGCAGATTCCGGCTCCCACAGACTCTCCGGTTGTGATGCAGGAAACGTCTGCTCCAGACATGGATGTCATGCCTGTGGAGGCGGCTCCGCAGCAAGGAGACCTGCAGCAAGAGGAGGTGCCTGTTGCGCAGGCTGGTACGACGCAGGAGCAGCTCTTGCCTGGCGAAGAGCGCATATCAGGTGAGGCCAATGCAGAACGCATGACCGGAGCCATGCCGGACCTAACGGCGCAGATGCTGCCTGTCGAGGCCAAGGCTTTTGGACGTTCAGTGCGTCTGTTCTTCCCGTTCAAGAATCCCACCGCGTCTGCCGTTTTTAAGAAAAGTGGCGTGATCTGGGCCGTATTCGACACGCCGCTCGGGCTTGATGTCTCTTCGGCGCGCGGGCAATTGCATGCCATTGCTGACGATCTGGAAGTATGGCGGTCGGGGCGTATTGCCGTTTTGCGCATTCCGCTCAAGAATTCCCGTCTGGTTACCTTCTCGCCAGAGGGCTATGGCTGGCTTCTGACCATTGGCGATATGGTGGTGGAACCAACCAAGCCATTGCATATGTCGCGCACTAAGATCAGTGGTGGCCGTTCAGCCATGCGGGTCAAGTTCGAGGGCACTGGGAGTATCCTTAAACTGCGCGATCCCGGTACGGGTGAGAATATTCATGTGGTAACCGGGCTTGGGCCTGCGCGAGGTTTTGTCAAATCGCAGCAGTTGGTTGATTTTTCCACTCTTGTTTCTGCACACGGGATTGCGTTGACCGAAAGAGTGGATGATTTGCAGGTGGCGCGTGATGGTGGGTTCATTTATATCAGCTCCAGCAACGGATTGACCCTGTCAAACTCGGGAGCTACGAAGGTCGATCTGAGCGGCCTTACCACCGGAAATGGCACCGTGAGGGAGACCTATCTCAACCTTGAATCGCTGATCGCTCCGACGCCTACGGTTTTTACCCGTGAGCGACAGGCGCTCGAAGCGAAGGTTTCCCAGTTTGATGATCAGATGGCCATTCAGAGCGAAATGGCACTTTCCAAGCTTTTGCTTGCCAATGGTTATGGGGCCGAGGCGCTTGGCCATTTGCAGATTATTGAAGATACTGCTCCTGAATTTGCCCGCGGTCGCGGGTTTCGTACTTTGTTTGCGGCTGCAGAATTGTTTGCGGGACGACCTGATTCTGCTTTCCGTCGGCTGAACCATCCAGAGTTTGACAATGATGCAGATGCTTCCGTGTGGCGTGGTTTGGCGGCTGCCCGGTCCGGGCGCTGGAGGGAAGCTGAGGACGCTCTGGATCTTGCCTCAACCGTGGCGCAGGACTACAGCATTCATGTGCGCAATATGATGTTGCTGGATGGGGTTGAGATTTCTCTGCTTGATCAGCAGTTTGGTAGTGCTGCTGCGGCGTTGGCCGAAGTGAATCCGGCTTATCTGGATCAAGAAGGTGTCGCGCGTTACAATCTGCTGCGGGGCAAGATCGCTGTTGCCAGAAATGAATCCGCCGAAGCTCTTGAAGCTTTCAAGACAGCGCGGGAGACACGCTACCTGCCTATTGCGACGGATGCATGGTTGCAGGAAATCAAACTCAAGAATCAGGAAAAGCAGATCACCAATGATGAAGCCATTGATGAGCTGGAAGGGCTGACGACTATTTGGCGTGGCGATGATGTGGAGCTGAATGCGCTTCGCAGTCTTGCCCATCTTTATGTCGATAAGGGCGAGTTCCGTAATGCTTTTGAAACCCTGAAGGCGGCGACCAGTTCGGATGCTGCTTCGGATGTGACGCGCGTGTTGCAGGAAGAAATGAACGGCGTGTTCTCTTCTCTTTTTCTCGATGGCAAGGTTGACGAGCTCTCGGCCATCAAGGCGCTGTCACTCTATTATGACTTTCGCGAGCTGACACCGGTTGGTCGTCGCGGCGATGAAATGGTTCGGCGTCTGGCTGACAAGCTGGTGGAAGTGGACCTGCTAGATCGGGCCGAGGAGCTGCTCAAGCATCAGGTAGACAATCGCCTCAAAGGCGCCGCTCGCTCTCAGATTGCTGCGGATTTGGCCGTGATCTATCTGCTCGACCGTAAGCCGAACAAGGCGCTTGATGTTTTGCGCAGGACACGGCAGTCGCAGTTACCGCTTTCTCTGGAACGTCAGCGCCGATTGGTCGAAGCCAAGGCTCTGGCTGAGCTGAACAAAGTGGATCTGGCGCTGGATCTTATTAAGCCCTTGCAAGGGGGAGATGTTGAACAATTGCGCGCTGATATCCTTTGGCGTTCCAAGCGTTGGCAAGATACGGCGGAGCAAATCGAACAGATGATGGGAGATCGCTGGAGTGTAGAGAATCCGCTGGATCAAGACGAGCAAACAAATATTCTGCGGGCTGGTATCGCCTATAGCCTTTCCGATGACCGGCTGGGGCTGGATCGTCTGCGCAGAAAATATGCGAAGATGATGTCGGACACGCCCGTCTCGGGAGCGTTTGATGTCGTAACCTTGCCCATTGAGCAGCGTAGCGGTCAGGAATTCCAGTCGATTGCACAGGAAATCGCGGGTATCAGCACGATGGAACGGTTCCTGAAAGAGTATCGTAGTCGCTATTTGCAGCCCAATGGCGGGGCGGGCAATGTTGCCGAGCAGACTACGCCTGCTGTAAATGGCACAACCAATCCTACGAACAATGGTAGCAATATACCTCAGGCCTGATTTCCATCCGCTCAGTTTGAACTGATGGTCAGGCAAAACGGAAAAAGCGGCGTAACCTGAAAGGCTCGCCGCTTGGATTTCTCTTCTCGTGTTGGTGATGCAAAGGGGGAGGCTAGCTCCCCAGAAAACTTCGCACGAGCGATCCTGTGATCAGGTTCCAGCCATCAATCAGCACAAAGAAAATGAGCTTGAACGGCAGCGAGATCACGACTGGCGGCAACATCATCATACCCATCGACATGAGAATGGACGCGACCACCAGATCGATGATGATGAAAGGCAGATAGATCAGGAAGCCAATCTCAAAGCCTCTTCTCAATTCGCTGATCATGAAGGCCGGAACGAGAACACGCAGGCTGATGTCTTCCGGTGTGTCCGGTGCCTCCTGATTGGCCATGTCGAGAAACAGCGCAAGGTCGTTTTCCCGCACATGTTGCCGCATAAAAAGGTGGAAGGGTCGAGATGTGAGATCAAATGCTTCAGCAGGTTCGATCTCGCCCTGCACCAGCGGTTCAATGCCCGTATTATAGGCTTCCTCAAAGGTGGGGGCCATGATGAAGGCTGTCAGAAACAGCGCCAGCGATACCATCACCGTGTTGGGTGGTGACGTTTGTAGGCCGAGCGCCGAACGCAGCAGGGACAGCACCACAACAATCCGGGTGAAGGATGTCACCATGATCAGGATTGAAGGCGCAAGGGACAGAACCGTGATCAGAGCGACCAGTTGAACGGCTCGTTCTGTCAAGGTCAGGTCATCGCCGAAGCCTATGGACAGCTGCTGGGCGAAGGCCGGGTTGGGATAGATCACCATGCAGAACGCTGCGATGGTAATGCAACTCATCGCCCCCAAAAGCAGGAAACGGCCCCATGATCGGGGCCGAAGACCTGTGTGCTTTTGGCTTTGTGCCGCTGGCGTCTCTTTCGAGCGGAATAGGTTCATTTTTTAATTTCGCTCGAAAGCTCATTCAGGAGCCTGTTGATCTCGTCATCATAAGACGCAGATTTGGAAAGAGGCTCGACTTCGGCTTGCTGATCGTCCTTGTCTGATGGCGCTTCCTCAGCCTTTGGTTTTGCGTCTTCTAAAGATGGCGCTTGACCGTCCTGATCGCCCTTGGGGCTTTCTGCCGGGGCTTGTTGCTGTTGGGGTGTCGAACTGGGTCTCTGCGGCTGCGATGCTGCAGGGGCTCCTTGATCCGGGCTAGCCTCTTTCGGAGTCTCAGGATTTTGCTGAGGAGCCTGTGGTGCCTTTGGTTCTTGTGACGCTTGTGCCTGTGGGGCTTGCTGCTGAGGATGCTGTCTCTGAGCCGCCGGCTTTTGATCCTCATCCTTTTCTGATGCTTCAGCAGAAGCTTGCGGTGGCTTCTGAGTTGGCTGTAAGGGTGTCTCTGCTTCTTCCAAAGTGGAAAGTTGTGCGGCTGCTGTCTGCTTTTCAGAGGACTTGCCGTCTGCGCCAGAGCCTTTCTCCTCAGCAGGATGTTTGGGCGTTAAGCGCTCCTTATTGGCACTTTCGGGCTGATCGTGGGCGGTCTGTTTAGAAGAATCCGGCACTTCAGGATTGTCTTGCTGATCGAACGAAGCCCGCATTAGGGGATCAGCATGCTGGCCCGGTCGAGGGCGTGCTGGAGCGTCTGCTTTCACCATAGGCGCATTGGGAGCTGAAACGGGGGCGGCGCGTTGTCCCTGATCCTGAGGAGCCGGGCTATGCGTCGGGCGCTGCATATTAGGCCTCGTCTCTCTTAGAGAGGCCTGCCTATTCTGTTCCGATGCAGGACCTTGCTGTGCGCGCGAGTCTTTTGTCTGCAGGGTGCTTCGTTCAGCAGGATGGAGCGGAGCTACTGGACCTGGACCATTTGTGCGGGAAGCAGGTGCGCGTGAGTAAGCTGCCGGTCTTTGCAGAGGATCCTGTGGGCGTTGCATATGAGGAGCAGCCTGGGGGCCTGACGCTGTTTGAGGCGTCGGTTGCGCCGGGGCTGCCGAACGCTGGGCTTGCATGCGAGGTGCGGCCGTTGATGTTGGCTGCTGGGCAGGCATTGGCTGTCCCGGATTGGGGGGTGCCATAGGCGGTTGAATAACCGGTGCGGCCTGCTGTGGCTGCATCTGTGTATGGGATGATTGCTTCTGTACCTGCTGGGCGGGAATGTTATGTTCGACCAAAAGGTCGGATTCTCCGCCAATGAGCAACAGATGCTCGACATGATCGCGCTGCACCAGAAGCAGGCGACGCTTGTGATCCACCGCGATCACTTCCTTGATTGACAGCCTTGGATCTTCACCCTGTCTGGCAATGCGTGCCGATACGAGATTCAGTTTTTTCATGATCCATGTCAGAAGAAAAATCAAAATCAGGATCACGCCAAAGCCGATCAGGACCTGAACAAGCACTCCGCTTTCAATGCTCAACATAGGGTTTCCAATCTTGTCTTTATTTTAGTCGTTGTGAATTCAAATTCGTGCTTTCCATTTCTGCGTACAGTGAAAAACATGCCTCGAGCGAATCTGAATCTATGATAGCATTTTAACAATCTTGAAATATTTTTGGCGGTTTTTATTCGCAAGCTGCAAATTTTACCCCTTGTAATTTTTAACAGAACAGTCCGGTTTCAGCCGTTTTTTCTTGTGACTTCCAATTCGTTAAGAACTTGTTAACCAATTGATAGGCAAAATTTGCCGCAAGAGCTGGTGAAGGCATCGCCTTGCATCGCTACGCACTCAAATTCACGAGGCAAACCTTTGGCAATTGGAGACCTGAAACTATTTTCCATGCTTCGTTCCAAGATGCATTGGCATCAGACGAGGCAACGCGTTTTGGCAGAAAATATCGCGAATGCGGATAGTCCCCAATATAGCGCCAAGGACCTTGCTCCGGTCAATTTTGACAGTGTCCTCAATATTCCGCGCGAAAGCGGGCTGCAGACACGCAAGACCAACAGTCATCACTTGCAGGGAAAAGCAATTTTTCCTGACAACAAGCTGATTGGCGAGGAAGTGGACGGGTTCGAAGTGACGCCATCAGGCAACAGTGTGAATCTGGAAGAGCAAATGATGAAGGTGACAGCCAACCAGATGGACTATCAGGCTGTCGCTACTCTTTATTCCAAAGGGCTTGGAATGATTCGTACAGCGGTCAGGAAAAGCTGAGGCCTGGATTTTTGGCGTTTCAGTAAGCCGTATGGCAAAGCGAATTTGAATTGCGTCATAAATTCAGAGGTTTCGGCGCTTAACGAAAGGAAGAAGACGAGATGGATTTTCTGAAATCAATCATGATTGCAGCTTCCGGTCTGCATGCGCAAAGTGGCCGCATGCGTGTGATTTCGGAAAACATCGCCAACTCCGATTCTACGTCAAGGGAGCCTGGCGGCGATCCTTATCGACGCCAGATACCGTCCTTCCGCTCGCGATTCGACAAAGAGGTCGAGGCAAATCTTGTCGAATTGGGTCGCGTGCTCCCGGATCAATCGGATTTCCGAACGCAGTATGATCCAGGCAATCCGGCTGCCAATGCCGAAGGTTATGTGAAGCTTCCCAATGTGAATTCCCTGATGGAAGTGACGGATCTTCAACAGGCCCAGAGAAGCTATCAAGCGAACCTCAATGTCATTACCGCGACCCGTGCGATGGTCACCAAGACGCTTGATATTCTCAAGGCGTAATCCATACCAAATCGACCCCAACCCCCAATTGGCCGTGCTGGGCCTGATGAGTTAACCAATGATTAATACTTCCTTGAGTGCTGCGAACGCTTATAATCTAGCTCAGCAGCTTACGAATCAGACAAACCCCGACCAGTCACTGCAAAAGGCCGCCGATGCGAAACCCGATTTCGGGGCGATGGTCAAAGACGGTGTTCAGGGGGTGCTAGACAAGGGTGATGTTGCTGAGAAAACAACAACATCCATGGTTGAGGGCAAGGCTGATGTTGTCGATGTCGTAACTGCGGTTGCTGAAACCGAAGTGGCGTTGGAAACGATGGTATCCATTCGGGATCGTGTGATTTCCTCCTATGAGTCGATCATGCAGATGCCTATCTAATGGAAAGGGCGCGTTTTGCGCGCCTTCTCTTACCGGGTCGGTTTCTGGCGTCACCATCTGAAGGAGATATGATATGACCGGTCCGGAAGTGCTCGATATTGCGCGTGAAGGCGTATGGGTGCTGATCAAGATTGCTGCGCCTCCCATGGTTGTGGGGTTGGTGATCGGTGTGGTCATTGCTCTTTTCCAGGCGTTGACGCAGATTCAGGAAATGACCTTGGTATTCGTGCCAAAGATCATTGCCATTTTTCTCACCATTCTCATAACGATGCCCTTTTTCGGGGCGACATTGAGCGGCTATATGCGGATGTTGATGGAGCGCGCCATTTCAGGCTGACGGTTCTTGCCAGAGCGTCTGACGGTGCGAATGAAGCATGCTCATCGATATCCTTCCTCAAACGGCGTATATCTTCGTTCTGATCTTTGCCCGGATCGGAACCTTGTTCATGTTGCTGCCTGCTTTTTCAGAAAAAGCTGTTTCTGTAAGGTTGAGACTGGTGATCGCCTTGATGACCTGTCTGGTACTCTATCCGATGGTTTCCGGCAATTACGGAGCGGTTCCCGGCACGCTTGTCGGCATTCTTGTTGCCATGGGGCGTGAGATGATTGTCGCCGCCCTGATCGGGCTCTCGGTCAAGCTGGTGATGGCTGCGTTGCAGATTGCAGCAACCACGATTGCGTTCCAGATGGGGTTGAGCTTCGCTATGGGGTCAGACCCGTCTTCAGGGCAGCAAACGGTGCAGATCGGCACTTTCCTGAGCATGCTTGCTGTCACTATGATCTTCATCACCAATCTGCATTACTTGATGATTGCCGCGATGTATGACAGCTATCAGTTGTTTCCGGTCAATCAGCCGATTCCGATTGGTGATATTGCCCAATATGCAACGGACATTCTCGCGCAGTCCTTTATTATCGGCATCAAGCTGTCATCGCCCTTTATCGTCTATGGGCTGATCTTTCAGTTTGCTCTGGGGGTGCTATCCAGACTGATGCCACAGTTGCAAGTGTATTTTCTGGCAATGCCTGCCAACATCTTTGTTGGCCTGTTGTTGCTGATGGTGCTGCTGGTCACCATGATGACTTGGTATTTGGGGCATATCGAAGAGGTGCTTGGTAATTTCATCGTTCGGTGACGAGCCGTGCATAGGTGAGTGCATTTAGGAAAGACAGGATGTAGGAGACTGTCATGGCCGATGAAAATGACGACTCAGAAAAGTCGGAAGAGCCCACGCAAAAGCGTCTTGATGACGCGATAAAGAAAGGCGATGTGGCCAAGAGTCAGGAAGTATCCGCCTGGTTCTCCATGATGGGGACCGGATTGGTGATTGCTGTGCTTGGTGGCTATATTGCCAAGGGTGTTACCAACAATCTGAAAGGGTTCATCGAGCATTCTTGGGATTTGTCGATCAATGGCTCGCTGCTGGCTCAGCTCTGGGCCAAGGTGAGCTACTCCATGCTCGGCATTCTCATTCTGCCCATGCTGGCGCTCGTGACTGTGGCCGTGATCGGCAATCTCATTCAACACAGATTCGTCTTTACCACCGAACCGATCACACCAAAGCTTTCCAAAGTAAGCCCAGCCAGTGGCTTCAAGCGGCTCTTTTCCAAAGAGAGTCTCGTCAATTTTGCCAAGGGGTTGGTCAAACTCGGGGTTGTCGGCGCTTTGTTTTGGTTTCTGCTATATCCAGAGCGTGACAAGCTGGATGTGGTAATCGGGCTAGAGCCGCTCGCGCTGTTGCCGCTGGTGCAGAGCCTAGCCATCAAGCTGATTTTCGGGGTGATCCTGTTCATGGCGGTGGTCGCTGGTATCGACTATCTCTATCAGCGCAATCGCTGGCATGAGAAACAGAAGATGACCTTGCGTGAGGTCAAAGAGGAATACAAGCAGCAGGAAGGTGACCCGATGGTCAAGGCCAAACTGCGGCAGGTGCGCATGGAGCGCAGTCGCAAGCGCATGATGGCTGCTGTGCCTGAGGCATCCGTGATCCTCACCAACCCGACCCACTATTCTGTGGCCCTGAAATATGTTGCTGGCTCCATGCCAGCGCCAGTGTGTGTTGCCAAAGGGGTGGATGATACCGCGATGCGCATTCGAGAGATTGCTCGCGAGCATGACATCCCGATTATCCAGAATCCGCCTTTGGCGCGCGCGCTCTATGCCACCGTGGAAATCGATGATGAAGTTCCTGAAGAACACTATAAAGCTGTTGCTGAAGTGATCACCTACATCATGAAACTGAAAAATCGGTCAAGTTGGTCTAGCCGCAACTGAAGTTTTCAGGCAACTTGAAGACCAACGATTCTAGAAGGCATAGCCGCTAAGCAAGGCAGGGACACACCAGATGGGCAAGCTGACAGGTCAGGAAAACATGGAGCCGGCCATGATCGATCACAGTGAAGGATCTGGAAGTATCAAATGGCTGTTATTGCTTGCCTTTGTTCTTGTGGGTGTGGCAGTGGCCTTGGTCGTTTTCAAAGGCGAGATCGGTGGCCAGATCCAATTGGCGTTTTTGAGCATTCTGGCTGGTCTGGGGATTCTCTCCCTGCTGGGCTTTGCCGTTGGGCTGATCCAACTGGGCAATCCGGCGCCAGCAGCGCATCTGACGCGACAATTTGTGGATAGTATGAATGAAGGCATCCTTGTTTGTGATGGCAAGGACAGGCTCGTTTATGCCAATACCGAATATGCTCGTCTGACGGGAGCGGAAGACGCTTCTGCCATTCGATCCATCGAACGCAGCTTTGCTGGCGAACCAGATGCGGCCGAGGCGATCTATCGTTTGTCCGAGGCCGTGCGCTCCGGTCGTCCGGCCCTTGAGGAGTTTCGCCTGTTCAAGGCGCCCAGCGGTGGGGCTGATGACGATGAACAAGAAACGCAGGCGCGCTGGTTTCGTATCCGAGTGCGCAAAATGCGGGATATCGGGGTCAGTGGCAAAGTTGAGGATCTCTTCGTCTGGCAGGTCAGCGACATCACGCGTGATCGCGAGCGGCAGGAAAATATCTTTCAGGAACTGCAGCTTGCCATCAATTATCTCGACCATGCTCCGGCAGGCTTCTTCTCGGCTGAGCCGGATGGACGCGTCATCTATATGAACGCTACGCTGGCAGATTGGCTGGGCTATGATCTGGCGCAGTTCGAGCCTCGGCAATTGAACCTCAATGAGTTGGTCCCCGGAGACGGAACAGCCCTTCTGGAAGCGGCCAACAGCGCGCCGGGAATGCCAAAAACCGAGATGATCGATCTGGATCTGGTCAAGAGCAACGGCCAGAGCTTGCCGGTGCGTCTGATGCATCGCGTGCCGATGGCTTCTGACGGAACGCCGGGGGCTTCTCGTACGCTGGTGCTGAACAGAAGCCCGGGCGAGGATATTTCCGAAGAGTTGCGGGTTGCCGAGGTGCGCTTTGCCCGCTTCTTCAACAACACCCCGATCGCCATTGCCGCGTTGACGGGCGACGGCCGCGTATTGCGCACCAATGCGCCTTTTGCACGCATGTTCAAGGCTGAAGTGCCCACTGAAAAAGGTGTGCAGGAGGGAGAGGGCGAAGAAAAGACGCCGTCTATCCTCAATCTGGTTGCTGAGAAAGACCGCGAGAATCTGACCGCATCGATCGAAATGGCTCTTAAAGGCCAGAGCAATATTCTGCCGGTGGAATGCCAACTTGCCGAAGACAAGAATCGCACAGTGCGTTTCTTCCTTTCCGGTGTGGAAGACAGCGAAGGGGATGATGAGCAGATCATTGTCTATGCGCTTGAAACCACAGAACAGCGTGCTCTTGAGGAGCAATTCTCCCAGAGCCAGAAAATGCAGGCCGTTGGCCAGCTGGCCGGTGGTGTTGCCCATGACTTCAACAATGTACTGACCGCAATTATCGGCTTCTCCGATCTGTTGCTGACCAGCCATCGTCCGAGTGATCCGGCCTTCCAGGACATCATGAATATCAAGCAGAATGCCAACCGCGCCGCATCACTTGTGCGGCAGCTTCTGGCCTTCTCACGCCGCCAGACCTTGCGCCCGCAGGTGCTTGCGCTGGGGGATGTTCTGGCTGATCTCTCAATCCTGCTGGATCGCCTGCTCGGCGAAAAGGTCGATCTGGATCTGGTGCATGGGCGTGATCTCTGGCCGGTCAAGGCAGACCTCAACCAGCTTGAGCAGGTGATTGTCAACCTGGCGGTGAATGCGCGCGATGCCATGCCGGATGGGGGACATCTGACCATTCAGACGCGCAATATGGGCAAGGACGAAGCCGAGGAAATGCCCTACAAACAGCTGGAAATGGCTGATTATGTGCTGCTGGAAGTGGTCGATAGTGGCACGGGCATTCCCGCCGATATTCGCGACAAGATTTTCGAGCCCTTCTTCTCCACCAAGGATGTGGGCAAGGGGACAGGCCTTGGCTTGTCGACCGTTTATGGCATTATCAAGCAGACCGGTGGCTTTATTTTCCTTGAGAGTGAGATGGGGCAGGGCACGACCTTCCGCATCTTCCTGCCGCGTTATGTGGAAGAGGCCAAGGCGACAACCATTGATGCGGCGGCAACCGATGATCCCGAGCAGCAGGCACTTGAAGTGGCTGCCGACGAAGCGGGCAAGGAAGTCGTCAGCGAGGCTCCTCCTGCTGTAACCGATCTGACTGGTAACGCTACGATTCTGCTGGTGGAAGACGAAGAGGCTGTGCGTGCCTTTGCCGCTCGTGCTCTGGCCTCGCGTGGCTATCAGGTTTATGAAGCCGGGTCAGGGGCCGAAGCGCTCGAATTGATCCATGAAATCGATGAACCGATTGATCTGGTGGTATCCGATGTCGTCATGCCCGAGATGGACGGGCCGACCATGCTGGGCGAGTTGCGTAAGATCAGACCTGAGCTGAAGGTCATCTTCATGTCCGGTTACGCTGAGGAAGCCTTCCGCAAGAATTTGCCGGATAACGAAGAATTCGGTTTCCTGCCCAAGCCTTTCTCCTTGAAGCAGCTGGCTACCAAGATCAAGGAAATGCTCGACGACGCGTAAGCGTGCGCTTCGCTTCTCGCAGGGCGGGCGGAATGCTGCGCTTCAGTGACAAACGCGATAAAAGACAAAAAGAAAAGCCCGCCGATCTCATGATCTGCGGGCTTTTTTTGTTTATTGCGGTCTGATTGCGTGGCCTAGAGGGCCTTGGCAATCCGGGCTGCCAGACGGGCGTTGTTCTTGACCAGTGCGATGTTGGTAACAAGGCTGTCGCCTTCGGTCAGATCCTTGATGCGCGAGAGCACGAAGGGGGTGACTTCCTTGCCTGAAACGCTGCGCCGATTTGCTTCGCTGATGGCTTCCAGGATGAAGGTTTCCATTTCGTTGCGTGGGATCTCGTCAGCTTCGGGCACAGGATTGGCAACAATCATGCCGCCTTCAAGGCCAAGGGCCTTGCGCATGGTGTAGAGGGACGCGATGTCCTCTGGGTCATCCAGACGCAGCGGGCAGGCAAAACCGCTTTCACGGGACCAGAAGGCCGGAAATTCGTCGGTTCCAACGCCAACAACCGGCACGCCCAGTGTTTCAAGCACTTCGAGTGTCTTGGGAATGTCGAGGAGCGCCTTGACGCCAGCTGAGACCACCATGACGGGGGTCTTGGCCAGTTCCTGCAGATCGGCGGAAATATCAAAACTTTCTTCCGCGCCCCGATGGACACCGCCGATGCCGCCTGTGGCAAAGGTGGAGATGCCTGCCAGAGATGCGCAGATCATGGTGGCTGCGACGGTGGTCGAGCCGCTTTTGCCTGCCACAAGCGCATAGGCGAGATCAGCGCGGGAAAGCTTCATGATGTCGTCGCGCTGTGCCAACTCTTCAACCTGCTTGGTTGTAAGACCCACATTGATCACACCATCCAGAATGGCGATGGTTGCCGGACATGCGCCCTCTTTGCGGATGATGTCTTCCACTTCCAGTGCGGTGGACACATTCTCGGGATAGGGCATGCCATGGGTGATGATGGTGGATTCAAGGGCCACGATGGGCTTGCCTGCGGCGCGGGCTGTTGCCACTTCGTCGCTATAGGTGATGGGCAAGGAGGAGGTTTCAATGCTCATGATGGTCGGCTTTCTTGTTCGCTCTTATCTTGAGGGCTTCTGCCACTAGGGCAGGGCGCGCTTTAAGGCTAGCTTTGGGGGATGTCTGCAATGCAGGAATCCAGAACGGGGCGGTTCAGCATGTCCGGTACGGCTTGTTCACTCATCAGGCTGAGGCTCGCGCCTGCCATGCCATAGGTGAGGGCCTTCTCAAAGGGGACCTTGAGCAACAGGGCATGCAACACGCAGGCCGTCAGGGTGTCGCCTGCTCCGTTGGAGGATTTGATTTTGACCGGTGGGGCAGGCAGGGTCCAACTTTCCTCCCCGTTCCATGCGCTCAGCCCGGCATTGCCCTTGGTGATGATGCCGGATTTGACGCCAGCTTCCAAGAGGATCTCTGGCAATGCATCAAGCTCTGCAAATTCATCAGCCAGAATGGCTGCCTCTGCCTCGTTGCAGAAGAGCAGGTCAATCTCGGACAGAATGTCTTTGGCGCGATTGGCCTTGGGGCCAGACACCGCGCTTACTGCCAGTTTGTGATTGCCCTTGTTCTCGGCAAGGGCCTGAAGCACAGACGAGGAAAGATTGGTATCGGCAACGATTTTGGAGGGCGTGGGGAAGATGTTGAGGCAGCCAATGACTTCCTCTACCGGATAGGTGTCATAGATCCCCATGTCGGCAATGGCCGCTATGAGAGCCCCATTGGCATCTTCAATTGCCGTATAGGTCGCGCTTCTGTGCGTCACACTGGTCAGAATGAGTGAGATGTCGATATTGGCTGCAAGCAATTGTTGTTTGAGCAATTCGGCATCATCATCCTGCCCGGAAATGGTCGAAAGGGCGACATTCCAGCTGAGCTTGGCCAGACAGCGCGCAATGTTTCCTGCCACACCACCGACATTTCTGGTGAGAGTGCCGGGGTTGGATTGTTCCGGCTCAAGGCGAGCGGTGGAACGTGCGATCCTGTCGATATGGGCGCCGCCAATCACGAGGATATCCGGAGTGAAGGAAACAGGGGTCATGCTCTGCTCAAGCTCGTTTCAAGTGGAGACAACACTATCAGACTTGTCGGGATGCGACGAGGAAAGAATGGTTTCTTTTCTCGCCTCATAGAAAAACCGCCGCTTGCAAGGGCGGCGGTCGATTTCCTGTCTCGGATATAGAGCCAATGGGGCTTGCTTGTAAAGAGCCCCATTGGCGCTTGTTGTCAGTCCATGGCCTTGAAGTTGAATTCGCCACCTTCCTTGATGCCGGAGAACCAGCGTGCCGTGACGGTTTTTGTCTTGGTGTAGAAGCGGAAGGAATCCGGGCCATATTGGTTGAGGTCGCCGAAGGAGGATTTCTTCCAGCCGCCGAAGGTGAAGTAGCTAAGGGGAACCGGGATCGGGAAGTTGATGCCAACCATGCCGACATTGACACGATGGGCAAAATTGCGTGCGGTGTCACCATCGGCAGTGTAGATAGCCGTGCCATTGCCATAGGCATTGTCCATGACCAGCTTCAGAGCCTCTTCATAGCTTTCTGTACGCATTTGGCAGAGGACTGGACCGAAAATCTCTTCCTTGTAGATGTCCATGTCGGTTGTGACATTGTCAAACATGGTTGGGCCAACAAAGAACCCATTCTCAAAGCCTTTCAGTGAGAAATCACGTCCATCCACAACCAGTTTGGCGCCTTGTTCAACGCCAGTATCGATGAGGCCGAGAATGCGAGCCTTTGCTGCCGACGTAATCACCGGACCATAATCGACGTCGTCGCCCTGCGTATAGGCGCCGATTTTCAGTTTTTCGATGCGGGTAATGAGTTTTTCAGTGAGGGTATCTGCCGTTTTCTGGCCAACGGGAACCGCAACGGAGACAGCCATGCAGCGTTCGCCAGCTGCGCCGAAGCCTGCGCCGATCAAGGCATCGGCTGCCTTGTCCAGATCTGCATCAGGCATGATGATCATGTGGTTCTTGGCACCGCCGAAGCACTGGGCGCGTTTGCCATTGGTGGCTGCGCGGCCGTAGATATATTGCGCGATCGGGGTGGAGCCGACAAAGCCGATGGCTTGAATGGTGTCGTTGTCCAGAATTGCGTCAACGGTTTCCTTATCGCCGTTCACGACCTGCAACACGCCATCTGGCAAACCGGCTTCCTTGAGCAGCTCGGCAAGGCGGAAGGACGTGGAGGGTACACGCTCAGACGGCTTGAGGATCATGGCGTTGCCACAGACCAGAGCCGGAGCCATTTGCCAAAGCGGGATCATTGCCGGGAAGTTGAAGGGGGCGATGCCTGCGACCACACCCAAAGGCTGGCGCATGGAGTAAAGGTCGATGCTTGGGCCACCATCATCGGTGAATTCACCTTTGAGCAGATGAGGAGCTCCCATGCAGACCTCGACCACTTCCAGACCACGCTGGATATCGCCGTGGGCGTCTGGCAAGGTCTTGCCGTGTTCCAGGCTCACCAGTTCTGCCAACTCGTCCATATGCTGGTTGATCAGGGCGCCGAATCTCATCATGACGCGGGCGCGGCGCTGCGGGTTGGTTGCTGCCCATGCTGGTTGAGCCTTGGCGGCCGCCTCCACTGCTGCATTCAGTTCGTCGGTCGTCGCCAATGCGACCTTGGCCTGGATTTCGCCTGTTGCTGGATTGTAAATGTCGGAAAAACGACCTGATGTGCCTGCGACAAGAGCGCCGTTGATATAGTGGCCATATTCGCGTGTCATGTGGACCTCTTAAATTCAGATTTATTGTGGTTGGCTGCATACTGTTTCAACAAAAATCGAATAGCAAGGCTCGTCAAAACTCATCCGTTGTGCAAATATTAAAGTTCAAAATGAAGCATGGCAGATGGGAGGTGAAGGATGAATTGGGATGATGTCCGTATCTTTTTGGCGGTAGCGCGAGCTGGACAGATCTTGCAGGCGGCTCGGCGTCTGGGGCTTAATCATGCCACAGTTGCCCGGCGTCTCACTTCTTTGGAAGAGGCCTTGCAAGCCAAGCTGTTAAAGCGCCATACCGCGGGTTGCTCCCTGACACCTGAAGGCGAGAGTTTCCTGTTGGCTGCCGAACGCATGGAGACGGAGATGCTCTCTGCGCGGGCTGATATTGGGGCGGCGGATACATCGGTTTCCGGTATCGTACGCATTGGGGCGCCAGATGGATTTGGCGTTGCCTTTCTGGCTCCACGTCTTGCGCCATTGCTGGAGCAATATCCCGATCTGACGGTGCAGCTTGTGCCTGTTCCCCGTTCCTTCTCGCTCGATCGGCGGGAAGCGGATATCGTCATCACCTTTGAACGCCCTTCGCAAGGGCGGCTGGTGGCGCGCAAGCTAGTGGACTATAGTTTGGGGTTTTATGCCTCTTGTGCGTATGTTGAAAGGCATGGGCAACCGAACAGCCTTGAAGACTTGGATAACCATCGTCTTATCGGGCTTGTTGAAGATCTCATCTATTCTCCTTCGCTGAATTATAAGGCGGAGATGATGAGCGGCCATCAGACGCAGTTTGAATGTGCCAGCGCCCTGGGGCAGACTGAAGCTGTGAAGGCTGGTCTGGGGATCGGAATTCTGCATGGCTTCATGGCGCGAGAAGACCCCAATCTGATGGAGATCTTGCCAGAGCACCAGATTCAGAGGGCATACTGGGCTATCTATCACGAAAGCACCCGGCAGCTGAGGCGGATTAAAGCGGTTTCTGATTTTGTTTATAGGTTGGTCGAACAGGAACGCCCTATATTTCGATAATTTCTTGAGCCGCTTTTCCCTCCATGCGGCAATTTGACTCTCCGGAAAAAGATTTCATTCGTTAAAATGGTTGACAAACGAATAGTCTGGACGACATATTTAGAATAATTCTAAATTAAGGTGCCCCCGATGGTTTTGAGTCTTTTTTCCAACAGCAAGCGCGATTTCACATCGCTTTCCGAAAAGGAAGTGCTTGCCTTGGCTATTTCCTCCGAGGAGGATGATGCACGCATTTACACCGCTTATGCCGAACATTTGCGTGCAGACTACCCGCAAACTGCAAAGATCTACGAAGATATGGCAGCTGTCGAAGATCAGCATCGCCGCAATCTGATTGAGATGTATAAAAGCCGGTTTGGTGATGCGATCCCGCTGATCCGGCGCGACCATGTTCGTGGCTTTTACGATCGCAAGCCCGACTGGTTGATGAAGTCTCTGTCATTGGAGAAAATCCGCAACGAGACGATCGCCATGGAGGATCAATCTGCGCGGTTCTATCGCGCTGCGATTGATCAGGTAAGCGATGCCGATACTCGCCGGCTTTTAGGAGATCTTGCTCTGGCTGAAGAAGGGCATGAGGACATTGCCCGTGATTTGCAAGATGAGCATACGCCCGATTCTGTAAAGGATAAGGAGCAGAGTCAGGAGCATAAGCAGTTTGTGCTGACATGGGTGCAGCCCGGTCTGGCAGGGCTCATGGATGGGTCCGTTTCCACGCTCGCACCGATCTTTGCCGCTGCATTTGCAACACAAGACACTTGGCAGACTTTCCTGATTGGTCTTTCGGCGGCGGTTGGTGCCGGTATTTCCATGGGCTTTACGGAAGCTGCCCATGATGATGGCAAAATTTCGGGGCGTGGTTCGCCCATTAAGCGCGGTATCGCCTCTGGCGTCATGACGACGGTCGGTGGCCTTGGCCATGCGCTGCCTTATCTCATCCCCTTCTTCTGGACGGCAACAATGATCGCCGTGGTGGTCGTCTTCTTTGAGCTCTGGGCCATTGCCTGGATTCAAAACAAATATATGGAAACGCCGTTTCTGCGAGCAGCCTTCCAGGTCGTGCTTGGCGGGGCATTGGTGCTGGCTGCCGGTATCCTGATTGGTAGCGGCTGAGCTGTAACCGCTCTGTCCTGATATCAAGGCTCGCTCACGGCGCTTTAGAAGTACAGCGCGTTGTGCGGGCCTTTTTCTTTGCTTATGTCACGCGGCGTTCACTTTCAGTTGATCGACATAAAGCGAAGGGTTAATTGCCAGATTGTCGCAGCCTTTGCTAGGCTACTGCAATAGAACCAAAATCCTCGCTGCGTTCTTTGCTTGAAAAGGGACGCGGGAAGGATGTTGCAGGAGAGATATAATGGCAGCCCCAAGTTCATACCAAGGCCCCCGCGCTGAACATAAAGGCCAGCAGAGCGCGTCGCAGGATGCTCATATCGCTTTCGAGAAAGCCTATTCCCAGACCACGGTTGGCGATATCCTCGAAGAAAAAGATGGCGTTTTATTTTCTGTGACTGTCAGTTCCAGTCTTGCTTCCGTAATCGCTGAGCTCCACACACGCAAGATTGGTAACTTGCCGGTGATTGATCCCAATGGGGGATTGGTCGGCGTGATTTCCGAGCGCGATATTATCCGCGCAACTGGCGAATTTGGAGAAGAGGCGCTGTCTCGTCCGGTTCGGGATTTCATGACTGCCAATCCGCAGACCTGCTCTCAGGAAGACAAGGTTGGCGATGTCATGATCCGCATGACCGAAGGGCGCTTCCGGCATATGCCTGTTGTCGACAATGATGTGCTTGAAGGCGTCATCTCCATACGTGATATCGTCATTCATCGCGTCAAGGAAGTGGAATTCGAAGCCCTGCGTCTTAAACAGCTCATGGTTGGCTGATCTATCTTATCGGCAAGCATCTCTGGCGCCGATTTCGTCAGAGATGTGATCTGATCCTTGCGCCATTCCGTATCTCTGAGCAAAGGAGAGTGATACGGCATGAGCAATCAGCTTGAAACATACAAACGGGTCTGGATCATAGGGGCCAGCTCTGGCATGGGCGCTGCTTTGGCACAGATGCTGGCTCAGCGCGGCAAAGAAGTGATTGCCAGCGCGCGGCGCGCCGAAAAGCTCGAAGCGCTTGCTCAGCGTTCCAGCCTGATTACGCCTCTGCCTCTTGATGTGGAGGCCCCGGATGCGGTATCCGAAGCGGTATCCGGCCTTCAGACTGCGGGCACTCTTCCCGATCTTACCATCTATTGTGCTGCGATTTACGAGCCGGGCGGGATGGCCCAGCTTGATCCTGAAAAAGCAAGACAGCATATGGGCGTCAACTATCTGGGCGCTGTGTCTGTTCTATCGGCTCTTTTCCCGAAATTGAAGGAGAGAGGCACAGGGTCGATCGCCATTGTATCGTCTCTCACCTCTTATTGTGGTTTGCCGATGGCTGCGCTTTATGGTCCGACGAAGGCGGCGCTCGCTAGCCTGTGCGAGACGATCAAGCCGGAGTTCGATCAGGCAGGCCTGCAGCTTCAACTGATTAATCCCGGCTTTGTCGATACGCCTCTTACGGAGAAAAACAGTTTCTCCATGCCGTTTATCCTCTCGCGAGAAGAGGCCGCTCAGCGTATTCTCAAGGGGCTTGAGCGCTCTGCCTTTGAAATTGCCTTTCCAACACGCATGGCGGTTGCGCTCGGTCTGTTGCGCAGGCTGCCCTATGGTTTGTATTTCCGCTTGATGAGGAGGATGCTTCGATGAGTGTTCCCACAGAACAAAGAGCAGAGGTGGCGCGCCTTTATGCGCAATATTTCGAGACCCTCAGCCCAGAATCCGCAAAAGATGCTCAGGCTCTGATCAGTGATGATGTGCATTTCATCGATCCGTTCAACGATGTCAAAGGCAGGGAGAATTTTCAGCGAGTCGTCGACAAGATGTTCGAGGATGTGAAAGATCCCTGTTTTCAGATCTTGGATCTGGCATGGTCTGATGCTCCGGATCTTTGCCTCATGCGCTGGGATTTCTCATGCACGGCACCGGTGATCGGGTTCTGGGCAGTGCGCGGAGTGAGTGAAATTCGGTTCAATGATCAAAACCAGATTTGTGCCCATTATGATTATTGGGATGCCAGCAGACACTTCTATGCGCGCTTGCCGGTGATTGGCTGGATGATCCGCAAAATCCAGAAGAAGGCTAGCATCTAGGGGCAGGCAGGGCCGCCGCCTGATCCGATGACTGTTGCTGCATATGGAAAAAGGCATGTCCAATTGAGGGGCATGCCTTTTGTTTTTCGGGCCTTTTGTTTTCCCGTCAGTTTGCGTCAGTGCAGCTTCTTCCGAAGGGGGCTGACTATTATGCGGGGCGTTCGTAGCAATAATGGCCCACATTGATGGTGTTATTGGCGAACCCTGCCTCACAATAGGCAAGATAGAATAGCCACATACGTTTGAAACGCTCGTCATAGCCGAGTTTGGAGATCTGCGGCCACTGCGCCAGAAATGCCTTGCTCCAGCGTGCCAGCGTCTTGGCATAATCCTGCGTGAATGTTTCCCTGAAGACTGGAATGAGTCCTGCCTTTTTGGCGTGGTCATCCAGATGAACTTCCGTGGGCAACATGCCTCCGGGGAAGATGAAGGTCTGGATAAAGTCTGCGCCGCTGCGATATTTTTCATAACCATTTTCGTCGATGGTGATCGCTTGCAGCGCGGCTCTTCCGCCCGGACGCAGATTGTCGTGCAGATGCTTGAAATAGACCGGCCAGTGCTCTTCGCCGACGGCCTCGATCATTTCGATGGAGGCGATGGCGTCATATTGTCCGATCTCGTGGCGATAATCGCGCAGGTGGAAGCGGGCGAGGTTGTCAAAGCCTTTGGATTTGGCCCTGTTGATCGAATAGTCGAGTTGCTCGGTTGAGAGGGTCAGGCCTTCCACCTTGCAGCCGATAGTGGCTGCGCGTTCTGCAAATGCCCCCCAGCCACAGCCAATTTCGAGAATGGTGTCTCCGGGGCGGGCATTGCTCAATTGCAGCACTCGATCCAGTTTGCGCAGCTGGGCCTGTTCCAGCGCCTCATGCTCATCGGTCTTATAGGCAGAGGAATAGGTCATCGTGGGATCAAGCCACAATTGGTAGAAGTCGTTGCCCAGATCATAGTGGAACGAGATATTCTTGCGGCTGCCCTTGATGCTGTTGGCCCGGGTCAGGTGCTTGAGATGGGCAATCCAGCGGGCGACCTTGCCATGGGAATAGAGTTTCTCATAAGTGGCGCGGTTCCTCAGGCACAGATCAAACAATCTTGCCAGATTGTCGCAGCTCCAGTGAGCCGAAATGAAGCTTTCCGCGACCCCAAGCATGCCGCGACTGACAATGCTCCAGAGCGTCCGATTGTTGTGAATCTGAACCTGTACGACAGGCTCTTTCTCATTGCCGGACCCGAATAGGAGCTTGCCGCCTGAAGGCAGGATAAATTCAACATGGCCATAGTGCAGGCCTGAAAAAATGGGACTGAGGAAGCGGTGCCAGAGGCGCCCTTGCATCGTAGGCACCACGGACCCTGCCATGAAGCCAGACCGATCAAATTCCGCATGCGTTAAATTCTTCTGCAAACTCATTGATGCAATCCTTTACCAAGTCTGGAGCGGTGAAGGCTTGAAACTTGTTCGGACGGCACGGGCGGTCGTTTGTGAAAAGGCGCGCCCTTGCGCCATAATTTCAAGGCCTCAAGATGTATGGCTGCGAGGATTTTCCATCCGCTCTGGATCAGCCTAACAAAAGTTAATATTAGATTTCTAGTGGTGAAGGCCTTTTTTTGCGCGGTAAAGGAGGCCATCAGAGAAGAGGGCTGCTGGCCGCTCAATGTGATTTGGTAGGACAGTTTTTCGTGTGGTAGGCGAATTGAGAAATTGTACTTTCCTTCAATGTCCAGAAAAGGTGATACGTAGAATATCTTTTTTCCCTCATGGCGCAGTCTTTGGCCTTGTGACAAATTGCGCTCCTCATTGGTGAGAGCATAGATATAGTGAAAGCGTTCTCCGAATGTATTGCTGACCTGATAGAGGATCGCCTTGAGGTGGTTCTCCTGATCGCAACAGAAAAAGAGTGTTAGCGGATTGAAGCTGCGCCCCAGCACTCTTGGAAAGGTCAGCGCCGTAAAGCGAGTGGGGCGGTTGGCGTCCTCTGTGAATTCGCCAGAAGCGTCCACCAGATGCTCAAGATAGGCTTGCAAACTGTCGAAGCCGGGTTCGATATAATCTGCCTCATGAAAGCTGATGAGGTTAAAGTGGTTGACGGAAAAGAGGCGCGAACGCTGGTTTATCTCGTCAAGCTTGTCGAGCGGCAGGAGCATCGAGGTCACCCTGTAGGCAAGGCGATGTTCCACTGCGCCGCTGCGCACATGGCTGACGATTCCTTCATAAAGACAGGCATCAGGGGCAAAGGTGAGGGCTTCGTTGTTCATCATTTTGCTACAGCCAAAAGCTCGGCCTTGTCGCCTTTGCCAAGTGTCCGTGCTGTTCTTGCTTTTGGTGGAGCAACAAAGATCCGGTTTGAAGGATCTTCAAGTGTCCATGGTCGCGGTACGCCGCCGAGTTGCTCCGCAACCGCAAGGCCGGCCTGAATGCCATCTTCGTGGAAACCATAACCGAAATAGGCCCCGCAGAACCATGTCCGTCGAATGCCCTGAAGTGCCCAGAGTTTATTCTGGGCTTTAATTGCCTGCATTGAGAAGACAGGGTGATGATAAAGCTGCGAGCGCAGAACTGTGCCGTCTGCCGGTTGCTCAATCGGGTTGAGCGTAACAAACAGATCGTCCTTGCAGGCCAACGGCTGAAGCTTGTTCATCCAGTAGGTCACGCAGAGCCGCGGATCGCTTGCTTTGCCTTGCTCGCCTGCGCCGCTATCCTGAATATAGTTCCAGCTTGCCCAGGCAGCGCGGCGACGTGGCATCAAGGCTGGATCCTTGTGCAGGATCGCCAGATTTTTGTGATAGGGAATGGCCTCCAGTGTTGTGCGTTCGGCTTCATCCATATCACCGCCGCTGGCGCCAAGGATCTGCAAGGCCTGATCCGCATGGCAGGCGAGCACAACATGGTCATAACGCTTTTCAAGGCCCTGACGGGTGCGGATCGTCACGGAGCCGGGGCGTCGTTCCAACGCGATGATGGATTGATTGAGATGGATATCGCCGGAGATATAACTGGCTATCTTCTCGACATAGCGTTTCGAGCCTCCGGGAATGGTGCGCCATTGTGGGCGATTGCGGAATTGCACCAGCCCGTGGTTGATCGAAAAGCGCATGAAGGCTTCAAAAGGAAACTTCATCATCTCTTCTGAAGGAATACACCAGATGGCGGCGCCCATTGGTACCAGATGATCATGGATGAAGGCATCAGAGTAATTGTTGGCCTTTAGATAGTCTTCCAGCGTCATGGATTGGGCCAGAGCGGTTTCGATATCGCGAGGGGCCTCCATATAAAAGCGCCTGATATCTGTCAGCATTTTCAAGAAGCGCGGATTGATTGCGTTGGAAGGTTTGGCGAAGAGGCCCTTTAGGCCCTGTCCACTATATTCCTGGTCACTATCGCGCAAGGACGCAGAGAAGGACATGTCTGATAGCGCAGTGTCGACTTCGAGATGCTCAAACAGTCGGGTCAGGTTCGGATAGGTGCGCTCGTTATAAACGATAAAACCGGTATCCACATCAATCGGGCCAGTGGATGTTTCCACGGTCTGCGTATTGGCATGTCCACCCAGACGATCGTCTTTTTCAAAAATATCGACCCTATGATTCTTCGAAAGAAGCCAGGCTGCCGAAAGTCCTGAAATACCTGATCCGATAACTGCTATCTGCATTGTAAACTCCGCGGTTTTTCAACTTATTCGTTTTATCCGAGGCAATGGATCACTTTCTAAAGTCAGAGTTTTTCTATCTTACTAAAAATTTTTTGCCTTCGGGTTCGCACTTTTTGTGATCCGCCTTTGTACTTACCCAGTAAAAGGTCATGAACGCATTTTGGGATGGATTTGATGATGACAATGGTGCAAGCTCTCTCGAAAAGATCGAAGGGAGGCGGGTGTATGACCGCTGGCCAACTCAGTGCCATGCTTGTTGCGTTGGGTGAACATCATGATCGCGGTGCCTTCCGGCAGCTGTTCGATCATTTTGCACCGCGCTTGAAGAGTTTTTATCTTAAAGCGGGAACGAATCCGCAGATGGCTGAAGAGCTGGTGCAGGAGACCTTCACGCAGATCTGGCGTAAAGCGCATTTATATAGGCCAGAGAAGGCCGCAGCTTCGACCTGGATCTTCACCATCGCCCGAAATCAACGCATTGATCGCCTTCGCTCCGAAAAGAGCTTTGTTTACAAGGATGAGGATTTCTTTGCTTCCAAGCTGGTGTCTGATGAAGAGCAGACCACAGAGGTTCATCGTAATGAACTGGTGGAGCGGGTTTCCAAGGCCATGGCCCTGTTGCCCAGCAATCAGGCCGAAATCGTGAGCTTGGCTTTTTATGACGAAGCGACCCATGCAGAAATTGCCCAAAAACTGTCATTGCCCTTGGGGACCGTCAAATCCCGCATGCGGTTGGCATTTGGGCGCTTGAGAAATATTTTGTCGGAGGTGGAAGCATGATTCACCATCATTTGAGCGACGAAATGATACTGGCCTATACTGCGGGCAGCCTTTCTGCCGGGCAGGCAATGGTGGTGGCTTGTCATCTGGACATTTGCCCCGCCTGTGCGGCAAGGGTGGCAGAGGCTGAAGTGATCGGTGGCGCTCTGATCGCCGATGTCGAACAGACCGCTGTATCTGATGATCTGTTTGATCAGATCTTGCTGGATGTGGATGAAGTGCAGAGCTTCCCTGAGCCCGAGCGCACTGGTGCGTCAGCATCAGGTGATCTGTCTTCATCGTCCTATCTTGACGGGCGCTATGTGCCCCGCCTGCTGGCCAATATGATCGGTGATGATTTCGCTGCTGTGCGCTGGCGCACTGTGGGGCCGGGTATCAAACAATTCGTCTTGCCGGTGCCTTCATCAGAAGGGGAGAAGGTGCGCCTTCTTAAACTCTCGCCGGGGTTTGTTACGCCCGATCACAGTCATCACGGCAGTGAATTGACCCTTGTGCTAAAGGGCTCCTTTTCTGACGATACGGGCCGGTATCGGGTGGGCGATATTCAGGATGCCGAAGAGGACATGCATCATCAGCCGATGGCCGATACTGAAGAGGACTGCATCTGTCTGGTTTGCACCGATGCGCCCTTGGAATTCAAGGGTGTGATCACGCGGCTGTTGCAGCCAATTATTGGTATCTGATGGCGGTCAACTCCGTGCCTGAGGCTCTCATGAAAGACAAGGTCGAGCGTATCGCCGTGATTGGCGCCACAGGTGGCATCGGGGCTGCTTTATCGGACAATCTTATGGAACTTTTTCCTTCGGCGACGCTGCTTGCTGTCGGGCGCAGCGTGCCTTCAAGAGAGAAGAATGCGGGCCAGAAGGCTCCGGTTTGCATCGGTGGCTTCGATCTACTCGACGAAGAGAGCATCCATGATACCTGCTCTCGAATCGTAGCCGCTGGAATGCCCGATCTTCTTTTTGTGGCAACAGGTATTCTGCATGACGGCGATGCGTTTCCCGAGCGATCGATCAAGGATCTCGACAGGCAATCGATGGAGCATCTGCTGGCTGTCAATCTGGTGGGGCCGAGCCTCATCATGAAGCATCTTCTGCCTCATGTGCCGCGCAAGGGCGGGTTCCGTATGGGGCTTTTGAGCGCGCGGGTCGGCTCGATATCGGATAATCAGCTTGGTGGCTGGTATAGCTATCGTACGTCCAAGGCTGGCCTTAACATGATGATCAAGGGAGCGGCAATCGAGCTCAAGAGGCGCAATCGGGATGCCATTCTGGTTGGCCTGCATCCTGGCACGGTTGAGAGTGCCTTGTCTCAACCCTTTCAACGGAATGTTCCCCCACATAAGCTCTTCACGCCAGAGCATTCGGCCCGCTGTCTGGTAGAGGTTTTGCTATCACGAAGCCCTGATCAGTCCGGCCTTTGCTTTGACTGGGCTGGCAAGGAGATTGAACCGTGAGCGATATAACCATTCATTGGTTCCGGCAGGATCTGCGCCTGTCGGATAATCCCGCACTCGGCAAAGCGGTTGAGAAGGGGGACTTGATCCCGATTTATATTCTGGATGACGAGAATGCCGGAACCGACGCTATGGGTGGGGCCAGCCGCTGGTGGCTGCATGAGGCGTTGCGCATTTTGAATGATCAGCTCGGGGGCCATTTGCGGCTCTATAAGGGCGATGCCAAGGAAATTCTTCCAAAGCTGGCCGCGCTTCACGATGCGTGCGTGGTGAGTTGGACCCGCTGTTATGAGCCCTGGCGGGTGACGCGCGACAAGGCCATAAAGGAAAAGTTGGATGCGCAAGGCTGCGAAACGATCCGGCTGAATGGTTCTTTGCTTTGGGAGCCCTGGGCCATCAAGAAGCAGGATGGCACACCCTATAAGGTATTCACCCCCTTCTTCCGCAAAGGATGCCTTCAGGCACCCCCGCCCGCAGCGCCCATGGATGCTCCCGAAGATATCCATTATGCCAAGCCGAAAGAGGGGGATGGTGCAGTCAGTCTTGATGGGCTTTCCCTTTTGCCAGCTATCGAATGGCACAAGCAGATGGAACCGCATTGGGAGATTGGCGAGGCTGGCGCTCAGGCGGCACTGGAATGCTTTCTGGATGAAGGGCTGAATGGCTACAAGTCGGGCAGGGACATCCCTCCCAGCGGAATGTGTCGCGTCTCTCGCCCTATCTGCATTGGGGGCATATTTCGCCCAACCAGATCTGGCATGCGCTGGATTGTCTTGAGGATGATATAATCCCTGATCGGGATGTCGATCATTTCCGCTCCGAGCTGGCGTGGCGGGAATTTTCCTACTCCTTGCTCTATTACAATCAAGAGCTCACGTCTGTGCCTTTGCAGCCCAAATTTGCCGGTTTTGAATGGCAGAATGATCCTGCCAAGCTGAGCGCCTGGCAAAAGGGCATGACGGGCATTCCCATCGTTGATGCTGGTATGCGGGAGCTGTGGCAGACGGGTTATATGCATAATCGTGTGCGGATGATCGTTGCCTCCTTCCTCATCAAGAATTTGCGCACGGATTGGCGCAAAGGCGAAGCATGGTTCTGGGACACGTTGGTGGATGCGGATCTGGCGAACAATGCGGCCAGCTGGCAATGGGTGGCGGGCTGCGGTGCAGATGCGGCTCCCTATTTCCGGATCTTCAACCCCGTTTTGCAGGCCGAGAAATTCGATGCCGATGGCGACTATATTCGCCAGTATGTGCCCGAGCTTGCAGAGCTGCCGAATAAATATCTGTTCAAGCCATGGACGACCCCCAAGGACATAATGGCTGAAGCTGGCGTTCGGCTCGGGGAGACCTATCCGATGCCGGTTGTCGATCTCAAGGCCAGCCGCGAAGCTGCGCTTGATGCTTACAAGGCGCTAAGCTAGTCGCTGGCCAGCTTACCGGCTTTGGGCTATAGAAAAGGGATGTGTGTCCGCTCGATGGTTTCTCGCTATACGGGCTTTGTCCTTTGTTTTTCCCCTCGGGAGTATCCCATGCCGCTATTTGATGATCGCCTTTGCACGCTTGGAGAAGGGCCCCTTTGGCATCCTCTGCGCAAACAGCTTTTCTGGTTCGATATCATGGGCAAGACCCTGTTGACCCGCACCGGGGACAACGTTCAGTCATGGACATTTGATGAATATGTCAGCGCCGGAGGCTGGGTTGACGAGGAGCGTATTCTCATAGCTAGCTACAGCTCCCTGTTTGTCTTCAACGTGGAAACGGGCGCTCAGGAGAAACTTTGCGACCTTGAAGCCGACAAGCCGGAAAATCGCTGCAATGATGGGCGCGCAGACCCCTATGGTGGTTTCTGGATCGGTACGATGGGGATCAAATCCGAGCCCGGAGCCGGTGCCTTTTATCGCTATTATCGTGGTGAGCTGCGCAAGCTTTACGCCAACATCACCATCACCAATGGAGCTTGTTTTTCAGCCGACGGGCAATGGGCTTGCTTTACCGATACAAAGAGTCGGCAAATGATGCGGGTTGCGCTGGATGCACAGGGCTGGCCCAAAGGGGAGCCTGAGGTGTATCTCGATTTTCGCGCAGATGATCTCAATATTGACGGAGCGGTGTTTGATGCGGCTGGCAATGTCTGGATCGCTCATTGGGGAATTCATGCGGTGCGTGCCTATGGGCCAGATGGAAAGCAAGTGCATGAAGAGGTGTTTCCGGTGACGCGGGTTTCCTGCCCAGCATTCGGTGGGGATGACTTAAAGACGCTTTATGTAACCTCGGCCCGAAGCGGTGCGAAAGAAGAGGAGCTGGCGCGTGAGCCGTTGGCCGGTGCGACCTTTGTTTGTCGCCTCGCGTTTGAAGGGCAGCCGGAAAACCAGATCCTGCTGGATTGATCCCTTTTTTCATATTTCAATGATCGTGCTCTTGTGGCCGTTTTCTTTGGAGCCCTTCATAAGAAAACCCGCAAGCCTTGGGCTTGCGGGTTTCATGCCAATCAGAACGTTCTAAGTGAATTTGGGGTGGGACGTTGTTCTGATTTATCTGCTGTTACTCGATCATGAGGCAATCGGGAGACGCAGTTTGGCAAGTTCTGCTGCTTCTTCTACCGAGACATTGTCATGAATGACTGCACGGCAGGCTTTCATAAGCGCAAGCGGATCGTCGGACTGGAAGATGGAGCGGCCGAAAAGAATTCCGGCAGCGCCCGCATTGACGATGTCGGATACGAGGCTCAGGGTGCCATAGTCGCTGTTGGTTTTCGGCCCGCCTGCCAGCATGATCGGAACCGGAAGCTGCGCGGTGATTGTCTTGAGGGCTTCAGCGCTGCCAGGCCAGTCGGTCTTGATGATGTCTGCGCCCATTTCGACACCGATGCGGGCATGGAAGCTGACAAACTCGCCATCATTGATGTCGTTGGCGAGTGCGTGACGGGCGCCCATGGTTTCAATGATATGCACGATGCCGCGTTCGCGGGCGGCGGTGTTGACATCGGAGTTGGCGCGAAAGGCTGCCGTTTCCACATCCGGGTCATTATGGCCGACAAACAGGTAGGTGATGACAGCTTCTGCGCCCAGAGCAACGGCATCATCGACTGAGGCGATCAGGCGGGTGTAGCCATCCTTATAGGCCAGCGGGGTGCCCTCGCGCCACATAGTGGTCTGATCAAGGCGCAGGATAAGGTCCGGTCCGCCATTTTCCACCAGCCGCGGGCCAAAATGCAATGCCGACCCTAGGGGCAGGATAACGGCATCAACGCCTGCTTCTGCCATATTGTCGAGCATTTGTTCTGGTTGCTCCATACCCTTGCAGGTACCCAGTTGCAACGAATGGTCAAAGGCGATGCAAAAGCCACGTTGCGTTTTCGGATTCAGGATACGGGAGAGGCGCACTTTTTGGCCCAGTTTCTGAAGCATTGCTCTTGTCCTTGCTAAACGAGGTCGAAATCAATCCTCGAGTGATTAAGTCTCTGTTTCGTTGCTTCATCCAGTTGGCGATCAATGAACACCTTGTCGAATTCGGTGAGATCGGCGAATTGGGTGAGAGCGCGTGTTTTGAATTTTCGTGACGTCAATAAAAGGGCTTTTCGTTCGGAGGCCGCCATCAGCGCCCGTTTTACGCGGACAATCTCCTGATCCTGATGAAACAGGCGATTGTCGATGACCGAAGAGGCCGACATGAAGACCCAGTCCGAGCGCAATTGGCTGAGAGCCTGCTCGCAAATGAGGCCAGAGAAGCTTTTGTGCGTGTCGCTATAGTTGCCGCCGGTGACGATCAACTGGACATTGGAAGAGCCTCTGAGGCGCTCGCAGACAGCCAGAGAATTGGTGATGACCGTGATATTCTCGATCTGCTCGAGATGATCGCACATCATCAGGGTCGTGGTGCTGTCATCAAGCATGATGGCGCTGCCAGGTTCCACCAATTCAGCTGCAGCCTGGGCAAGATCCTTCTTGATGCTCTCGTCGGTCTGGCTGCGGAAATGAAAGTTGCTTTCGAACAAAAGCGAGCTTTCTGCCGTTGCACCGCCGCGTTCCTTGCGCAAAAGACCTCTGCTTTCGAGCAGATCCAGATCCCGATGCACCGTCATGCGGCTAACGCCCAGTTCCTTTGCCAGATAGTCCAGTTGCACGGTCTTCTGGCTCTGCACCATCGACAGGATCTGTTGGCGCCGTTCTTCAGCCTTCATGGGCTGTTTTGAATCTGCGTCGGAATGCTCTTCTTCCAAGCTGGCTTTTGCTTTTGATTTGGCCATGGTTATTTCCCACTCATCACACGTCCGAAGAAGTTATCTTCTCCCACCTGGCCACCTTTAAGTGAAATCTCGGTCCCGTCGATAGCACTATCGACGGAATGCACACGACACAGCGGAGCGCCGGGGACAAGTGGCCCCGCAACTTCGAGATTCTTGATGCCCATGGCCGAGACGGCGTGGCTGGAGCTGTCGCCGCCAGCGAGAATCGTTCGTGTCAGACCGGTCGCCTTGATGGCGTGTTTGAGAATGCGGCCCGTGCTTGACCCCATGACAGGGGAACTGTCCGCAGCCGTGAGACCTTTGCGCTCAAGAGCGGCGCGTGTGGCTGCAATCTGTGGGTCATTCGGGCCGCGCGCCGTATGCAAAACGATGCCCTTGTGTTCAGAACTGAGCTGAACCAGCTCTTCAGCCAGACGCTTTTCTTCTTCTTCGCCCTTTTCCACCAAAGCGACCGTATCGATGGCTTTGACGAGGAAGCCGTTGGCTTCGGCCCAAGCGATCTGTTTGTCTGTGGTGGGGGAACAGCTGCCACAAATGGCGATGGTGCGATCGACCGCGCCGCGTGGGAGCGGGGGCTCTACCAGCGGCAGGGTGCCTTCCTTGGTCAGATAGTCTGCCAATGCATATTCAACGCCTGATGAACCGACCACAAAGGTTGGCTTGATCTGGCTGCGTTCATGCAGCAACTGTCCGGTCTTGTAGGTTGTCGCATCATCGAAGGTGTCCAGAATGACCGCGTCATTTTCGTCGCACAGCTTTGCGAAGGCTTCGGAGGCATCTTCTGCCAGCATGCGGCGGAAATCGATGCCCTCAATCTTGCGGTTTGTCTGAAGGGACAGATGGGCGCGCAAATCCGACTCGTTCATTGGGGTTGAGGGATGCTTGCTCATGGTTGGGTGACGGTCGATGCGAAAGGCCTCGCTGTCTCCTGCCACGCTGGCTGCGGCAAACAGATTGGAAAAGACCACATAGCGCTTGAGGCGCGTGACGCCGACAATGACCGGCACTGTTGCGTCGAAGATATCGTGGCCAAGTTCGATGGCCTTGCCGATATTGCCGATGGTTGGCGCTGAATCGAAGGTGGAGCAGGTCTTGTAATGACAGATTGGGGCGCCAAGTGCCTTCAATTTGGCAAAGCTCTCCGCAAGATGGGTTTCCATCCATGCGGGAGACTGGCTGCGGCTGGTGCCGGCGACGCCGACAGCGCGGATATGCGGATAGGTTTTCAGATCGTCTTCAGAAGGCGGTTCCAGAAAGAGCATGGCGGGGATGCCGGCCATGGTGACGGATTCCAGTGCATCTGTGGAACCGGTAAAGTCGTCTCCATAGAAGGAAAGAAGCAGATTTTGCTTTTTGCCTGTATCTGTCATGGTCTGAATATGCCTCTTGGACTTCAATTTGTCGTCGTTTTGTCGCCTTGGATAACTGATTTGTATCACAAAAATCTCGATAGACAACAGGCTTGGCGTAAAATATAACAGATATTATGTGATGTATCTCGTCAATGGGTGTGCATAAATTGGATTTGGGCGTACCATTGGTGACTGACTGACTACTTTTTGGAGTTGAGAATATGAACAAGATTGGTCTGACTATGGGAGATCCTGCGGGGATCGGGCCCGAGGTCGTCTGCAAGGCCTTGCAGGATATGACGGCAGAGGAACGTGCCGGGGTGATTGTCATTGGTGATCGCTTGTTTATGGAACGCGCGCGCGACATGATTGGCGCGGATTTTCAGTTTGTGTCGGAAGGCGATGTGCCGGAAGGGGATGTGCCGCTGGTTCAGGTGGATGCGCCCAATGCCGAATCCATCAAGCCCGGCGAGATCCAGCCTGATGCGGGAGAGGCCGCTTGCCGCTGTGTGAAAAAGGCGGTGGATATGGCCTTGGCTGAAGAAATCGACGTGGTTTGTACCGCATCTCTGCATAAAACCGCGCTGCGGGAAGCGGGCTATAATCTGAGTGGTCACGCTGGATTGCTAAAGCTTTTCACGGGTGTGAAGAAGAATTTCGCCGTGCTGGCCGGGCCGAAGCTCTCTGTCATCCACGTCTCGACCCATGTGTCTCTGGCTGATGCTGTAACCCTGTGTACGACAGAGTCTGTGTTGGAGACCATCCGTATTGCGAATCAGCATGTATTGACCACAGGGATTGCCGAGCCGCGGATCGGGGTGGCTGGAATCAACCCGCATTGCGGAGAAAACGGCCATTATGGCACCGAAGACGACACGCAGGTTATTCCTGCTATCAAGCTGGCAAGAGCCGAGGGGATGAATGTGTCTGATCCGATTCCGGGGGATCTGGTCTTTGAGCAGGCGATTGAAGGGAAGTTTGATATTGTCGTCGCCCAATATCACGATCAGGGGCATATTCCTGCGAAGCTGATTGGCGGGCATGACTGTGTGAATATCACGGCAGGGCTGCCGATTTTGCGCACTTCAGTGGATCACGGCACTGCTTTTGATATCGCCTGGAAGGGTGGTCTTGCGCGTCCGGATAATATGAAAGCGGCCATTGCTATGGCGCGCAAGATGAAGCCTGTGAAATGAGTTATGGCAGCGTGTTACGTGGTGAGTAATTTTGGTATTTGTCACGCCTGATATGTGATATTACGCAATTTTGACAAGGAAAAGCCCGCTCAAACATCGTTTGAGCGGGCTTTCTTATTATGGGTGGTGAATGGCCTTTAGGCCCATGCTATGCCGAAGTTTCAGATGGGGAAATCTTCGGGATCGGTCACCGGAAGGGTGGAAAGATCCGGGAATGGGCGGATAGGATCTGTTCCATCCCAATCGATGCTGGCGTCACGAATTGTCTTGAAAAGCGTGCCTTTTGGCCCGTTTACCTCGGATAATTCGATCACTGTGCCTGGATGGAACTCCGTTTCGAAGTAGCAATAACGGCCGTCGTCTCCCACAGCGCCGTTCATTCCAACGGTCAAACCCTGTGCCGTCAGGCGTGCCAGATCCTCTGTGTAGTTGCGAGTCCAATAGGCAAAATGCTGGGCGCCAGTGCGGCCTGCATTGAGAAAATCAAGGTACATAGAGGGGGCATCATTCAATTGTTGCACAAGCTCCATCTGAATATACCCAGAATTTGCGAGGGCGACAGAGCGCTCGATCGGGGACAATTCTCCTTTGTAGTAGAAGTCCTTATCAGCGATTTTTTCTGCGTAAAACCAAGGGCCTATGCCAAGTGTCTTGGACCAGAACTCCATTGCTTCTTCAATATTTTTGACGACATAGCCGATCTGGCGTACCTCACCGAAGAACCTACTCATTTTTTAACTCCCGAGAGAATAAAACATCTATGGACAAGGAACGTAACAGATATTATGTTACAAATCTAGAGGCGTCACGCAGTTGCGAACTGAACCCTTTTTAGATGCCTTTATTAGGGAGAAGAAATCATGGCAAACATTAGCAGACGAAATCTGTTGAAGTCCGCAGCCCTGGCCGTACCGGCCACGTTGGCTATGCCGCACATCCGTGCAGAGGCAAAATCCAAATTCGTATATAAATATGGTAACAACCTTCCTCTGTCCCATCCGTTGAATGTGCGCGCTGCTGAAGCATCCAAGCGCATCAAAGAGGAAACCAACGGCGATCTGGACATTAAGATCTTCCCAAGCAACCAGCTCGGTGGTGACACCGACATGCTCAATCAGGTCCGTTTTGGCGCGATTGACTTTTTCACGCCGTCCGCTCTGGTGATCGCAACGCTCGTTCCTGTTGCTCCGATCAACGCTGTGGGCTTTGCCTTCCCGGACTATGATCATGTATGGGCTGCCATGGATGGCGACCTTGGTGGTTATGTTGGCGAGGAAATCGAAAAGGCCGGCCTGCATATGATGCGCACCGTCTGGGACAATGGCTTCCGCCAGTTGACCACCTCTGAAGCGGCTGTGGAATCTCCGGAAGATCTGCATGGCATCAAGATCCGTGTGCCGGTCAGTCAGCTTTCCATCAGCCTGTTTGAAGCGCTGGGTGCAGCTCCAACCAGTATGCAGTTCTCCGAGGTTTACACCTCTTTGCAGACGCATGTGATGGACGCTCAGGAAAACCCTCTGCCGATCATCCAGACCGCCAAGCTTTATGAAGTCCAGAAATACGCCATGCTGACCAATCACATCTGGGACGGCTATCTGTTCGTTGCCAGTGGTCTGACCTGGAAGCGCCTGCCGGAAGATATCCAGACTATCGCCGAAGGCATTCTGAATGATTGTGGTCTCAAGCAACGCGATGACATTTCCAAGCTGAACGCTTCGGTTCAGGCTGATCTGGAATCCAAGGGCATGACCATCACTCGTCCTGATCCGAAACCATTCGTTGAAGCTCTGAACAAGACCGATTTCTATTCCAAGTGGCAAGAGAAGTTCGGTGATAAGGCTTGGAGCCTTCTTGAAAAATACTCTGGCAAGCTCGGCTAAGGAATAATTATGTCGACTATCGTTGAAACGAATTCGGAAGATGGGCTGTCCTCTTTTCGTGACTTTTGCGCAAAGCTAGAACAATGGATTGCGCTCGTTGTCGAAATCCCTGGAGCCATCTTTCTGGGGTTGGAGGTCGTGGTTCTCTTTGCAGGCGTAGCATTTCGCTACGCCCTGCATTCTCCACTGGTCTGGTCGGATGAATTGGCTACCATCCTGTTTTTGTGGCTGAGCATGTTCGGGGCCGTCGTGGCTCAACACAAGGGCGGCCACATGCATCTGACTGTGGTTGTCGGATTGGCGCCAAAACGCTGGCAATCCCGTATCAACACTTTGGCATCCATGTGTGTCATTCTGTTCCTCGGGTTGCTCATCCATCCTGCCCTTGAACATTCCATCGGTCAGATGATGATCACAACTCCAGCCTTGCAGTTGCCCGATACGGTGCGCTCGGGGGCCATGTTTGTCGGTCTTACCCTGATGATGATCGTTGCGGTTCTGCAGCTGATCCAGAAGGCCAAGGTGTCTGACTTCCTGTTCGGGGTTGCGGTCATCGCGGTTTGCGCAATTCTGCTGAATGTCTTCCTGCCTCAGCTTGAGAATATGGAAAACTTCAACCTGATCATCTTCTTTGGTGTTGGTCTGGCGGCATTGGTCTTTGGTGGGGCGCCCATCGCGGTTGCTTTCGGTCTGGCCACGGTCGTCTATCTCAAATTCATGACCTATATGCCGATGGTGATTGTGATCAGCCGCATGGACGAAGGCATGTCGGGCTTCGTATTGCTCTCCATTCCGCTGTTCGTGCTGCTTGGGCTGCTCATCGAAGTGACGGGTCTGGCGGCTGCTCTGGTCAATGTGCTGGCGTCTTTGGTTGCCCACTTCAAGGGTGGTCTGTCCTACGTGCTCGTTGGTGCCATGTATCTGGTTTCCGGTATTTCCGGCTCGAAAGCTGCCGATATGGCCGCCATCGCTCCGGTGTTGCTGCCTGAAATGCAGAAGCGCGGCAAGGAGCCGGGCGAACTGATCGGTCTGCTGTCATCGTCAGCTGCCATGGGCGAAACCATTCCACCATCCATCGTGCTCATCACGGTTGGCTCTGTGACCGGTGTTTCCATTGCGGCTCTGTTTACCGGCGGCCTTATTCCGGCGGCTCTTGGTGCTATCGGCCTGCTCATCGTTGCTTACTTCCGTTCGCGCGATGAAGATGTCAGCGAAGCCAAACGGGCCAGCCGCAAGCAGATCCTGTTTGCAATTCTCAACGCTCTGCCAGCCTTCCTGCTGCTTGCTGTTATCCGTGTCGCCGTGGTGGCCGGGATTGCAACGGCAACCGAGGTGGCGACTGTTGGTATCGTCTACACTCTGCTGGTTTCGATCCTGCTTTACCGCAAGTTCCCGGTCGGGCGCATGTGGAAGATGCTATGCAATTCGCTGGCGCTTTCCGGTGCGATCATGATCATTCTGGGCACGGCAACGGCCATGGCGTGGGCTTTGACCCAATCCGGTTTCTCTCATCAGCTGGCAGCAGCGATGGAACAGATGCCTGGCGGTGCCTTCGGTTTCATGGCTCTGTCCATTGTGGTCTTCGCGATCCTTGGCAGTGTGCTTGAAGGCATTCCGGCGGTTGTGGTGTTTGCGCCTCTGCTATTCCCGATTGCTTTGGAGCTTGGCATTGGTGGTGTGCATTATGCCATCATGATGGTTCTGTCCATGAGCCTTGGCCTGTTCGTTCCGCCTCTTGGTATCGGCTTCTATCAGGCCTGTGCGATTGGTGGCATTGAGCCTGACAAGGCCATGAAGGCGATCTGGCCTTACATGTTCGCGATCCTCGTATCGGTGATCATTGTGGCCTGTGTCCCTTGGGTTACTGAACCTTACTTCTGATCCTCAGGCTTTCTTCCAAAGCCGAATGCCCGCACCTTTTTCATGAGGCGCGGGCATTTTTATTGGGCGCTTTGGTGGGAAGGTTAGACTTCTCTCACCATTGACACAGATTTGATCATGGCCTGAAGCCTGTCATCGACCTTTAGGTCGAGAGCGTGGAGGCTTTTGTTTGAGATGCGGGCTATGAGGGTTTGTCGGTCCAGATCTTCGCCCAGAGTAAGGAATATGTTGGCCATATGGTTGCCGAAGGGCTGGATGGTCTCGATGGTGACGGTCGGGGTGTTGAGGATGGACGATGAGCCTTCAGGCATGTGTCGGGAGAGGGCGACATCGCTGGCCTCGATCCTGAGGCGGATGGGCCGTTTGATGGGGCCCTTGACGCCTGGGACATAAAAGGGAAGCCCGGAGACCATGATGGTGCTGATGCCAAAGGCATCATCCATTGCGGTGAGGGTGCCGCCAAGAACGGAGGCTGCATCTGGCATGCTCGCAAGTGACAGGTCGGGATTGGACAGGAGGGACTGCAGCGGTCCGGCGGCCTTGACCTTGCCCTGTTCCATCAAAACCATTTGGTCGGCGAGGCGTTCCACTTCTCCAATGTCATGACTGACATAGAGCATGGGGATCTTCAGTTCATCATGCAGCCGCTCCAGATAGGGCAGAATCTCGTTCTTGCTGAAGCGGTCGAGCGCGGCCATGGGTTCATCCATGAGCAGGATGCTGGGACAGGAGAGAAGGGCACGGCCGATGGCCACCCGCTGACGTTCCCCACCCGAGAGCTTGTTGGGAGAGCGCTTGAGCAGCGGCCCGATGCCGAGTAACTCGATGACATCATTCTGATCAAGTCGGGCCGTGTCGGACGGATCAAGGGGGCGGCTGCGCTTTTGCCCATAGACGAGATTCTGCTCGACGGAGAGATGGGGAAAGAGGCTTGCTTCCTGAAAGACATAACCGACGGGGCGCTTGTGGGCAGGCAGGAAGCTGGATTTGTCTTGCCAGATGTCGCCCTTGAGGGAAAAGAAACCCTCTTTCATGGCATTGAGCCCGGCAATACAGCGCAGGACGCTGGTCTTGCCACAGCCCGAGGGGCCAAACAGGGCGGTGATGCCGGCGGCAGGCAGCGCAAAGGCCGCGTCCAGCATGAAGCTACCCTGAGGGCCCTTAAAGTGGGCTGAGATCATATCGGACTGCTTATCCTGATGAGTGAATGAGAGAAGGGGGCCGGTCATTGCATGCGCCTCCTTAAACGCTTCTCGATGGTCGTCGTGCTGAAGATGACAAGGAAGGAGAAGACAAGCATGCCGCCAGCCAGAATGTGGGCCTTGTTCCACTCCAGTGTCTCGACATAATCATAAATGGCGATGGAGAGCACCTTTGTCTCGCCGGGGATGTTGCCGCCGATCATCAATACGACCCCGAACTCTCCCACCGTGTGGGCAAAGCTGAGGATGGTGCCGGTGATGAGGCCGGGTCTTGCCAGTGGCAGCACGACGGAGAAGAAGCAATCCAGAGGTGACGCGCGCAGGGTGGAGGCCACCTCCAGTGGCCGCTCTCCGATGGCTTCAAAGGCATTGCGCACCGGCTGAACCATGAAGGGCAGGGAGTAGATGATGGAGGCCACGACGAGGCCAGCGAAGGTGAAGGGCAAGGTGTGCCCGACCACCGCCGCTATGGAGCGACCGAGTATGCTGTTTGGCCCGAGCGCCAGCAACAGATAGAAGCCGAGCACGGTTGGCGGTAGCACGAGCGGCAGGGAGACCAGTGTGCCGACCACCTCCTTCCACCAGCTTTTTGATCTGGCGAGCCACCAGGCAATCGGCGTGCCGATGATCAGCAGCAGAATGGTGACGGTGATCGCCAGTTCCAGTGTCAGGGTTATGGCTTCCAGCACTGCTTGTCTCCCTTCTTGTTCTTTTATGGCCCTTCAAGTGATCGCCGGGGTGCTATTCGACACCATAGCCGAATTTGAGGATGATTTCCTTTGCGGTTTTCCCTTTGAGAAAGGCGAGGAACGCCTTGGCGGCTTCTTTGTTTGAACCGGTTTTGAGCAAGACCGCATCCTGCTTGATGGGAGTGTAAAGATCTGCAGGGACGACCCATTGGGAGCCTTCTTTGTTGTTGACGACCTGAGACAGGGCAACAAAGCCAAGCTGCGCATTGCCGGAAGCGACGAACTGGTGGGTTTGCGAAATACTGTCACCCTGCACCAGAGCATCCATAACGGCTGCCGGGACGTTCAGCTTGTCGAGGGTTTCCATGGCGGCGGCGCCATAGGGGGCTGTCTTGGGATTGGCGATGGCGAGCTTGTGGAATTTATCAGGCTGCTTCAGAACGGCACCTTCGCTATCAACCAGATCGGGATTTGTGCTGTACAGCACGATTTTGCCCTGGGCGTAGGTGAAGCGGCTATCGGGTACGGCCAGACCTTCTGTCTCGGTCTTGATCGGGCGAGCCTGATCCGCTGCCAGAAACACCGAGAAGGGGGCTCCGTTGGCAATCTGGGTATAGAGCTTGCCGGTGGAGCCAAAGCTGAGCGTTGCGGTGTGGTCTGTTTCTGCGGCGAAGGCCGTGGCGATTTCCTTGGCTGCGGCGGTGAAGTTCGCCGCGACGGCCACCTTGGTGTCTGCGGCATGGGATGGGCCAGCAAGGCTTACGACAGAGAGCGTTAAGGCGGATAAAGAGAGGAGCGTTTTGAAAGATAAACTCATGGAGATGATGCCTTTCGATGTGGATGGGTGGGGATGAAATGGGATGTTTGAACAGATTGTTATTCGACGCCGAGGATAATTTGAGATGCCTTGATGATGGCGCGCATCTTGTCGCCGGGTTTGATGGCAAGGCTTTCGGCGCTTTGACGCGTGACAACAACCGCCAGGGTTTTGCTATTGCCGATGTCGAGCTGTATCTCGCTGTTCACGGCTCCGGGCTCGACCGAAGTGACCGTGCCTCTGATCTGGTTGCGGGCGGAGAGGCGTGCGCCTTCGGTATCAGCCATCAACACGGGGGTTGAAGCCTTAATGAGGGCGAAGGCTTCGCCGCCAACGCGCAAGCCCAGATTTTCTGCGCTCTTATTGGTGATCACAGTGGTCAATACTGATTGTTCTGATACGCGAAGGCTGATTTCTGAATTGACGGCTCCGGGGATGACTCCTTCGACGATACCGTGGAACACGTTACGGGCACTGGTGCGCATGGCAAAACTCCATAGCAGGGGGGTGGTGACAGGCGAACTGCCGGGATTGCCGCAGATGTCCTGTTCGATCTCTGCAAGAAAGGCATTAAGACGATCAGTGAGGTGGCTGTGGGCCTCCAGCGCCCTGCGGCCTTCATCAGTGAGGATGGCGCCGCCCCCCCTTTTGCCGCCGGGCTTTGCGTTTACAAGAGGGGTGCTGAACAGGTTGTTGAGTGCATTGACTGCATCCCAGGCGGCCTTGTAACTGATGTTTAGTTTTTTGGCCGCAGCCGAGATGGAACCTTCTCGGTCAATCTCGGACAAGAGAGCAAAGCGTTCTGCACTCGCCCTGTGACCGGCCTTGTCAAGGAAGGAGAGAATAGGGCGTACCGATTGAGGTTGTCTCGTCATGCTGCTGCTTTCTTGCGTTATGTATATTGACTTCATATCGCTTGAAAATTGAGTAGCAAATTCTGTGCCAGACGAATAGCTCTTTATTTTCGAGGCATTTTTGGGGGATTTGTGATGAAAATAGGAAAATATTGTCGCAAACCATACATGACATGTCGTGAATGTGCCATTTGTCTAGGCGTTTTGTCGGGAGTTGTTTGCTTGTCTACACTCAGTGAAGATGGCTGTCTTTCGGCCTCTGGACGAATCATGTCGTAATTCTCCACATGTTATTTGCGGAGAGAAGATGCTGAAAAAGAAGAAGTTTTCCCTTGAGAACAAGGGTGGAACAAAATTAAAATATATCTTTTTTCTCAGAGTATTGCTTGTTTTCTTGTAATGGAGAACAAAATGTGTACATTAATCGTTGTTGCACAAGCGTGTTCGCTATGAAGAATGGAACTCAAAATGGCACAAAATAGTCTCCGGTTGGTCGAAGGAAGCAGCATGGACAAGACAAAGGCATTGGAAGCCGCCCTATCGCAGATTGACCGCGCATTCGGCAAAGGCTCCGTGATGAAGCTGGGCCAGAGAGAAGTGGTCGAAATTGAGTCCATTCCGACTGGTTCTCTCGGGCTTGATATCGCATTGGGTATCGGTGGTCTGCCCAAAGGACGAATCGTCGAGGTGTATGGTCCGGAATCATCTGGTAAAACCACTCTGGCTCTGCATGTGGTTGCAGAATCGCAAAAGCGTGGCGGAATCTGCGCGTTTGTGGATGCTGAGCATGCGCTGGATCCGATTTATGCGCGCAAGCTTGGCGTGGATATTGATAACCTGCTGATTTCTCAGCCCGATGCTGGTGAGCAGGCACTTGAAATTGCCGATACGCTGGTGCGTTCCGGTGCCGTGGATGTTCTGGTGGTCGACTCGGTTGCTGCCCTGACGCCGCGAGCCGAGCTGGAAGGCGAGATGGGGGATTCGCTTCCCGGTCTTCAGGCGCGCTTGATGAGTCAGGCCATGCGCAAGTTGGCGGGGTCCATCTCTCGCACCAATTGCATGGTTATCTTCATCAACCAGATCCGTATGAAGATTGGCGTGATGTTTGGTAGTCCGGAAACGACGACCGGTGGTAACGCTCTGAAATTCTACGCATCTGTCCGTTTGGATATTCGCCGGATCGGTTCCATCAAGGATCGTGACGAGGTCGTGGGTAACCAGACACGCGTAAAGGTCGTCAAGAACAAGGTGGCCGCTCCGTTCAAGCAGGTCGAGTTCGATATCACCTATGGAGAAGGCATCTCCAAACTTGGCGAGCTTCTTGATCTTGGTGTAAAGGCCGGGATTGTCGAGAAGTCGGGAGCATGGTTCTCCTACGATAGCCAGCGTTTGGGGCAAGGGCGCGAAAATTCGAAGAATTTCCTTAAGGAAAATCCTCAGATTGCCGATGAGATCGAAGTGGGTATTCGCCAAAGTGCAGGTCTTAACGCTGATCTGATTGATCTTGCTACCGCTGATGAAGGCGACGACGAATAACCGTGTGAGATGCCAATAGAAGGTCAGTTTTCTTCTTGATGGCTCTTTGAGATTTCATTCGTTCCGATTGTTGAGAGGGCCGCCTTGGGTGGCCCTTTTGTATTGTGGGCTGGAATACGCAATGAAAAAGCCGATAATTTTCGACAGAAGCTGATGATAGCTCTGGGGTTTCTGCGCAAAATGATAGACATGCGCTTTGTTGCTCGTTAAAACCGCCAAGAGACAAAGTTAGAAAATTGCCAAGAAGACGATTGTCTTCCTTCAATCTTGGCATTCATCCCTGTCAGGCCTTCGAGCCCTTCTGTTATTGGAAAGAAGTACGCTCGGCCACTTCATTTTTGAAGGTCTTGATTGCGGGCTAAGATATTGCTGCATCTGTTGATCGGATGGCAGAGTGTGAAATGAGCGAAAGGTTCTGAGCCTCATCCGGGGCAGGAGAAATTGGTGTGTCATGAGCGGTGTAAATGAAATTCGATCAACTTTCTTGAACTACTTCAACGAGCATGGTCACTCCATCGTGGATTCCGGGCCTCTGGTTCCGCGCAACGACCCGACGTTGATGTTTACCAACGCAGGCATGGTGCAGTTCAAGAATGTGTTTACGGGCCTTGAGCAGCGTGACTATAGCCGCGCGGTAACATCGCAGAAATGCGTGCGCGCAGGCGGCAAGCATAACGATCTGGATAATGTCGGCTATACGGCGCGTCATCACACTTTCTTCGAAATGCTCGGCAACTTTTCTTTCGGTGACTATTTCAAGGAAAATGCCATCGAGCTTGCTTGGAACCTGATCACCAAGGAATTCGACCTTCCTGCGGACAAGCTGCTGGTGACCGTCTATCACGAAGATGACGAAGCTTTTGATCTCTGGAAAAAGATTGCAGGGCTTTCTGACAACAAGATCATTCGCATTCCGACCAGCGATAACTTCTGGTCGATGGGGGAAACTGGCCCATGCGGTCCTTGCTCCGAAATTTTCTATGATCATGGCGATCACATCTGGGGTGGCCCTCCGGGTAGCCCGGAAGAAGATGGCGACCGGTTTATCGAAATCTGGAACCTCGTCTTCATGCAGTATGAGCAGCTCACCAAAGATGAGCGTGTGGACCTGCCTCGGCCTTCCATTGATACGGGCATGGGGCTTGAGCGTATCGCCGCGGTGCTTCAGGGGACCCATGATAACTATGAAACGGATTTGTTCCGGGCGCTGATCCAGAATAGTGTTGATCTGACCGGTGTTGACGAAGTGGGCGAAGCCAAGGCCAGCCACCGTGTGATTGCTGACCATTTGCGCTCTACCAGCTTCCTGATTGCCGATGGCGTGCTGCCTTCTTCTGACGGCCGCGGCTATGTTCTGCGCCGCATCATGCGTCGCGCCATGCGTCACGCGCGGTTGCTCGGCTCGCAGGATCCCATTATCTACAAGATGGTGCCGACGCTCGTACGCGAAATGGGGCAGGCTTTCCCTGAGCTCGTGCGCGCAGAAGCCCTGATCACGGAAACCTTGAAGCTTGAAGAATCCCGCTTTGGCAAGACCTTGAGCCGTGGTCTGCAGTTGCTTGATGATGCAACGGACGGCATGCATAAGGGCGATAGTCTTGATGGGGAAACAGCCTTCAAGCTTTACGATACTTATGGCTTCCCTCTCGATCTGACGCAGGATGCCTTGCGTGCACGCAGCATCGAGGTTGATGTCGCCGGATTTGATACGGCCATGGCACGCCAGAAGGCGGAAGCTCGGGCCAACTGGGCCGGCTCTGGCGAAGCGGCAACTGATGCAATCTGGTTCGACGTGAGCGAGAAAGTCGGGGCAACTGATTTCTTGGGCTATGATCGCGAACGCACCGAAGGGGCTATTGTCGCATTGGTCAAGGATGGCGCAGAAGTGGACAGCCTGAAGGCCGGAGACGAAGCAAGCATCATTCTCAACCAGACACCATTCTATGGCGAATCCGGTGGTCAGATTGGCGATACGGGCGTTATGATCGCCGATGGCATTCGCTTCGAAGTGACTGATACCGTGAAGAAAAACCACGGCATGTTTGTACATTTGGGCAAACTCGTCGAGGGATCGGTGAAAGTCGGAGACGCGCTGGAGTTGGTTGTGGATCACGAGCGTCGCTCTGCCATCCGGGCGAACCATTCCGCGACCCACCTTTTGCATGAAGCCCTGCGGGAAACCCTTGGCGATCACGTGGCACAGAAAGGTTCATTCGTAACGCCGGAGCGTCTGCGCTTTGACTTTTCGCACCAAAAACCGGTGACGGATGAAGAAGTGAGCCAGGTTGAAGAGATGGTCAACGAGATCGTCTTGCAGAATGGACCTGTCGAAACCCGCATTATGGCTGTTGATGATGCCATTGAAGCGGGTGCCATGGCGCTGTTTGGTGAGAAATATGGCGATGAGGTTCGCGTGGTTTCCATGGGCGAAGCCCTGCGTGGTGACAAGGCTGGCAAGACCTATTCGGTTGAGCTTTGCGGCGGTACCCATGTGAACCGCACCGGTGATGTTGGTCTGATGACTATCGTTTCCGAAAGCGCAGTCGCAGCCGGTGTGCGCCGTATTGAAGCCTTGACCGGTAAGGAAGCGCGTACCTATTTGCAGCAGCAGGATGGGCGCGTGCGCGAAGCCGCGGGTTTGTTGAAAGTGGCGCCAAATGATCTTGTCGAGCGTCTGGAAGCGCTGGTGGCAGATCGCCGCAAGCTCGAAAAAGAGCTTGCCGATGTGCGCCGCAAGCTGGCTATGGGTGGCAGCGGTTCCGGTGGCGATGCCGTCAAAGAAGTCAATGGCGTTAAGTTCCTCGCACGTGTTGCTGAAGGCATTTCGCCCAAAGACCTTAAAGGCATGGTTGATCAGGGCAAGGAAAGCATTGGCTCTGGCGTCGTCGTGATGATTGCCGTGTCGGAAGATAGCAAGGTCGGTGTTGTCGTTGGTGTGACTGACGACCTGACAGATCGCTTCAATGCTGTGGACATGGTCAAGGTTGCCGCTGAAGTACTCGGCGGCCGCGGTGGCGGTGGACGTCCGGATATGGCTCAGGCTGGCGGCAAGGATGCTGACAAGGCCAATGACGCCATTGCTGCTATCGAAGCTTTGCTGTCTTAAAGTCTCTTTGCGCTGGTTGCCTTTATTCCAGAAAACGAGATTTAACTGACAAGATAAAATCGGATGAATTAGCAGTAATGCTTATTCAAAATATGATGCCACGGGCTTGATAAAGTCCGTGGCTTTTTATTGAGATTGACTTCAACAGTGTCATTCTGGCTTGCAAGTGTTTTCGTAATAAGTTTATCACTTAAGTTCTTGTCTATTTGTTTCGGTTTGAAGCCCTGTCTATATTTCATATTCTATTTTTATATTATTTTCTTGGAAATATTAAGTGAATAGTTCAGTAAAGGTAATTGGTTTGCTATTTACCTTGGATTACTTTTTGGTTACAAATATTTTGGTCTTTCAGACCAGTGGCTACCTAATCACCCGCTTGCCCACCACCTTGATTGATTGGGTAGCCACACCTTTTCTCTCACTTAAATTTTCTCTCGGTTAATAGGTGTGCAATTTATCACTTATTCTACATGAAACATTTTTACTTGAAGCGTTTCTAATCATTTCTACTGCATTGTTGGGTAGGAAAACGTTTTCTTCTTTTGATCTTCCAGTGCGGTTTGGGCGGCGAAACGGGTGGCGGGGCTTGCAATCGGCATGGCTTTGCGCCACTACTCGCCCAGTTTTCAAATGCAGATTAGCAACGCGCGCCTTGTTAGGCATTCGCTGTATGGGCGTTTTTCGGATAATGGAAAGAAGAAGAAATGGATCCGGTCATTATTCTGGTCGAACCACAGTTGGGAGAAAATATCGGCATGGCAGCACGCGCCATGGCCAATTTCGGTGTTACAGATTTGAGGCTGGTGAGACCGCGAGACGGATGGCCCAGTGAAAAGGCACGCAATGCTGCAAGCCGTGCGGACCATGTTATCGGAAAGACGTTGAAGTTTGAAACCGTGGAAGAGGCCGTCGCTGATCTGGACTTCGTCTATGCAACAACTGCTCGCCAGCGCGATATGCTCAAGACTGTGCGCCATCCGGTGGAAGCTGCGCAGATTTTGCGCGCCACGGTGAATAATGGCGGTAAGGTCGGGATCATGTTCGGACGCGAACGATGGGGACTGAATAATGATGAAGTTGCCCTTGCAAACGAAATTCTGACGTTGCCCGTTGATCCGGATTTTTCTTCTCTCAATATCGCGCAGGCCGTTTTGATCATCTGCTATGAATGGCGCATGTCTGGCAGCGATCGCGAAGCGGCGTTGCCGTTTGAGACGCCGGATGTGCCGCGCGCCAGCAAGGAAGACATGGTCCGGCTGTTTGACCATTTCGAGGAAGCTCTTGACGAAGCGGGTTTTTTCCGGCCTCCGGAAAAACGCCAGCACATGGTTCAGAATCTGCGCACGATCTTGCAGAAAGGCGATTGGGCTGAACAGGAAGTGCGTACCTTGCGCGGCGTTGTTGCAGCTTTGCAGCGCAGGCACGAGCGGCCCAAGCCGTAAAAACGGCTGCGGGTAAAGGTTCGTCTTTGACGGAATGGGGCGTGAGTATGGTCAGGAAAAGAGATCCCAATATCCTTGTTTTCGATTCCGGTCTGGGTGGGCTGTCGGTTTTGTCTGCTCTTATGGCGACACTTCCCTATGCCAACTATCTATTTCTGGCCGATGATGCGCGCTTTCCCTATGGGGATCTGAGTGATGACGCGCTTATCGATGGGCTGATCAACCTTATTGAAGACACCTGCAAGGCCTATGTCCCGGATTTGTTGGTGGTCGCTTGCAATACGGCTTCCACAGTCGCTCTAGAAGCGTTGCGTACGCGCTTTTCCTTTCCGATTGTCGGGATTGTTCCGGCTATCAAACCGGCGGCGCATGCGACCCGCTCAGGGCATTTTGCGGTGATTGCCACGCCGGGGACCATTCGACGCGCTTATACGCGTGATCTCATTCGCGATTATGCCGATGAATGCGTGGTGGACCTTATCGCCTGCAATCGGCTGGCGCGGTTGGCTGAATCCTATCTTCTGGAAGGAGAGAGGAATGAGGAGGCCGTTTATGCCGAGATACAGGGCGTCTTCGAGGGGCCTCAAAATGGTGATGTGGATGTGATCGTCCTGGGCTGCACGCACTATCCGCTTTTGTTGCCTGTGTTGGAAGCCATTGCGCCGCGCCCGGTGCTGTGGATCGATCCAGCCCATGCCGTTGCGCGACGGGTGATGCATCTGCTTGAGCAGGAATGGCAGGACTGTATTGCTGGCTGGCAGGCTGATTTGCCCCAGCAGGAAAGGCGCATACGCTTTTTCGCAACAAGAGGCGATACGGAGAGGCTTACCATCGCTTGGGCATCACTTGTTGAGAAAAAGGCACAAGCAGGCATGATTCTGTGAGGCAAACGCGGTTTCTAGGCAGAAACTGGCGGATTCAGTTTGACTTGCCAGGGTAAAGGCTCTAAACACCATCCAATCTCTGCGGGGCCTTTTGTTGGCCCCCTTTGATTTTAACGCACCCGCGAAGACAAAGGGGCGCATCCTTTGTGTTCTGTCGGATCTGGCTTTTGCCGATGATCCCAGGAGGGGCGCGTTTTCTTAAAAACTTGAAAGGAAACACGCGAATGTCCAAGCGCCATTCTCAGAAGTATAAAATTGACCGCCGTATGGGCGAAAATATCTGGGGTCGTCCGAAGTCCCCGGTAAACCGCCGCGAATATGCACCGGGCCAGCATGGTCAGCGCCGTAAAGGCAAACTGTCTGACTTCGGTCTGCAGCTGCGTGCAAAACAGAAGCTGAAAGGCTACTACGGCAACATCTCCGAGAAACACTTCCTGCGCATCTATAAGGAAGCAAACCGTCTGAAGGGCGATACCTCGGAACTGCTGATCGGTCTGTTGGAGTCCCGTCTGGACGCCATTGTCTACCGTGCGAAATTCGTTGCTACCGTGTTTGCTGCTCGTCAGTTCGTAAACCACGGCCACGTTAAAGTGAACGGCCAGCGCGTCAACATTCCTTCCTACCGTTGTAAGGTTGGTGATGTGATTGAAGTGCGCGATCGTTCCAAGCAGCTCGCTTTCGTTCTGGAAGCAACCCAGCTGGCTGAGCGTGATGTGCCTGATTACATCGAAGCAGACCACAACAAGATGACCGCTACCTACAAAGCTATGCCGCAGCTGGCCGACGTGCCATATCCTGTCGTCATGGAACCGAACCTCGTGGTCGAATTCTATTCCCGTTAAGGGAAACGGAATTTCCGTCGAATTTGCAAAAGGCTGTCCCAAGTGGCAGCCTTTTGTCGTATTGGGCTGTGGCCTGAGAGAAATGCCAAATCATCGTTGAGCTTGCTGCTTGCTTTTGCTAATGCAGGGGCACATGACTGACCGGGAAAGATCAATATGAGTGACCCTATGAGTGAGGCTGTTTTGCCTGCTGCTGAAGCGCCTGCCGTTCTGCCGGATGAGGATGACCTTTGTCACCCCATGTTTCGCAATGCGCCCAGCTCGGTGTCCTTCAAGAAGCTGCGCAAGCGGCTGCTGCGCAATGTGCGTGCGGCGATTGATGACTATAATATGCAGACCAAGGGCCGGAAATGGCTTGTGTGCCTTTCTGGCGGCAAGGATTCCTACGGCCTTCTGGCGCTTCTGCTCGATTTGAAATGGCGCGGTCTGCTTGATGTTGACCTTCTGGCCTGTAATCTCGATCAGGCGCAGCCGGGCTTCCCATCCGATGTGCTGCCGCGTTTCTTTGAGGAGCATGATATTCCTCACCATATCGAGCGGCAGGATACCTATTCCATCGTCAAAGAGAAGATCCCGGAGGGCAACACCTATTGTTCTTTGTGTTCGCGGCTCAGACGCGGCAATCTCTATCGCATCGCGCGTGAGCATGGCTGTGACGCTGTGTTGCTAGGACACCACAGAGATGACATTCTGGAGACCTTCTTCCTCAATTTGCTGCATGGTGGGCGATTGGCAACCATGCCGCCCAAGCTAAAGAATGAAGAAGGCGATCTGATGCTGTTCCGCCCGCTGGCCTATTGCGAGGAAAAGGATCTGGCCAAATTTGCTGAACTGATGAAATTCCCGATCATTCCGTGCGATCTGTGCGGGTCTCAGGATGGTTTGCAGCGGCAGGAAGTGAAGGCCATGTTGCAGGGCTTTGAAGCCCAGCATAAGGGCCGTACACAGGTTATGTTCCGGGCACTCTCAAACATCCGCCCGTCGCATATGCTTGATAGCAAATTGTTCGATTTTCAGGGTCTGTCGCTGGAAGATGATCGGGCAGGGGATGACAGTGATGATGCGGAAGGCTGTGCAGCTGTTACCGCACTATCGCAGAATTTCCTTACCATGCATGACAAATAGCTGCGTTGAATCGGTTTCTCAAGAATTGGAAACAAGGGATTCTGCGGCCTAGTGATTAGACAAAAAGAAAACCCGGATGCTGGCATCCGGGTTTTCTTGAATCAGATTATGAGAAACTGCCGATAAGCGATTCTTTCGATTCACTATTCTTGAATATGTGAATGTTTTGAACGCCTAGGCCCAGAAACACGTCAGGCGGTTGCCGGTTTTCCGAGCATTTCCTGCAGTTCCTGGCTCTGGAACATCTCGCGGATGATGTCACAGCCGCCAACGAATTCGCCTTTTACATAGAGCTGGGGAATCGTTGGCCAGTTGGAATAATCCTTAATGCCCTGACGCAGGTCGTCATTTTCCAGAACGTTGATGCCCTTGTATGGCACATCGAGATAATCCAGAATTTGAACTACCTGACCGGAAAAGCCGCATTGCGGGAATGTGGGCGTGCCTTTCATGAAAAGCACGACTTCGTTGGATTTGACTTCGTTGTCGATCCAAGCCTGGATTTCGCTCATATGTCCGTCCTTCAAACTTTGCGGTTTACACATCCGGCAGACCAAGGATAGCTGTCAGCTGTGTGGAGGGGCCAGATGGTGGCGCTTGCTCAATCTGGCACTGAGGTTTGCAGTGCGAGAGCGTGCAATTCACCGCCCATATTGCCTTTCAGAGCTTCATATACCAGCTGATGCTGTTGTACGCGGGATTTCCCTCTGAAGCTCTCTGAGACGACTTCAGCGGCGAAATGATCGCCATCTCCAGCAAGGTCCCGGATGATCACCTTTGCATCCGGTAGTGACTGTCTGATCAGGGTTTCGATTTCGCTCGCTTCCATTGGCATGCTGGTCTCCTCGAGGGCATATTGTCAGAGAAGAAAGGAATACGCAATTGTTCGTATTCCTGCTTCGGGCAATTCTTTGGTTCATCCCGCTTTTTCAAGATTAAGGCGGGATGATCACTTCGCTTCAGCGTCCTCCGACAGACGGGGTCTGGTCAAGCTGAAAAATCGGACAATCACCAGTCTAATCTTTCAGCAAATGACCAGAGCTCAATCCTACTGAGCCATATAGGCCGGCAGCCAGTTTTCATGGGCCTCAGAGAGGCTGGAAACGGCAACAGAGCCATGTCCGGCAACGCTGAATTTATCGCCTTCGATTAAACCAATGACACCGGCTTGAACGCCAGCCTTTTCGGCCTGAGCGAGAAGCGCGTTGGCAGTATCCTTGCAGCAGGTCACGACGTAGCGTGCCTGATCTTCTGCGTAGAATGCAATGTGGGGATCCTGCGCTGGCAATTCAATGGTACAACCAAGGCCGGAACGGATGGCCATTTCGGCAACTGTGATGCCAAGCCCACCATCGGAGATGTCGTGGGCCGCGGTGATGGTGCCCGCGCGGATGGCTTCGCGCACGAAAGTGCCGTTCTTCTTTTCCAGCTCAAGGTCAACCGGAGGAGGTGCGCCCTCTTCACGGCCAAACAGTTCGGCCAGATAGGTGCTCTGACCCATTTCCGTGCCGTGGCCACCAATCAGGACGATGACTTCATGCTCTGCAACGAAGGCATTGCCGATGGCTACATCGACATCGGGCAGAAGGCCGACAGCGCCGATGGCTGGGGTTGGCAGGATGGCTTCGCCAGAGGTTTCGTTGTAAAGGGACACGTTGCCCGAAACGATCGGCATATCGAGGGCTTCGCAGGCTGCGCCCACGCCCTTGATGCAGCCCACGAACTGGCCCATGATTTCCGGCTTTTCAGGATTGCCGAAGTTGAGGTTGTCGGTGGTTGCCAGAGGTTCGGCGCCGACGGCGTTGAGGTTGCGCCAGCTTTCGGCCACAGCCTGCTTGCCGCCTTCAAACGGGTCTGCCTTGCAGTAGCGTGGGGTTACGTCAACGGTGAAGGCGAGGCCCTTCTTGGTCCCATCCACACGGATCAAGCCAGCATCGCCACCCGGACGCTGCTTGGTGTTGCCCTGAATCATGGTGTCATATTGTTCCCAGACCCAGCGGCGGGAGCACAGATTCTTGGAGCCGATCAGGGCCACAAGGCTATCCATGAGATTCTTTGGTGCGTCTACCGTTGCGTTGTCCAGCTTCGGTGTCTTTGGTGTTTCGACCCATGGACGATCATATTCAGGGGCCTCGTCGCCCAGTTCCTTGATCGGCAGGTCTGCAACCATTTCACCCTGATGGAAAATGCGGAAGCGCAGTGTGTCCGTGGTCAGACCACATTCAGCGAAATCCAGTTCCCATTTGCGGAAGACGGCTTCTGCTGCTTCACGCTTTTCAGGATGCAGGACCATCAGCATGCGTTCCTGAGATTCAGAGAGCATCATCTCATACGGAGTCATGTTCTCTTCGCGGTTCGGCACCTTGTCGAGATCAAGATCGATACCGAGGTTGCCCTTGGCGCCCATTTCAACGGCTGAACAGGTGAGGCCAGCAGCGCCCATATCCTGAATGGCGATCACGGCGCCGGTCTTCATCAGTTCAAGGGTGGCTTCCATCAGGCGTTTTTCGCTGAATGGGTCGCCAACCTGAACGGTAGGACGCTTCTCTTCGCTGTCATCGTCGAATTCGGCAGAGGCCATGGTGGCTCCGCCAACGCCGTCGCGGCCTGTCTTTGCGCCCAGATAGACGACCGGCATGCCGACGCCCTTGGCTTCAGAGAGGAAAATCTTGTCCGCATCGGCAAGGCCTGCCGCAAAGGCGTTCACAAGGCAGTTGCCATTGTAAGAGGCGTGGAAGCTGACTTCGCCGCCGACGGTTGGCACGCCAAAGCTGTTGCCATAGCCGCCAACACCGGCAACAACGCCCGAAAGCACGTGGCGGGTGCGTTCATGGTCTGGCTCACCGAAGCGCAGGGAGTTCATGGCAGCAACAGGACGAGCACCCATGGTGAAGACGTCACGCAGAATGCCGCCAACACCGGTGGCTGCGCCCTGATAAGGCTCGATATAGGAGGGGTGGTTGTGGCTTTCCATCTTGAAGACAACCGTCTGGCCATCGTCAATATCCACCACGCCCGCATTTTCGCCCGGGCCCTGAAGCACGCGCGGACCTTTGGTCGGCAGGGTGCGGAGCCATTTCTTGGAAGATTTGTAGGAGCAATGCTCATTCCACATGGCCGAGAAAATACCAAACTCGGTGAAAGTCGGCTCACGACCGATCAGTTCGAGAATATGGTTATATTCTTCGGGTTTCAGGCCATGAGCGGCGATCAGCTCCGGAGTGATCTGTGGTTCGTTCTTGCTCATGCTACCTTCTCCAACAGGCTTTCGAACAGGCCGCGACCGTCGAGGCCGCCATGCAGGTCTTCGATCAGGTTTTCAGGATGTGGCATCATGCCAAGGATGGTGCCGCGCGCATTCATGATGCCCGCAATGTTGTTGCGTGAGCCATTGATGTTGGCTTCAGCGGAGGCTTCGCCAGCCGCATCGCAATAGCGGAACAGGACACGGCCTTCGTCTTCCAGCATCTTCAGGGTGTCATCATCGGCAAAGAAGTTGCCATCATGATGAGCGACCGGGCAGCGCATGACCTGACCTTTTTTGTAGGAAGAGGTGAAGATGGTATCATCACGCTCAACGCGCAGCTTGGTTTCCTTGCAGATGAAGGTGAGGCCAGCATTGCGCATCAGGGCTCCGGGCAGAATGCCTGTTTCGGTGAGAATCTGAAAGCCATTGCAGACGCCGAGAATGCGAACGCCCTGCTTGGCCTTTTCCAAAAGATCGGCCACGATGGGTGAGCGGGCGGCGATGGCGCCGGAGCGCAAATAGTCACCATAGGAAAATCCGCCGGGCAGAATGATCAGATCGGCTTCAGGGATTTCGGTCTCGGCATGCCAGACCATCATGGGGTCTTTGCCGGAAACGGAGCGCACGGCGGCAGCCATGTCATGCTCACGGTTGGTTCCGGGGAATACGAGGATCGCAGTTTTCATATGTCCTGCTCCTTGACGAAAAAGGGATGCCTGGCGGCGTCCTGTTACAAGAGGATAAATATGGCTAGGGCTGAAGCGACGACCGGGATCAGGATGAAGACTGCTGCCTTGATGACCATGAAGCGGATGGCCTTGGCGGCTTCCTCTTTTGGGTCATAAGGTGCCCCGTCAAACTGGTCCTTGAGGGGCTGGCCTTGCGCGCCGGGAGCGGAAGGGGACATCTCAAGAGGCGATGCCTCGTCTGGTCCGTTTCTTTCACTCATGGGCGTCTGTGTCTCCCTGTGATTGTCTCTCTTCACGCCGGAGCCGCGCTACCGGTGCGAAGGATGCCCTGTTGATGCTTCCGTCAGAGAATGCCGATGTGGTAATTCTCGATGACGGTGTTTGCCAGCAGCTTTTCGCACATATCGGACAATTTTGCTTCGGCTGCGGCCTTGTCAGTTTCGCCCAGCTCGATGTCAATCACCTTGCCCTGACGAACGGAGCCGATGCCGTCAAATCCCAATGCACCAAGAGCGCCTTCAATGGCCTTGCCCTGAGGGTCCAGAACGCCGTTTTTCAGTGTGACGGTGACGCGTGCTTTCATCTTCATGCTATCCTTGTTTTCCGGTTTGCTTCTTTTGCCCACCGGGAAGAGACAATGGAAAAGGCAGGGCTCATCACCCTGCCTTGTCAATGATTATTTCACCAGAACCGGGCCGGAGCCCTTACGCTCGGGAGTGTTCTCGATCATGATGCCCAGACGCTTTGCAACATCCTGATAGGCTTCGATCAAGCCACCCATTTCGCGGCGGAACCGGTCTTTGTCGAGCTTGTCGTTGGACTCGATGTCCCACAAGCGACAGGAATCAGGGGAAATCTCGTCGGCCAGAATGACCCGCATGGTGTCGCCTTCGAAATAGCGACCGCATTCAATCTTGAAGTCAACCAGACGAATGCCAACAGCGCGGAACATGCCCGAAAGGAAGTCGTTGATGCGAATGGCCAGCGCCATGATGTCGTCGATTTCCTGCGGAGATGCCCAGCCAAATGCCGTGATATGCTCTTCGGATACGAGCGGATCATCAAGGCTGTCATTCTTGTAGCAGAATTCGATGACAGAACGCGGCAGCTGGGTGCCTTCTTCAACACCGAGGCGTTTGGAGATTGAGCCAGCAGCCACGTTGCGCACAATGACTTCCAGAGGAATGATTTCGCATTCCTTGATCAGCTGTTCGCGCATGTTGATCCGCTTGATGAAGTGGGTCTGGATGCCCAGATCGTTCAAAGCGGTGAAGATGAATTCGGAGATACGGTTGTTCAGAACGCCCTTGCCATCGATGACTTCGTGCTTCTTGTTGTTGAATGCAGTGGCATCGTCTTTGAAATGTTGGATCAAGGTTCCTGGTTCTGGACCTTCATAAAGGATTTTTGCCTTTCCTTCGTAGATCCTGCGACGACGATTCATGAGCGTATTACCATTCAGTTTTGCCCGCGAGGGGCGGTTTTAAGGGGTATAAAGCCCAACAGAAAACAGTGTTCCAATTAGGGCTTTTTGAAAGTCTTATTCCTGCGGCACGTGGTTCTCAAGGTGCAGTGCTTTCTCTGGGGAGGTGGCATCCTGCGCGATGAGAATCAGGCCCTCTGCCGGCCCACTATATCCTATTTGAAGAAGGACCGGGCCAAGCTTGGGATATTTACCAAATTTTGTAGCTGCGAAGTGTTTTCCTAAGGCTGCTGATTAGCGAATTCCTGCCGGTTACACAATCTTTGAAATGAGACTCTGGCAAGATTTTTCCCTTTCTTCGCTTATTCTTTTTGCTGTGCTGACTTCGCGGCATCAGTTGCGCTGGGGACGAAAACCAAATGCGTCCATAAGAGGTGTCTGGCTCTTCACGATGCGTTTGAATTGTATTTTGGTCTTCTTTGTTCTGGTTCTATTTTATGGTAGAATATACCTACGAAAACATCCTTAGATTATTGCGAGGGTGTGCCGGCGGTGTCAGGACAGAGATGGTCCGCTCCAATTGTCAAAAATCTCATTGGTCTTAGTCAATTTTCACGTTGGGAAGGAGCAAGAGGAGGGGTACCATGACCACGTTTGACAATAGAGAATTTGGCTATGAAGCAAAATTTGCTCATGATCAGGAGGTCATTTTTAAGGCAACGGCCCGTCGAAACAAGCTGATCGCCCATTGGGCTGCTGACAAACTTGGCTTTGTTGAAGATGAGGCCGCAAAATATGCTGATCTCATGATCCGCAACAGTTTGAAGGTCTCTGATGATGACGATGTCGTGCATCGCATTCTGGAGGATTTTCGCAATCATGGCATGCCTTCGTCCGAGCATCGTATCCGCCAGAAACTGAGCCATTTCATGTCTATCGCGCTTGGGGAGGTCACCGCGACCGCTGGATGACGCTTCCAAAATCTGCTGAATTTATGGAAATTTGATGTGCCGCACTGATTCTTTCGGTCTATGATATTATTGTCAGGCAGTCTTACAATGATGTTGTGCTGCGGGTATTGGCAGCGTATGAAATTGTAATAGCATTTGATTGCTAACTGACTGACTATTGTATTCATTCCGGAGGAAAAAATGTCATCGTCCCTAGAGACCCTGTCTGTTGCCATGCAGACTGCACAGCAGACTGGTACCCCTGTTTATAGTGGTTGGAGCCTTTATCCCGGAGAACTTGTTGCCCGGGCTGTTGCCAGTGGACCATTTGATGCGCTTCTCATCGATTGCCAGCATGGCCACATGGATTTTGCCCAATCGCAGGCGATGACGATTGCCATTGCCCAAGCGGGCAAGGCTCCTTTGCTGCGCATTCCTGTCGGAGATTTTGCTTTCGTGTCTCGTGCGTTGGATTTTGGTGTGCAAGGGATTGTTGCTCCCATGATCAACTCCGCAGAAGAGGCGAAGGCGCTGGTCAATGCTGCTAAATATCCGCTCGTTGGCGAGCGCAGCTTTGCGCCTTTCGGGGCCTGTGCACTCTATGACATCGAAGCGCCAGATTATGTAGCCAAGGCGAATGCGGCCTGTCTGGTGTTTGCCATGGTTGAAACAGAGCGCGCCCTCGATAACCTTGATGACATTCTGGCTGTCGAAGGTCTGGACGGTGTCTTCGTCGGGCCAGCCGATCTTTCCCTTACTCTGCTTAAAGGGGCAAAGGTTGATATGGATTGCGAATTGGCCAACAAGGCCTATGAGATGGTTGCCCAGAGAGCAGCTTCGGCTGGCAAACTCTCCGGTATTTATGCTTTTAACACCACTTACGCCAAACGCTATGCCGGGTTTGGTTACAATCTCATCGCAGTGGGCAGTGACAGCGGTTATCTTGCCGCGGGTATGGCTCAGATGGCTGATGAGCTGAAGGCCTGAGGCTTTGCCGGCAAAATGCCTTGTGCAACGAACAATTTGGGGACCTGCGGCTCTGGCGCAGGTCTCATTTTCCTACTTTAGAATTAAGCTTAATATATACCACTTTGTTGATCCAAATCATCGAATGTTTGAAGATTTGAAATCATCCTGTTCTGAGGGTACGACCGATGCAACAGCCGGAGGAGGCTGGTTTGTTGCGCTTCTATTGGCCGGGGGATTTCAATGTTCAAACTTGTGGCACTCTTCTACATCATTATCGCGCCAACCCTTGCGGGGATCTTTGCGCTCGTTCCATTGACCATGTCCGGGACGCTGTCGATCAATGCGGGCTTCTTGTTGGTGTTTGTTATCGCTGGGGCGGTGCTGGCTTTGCCGGTGTCGTGGTTCGTTGCCAGGCGCATTGATGCGCTGATTTCATCTAAAGGACCAGCAGCTTCCGTTTGAAGGTGGGGACAATTTGCCTTTATGGAAGCTGAATGAAAAGGCTGCGAACAGGAAAAAGGCCTGACTGCGTCAGGCCTTTTCTTTTGTATCTCAAGTGATGGATAGCGGTTGCCTTGCCTTGGCGCGGCCAAGTCAGGCGAGTTGGCTCATGAAATTGGCGAAGGTCATCAGGCCTTCGGGCCACGGGCCTTGTCCGCTATGTTCGTTGATATGGCCGGTTTCGCCAGCGTCAACGAATGTCGAGCCCCATTTGCGCCCAAAATGCTCTGCCGTTTCAAACGCGCAGTAAGGATCACTGCGTGATGCCACAAGAATGGACGGGAAGGGCAGAGGCTCTTCCGGTATAGGCGCAAAATGCCGGATACGGCCGGGAACATGATCGTCGCTCTCGACATTGGGCATGCCGACCAGAAAGGCTCCCTTGACGATACCCGGAGCAATGGCGGCGGCGGCCTTGACGGTTGCTACGACCCCAAGTGAATGGGCCACGAGCACCGCAGGGCGCTTTGCCTGCTCCACATCGGCTATGATCCGGCTGACCCAGCTTTCCATTTGCGGGTTGGCCCAATCTTCCTGCTCAATGCGGCGGGCAGACTTGATCTTGTCTTCCCAGCGGGATTGCCAATGGTCCGGGCCGGAATTGTCCAGCCCGGGAATAATGAAAATGTCTGCTTCAGACGCCTTCATTTGATTGCCTTTCTTTCGCGCTTGCGATCGCGTCTGTCTTAACCGAAGACGCGTTTGAAGATCACATCGACATTCTTGGTGTGATATCCCAGATCGAAGCGGTTTTTGATTTCGTCTTCAGAGAGATATTGGCGCACATCGGCGTCATTCAAGAGCTCAGTGAGGAAATCGACTTCGGCAGCACCGGCATGATGGTAGCTTTCCCAGACCTTCATGGCGTTGCGCTGAACGAGACGGTAGGCGTCTTCGCGCGAAGAGCCAGCCTGTGTCAGAGCGAGCAGAATGCGCTGGGAGTGGACGAGGCCACCAAGGCGATCCATGTTGCCAACCATACGCTCCGGATAGACCAGAAGCTTGTCGATGACATTGGTCAGACGCACCAGAGCAAAGTCCAGTGTGACTGTGGCATCAGGGCCGATCATGCGTTCAACGGAGGAGTGAGAGATGTCACGCTCATGCCAGAGAGCGACATTCTCTAGCGCAGGCGTAACCGACGAGCGGACAATGCGCGCCAGACCTGTGAGGTTTTCCGTGAGGATCGGGTTGCGCTTGTGCGGCATGGCAGAAGAGCCCTTCTGGCCTTTGGAGAAGAACTCCTCGGCTTCCAGAACTTCCGTGCGCTGCAGGTGGCGGATTTCGGTTGCGACGCGCTCAACGGAAGACGCGACGACGCCCAGCGTTGCAAAGAACATGGCATGACGGTCGCGCGGGATGACCTGAGTGGAAACCGGCTCTGCAGAGAGGCCCATGGCTTCTGCCACATGTTCTTCCACGCTCGGGTCGATGTTGGCGAAGGTGCCCACAGCGCCGGAAATGGCGCAGGTGGCGATTTCTTCTCGTGCAGCGATCAGGCGCTTTTTGCAGCGATCAAACTCGGCATAGGCTTCAGCCATTTTGAGGCCAAAGGTAACCGGCTCGGCATGGATACCATGAGAGCGACCGATGCAGACGGTGTCTTTATGCTCCATTGCGCGGCGCTTGATTGCTTCCAGCAGCTTGTCGATGTCTGCCAACAGCAGATCTGAGGCGCGGGTCAGCTGCACGTTGAAGCAGGTGTCCAGCACGTCCGATGAAGTCATGCCCTGATGCACGAAACGGGAATCCGGTCCGATGAATTCTGCCAGATGCGTGAGGAATGCGATCACGTCATGCTTGGTCTCGCGCTCGATCTCGTCGATGCGGTCAATATCGAATTTGGCAGCGCCACCCTTTTCCCAAATGGTCTTTGCTGCGCTTTCCGGGATAACCCCCAGCTTTGCCAGCGCATCGCATGCATGAGCTTCGATTTCGAACCAGATGCGGTATTTGGTTTCCGGAGACCAGATGTCGGTCATCTCGGAACGGGAGTAACGTGGGATCATGTCGTTGGCCTGTTCTTGATAGGTGAAGCGCGCTTTCGGGAGCAGCGCGTGATTAAAACTACTTTTGTGCCTTTTCCGCAGCTTCGCGAATGCGGGCGATATTCTCGCGATAGCCCTCGACACCTTCGCCCTTGAAGACAGCAGAGCCAGCAACCAGAATGTTGGCGCCTGCCGCTGCGATGAGCGGGGCCGTTTCGGGCGTTACGCCGCCATCGATCTGAATGTCTATATCGCGATCGCCGATCAGCGCGCGGACCTTCTCGATCTTGTCGATGGTGGAGGGAATGAAGGACTGGCCGCCAAAGCCCGGGTTGACGCTCATGATGAGCACCATATCCAGCTTGTCGAGCACATATTCGATGGCGCTTTCATGGGTACCCGGATTGAGCGAGACGCCTGCCTTCTTGCCCATGGCCTTGATGGCCTGCAGCGAGCGGTCCAGATGTGGGCCTGCTTCAGCATGTACGGTGATCATGTCTGATCCTGCGTCGGCAAAATCTTGCAGATAGGGATCGGCGGGTGCGATCATCAGGTGGGTGTCAATGGTCTTGTCGGTATGAGGCCGGATGGCGCGAACGACTTGAGGGCCAAAGGTGATGTTGGGAACGAAATGGCCGTCCATGACGTCGACATGAATCCAGTCACAACCAGCTTCGTCGATTGCCCGCACCTCTTCGCCAAACCGCGCAAAATCGGAGGCGAGAATGGACGGGGCGATTTTGATTGGTCGCACCATGATGTCTGCTGTCCTTGAATAATCTGAATGATGCCCACGCGGTAGCACATTGTGCTCATATGGGCAAGCAAAGAGCCGGAGATGTTGGCTATGCCTACAAGAGATTCCCGGGATTGCGGGAAAGGAGGGGTATTCAGCAGACGCACAGTCCCGACTATGAGGAGAGCAGTCTCAAGATCGATCGTCATCCCCAGAAGGAGGGCCGCAGGTCTTTATTCAGATAAAGGCAGAGAGGCTGTATCCTTGACAGTGGAAACGACAATGCGCGACTGCACATCGGACACCAGCTCGGAATTCAGCAGCTTGTTACGCAGGAAATTGTCGTAAGACTTGATGTCTTCGGTCACAACCTTGACCATATAGTCAACGGCGCCGGTTATACGTTCGCAGATGACCACTTCCGGCCAAGTCTTGGTGAGGCGGTCGAATTCTTCCATATTTGTGCGGCTGGGCACTGTCAGCTTGACGAAGGCATAGGAGACAAAACCAAGTCCGACAGCTTCGCGGTCGACGATGGCGGTAATCTGCTTGAGAACGCCGCTCTCTTTGAGTTTTTTGATCCTGCGCCAGCAGGGCGTCTGGGACATGCCCGACTGCTTTGCAATTTCCGCAATGGAGAGCGATGCGTCGTCCTGTAGAACTTTCAGAATCCGGATGTCTCCGGAATCGAGTGTCAATTTTTCCATTTTTTACTCACTTGAGAAGAAAATCTTCCAAAAACTACCCATAAAATAAGGGTTTGTATATATCAATTTTGGTTGAACTGTCAAAAAGGGGAAAAATCTGTTTTGACAGATGTGCGTGAAGCCATGATGGAAGGGGCGCTTTGAGTGGCTTGGAAATGGTATTGAATTTCAATAAGCTAAGAGGCGCGTTCTGCTTACTTTCCGAATTTCTGTTGCCAAGTCGGAAAGATGTCATTGGCTCTGGGCTGCGCTTCATAGATGCCGCGGGCGATGGCGCGGGCCATTGTTGCGGCTGCGTGAGCACCAAGTTCTATGAATGCCCGATCATTATCGGGCAGGTCCTTGGCTCCTGTGGACAGGGCGAAGATCAGGTCGCCATCCATCGGTGTATGTGAGGGCCAGAGTGCTCGGGCAAATCCGTCATGGGCCATGATGGCGAGTCGCCTTGCCGCTGCCTTGGTGAGGCAGGCATCTGTGGCGATAATGCCGATGGTGGTGTTGCTGTTTTGGCCTCGTGCCTCTTGCATGGCGTCCATCTTGGTTTTGGGGAGCGCTATATCCGCTGGCATTGAGGCTGGTAGGCCCAGCCCGCCAAATTCCCTATTCTGCTCGAAGGGAGCTGCCCAGAAATTGGGGCTTTCGCCCATGGTGGCCTGTCCCAGAGCATTGACCGCAACCAGAGCACCAATGGTGATTCCGGAAGCGGTGCGCATGGATGCCGAGCCCAAGCCGCCCTTGAGGCCTGCAATCAGCGCGCCAGATCCTGCGCCATGGCTACCAAGCGCAAAGTCGCTTGAGGCTTGTTCGGCCGCCTGCCAACCCAAATCCCAGTAGGGACTTTTCTGCCCCCAGTTCTTGTCGCCGCCATTGGCCAGATCGAACAGAATCGCTGCCGGAACGATTGGCACGCTCACAGGGCCAACGGCGAAGCCGCGTCCCTGTTCCTTCAGCCAGCCTTGCACGCCGCCGGCTGCATCCAGCCCGAAGGCTGAACCACCAGAAAGGGTCAGCGCGTCAATGCGCTCCACCGTCTGGTCGGGCGCCAACAGATCTGTGTCGCGGGTGCCCGGTGCGCCACCCAGAACCGCATAGGAGGCGACCATCGGCTCTTCGCAGATCAGCGTCGTTGTGCCTGATTTCAGGGTTTCATCGGTGGCGTTGCCAACCAGAATGCCGTCGATGTCTGTGATGAGGTTCTTCATGGAGCCGTCCGGGGTTTTTGTTTGGAGCGGGTAAGGGAAGGGCGTGCAAGCCACTATAGGCGCACGGGCTTGAGCATGGAAAGGGAGCAAAAGGGATGCCCGGAAGAAAGGACAGGAAAAAGATCAAAAAGAAAGCCCCTCGCTGAGGGGCTTTCTCCTGTGTCTCAAGCTTGCAAGCTCAGACTTCGCTTATGCGAAAGCCGGGCTTATTTGTAGCCATACTTGCCGTCGCTCCATTTGTACCAGACATAGCCTGGCAGGGTGACGTCGCCTTTGTCGTCGAAGGACAGGTTGCCCAGAACGGTTGGGAACTCACCGGAGTTCAGTGCTTCGTTGACAGCATCATAGTCGGTGGAACCGGCAGCTTTGACAGCGTCGACATAAGCCTGGATCGCAGCATAGGTATAGAGAACATACCCTTCAGTGGTCAGGCCTTTTTTCTTGAATTCTTCAACAACCGGAGCAGCTTCTGGGTTGAGAGCCGGGTCTGGAGAGAAGGTCATCAGAGTGCCTTCGCCTGCGTCACCGGTGATGGACCAGTATTCGTCGGTTACCAGAGCGTCACCAGAGATCAGAACGGTATCCATGCCCTGGTTACGCATCTGACGAACAATGAGGCCAGCTTCGGTGTGGTAACCACCAACATACAGAGCATCGATTTTTGCCTGCTTCAGCTTGGAAACCAGAGCGGTGTAGTCTTTTTCACCAGCGGTGTAGGCTTCATACATGACAACTTTGCCGCCAAGTGCTTCGAAAGCAGCTTTGGTCTGGTCTGCCAGGCCTTTACCATAGGCGGTTTTATCCTGGATGATGGCAACATTCTTGTCTTTGAACTCATCCCAGAGCAGTTTACCGGCTACTTCACCCTGCTGGTCATCACGACCGCAAACACGGTAGGTGCCGCCATCCGGATTCGGACGTTCGTCGGTGAATTTCGGGTTGGTGGATGCAGGAGAGATCTGGACAACGCCTTCTTCAGCATAAACGGATGATGCTGGAATAGAAGAGCCTGAGCAGAAGTGGCCAGCCATGAAGGTTACGCCTTTACCGACCATCTGGTTGGCAACGGCAACAGCCTGTTTCGGGTCACATGCGTCATCGCCGATTTCGAGCTTGAGCATTTCGCCATTCACGCCGCCAGCAGCGTTGATGTCTTCAACAGCCTGTTCTGCGCCGATCTTCATCTGCTGACCGAAGGAAGCATACTGACCGGTCATCGGACCTGCGGTGGCGATGATGATTTCAGCGAATGCCCCACTGGTCATTGCGATGGAGCCTGCGAGTGCGACGCCTGCCAAAAGTAGTTTCTTCATTAAAACTCTCCCATTGAGATGTTTGCAATGTTCCGCTGTGCCTTATTTTGCGGTACAGCTATTCTGGTGTGATTATTATTGAACCTTACGGTCATATGAGTTTGGCTATTCCTTCTGAGAATGGAATGAAATGGCCTCCCCCGTTAAGTCCGACAGCAATGCAAGACAAATACTCCCACGGGTTGCTGCGGTAGGATAGTGGCGCAGACCGCCACCATCAATCTTGATGAAAATTGGCTCAGCTCTTGCGCGCTTTCCAAGTGAGCGGGCTGACTTTTTCGTAGAGCCAATGATACTGCCTCACCATCTGGTTGGTGCGGGTAAACCTGAAACCAAGCCAGCAAATGATCAAAAGAATGATCAAATCGACAATATAGTAGTGAAGCGAAAGCAGCGTGCCTTTGAACAGGGCAAAATGCAGGAACCGGACGCCGGCTGCCAGCAGGATCATGTAGCTAATGATCTGCGAGGTTGGCTTCCAGGTGTTTGCAATGGCGCGACCGGCCATCCATGCAGCGCCGCCACCAAGGCAAATCGTAACCAGCAGAAGGGTTCCAAAAGAAACTTCCCAAAGCATAGATCTTTCCTCTCTTAATGCCGTCCGCCTTCAAGGTAGGCTGCCTGGACTTCCGGATTGGAGAGAAGTTCCTTGCCGCCACCCGACATGGTGATCTGGCCGTTGATCATGACATAGCCACGATGTGCAAGCCTTAAGGCGTGATAGGCGTTCTGTTCGACGAGGAAAACGGTCAAACCCTGTTTCTCGTTCAATTCCTTGACGACCTCGAAAATTTGCTTGACCACGAGCGGTGCAAGCCCCAGAGACGGCTCATCCAGCATCAGGAGTTTCGGGCGAGCCATCAGGGCGCGACCGATTGCGAGCATTTGCTGTTCACCACCCGAAAGGGTGCCGCCGCGCTGGCTTTGGCGCTTTTCAAGGATAGGGAAGAGGTCATAGACCATGCGCAGATCTTCTTCGAAATGCTCATAGTCGATCACGGCTGCTCCCATTTGAAGATTTTCCAGCACCGTCATGCGACCAAAGATTCGCCGTCCTTCAGGGGACTGGGCAATGGCCTTTTTGACGATCTGGTGGGTTGGCAATGTCGTGATATTTTCGCCATCATAGATGATCTGGCCTTCGCGAGCGCGGGTAACGCCACAGATGGTCATCATGGTGGTGGATTTGCCGGCGCCGTTTGCGCCAATGACCGTTACAATTTCACCGCGATGAACGTCAAGGTCGATGCCACGCAGGGCGACGATCTTGCCATAGTAGGTTTTAACGCCTCTCATGCTGAGGAGGACATCACTCATGATTTTGCTCCCTCTGCTTTCGCTGCGTTTGCCTCAGCTTCGGCGTCGTCGATTTCGTCATCGTCGACCCCCAGATAGGCTGCAATAACGCGCGGATCGCTCTGCACGAAATTCGCATCGCCATCGGAGATCTTCACGCCATAGTCTAGAACAACGACATGGTCCGAGATTTCCATGACCATCGACATATCATGCTCGATCAGCAAAACGGCGGTCTTGTCAGTTTCCCGAATAGAGCGCAACAGGCCGTTTAGCTCGCTGGTTTCACGCGGGTTTAGGCCTGCCGCAGGTTCATCAAGGCACAGCAGTTCGGGATTGGTGCACATGGCACGGGCAATCTCGAGGCGGCGCTGGTCACCATAAGGCAGGTCGGCAGCCGGATCATCGGCTCGATCAATTAGATTGATACGCTCCAGCCATTCTGTCGCTTTTTTGATCGAGGCTTCCTCGGATTTGCGGAAGGACTTGATGCCAAAGATACCGCCGATCGAAAAGACAGAGTCTTTCATCAGCTTGTTGTGCTGCGCGATCATCAGGTTTTCCAGAACCGTCATGCCGCCGAACAGGCGAATATTCTGGAAGGTACGGGCGACGCGAGCGTGATGGGCGATTTCGAAATCGGGGATACGCTCGAGCAGGAATTCCCGCCCGTTTTCCCGTTTCATCGTGATGCGTCCTTCGGTCGGTTTATAGAAACCGGTAACGCAGTTGAAGACAGTTGTCTTGCCTGCACCGTTGGGGCCGATCAGAGCCGTGATGTCACCGCGTCCGACCTCGAAAGAGAGGTCATCAACTGCGACCAGACCACCGAAGCGCATGGTGAGATGCTCAACGGTCAGGATTGGATTGTCTTGCCAAGTGGTCATCCTTCACCCTCCGCAACGAGATCACCGGACACGGACTTCTTCTCCTTGAGGAACACTGAAGGTGCCCGGCTGGAGACGATGCCGCGTGGTTTCCAAATCATGATACCGACCATCAGCAGGCCGAAGACGAGCATGCGCAGATCTTCCAGATCACGGAAGACCTCGAAGCCGCCAATCATGACGAGGGAGGCGATGACAACACCCAACTGGCTGCCCAGACCGCCCAGAACCACGATGGCCAGAATAATCGCCGATTCCATGAAGGTGAAACTTTCCGGAGAAATGAAGCCCTGTCTGGTGGCGAAGAAGGCACCGGCAAAACCGCCGAACATGGCGCCCAATGCGAAGGCCGTCAGCTTGGTGTTGGTGGTGTTGATGCCCAGAGACCGGCAGGCGATTTCGTCTTCACGCAAGGCTTCCCAAGCGCGCCCGATTGGCAACTTGCGCAGACGCATGGTCACGAAGTTGGTTATCAGAGCGAGGATCAAAATGAGATAGAAGAGGAAAATGATCCGGTGCATGGATGAATAATGAAGTCCGAAGAAATCTGCAAAGCCGTTCTTGCGGGTAAATTCCAACCCGAAGAAGGAGGGGCGTGGAATACGGGAGATGCCATCCGGGCCGCCGGTAAATTCATACCAGTTCAGCAGCACGACACGAATGATTTCCCCGAATGCCAAGGTCACGATTGCCAGATAGTCGCCGCGCAGGCGAAGGACTGGGAAGCCAAGGATCATGCCCCAGAAGGCGGCCAGAATGCCAGCGAGTGGCAGACAGACCCAGAAGGACAAGTCGAAATACTGTGCGAAGAGAGCGTATGAATAGGCACCCACCGCATAGAAGGCAACATAGCCAAGGTCAAGCAGACCGGCCAGACCCACCACGATATTGAGCCCCCAGCCGAGCATGATGTAGGTGAGCACCAGAATGCCCATGTCGATTATATAGCGGTTGCCATAAAAGGGCAGGGTGACGGCGAAGAGCAGCAGCAGTGGGCCGACAAATTTGCCGATCTTGCCGACCGTATCCTGCTTGGGCAGCATGGCGTTCATGGCATTGGCAACCGGATTGTTACCGCGCCAGACGAGAAGGCTCATGGCAAGGCGCCCAACGAAAACGATGCCTACCATCCAGGCGACAAGACCCCACTGGCCGACAATGACCAGTCCGCCTTGTTCCGTCTTGGTGCGCAGGCCAACCATGATGGAGGCGAGCAGAAGGGTAATCACCGCTGCGAGGACTGCATCTTTCAACGCAGCGCCAACGCGCGTTTGCAAGAAGTCTGACATATTACACCTTCTCCACTTCTGGCTTGCCGAGCAGGCCGGACGGCATGAAGATCAGCACGATGGCGAGGATCGAGAAGGCGGCAACGTCTTTATATTCTACGGAGAAATAACCGGACCAGAATGTCTCGATCAAGCCGATCAGCAAACCACCGAGCATCGCGCCAGGCAACGAACCGATGCCCCCCAGAACCGCTGCGGTAAAGGCCTTAACGCCAGCAAGAAATCCGATGTAGAAATCGATCACGCCATAATAAAGCAGGAACATGACACCCGCGACGGAAGCCAGAGCCGCGCCCATGACGAAGGTCAGGGAAATGGTGCGGTCAACGTTGACGCCGAGCAGAGAGGCCATCTTCTGGTCCTGTTCGCAAGCACGCTGGGCTCGGCCAAGCGAGGTCTTGTTGATCAGAAGGGTAAAGCCTGCCATCAGCAATATGGTCGTGACGATGATCAGTATCTGCATGTATGACAGCTGAACCAGAAAACCGTCTTTTTCCATAATGGTGATGCCACCGGTGATCTGTGGTGGAAGTGGCTTGACGCGTGCGCCCTGAACGACCTGAACAAAGTTCTGCAGCACGATGGACATGCCAATCGCCGTGATCAACGGAGCGAGGCGGAAGGATCCGCGCAAAGGACGATAAGCAAGGCGCTCGACGCCCCAGCCCCAAACCGATGTCATAAGCATGGAAACGATAAGGACGATCAGCAATGCTACCGGAAGAAAAGTGATCCCCATAGCAGTAACCGCCAACAGTGTAATCAATGCAATGAATGCACCAACCATGAAGATGTCACCATGGGCAAAGTTGATCATGCCGATGATGCCATAAACCATGGTATAGCCGATGGCGATCAGGCCATAAATAGACCCTAATGTGACGCCATTAATCAGCTGCTGAATAAAATATTCCATTTGACTCGCTGTTCCTAATTTCCCTGCGGCTTTGATGCCGCTTATTAGGTAGGAAGATGTTGTTGTTTATTTTTAAGTGAGCTTTGCTCCCGCTAAATTTCTAGCAAGAACTCGGATTGGATACAATTGCCTCCTTCCAAAAATTGGTCAATATTGAGCGAAGGTCGACGAAATGATTAAATTATGATCAAAAATGGCCTGTTTGGTTCACTTTTAGGCACGAAAACTGCGGTCTTTGGGGGGGATGGTTGCTCAATAATCGCTGGTTGTGGGATAATCTCGGCCTGTTGATATGTTTTTGGGCATTTTTCTTTAAAATTCTATAGGTATGGCGGGTTTTTGGTTGAATATTGAGCATGCACTTTTAAATTTCTCACTATGCATTATGTAAGTTCGGGAGACTGCGGCTGAGATCTTGTCAATATTGACATGGGCAAGAAAGCTGGCGGGTTGATCTGGCGGGAGATGAAAATGAACATCAGTCAAGCAGCCGGAATCGCGGCTCTACCAGCCAAGACCTTGCGCTATTACGAAGATATTGGGCTTGTGGTCCCCGCGCGCCGGAAAAATGGCTATCGGGATTATTCGGATGAGGATCTTGTTCGCCTGCGTCTCATCGGACGAGCGCGTAAATTGGGATTCAGTGTCGAGGAGTGCCGAAACCTGCTAGTCCTTCAGGCCGACAAGAGCAGAGCAAGTGCAGATGTGAAACGTATCGCACAGACGCACTTGAATGAGATTGATGAAAAGATCGCAGAATTGCAGTCTTTGCGATCAGATCTCGCGCCGCTGGTTGCCGCTTGTAAGGGAGACGAAAGCGCCGAATGCGCTATCCTGAAGGAACTTGAGCAACCACATTGAGCGCACTTCGAAGGGTCTTTTCTCCAAAAGGGAAGAAGGAAAGTGGGGCGCCGCTGGCTTAAATCAGCCCCAGGCCCTTGAAACTCGTATGGCCATTGCGCGCGACGATGATGTGGTCATGCAAGGTGATGCTGAGGCGCTCGCAGGCGTCAGAGACCTGTTGCGTCATATCAATATCAGCCCGCGACGGGGTCGGGTCGCCACTGGGGTGATTGTGCACCATGATGATGGCTGTGGCAGACAACTCCAAAGCTCGCTTGACGACTTCACGCGTATAGACCGGCGTATGATCAACAGTGCCGGTCTGCTGTACCTCGTCTGTGATGAGGGCGTTCTTCTTGTCCAGAAACAGAATACGGAACTGCTCTATATCATTGAAGGCCATGGTGGTGCGGCAATAGTCGATCACCGAGTTCCAGGATGAGAGCACCGGACGGTCCTTGACGCGATCCTCTGCAAATTTGGCGGCGGCGGCATGGATGAGTTTTAACTCGGTCACAACGGCCTGCTTGACGCCGGGGAATTCCATCAAAAGATGATCTGGAGCGGCGATGACCTCGGCAAAAGAGCCGAAACGGGCAAGCAGATCCTTGGCGAGCGGCTTTGTATCCCTGCGGGGAATGGCGCGAAACAGGATCAGTTCGAGCAGCTCGTAATCATGCAGAGCATCAGGGCCGGATTCGCGGAATTTCTGCCGCAACCGTTCCCTGTGTCCCACATAATGGGGCCTGCCTGCCGCTGCTTCTTTCAGCTCACCCATTGATTGCCCCTCGTCAGGCTACGTTATAGGGGGGCTTGTCCAGCCCTTCCGGTGACAGGGTGAAAATCTCACACCCCGTTTCCGTGATGCCAAGGGAATGTTCGAACTGGGCTGACAGGCTTTTGTCACGCGTGACCGCCGTCCAGCCATCCTTGAGCACCTTGACGTGCGGTTTGCCCAGATTGATCATCGGCTCGATGGTAAAGATCATACCCGGCTTCAGCTCAATGCCTTCACCCCAGTTGCCATAATGAAGGATATTGGGCGCATCGTGGAAGAGGCGTCCGACACCATGGCCGCAGAAGTCACGCACAACGCCGCAGCGTTCCCCTTCGGCATATTCCTGAATGGCAGCGCCGATGTCGCCAGTGGTCTTGCCAGGCTTGGCTTGCTCTATGCCGATCATGAGGGCATTATAGGTGACTTCGATCAGACGTTCCGGTGCGCGCTTGATCTCTCCCACCGGATACATGCGCGAGCTGTCGCCATACCAGCCATCCAGAATATAGGTGACGTCGACATTGACGATGTCACCTTCCTTGAGTGGTTTTTCATTGGGAATGCCATGGCAAACCACATGGTTGATGGATGTGCAGGTATAGTTTCTATAGCCGCGATAATTCAGTGTGGCGGGAAGGGCGTTGTTTTCTTCCCCGAAGTCCCGGATAAAATCGTCGATCACCTTGGTTGGAACACCCGGCTTGACGAGTTTTGCGACACCATCCAGAGCCCGTGCTGCCAGTTGCCCGGCGCGACGCATACCTTCGAAATCCTCTTGGCTGTAAAGGCGGATATCTCCGGTGTTGCGCAAAGGGGCGCTATTGGCATCAATGTAATTTACCATCTCAGGTCTTTCCGAAATCTGTTGTTTCTCTATGGATATCCCCCCATGAGCAATTGTGCAAACCGGAATCAACAATTTTTGGAGGGATTGCTCTCTTGTCGCGGCCGAGCGATCTGGCTGGCGATTGCTAGAGCTCTTAATTCGTTGCCAGTACCTCTTTTGCAAATGGGATGGAGTGGGTCAGGTTGATCTCTTGGTGTGATATGTCACACAGATAGACGATGGCTTCCACGCCCGCGTCTGTTGCCTCTTGAAAGGCTTCCGCATAGGCCGGATCGATGTCGCTTGCCAGAGCGAAGCGGTTAGCATCCGTTCTCTGGACCAAATAGAGCATCACGGCGCGATGCCCCTGTTCGACCATGTCGGCCAGCTCGCCCAGATGCTTGGCACCGCGCTTGGTCACCGAATCGGGAAATTCCGCCAATCCCTGTTCGCGCAACAGATGCACATTCTTGACCTCGACATAGCAATCGGGTTTGCCTTCATCCTGCAACAAAATATCGATGCGGCTGTTCTTGCCATATTTCACCTCGCGCCGCAGGGTTTCGTAGCCAGTAAGCTCTGCGACATGTCCTGCCCGAATTGCCTCTTCGACGATGCGGTTGGGATGGCTGGTATTGATGCCGATCATGGCATCATCCAATTCGCTGAGTTCCCAGCTATAGGCCAGCTTGCGCTTGGGGTTGTCGGATTTTGACAGCCAGACGCGGGTGCCGGGGTCTTTGAGGCCCAGCATGGAGCCGGGGTTGGCGCAATGGGCTGTTATGACTGTTCCATCGTCCAGCTCGATATCGGCAAGAAAGCGCTTGTAGCGCTGGATGAGACGGCCCGGAATGAGTGGCTTTTCAAATTTCATGTTATGGCTTTGCTTTTGGCTTTCGATCACTATCAGTTCGCACTATAAGCATGCATGGCGTTTTTGCTATCTTGCTGTGTGCAGATAGAGTGGCAAAATTGCGCCTCTTGAATGGAAAAGCTCCAAAGGGGCCTCCGGGTGGTCCATTTTCTCATCGGGAGCGGTTCAGTTCGAGATTGAACGCAATAATGAAAGAGATAGAGCAATGACTAAAGAGTTGATCACGGCAGCCGTTCTGATAATCGGTGACGAAATCCTTTCCGGCCGCACCAAGGACAAGAATATCGGATTCATTGCGGACTATCTCACCCAGTTGGGCATCGATCTCAAGGAAGTGCGTGTCGTAGCCGACGATCAAGATGCCATCGTTGAAGCGGTCAACGCCTTGCGGGCCCGCTGGACCTATGTGTTCACCAGCGGCGGCATCGGGCCGACCCATGACGATATCACTGCAGATGCCATGGCGGCGGCCTTCGGCGTGGGCATTGATCATGATCCGCGCGCCATGGCCATCTTGGAAGCGCACTATGCGAAATCGCCCAATATGGAATTCAACGAAGCGCGCAAGCGGATGGCGCGCATTCCCTTCGGTGCAGATCTGATTGAAAATAGGGTTTCCAGTGCGCCGGGATTCCGGCTGGAAAATGTCCATGTCATGGCTGGGGTGCCCTCTGTCATGCAAGCCATGATGGATGCCATCGCCCCAACGCTCAAGACCAATGCGCAAGTGCTGAGCGAGACCATTGATAGCGGCCTGGGAGAAGGCCTTGTTGCCGGACCTCTGGCGGACCTCGCCAAGGATCACCCCAATGTGGTGATCGGGTCTTATCCCTATATGCGCGAAGATCTGTTCGCAACGAACATCGTTATGCGCTCTCGCTCGCGGGAAGATCTAGACAATGCGGTCAAGGCAGTGCATGACATGCTTCAAACATTAAAAGGGCAGAAACAGACGCAGGTCTAACGTTGCCCGACCTCAATGAGTTGAAACGCACTCGTAAAGGAAAGAAAAAGGAACACCACCATGTCCGAACCATCCTCCAACGCTTTCCCGGTGTATTGGGAACAATTCCATCGGGACTGCCGTGCGCTGGCTTGGCGTCTGAAAGGCGTTTCCGAATGGAAGGCGATTGTTTGCATCACACGTGGCGGTCTTGTGCCTGCGGCCATCATTGCCCGTGAGCTGGAAGTGCGGATGATCGATACCGTCTGCGTCGCCTCCTATCATGATTATGAAAATCAGGGTGAGATGCAGGTTCTCAAGCCGATTGATGCGTCTGTCATCGATGTGGAAGGGGGAGAAGGCGAGGGTGTCCTGATTATCGACGATCTGGTCGACACCGGCAAAACCGCCAAAGTGGTGCGGGCCATGCTGCCGAAGGCCCATTTCGCAACGGTCTATGCCAAGCCGAAGGGGCGTCCGCTGGTGGATACCTTCGTTACCGAGGTTTCGCAGGATACGTGGATTTATTTCCCTTGGGATATGGGCCTGCAATTCCAGGCGCCAATCGCGAAATAGGATTTGAATGGCTTTTGCTCGGGCCTCGGTGTGGCCAGGGTGCTATTCTCTCGTGTGCTTTTAGGCAGCCCCTTATAGGGCTGCTTTTTTGTTGTGGCTGCGTCTGATTTGAGGCTATGCATCTCGCCTTGGATCTAGGGCTTGTGGATTGCGCAAAAGCCATTGCTTGCATTTGTGTGAGATGCACATTAGCAATGAGCGAACCAACCTTCGCGGGCGTGATGGAATTGGTAGACATACAGGACTTAAAATCCTGAGGCCCTAGGCCGTGCGGGTTCGATTCCCGCCGCCCGTACCAAAATTTCCCCTTAAATATCAAATAAAATTCAATAAAAACAGTAATTTAAATTATGTTGCGATTTTTGTCTCTTGTCCTCTCTCGTGATTTTGTGTATCAAAATGGGTATCATTTTGGGTATCATTGGGGGAGAAGATGGAACGAGAAGACCGGTTCCTGCAGCAACGCGGGAAGCGCTGGTATTATGTCCGGCGCGTGCCTATTGATCTTGCCTCCCACTATTCAGCGAAATATATCCGAAAGCGGTTGAAAACATCCGATTTGGCCGAAGCTCGCATCCGGCGCGACGCCATGGAGCGCGCAGACGATGCCTTGTGGGCTGATATGCGCACTGATGGACAAACAACGGATACGGCCTCACGACGCTATGAGCAGGCGATCAATCGGGCTCTCGCACTCAGTTACAAGTATGTTCCGGCATCAGAGTTGGCAGCTGGCGGAGACATTTCGGACATTCTTCGGCGCGTTGAAGACTTGCCCGCAGGGGAGGGCTACAGCAAAGCAAATGCCGATGCACTGCTTGGCCGGATCTCAAAGCCAGATGTGAGCTTGTCAGATGCCTTCAAGGTGCTGCGCAACGAGATCCGGGCGGCTGAGCTGGCGAGAAAAGACAAGGAAGGCAAAGAGGACTGGATCAAACTCAAGCAGATGTCCATTGATCTGTTTGTGGATGTTTGCGGAGATATCCCGATCGGGGCTATCAGCAGGGAGGACGGGCGCACTTTTTTCAACTATTGGAAAGATCGCGTCCTTGGCAAAAGCGGAACCAAGATAACGGGAAAATATGCAAACAGGCATATCGGCAATCTGCGCTCTTTGCTGAAGGATTATTGGGCTCATGTGGGAGAGGACCATCAAAACCCCTTCGACGGCTTCTCGTTTGGCGAGAAACAAAAGGGCAAGCGCGTTCCGCTTCGGGTGGAGCAGATTGAAACTCTGTTTTTGATGCCTGGGATTTTCCAGAAGATGAATCGCGAAGCGCGCCTCATCACCTACATGATGATAGAAACGGGCGCCAGACTGAGCGAGCTCGCCACGCTGGAAGCGGACGACTTCAGGCTTGAAGGGGATTACCCTCATGTGATGATATTTGAGCGAGAGGGCCGCGCTGTGAAGACGGATCATTCTAATCGCATATTGCCGCTGGTTGGCATATCACTGGCGGCCGCAAAGATAGCAGCGAAGGCCGGCGGGTTTCCGCATTATCGACCGAGACGTAAGGGCCTATCAACGACACTCAACAAATTCTGCAGAGAGAACCATTTCTTCGATGATGGTCAATCGATGTATAGCATCAGGCATACATTTGAGGATCGCATGAAGGAAGCTGACACGGATGTTGAAATGCGTAAATACCTGATGGGCCACGACATCGATCGCGAAGAATATGGCTCATTTGCGAGCCTGAAGAAAAAGTGGGAAGCGGTGAAAAAGATAGAGCTGCCGTTTGACCCCGTTACCATCAAAGATATTTGCTGAATGGGTCTTTGCTGATGGCTTCGTATTCTTTTTCCATGCGTGCAAGAAGGCAATAGTGTGCAGGATGCGGGTCGATCTTGTGGATCTGAGCCAGCTTCACAATGGCGGCATGTATCCGCTCTGCTGTGATGTTTTCCTGCTGTTTCATTGTCACTTCTGTTTAATGGTTACTCGGTGGCCCGAGAGGGCTATTCCTGCTTGCCAGTCTTTCACGGCATACTGTGCTCATGGTCTGCGGTGCTCGGTGGCACGGCAATGCCACCAATTTTTGCGCGCCTACGAGACTGGCCTTTGTTCTACCGGCCCGCTGCAGGAAGGTCCGGTGAAAGGTGCGGCACCGCAAAGGGGTTATTCTGTTGGTTGCTTGAAGCGACTAATGCGCTCGTCCAGAACACTAAGATACAATCCCATGTATTCTGCTTGTGCTGTCATCGCTTCAATCTCGGTGGTGCTGATGCGTTTCAGCTTGTCGGACGAAAGAAACGCGTGAAGCTTCGTGAGTTTTTCATCAAGTTCCTTGCGCTCAGCAAGAACTCTCGCTTCATGAGGTGCGTATCCGGTCGTCTCCGATGTTTCAGCCAGTTGGCAGCGCAAGCGGTATCCTTCAAGCGGCCAGATCTTCTGAACAGCATTTTGTCGGGCGATCTTGCGGCCAATTTCTGCATTGAAATTTTCAGGAGACGCACAAGCACTCTCACCGGTCACGGTAAAGCCGTCTCGGAGTACAAGGACACAGAAGGTGAGCAGACCAAGGGATTGCATGGACTTTGGCACCTCCCATTTTCCGTCATATTTACTTTCTGCATCTTCCGATACAGCCCCACCTAAAGCCGTGAAATAGTGCTCACTTGCGATGCATGCCTCAATATCGTTGGGCGTGATGCGCGGAGCGGTAAGGCCTTTGGCTTGAATTTCCCGTTCAATTGTCTGGTCGTCCATTTCTCTCTCCATTTTAAGGGGTGCCGGTACTCTCCCGGCTGTCACGCCTGATATGAGGTGGCGTTCCCCCTGCATGGACGCCCCATGCGGCCTACTCACACCCTCTGCGATTGGCTTTTCTGTTCACGCCTAACGCTTCAACGGCATGCTTTCGCTCTCGGTTATTCGGTGGCTATGCTGCCTTGTCGAAGCGAAGGCATTCTCCATTGGGGCCTCTTGCTTCAAGTTCGTGTGGAACTCTGCGTGCTTCTTTTTCAGCTTCCACGCGGCTGTACTTGCCCGCTGTGATCCTGTCTGACGTGTAACCACAATAGTTAGAGCCGTAATAAGCTTGTTTATTGCGAGCGTAGATCAGCCAAATCTCTTCATTGCCGAAGAGAATTTGCTTTATGGTTTCTGCGCGCTGAAAGTTCATTTTGCTGATGGCGGTCGCAAGTTCGCTTTCAAGGCGCGAACGGCGCAAACGTTCGTTTCGTTTGGCTCGCAAGTCAGCGGGCTTGTCGCAAAAAATTTGGTGACAAGACAAATTTAGACGGGTCCACTTGTCACAGACCACCCACCACATGCTGTTTATGTTGTAATAGGCTGTGCCTCTGCGCATGCGCCCGTCATAACCAGCAAACCAGACCGTTGCGCCGTGCTGGACCAATTTGTTATCGGCGGATTTAGCGTTTGAATCATATTTGCAGACCGGGCGCCCAAGCTCTTTGTCAGAGTGGCAGTTCTCGGCATAATCGGCGATAATCGCCTCCATCGCCGGGAGTGGGCGAAAAGGCTTCTCAGTGACTTTGACCGGCGCGATTGTCCCAAGCCAGTCGATGATATGACGCCGCTCGATCTGCACACGTAGCCTATCGAGATAGGACATGCGCTTCATCTTGTCGAAATCATATTCGCGGCCATTACGGTTATCGGCCGCCGCAGTCATCGACCAGAAATTGACTTTAATGCTGCGGCCGCAGAGATTGATTTTGACACGCAAGGTATCGCGATGGCCAAAGCGGTAGTTCTGGCTGATGATGGGATGATTTTTCTTGACGCTTGGATCTGTGCCTATCTTCCAGCCCCTATCCCGCAGTAGGCGCACAATGGGCCCAAAGACATCTGACTGAAAAGTTTCGTCATTAGCATCATCTTGCCAGATGCCCAGCGATGCATCGTGAATGTGCGCGCCTATGAGGTTCCTCATCGGACTTACTCCCCACTTGGCGCCATGCCGAGGGCATGGAGATAGAGATCGAGTAGGGCTTCCATTTCCTGTCGTTCATTGCTGTCTTGCTTGCGCATACGGACAACCTGCCGAAGGGTTTTTACGTCATACCCATTGCCCTTGGCTTCGGCGTAAACGTCTTTGATATCGTCGTTGAGTGCCTTTTTCTCTTCTTCCAAGCGCTCGATGCGCTCTACAAAGGCTCTCAATTGATCGGCTGCAACGCCGCCTGGATTGGTCATGCTGCCTGCTCCTCGTTGGTGAGATACTTTTCGCCGCAGAATGGGCAGGAGTTGAGAAACATTGACACGGCTTTTGGTTTTCCGCGTCCGGTTTCGATGCGTTCTGTCTGAAGCATCAAGCCTGGGTTGGGGGTGTCAGTGAAGAAGATCGCCTGAGTGAGAACAGTGTTTCTCTTTGCAAGCTTCTTGTTGACGGTTTCAATACAATTGCACATCACTCGCTCCTATTGACTTTGTAGCGCTGGTCTTTGCGCGTCTCTGAGGGGGGGGTAGAGCACTCTTCAAAATGTCGGCAGGCCTCCAAAGAGTGCGAAATGAGGGCTTCTGCCTTATTTGGAATTGGGAAATTGCAAAGGGCAGGCTGAAGGTATGTCACTTTGTCCGGGCTGCTTGGCTCGTTCTCATCACCGCGGTAACGGAAGGGCGCTGGCTCACCTTCTCTGTTCTTGCAATAGAAGTGCTTGCACTCTCTGCATGTACGGCCATACGGTCCGGTTCCGGCAAAGTGAGCTTGTCCGATCTGTGTCTTGCTAACGTGATCAAGCAGATCTTCATGAGTGAGATGTTTTGAGAAAGCGACAGCTTCAGCCATTGGTCAAATTCTCCCAGTGAAAAGCAAAAGGGACAGGAGACAGGCGAAGGGGCCACTCATTACAAGGATCGCTTCTGGTAAATAGCGTAGGGATGCAATCAGCTCTCTGACTTCCTTGTGTGCTGGTGTTTTTCTCGGGCAATACATTGCCTGTCTCCTGATTGGATGCCCCGGCAGGAAGTGCGCGAAATGCGCTGCAGGGCTTTGTTCATGTCTTTGGGGTTATCCCTGCCGGGGGATTGGTTAGGCCTCCTTGAGAGCGCCTATGATCTTGTTGCAAAGGGTGGTGATGCGCTCGGCTTCCGTTGAGCCGGCATAATCTGACAAGCTTCCAATGAAGCGGTCCGAAGCATGCGTTCCCATCGTTTCCAGGAAGTAGAAGAACTCTTCCTCATCGCCGAGCATGTCCTGAGCGATCTGGCCGCCAGTGACGGTTGTTTCGATGGTGATCATGATGCTTGCTCCGCGTCAAAGCGCGCCTTCATCTTCGGGTTGATGCCATTCCAGCCGCAGTTCCGGTTAGGACCAGCCGGGATATATTTGCTCTGGCGCTTAAGACGCCCTGGGCGGGATGTGCTCCGCGTGTGATCAACTGTGCTAATCAAGTCATAGGCCTGCTTGTGCCTTGGCATGTCCGAGGAGTAGGTACCGCCAAACAAGAACGCGATCGCTTGACTGAAGAATGTGCTTTTCATGGCTTTTGGGCTTTCTGGTTTGCTTGATTGCTGCAATGAAACGGACTGTTCGGATTTCGTGGGTCAACTCTGATCAGGTTGGCAATGCGATCCCTCGTCGTGCTGAAGGCGTTATTCTTTTGCAGAATCGCTGCGCAACGGAGAGTGGAAGTGACGGGCAGACCAACGAGCGCCGCGTTAATCTCGCCTTCCAGAATGTCGAGCATGTCCTGAATGGCGCAGTATGGCGCATACCAATCATCGACACTCTTAACAGCGCGATAGACCGTGCATTCGCTTTCAGGATCGGCATGATCGATGCCAACAAAGACAGGCTCAGACATTGCTGCGCTCTCCCTTGCTTGGGCTTCTGCGCTCCACGCTGCCATCCATCTTCTTTTTCCAGCCAGAGGTGCGAGAACCAGCAAAGGGGCGAGAGGGGATCTTCTGCTTGCGGCGGGTCTCGAGGCCGACATGCTTGTTGTGCATGCGTTTGACCTTGGCAATGGTCTTTACATCGCTCTTGGTTTTGCCCTTGTGGCAATCACAGCAGAGGCACTGGCAGTTATCGCCATCCAGACCACAAGGCTTGAGGTGGTCATACTCGGTCGTATCCGGATGCAGCTTGGCGCCACATTTCACACAGCAGCCACCATCACGCAGGAAGGCTTCTGCTTTTGTCTTTTTGGAAAATTCAGACCGGTTCGTAACAAGCTTTTCAGCTGTCTGTTCGGTAGCGACTGCGGCAAGCATTTAAACCCCCATCGGTTGCGTTCGATAGGGGTAGTGTATGGAGTAAATTTACTCTTGTCAATATAAAAGAGTAAATCTACTCTATTTAAGCTGCGCCATTGAAATAACTGTTGAGTGGACTAATTGCACGGAAATGCTTCTGAAAGAGACTTCCATATTTGAGTGCGTGCGCCTTGGGGGCGGCTTTCTGGGTGGTTTCGTAGATAGTTAGCGGATATATCAACTAACTGAGAAATTGTAGCTGTTGGTGGCTGACAAATCATCAAAATAAGGTTCTGTGCGTCGTTCAATTCGTCAGTTGTTGCGCTGTCTTTTGTCACCTCTAAGCGCCACAAGGCAACTCCTGTCCCCCAGTACATCCCCTCTATCGCACCCCTGATATAGGAGCTGCAAGCGAGTTTTGATACTTCGCTTTGATCGTAGCAAAGCTCATACAGGGTATTTCCATCAAGATTCTCGGCTTCAGAGATTGAAACAATTGCGCAGCTAGCAGCAGCAATTACCATTGATTTTAGTTTCATGATGAGACCCTTCCTCTCTCTGTTCACTCAAGCAAAAGGAACGATCTGGCGCAACCTGAAAGGGAATGCAGACAAAAGAAAACCCCACTCGGTGAGGGAGTTTGTGTAAAAATGTTCTTCTTTCGTTTTTGCTTGCTGGCTAGACAAGGTGCTTTAAATGTCGCTAGCTTGGTCGCAGCTCAAAGCGTGGGGATTGCGCCGCCGTTCCATTGAGCCTTGATGAGATGAGGTATAGGCTTTCTCATAAATTTCTAGTTGAAGCGGAAAGGTGATTCTTGGCATTACGTTTTTTTCCGAAGGCGGGGCAGATATTGATTTGCGACTTTAAAGGCTTCACACCGCCTGAGATGGTCAAGTGTCGCCCCGTAATGATCATTTCACCGAAGCTTCCCTATCGGTCAGAGATAGCCACTGTTGTTCCTATTAGTACGACGGAGCCAAAGCACGGTCTTCCATTTGTGGTAAAACTTTCAAAGAATTACCATCCGCAAGAGAATGACACCTACCCATGTTGGGCAAAATGCGACATGGTCATGAATATCGCGATAAACCGGCTCGATGGGTTCAAAATAGGCCGAAGAAAATATGTGCTACCTGAAGCCAGCGCCGAAGATCTGAAAGCAGTACAGCTGGGGGTATTGCATGGCCTAGGCCTGTTTGACATTGCAAAAATGCATCAATAAGCCTATATTGGCATTGTATCCCGGTCATCGGGCTTTAAGACCTAGATTACTAGGCAGGCTAGCCGCTGAGCGATGACAAGCTTTGGTTAGTCTAGATAAGTTGCTTGTCCCAGAACCCCGCCTTGTGCGGGGTTTTGTGTTTCTCGATAGAAAGTTAGCGGTTCAAGGAACGAGATGTGCCCCTATAACAAAGGCCATAACCTCGACTGTCTCATCTTCATTGTCGTGCAGATCTTCAACCTTGATCGGTTCTTGCCAATTCGGGTCGGTTGAATCGGGCCAAAGCTCCCAACTTCCATTCTTGCGCAGGCGCTTTGCTGTGGTTTCAAACAGACCGCCTTGCATGCGTGTGCGCTTTACAATGACCAACTGACCATTTGTCAGGTCTTGCTCGCTGAGGCCGCTTTCAAACAGGGCGACACAATGGAGTGACCCGCCATCTGGCACCACACGATTGATGCTCGTTCCACGGACGCGAACAGAGAACTGTGCAGCGGCAGGATATCGCGGATCAACAGGGAATGGCCCCAAGCGTTCGCCAGGCTCATTGTGATGGTGGTTATATTCAAGCCAGACACCGGCGGCGACTTCTCCAACTTCTGGCACCAACGCTTGTTCGGTGGCAAAGGGACGTGGATCGAACTCAACCGTTGAGCCAATCTCGCGGACCTCTTTCGGGCCTTTGCCCTCAAGGAGCCATTCTGGGCTTGTTTCGAGTGCCTGAGCCATTAAAGCTAAGGTTTCAGCTTTTGCGCTTTTGGTCTTGTCGTGGAGAATGTTGTTAAACAGGTCTTTTCTTTTTCCCACGCGCCGAGCTGCCTCCGAAACATTTAGCTCGAGGTCGGCAAGTCTGGTCAAAATGCGTTGTTTAAGACTGTTTTCCATACGAGTAGTTTTACACCATCAAAAAGCAGTTGGCTCTGAGTAATTTCACTCTTGATAAGAGAGTAGATTTACTCTATTGTCGTTTTCATGATGATGACAAAGCACATTGTGAAACTGGCTAAAGCCTATTCAAAAGCGAAGGGCATCGAAGTCTCCGCGCTTTCAAGAAGGGTCTTTAAGGACAGCAAAAAAATCAGCCAACTGGAAGCTGGTAGCGATCTTGTCACCGCACGCTATCAATCGGCCATGTCCTATTTCGGTGAGCACTGGCCCTCCAATGTCGAATGGCCTTCTGACATTCCGCGTCCATCGGTGGCGGAAGAGGACAAAGCGCCGGCTGCATAGTCATCACACCAATTCAATCGCTGGGCCTCATCCCCCAGTGAAGCGCTGCTCCTGATCTGCACTAATCATGAGCGCGACGGAGAGGCGGGTTATCCTTTTGGTCGAGCAGGACCAGCCTGTCTCTCCACCCTGAATGCGGCGGACCTTCTGTCCGCAGTGCCCGGCTGACCTGGTCCCCACACCAGCCCCAAGGATCAGCCGGGCAATCTTTTGAGGTGAGCCGGTTCTGAGCCCCTCCAACTCTCAGGCCACAAACTTACTCTTTGGGTCTGAGTTTTTTATCCCACGCCAGAGGCGGCCAGTCACCGGCATGCCAAAGGCAAAAAGCAACGGTGGAAGCCATGACCGCGATTGTAAACCCGGACGGAAGCGAGCGTCTGATCTCGCAAGAAGATGTTGAAGAGATTTCAGAGCGCGTGTCGCAGCTCATGCGGCTTTGTCGCCATGGCGGTCACCGGGGACGCACAGCTCTGGCGGCTGTAACGCGGGTGAGCGAAACCCAGATCAAGCGGTATGAAGACAAGGCTGACCCGCTAATGATCCCGCTCGATATCGTGGTTGAGATGGAAGCCATGCTTGATCATCCAGCGCTCACGATGATGCTGGCTGACATCCACGGCTATGACCTTGTAAAACGCAACGCCGGGCGGGGTGACAGCATGCTGGCCATGTGTGCGAAGAGCATCAAGGAAGCCGCCGAGGCACACGAAACCATTCTGGAAGCGGAAGAGGACGGCGTAGAAAGCCTTGAAGAGCTGCGGGCGATCAAAAAGGAAGTATCCGAGGCCAAGGATATTTTTGCCGAAATCGAGGCAAAGGCCAGCCGCAACATCAAGCGCATGTTGGAGGGGAAATAATGGCCAAGCGGAAGCAATCAAAAGCTAAAGCGGTATCCAAATATACTGGTATGCACTGGAAGGAAGAGCGCCGACATGACGAACAGGGCCGCCCCCAGATTTTGTTTTTCATCGGGATGAGCAAGAGCAACAGCGTCACCTTGGCGCCGGTGCGGGGTTGGTTTCAATGACCATCTATCACCAACACATTGTCATTCGCGCAAATGAGATCGGACTGGTCACGAATGAGGCCTTTCTTGATGCCTGCCAAGAGCTGATGAACGTAAAGGGTAATTCTGCAGATATCGGCTCGGTTTACACGCAGCATATCGGCGATGTGTTGAAGCTTGGAGATGATGCTTCAAAGCTGTTCCGCAGGATTCATGACTGGAAGATGGGGGAGGGCAAAGATGCGAAATGAGCGACCTTTCCGGCAGGAAGCGCGCAAGCGTGAGCTTGTCATCTGCAAAAGCGTAGCTGATGGGCTCGACCGCTGGCGCAACTGCCCTGATGCGAAGTTCAAGCGGCAGGCTGGCTCAATCCTTCTATTCAGCTATGTGCAGAGCGGCCTTGGCAACAGGGAGACGGTTGGCCTTGCCTTCCCCTCATCTGGTGAATGCGGGCGGTTTATCGATACGGTGGCGATGATGGACGTTGAGGGCCGCAGGTAATGGACAAGTGGGAACGCCAGACACTGGAAGACACGCTTGTTTGCATGGGCGTCTGGGCGGCCTTCCTGCTGGTTGTTTTAGTTCCGATTGGGGCGATGGTTTTTCTGATGGGGAGATGATGGGATGAGTGATCAGCTGAAGCAGGTAGCCACAGCGCTATTGCGTGGAGAGTCGAGGGCAAGGGTATGAATAGGCGTGAAAGGCTTGCTTCGAAAGCTATGGAACGGAAAGGCCTTAAAGGCGACTGGGGGAATTGGAGAAAGACACCTCTTCCAAATGGCATACCTAGAGGAACCGGCTGGTGTAAGGATATTCGCGAGGGATGGGGAAACAATCTCTATGCGGTTCTTGTGCGTCCGTTTAAAGACGAGAACGGGGAACAGGTAATTCATCTTGCTATCAGGACGGCATCAAACTTGGAACCACCATGGCGAGACATGCAGAGAATTAAAAACGAGATCTGCGGGACTGAAGCAACAGCGGTGCAGGTTATGCCGCCAGCTTCTGAGTTGATCGACGATGCGGATATGTATCACATGTTTGTTGTAAGTCAGAAGCTCCCGTTTTCGCTCTATGACAGAAAGGGGACCAATCAATGAACAGATTTGCATTATCGCTTGCTTGCGTTTTGTTTGCCTCTTCTGCGGCTGCTATGCCTGTATGTGGATCTGGCAAGCGCATCACTTGTGTCGTTGATGGTGATACTTTCTGGCTCGGTGGCGTGAAATATCGTCTGAAGGGCGTAGACGCACCGGAGACGCATGGAAAGTGCCGCAATGAACGTAGATTGGCCAAGAAGGCCACAAAGGCCCTGAGCGGCTTTCTAGGGCGTGGTGAGGCGCATTTGACCACCTACGGGCGCGGATATTATGGCCGTGTGTTGGTGACTGTCTCGATCGGTGGCGTGGATGCCGGAGAATGGCTCATTCAGAATCGCCTTGCTCGGCGCTGGCCGGACGGTGAAAAATGGTGGTGCCCATGAGCATACAAGACGTAGGTTGGGTGCTTGACCAGGATATTCAAAACCCCGGCGCAAAGCTGGTGTTGGTGTGCATTGCCAACCACATTCACAGCAGGATGGACTATGCCTTTCCGTCAATCGATAATATCGCACTTGAGGCGAGTATGTCGCGGCGGTCTGTGCAGCGCCATATCAAGTGGCTTGAGGATCAAGAGTATCTTGTTATCGAGCGATCATTTGATGGAAATAGTCGCCAAACATCTAACCGATACCGCCTCAATTTGGATCGCTGTGAAACACAAAATGGGGGTGACAAATTGGCACCCTCCCCAGAACAGGAAGAGAACGAGATACTGGGGGGAGGGTGTCAGATTGACACGGAGGAGGGTGACACAGGTGACACCCTCGGGGGTGACAACGTTGTCACCCCTTTAATAGGAAAAATAACCGGAATAAATAATTCCCCCCTACCCCCCGAGGCGGGGGGAGGCGCTGCGCTGGCAGATGGAGATTGGGAAAAGCTTAGTGAAGGGTGGTTGCTGGCTTTGGGCGATAGCTTTGAACGAGCTAGGCGACCATGGGTACGGTTGAGCATGGCAGATCAGGGATTGGCGCTGAAGCACGCCAGAGCCTTCCAGCAAGACAAGCCCAAGGCCCATTTGACGACCTACATCCGCCAGAAGCGCTGGCAGAGCTACGAGCAGGCTGCGCTGAAGAAACAGGCGGCGCAATTTGTGTTCATCGAGAAGGGGTCGCCGGAGTGGTTCGCCTGGTGCAATCACAAGCGATCGGCGATTTTCTCAAGCTACAACGTTGAGCACAGGAAAGAAGGCTGTTTTCAGCGCTCCCGCTGGCCTCCGGGCTATGAGGCTGATACAAAACAAGCAGGCTGACGACGCAAGCAACGCGCCGCCAGGCTATTCGGGAAGAGGCAAAAGCCCGCCCGACAAGACCAACAGAACCGGCTCACCCAAGACCATCGAAGCAGAAGGCTTGGGAATAATGACAGAAGAAACAAAATTGATCAGCGTGAAGCTGGATCTCTTGAAAGAGATTGAAGGGCAAGGGCTTGTCAAGCAGTCCCGTTTGTTTCACGAGGTGAAATCGCGATATATGAGCAAGATTGGAGAGTTCGCCACGCATGATGAAACTCTGGTCTGGTTCGTTGGCCGCTGTGATGCAGACAAAACGCTTGAAGGTCAGGTGTTTTTGCACGAACGCGGGTTTCCGACATATGTCCCACTGGAAGTGAAGCGCAAGGATGTGAACGGCTTCAGGCGCAAGCAGAGGGCTGGAAAAAAGCATATGACCAGGCTGGCAACCCCATTCATGCCAGGAACGGTTCTTTTTGCCATGCCGAGGGAGAAACCGCGCTGGCATGATCTCTATTCTGCCCCTCGGACGATTTGGGATGTGTATGGCTTTGCCGGTATCCCTTGTTTTATTTCGGCGGCAAGAATGAGAAAATTCATTGACGATAACAACTCCACCTTCAAACCGATCAAGATCTCAGATCTGCAGAAATTTGCAGTAGGAGATAGGGCTCAGATCGTTGATGGCGTTTATGATGGCTTTGTCGTTGATATCACCAAGCTTGATAAGAAGCATGCATGGGTTGATTTCGAGATCTTTGGACGCAGTGTTGAGGCTCGTGTTGATATTGACAAGATCGAGAGAGTGAGTTAGCTATTTTATTAAATGCGGCTTTCCTCAATACTTCTTGGGGATTTATTGGAACCGTCAGGAGGCTGCCCTCAGCAAGGCAGACCGGCAGACGCAAAGCTGCAGCCAGCTCTGGACCTCAGAGAGTGGTGAAAAACCTTGGTGTTCGCCGGGGAGTGCGTAGCATGCAAAATTTAAAATTGGGAATTAAGGTCCGTATTCGCGATTTGGAAGACAAAAGCAAATTCCTTGATGGAGTGGGCACTGTCGTCGAGATGCAAGAATCTGGCCTTGGCACTATTTTAAAGGTAGTGGTTGGTGATGACGAAGATTGGTATCTGTCGGAGCGCTTGGAGCCATTACTTCATTCCGTATAGGCTGGATGAGATTTCGCACTGCTTTTTTAAAGCGTCTGCCGAGTAAAGCTCAGCCGAATAGGTTCTAGGTGCGCGACGTTACGCTTTTAATGCTTTAAACGGAATATAGGCTCGGTCTTCGGATCGGGCCTTTTTTGATTGGGTATCGTGTTTAGCGAATGTTCCAGTTCTGTGCCAGATATGTTTGTACATTTGTACGAGTGCGTAGGTAATTTATATCAAAAACTTTGCGTTTGTTCTCCAAATGTTCTTTTTTGTTTAAAGCGATCAGTTGGAGCGGAGTCAAGAGAATGTCAGACGATAAAAAGGTGGTTTCGCTGAATGGCGGACCGGTGCCGCAGGCCGGTGAAGTGAATAACCATGTCATGATGGTATTGGATGAGCTGATGAGCGCTGCCCTATCCGGCGACTTGCAAGGCATTGCTGTGATTGGCTGCAACGCAGACGGCACGCGCAGTCGCTATATGGCAGGCGAGCGCGGCGGCTTTGGCACAATCGGGGCGCTTCAGGTGATGGTTTGCCAGTTGAGCGCTGAAGCAATGGAAGAGTGAGACGTGGCCGCACCGCAGGGAAATAGCTATTGGACTTTGCGCAGCAGCAGCGGGCGCAAACCGATTTTTGAAACACCGCAGAAGCTCTGGAAAGCATGCGTCAAATATTTTCAGTGGTGTGAAGACCATCCTTTGCAGCAAGAGGAAATCGTCAAATACAAAGACAGTTTCGAGCGGATCGAGGTCAGCAAAATGCGCGCAATGACGAAGCGCGGCCTTTGTCTGCACCTTGGGATCGATCAGCAAACCTTTGAAAATTACAAGGAGCGGGGCGAAGATTTTCTCGGAATCGTCACGCGCGTGGAAGACATCATATTCGAACAGAAGTTCACTGGTGCTGCTGCTGATCTGCTTAATTCCAGCATTATTTCGCGGGAATTGGGGCTCATCGACAAGACCGAGCAGAAGCACGGCGTGAGCGATGATCTCAAAGAGATGTTTGACAGAATAGACGGAGCATCGAAGGGGCTTGCAGGACTACGAGGCGAAACTGAAGAGCCCGAAATGGAGGCTGAACAACCTCTATTGGATCGAGGATAAGGAAGGCAATGTTGTCCTGTTCAAGATGAACAGGGCGCAAGAGCAGCTTCTCTCTGAGCTTGATTTTCTGAATATCATCCTGAAGGCGCGGCAGCTCGGCTTCTCGACCTTCATTGACATTCTGATCCTTGATCAATGCCTTTGGAACTCGAACACCAGTGCGGGGATTATTGCTGACACGCTGGATAATGCCAAAGGGCTTTTATCCGCGAAGATCAAATTTCCTTACAGTCGGTTGGATGAGGCGATCAAAGAGCGCAAGCCTCTGGTCAAGAGTAACGAGACAGAGGTTGAGTGGGAGAACGGATCAAGCGTCAAGGTGGGCGCTTCGCTTCGCTCTGGTACCTACCAGCTTCTGCATATCTCGGAATATGGAAAGATCTGCGCCAAGAGCCCGGACAAGGCCAAGGAGGTTAAATCCGGTGCGTTGAACACGCTGGCGCCGGGCTGTCTCGGGTTTATCGAGAGCACGGCAGAAGGGCAGGAGGGTGACTTTTACGAGAAGACGCAAGCCGCCCGCGCCATTGTGGAGAGCGGCAGAAAGCCGAACCCGCTTGAATGGAAGTTCCATTTCTTTGCCTGGTGGATGGATGACCGGTATGAGACCGACCCTGAAGGCGTCGTCATCACCAAGGAGATGGCAGACTATTTTGACAAGAAGGAAAAGGAAGGCGTTCCGCCTCTCTCCGATCGCAAGAAGGCCTGGTATGTGCTGAAGGAGAAAGAGCAGGGCGAAGACATGAAGAAGGAATATCCTTCGACGCCTGATGAAGCCTTTGAGGCTGCGATCGAGGGAGCTTACTTCGCCAAGCAGCTGACGACCTTGCGCAAGCTGAAGCGCATTGGCTCGGTGCCGTTTGATCCTGCCTTGCCGGTGAATACGTTCTGGGATCTGGGCATGGATGATTCCATGACCATTTGGCTGCATCAGTTTGATGGCTCGATCCATCGCTTCATTGGCTATTACGAGAATAGCGGTGAAGGGATGAGCCACTACATCAACTGGCTTAGGGACTGGCGCGATACGCGCGGCGCAGTTTGGGGTCAGCATTTCGGGCCGCATGATCTGAATGTGCGCGAGCTGATGGCAGAAGGTAAGACGCGGCAGGAAGTGGCTCAAGGTTTGGGTATCAAGTTTGAAGTGGTGCCAAGGGTTGCTGACAAGCGCGACGGTATCGAGGCCAGTCGCCAGATATTGCCGCTTTGTGCTTTTGATGAGGAAGAGTGTTCGACCGGCATCAAGCATCTGACCAACTATCGCCAAGATTTTGACGAAAAGAACGGGGTTTGGAAGAGCCAGCCGCGCCACGATGAGGCATCGCACGGCGCAGATGCTTTCCAGACCTTTTCGACTGGATGGAAGAAGCCGGTCACGCGCAAGAAACTGAAGGCCAGACCGATGAAGGGAATTGTCTAAATGCTGAGTGACGAGAGACTGAGGCCGATACTTGATCAGAAGATCTCGGCTGCAGAAAGCTATGACGATGAGACCCAGCGTGATGATCGCGAGAAGGCGCTTGAATATTATCGCGGCGAGATGAGCGATCTTGAACCGGAGGAAGGACGCTCTTCTGCCAAGTCTCTTGACGTGGCCGATGCGGTTGAATGGATCATGCCGGACATGATGCAGATCTTTTGTGGCTCTGGTCAGCCCATGAAAGCGCTGCCAACAGGTCAGGAAGACGAGCAGCTTGCAGATCAGCAGACTGATGGCACCAACTGGTTTTTCATGAACGAATGCAACGGTTATTGGGTCATACATGATCTTTGCCATGATGGTCTTTTGCAGCGCAATGCCGTGGGCAAGGTCTGGCGTGATCAGACACCGGTCATCAAGGTTGAAGAATATGAGGATCTTGATCTGAACCGCTGGGCGGAGCTGGTTAACTCACCAAACGTGGAAGTGCTGGAAGATACCGAGAAGGAAGATGGCACCCATGATCTGCAAATCCGGGTTACCAAGAGCAAAGGCCGGCAGCGGGTGGAAGTTTTGCCGCGTGAGAATTTCTTGATATCGGCAGAGGCAACCAGCATCGAAGACACCAACTTCGCTGGTGACAAGAGCGCCGTTACCCGTTCAGATCTTAATGAGCGCTTCGCGGATAACCCTGAAGCTCGGCGCAAGATAAGCCAATTGAATAGCAGCGGCAGCTTTGATGAAGATGACGCCGATTCGAGCCGCGAGAAAGATTACTCTTGGGGCGATGATTCCGCAGATCGGTCGATGGATGAGATCGACGTCTATGAATGCTACATCAAGCTCGACGCCAATGAGGACGGAATAGCCGAATGGTGGCAAGTGGTGGTAACGGGAGGATCTGGTGCTCGTACGATCCTTTCCATAGAGGAATGGGACGATGATCTTCCCTATTTCGATGTATCACCGCTGCGCGTGCCTCACCGCTTTGCCGGGCGGTCTCTGGCCGATTCCACAATCCCGGTCCAGGGGATCAAGACGGCTCTGCTGCGCGGGGCTCTCGATAACATCTATTGGCAGAACAACCCGGAGCGGGAAGCCGATGTCAGCAAGATGGATGATGACGCGATCGACCTGCTCAACAATCGCCAGTTTGGCAACACAATTCCGGTCAAGGAACCCGGTTCGATCAACTATCTGACGCTACCCTATTTTGCGAACCAGACCTTTGAGGCAATGGAACAGATGGACCGGATCGCAGCCAACAGAACGGGGGTGAGCGCAGCTTCCAAGGGACTGGATGCGGAAGTGCTGCAAAACCAGTCCGCGACGGCCAACAACAACATGATGTCGGCTGCGCGAAGCAAGGCAGTCTTCTTTGCACGCAATATGGCTGAGGGCGGGCTCAAGCGCATGTTCAAGATCCTGATGCGGTTGATTGCCAAGTATGAGGATGAGCGCCTTATCCGCCTCAATGGCAACTGGAAGCCGATCAATCCGCGTGTCTGGAACATGGATATGGATGTAAGTGTGGAGGTTGGGCTTGGATCTGGCACGCGCGAGCGGGATATGGGGATCTTGCAAATGATCCTGGGGCGGCAAGAGCAGATCATCACACAGTATGGGCCTGATAATCCAATTGTTCCATTCCCGAAGGTGCTCAAGACCTTTGCTAAGCTGGTGGAGGCTGGCGGGCTACGCAATCCGGAACAGTATTTCAACGATGTTGATCCGAAAAAGCTTCAAGCGTGGTTTGCACAGTTCAAGCAGAGTCAGCAGCCGCAGGCCGATCCAGCCAAGATGGCAGAGATCAAGCTCAAACAAGCGCAACAGCAGGCCGATATTCAGTTGAAGCGCGAACAGATGCAGATGGAGATCCAACTCAAGCGTGAGCAGATGCAGCTTGAAATACAGCTCAAGCGCGAACAGGCAATGATGGGAATGCCGTCTTCCGGCTTCTCAACCAATGTCAGTGTGGGCGGGCAACCTGGATGACAGACGAAGACGCGAAGATCAGGAGAGCAGCTGAAGCCAATGCTTTATTGTCAAACCAGCTATTGCAAGACACGCTCGATGAGTTCGAGAAAAAGGCGATCGATGCAGTATTGAGCGCCAAAGATGACGATACCAGGCGCGATGCGGCAGCAACGGCCCGCGCCACAAGAGAATTTCGCAGCAAGCTGCAAGCCATCATACGAACCGGCAAGCAGGCTGCGGAACGCACCGCCCGAAAGGGCTAACCCAACCTAAAAACTGGAACCACCCTGATGGATATTGAAGACAACAACCCGGCTGATACCGGGACTGTCAACGATGACGCTTTGACGCTTGACGACGCAACCAACGCTTTTGACGGACTTGATGACGACCCTGAAGAGGATACCGCCGATCAAACAACCAGTCAGGGCGAAGACGATGAGCAAGAACAGGCGGAGCAAGAAGCCGACACCGAGGAAGACTTGGAAGGCGACGGCGGTGAAGAGATCGAGGAAGACGATCAAGCAGAAGATACAACCGAAGGCACCTATGCTGGCGATGACATGCAAGTCAAATTGCCCGACGGCACAGTCACCACAGTGGAGGAGCTGAAAAACGGACATCTGATGCAATCGGATTACACTCGGAAAGTTCAGGCTCTGGCGCAAGATCGGCAGGCTACCCAGACAGCCCGCAAAGAAGCAATGCAGTGGGGCGGATATTTCCAGCAGCAGGCTACTCGGTTTGAACAGGCACTTGATAATGTCAAGGCACTCATTCCGGACCCTTCGCTGCAGTCGCAAGACCCACTTGCCTACATGCAAGGCATGCAGCGCTTTACCGAACAGCTTCAGGAGACGCTCGGCAAGTCTCGGAATATTCGGCAAAGATCGCAGCAGCACCAAGCCCAACAGGTCCAGACACAGCGGAAGGAAGCCTTCGGGCGTGAGTTGGAAGCACTTACGACGCAGAACCCAACACTATTGGATCGGGAAAAACAGAAAGCCTACATCGATGAGGTGGAAGGTTTCCTGAAATCCGAGGGCTATGGCAAGGAAGAAATTCTGGGATTTATCGATCATCGTGCATGGCAGATTGTTCACGATGCCATGCAGTATCGCGCCGATAAGGAAAAGCAGTCTCAGGCCAAACGGAAGGTCAAGACTGTTCCGAAAGTCGGTTCGAATAAGCGCGCCAAAACGTCCGGTGAACGCAGACGTGGCCGCAATGCTCAAGCAAAAAACCGCCTGAAATCTTCAGGCAATGTGCGTGATGCAGCTGCGGTCTTCATGGACATTGAAGACGAGGAGTAAACCATGGCTCAGGAGGCCAACACCTATGATACTCAGGACGCCAACGGTCTGCGTGAAGGGCTGACCGATACGATCCTGAATATCGCACCAACCGAGACCCCTTTCTGCTCGCGCATTGCGGGCAAGGGTCCAAAACCCAAAGCCACCAAGCATGAATGGCAGACGGATGATCTGGCCGCAGCTGACGGGGATAATGCGGTCGAAGAAGGCGATGAATACAGCTTCGAAGACCCGGATCCGACTGTGCGTGTGGCCAACCATACCCAGATCATTCGCAAGGGTATTGTGATCTCTGAGACCTTGGAAGCGGTTGAGAAAGCCGGGCGCAAGTCGGAAATGGCCTATCAGACCGCCAAGAAGTCAAAAGAACTCAAGCGCGACCTTGAAAAGATCGCACTCTCTAACCAGGCGTCGTCCATTGTCGGCAAAAAGCGCAAAATGGCTGGTCTTGCTGCCTGGTTGGAAACAAACTCCGATCGCGGAACTGGCGGGGCTGATGGCGGCTATAGTGAGGGCACCGGCTTCGTAGCAGCCGCAACGGACGGTACGCAGCGGGCCTTTGCTCGCAGCCAACTTGATGGCGTGATCGAGAGCTGCTTTGCCAATGGTGCAGATCCGACCATTCTTCTGGTTGGGCCGAAAAACAAGCGTGCCTTTTCTGGTTTTGCTGGTATTTCCGAGCTGCGCTCCAATGTGGCGGGTGACCAGAAAGCCAAGAAGCAGGCAACCATTGTGGCTGCCGCTGACTTCTACATTTCCGATTTTGGTACTTTGGCGGTGGTCCCTGATCGCTTCCAGCGTGAGCGGGATGCTTTTGTTCTCGATCCGGAATATGTGGACCTCTGCTGGCTTCGTCAGATCAAGCGCAAGAAGCCTGCCAAGACTTCTGATGCAGAGAAGCGCGTCTTGATCGGAGAAGTGACACTGCAGGTGGGTAACGAAGCCGCTCACGGCGTGGTCGCAGATCTGCTCGACAGCTAAGAGCACAACATAAACTGATTAACTCGCAAAGAGGCTGCCAGATGGCGGCCTTTTTGCTTTTTGGAGCATTGACATGACAGCGAAAAAGCAAGAAGCGCCTGAAGGCGAAATGATGGACGCGGCCGCAGCCAAGGAAGCCGCAGCCAAGGAAGCCGCAGCCAAGGAAGCCGCAGCCAAGGAAGCCGCAGCCAAGGAGCCGACAGTGGTGGTCACCATGCTGCGCGGCTATTTCCCGACGCCAGAAGAGCGCGGAGATGATGAGCGGCGCAAATGGCCCAAGGGTGAAGAAATTACCCTGGCAAAGAGCGTGGCAAACAGCCTGAAGGAACGGTATCTGGCTGAAATCACGAGGGTCTGATGGGCTCTATCCCGAAAATCTATGACGGGTAATGGCGGTTGCTGGATTTTGATCCGGTGACCCGCATTGCACAATGGTTCTGGTACGACGAAGACAAGGACCAATTCACCATTCGCACGGTGCAAGAAGTGGAAGACATCCTTGCAGCCAACAAACAGCTGGAAGCGGAAAGCAATGGCGTTCGCTTTGGCGATGGCAAAAAGATTGCCTCAATTCCCTTGTGTGAGCTGGATCGGATCATGCCAGCGGTCGTGAACAAGGATGAGGATTACATCAAGAAATTTCTCAATGATCCGGACAATCGCAAATTCAGAACATTCAGAGGGAAAGTCTGATGGCTTATGCCAATCTGGCAGACTTGCGCGACAAGGTGGCTGATTATCTGGAGCGCACAGGAGACACTGAGTTCCTTTCGCTTTTCCCGATTTTCGTGCTGTCCGTTGAGGATCAGATCAACAAGGCTTTGTTCTCATTGTCTGATGATGGTGTGACGCCATCAGACAGCATTCCGGCTCTTAGCGATGATTCAGACAGCAACTGGATACTGACCGGAATTGGCAGCATCTATTTCTTTGGCGTTGTGATGGAAGCAGCGATTGCGGACCTGGCCAGCGCCGAGCAAGGGCAGCTGGCGGGAACCAAGTTTTCGGACCATCTCAATGACCTCTCCGGCAAGCGCAAGGCGGTGAGATTGACGGCTGCCAAGCCAGGAGGCAAGACGCCATGATTCCGTTTGGTGAATATAGCCCGGATAGCAGCCCGTTTAATGGCAAGGTTTTGCCTTACATGCGCAATGCGCAGCCGGTGGCGGATGGATGGGCTCCTTTTCCTTCCTTTGAGCCTTTCTCTGAGCCTTTGCCAGAGAAGCCATGCGGTTCCTTTTTGGCGCGTCGTGAAGATGGCGGATATGTGGTCTATGCGGGGGGATTAACTGGGCTCTATCGTCTTGACCCGGCAACGAGGGATTGGATCTCTGTTGGCAGTGGTTACACGCTATCGGATGGTATGACATGGGCTTTTGCTCAGTGGGGGCAAACCGTTGTTGCCGGTAACCGGAACACCAACATTCAACAGATCGATCTGGCCAGCTATGGCAACGCGACTGAGCTTACCGCGATTAAGGCTCGATCGCTGTTCGTGATAGGCGCGAACTTGTTTGCAGGGGGGCATATTGATTTACCAGACGGTGTTCAGTGGAGCGCCGATGAAGATATTTCCTCATGGCCGATCGCTACCAATGGCGGTGATTATCAGGAATTCCCGGACGGTGGATGGGTGCTTCAGGGCTTTTCAGGCCAGCAGGGTGCCTACATCCTGCAAAAGAACGCAATCAGAACCGTGAGCTGGAACCCTGGCGGAACCTACAATTTCACATTCAGCAAGGTGGCTGAAATCGGTATTGTCGGGCCGAACGCTGGGATTACTGTCAATCAGACAACCTATTTTCTCGCGCAAGATGGTTTTTACGCTGTCTCTTATGATGCTGAGAAAGGGTTGCTCACGCCTCCGATCGGGGCTGAGAAGGTGAACCGCGCCTTTATGGCTGAAGTGGATCTCGACAGCCTGGACGAAGTGCAGGCATTCGCAGATCCGCTCAACAAGATTGTCGGCTGGGCTTATCGTACAACCGGTTACACCGGGCCGCGTTTCAACGTCATTCTTGGTTATGATTGGCAATTGGGCCGATGGTTCCGCCTTGAGCGGGAAATCACATGGCTAACGACGTTGGCGACTCCGGGCAACACACTAGAGAGTTTGGATGAGGTTTCGGCTTCTCTTGATGATCTGGCTATTTCGCTTGATAGCCCGACATGGACCGGTGGCAAGCCAGTGTTAGCGGCCTTCGATAATGACAATCGGATGTGCTTTGCGCAGGGTGCTAACATGGATGCACTGTTTCGGACCAATAAGCTGCAGCTCAACAAGACGGGCCGCTCGCTGGTTACGTCTGTTACGCCCTTGACTGATGCTGAAAACACAACCTTGCGGCTTGGCGTGTCTGGAAATGCCCATGAGCAGGCAGTTTGGAAGGGGCCGTATACGCGACAGCCGAGCGGACGCATCCCAACGCGGGCCAATGGCAAGTTTCATCAGTTTGAAGCCTCGGTCACCGGAGAATGGTCCATAATCACGGGGCTGGACGATATCCAGGCCAAGGCAGCGGGGAGGCGCTAATGCATCCTTATCGCGTGCCGCTTCGCCTGATTGATGCTTATCGGCCCAAGATGGAGCCTTACCTTGACCTTTATTGTTCAAAACCCTTCAGCGGCAATTGGACGACAGAGAAGATCATCAAGGATGCCAAGCACAATCAGATCCTTCTCTGGATGGTGTTTGACTATGATGCAAATGTCCTTGGCGTTGCGGCAACTCAGGTCCGGTTAGAGGATACCCCGCCTCAAATACAGATCAAAATGCTTGCCGGCACAAACTGGCGAGCATGGCGCCATTTGCTTGATGACGTGATCGATCACGGTCAGGCACGGGGCTGCAAGAAACTCACATTCGAAGGCCGAAAGGGCTGGAAGCGCAGGCTTCCCGAATTCTCTGTTGTCGGATCGACGAACAACGACCAGCTGATTTATGAAAAGGTGATCTTATGAGTGGTGGTGGCAATACGACAACCACGGTTCAGAATAACGAGCCATATTCAGCCTATCAGGGGAACATCAAAACCGCTCAAGATGCGGCGGCGGATGTGGCTGCTGATACCTCTGTTTGGGATGCCTATTCAGGGGATCGCGTTGTCTCTGAAAGTGCTGACACGACGAACGCTCTCAACAACATGCGCAGCGTTGCCAATAGTGGGGTGCAAGGGCTGTCAGATGCTTACAATCAGGCGCAGAGCACAATCCAGTCAAACGGGCTATCCTCGGACCAGAATAGCGCATACAGCACCCTGATGAACCAGCTCGGGACCACTGGCAACACGCAGGCGAGCGCATATGGAGATCTTGCCAATGATGTTGCTTCCAACGTGGCCAATACCCAATCTGGCTATAATGCTCTGACGGGAACAGCGACGAATGCGGCCAACTCAGCCAGCAGTGCTTATTCGGATTTGAGCGGCCAGGCCAGCACTGTCTATAACAACGCTGACAGCGCCTATTCGGATCTGATCAATAACGCAGGAACATCCTACAATAACCAGCTTGGCGCCTATGATAATCTTGGCTCAGAGACGCTCAACAATTATGCCACTGGCAATATGATCGGGGCCAATAACTCTGATCTCATGAAATCGCTGGAAAGTGGTGCTGATGCAATTTCCACTCAGGTTGGGCAGATTGCCTCCGGCAGTGGCCGCTATGGCTCGGGCACTCATCAGAGCACACTGGCAAATGATCTGAGCGACTATTATTCGACCGCCATCACAGACCAGTATAATCAGGATGTTTCCAATATGCTCAGCGCATCTAGCCAGCAGGAGAACATTCTCAATTCGCAATCGGATCTGTTGACCAACTCGATCAATACCAATGCGAACCTCTTGGATAGTCAAACGAGCACAGCGACGCAGGGCATAGACACACAGTCGAACCTGACCGGTTCACAGCTTAGCTCCCTGTTGTCTGGTCTCTCCAGTGAACAAGGGTTGCTTGGCGACCAGGCCAGTTCCTATCTCTCTGGTGTGTCTGCTCAGCAGAATGCGACGGATGCACAAACCAATGCCCTACTGAACTCGCTTACGTCTCAAGGCACGGTGCTTGGCAACCAAACCAGCGCCCAGCAGACAGGGACACAGCTTGCGCAGAGTGCTGCAAGCAGCCTGTCTGACCTCTACAATACATCGCTTATGCCTTCGAGCACGCTTGCGGATGTTGGCTCCACGACAGAGGGATATGACACTGCCGAGTTGCAAGCGGCAATGGATCAATATTCGGAAAATCAGGACGCACAGAAGTCGGCAGCGGAATGGCTCAACGCGATTGCATCGGGCTCCGGATCGACCGGCACATCGACCTCAACGGCTTACAACAGCGGCAATAGCTCGAACAGCGCCCTTGGCTGGGCAACGCTGCTAGGCTCATTCCTTTAAGGAGTAGACAATGGGACTTCTCGACTACCTCTCGAACGGGAAACAGAGTAGCGGTTCGCTCTGGGATAGCCTTTCATCTAGCCTCACCACTGGCATTGATGACAATCGACAGATGATGCGCATGGGTGGCTTGGCATCCATTCTCGGGGCAGATCCCAATCAGGTTATGCAATCGGCAATGCTTGGCAACAGCATGGATGATAAGCGCAAGGTGCGGACGCAGGAAGAGGCAAAGCGGAATCAGACGCTGGAATGGATGCGTAGCAGGAACCCAGATCTGGCCGCACAGGTTGAGGCGGGAATGCCAATGACTGAGGCATTCAAGGAGATGACCCAGAAGCCGCAGGCGCGGCGCATCCTTCAGGGGGCGGACGGGTTTAACTACTTCGAGGATGGATCTCGGGTATTGCCGAATGTGCAGAGGCAACAGAAGCCGCAATACAGGCAGGTATCAGGCCAAGACGCTCAGAAATTGGGTCTTAACCCCCAAAACACCTACAATGTCGGGCCAGATGGGAAAGTATCCCAAATTGGTGGGGGCGGAACCAATGTTACTGTCAATAATGGTGGTGAAAACGAATACAACAAGACTATCAATCGGCATTGGGCTGACGAGAATATTGCAATTGCCAAGAAGGCTCAGGCAGCTCAAAGCAATATTGGAAAATTGCAGTATCTGGGAGAGGCTCTCAAAACTCCGGATCTTTATACTGGAGCAGGTGGGGAGGCTGTTTTAAAGCTCAAAAATGCGGCTGCTGCACTGGGCATGGATGTCGACGTAGATGCTCTCGGGGCAGGGCAGGCGGTACAGGCAATTGTCAACAGAATGGCAATGGAAATGCGCAACCCAGAAAATGGGGGTGGGCTACCTGGCGCCGCATCGGACGCCGATCGTGAATTCTTAAAGCAGTCCATTCCAAACCTGACCAAGACGCCAGAGGGTAACCGCAAGCTGATTGAGTATGCGATGCGGCTAGAAGAGCGCAACATCGAAGTTGATCAGCTCAGGCGTAGTTATGTGAAGCAGTATGGCCAGCTCGATGATCGGTTCTATGATTATTTGGCCCAATGGTCCGAGCAAAACCCGCTGTTTCCTGAAGCAGCGAGCGGAGAATATAACAGTCCAGTTGCCAGCGGGAAAACGCAAAACGGCGTCTCGTGGGGAAGGGTTGATTAATGCCGACAATCGACATTGAAGGGCACAAAATCAAGGTTGATGACAGCTTTCTGTCTCTATCACCAGAAGAACAGAATGCGACCGTTGATGAGATTGCTCAAAGCCTACAGATCAGCCCAGTGCAACAAACTGGGCGATCTCAACAAAGCATGGCCGCTAGAGCCGGTGATTTCCTCAAGCATACGGCAACCAATGCGCTTGATACGCTATCGCTCGGCTGGAACGACGAGGCAGCTGCTGGGCTTGCTGCACTGCCTGCCTTGATGCCAGGTGGAGAGAGCTATTCAGAAGCCTACCAGCGGCACCATCAAGGCCAGCAGAGGCTGGTTGATGAAGCGGATCAGGATACGGTTGCCAAGGTGGCGGGCCAGACGATCGGGCTGGCTCCGGCTATGTTGGCAACGGCAGGTGGAGCAGGAGCGGCAACAGCAGCGCGGGCAGCTCCACAATTGACCGGGGCGCCAAGGATGGCAGGTGCGGCGCTTGATGCCGTGCGTCCTACAGCAACTGCTGGCGGGCGGGTCAGGCAAGGAGCAGCATTTGGCGGCCTAGCCGGAACCGTTGGCGGTATGGGCGGCGAGAATGGCGATATGGTGGATCGAGCAGTTGCAGGTGTAAAAGGCGGCGCTATTGGCACACTGGCGGGCGGCACAGTGGCTGGAGCTTCAGAAGCTTTGCCTGCAATTGTTGGTGGTGTTTCCCGCATGATTGGCCGCTCGCCACAGCAAAGCTTGCCGCAGCGTGCCGCCAGGCGTGTCTCTGATCGATTTGCCAAAGATGGCATGTCGCCTGAAAGCGTGGTTGATACCGTGCGGCGCTCGCGTGATGCTGGTGCGGATGAATTTGCTTTGCTCGATGCCGGCAGAAGCAATGTGCATGGCCTTGCGCGCTCGACAGCCAACACGCCCGGGCGCGGAGGAGACATTCTGCGCGACTTCGTTCAGGGGCGCAAAGCAGGGCAATATAACCGCAACATTCGCGCGATCGAAGACAATCTCGGGCCGATTAACAATCCGGAGCAGCTAAAACTGCGAGCGCGAGAGCAGGCAAAGGATGTTGTCGAACCGCTTTATAAGGCGGCACATCCAGAACGGTTGCCGGTGGATGTTGACATGAGAAATGTGCTGTCGCGCCCATCGGTCAAAGCGGCGGCAAAACGATCTAGCCGGCTCTATGCGGAAGAAGGCAGACAGGCGCCGCAGCTCTATAACGATAAGGGCGATGTGCTGGAAAATCTGGCCGATATTTCGGTTGAGCAACTGCATTATATCCGAGAGGGAATTGACGCACAGATTGCCAAGGGTCGGGCCATTGATCCTCAGTTTTCTAATTCTCGTGAAGGAATGCTGCTCAACCAGACAAGACAGCTGATTGACCAGAGATTGAAAAGGGGATCAGAGCGCATGTCTCTTGCTGATCAGCGTTTCTCTGGAATGATGAGGGATGTTGAGGCGCTCGATCGGGGCTATCAGTATCCAACGACGAGGCCTCGTGAGTTGGATGCTTTTCAGAATGCAGCAAGTCGGACTGAAAAGGAAATGTATAGCGAAGGCGCAAGGGCACGGATGGGCGATGATCTGGGCAAGCTGCGCGATGGGCGCGACATTTCCAAAGCCTTCCTGTCAACGCCAAACCAGCGCCATGCAATCGGCTCGGTGGCTCCCAATCAAACCAAAGCAGATCGCTTCAACGAATATCTGGCAGCAGAGCGCCGGATGGCAAATTCGCAGAATGAAGTGGTCGGCAACTCGACAACGGCACGACAGCTCGCCATGCAGCAGAGTGAAGGGCTGGCGGCATCAGAGAAAGGCGGACAAATGATCCGCAGCGGCATTGTCCCTATGGTCAAGGACACGCTGGCACGGATGGTTGAGAAGACAGGAAGCATCAGTGATGCAGAACGTCAGGTTATTGCAGAAATGCTGACCAACACCAGTGAAGAAGGTCTTCAAGAGTTTCTTGATGCGGCTATGCAACGGGCCATTCAGCAGCTAGCACGCCAGCAGACCATCGGCCCTGTTTCCACTCTCAGTGGTTATATGGCTGGACAAAGGGCCAATGAATAAACAGGAAAATAGCGATGAAAATAGCAATTCTACACTATGTGGCGAAGCTTCTCGGGTCTCTTGTTTAAATAGATGGGCTCCCTTTTGGATCGAAGCTAAAGTTCAACGAGCCCAATGATTGCAAATGAGGTCATTGGCGCTTCTTTTCAAGTTCTTCCAAGCTGCCGCATTGCTACTCGTATCCGCCACATAGAGTGTGTCGTTGCTATCCATGTATTTCCAAAGAAGATCGCAAACATCTTTGGGGGCTATTATGCTACTGACAAACCAAAGGGACTCGTGGATTTTGGCCCATGCGCCGAGTGATTTGATCGCTTCAATCAATTCGTCGTAGTTTTTCTCGGGAGCGCGAAGATCATAGGAAATGTGAAGATTTCTGGTCATATTCATCTCTGTTCATCAATGAAGGGATGCAATCATGATTCTTAACCATGAGTCGAGTCATTCCTCTGGATCAATGGATTGCAATATGGAATGATACTTCCCATCTCTAAGGGGAGGGGGAGTGCGCTATGGAGCATCAAATTCCGGAAGAATATTTTGCCTGGTTGAAAGAGAAGCCTTTTGCCGACTGGTCCGCCGAAGACAAGGCAAAGGCACTGTCTGCTTTTGAGAGCATCGTAACGATGTCAGACATCGAAAAAGCAAAACTCTTTGTTGGAGAGATCGGGTATTTGTTGGCTTACGGAGACCAATCATGATCCGCATTATTTTTGCTGCACTGCTATTGCTGTCCGGGCCTGCTTTGGCTGAAGAGTGTTCTTCTGAAGATGGTAGATATCATTTGACAATTGATGGTTCTTCATACGCCTTCGAGGCCATTGAAAATGGCTCTCCTGTTTGGGCATTCGACACCGAATATGGCTGCAGTCAAGGAATTCCATTTTGTGGCATTACGCTTGATACATCGAAAGGCCCTTATGACCTTCCAGTTGAATTCGTGAAAGCAGCCAACGGTGAAAAATTCGTGGTTATCTCGCAAGCGTCGCAGTCGTTGGCCAGCTCTTACATGCGTGTACCGGACTTTGACGTTGAAGCAGAGCGCCAGCCTGGGCATGAACAGGATGAAATAAACATCCCGAATGTCTTCATATGTGAATGAAGACTAGGAAAAACAGAATGAAACCAGTGAGGTCGCGCAAGCGGCCTTTTTTAATGGGGTAAACAATGCCTGATAAGCTGCAGCTATCACAAGACGACATCGATGTAATTGAAAGCCTTGTCGCTACGGAGGTCGATCACCGACTGGCTAAGCGTGATCCTATTGCCTATGCGGAGCAAGTGCGCGGCGTCACAGACACGGTGTTAAATAGAATGGCATCTGACCAGTTCCCCAATACGGCTAGAGAAGTCGCCAACCAGCACCGGCAGTTCAGCGCGATCACAGGCCCTTATAATCCAGCTAAAGGGACTGGTATCTATAAAGGAGATGTTGCCAACGTTCCCGACAGCAGCGTTCCTTCCGACATGAGGGGCATTGTAGAACAGCATATTAAACAGAGAGAAGCGGGCTTTCCGTCATCGGTGGATGGCGGGTTGCACTATGCGAACCCTAGTTACATTACTGCAAATAACCGTGGTTGGGTAGATGCTCTTGCTGGACCCGAATTTGGGCGTGGTCAATCAACGCATATTCATGGAACTACAGCAGGATTCACGCCAACAGAGGCTTATCTCGGTGATTTCGAGCAGTCTCCATATTCACGATCAGGCCCCACAGGACAAACTCAATTGGATCAAGCTCTATATGAGCAAGGATTCATGACTGGGCCTCTCGATTACGAGCTTGGGGATACCCTCTACACGCTTCCAGAACCTCGGCCAGACGCCACGATGGGCACCTTGCCCCGCTCCAAGCCCATATCTCAAGATCAATATTCTGTTATGGGAGCTCTGGACCAGATAGACGGCTTCGATACCCTTCAGGATATGCCGGTCTATAATCCGGCGCAGGAGCCAGCACAGGGGCTTGCTGCGATTGACGATATGATGCCGCAAAGCACAGGCGATCTTTATGGCTTTACTCCAGAAGGGCGCCAAATCATAGGCAATGAAGACGGTTCCTTCAGCACAGAGCGCACGATCACGGTTACGGATCCGCGCATCAACGGTGGTCAGCCAACAAACATCCCAACGATGTATGGCGGTCAGATTGTTGACGATGCGATGGCGGCTGACATTATTACGAACTCAGGCGGGGTTGATCCGGATACCGGTCGCGCTCTTGAGGGATATCCATCTATTGCGGCGGCTGAACGCGCAGCACAGCAGCGGTCCTCTTCTCTTGCAGGTGCGCTCCCATCCGCTCCATACTCTGAGGATGCGTTCGCCGGTTATATTGGTTCTGCTCCCTTGGGGCGCGTTGACGCTTTTGCGCTTGATGATCTGCCCTCTATCAGCGGCGGGGTTGATTATGGCGTTAGCGATACGCCAATAGGGCAGGGCTCAGCATCCCTTCCGGATCTCTCCCTTGATAATTTGGGCAGCCAAGTCGCTCCGAACATCTCTCTGCGCGGGAATAATGGCTTTTGGGCGGCTGAAGATAGGGATCGGGAAGCGGCAATGAATGACCAGGAGCGTAACGACACGCTTGCGAGCGCCCTGTCTACGCTGGAAGATGCGGATTTGATGAACAGCCTTGCTTCAATCAACGCGCCGCCAGATATATCGGCTTCTGCAAATGCTGATTATGGTTTGGGCTCCTCTGCTTCTGGCACTGGGGCCTTTTCTTTGGGCTCTGACTGGTATTCGAATACGCCAAGCTCATTCGATCTGCCGGATACGCTCGACACGCTACCACAGAACAAGCCTGTGACGCCTATTGATCTGGTTGGCGATGTACAGCCGCTTTATGAGGACTATCAGGCAGTGGAGCCTGTTTCGCAGGCTGCGACTGATTACACGCTCCCAGACACACTCGACACCCTGCCGCAATCCAAGCCCCAACCTTCTACATTGGCCGCACAGAAGGCGGCAAAGAAGATGACGGGCCTCGTTACCACAACGCTTGGCGGGGCTGTGGCGGGGCCTCTGGGCGCTCTGGGCGGCTATGCATTGGGCAAGGTGATTGATGGGCCTGTTTCCAATCGGGTTGGAGATTTCGTCTCTGGCGGCTATGTCGGGCCAAGCGGCATGACCTATGCGACAGACACCGGCATTTCTCGCGGGTTGTCCAAGGTGGACCAAACCGGCAATTGGGGCGACTTCTGGGATAGCAATAGTCAGACCGACCAGGTTGCGCAAATGGCTTGGGATCGAGAAAAGGCGGCAAGCGAAGGGCGGGAACTCAAGAGCTTGCTCGATGCCTTCACGGACGATCTCAGCGATGCTTTCTCTGGCAAAGGGAAGACGGCCACAGGCGGGCAGCAGACCACGACCAGAGACGCAACCAATCGTGGCGGATCATCTGATAGCGGCAATTCCAACTCTGCAGGAGGCTCTTCTGGCGGTGGGCTATTCTCTAGCCTCTTTGGCAGCGATGACGAGGACGCCGATAGCAGCGGTGGCGGCACTATCATTTGTTCGGAACTCTATCGCCAAGGCTATCTCTCCGAAGAGCTTTGGATGGCAGACGAAAAATGGGGGCGCATGACCGCCCGAAAAGATCCGGACATCATTCGGGGTTATCGCACTTGGGCGGCTCCCGTTGTGCGCCTGATGAAACGCTCTCCGAGCGTAACTCGGATCATCGCTAAACTGACCGCTCCATGGGCCAAGCAGATGGCCTATGAGGCTGGTTATCTGCCCGTGGGCAATTTCCTTGGCTGGCTTACCAACACGTTCGGCATTCCCTTCTCCTGGCTTGTTGGGAAGGGCCTTAAACTTCATAAAAAATGGAGGCGCAAATGGGCGTAGATAATTGGTCAACAGACCCTAGCGGGAATGATCTTCAAGGCAATATCGATTGGTCCGAAGGGATGGCGCCAGCAAAGGTGAACGATTCCGCTCGGGAAATGATGGCGCAGATCGCCAAGAATATCCTTGATCGCTCTGGCGCTCTGACTTCAACAGGCTCTGCAGCGAGCTTTGCTTTGGCTACCAATACGGGCATTACGCAGCTCAAAAATGGCCTTCGCTTTACCTTTAGGGCCAACGTTGGCTTTGCAGCGGGTTCGACACTCAATGTTGACGGCAAGGGTGCCAAAAGGCTTCGCGTCGTGAATGCCGATGGGGAGAGACATATTAAAGCCGGGGAGGTTGTTGCCGATGGCTTCTATGACGTGGTTTACAGTCCTACATCTAACGGTGGGGCTGGGGCATGGATTGTACAGACTGCCGACTTCACGTCGATCAATGCTGATATTGCATCCATTCAGACTTTGCTTGCGCAAAAGCTTAGTCTTAGTGGGGGCACAGTAACGGGGGATGTTCGCATTAACGGGTCAGCGGACACCCACACACTTATAGTGAGCAAGGCTCTCGATAGTACAGATGAACCAGCCACTGTGCTGATACTGAGCGACGGCGACACTCCTGCCGACGATATGGCACTTGAGATCAGAAGCAATGGCACTGGGCAAAATGTTGACGACACAACCACCATGTCATCTCCTGATACTGTCTTTGCCGTGTTTGGCGGTGGGGTTACCGCTATAGGGCACGCCTCACTTGGAGTGAATTATTCGCCTCCTAATGATGCATTGCTTGCGGTGAATGGCATCATTGATGCAAAAACCAACATATTTATTGATGACAACATCGCTGTTCATGCAGGCAATATCACGAATTATAAATCCGGGGATAGTGCGAAGCTAAATGGCCAATATGCATCTTATTATAGAAATGCCAGCAATCTGAATTCAGGCACAGTACCTGAGGCAAGGTTGCCGAACTCTGTTGTTTTAGCCAGCACTAACACCTTTGCTGATCTCCAAAATAAAACGGCTGGTACCGGAGATTACTCAACGGATGGTGATGTTGTTTCCGGGCGTGGGTCTGGCGGCGTGGCCTTGACTATCAACGATGGTCAGGGGAACGCAAATGTCACCTTCAACCACCAGGATGGCGTTCCTGAACAGGATGGCAACTCGGCACGCATTGTCCATAACTCGGACGCAACTGCGAACTCAAAACTCACTATTGAGCTTGCATCCGGCGTTACAGGTGGGGAATCCGTAAATACAACGGAAGTTGCTGAGTTCTCTGAAGACGGCATGAAAGTGCTCGGAAGCGATGTCGTGACCGAGGCGGATTATGGCGCTGGCAAGGGTATCAATGCCGACATGCTGGACGGTAAGCACGCCAGCTATTTCGCTTCGGCATCCGCTTTGTCAGCCATTGACGTTGGCGTGGCGAATGTAAGACTTGGCTCTCAAGTAACACACAGTGTGAGTTCGTCCGGGACAACTCAAGTGAGTGCGGGTGAAGTGGTTATTGGGGTCGGTCAGTACTCCGGGAACGTTACGGCTTTTTTTGCGAGGCCAATCCAGAAATACGTTGGTGGAACTTGGTACACGGTTAATCAGGTGTGATATGAGAAATCTAGGATTTTTTGAAGAGTATACGCCGCAACCCTCGTCACCAGAACTGGTGAGATTAGGCGTTCGATTTTCCCAGAATGAAGATGGTGTTGATTGGTATGACCTCAATGGCCTTATTGGCTCTGTTGTGCTGCTGGGTGCGGACGATGTTGTTAATTGCGTGGCAGACGATGCAACAGGATGCTTTCCGGCAGATCAGACGGTCATTGAGCTTGAAGAGGGCGATATAGCACCGGAAATGGGCGAGGTATGGGATGGCGTTTCTTTCAGCGCTCCAATACCGAAGCAGGCTGACTACACCAATGCCATTCAGGCCATGCTTGATGCTGCCGCCAATACACGTCTCTACGACAGTGCGGCGACCATGAGCACGTATGTCAGCTCAAACAACACGGAATGGGCCGCAGAGGCGGCTGCAATGATCGCATGGCGCGATGCTGTCTGGCTCTATGCCTATGAGCAGCTTGATCTGGTGCAATCTGGACAGAGATCACAGCCCACTGTCGATGAGCTTTTGGCCGAGCTGCCAACACCCACTTGGCCAGCCTAACCCAATCCACATTTTGAAATGACCACAGCTGCCGCAAGGCGGCTTTTTTTATGGAGAAACCCATGCAACTCGTAAATGACTGGCGGCGCGTTGTCGCTACATCACTTTCTTTCTGGATGCAGGTCATCGGCCTGCTTCTGATGATCGTCCCTGAACTCTGGTATGCGGTAACGGGGCGCGATTATGACCCTGCCGTGGCTTGGTGGCTTGGCGTGCTGTTTTTAGTTGCTGGCCTTGTTGGGCGTGTCTATCAGCAAAAGCTATCCATGGTGCGCGAGTGGCTCCGCATTGCCGGCATCGCTCTGATCGTCTTCCTGCTTGCTGTCCTGCTGGCTGGTCGCGCTTTCTCGGCACCCGTAAGCGAAAAGGACACTTTGGCCGTGGCCGTGCCATTCATCGCCCAGGAGGAAGGAAAGCGGCTTGTTGCCTACAAGGATATTGTAGGTGTTTGGACTATCTGTAGCGGCTCAACGAGAGGTGTTTATCCCGGCATGCGCAGGACGGTTGCTGAATGTCGAGAATTGCTGCGCGTTGAAGTGGCGGAATACCGCTCCAAACTCCATCGCTATTTCACGGACACGACCAAGGCAAAGCGCCTCACTGCCAAGCGCGATACGGCCTATGTGAGCCTTGCTTATAACGCTGGTGTTTATGCGATCGGGCGCAGCACGGCCACACGTCGGTTGAATGCCGGCAACATTAAGGGAGGGTGTCAGGCGCTAACCTGGTGGAATAAGGCTGGAGGCCGTGTCATTCGTGGCTTGGTCAATCGCCGGGCGCGAGAGAAAGCTCTCTGCATGGATGGTCTGTGATGACTTGGATCTTTTCTCTCTTCTCAAACTGGCGTGTGATCCTTGCATGCGCTGGTTTCGCTGTTCTTCTTGCCTCCCATACCTTCGCTTACTGGAAAGGCCATTCAAGCGCCTCTCAGGCTTGCCAGACAGCAGCGCTGGAAGCGGAGAATGAAAATCTGAAGCGAACCCTTCAGATACACAAAGAGGCGCTTGAAACGGCTGTAGAGCGAGCAAATGAACGCGATGCAGAAGCGACCACTCTCGAACAAAAGGTTGAGGACTATGAAAGCCAATTGGAGAATGCTGGCAGTTGTGTGCTTTCTGCTTCTGATGCTCGTCGCCTGTCAGAAATCAAGTAAGCCGCTCGCCCCATCCTTGCCGGTGTTGCCTTCGGATCTGGCCAAACTGTGCGACGATCCGGGCGTAAGGGCAGGGCGCGACGTGCGGATCGAGCTTGCCACTCAAAGGAAGTTTCTAGCCCTCTGCCGAAGCAAGCACCGCGACACGGTGAAATTCTATAATCAGGTAAGGCAGCTCTATGCGGAGGATGGAAAGTGACTGAAGAAGTGCAGTGGCTTGTTGGCGTAGCGTTTGGGATCGTGGCTATGGTGGGGGGATTCATCGTGAGAGACCGGCAGACAGCGAAGCAGATCAAAGATGGCGATGACCGACTACATGATCGCATCAACCGTGTTCGTGATGATTATGTTCGGCGCGATGATCTGCATAACCACATAACCCGGCTCGATGACAGCATCAAAGAAATGCGGCAAGAAATGAAAGAGGAGACGACGAAGACGAATGATAGGCTCGATCGTCTTCTCGCCGAAATATCGAAGAAATAAGGAGTGCTCTTAGGGGTGCTTGAACTTCGAAATAAGAGCGCAAAACGAAGAAGTACCAGATTTTGCTGACCTTTCATGCCTGATGGGGTAACTTCTGACGAATTAACCACTTTTAAGACAAGTTCAAGGCCTGAAGCATTCAGGCGTTATCCAGCTTGAGCTACTTGCTGAGAATAAAGCCGTTTAGAAAAAGAAACTCGGCAGGGTTCATTTGGTGGAACCAGACAGCGGTTTGACCTCGATATTCGGCTTGGTGGTATTCCGGATTTCGCCTGAATTCTGATCGTAAATGTATAGATTGGAGTTCCAAAGAATAGAATTAATCTCTGATTTTCTTTTAGAAATTTTCCTTAGAGAGGACCATTTAGGGAAGAACTGGAAGCCGCAAAAGGCAAAAACTGCGAAACCAGCACCAGAGATAAAATCAGATGAAGGCTGTCTATCAAGGAACGGAACGACAAACAGGCCTATGCCGACAAGAACACCTATGAACCATTCTTGATAAACAGGGGTCCTTATACTTGATTCTTTTTGATGCAGCCGTGAGTATTCAGACCCTAATAACTTCTGCTTTTCTTTTGAAATTTGTTCCATTTTAGTGCTGAACTCCTTTCAAGCATTGAGAGAGATTATCAAAACGCAACGCAGAGTCTAGAGCAAAGTTAGTCTTGGTCTTCTTCTTTGGAGAAAGGGGATTCCCCTTCTAATGAACGAAGTGTTCGTTCTAAGTACTTTTTAGATCTATTGGCTGAAATTCCTTTTTTCTCTCTTTCTGCAAGGCGATCCAATAGATCTTTGTCATTGGATTCCTTAGGAGGGAGTTTCTTTTTGATTAAAACGCGATTGGTCGAGGTTAATATTTCTAACAAAATGTGGCGAAAGCTGCGCAGACCATCAAGAAGCGATTGTTTTGCTTCAATATCTGTCAGCAGTTCATCCTCAATTTGAGTAACCTCAGCTAGCCGGAGCACCATATTTGTATGCTCCATTGAAATATCTAGGTTGTCGGCGTCTTGAACAAAAGCCGCCGCCGCTTCCTTTGTGTGCGCTGCCAACGCAGGAATGTCGTTGAGGGCGCTATCAGCCGTGCGACCAGTGCTTAGGTGAAAGCGTATGCCTTCCCGAACTAAGTAACGAATAGCTTCTGATCTGGACCAAGACTGACCACGCACAGCTTGCCAATCGTCGATCGCTTGTAAAAACTCATCGTTAACTCGTAGTTGAATGCTTTTGTTGAAAACTTCTTGCTCAGACATTTTGTGATTGTACCGTACGTGTACATTGTGTAATTTTGACCATGTACAGAGCATATACACAGAAAGAAGATCTGATGGCAACCGCATATGCAACATTTGTTAAAAAGACACAATCTATTCAGTTGAGAATTCCTGACACTCTAATTGAAGAATTGGACGCTTGGGGGCGGGCTTCTGGACAAGAGAGCCGCTCGGCGGCAATTAGAGTGCCAATTGCCAGAGGCCTCCAAGCAGAAAAGCAGAAGGAGGCAGCATGATCCCTGAAACGAAGAAGGCCCCAGTGTTGGAGCACCAGAGCCTTCGAAACCTTAAACACCTAGAGCAATAAGGATTTAAGATGCGAATGAGCATAACTGAAGACCGTGCCAAGATCAAGGCGCGGCAGTATATCCATGCCTGTGACAGGCTTGGTTTCCATTATTTCCTTACAAGAGACGACATTCCAGCCTTCCATGAACGTGACGGACAGGACCTCAACGCTCTTGCCAAACTCAAAAGGTCAAGCCACCCAGGCCACGAGCTGATGGTGGTAGCCTTGAAATCCCTCAAGCGCACTGATCATCAAGTTTCCCGCGGGAAACACGCAAGGAAGCTGGTTCTTTCCAGCTCATTCTTTCTTGGACCTTTTGCAACAGGAGCGGCAGCATGAACGACCCGACGAACATTTCGCCTGAAATGACCATGACAACGGTCGAAATCGCCGAGCTTTGCAACAAGCGTCACGACAATGTGATGCGGGTTGCAAATGTGCTGAAAACAAGGGGTATCATTTACGCTCCTCAAATTGAGGAGCGCTACAACAATAACAACGTGCGCAAGATCTTCCGGCTAAACAAGACGGAAAGCCTAAATCTTGTCGCCAATCTGTCACCTGAGTTCACTGCCCGGATCATCGATCGGTGGCAAGAGCTGGAAGCAAAGCAGAGTGACCCAGTGAAAGCCCTTCAGGACCCGGCGCAGCTTCGGTCGCTGCTTCTGGACAATGTGGAGAAGGTGATCCGTCTGGAAGCAGAGAATGGAGAGCTCAAGCCGCTGGCGGCCTCCTACGAGCATTTGACGAAGGCCGATGGAACATTTTGCATCACCGATGCAGCCAAGGCGCTTAGTATACGGCCAAAAGATCTGTTCTCAGACTTGCGGGAAATGAAGTGGATTTATCGTCGCGTCGGTGGCGCCCACTGGATCGGTTACTCAGACAAAGTGCAACAGGGGTTGCTTGAACATAAGGTGACGGAAGTCACTACATCTGACGGTCGGTCAAAAATCACCGAGCAAGTTAGGATAACGGCCAAGGGCATGGCTAAGCTGGCCGAGAAATACTCCAGTTTGTTCGCAGCAGAGTAGGAAACAAGGTCGCCACGGGCGGCCTTTCTTTTATTGGAAGAATGTCATCAACCCAATCTTGATCGGCGCAGCCCTGATTGCCTCCCTTTGGGCAACCATCCTGCTGATCAAGCAGCGCCGGCTAGATATCCAGATTAAGGAAAGGCAGTTGGATGAGATCGGTGGTATTGAATTCCGAAGAACGGAGAAGAAGGTGGGAGGGAGTTAGGGCTGCCATTTATGTGCGTCCGATAAAATCTGTACCTGAGGTGAGGGGGTAACGGTCAGATCTCCTTCATAATTAACGCAAAGCGAGCGGATCTCTTCGGTGACTAGATGCCCTTGTGAATCTGGTCGGGCACAATCATAATGCGATGCGATAAAAACAGAACTGAAATGACATGACTATTAAAAAACATTTTTCGGACACCCCAGCCTTCAAGTACCCTTGTCCTGAGTGTGGTTCAGGATCTTTAAAGCCGGACCAGAGCTCTTTCAGAAAGGTTGAACCTCGATACTCTGATATGGCCCACAGACATCCGGATTGGGATCCTGACTGGATGATATTTCGTTTTTGTTTTAGCTGTGTGTGCGACAATCAGGAATGTGGTGAGATAGCCTTTGTTACCGGTGATGGGCGAGTTGATCAACGGTATGATGATCGTGGGCAAGCAGAGTTTTATGAACACTTTACGATCAAATCATTTTTTCCTTCACCTCGCCTTTGCTATATACCATCCGAGGTTCCCGATAAGGTAGAGCAGCAATTATACAAAAGCTTTTCATTATTTTGGGTAGATGTATCTGCAGCAGCTAACGCATTGAGATCAAGTCTAGAATCTCTTCTGGACGAAATGAATGTTCCGTCGCAAGAGCAGAGCAAAAAGGGCTCTACAGTCAGAATGAGTTTGCATCGCAGGCTTGAAGTTTGGTCCAAGACGAATGAAGAGCATGCAGAACTTTGCTTAGCGCTGAAAGAAGTTGGGAATCTTGGTTCTCATGGAGATATTGTAGAAACAGAGCATTATTTTTCTTCTCTAAAATTATATTCTTATATTCTGAAGCAATTGTTTGAGAATGATGCCCAAAAAATGAAGGAATTGGCGGAAAGTATTCGGGATGATATTAAATCAAAGAAAGCTTTGACATGAGTGAAAAGAGGTATTCCGTATTCATTAGCTCTACCTATGACGATCTGAGGGAGGAGAGACAAGCGGTGCAGGATGCATTGCTAAGCTCCGGAGATTTTCCTGTCCAGATGGAGACATTCCCTGCCGCTGATGAAGATCAGTTTGAGTTTATCAAAGCGCTTATTGATAAGTGTGACTATTATGTTTTGATTGTGGCTGGTAGGTACGGGACAATAACTAAAGATGGTCTCAGCTATACAGAAAAGGAATATCACTACGCAAAATCCCGATCTATTCCGGTACTAGTAATGCTTCACGGCGATCTTGGAAGCATACCTGTCGCCAAGGCTGAAACTACAGACGAAGGGAAGAGACTTCATTCTCGATTCGTAGAAGAAGTGTCGAAAGGAAGGCTGCTCAAACGGTGGACTTCCACCGGGGATCTTAAACACGCCGTTCGTGATGCTCTTGACAACGCCAAGGCTACTAAGCCTGGGATAGGATGGGTGAGAGGCGACACCATCGCGAGTGAAGCGCTATTGCATGAAATAAATGAACTACGCAAAGAAAACGAAAAATTTAGAGATGCAATTGGGAGTCTTGAGGTTGAATTAGCTCTCCCACCCATTCCGGCTGCAGATGAGTCACTGGAAATTGATTTGATCCCGATGATAAAGCGCCGCGGAATTGTAGAGGGGGAGGAAACTGGGACATATGCTAAAATCCGCAGTACATGGATCAATGTATTTCCAATTTTTTTTAGTGCCTTTCAATGGAACACAAGCGATTGGGGGGGAGAACTCAGTTATTACAGAGAAGAAGAGGAATCTTGCAAAGCTATAGGAGAGGCGTTTGCTGCCGAGCTTGCAGAATTTGAAACCAATGGACTATTCTCGATATCTAATAACACCCTTGAACGGCTAACGAGTTACTATATCGAGGTAGGATTAATGGTGCCAGAAGGCGAACATCCGTTTACAGATAAGGGCAGAAGACTAGCTCGTCGCTATCGTATTGTATCCACGGGTGACAGTTGTTTTGAGGTTGTGGAAGGGGAAATTAGGCGTAAGAAGATCTCGAAATCGTCCGATCAGTATGATGAAATTCCATTCTAAAGCAGATTGTTAAAGGTTTTGTTCAGAGCTCTATTGGTGTCTATTGTATTTGATAATCGCTCCAGTAGCTTTCTGAAAAATGGAATGTCGAACATAATATGGTGTGGTGCTAGAGTTTTTCTATTCTGGGCGGACGCATCAGCATCCGATGGATATTCGTTTGAAGCCTACTCGGCTGCAACGCAGTAACTTTCGTAACGTCCCCGTTCTTTAGAGGCTGCTTCAAGCGCTTTAAAAAGCTCAATTCCGCATACAATGCGATCCCTGTTTTAGATGTATTTGATTCTTGCCTAAAAAGGGAAAGATAGTAGAGTAGAGCTTCGCCGTATGGCGCGGCTCAGCTCTATCCATCTAATTTTAGCATATTTAGCGTAGTCAAAAGTTTAAAAACGGGGTATCTCTCTGTGTATCAAAATGGGTATCATTTTGGGTATCAATCGGTTTTTTAAAATACAAATGTATATTAAAAATAATTACTTAGTCTTTAGTTCGATTCCCGCCGCCCGTACCAAAATTTCCAGTTGCTCCAGATGGGGCTATCTTGTAAGGCATAAGCATAAAGGCCGTTGCTTTAATCCTGTTTTTTCAATTCTTCAAGCTCCTTTAGCCTCTTGGCAATAAACGGTCCATCTGGCCTGATGGCTTGTGCTGCTTTAAGGAAGCGGATGCTTGAATCAATATTGCCGGTCTTCCGACAATGCGCTGCTGCTTGCAACAGGTCTTTGACATCTAAATTAAAGAAATCGGTATCGAGCGACTTGAAAATCGATCCAAATACTTCATTTATTTCTTCTTTTTCCCATGAATCTGTTGAATATTCTGGATAGTCAGAAAAGTCATCCGAGAATATTTCGGGAAAATCTTCCATCTTTAATCGTGCGGCCAATGCGGCGTTGCTATCTCTATAGTGACTATAGAAGCTTTTTGCTTCAGCTCTGCTTGGTTCCATCTTTCTGTCTGGTAATGTCAATGATTGGATGTATGTGAATAGTTTCTTCTGATTATGAACTTCGGAATTTATGAGTAGATGGCCCAGCTTCGCCTGCGCGCTGGTTTTTCCAACATTGCGCCGTGTACCGGGGGTGTAATTCTTGATTCCGAATAGTGAAAAGAAATCTGCTGTTGTATCACCTTCCACTAAACGAGAACGATCAAAACAGCGGACTGTGACTGCATCATCGCCCATGACATCCATCCACATGCCAACACGCTTGTTATAATCAAGATATAGATCAAAGCGTTTGTCGTAAGCAGGTAATGTCGCTGTGTCGTTGCCCCACAGATCATATTCGGCGAATCTGGACGCTTTGGATCCTTCCTGTGCATGAGAAATAATGTGCTGGTCCTGCCGTCTTAGATAGCAAATCACTCTGATTTCATCGAAGACTTTAGACAAAGCGCTGTGCAAATCCTCGATGGGTTTCTTTTCGAAGAAGAAAGAGAAGTTTTCGGAAGAAATGATGATGTCTTGTTCATATTTGGAAAGGCTTGAAACCAATTGTTTGAGATTGGGCACCTGCGCTCCCCGGGGAACCACACGGTTAGCCTCAACATATTTAATCCAATCGTGCAGATCCGGGAATCCTTCCCATGAACCATTCTGCTTTTGAAAGAAGAACAAAAGTCCGTTTTCTGCTAGAGCTTTTGTATTTTCCTTCAATGCAAATTGAATGGAGGTGGTACCGGTTTTGTGAGAACCGATGTGAAGATAAAGCTTACGACCTGGCATTAACAACTCCAGCCATCTTTACGCGATTGGCTGCCTTGCAGCATTCAAAAGTGATAAACACCTTAGCACCTATTCATCATCAATCTTCCAGAAGCACTTTCTGCCAGAACCCCTTGTTCAGATCCTTGTCTTTCATGCGCTCATAGTCCGCAATCAGCTTGTTGCGTGCTTTGGCATAGGCGCGCACATTCTTGATGAAGCGCTTGAGGTTTCTGAAATAGCGGGACCGGTCGATCCTACAGACATACCCTGATTTATCAGAACTATCCATCGTTGCAACAACGGACCGCAAAAAGGTTTCTGAAGGCACCGCACGCTGCGAAATCGGCATCCTCCGTCCATTTTCAAAGAAGAAGAAGGAAGGGAGAATATGACCACACAAAGTGAGTTTGCGCAGAATATGCGCTTTCCTGAAACGGCCAACACCATTTTTGATCAACTGGATTTTGCCAACATCGACATTTGTTGAGATAGCTTCGTTTTTGGTCAATGCCTTGATCTGGGCGCGCTTCTCAGACATGTCCATGTCATTGGTCCAGAAGTCTGGCCCCTTTAGCACATCCTCGATGGCAACATTGATGGCTTCTGCTGAATCATAATGATAAGAAGCATTGTAGCGATCAAAGAAGCGCCAGAGCATCGAAAAATCACTCCAGAAAGAGTGACGCAGCATAGGGAATGTCAGATGCTGAACGAGATGGTTCCTCATATCCAGATAGATCGTCTGAGGCGACTGCTTGGCAGAGAAATCTTCCTGCATGGAAACCACGCCGGGAATTGTGGTGATATGAAAATCATTCGCCAATGAAAAATAGATATCATCCCCGCGAACAAAGAAGGGGAAAGTCCAGTTTTTGACTTCTGCAATGGGAAAACAGAAATACCACCAGCCACCGTAGCGATTATTCTGATGGCGCTGGTTGTCAAACGCACAGAACAGAACTTTTTCAAATTTCCTCAGATCCACCCCACAATGCAGCGGAATACAGCGCTTGTTAAAGAGAGCGGAGTTCTCCCACATCATCCATTTGTTTTTTTCGGTGATCATGGAACCACTGATCGCGCGCTTCGGATCATTACAATAGCGCAGAGCAGCCAATGTCCGCCTCAGGCTTTCAGGGAAAATGGTGGCATCATCATCCATGAACAGGACATGGCTCGATAGATCTCCTTCCATCGTTTCCAGAAGCCCACGAGAAAAGCCACCTGCACCACCATAATTCTTGTTTTTGATAACACGACCGCGGGAGAAGCTTATTTCGTCCGTATCACCGCCGTTATCAATCACCAACAGCTGGAACAAGTCTGCGATATCTTCATTTTCCTGAAAATAGACACCCAGCCTGTCCGATGTGCTCTGAACGGCATCGTCGCGCTTGAAGGTGGTAATGACGCCCGTAATTGTCGCGTCATTCAAAACTGGTCCTTCGATGATATAGTCTGCGGAAACAACCGTAACTTCGGTTTTGGCATAGACTTGCAAGAAGAGGATGCCTACGCCATCCAGAAGGGGAAGATCAAACTCAACTGTTTCGAGCTCATCATAGTCAAAGAGGGTATGGATCAATTGTTCCCAACTGGCTTCATTCTTGGCCATATACATGCGCAAGATGCCTTCACCCTTGATCTTGATCCGGATCTTCAGCTTGTGATCGGGTCCCAAATCATAGCAATACAGAGGAAAGGCATTGAAGAAACCGTCAAAGAGCAGGGAACTCTCTTTGAAACAATAATAAGTTCCCAATTCGGTATCGTATCCGGCCTGACCATCAATATGATAGAACAGATCCACTTCTGAGTTGATCTTGGGATCTGGTGCCAACAATTGTTGCGCAACAAACTCGCTTGAGCCAGTTTCCGAACCGGATGGTCCCTTGGAGGCCTCTGGTGAAATATCCATTGATTCAATATGCTCCAGAAATGACGGCATGCTCCTTGTCATGACCGCCATATTATAAATTGCGATAGCTAAACAAACAGTGTCAAGCCTTCCGGGAAGCCAGAAATTCCTCGGCAACAGTCAATGCGCGGCCGATGGTGACGTCCATGTCCAGATACTGATAGGTACCCAGGCGACCAACAAAGGTTACACCTTCTTCTTTGGCTGCACGCTCTTCATAGGCTTCGAGCAGCTGTTTGTCATCAAGCCGACGAATTGGGTAATATGGGATATCATTTTCACCACAACTACGGCTGAATTCCTTGAATGCAATCGTCTTTTCAAACGTCTCCGCTTCCCATGGCGCAAAGTGCTTATGCTCGGAAATGCGCGTGAAAGGCACTTCCGGATCGGGATAGTTCATCACGGCGGTTCCCTGAAAATCGCCTTCTGCGCGGATCGGCTCGAAATCCAGTGTACGATAACTCAGGCGCCCGATATCATAGCCGAAATAGCGATCGAGAGGACCGGTGTAGAAGACGTGATCAAAGTCTTCTTCAAGGCTCTCGTAGGAACAATCAAGCCGAACCTCGATATTGTCATGCGCCAGAATACCGTCGACGATTTTGCTGTAACCATCCTTGGGCATGCCCTGATAGGGGTGGTTGAAATAGTTGTCATCATAGTTGAAGCGCAGCGGCAAGCGTTTGAGGATCGATGCAGGCAAGGTGCTTGGCTCAACGCCCCACTGCTTGCGGGTGTAGCCATCGAAAAAGGCCTTATAGAGGTCCTCTCCGACAAATTTCATACCCTGCTCTTCAAAGCTTTGCGGCGCTTCGATGTCAGATCGGGCCTGACTAACGATAAAGGCCTTGGCCTCATCTGGAGACATGGCCTTGCCGAAAAACTGGTTGATGGTGTGCAGGTTGATTGGCAGAGAATAAACCTTGCCCTTTACGGTGGCCTTCACCCGATTGACATACGGCATCATTTCGCCGAAGCGATTGATGTAAGCCCAGACTTTTTCATCTGCAGTATGGAAGATATGCGGACCATATTTATGAACCATCACACCTGTTTCTGCATCGCGTTCAGTGTGACAGTTGCCGGCCGTATGGCTGCGTTCATCAATCACAAGGGTGTGATAGCCTTTGTCTGCCAGTTCGCGCGCAATAACAGCACCGGAAAAACCGGCCCCGACAATGCAAATCCTAAGGTCAGATCCCATACAGAATACCTTTCAATATAAAATGATCAAAATTGTCAAAAACCATTGTGCAAACTGCTACAAATTTTAATCTCGAAATGCAAGCTTTGGATCACCGTGTTTTTGATTAGTACATCATTGGAGCTGCCAGACCTTGCTTGCAGATTTCTATTCTTTGGATCTTAAAGGCCAAGTATCTTGCAATTCCTTTTCATTTGAACCCTAGCATCCGAAATCAGTGTATATTGTGGCAGTCAGCAAGGTAATTGTGATTGAAACCTGAGCCTTGATCGTTGCAGCTAGAGCGCCTATTCAAAATGGGACAATATTGGGCAAATTGGCCGAGTCAAAATATATTTTCCCGATCATTGGTCTTCTTTTTATGGCTCTGTCCAGATTTTCGAAGTTCGTTCTACGATTTATCTCATAGGAATGGAAGACAGCCCCATATTGAAATTCCTCATCGTGTCGGTCTTGTTTTTGAATTGGGAATATGGATAGTCCACCTGCGCCAACATAGCGCGTTGGTCCCATACCTCCCAATGCGCTCGGAGTTCCGCCAATCAGATCATTTGAAAATGTACTAGCAAAGACAGGGCTATTGAAAACGCGCGAAAAGTGTACCTTGGGATCGTTTGGAGGGAGTAGGTTTCCCAGCTTGTCTGTTGCGTTGGCGACAGCTAGCCCAGTGCTGTAGTCAGCCTGAGCATACCAATGGGAAGAGTAGAATAAATAATATTTCTCTTTATGCAAAATCAGACTTGGGTTTTCTATCAAAGGGCCTTGCCAACTTCCCAAGCTGTCGTCGCGTGGCCAATCAAGGCCTCTATATTCGAGATAAGATTGTGCTAACTTTCTTGGACCGCTTCCTTTTAAATATATTTTCCCATTGTTCAGTTCGATCTCTTGAATGGAGAGTATAGAATTTCTGTACCCGGATCTGATTGGCAGGCCTGTTGCATAGTCTTCCAATATTGGTCTTTCTTTCCATATTAAAAATGTTCTTTTTTCATTTTTGATATTCACTTCGAATATATCGGGATCGATGATTTGGATGTCTCGCCAATTTTTGTCTATTCTGCTCGCGTAATAGCTTTTGGATCGATCAACTAATAGGTTACTGCTACTACGAACATTTGATAGTTTTCCTTTTTGGTCTCTGGGTATAAATGTGTAGCCGATCCCTCTTAAGGCAAATTCGGTAAGGTTCGTCCGTCGCAGTCCGACCCTTCTTTCATATGCTTGCGCAAAAAACACATACATACCTTCTTGTCGCTGGATCGAAACGGGAGCCCATTTTTGGAAATTGGGATAGATGTCGTTCTCGTTGTAAATGGTGCAGGTCGTATCAAAGCGCCATTTCGCTAGGTGCTTGGAAACATAGCAGGGGATAGCTTTCTGTCCGAAGCCACTCGCAGTTCCCTGCAAATAGTACAACCCATCATAATAGGAAATGCTCGGGTCGGCGATCTTGACTGTAGATAGGTTCTGGGAAAAACTTGATGCTAGATCTTTGTAAATGCTGTTGTTTAGAGTTTTTCTCCAATAGCGTTTTATAAGGCCGTTATTGGAAGAAATGTTTTCAATTCGGACGTCTGATGTGAGGATCTTTTTCTCGCTTATTTTTAATCGCGTGCCGTTGAAAAAAACAAGAATAGGCTTTCCTTGTTCAATATAGAACTTTAGATATGCATTGTTGAATTTTGCATTGCTCCAAATATTTTCTCTTATGGCAATGTTGTCGGTCTGCAAGTCAAGTGGATGCCATGGTTCCGAACTATCCTTGACTATCAATCTTGCGGTGCCGGAAATAACTTCAACGCCTGCTCCAACGATCAGGTTTCCCATATTGTCAGTTATTCTGAAGGCCGCTCGAGATCCGTTCAGATCAGGGCGGACCCCTATCTGGATCGTGATTTCGGAAGGGGTCCGTGCTGAATGAGTTAGGGTTTGGAATTCATTGCAGACTCCAACAGAAACAAACAAGCCTAAATAAATTGCTAGGAGATAAATTGCCTTCATCATTCGCACGTCTCCATAAAAGGCAGATTGATCCAAATCTTTATGGATGTATTTTCTGAGGGAGTGGCTCCATTTTAGTTCGTTTTTTGAGGTTGCATTTGTGCCTTTATAAAGCGTGGCACGATCTCGTTCACTGATAAGTTCGCTGACACATCTTTTTCTGAGATATCTGGAAAAATTTTGCCTTCACTAGAAAAGTACTGAAGTCTAAGCTTCTCGTTGCTCTTTTCTACTCTGTCTAAGATATCTCTTCTCATGGAAAGAGGCATGATGTATTTTTCAAAATTCTTTTCTTCTTTTAAATTGTCAGAAATGTCCATCATAGAGTTTAGTATTTTAAGATGCTGCTTTGGTCTCATTTTGACACTATTGCTCAATCTTAAGAATTCAATGCAACGTGCATCCAAAGATGTCTTTTGCCGTTGCACCCAAGTTTTTTCTGGGGTTGTAAAGTCAAATTGGTTCAACTTATCAATACCAACAAGATTCAGAAAATGCTTCTCCAACCCAAATCGGATTGCTCTATTAAACTCAGCGACAATTATGTTTTCTTTTCCGAAGGATTTTTCCCATTTTTGAATGACTTTAAAGTAATCGTGGTAGTTAAACTTACGGGTAACATATTCAACCCAAGCATCTATGGGTTTGGGTTGCCGTGCTGGTCCGTCTTTAACCATCTGTTGGTAGAAGGATTCTAGATAAAGATCTTGCCTTCGGAGATAGATGACGATTTTGATATTGTAATCTTTAAGGAAATCGGCGATGGCTTGGGGAGTTTGTACCCACCAGAAGCCTTCTCCACTGAAAATGTGGTTTTCTGTGTCTGAATTTTCAATATAGTTTTTGAGATCATTCCATAAAGGCAGATCTCCTAGTTTCATTTTGGGGGACAGAGGTGAAAATATCGAGTTCTTGCCTTTGTGTATTAACTCTCGGACCAGTTTGTGGTGTGCTCCATCTAGAATACCCAAATCCGGATAATCCCAGCCTGATTTTTTCAGAGCTTCCCGATTGCTAAAGAGAAAATTCTGAAGGGAGGTTGTGCCTGTTTTATGGGTGCCAATGTGAAGATAAATGGTTTTCATTAGTAGTTCTCACACCTTAATAGATATGTGCCTTTTTTGCATAAAGAGCTTAAATTGATCACAAGGCCCCTCATTCCCATTTTCAGGATTTCATATAATCGAGGTTCCTGGTTGTTGTAAAACTACGCGTTCTCTTCTGTTTCGTGAATATCTTTAGAGGTTCATTTCTTCCGTCTGATTTTTTCGCCGAGGGTAAAGGCCAAATGGGCGACGAGCATCATGGCGGCGACAGTGCTGACGACGATGATTACATATTGACTGACCGGGATCTGTGAAAGCAATTTGTTGTTCATGAAGATCATGGCAGCCGAAGCGATCATGGCTGCGGCTGTTGCGTGAAGGCGTTTTTTCAGCAGGGTCGAAATAACGAAGTTCGCAATTCCCGGCGGGCTGAACATTGCTGTGATAAAAATTCGAAAGATCGTATCAATGTCCATGGTCGGTCCGTTTTCTCAAATAGCTATCAATGGTTAGGCGCGCAGCTTCTTCCTTTTGATCGTTTGGAGGCCGTCTGCAACGATATTTGCAATTGTATAAGGTGCAAGTGTCTAAATTGAAAGCCAGACCTTTATTCAATCGGTCTGGATCGTTCAAATTCTTTGGTTTATCTGCTGGATTTTAGCTGAGTTAAGAGAATGACCTGAATCCAAAAGGCCCTCACGCCGAAGCATGAGGGCCTTTTGTCGTTGCCAATGTTGCTTATCTGCAGAAACGCTGACGGCCGCTATAGGTCGTATAGTAGCCTGTTCTTGAATCGAACGAGCGGTATTTGGAATGACAATAGGCATACCATGCGCTCGTCCAAGGGGCTGGACGACCATAATATCTTACCGGCGGAGGGGGCGCCGGACGATAGTAGCGCGGCGGTGCTGGCCGATAATAGCGCGGCGGTGGTGGTGGGGCCGGGCGATAATAGCGGCGTGGTGGAGCATTTCTGCTGCTGGAAACAATTGCAGCTCCTCCAATGGCTCCTGCAGCCAACCCTGCTGCAAATGCGGCGTTTCGGCCGTTTTCTGCTCGTGCTTTTGGGGTTGGTAATGTCACTGCCAATGCAGGCATGATCGCCGCAAACAGCAGGTAGATATAGATTTTCCTTTTAATCATCGAATGCTCCTAAAAGGGGTCGAACTCGACCAAGTGTCCACTGAATAGTATGCAGCCAATAATGGCAGAAATATTGTTTCTCTGTGATTACTTTTTGAAACAATAAGTCGTTTTTAGAAACAATAGTGTAACAAGAGTTCGATAACTATGCCATACAAGGGGTCGTGATCGGGTGTTTTTAGAGAAAATGGATCTTGCGTAAGAAAAAGGCCGCGTGATAGCGGCCTTTGTTTATGGCGATGGAAATGCCTGTTAGCGGCAGAAGCGATGGCGGCCCGAATAGGTGACATAATAGCCGGTGTGTGGGTCAAACGAGCGGTAGCGAGCGCCACAATATCTGTACCATGCACCTGTCCATGGGGCCGGGCGGCCATAATGGTGATGGACCGGGCGGCGCGGTGCGTAATGACGACTATGATGCGCGTTGGCGGCGATGGCTCCGAAAGTGAGGCCGGTGATTGCGCCTACTGCAAAGGCTGCGTTTTTGCCTCCGGCGGCTTCAGCCTGACTGTTTGGCAGGGCGAGGGTGGTGGCTGCTGCGATGCTTGCGATCATTGCGAAAGTTGCGATGGTTTTCTTGAACATGGTCTCTCTCCGTATATGTGTTGCTGACTTGCGTTTTGCTTCTTATGTCTGTGTACTGGTGGCGACTGTTTTTGCCGCCTATACATGTCTGTCGCAACGGGGAGAGAGTTGGTTCAAAAATAGTCGGAATTTTTTTGCGAAATTTCTTTCGGCGAGAGAAAGTATAGTTTTTTCAGATATTTGTGTCTTGAAATAAAAATGGACCGCCTGTGGCGATCCCTTGAGATGTCATATGGGCCATAAAGGTTCATATGAGAGAAGATGCAATTTTCCCCTGCCGACCAGAGAGGAAGGGCAGCAGGGGGAATGGCTATCTTGAAATGTCGGAAAACTTATGAGTTTTCGTTGCCGAGCACGTAGTTTACAATGTTGGTGCTATCGTCATCGCTGGCTACGCCGAGATTTTTGACAACGGCTTTCTGAGCAGAAACGGGCTGGTTTTTGCCGGCTTTCTGAGAAGCGAGCACATAGTCAACAATGTTGGTGCTGTCGTCATCGCTAGCGACACCCAGATTTTTGACAACGGCTTTCTCGGTGGAAACCGGAGCAGATTTGCCGTCTTGCTGGGAGGCCAGAACATAGTCGACGATATAGATGCTATCGTCTGCCTGACGAACAATCTGGTCAGCTGCGGACTGATTGGCTGCCTGAGCGGCCAGAGGAGCTGCGAGGGAAACACCTGCTATGAGGGCTGCGAATACTGCTGATTTTGCATATGCGTTTTTCATTTTTCTTGTCCTTAGTTCTGTTCTGCTCTCATATGATTCCCAAGAGAGCATTTTTATTGTTGGCTTCTTCTGTTTTGTTTCGTCGTCGTTGCGACTACTCTGATTTGGGTATGAGGCTATTTGCTTGCAAGCCTCATAAACGATTTGTAATTCAAGCCCTTAAGACCTCATTTCATGGAAGACGGTCTTTTTTTCCTGCTGCTCATAACTCAGGGCAGCAGGGGGAATGGCTATCTTGAAATGTCGGAAAACTTATGAGTTTTCGTTGCCGAGCACGTAATCTACAATGTTGGTGCTGTCGTCATCGCTGGCTACGCCAAGATTTTTGACAACGGCTTTCTGAGCAGAAACGGGCTGGTTTTTGCCGGCTTTCTGAGATGCGAGCACATAGTCAACAATGTTGGTGCTGTCGTCATCGCTAGCGACACCCAAGTTTTTGACAACGGCTTTCTCGGTGGATACCGGAGCAGATTTGCCGTCTTTCTGGGAGGCCAGAACATAGTCGACGATATAGATGCTGTCGTCAGCCTGACGAACGATCTGATCGGCTGCTGACTGATGGGCTGCCTGAGCGGCCAGAGGCGCTGCGAGAGAAACACCTGCTACGAGGGCTGCGAATACTGCTGATTTTGCATATGCGTTTTTCATTTTTCTTGTCCTTAGTTTTGTTTCGCTCTCATATGATTCCCGAGAGAGCATTTTTATTGTTGGCTTCTTCTATTTTGTTTCGTCGTCGTTGCGACAAGCATAATCTGGGGATCGGGATATTTATTTTCAAGCTTGTTAAACAATTGTAATCCGATCACTTTTCGGTTTTTACATCTTGAAAACTATTGTCCAAATAATTATCGCCCTTCCTAATTTTGAGGTGAAAATTTGATTGTTTTGGAAATTTTGTGCCCTTAAAAATTGCATTTATTCAACTTAAGTTATTGATAATATTGACAGTGAAACACGTTTTGTAAGGCTGTCAAATCTGAGAATCTCGCTTCATTTATTGAGGCCTCCTTTTTTTGATAAATTCGATTTGGCCTCAAAAAAAAAATTTAAAAAAAATTTCGAAAGTGCCTTGTTCAGGCGTTTCTCCGGGGCAATTGGCGCTCTATGCCGACCTACGGGCGGCTTTTTGCTGTCTAAAATGAGGAGCTGGGAGCAGCATTGGCGTGGAATGGAAGCTGTGTCAGAATGTGTCTGCGCTTTTGCTGTTCTTTTATTCTCTTTTTTTGAACCCGAATGCGTTCTGAAGCGACAAAGGAATGACAGTAAGATTGAGGATTGCATGTCAGGAGCAGAGGAAACACGCGATCTTGCCCTTCTTGAGCGGATTGCTCGAAATGATCGCAATGCCATTGCTCTGCTTTATCAGAGGCATCATCTTCGGCTTTACCGTTTTTTGCTGCGCTTCGTGAAGAATGAGGCGCAAGCAGAGGAGCTAGTAAACGAGACCTTCATTGATGTGTGGCGCGGTGCCGGAAAGTTCGAGGGGCGCTCTCAGGTTTCTTCCTGGATTCTATCGATCGGGCGCAACAAGGCTCTTTCCCTGCTGCGCAAACGATCTGACGCTGAGCTTGATGATGAATATGCATCGGGTCTGGAAGATGAGAGCGACACGCCGGAAGTGATGACCCTTAAACAGGACAAGGCGGCTGCGATGCGGCTTTGTATCAATCGGCTTAGCGATGAGCATAGGGAAGTGATCGATCTCGTTTATTATCAGGAGAAGGCGATCAAGGAGATTGCTGTTATTCTGTCGGTTCCGGAAAACACGGTAAAAACGCGGGTGTTTCATGCACGCAAAAAACTGTCTGATCTTTTGGCGAAATCCGGCATTGATCGTGGATGGCCGTAAGGGAAATGAACAGCAGCGTCGAGGACTATGAAATGACCTATGATCCGGAAATTGAAAAACTCCTGCCCTGGTATGCAAAAGGGCTGCTGGAAGCCAAAGACCAGCAGAGTGTGGAATTTTATCTGGCGGCGCATCCGGAAATGCGTGTGCAGCTCGAATTGATCGAAGAGGAAGCTTTGGCGGTTGAGCAACAGCACGCAGCGCTTGGCGCACCGGCGCCGGGTGGGCTGGATCGGCTGCTGGCTGATATCGATGGTTTGCTGGCGCAAGAAGAGGAGGCACAAGCGGGTGCCGCCGGGCTTCTTGAAAGCTTCCGAGAGGGCATCAAGCGTTTTCTGGGCAATTTCTCAAGCCCGGCCATGCAATTGGCTGGTGCGGCAGCTGCGGTGGTGATTGTCGCGCAAGCGGTCATCATTGGTGGCCTGATGGATCGCGGCGTTGAAAATGAGGCCGCGCAAGTGCCCGCCTTTACCACGGCTGCCGGTCCGGACGCAGCTGCCCCCAATATACTGGCGGCGCAAGATGTCGCCATTTTTCTCGTCGCATTCAATAAGGATGCTCGCATGGAAGAGATCAACGCGCTGTTGAAATCGCTTTCGGCCAAAATCGTTGCGGGTCCCAAGGCGGGTGGGTTTTATCAGATACAAATTAGAAAAGACCTTTTGCCGGAGGGGGGAGACGTCGCTGTTCTGGAAAGGCTGAAGGCCAATCCGGATCTGGTCCAGTTCGTTTCCATAAGTCAATAGCGTAGAGCCGCGCATAGGGAGAGACCATGATGATGCATGGAATCAGACAAAAATCAGGTGTTGCACTGATCATTGGTGGCCTCATGGCCCTGCCGGTGGCGTTCGCTCCGACGCTTGCTGACGCACAAACCTATGATCGCTATGATCAGGAGCCTCCCTATATAAGGAAGCCACCAAGGGGCGGGAGTCGGGAGCGTCCTTCTCGCTCCAGAGACAATGCGACTGGGGCTGCCATCGGGTTCGGGATTGGCTTGGGTCTCTCTATTATAGATGGGGCACGCAGGCAGAATGAGATGCAGCAACCGCCCGCAAATTATCGACCGCCAGCGGCTCCCCCTCCCAGACAGGGCTATCGACCGGCGCCTCGCAAACCGGCAAGGGCCGTGGCGCGCGTTCAACTGCCCGAGACCTTGCGCGTGGCGCGGGCAAAACCTCGTATCTATTCTATTGGAGACAAGCCATGGGCGAGTGATACCGAGTTTGTGGTTACGCTCTATCCGGGGCTGCCAGACAGTGCCGTTGATGCTTTTATCGCTGATTATGGTCTCCATCTGATCGAGCGTACAAGAATAAAGCTGCTCGATCAGGTGGTGCTCAAGCTGCGCTATTCTGAAGACATGTCGCCACGGGATGTGCTGGATATGGCGACGGACATACGGGTGTTCCGTGCGCAGCCCGACTATTTCTATTATCCTTCCAGCGGCCGACAAAGTCCGGCGTCCGTTCCCTATGCTGGCTTGCAATATGCTTTTGACCGTTTGGGGCTGGAACAAAGCGGGGCTGAGGCGAACAGGCTGGAGGCCAGCGGGGAAGGGGTTCGTCTTGCCGTGATTGATAGCGGCATCCGATCCGATCATCCCGCTTTAACGGGCGCTGTCTCCTCGCGTTTCACGGCCTTTGAACCGGCTGGGGAAGCGCAATTGGTGCCTGAGCATGGCACGGCTGTTGCATCCATCATCGCCGCCCAGAATGGAATGCGGGGCATGGCTCGGGATGTGACTTTATTGTCAGCTCAGGTGTTTCAGGCCAATGCGCAGGGCAATATGGTTGCTGACAGCTTTGATATTGTGAGGGGGATCGACTGGGCCGTTCAGCAAGGTGCGGACATCCTCAACCTTTCTTTTGCCGGAGGGCGTGACGATCTGTTGGAATTGGCGTTACTCAAGGCCAGTGACAAGGGCGTGGTGCTTATTGCCGCTGCTGGCAATGAAGGAGCAGAAGCGCCCGTGGCTTTTCCTGCCGCTTATGCGCCCGTGATTGCTGTTACCGCAACAGACGAGGCTGATGCACTCTATGTCTTTGCCAATCAGGGCGACGATGTGGAGCTGGCCGCCCCCGGCGTCGATATTCTGGTGGCTGCCGGAACGAACGGCTTTGCCTTGCAATCGGGCACGTCGATGGCGACGGCCTATATTTCGGGGGCAGTGGCTCTGCTGTTGCAAAAGGAACCTGATCTATCGGTCGAAGAGATCAAACAACGGCTGTCCGGTTCCGCTCTGGATCTGGGGCCTCAGGGGAAGGACCCGCTGTTTGGCTATGGCAGGCTTGATGTATCCCGAGCGCTTGCCGGTGGTGAGCCGGACTAAATATACATATAGAGGGCGAGGCGTCGCAGCTATAAAAGTTGCTGTGACACTTTATTGAGTAAGAGAGAGCCAGATCGGGCTGTACCCATAAATCGATATCAGAGCGTGAAGGACACCTGCTCGGGGGTCCAGCCGTAGATCCAGTCAAATTGTTTGACGAGCTGATTGGCTGGCATCATTTGCATGGTCACATTGCGCGCCATGGCCAGAGGGCCTCTCATGTGATAGATCCGTCCGTTTTGACGGGCTCGGCCGACAACGCGGGCAACTCGTTTCTTGCGCGCTTTCTCATAGGCTTGAAGGCGCGTTTCCATGGGGCCTTCCACCTCGTCGATAGCGCGGGCGAGAATGGCGGCGTCTTCAATCGACATGACCGCGCCTTGCGCCATGAATGGCAACATGGCATGGGCGGAGTCTCCCAAGAGGGCGACTTTGCCCTTGACCCAAGGCTGGTTCGGGTCTTGCGCGCACAGCGCCCATTTGAGCCAGTCTTCCCGTTCTGCCAAAAGATCCCGGATCTCGCGTGGCCAGCGGGAGAAGCGTTTGTTGAGCCATGCTGCATCGCCTACGCTGTTCCAGCCTTCTTCCGACCAGTCTTCATCGACAATCGCAACGATATTCATCATGTGTCCGGAAACAATCGGGTAATGCACGAGATGGGCCTTGGGCGAAAGCCAGAGCCCGACATTTTCACTGTCGATACTGGGGGGCACCATCTGAATGGGCAAGGTCGCGCGCCAGGCTGTCTTGCCGCTGTATGCCGCCGGACTGTTACCGAAATAGTCCGTGCGGATGCGTGACCAGACGCCGTCGGCTGCAATCAGCGCTGCGCCGCGATAAAAGGCATGCTCTCCATTGGCCATCTTGCAGCGTAGTTCAACGCCGTCATCCGTTTCGGTGACTTCGCGCACCTCTCGCTCATCCAGCATCTCGATGAGGTCGGATTGGCTGGCGCGGTGATAGAGTGCCTGCTGCAAGTCTGCGCGGTGGATGACCATATAGGGGGAGCCGAACCTCTCTGAAATATCACTGGTGGATACCTCGGAAAGGCGAGCTCCTGTGACGCCCGAGTTGATGCAGATCTTGTCCGGTGTTACCGCTAGCTTGGAAATATAGGGCCAAACGCCCCATTGCTTGAGGCTGCTTGTTGCATTGGGGGAAATCTGAATGCCAGCGCCGACCTCTGTGGGGATGGTGTTTCGCTCCAGCAGCAAAACTGGAAACCCTTTACAAGCAATCGCCAAGGCTGCGGACAATCCGCCCGGGCCAGCGCCTGCTACAATGATCGGCAATCGTTCGGTCATGACAGGATCTTTCGAACTGGTCGTGTCTTTCCAAATTGCGCTTGGCAATTCAGGGGCTTCTTATGAGGACATCATGGCAAAGATGGATAAGCCCAATCAAGCGGATCGTAAAGTCTATTTTCGATAAAAACTCAAGCCACATTAGACGGGCAAAGACGGAACGAAATTGATTAAGAGCAAAAGTGCCTTCTACACATGATTGTCATATTTGCTCGTCCCCAGTTCTTGGTCCCTTCTGTAGATCGGGGAAACAGACTGAAATAAACGACGCGCGATATCAATCTTCGTAGAAGCAGTCTGCGGGACGGGTGGTCTGGGGGCCGAGGTCTTCATCAAACTTGTAAAGGGTGGAACAATAAGGGCAGAGGATTTCGTTTTCTTCGCCCATGTCGAGATAGATATGGGGATGATCCTGCGGCGGGTTTGCCCCTATGCATTGGAATTCCTTTGCGCCGATGTGGATCACCGGGACGCCCTGATCATTCTTGAAATGCGGAATCTTGGAGCCGGCCATTGTAAATTGCCTTCTTTTCAATGAATTTCGTGCGTAAGACACCATAGCGATTTGTTGGTGAGCTGCCTACTATTCGTCTGTTTATACCTTGCCCCTATCCAAAGATCTACGTATATTCCATGCGGTTTTCGCAAAGACAGCTGTGTCCGGCCTCTCTTGCGGTTTGCGCTTTTCGGGCAAACTGATATGAATGCCTGCAGATACGCGTCGCGTCTTGTTCCCCTTTTCAAAGTGATTTCAAATTCGATATGCCTTACTTCAAATCTGACGATTATACGATCTCCTATCTCGATGAAGGAGAAGGAGAGCCGGTTCTGCTGATTCACGGTTTTGCCTCCAACAAAATGATCAACTGGGTCAATCCCGGATGGGTGCAGACCCTGACGAAAGCTGGCTATCGTGTGATCGCAGTTGACAATCGCGGCCATGGGGAAAGCGAGAAGCTTTATGATTCAGCGCTCTATTCTTCGCCCATCATGGCTGAAGATGCCCGTGCGCTGCTTGACCATCTCGGTCTCGAGAAAGCTTTCGTGATGGGCTATTCGATGGGCGCGCGCATTTCTGCCTTTCTGGCGCTCAAATATCCCGAACGGGTCAAGAAGGTTGTTTTCGGTGGCCTGGGTGGCGGCATGATCAATGGCACCGGCGATCCGCAGCCCATCATCGACGCGCTCAAAGCGAAAGACGGAGCAAAATCCACCAGTGCCGTGGGGCGGGCCTTTCGCCAATTTGCCGATCAAACCAAGAGCGACCGTCTGGCGCTGGCTGCCTGCATGGGCTCGTCGCGACAGAAGATATCAGTCGAGGAATTGTCCAAGCTGAGCGTGCCTGCGCTTGTTGCTGTTGGCACAAAGGACACCATCGCCGGTACCGCGCAAGAACTGGCCGATGTGCTGCCTGATGCGCAGGTGTGCGACATTCCGGGGCGGGATCATATGGTCGCGGTCGGGGACAAGGTTTTCAAAAAGGCCGTGCTGGAATTCTTTGCTGACGCCTGATTTTTCAGGAATGACAGAATGAATGAGGGCCACATTCCGTGTGGCCCTTTTTGCGTTCTTTGCTATTTGCTTTTCCTATTTGCCGACAAATTCCGGCTTTCGCTTTTCGCTGAAAGCCCTGCGGCCCTCCTTGTAATCTTCGCTGTCCAGACAATCGCAGGCCATGCTTTTCAGGCGGTCAAAGGGCAGGCTATCACCCTGACCAATGGCGCTGTTGATGGCGGCTTTATGATATTTGTGGCTCAAGGGGGCCAGCGTGGCGACCGACTGGCAATAGGCCTCGGCTTCCGCGTCAAAGGTCTCGTTGCTGTATATGGCGTGAAGAAAACCCAGTTTTTGCGCCTCATCCGCTCCATAGACCTTGGCGGTGAGATAGATTTCTCTGGCATTGGCCGGGCCCACGATATTGACGATGTCTGCAATTGCGTCGGTCGGGTAGCTGATGCCCAGCTTTGCTGCAGGAATGCCAAATTTGCCGCTCTGGTTCGAGAGCCTCAAATCGCAGGCTGCAGCAAGACCAAAGCCACCCCCCATGCAAAAGCCCTTGATGAGGGCAATGGTCGGTTTCTTTGCATTGCGAATGGCGCGATAGCATTCTGCATTGATGTCGTCATAGTGAGAGGCGGAAGGGGTGTCCTTGCGCACCTCGTCAAATTCGCTGATGTCTGCTCCCGAAACGAAGGCCTTGTTGCCTGCACCGACTATGGCAATGACGTGGATATCGAAATCGGCTTCAAGAGCAGCGACGGCATCGGGAATGGCGCGCCACATTGCCAACGTCATGGCGTTGCGCTTGGCTTCGTTGTTGATGATGATGTGGCCGATCGGGCCGTCTCGTTCGATGAGAATCGTGTCTGGCAGGGTCGTGTCCGGGTTTTGGGTATCAGTCATTTGTGTGCTAACTTTGTAGGATAATTTTTGCCTTGGATGAAATAGATTGGGTTTTTGTTCTTGCAGCCTCGGGATTGGCAGCCTATTTGTATCGAGATTGTATGCCAGACAAAAGGCATGCAAAGGAACTAGACAGGTCGATATCTTGGCATCCGCTCAAGGCCTCGTCGGCATCATAGCCTGTTGCGAATGAAATAGCCCAGTTAGTCGTCTCGCGCTTTCGCGGGAGTAGGAGAAAAAATGGTAGAGGCAAGCCTTAGCCGCAGCGTATACGATCAGCCGAATGTGATCGATCCTGTTTGGGAGCGCGTAAGGGCCGAAGCAGAAAGCATCGTGCGGGCAGAGCCTGCATTGAGCAGCTTCATCTATGCGACCATTCTAAGCCACAAGCGGCTGGAAAATGCTGTCATCCATCGTATTGTGGATCGTCTGCACAATCCGGCAATGGATTCAGAGGCCATTCGTCAGGCCTACAGGGATGCTTGTGCGTCAGACCCCTACATTCCGGAGGCTATGCGGGCCGATATCAGGGCTGTGGCAGACCGAGATCCGGCATGCGAACGCTTTGTCGATCCTATTCTCTATTTCAAGGGGTTTCATGCCATCCAGACCCACCGTCTGGCGAACTGGCTATGGAAAAACGGGCGCAAGGATTTTGCGCTTTATCTGCAAAGTGTCAGCTCGCAGGTCTATCAGGTGGATATTCATCCCCGTGTATCCTTTGGCAAAGGGATTTTCTTTGATCATGCGACGGGAATCGTTGTTGGTGAAACAGCTATGCTCGAAGACGATGTCTCCATTCTGCAGGGCGTCACGCTGGGCGGTACCGGCAAGGAGGAAGGCGATCGCCATCCCAAGATACGCCATGGGGTACTGATCGGGGCCGGAGCCAAGGTGCTCGGCAATATTGAAATCGGCAATTGCTCGCGCGTTGCTGCCGGATCGGTGGTGCTAAAGGATGTGCCTCGCAAAACCACTGTTGCGGGCGTTCCGGCCAAGGTGGTCGGGCAGGCCGGATGTGCGGAACCTGCTATCAGCATGGATCAGATCCTGAGGGATGCCAATTAGTCGGCAATGGCTGTCCTGTGGCTATTTGTCCGTATATCGCTGCAGAAAAACTTGAAATCATGTGGAAAGCGGCTTTACTCTTCATGTGCGCTATGCCACTCAGCCGGTCATACATTCGGGCAGGGGTGATGACATCACCCGTCTCGAAAATTGAATAAATCAATTGTGATCAGCAAAACCTGCAGGAGGCAATTTTGGACAAGACCGAACTGGCAAAACTTCAATCATTCATGCGGAAGACACTTCAGTCGCCCAATCTCGAGGTGCGCGCACGTCCGCGCAAGGATGATTCCGCAGAAGTCTATGTTGGAGATGAGTTTGTCGGCGTGCTATTCCGCGATGATGAAGATGAAGATCTGTCCTACAATTTCTCCATGGCAATTCTCGATTATGATCTGGAAGAAGAATAAGCTGGCGTTCGCGCTCTTCTCTTTTTCCTGATGGAATGACCTTGTGGCCATTCTCTTATCAAAGGCTGCTGCCCTTAATGGGCGGTAGCCTTTTTGCGTTACGCAGCTTTCGGCTGTGCGTGCGGACTGGGAGGGCTATCAGGGCACAAGAAATCCGCCCAACCTCTCAAGGATGCGAGTGTCGAGCACTTGCCATTGTGAAAGCAGGTGGGGGCGGAAGCGGTAGGTGATCTGAATGGTCGCGCCTAGGCCGATTTCGCGCATACAAAAGGGGGGCTCTTTGTTTTCCGGAGTGATGCAGCGGGCGACAAAAGGCTCGGTAGATTCGGGCTTGAAATAGACGGTCTCGCCGCCAAATCCCGAGCTATCGTCCATCGCAAAGCCGATCAGGCCGGCCGGACCGCGCGTCGGATCGCCAGAAAAGAACTGGCTATAGACGCTATAGAGCCGCTCCGAGCTGAGCAGAACCGTGTCAGGCCTGCTGATGGAGACGAAGATCAGATTGGATTTCCTGCTCGAATCATTGAAGGCGACCTGTTGTTCCCGACTGTATCCAACCATGCTTGGCCAGAGAAAGACAAGATCAAGCTGGGTGACGGAAGCTGCTTCTCTTTGCTCCTGATGCCGGATTGTGTTTGGCGGCACCCTGAAATCCATGTCTCCAACCAGAATATGCTTGGGACCTGTCTCGGCGCTATAGGGATTGTGGAGCAGGGAAGGGCCGGAATATTCAAAGATCCGGCTGATCAGAAACAAAAAGGTAATTGCAATCAGACCGGCAATGAGAAGGAAAAAGATCCATCTCTGGGTCGACCCTTGTTCTTCCGGTGTCTGATGCTTCATGTCTGTGTTGTCCTAGAGGGCGCAGCAGCTGGCCGTGACTCGCGCTCATGGTAGAAAATCCCTGCGGTTGCTTCAATCACTCAAATAGCCTTCTCACACCCATCCCTTGGTCGGCAGCGTGGGAATGGCGGCACAATGCTTGCAAGATTCTTAACAGGCATGTTTGTTCTGTCTCATTTTGAGACGGAAAGCTCAGTGGATTTGTCGCTTGGTGCAGTAGTGACCCTTTTTCGAACAGGGTCGAGCCAAAGCGACATGCGCGGCCGATGGTCCATTCGTGGGCGGCTGCGGGAAAGGAAGCGTTGTGGGTCCTGAATTGATTGCTCTTTTTTATGTCACTGCTGTCGGTTTCGTCTGTGCAGGGATTTTGGCCAGCCTCTATCAGGTTATGGCGCAGCGACCGGCCGGTTTCAGGGTTTCTATCAATAGTTGGCCGGGGATTCTTGCGTCGATTTTCATTTGCACCTTTGCTGGTCCCTTCATCATCATGCGCAATGCTGTGCGGGGGCGCCGCATCGAGCATCGGCCGATTGGTTGGCTTTTTGGTTCTTCGGCCATTGCTGGCGTCTGGAGTGCCTGCTCAGGGGTCTTTTTGCTGAACGTTCTTTCCGTTGCAGCCAACGCCATGAGCTGAAGTCCGTTCTTGGCTAAGGGCCGGATCAGCCTTGTTACTAACTGGAACTGGAGTGCAGAGTTCGTGATATATAGGTTTTCGTTCCGTCCTATGGCTTCTCTGCCTTGGTGGCGGCAGAAGACTTTTGTCAGAAAGGGATATGCGTGACTCTATATCAATTGGGAGATTTCAAACCTTCTGTGCCCGAAGACGGGGGCTATTGGGTGGCACCGAATGCAAGTCTTATCGGCAAGGTGATTCTGGGGCAGGATGCGAGCGTTTGGTTCGGGGCTGTTCTGCGTGGAGACAACGAGCCTTTGACGATTGGTGAGCGCAGTAACATTCAGGAAGGCAGCACCCTGCACACGGATATGGGCGCACCACTGACCATCGGGGCGGATTGCACCATCGGCCATAATGTGATTCTGCATGGCTGCACGATTGGCGAAAATTCCCTGATTGGTATGGGCGCTGTGGTGCTCAACCATGCCAAGATCGGCCGAAATTGCCTGATCGGCGCCAAGGCTCTGATCCCGGAAGGCAAAGTCATTCCGGACAATTCACTTGTGATGGGCATGCCGGGCAAGGTGGTGCGAGAATTGGATGAGGAAGCAATCAACAAACTGCGCCGCTCAGCTGCAAACTATGTTGCAAATTGGAAGCGATTTGCTTCCGAGCTTAAGGCTCTCTAGGCGCTGATTAATTTGCGTGGGCTTTTCTTTCGCAATGGATGGGAAAGAAAAAGGGCCAGCCGTGGGGACGACTGGCCCGTCCTGATCGCAATGGACGGGATGTGGGGGCGCGATCAGGGCTTGCAAAGCAAAGTTTGGAGCAAGAAAGAGTCTTCGAGGGCTCTTTCCCGTTAGCGAGTGTCAGCAATGGCAGTCCATTGTGATGGATGAAGCGCGGCCTGTCGCTTGATATAGTGATAAGGGGTCTTGTCCCACGGCAGGATGCGCGGATCCTGATTGTCGAGAATGAGATCTCCCCTATCCGTACGTACGGTCAGAACAGCATGGCCATTGCCGTTCCTTTCTTTGACGACCGTAATCAGAAGTGCGGTTGCCGGCCAACCTTCATTGATCAGCATGCGTCTTTTCAAGAGTGCGAAATCTTCGCAGTCTCCGGCTGATCGTGGATAGGTCCATAGCTCTTCGGTGCGATATAGTTCTTCGTCGGTTACCGGCTTGATGGACTGGTTGACATATCCGTTCACGCTGATGAGCTTTTTCCAGCTTTCTTCAGAGAGTTTCACGGCCTGATCGGAGCTGAATGTAACATTGCACTCCGATGGATTCTGTCGGCAAAAATTCACATGACCAATGGGTGCAGAGGTTGCCCCCTGTACGGTCATGAATGGTGAGTATCTGGCAGCCGCTGCCTCAAATGGTACTGCAAGGCAAGCAAGGCTGAAAAAAGCAAATCCCCAAATGCGTTTCTTCATTTTCATCTCCCGTCGTTATAGGAAGATTATTAGAAGTGTTCATTTGAGATTTTTCGAATATTTGCTCTGAAATTTAAGTAAAAAATCCGATTAAATCAATTTTACTTTGTTATATATTTGAATATATTTTAATTATAATTTCGATCAAAATAGTATAAATTTTAAATTGAATTGAAATCGAGTTTGAAACGAATGTGAATCAATTTTCAATAAAATTGTAATGTAGTAATAATCCAATTATTTCAATGATTTATATGAAATGTATGGCGTCTTGATAAGGCGAGTGACCTGCTGATCTGTCGTAAGGCGAGCTGATGGAATACTATGAAAGAAGGTGTGTATTCTGTGTGGGGGGCTTTGATGGTTGGCTGGTAACCTGATAGATGGCCTGTTTTAGCGACGAATAAGCAGGAAAAAATTCTTATTTTTATTGTTTGTAACTGCTGACTTGCTTCGGCTGACAGCGTTGACAGAGGGGATTTCTTGCAAAAATCAGGCGCAATGAGCCTGTTGCCGCAAGCCGCGAGCTTCACGTTCTGTATTGAGCTTGGCCAAATAGGCGAGGGACTTAACGCAGGTTCTTGTCGATCTCGGTGGTATCTTGTACCGCGGCGAATTCGACCGCCAATCCGTCTTCGAGATGGCGCACGACCCGTGCGCGGATCTTGCCGATGCTGACTTCTTTGCCGACTGCCGGGCGGGCGCTGGTTTTGAGCGCTGCCCCTGAAAGAGAGAGATCAAGCACGCGGCAGATATGTTCGGTGCCGTCTGGCAAGATAAGTTTGGTGATGGGTTGTTTTGGCTGACGGCGTTCGTGGCGCCGATCTTCTGGCAAATCGAGCAAATGTCGGTTTGCCACCCATGTCAGCTGAGAGGCGAGTTTATCGCGTTTGCGCTCGGTGGCATCGACCGTGATGGCAAAGCCGCCTTCAATTTTTCTGACGATCCTACCCTCGATCCGTCCGATATGATCGATATAGGCGATGACTCGTTCGCCTGTTTCGCCGCGTATAGGCGTGATCATGGCCATTCCGCCTGGTGACATATTGATCACCTGACAGGGATACTCCGTTTTGTTCTCAAGCATAAAGCGACCGAGAAGGTTCACCTTCACGCGTTGATGGCGACGGCGCTCGGTAATGCGCGGTAGATCAGATTTTCTAGCGATTGCCGACATAGAGAATGGCTTTCCTTGCCATGGCTGGACAAGATGGACGAATACATCGCCATCCTATTCCCTCTATAGTTAACAAAGCCTTTTGTCGGTTGGCTTCATGCCGTGCTATGGAAAATATTCTGATACAAAGTGCGGTTAATTATCCAGCAGAGCTTCTTAATCGCGCCTACCGCCCTCAATGACAGTCAAATGACCAATACGACGCTCGGCAGTGATATGATTTTGACCGATAGCAGGAGGCAGAATCGTCGTTGTCGGAGTGAGACCGAATTTTTGCTGCTGTTTGGGGGCTTGTTCCTGATTGCGCATGAAGGCGGGGCGCTCATCAGGCCAGATCAGGCGCATGGAACTGATGGAGAGTTCCTGAATTGGCCAGATTCCAATCCAATATGGCATGTCAGCCGGGCTTGCTGCGCCCAGAAGGCGGCTTTTGGGCTGACCATAATGTCTGAGGGGCAGCAGAATCGACTCAAATTCCAATTCCTGGTTGCGTTCCGTTTTGCCCTTGAAACCGATAACCGCCGCTGCCTCGTCTTCCACCACGGCTGTCAGCAGCAGTTTCATGCTGGAGAGGTCGTCGGTATCCCATAGATCATAGAAATTGCGCCCCTTCAATTCTCGGCAAAAGGAGCCACAAAGGCGCGTTCCTGCCAGACGAAAGGTCAGACTGGATTCACTGTCATATTCAAGGATGAAGGTGTCTCCGAGAATCTGATGGATTTCTGCCGGGTCGATGTCACTGCGCTCTGGGGCTGTCCGTCCACCTCTCAGGCCATCCCAATAAGCAAACAGTTCGCGCGTCACCTGGTGTTTCATTTTGCGTCTCTATCTGGGGCAGTTCCGCTTCCAATGTGTTTCAACTTGAAGCAGAACGGGATCTCTTTTTGTTTTGTACCCATAGTAAAGCAGGGGACATGCCAGTCGCAGGGGTAACGCTTCTTTAATCAAACTTTCACCACGGTTCGCTTCTGTTAAGGTTAACAATAGGTTTTCATTGAGCTCTGAGAGGGAAAATGTAAAGATGATGTTAACAGATCCACCGCATTAGACCGGACTCCTATAGTCTGATGCCTCGGCTCTTTGATGACTCCCCGAATCTTCGGGAACCCCGGCCATCCTCGTGATCGCAAGATCGACGGATGGCTTTTTTTTGTCCAAATGATTGCCACCTTCCGCAGCTATTAAGATTCTTTGGCTAAAAAGGTGGAAGCAGAACGCTTCCCAAGCGCCCATGCCTTGATGGGGCGTCTATCTGCCTTATTTCTATGGGAACAGTTTTGGAAAGAGAAAAGGAACCCCTATGGCCTTGCAACCGCGCGGCTCATGGCAAATGCCACCAGGTATGACGCCCCCAAAAGAGCCCATGTTCAATCTGCCCACATTCGTCATGGTGCTGGCCGGTATCATGCTTGCCATTCAGGCAGCGCAGTCCTTCTTTCTTTCTTTTGACCAGAGAGAGTGGCTGCTTCTGAGCTTTTCCTTTTTGCCGGTCCGTTATGGCACTGCGGCTCAGGTCTTTTCTTTCCCTGGTGGGGTTTGGGGGGATATCTGGACCTTCGTCACCTACGCCTTCCTGCATGGTGGCTGGATGCATGTCATCCTCAATGTGGTCTGGATGATGATCTTCGCGACCGTGATTGTCCGACGCATTGGCAACCTCAATTTCGCTATCTTCTTTGTGATTACCGCAGCGGCGGGTGCTCTTGTGCATCTGATTATTCATTTTGGCAGTCAGGCTCCGCTGGTCGGGGTTTCTGCCGTCTTGTCGGGCGCCATGGCTGCCTCCGCGCGCTTTGCGTTCAATGGCGGCATGGGGGGCTTTTCCGGTTTGCAGGGCGTCAATCGCTATCCGTGCTTGAGCCTTAAGGGTTTGCGGCGTAACCCGCAGGCGATGGGCTTTCTGGGCATCTGGCTGGTGCTCAATCTGGTGTTCGGGATGTTCTCGATTCTGGGCGGTGGAGCAACCATCGCGTGGGAAGCACATCTGGGTGGATTTATCGCCGGGCTGCTGGTGTTCCCCTATCTCGATCCCTATTCGCGGCCTCCGCGCAAGCCAAAACCGCCGAAAAAGGATCCGCCAAAGAAGCGACCCGATCACCTTAAAGTGATCAAGTGACGCTTTGTGAAAAGGGTAGTATTGAACAAAAGGGCAGGATTCTTCGCAGAATTCTGCCCTTGTTCTTGATAATCGGGTGGTCTGGGCAGCTTGCACCGCCATAGCGCAAAGAGCGCGTTATGCTTAAGTCTTGGGCTGGCGATCTTGCCATGAACGACAACATAACGGACACTTTGGGACCCAGAGACATGAACATGCTTGTGGTTTGCATGAAATATCACGGGCAAGTCATGCAATTGAGCAACCTTTAGCTGAAGGGAGACCCGATTTATGACGATTGCCACGATTCTCAATCAAAAGGGACGGGCTGTATTTAAAACCGAGCCGGACACCACTTTGATGGATGCGGTCAAGTTGCTGCGCGACAACGGCGTTGGGGCAATTCTGATTGCCAAAGAAGACACGCTGTGCGGCATCCTATCTGAACGCGATATTGTGCGGGCTCTGAGCCATCATGGCGGATCCGCTCTATTGCGGCCTGCCAGTGAGTTCATGACTGCAGATGTGATGAGTTGTTCGGAAGAGGAAACCATTGCCTCTGTCATGTCTCGCATGACGACCGGACGGTTCCGCCATATGCCGGTTCTGAATGGCGACAAGATTGCCGGACTGGTGTCCATTGGCGACGTGGTCAAATTCCGCATCGAAGAAACTGAACGCGAAGCGGAAGATATGCGCGCCTATATTGCTGCCGGGTAAGGAGCATACGGGATAGGCCGAAGCGTCGGCCTGTCCGCAGGGAAATCTGACGTCAAGTGCGACTCTATTTCTTATAGACGTCCTTTGGATCAAAGAGGGGCTTGTCTTCTTTGAAGGTCAGATGCGGTGCGCCATTTTTTAGCTCTGCTGAACGATAGAAGCATGACTTATAGCCCTGATGGCAATTGGCCGTTGCTCCGCGCGTGCGCACCTTGATCCAGATAGCATCCTGATCACAATCGGTTCTCAGCTCGATGACATCCTGCACATTGCCGCTGGTGGCGCCCTTGTGCCAGAGCTCCTGTCTTGACCGGCTCCAGTAATGCGCTTCCTTGGTTTCCAGTGTCAGGCGCAGGCTTGCCTCATTCATATAGGCAAACATCACCACGTCACCGCTATCACTATCGGTCACGATGCAAGCGATCAGGCCTTTATCGTCGAATTTGGGAGCAAAGTCGGTTCCAAGCTCGATCTCGTCGTTGCTTTTTCCCGTGCGCGTGGCAAAAGGAGACGTCATGGCACACCTCGTTTTTTTATGGATGCGGTGGGGCTTTGCCCCAATGAACGAAAAATCTACTATGAGAAAAGGGGCTGATGGCCCCTCTTTCATGCGAACGATTTGCTTGTTGGCTCTTGTCATTCCCTCCCGTTCAGGAGGTATAACAAGGCTTTAGCCCCGGCATTCTCCGGTAAGGCTCATGAAGCGGTTCTGCTTGTCTACATCTTCGGCGAATACGCCGGTGAAGCGGGTCGTCACCGTGGATGCACCCCGTTTGCGCACGCCGCGCATGGTCATGCACATATGTTCAGCTTCGATGAGCAAAGCGATACCGCGCGGAGCCAGCGTCGTTTCTATCGTTTCGATGATCTGTTCGGTGAGGCTTTCCTGTGTCTGCAAGCGACGCGCGAAAGCGTCGATGAGGCGGGCAAGCTTGGAAAGACCGACAACCCCTTTTGAGGGATAATAGGCGATATGGGCCTTGCCGACGAAGGGCACCATGTGATGCTCGCATGCCGAGAAGAATTCCACATCGCGCAAGAGAACCATGTCTTCGTAGCCGTTCACTTCTTCGAAGGTGCGCCCGAGAGGTTCTGCAGGGTCTTCCCTGTAACCGCGGTAAAGCTCTTCATAGGCCTTGACGACTCGCTTGGGTGTATCGATCAGGCCTTCGCGCTCAGGGTCGTCGCCAATCCATTTGATCAGGGTGCGTACGGCCTCTTCGGCTTCCTGACGGGAGGGGCGTTTTGTCAATGCCCAGTCATCTGCCTGTTCTTCCAGGTTGGCCACTGCTTGCAGTTGTTTTTGCTTGTTGTTTTTCAAGGCGTTATCTTGCCCCTCTTCTGCCTTATCGCCAGCGGAGCCGCTGGGTTCGACAATCATATCCATCACAGATGTGTCCGCCTTTTCTCAATGGAGCGCAATCGCCCACGAACCTATCTCCCGGTTGCGCCATCATGCACTTTTTTTCCAATTTGTCAGTAGGAAATCCTATCTCGGTGGCAATGTTATGTTGTAACCTAGATTTTCATCGATTCCTACATCTTTCACCAATTCCGATTTGGGGGTCTGCTTTTCTTGTTTTTATACCTATATAGTCGTTATAGGGAGGAATGCGAGTTTTGGATCGCTACTCAGCAGCAGAAGAGAGAATTCCCATGTTAGACGATGTTTATAATCACAAAATTCTCGAATTTGCAGGGAATATTCCTCAGCTTGAGCGACTACCGGCTCCCATGGCTTCTTCCAAGGCGCATAGCAAACTGTGCGGCTCCACGATTGAGGTTGATCTGGTGGTTGAGGATGGCAAGGTGGCTGCATTCGGACAGGCGGTGAATGCCTGCGCACTGGGACAGGCTGCGGCCTCCGTGGTTGGTCGGCACATTCTTGGCTCCGATCTGGAAGAGTTGCGCCAGTTACGCGCGCAGATGCAGGCCATGTTGCGGGAGGCTGGTGATCCGCCAGCCGGCAAATGGGACGATCTGAAATTCCTTCAGCCCGTGCGCGACTATCCGGCTCGGCATGCCTCCACACTTCTTGTCTTTGATGCGGTGGTGGATGCCTTCGAGCAAATTGAAGGCCGGGCATGAAATATCTCGCCATAGGGCTCATCAAGCTTTACCAGATTTTCCTCTCCCCCTTTGTGGGGCGGGCCTGCCGCTACCAACCAACCTGTTCGCGCTACACCGAAGAGGCCATCGGGCGGTTCGGTTTCTGGGCTGGCGGCTGGATGGGGTTGGCGCGCATCATGCGATGCCATCCATTGGGGCATAGCGGCTTTGATCCTGTGCCAGAAAGGTTGCCTCAAGGTTCGGTGTGGTATAAACCATGGACATATGGCCTTTGGGGTGGCGATCACATTGATCCGGAGACCAAGTTGGGTCCCCGACGGTGAGATGCGCAACTCCGCTTGAACTGGCCTTTTGATAAATCGCTTATATGAAACATCCGGGTTCTTAAACCCGACAGCTTACCTGCGTTGTAGGCAGGAGTTGAGCAGGAGACGATTATGGTCAATCTGACTTTCCCCGACGGATCTGTTCGTGAATATGACGATGGCGTGAGTGGCGTCGACGTCGCACAGGGCATTTCCAAATCCTTGGCAAAAAAAGCCGTCGCCATGAAACTGAATGGCGAATTGGCTGATCTGGCCGATCCGATTGCGGCCGATGCAAAAATCGAGATCGTGACGCGTACTGACGATGATGCGCTTGAACTGATCCGCCATGATGCGGCCCATGTGATGGCTGAAGCTGTGCAGGAATTGTTCCCTGGCACGCAGGTCACCATTGGCCCGGTTATCACCGATGGCTTCTACTATGACTTTGCTCGCGACGAGCCTTTCACCACGGAAGAGCTTGAGCTGATCGAAAAGAAAATGGCAGAAATCATCGATCGCAATGCTCCCTTCACCAAGGAAGTGTGGAGTCGTGATGTTGCCAAGAAGCATTTCTCCGACAAGGGAGAAAGCTACAAGGTCGAACTGGTCGACGCCATTCCTGAAGGGGAAGACGTCAAGATCTACCGTCAGGGCGAATGGCTCGATCTGTGCCGTGGACCGCATATGGTTTCCACTGGCCATATCGGCAAAGCCTTCAAACTGATGAAGGTGGCCGGAGCCTATTGGCGTGGTGATTCCAACAATGCCATGTTGAGCCGCATTTACGGGACGGCGTGGGCAAGTGAGAAAGATCTCAAGGCCTATCTGACGCGTCTGGAAGAAGCGGAAAAACGCGATCACCGCAAGCTTGGCCGTGAAATGGACCTGTTCCATTTTCAGGAAGAAGCACCGGGGTCGGTTTTCTGGCATGACAAGGGCTGGACCCTGTTCCAGAGTCTTATCACCTATATGCGCCGCCGCCAGAGGAGCTGGGACTACAAGGAAGTCAACAGCCCGGACATGATGGAACGCACGCTGTGGGAACAATCAGGTCACTGGGAGAAATTCGGTGAGAATATGTTCACCACCAAGACTCCTGATGAGCGCATCTTCTGCTGCAAGCCGATGAACTGCCCGGGCCACGTTCAGATTTTCAAAAACGGTCTCAAATCCTATCGTGATTTACCGCTGAAGCTCGCTGAATTTGGCAAGGTGCATCGCTATGAGCCATCTGGTGCCTTGCATGGCATGATGCGTGTGCGTTCCTTCACGCAGGATGATGCCCATGTTTTCTGCGGTGAGGACCAGATCACCGAGGTCTGTGTCGATCTACATCAGCAGATCATGTCGATCTATCACGATTTCGGCTTTACCGACATTCGGGTGAAATTCTCCGACCGTCCTGAAAAGCGCGTCGGCTCCGATGCCGTTTGGGATGCTGCTGAGAATGCTCTGAAAACGGCAATCGATGCCGCCGGTCAGGAATGGACCCTGAACCCGGGTGAGGGTGCCTTCTATGGTCCGAAGCTGGAATATGTTCTGCGTGACGCCATCGGTCGTGACTGGCAGTGCGGTACGGTTCAGGTTGACCTCAACCTGCCGGGTCGTCTTGGTGCCTTCTACATCGATACCGATGGCAACAAGGTCCATCCTGTGATGATCCACCGCGCCCTGTTTGGTTCGCTTGAACGCTTCACCGGTATCCTGATCGAGCATTATGCCGGGCACTTCCCACTTTGGCTGGCTCCATTACAGGTTGTAGTCGCGACCATTACGTCTGAAGCCGATGACTATGCGCGTGAAGTGGCCAAGAAGCTTACTGCCGCCGGTCTTAACGTGGAAACCGATCTGCGCAACGAGAAGATCAACTACAAGGTTCGTGAGCATTCACTGGCCAAGGTTCCTGCGCTTCTCGTTTGTGGCAAGAAGGAAGAAGAAGAGCAGAGCGTATCGATCCGTCGTCTTGGCTCCAAGCATCAGACGTCTATGCCTCTGGGGGAAGCTATCGCGTCGCTTGTTGATGAAGCGATTGCTCCAGATCTTCGCCGTGCCATGGAAGCGGCAAAAGCGGAAGCGGCTGAATAGTCTGCTTCTTGATGCTGACAATTACAAAAAGGCGGTGCCGGTGTGGTGCCGCCTTTTTCTTTGCTGTGTTGAGAAAGTGATTCAAGAAAAGTCTGACTTTAACTGTGGTCTTTTGTTGAGTCTCTCCAGGCGGTTGGAGCTATTCGATAAAGATCTGATTCAATCTGGCTGTTCGGCTGGATAAGGCGTGCAGGCATGGATGGGGGCGGCTTTCTCTAAGGAAATCTCGACGCAATCTCTCTCTTTTGAAAGCCATTTCGCACGCGGGTTGAGCCCTGCTAGGGGCAATGCGATGCGCTGTGTTCTGGCGTTCAAGGCAAGATGGGCCAAGGCATAGCGCAGGCTATAGGCGCGCGTTTCGAAGGCGTAGAGATGGTACCCTTCTTTGGTGTCAATCAGGATGTCGAAGCAGCAAGCGGGATCGAAATGGTAGGAGATGTGGCAGGTCACTGCGAGGCCGTCAAACTCTGCGTCAAAGGAGAGGTTGGTTGTGAAGGTTGGTTCTCCCCATGCGTCCCCTCGGATGGGGCCGGGAGGGACATGCGGGTTGAAGCGTAGCCACGGGCAGGCAATCTGCTTCATGCGATACCAGAGGCTTTCGTTCTCTGGTAGCGCCACAATCCTTGGTGTCGCAGACAGGGTGCTGGTCGGGTTTGGGGGCGGGCTTTCAGTCAAATGTGCGATGGCTGAAGCGTCCTTCTGCTAAGGCCTTACTGTGCGGTGGACAGAACTTCAATGTCACGATTAAGACCGGAGGTGACCGAGAAATCGCGGTTGTAGACTTCATTGCCCTGTTTGGCGATGGCGGTATAGTCACCTGCCGCAAGAGCTAGGGTCGGGAAGGCGCCAATGGCCCGTTTGACCACGTCACCGCCGGGCGTGAAAACCGTCCAAATGGTGTTGGCCAATGCTTCACCGCCGGGCTCTGAAACAAGCCTCAAGGTAACCTTTGCCGCATTGTGGATCATGGTCACGTTGATCAGCTTGCCTTCGGTGATCTCGACATCGCCGCGCACCTTGGCATTTGCTGTGCCATAGTTGGACACGACGTGATAAATGCCCTGACTGAGTTTGACGACATGGTTCGGCTTTACATTCTTGACCAGCAGCGTGTGGGAGTTGGTGTCCGAATCTTCGCTGGTATAGATGTCGAATTTCAGAATTGCGTTGTCGAGCGCGATATCGCCTGCCGCAACGGCATTGAGCCGCATGGCGCCTGCATGCAGATTGAAGCTTTCGTTATAGTCGCCAGCCTTGGGCAGGATGACCCGTTTGGTCAGATTGGCATAGCCATATCCTGCATAAACGATATAGCTGCCCGGTTCCAGATCTACATCCTGCGGGCCACCGTCCACGTTATGCAGCATCGGCAATTGGTCCTGCTCGTCTTTTTCTGTTCCAAATATGCGCCAGTTGACGCCTCTTTGCAGCACCTGACCGTCATCGGAAAGGAGGGCTGTCAGTTGAAGACGTGCAATGCCGCCCGGCTCGATCTCTGGTGTATTATCTTCTTCCGGCAGAGCTTCGGCTATGGATGCGGGAGTAGTCTCAGAGCTCAGGGGCGTCTCTGTTGGCGTGGTGCCGTCTTGTGTTTCTGTGCCTGTCTGATTTTCAGTCTGATCTGCGGCTGTCTCTTGCTGGTCAGCAGCCTTCGGTGTGGCGTCCTGATTGCCATTCTTGAGCGGATTGGCTTGAGGGATGGGGACGGTTTCCGGGAGCTTGAGATAAACCGGAGCTTGTCGGGGCGTGCCCTTCTGGATAACTGTTCCCAGATCAAGCGGGGCCTGTGCTGATTGGGCGTGGGCCTCAAGGCTGGGTAGGGCAATGGTGGCAATGAAGAGTGCTGTGCAAAGGCTCAAAAATAAACCGAGAAGCCGTTGACCGGTTGCTTTTATGCTTATCACTGATCTTTCCTTGCTTTGCTCTTAATCGGAAACGCCCAAAAAAGGGGTGAGTCTCAAGCTCTGTTAACGCCGATGTTTAGCATTTGCCTGCGGCTTAGGGAATTCAAAAACCGTGGTATTTTGAGGGCGGTACTGGATAAAGTTGTCCGTCCTGAAGCATGTCTTTCCGGTTGAGGGGTGTTTTGTGCGTATGGGCATTCTTGCATTTTGCAATAAATTTTTGTTTTTCAAGCTTTGGGTGGTGACGATCCTGGCCGTTAAATCGCTAGGGGTTTTGGGAGTGGGTTGCTTCCAATCAAGCCTGTCCGGACGAAAAAATGGCTGGTTGAGATTTTGATTCATCCTGTTGGTATATTGATTCAACTTGTTGTCGAAATGATTCAGGGAATTCCGTTACTTTATTGAAGTATATCGTATAATAGTGATTCTTAATGTAGCGTTCCCGTGTCAGATCGAGGGAGGCTGAGCCATGTGAGGGCGAGTGGGTGTCGCTTTTAGACATAAGCTGATTTGCTCTTTATGGCCGATTGGCCTCCTTATTTCTCGGTGCGTGCATTTACGTCTCGATTTATAAATTAAGATTCTGTTAACTATTTGGTAAAAGAATGGTTAACTAAGACTAACCGGCCCGAATCTTTTCGGGGGGTGAGTGGGCATTAATCCGGGTGCGTTTTGTCGCAGACCCCATTTTAAGTTCATCGCTTTGGAGAGCGCTTTGGCCAATTCTGTTTCGTTCAACAATTCGATCAGATTTCAGGCTGCCTTTGAGGAGGCGAGCCGGACCACAGGCACGGACTTTGAATTCCTGCTGAATACGGCAAAGCGTGAGAGCAATTTCAACACGTCTGCCGAAGCGCCAACATCATCAGCCTCTGGTCTTTTCCAGTTCGTCGAGCAGACCTGGCTGGAAACGATGAAGGAAGCAGGGCCGGAGCTGGGGCTCGGCGATGTGGCTTCGCAGATCTCCCAAGTCGGCGACAAGTATTATGTGCGTGATCCCGACATGCGGCAGCAGATTCTCGATATGCGGAATGATCCGAATGTGTCGGCGATGATGGCGGGTGCTTATGCGCAAAGCAACAGGGAGCAGTTGGCCGAGCAGTTGAACAGAACGCCTTCGCAGGGCGAGCTGTATGCGGCGCACTTTCTGGGAGCGCAGGGAAGCAGCAAGCTGATCACTATGGCTGAAGAAACGCCTGACAAGCCAGCGGCTGCTTACTTTCCTGCTCAGGCAGAGGCTAACAAGAATGTCTTCTATGATCGTCAGGGCAATGCCAAAAGCGTGTCTGAGGTTTATAGTGATCTTGTTTCAACTGTGTCTGATGAGCCAGCTTCTGCGCCTCAGGAGAAGAAAGGCCTTCTGGATATGCTGGGCCTGGGCAATCTGTTCACTGCCAAGGAATCCACCAAACAGGCACAATTGACCCGCAGCCCTGAAACGCCGACCATTCAGACCCAGCATGTAGTGGATCTGCAACAGGCGAGCAATGACAAGGCCATTATCAGTGATAGTCAGGATTCGCTTGAGGCCTTTTTCTCCCAGCCTTTGCAACGCGCGCTGCCGTCTCGCTATGGGTTGAGCTATCTGCCTGATAACTCGGTATCCTCGCAGGTGCGCGCTTCGCGGTTTGTGACGGGTGATGACGGTCAACAGGCGATCGAGGCCGCATCCGCCAGCAATGGTGTGATTGCCAGCCGCATTTATACTCAGGCATCAGACACTACAGTGGCACCTGAAACTGCGACTGAAGTAGATGGTATGGCTTTGCCGCGGAGTAAACCTGCAACAACGGATGTTGTTGTTGATGCTTTTGAAGATAGCCTGGCAGGTGCTTTGCCAAAGGCCAAGCCAGGAAGCATGCCGACTGCAGCATCTGTTTCTACGCATTCTCCCAACGCTCCGACCACTGCGTCTTCGGTCGATCACGACACGCCTTTGGATCTGACACGACAACAGTCTCGGCCTGCGCGTGAGCAGGCCCGGCTCGGTGCGCTTGACCTGAGCGCATTCCTGCGCGGGGATGTTTTTACCTCCAGCGATAAAGGCTGAGAGGCGGGGTCGCCCAGCGCAAGTGCATTGGCCTTTTCACTTTTCCAATTATGGTGAACTGATCGTTAAGAGTTACTGGTTCAGAATGTCTACGAACATAGGGGTGTTTGCCCCTTTGATGTAAGTAGCGTTTGGGCACTGAAAAGATTGCTCTTTTTGGGAGTGGTCTTCAGGGCAGGGACTAGTAGTCAGAATGATTGTCGAGAAGTTTCTCTCATGGATAGAGACCGCGCCTGTTGATCGTCGTGCAGAAGCGACGAGTGCCTTGGCGCGGGCGTTCCTCTATTCGTCACTTGATGATGCAGAAAAAGCCGCGGCGGAAACAGCTCTAACCATTCTTCTGGATGATCCAGCCCCTATTGTTCGTGAAGCTCTGGCTCAGGCGCTTAAGCAATCCCCCTATGCGCCGCGTCCGGTCATTCTATCCTTGACGCAAGATATCGATGCTGTGGCTGTGCCGGTTATCGTCAGCTCTCCCGTTTTGCTGGATTCTGAGCTGGTCGACATGGTGGCAGACAGGGGGGCTCTTATTCAGTGTGCTGTGGCGTCGCGTCCATCGGTTAGCCCCGCGCTTTGCGCTGCTATGGCCGAAGTTGCTGACTCTCAAGCCTGCTGCATAATGCTGGAAAATCCCGGTGCGCAAATTGCTGTTTTCAGTCTGCGTCGCTTGGCGGAGCGGTTCGGACAGATGCCATCTGTGCGCAATATGCTGCTCTCTCTGGATGGCCTGCCGATTGATATCCGACAGATGCTGATCGTCCAGCTCGGGGATGCGTTGCAGCAATTGTCTCTCGTTCAGTCGTTTGTCAGCTCAGAGCGGCGTACGTCTCTGGTGAAGGATGCCTGCGATAAGGCAACCGTTGATCTGGCTTCCTGTTGTGCTCATGGCGACGAGTTGGAGGCTCTGGTTGAGCATCTGAGATTGTCTGGCCAACTGACTGCTGACCTTCTCATTCGAAGCCTGTGCATGGGCAATGTTTCAATGTTCGTCAAGGCTCTGGTGAGCCTGACGGATCTCAGTGAGAAAAGGGTGCAGGCTTGTGTGGCTGATCCTTCCGAAGCGCTCGTGCAGACCTTGTGCAAGAAAGCAGGAATCTCCAAGCGTGTGGCTCCCGTGATATTGTCGGCACTGGAGGTTTATCGCGATCTGGTCACCACGATTGACGGGGATATGCCACGCACACGCTTCGGGCGCATCATGGTGGAACGCATTCTGAGTGATTACAATGATTTCGCTGAAGATGAGCTGGATGATCTATTGGCGCTGTTACGCCGCTTTGCCACCCAGATCGCGCGTGATGAGGCACGTTCTCTGAGCATGCGGATGAAGCAGATAACCGCTGCCTGAGATACCTGCTATCATGGCCGGGAGGTTATGGGAATCTTGCGGAAAGAGGACGTTTTGCGCCTCAGCTGTCGCGTTCCAAAAGCTCTGGCGGTGCATGTTTTTCGATATAATCTTCGGTAATAGTGCTCAGTTGTTCAGCAAGCTGCTTGCCGACCACATTGTCTTCTTCGCGTGCATTTTCATTGACCACGGCTGCGATCGCCTGCACGTGTTTTCTCAGCAGGCTGACCGGCAATGTGTCCGGGTCAGGAATCTTTTCAATCAGTTCGCACATGGACCCTGCTATCAGGCCAGCAAGCGGAAAGCCCATGGTGTGGGCTTGCCCCTTGATATCATGACAGGAGCGGAAAAGATTATCGACATTTTCCTCGGTCAGGCCGGTCTTTTCTGCCTGCTCCCAAGAAAATTGCAACTTCATGACTTCGTCGCGCATCCAGTTGCCGAAATTCAAAGACAGGCGTTCCATGGCTTCTTCAGCCTTGGCTACCGGATCAAATCCGCTGCTATTGGGCAGTATCTTGATCTTTTTTCTCAAGTCGACTTTGGGCTTGATGATCTCATAGTCGGCCATTGGAACTGTCCTCTAAAGGTTCGTGTCTCTGCGATTTGCCATACGCATCAGTAAATATCATCAACTAGCCTTTTTTTGGGCAGGCTCTGCATCGTTTGCGCGCCGCTCAGACCCTTTGTAAAGGGGATTGGCGAAGCGACGTCGATCCGGCCCATAAAAACCGTTGGCCTTGATGAAGTTGCGCGGATTGACAACGCAGTTTGCAACACGGGCATACAAGGCATTTGCCGAAATTGGCTTGCAAAGAAATTCTGTCACGCCAACATCTCTGGCTTCCATGACTTTCCGTTTTTCAGAGTGTCCTGTCAACATAATGATGGGCACAGTCGGATTGGCAGACGACTCTGGTTGCCTCATCATGCGTATCAACTCGATACCGCCGAATATGGGCATATACCAGTCGGTAATCACGATATCGGGTGAGGTCGTCTGGAAAAGCTCCAAGCCCGCGGCGCCATCCTCGGCTTCGGTGACATCACGTGCTCCAAAGCTGTGAATGAGCGTGCGTAGCACACGACGCATATGGGCGTTGTCTTCCACAACCAGAAACCGCAATTGTGAGAGGTCAACCTTGATCATACCTTCTTGCCCCTGTTCGGTTTTTCTGCTGTCCGCTTTGTTTCTAAAACAGGAAAATCAGATTAACTATATCCAGAGACCGTTAAGGAAGCATTTCTTTGAACTATTCTTGTTACAAAGGAACTGGACCGGTTTTGTGCAAGACACGGGGTGTAAGTATATTGCCGTTATTCTTTGAAAGGCTTGCTCAGTAACGGAACTGTTCACTCAAGATCCGCTCCGCCCATCCGTGCTCCGGGTCAAACATGATCTTGCAGGATTTTTCGCAGCTCTCTGAAATCTCAACTTCAAGCACAGACCGGATTTCCGCATGGTCAGCGACGGCGCTCAAGGGACGCTTTCTGGGCTCTTTGACGATGAGCTTGACGTGAGCACTATTGGGTAGAAGCGCGCCGCGCCAGTGGCGTGGGCGGAAGGGACTGATCGGGGTCAAGGCGAGCAGGGGCGAATCAATCGGCAAAATGGGGCCATGCACGGACAGGTTATAGGCTGTGCTGCCTACGGGGGTCGCTACCAGAGCGCCGTCACAGATCAGCTCTTCCATGCGGACCTTGCCATCAATGCGGATTTCCATTTTTGCGGCTTGAGCGGTCTGTCTGAAGACGGAGATTTCGTTTATGGCGGTGGCCTCGTGCAGCGCACCGTCCGTGGTGAGGGCGCGCATCTCGAGAGGGCGAATGTTGGAAATTTCAGCATTCTCCAAACGGTCCATCAGACTGTCTTCGGAATATTCATTCATTAGGAATCCGATTGAGCCGCAATTCATGCCATAAATCGGTATATCGCTATTCATGTTGTTGTGCAGGGTCTGTAGCATCAGTCCGTCGCCGCCCAGTGCGACGATGACATCGGCTTCTGACGGATCGGCAGATCCGTAAAGATGCGTCAGCCTCTCTTTTGCCTCCAGCGACTCTTCTGTTCCGCTGGCAATGAAGGCGATTTTCTGAAACGGCCGTGACATCTGCTCTGTCCGTCTTGTTGTCCGAAATCTCGGATTCCCGCAAACCGGGATGGAATTGCTTCCCTGTTTCCTTGAGTTTTTTGGACAAACCAAAGAAACAGATGTGTCGATTGCTGTGGTTTTATGCCCACTTATCGTAATATTGGCTGCACTATGCTTTAGTGGAGTAGCATGGATATCAATGATTTCCAATGAGGAGAAGGGGATGTCACAGGCAAAAAGCGATGAGGTGTTGCTGTTGTACGGCACCTGTCCGGACGTTGAAACGGCACGCAGGATTGCCCGGTCGATGCTCGAAGAAAGCTCGGTTGCATGCGTCAATATTCTATCAGGTATGGTTTCGCTTTATCAATGGCAAGGGCAAATGGAGGAGGCAAACGAGGTCGCCTTTATCGCAAAAAGCACAAGAGGGGCTTGGGAGAAGGCCGCAAAGACCTTCCAGTCTCAGCATCCTTATGATGAGCCTGCCCTCGTGGCCTTGCCTGCCTGTGATGGCTTGCCGGGCTTTATGGATTGGGTGCGTCACGAAACCATTTCCTGATGGATGGGCCCTTGAAAGGGTTTCCCATCTCAGAGCTTGCAACATGCTTTCCATAGGCGCATTAGGTGACCTCGTAATTTATGGATAATCAATTGATTGGAGAATGCCCATGTCTGACAAGCACAGGCTGCTGTCGCGCGAGACGCTTTGCACCCTCGATAAAGGCACAATTGATCTGACCACGGTGCAGACCATTCACGAAGACGGTCGCGAGCATGTGATTTCCGAGCCTGTTTGGGCGGATCGGGATTCCATTGCAGTGTTGCCCTATGATGCCGAAAAGAAAACCATACTCCTCGTACGCCAGATGCGGACCGCTGTTTATCTCAGGGATCAGGGACTGATACTGGAAGCCTGCGCCGGTGGCATTGAGGCGACTGATACATCCGTTGAGGAAGCGTGCAGAAGAGAAGCAGAGGAAGAACTCGGAGTTTCTCTTGGTGATCTGGAGAAGGTGGCGCAAGTCTTTATCAATCCGGCCCGCATGGTTGAAAAGGCCAATCTGTTTCTTGCGCCATACAAATCCGGTCAGCAACATCCCGAAGAGCGCCATCAGGATGAGGATGAGGATATTGAAGTCGTTGAGGTTTCAACGAAAACTGCCAAGAATTGGCTCGATGAAGGAACTATTCGTTGCCCGCGTCTGCTTATTCTAATCCAGGCGTTGCTGTCTAGGCACGAAGGCGTGTTTTGAGACCGGTGTTTTTTTAATTCGGGCCTTTGTAAAACTATTTACTCTGCATTGTCTCTGACTACCAGTTTCCCTTTTGGAAGCTGTTCGAGGGAAAATTAATTTCTGTGTTTCTGATGAATTTGACTATTTTGTTCTAAATAAGGTGAATATTCCTCAATAAGAGATTGCTTTTCTCATCAGATTGTATTCGACTTTTCGTGCTGTTTAGGCAACCTCAGGGGGGACCTGTCTGGTCGCTTAAACTTATGCTGGTTGGGATGTGACCGCTTTGAACGCGAGACACATTGCTTTCCGCCCGCATATCCAAACGATAAAATTTTGAGAGGGATTCAAACAATGAAGCTGCTTACCAAAGCTTTGGCTGCTACCGCTCTGGCTGCCGTCTTGTCGACGACAGCTCAGGCGAAGACATTGGTATATTGCTCCGAGGGTAGCCCAGAGGGCTTTACTCCGGCACTTTACACTGCTGGCACGACTTTCGATGCGTCTTCACATACCATCTACAACAAACTCGTCGAGTTTGAACGCGGTAGCACCAACGTTGTCCCTGGCCTGGCCGAGAGCTGGGATGTTTCAGAAGATGGCTTGGAATATACTTTCCATCTGCGCAAAGGCGTGAAATTTCACACAACCAAAGATTTTACCCCAAGTCGCGATTTCAATGCGGATGACGTGATCTTCTCCTTCATGCGTCAGAAAGATCCGAACCATCCGTTCAACAAGGTTTCCGGTGGCACCTACGAATATTTCGGTGGCATGTCTATGGATAGCCTGATCAAGGATATCGTCAAGGTTGACGACTATACCGTCAAGTTTGTGCTGAATCAGGTTGAAGCGCCATTCATTGCAAACATGGCCATGGACTTTGCTTCCATCGCGTCAGCTGAATATGCAGCCCAGATCGAAAAAACCGGTAACTTGGAAATGTTCGACCAGAAACCGGTCGGTACAGGTCCTTTCCAACTGGTGGCCTATCAGAAAGACGCCGTCATCCGCTACAAGGCTTTTGCTGACTACTGGGGTGGCAAGGCCGCTATCGATGATCTGATCTTTGCCATTACGCCAGACGCTTCTGTTCGCTATCAGAAGATGAAAGCTGGTGAATGCGACGTGATGCCTTATCCTAACCCGGCTGACATCAAGGCCATGGATGAAGATCCAAACATCACTCTGATGCAGCAGGAAGGCCTGAACGTTGGCTATCTGGCTTACAACAACCAGAAAGACAAGTTCAAGGATGTCCGCGTTCGCAAGGCGCTGAACATGGCCATCAACAAACAGGCCATTCTGGACGCTGTTTTCCAGGGCGCTGGTAAAGCTGCGAAAAACCCGATTCCGCCAACCATGTGGTCTTACAACGACAAGGTCAAAGATGATCCATATGATCCGGAAGCTGCCAAAAAGCTGCTTGAGGAAGCCGGCGTATCGGGCATGAAAACCAACATCTGGGCTATGCCTGTTCAGCGTCCATACAACCCGAATGCGCGCCGTATGGCTGAGTTGATTCAGGCTGACTGGAAAGCAATCGGTGTTGACGCTGAAATCGTTTCCTATGAATGGGGCGAGTATCTAAAGCGGTCTTCCGCTGGTGAACATGACACTGTTCTGCTCGGTTGGACCGGTGACAACGGCGACCCGGACAACTTCATGTATGTTCTGCTTGGTTGCGATGCTGTTGAGTCCGGTGCAAACCGTGCGAAATGGTGTAACGAAGAGTTCAACGATCTGCTGGTCAAAGCAAAACAGACCACCGATATTGCAGAACGCACGAAACTGTATGAAGAAGCACAGGTTGTCTTCAAACGTGAAGCTCCTTGGGCAACCATTGCTCACTCTGTTGTCTTCATGCCGGTAAGCACCAAAGTGAAGAACTACAAGATCGATCCGTTTGGCGGTCACATCTTCTACGGTGTGGATATCGACAAATAAATCGGAAATTGGTGGTGGCGGGATTTCCTGCCTCCACCCTTTTTGTATCAAGTCTATGGATCATCGCGATATGCTCCGCTAAATAACGGCTTGGAAAAAACTTGCCTCTCGACAAAAAAAATCAGGGTTTATCCTGAGGAATACAAATAAGAGATGTGCAATATGGCTGCTAAACTGACAGGGAAGGCGTAAAGACCTTCTCTCAACCGGACTGATAATATATATGTTTGGTTTTATCCTGCGCCGGGTTGGAATGCTAATTCCAACCTTTGTCGGCGTGACGCTTGTTGCGTTCTTCTTTATCCGGCTTTTGCCGGGTGACCCAATCCTGCTGCTGGCAGGCGAGCGCGGTATTTCCGCTGAGCGCTATGCCGAATTACAGCATGCTTTTGGTTTCGATCAACCGGTGCTCATCCAGTATTTCCATTATCTGACAGGCCTGTTTCATGGTGATTTTGGAATGTCCATGGTGACGCGTCGTCCAGTATGGGACGAGTTTTTTGCGCTGTTCCCTGCGACCCTTGAATTGTCCTTTGTGGCGATTGTCATTGCGGTTGTCATTGGCATTCCCGCTGGCGTGATTGCTGCGGTGAAGCGCGGTTCTGTCTTTGACTATTCGGTCATGACGAGTGCCCTTGTCGGTTATTCCATGCCGATTTTCTGGTGGGCGCTGCTGGCTATCATCGTGTTCTCCGGCTGGCTGGAATGGACGCCGGTTTCGGGGCGCATTTCCGTTATGTATTTCTTTGAACCGGTGACCGGATTCATGTTGATCGACTCGCTTTTGTCCGATCAGGTGGGGGCTTTTGAATCGGCCTTTTCGCACCTGGTTCTGCCTTCCATCGTTCTTGCGACCATTCCAATGGCCGTGATTGCGCGTCAGACGCGCTCGGCGATGCTTGAAGTTCTGGGCGAAGATTATGTGCGCACAGCGCGCGCGAAGGGATTGAGACGCGTTCGGGTGGTTGGCATGCATGCTCTGCGCAACGCGCTGATTCCGGTGGTGACGACCATCGGCCTACAGGTCGGTGTGCTGATGGCAGGTGCGATCCTGACCGAGACGATTTTCTCCTGGCCCGGCATCGGCAAGTGGATGGTCGACAGTATCTCCCGGCGAGATTATCAGGTGGTCCAGGGTGGCCTTCTGATGATTGCGATGATGGTCATGCTGGTCAACCTCATTGTTGATCTGCTCTATGGCCTTATCAACCCACGCATTCGGCACCGCTAGGAGAGAAGCCATGACTGATACCACTCAACTCATTGAGACTGTTTCTCGCCAGTCTACCAAAGCTGTGCTTAAGGAATTCTGGTTCTATTTCAGCGAAAACCGTGGCGCGGTGCTTGGATTGTTCGTCTTTCTGGCGCTGGTGCTGCTGGCTTTGTTCGCTCCCTACATCACACCGCATGATGCAACAATGCAGTATCGCGATGCTTTGCTGGTGCCGCCAGCCTGGGCCGAAGGGGGCAACAGTTCCTTTTTGCTGGGTACGGATGCTGTCGGCCGCGATATTCTGTCCCGCCTCGTTATCGGATCGCGCTTCTCGCTGTTTGTCGGCATTGTTGTTGTTGTCATCGCGCTGGTCGGCGGGATTATCCTTGGTCTGGTCGCCGGCTATTATGGTGGTGTTGTCGATACCATCGTGATGCGCATCATGGACATCATTCTGGCCTTCCCAAGCTTGCTGCTCGCGTTGGTGATGGTGGCCCTGCTTGGTCCGGGATTGCTCAACGCGATGATCGCGATTGCGATTGTCTATCAACCTCATTTCGTACGCTTGACGCGTGCAGCGGTGATGGCCGAGCGGGATCGGGAATATGTCGTGGCGGCCCGGGTGTCCGGTGCCAGTTCGCTCCGGCTAATGTTCCTGACCATTCTGCCAAACTGTACTGCGCCGCTCATCGTTCAGGCGACGCTGTCTTTCTCCAGCGCCATCCTTGATATCGCGGCTCTTGGCTTCCTTGGTATGGGGGCTCAGCCACCAACCCCTGAATGGGGCACCATGCTGGCCGAGGCGCGCGAATTCATTCTGCGTGCCTGGTGGGTTGTTACTTTCCCGGGTGTCTCCATTCTGGTCACCGTGCTTGCAATCAACCTGATTGGCGACGGATTGCGCGATGCGCTCGATCCGAAATTGAAACGGTCATAGGGAGATTGACACGATGAGTTTGTTGGAAATCAGAAATCTGACCGTTGAATTTGACACTGCCATGGGCCCGTTTCGTGCGCTCAAGGGGGTGGATTACACGGTCGACAAGGGCGAAGTGCTGGCTATTGTCGGGGAGTCCGGTTCGGGCAAATCCGTGGCCATGCTGGCAACGATGGGGTTGCTGCCTGATAGTGCGACGGTGAAAGCCGACGTCATGTCGTTTGATGGTCGTGACCTCAAGACAGTCAGCCCCAAGGAACGGCGCTCCATCATCGGCAAAGACATTTCGATGATCTTTCAGGAGCCTATCGCAAGCCTCAATCCGTGCTTTACGGTTGGCTTCCAGATTGGGGAGGTGCTGAAAACGCATCTCAATCTGCGCGGCAAGGCCATTCGCACCCGCACGATCGAACTGCTCGAAGCTGTGGGTATTCCCACGCCAGAAAAACGCCTGTCGAGTTTTCCGCACCAGATGTCTGGTGGTCAGTGCCAGCGTGTCATGATTGCCATGGCGATTGCCTGTCAGCCGAAGCTTCTGATTGCGGATGAGCCGACGACAGCGCTGGATGTGACCATTCAGAAGCAGATCCTTGATCTGCTGATGCGCATTCAGGCCGAGCGTCATATGGGCCTCATCATGATTACCCATGACATGGGAGTGGTGGCCGAAACGGCGGATCGGGTTGTGGTTCAGTATAACGGTGAGCAGATGGAAGAATCCGGTGTGCTGGAGCTTTTCGAAGCTCCTAAGCATCCCTACACCAAGGCTCTGCTTTCTGCCCTGCCTGAACGGGCCGAAGGGGATCGCTTGCCCACAGTGAGCGATTTTGCCTCATCCTACAGCAAAGAGGATAGTCCAGCGGTATGAGTGACAATCAGGAAATAATTCTCAGCGCCCGCGGGATCACACGGGACTATGTGTCTGCCGGTGGCCTCTTTGGCAAAACCGAAACCGTGCATGCGCTCAAGGGCATCGACTTCGATCTCTATCGCGGGGAAACGCTGGCTCTGGTTGGTGAATCCGGCTGTGGTAAATCCACTCTGGCCCGCATTCTGACCCTTATTGATGCGCAGACCGATGGGGAATTGCTCATCAGGGGCAATCCGGTGAACATCGCCAAGAAGAAGGTGTCTGCTGAGATGCGCCGCCGGATTCAGATCGTGTTCCAGAACCCCTATGGGTCTCTCAATCCACGCCAGAAGGTCGGAGCCGTGCTTGAAGAGCCGCTCAAGATCAACAATCCCGAGATGCCTGCCGAAGAACGGCGCCAGAAGGCGATGGATATGTTGCTCAAGGTGGGCCTACAAAAAGAGCATTTCGGGCGTTATCCGCATATGTTCTCTGGTGGTCAGCGTCAGCGTATTGCCATCGGGCGCGCCTTGATGCTCAATCCGCGCATGCTGGTTCTGGATGAGCCGGTATCGGCGCTCGACCTATCCATTCAGGCGCAGATTCTCAACCTTCTCAAAGATTTGCAGGAAGAGTTCAATCTCTCCTACCTGTTCATCTCTCATGACCTCAGCGTGGTGAAATATTTCGCTGACCGTGTGATGGTGATGTATTTTGGCGAGATCGTTGAGAGCGCTACGCGGGATGAGATCTTTGCCAATCCGCAGCATGACTATACCAAGACACTGCTGGCCGCGACGCCAAAGACGAGCATCGAATCCATTCGTGCGCGTGTGAATGCGCATAAAGAAACAGCCTAATTGCTCCTGTGCGATTTGTGATGTTTGGCCCGTCGGGAACATTCCCGGCGGGCTTTTTCTTTTTGCTTAAGGCTTTGACGGGCGGGCCTAGATGAACGCAGTTTAACTTGCCGATGGCTCTCTCTGTCCATATGGTTTTCTCCGTATGATTTTGAACGAGGAGAGGCGATATGTATCTGGTGATGAACCGGTTTCGGGTGAAAGTCGGCTTTGAAGAGGCTTTTGAAGAGGTTTGGCGGTCACGCGAGAGCAAGTTGCTGGAGCGGGAGGGCTTTGTGCGCTTTGATTTGCTCAAGGGCGAGGAAAGCGATGGCTATGTGCTGTTTGCTTCCCACGCCCTGTGGCAGGACAAGGAGGACTTCATCGGCTGGACGAAATCGGCTCAGTTCCGCTCTTCTCACGGCAAACCGAAAAATGAAAACCCGGTCGAATATGCCGGTCCGCCGGTGCTGGAATGCTTCGAAGTGCTTGATGACCTGACGATCGTGGCGGCAGAATAGTCAGCCATAGTGTCGCCTAGGCTCTTGCTTGAGGCTTTACCTGCGGATCAGCCGGTTGATCAGCCCATATAGGCCTTGAGGGCCTCGGTGGGGCTTGCGAAAAAAGTTTCGCTCGGGCCAACCTGAGCGATGGCGCCATCCTGAACCAGCGCTGTCTGGTCTGCAGCGAGACGAGCGTCTTCGGGGTGGTGGGTCACCATGATGATGGTCTGTCCATTCTTTTCGGCCAATGTGCTGACCAGCTTGAGCATATCCTTGCGCAAGGCCGGACCAAGGGCAGCAAAGGGTTCATCCAATAGCAGAACGGGGCGTTCTCTGAGAATGGCCCGCGCAAGGCTGGCGCGTTGACGCTGACCACCCGAAAGCGCTCGGGGCAGGCGCTCTGCCATTCCGCTCAGTTCCACCTGATCCAATGCATCATGGACCTTTTGCCATTGCTGTTTATTCAGCTTGAGTGTCGGGTTGATGCCAAGCGCGACATTCTGGGCGACCGTCATGTGGTTGAACAGATTATGGTCCTGAAACAGCATCGAAACGGGCCTGTCTGCCGGTGCGAGAGAGGCCATGTCCTGCCCATCGATAAAGACTTGGCCTGACCCGTGTGGCAGAAAGCCGGCAATGGCGTTAAGGATGGTGCTCTTGCCCGCACCGGATGGTCCGATGAGTGCGCAGAAACTGCCGGCCTTGACCGTGAGGCTCACGGTCATTTGCCAATCATCAAGAGCGATGAAGAGGTGATCAAGTCTTATCACGGCCAGCCAGTCCTTTGTCGAAAATCAAGAAGAATGCAAAGGCCACCAATGTCAGAATGAGGCCGGAGCCATAGGCCTGATCCATGTGGTAGGCGCCCATTTGCTGATAGAGATAGAGCGGTAATGTCGGCGCGGTTGGCGAGCCGAACAGGGCAATGACCCCGAGGTCTCCGATGGAGAGCGCAGCCGTAATGCCGAGGCTGAGGCCGATGGGCTTGCGCATCAATGGCCAATGGACAAGGCGGATTGCCGTTTTGCGGCTCATGCCCAATTGCTGAATCTGCTTGCCATAGTCGCGCTTGATCTGCCCCATTGCGGGGGTGAGCAGAATGAGCGCAAAGGGGACGGCCTGAAGCCCGTTGAGCAGGGACGTGAGCGGCAGGGCCAGTCGGTCAATCGGGATATGTTGATGCAGCAAAATGAACAATCCCGCCCCCAGAGCGATGGGCGGTGCGACCATGATGGCAAAACCGGGCAGCTCCACAAGGCGTCTGGTCTTGCCTTTGAGATGAATGGATAGCTGGGCCAGTGGCAGACTGATGAGCCCCATGACGAGGCACGCCCCCATGGCCACTGCGATTGACCGCAAGGCCGCAGGCAAGAGGGTCGCCGCATCAAACGGGTTCATGATCAATCCATTGACACCCCTCAGGAACGCGGCCACCAAGGGCATGGCAAGGAATGCAAGGGCTAGAATTATGACGCTCCAATCCACCCAACGGGACGCACTTGATGTGCGATCGCTGCGATGGATCGCGCCTCCAAGGCTTTCGCCGGTATCATGGTCTTGCGTGATGAGGCGGGAAATGACAGCGAGGCCTGCACACAGGATGATCTGGAGACAGGCCAGCAGGGCGGCGCGCTCAAGGTCAAAATCGTAGCGGATGGCCTGATAGATCGCGAGCTCGATGGTGGTTGCCTTTGGGCCTCCTCCCAGAGCGAGAACCACGGTAAAGCTGGTTGCGCAGAGCAAAAATATGATGGCGAGCACGCCGGGCAGACGCTCCTTGAGCATCGGCCATTCGATATGGCGGGCAATGGCTTTCGAACTCATGCCAAGCTGAGCGGCGAGGCGCCATTGCTCGGCGGGGATCGCCAGCCAACCCTGCAGCAGAATACGCGTTGCAAGGGGCAGATTGAAAAAGACATGGGCCAGCAGAATGCCGGACAGGCCATAGATGGAAAAGTCGGAGATGCCGATGCCTGAGACGAGCGTATGGATGGGACCATTCTTGCCCCAGATGGCGAGCAAACCGAGAATGGCAACGATGACCGGCAGGATGAAGGGCGCGCCAAAGAGCGACAAGATGGCCGCCTTGCCGGGGAAGCTGCGCGTTGCCAGCGCTCTGGCCAGAGGAATGGCCAACAACGCGGACAGAATGGCAGAGAGCGCCGCCTGCATCAGGGTAAAGCGAACAGCGCGCATGACATAAACGTCAGAAAACAGGCTGCTCAAGGCGCTGCCAACCGAGCTGGTCTCGCCTAGCGTGGGGGCCGCCATGGACCAAAGAGCGCCGATGCTGGCGACAACGAGGGAAAGCGGTGCCAAAAAGGCGAAAAGCGCCGGAATGCCATTGGCAAAGGCTTTATGATTTGCCTGTCTGATCACGCATTATCCCTCGTTTTCACATGTTGGGCTTCTTATTGGCTAAGAGCGCCGAGCCACTCGTCCAAGGCTTCCTTGCGGATGGCGGGAACCTCTTCTGTGTCAAACAGCAGGGCCTTGTCCGGCTTTGCCAGATCCTTGAAGGAGGCGGGCCATTCACTCTCCGGCATGGCAACAGGATACATCCAGTTGGTTGTCGGAATGATGGTCTGCGCTTCAGGACCAATAAGGTAGCTCAGGAAGGCGTTGGCCAAGTCCTTGTTCTGGCTGGATTTGGTGACGGCAGCCAGCTCGACCTGCATATAGTGGCCATCCTTGAAGGCTGCTGCCTTGTAGTTGGTCTTGTTCTCGGCTGCGATATGATAGGCGGGCGACGTGGTGTAGCTCAGCACCATGTCGGCCTGTCCTTCCAGAAACATGCCATAGGCCTCGGACCAGCCCTTCGTGACCGTGAGGATATGGGGGCTCAGTTGCTTCCACGCATCGGCAGCCTTTTCGCCATAGACATCCTTGACCCAGAGCAGAAGACCCAGCCCGGGCGTGGAAGAGCGCGGATCTTCGATAACGATCTTTAGATCGTCAGGCGCATTGATCAGCTCTTCAAAGCTGGAGGGGACGGAGGAGAGTTTGTCGCTATCATAGACAAAGGCGAAATAGCCCCAGTCGAAGGGAACGAATGTGCTGGCATCCCACTCAATGGGCAAGTGCAAGCCCTCAACTGCCACGCTGTTGGGCTCGAACAGGCCGCTTTTCTGCGCATCCGCTACAAGGTTTGAATCAAGGCCGACGAGCACATCCGCTTTTGACGAACCGCCTTCAAGGCGCAAGCGGTTGAAGGTTTCTGTCGCATCGCCCGGAGAGACATATTCAACCGAGCAGCCACAGTTTTTCTCAAACCCTTCCTTGATTGCTGGCCCGGGGCCCCATTCGGTATTGAAAGAATCGTAGGTATAGACGGTAAGGGTTGGTTGGTCGGCAGCATTGGCAGACGGGGCTGCAACCAGAGCCGTTGTCAGGCCGAGGCTGGCTGCGAGAAGAGAAAGGGTCAAAGCTTTCATATCATTCCTCAAAAAAGAGGCCACGCAGAGGCTCAGGCCGCGCGTGACGCTGGTATGTCGTACGCATCTTACTCGCGGGGCTAAACGGGCCTCTCGCATCAGATGCTCTAGCTATTGACCGGATTGGGTAGAGTGGAAGAAGGTTGGGTTTGTTCCAAGCTTCGTCTCTTCCTCCGCCGGTGTGATCCGGATCAGGTTCGACGGGTTCGCACCTTGTGCATCTCAGCCTGGTTACAGGCACCCCGGGACGGTCGACATACTAGAGATATTGTTTCTGGAATTCAATCGGCTTGCGGCTTTATACGGACAACAAATCAATCACGATTGGCTGGCGCACCAAAGCTAGATCGGCAACCCCGCCATTGGGTCCTCCATCAGATCCTGTTCGCTTTCCGGGGAGGGGGCTGATGAGGGCTCCGATGGACGGTCTGGATCGGCGATATAAGTGATTTCGTCTTCTGATAGCCACGCCGGATCGGTTCGTGGCAATCGTGCCTGTCGCTTGCTATCTACTTCCTGAAGAAAAGCATCAATCCTGTCATTGACAGAATCAACGAAAAGCAGGGGGGCATGACCATGCCCTTTGGCTTCGAAAAGCTGGCAATCGGGGTGGCGGTTTACCATCTCCTTGGCTGTGGTGGCCGCAAGAATATCGGATGTTTCCCCGCGCAGAACCAATGTCGGGCAGTGGGAAAGCGCCATGAATTGTGGCCAGAGATCGATTTTGGTTTCGCTGAGATCGATGCCTTCAAGTGCCTTGGCGATATAGGGGTCGAAGTCGCTTTTCGGAACGCCCCCTTCATCGCGGAAGGTCATGCGGGCCATGCGCTCCCAGTCTTCTTCCGCAAGCCCGAAGAAATGCTTGTGGTTGGCGGTTTTGACATAGGCGACGGCGTCTTCCCATGTCTTGACCGGTTCGGAGCGCGTCAGGTAGGTCTTGATGCGAGCAATGCCGGTTGCATCCAATATGGGGCCGATGTCGTTGAAGATGGCTCCGGCTATCAGATTGGGCTGAATGGCCGCGATGGCCAACATCAGCAAGCCGCCGCGCGAGGTGCCCAGAATGATCACCTCATTCAGACCAGCCGCCGTGATGGCATCAATGGCGTCTCTTGCCTCGGTGATGACATTGTAGTTCTCGGGATTTTTGTCATAGTCCGATGAGCCACGGCCGCGGCTGTTGAGAGTAAGGACGAAGCGTGGATGGTCCGGATCGGTGGCGAGGCGCTCGGCCAGCGGATGAAAATCGCGGCTGGTTCGAGTAAGACCCGGCAGGCAGAGCAGGGGTGTTGCCTTGTTGGCGCTGTCACCAAAGGCTTCTCCGCGCAGCACCAGACCATCTCTTGCTGTGATTTCAAAATGTTTGACAGTCGGCTGCATGGTGGCCACTCCGGAGCAAGGCGCTTGAATAGCAGGTGTCACTTCAAGACAAGTGGCACCCTGATATTCATTGCAGGATATTTTCTGCTGCGCAAGATGGCGCGGTGGGCGCGGCCTAAGGGTGGCCGCGATCAATTGGAGTAATTCCTTTGTATTCCAAGATGTTATCTATTCTTATAATTTTGCAGGAACGGTGTAGGGATTGCGCTGAGTCCCTTTTTCCGTACTTTCCTCAGCATGTGCGTAGGTTTGCAGGAACAAGCTGGCGTCCTTCCAGCGAGTATATTCAGCACAGGATTTCTGATCAACGCGCTGGCGGACAAACATTTGGGTGCCGATCCCGTGTCGACCGGTTTCATGAGGCATTAGCCTTGGACGACTTTTTTTCCGCGCTTGTATGCTTGGAGCGGCATGTTGCATTCTCCATAAAAAATATATTCGATGTGTTCAGGAAGGAGGACGAGCTTGCTCACACCGCCTCGTTCTCAAGAGACGCAAGCGCATCAAGTGTGTCCTGCAGAAACGGATGACCGACCAACACCGGACTGTTCTGAAGGTCCGCACTCATCGTGCCACCTTGCCGAATGATGATGCCCAGTTCGGCGTTTATCAGGAGACCCGCGAGACAGTCCCAAGGGTTTAGATCCCCCTCGAAATACCCATCCACCTTTCCTTCTGCAACCTGTGTGAGTGCAATGGCGGCGGAGCCAGCGCGCCTGTGGTCGATCTTTCGGTCGTCCAGACAGCGAATGGCGTCAAGGTAGATCGACAGCGGAATGCGGCGCGAATGGCCAAGGGACATGATGGGGTTGGCCGGAGCTTGTGCCAAACCTCTAGCCTCGGGCAATGGAACCCCATTGAGGAAAGCTCCTGCGCCTTTTCGGGCGTGGAACAATTTGTCTTTTGCTGGCCCGTAGATCACGCCGATTTCGCAAACCCCATCAACGACACAGGCGATGGAGACCCCCCAGCTATCGAGATCCCGGATATAGTTGGCGGTTCCGTCTATGGGGTCGATGACCCACTTGATCTCGCTGGTCGGGTGGGCGGAGGCAAGTTCCTCTCCAACGATGCCGTCATCGGGGAAATGGGCAAGGATCTGCTCGCGAATGAAGGCTTCCACCTCCCTGTCGGCCCTTGTGACAAAGTCGAGAGGTCCCTTGGTTTCAACCGAAATTGAACCATTTTTAAGGTCTTGCAGTCTTTCAAGCGCCATGGCGCCGGCGTCGCGTGCCATCGACATGGCAAGGGTATATCGTTCTTGCATCAATTCTTCCTGGATGCTTGGGTCTGTCACTTCGGCCCGCCATGGTGGTGACGTGCAACGGCAATGGCCCAACAGCTTTGTTGTCTGCGGAACAGGTTTGCGGGGACTGTTACATCGTTGTGCCACGCTCGATCAGTGTCACCGGTAAAATCCGGGTGGTTGCCGGGGTGTTCGGATTGTTAAACCGTGTGAGCAGCGCCTCGACAACGCCATCGGCGAGTTTCTGGGTATCCTGACGGATTGTGGTGAGCGAATAACCCTGCCATGATGCCTGCCGGATATCGTCGCAGCCGATGATCTGAATCTCGACGGGCACGGATCGGTCTCCCTCCATCCGCAACTTGTCCAGAACGCCAAGCGCCATGTAATCGGTCACGCAGAAGGCTCCGTCGAAGTCGGCATCCGACGCCAGCAAGCGCCCGGCGGCTTCTGCCCCGCCTTCGTAATTCTGAAACTGTCCCGCAAAGACCTGTGCCGGGGTTTCGCATGCCTCGCGGACCGTCTGCAAAAATGTGTCCTGCCTGACTTCGAGCGAGAAGGAGGGACTTTCGGACGTGATCAGCGCCAGGCGCTGACACCCTTTTTGCAGCAGGGTTTGCGCGGCAATCCTGCCGCAGTTCTCATTGTCCATCAGCACGCGGTCGACCGGCGCATCGATGCCGCGCTTGTTGACCAGAACCATGGGCACGCCAAGGGAGACGCATTCCTGACAGATCGCCTCGGGGGGCGTGTCTGACGTAACGATCACCCCAGAGACGCTATATTCCAGTAGCAGGCCGATCACATGGGAAGGATCTTCTGCAGCTTCGGCTGGCATGAGGATGGGGCGGAAATTGCGCGCGATCAACTGCCGGGAAATCTGCTCGATCTGCTCGACACGAAACGGATTGTCGAGGTTGGCCGCGACGATCCCCACCAGAGCCGATCGCTTGTTGGTCAGACTGCGCGCCAGCTGGTTTACGCGATAGCCCAGCTCTGACGCTGCCTTTAGAACCCTTTCACGGGTTTCCGGCGCTACGCTCGCTCCGGGCGTAAAGGTGCGAGAGACCGCGGAACGGGACACCCCGGCTCGTTTGGCAACATCAATTGAGGTCACCGGTCCAGACTTGTCTTCATCGGTCTTCATGCGCTCAGGGTCTTTCCGCTGCCGGTCAAATGCTTGCAGTGCAGAATCTCTTTCCACACATGAGGATTGTCCAGATTCACCATATCGGGCGCAAGGGATTGTATGCGCTCCATCACGGCCATCTCTTCACCCATATAGCAGATCATCGCTTTCGCGCCTCGCGCCCTGATCTGATCGATCTTGTCTTGATTGGCTTCGTTGATGGTGATCTCGACAATGTCTGGCGTGGTCACATCGAAAAGCGCCTCAATCGATGAATGATCCTGCGTTCGCACCATAATATTGGCGTCGGGTTCCATCGCACGCAGGGCTTCGATCTTGGGCCAGTCGAAGCTCCAGAAGAAGCACTGGTCGAGGAAATCCTTTGCCCGCACGAGATCAAGTACGAGCCTCGGGTCCGACTTCTTGAGTTCGATATAAATCCGCTTGTTGAAGGACTTCGCCAGATCGATCATGTCAGTCAGTGTGGGGATCTGTTCGCCGACATGTCGCCTCGACATCCATCCGCCAGCATCCAGCTGCCTCAGGTCGGCCAGCGTCTTTGCCGAAACCAGCCCTTTGCCATTGGTGGTGCGCTCGAGGGTATCGTCATGAATGACGACCAGTTGATTGTCCGCCGTTTGCTGTACGTCCAGCTCCAGCCAGTCGAATCCCTGTTCGAAGACAAGCCGAGCAGCCTTCATCGTGTTTTCCGGCGCGAGCTTGTTGATGCCGCGATGGCAAACGACCTCCGGTCCCTTGGGCTGGTTCGAGGGACGCGCGGGCGATGCAGGATAGGGAACAAGCAGTTCGGGCCGGTTGGAGCAGACGCCAATCACGTCCGCTGTCATGACCTCCCGAATGACCTCAGGGCGTTCTTCATGCCACAGCACGATGGGCAGGTCCGCCATTCTGGCCCTGTCCATCAAGGCATGGTCCAGCAGTCGGTCGGGGTGGTCACTGGCGCGCTCCCAGCACAGATGCATGACATCGGCACGAGCCATGTCTGCAAGGGCAAATGGGTCGTGATCAAGGCCGACGAGGATCGCGAGCGGGTAGGGGCACTCAAGGGCTGCCAGCTCGGCTACATGTTGAGGCAGGAAAGAGCCGAGAGAGGCGAAGGAGAACTGCTTTTCTTGCAGCAGCGCGAGCGTGGACAGATTGGCTCCCTGACCCTTGATCTCGATATAGAGCCCGGCTCCCAAGCGCGTGGCCAGATCGACGGCTTCTTCCAGCGTTGGCACATCGACAGTGTCCAGCGCTCGCAATTGTGCAAGCGTCAGGTCTGCGATGGAGGCATCAACGCCAAAGACGCGCCCCAGATGCGCATCGTGGCTGATCACCGGGATGCCATCGGCCGTGTTATGGACATCCAGCTCCCACATGTCGGCGCCGAAGCGGGAGGCGAGTTCAAAAGCTGCCAGGGTGTTCTCCGGTGCATGGTCGCTGGCCCCGCGGTGGGCAATGATCATCGGGCCACCAAAGCGGCTCTGCGGCTTGCCGTCAGCGTCCACTGCCCATCCCAGCGCCTTGATCTTGTCGAGAAATGGCATCAGAGGCGCTCCCCTTCGCTGTTGAAGACCAGCAGTCTGGAGCAATCAATTGGCCAGGTGACATTGTCTCCCAGTTTTACGTCATCGCGCACATGCTGAATGGAGCGCAGGACCGATCCATCGGGCATGGTGATGTCGTAGAGATTCTCCCGCCCTTGTGTTTCGATAAAGGAAATGCGCCCTGAAATGGTCGTCTCGCCCTTGGTGCCAACCAGCTCGGGCCGTATTCCCAATCGGATGGGGGCTGATCCATTGAGCGATGAGAGATGGGCAGGCAGCGGCAGGGTGATATTGGAATTGGCAAGCGAGAAGGAGCCGCCAGTTGCTTGGCCATCCAGAAATGCAATCGGTGGATTGCCCAGAAAGCCTGCGACAAAGTCATTCTTGGGGTTGCTATACATGTCTGTCGGGGTGTCGATCTGCAGGATCTTTCCATCCTTCATGATGGCGATGCGGTCGCACATGGACATGGCCTCAACCTGGTCATGGGTAACGAGAATGGCCGTGATGCCTGTCTCCTGCTGAATGCGGCGGATTTCTGAGCGCATTTCAAGGCGCAATTTGGCGTCTAGGTTTGCCAAAGGCTCATCGAGCAAAAGGACGTCAGGCTTGCGGATGAGGGCGCGGGCCAGTGCGACGCGCTGCTGCTGCCCGCCGGAGAGCTGGGCAGGCTTGCGCTTGAGCAATTCGGGGATATGGACCAGTTCGGCAATGGCTTGCACCTGACGCTCCACCTCCCTCTTGTCCATCTTGCGGATGGTCAGGGGGAAGGCGATATTTTCGAACACCGACATGTGCGGATAGAGCGCATAATTCTGGAAGACGACCCCCACATTGCGGGATTGCGCGCTGGTGTGCGTGACATCGCGATCCCCGAACAGGATGCGTCCGCCGGTAACTTGATGAATGCCACAGATCGCAAACAGGGTGGTGGATTTGCCGCAGCCGGAAGGGCCCAGCAGAGCGATCATCTCGCCATCGGCGATCTGGAGATCCAGTTTGTCGATGACCTTGGTGTCACCGAAGCTTTTGGAGAATGTGTCAAGCGTGATACGCATCAGCCTTTTGTGCCTCCGCCGTAGATATTCATCAGCTTCTTGTTGAAGATGAGATAGAGAATGATGACCGGGATCACATAGAAGAGCCCGATGGATTTGAAGAGATTGAAGTCGAAATGCTCGTTGTCCTGAATCAGCTCTGCGAGCAGCACCGATAGCACCCGCACATTGGCGCTGGGGGCAAAGATCTGGGGCAGGATGTATTCCTTCCAGCCTTCGAGAAAGGTGAAGACCCCGAGCGCGATCAGTGCTGGCTGCACCTGCGGCAAGATCAGACGCCGCCAGACAGTGAAGCGGCTTGCACCATCCTGAATGCCGGCCATTTCGATTTCCCATGGCACCGTGTCGTAGAAGCCTTTCATGATCCATATGCCCAGCGGCAGCGTCAGGGCCGCACGGATGAGGATGACACCGGTCAGCGTGTCATAGAGCCCGACCATCTGAAGGGTGATGAAGAGAGCAATGACCAGCGTGATCGTGGGAAAGGCATGCAGGGTCATGATACCGGCCAGAAAGAAAGACCGGAACGGCATGTTGAGGCGCGACAGGGCGTAGCCTGCCGTCAGCGAAACGAGGAGCACGATGGCCGTCATGATCGTGGAGAACAGGAAGGTGTTCCATGTCGCCAGCCAGACGTCATGCGCTCCATCGGCCGCGCTCCACAAGAAGCGCCAATGGCTGAGCGTGAATTCGTTCGGAATGAGAGAGCCCGGCGCGGTGTTGCTGAGCGTATCGATGACCAGATAGGCATACATGATGAGCGTTGGCAGCGAGGTGACGCTCAGGAACAGCAGGATCGGCCATTTGTTGTAATTGCGGGATTGTTCATTTTTCATGATCTGGCCTCCTAGTTTTCGATGCGCGGTTTGGTGACAAGCTCGTTGAACTTGAAGACGCGCAGATAGAGGAGGGAAAGAAGGATGCCGACAACCACGAGAACCAGCGCCATGGATGCGCCATAGCCATATTGCAGATTGCCCGCATAGTTGTTGAGGGCCGTGAAATAGGCCTCAAGGGACCAGACCGTGGTGGAGCCACCGGGGCCACCATCTGTCGAGAGAAGGATTTCCTGAAAGGAGGTCAGCAGCGACAGAGTCTGATAGGACGTGACGAACAGGATTGGCCACCTGAGTTGTGGTAGAATGATATGGCGGATCTGCTGCCAGCGCGAGGCCCCGTCCACTTCACTGGCATGCAGCATCGAGGCGGGAATGCCGTTTAGCGCCGATGAGAAGATCAGCATCCCCATGGAGGCTCCGATAAAGCCGTTGATCAGAATGACGGCCGTCCATGCTGATGAAACGGACCCCAACATATAGTTGAACGGTGGAACGCCGAACCAGCCGGTGATGGTGGACAAGAAGCCATTGTCCCAGAGCATCCACTTCCACAAAAGAACATAGAGCACGGGTGGTGAGATGCGAGGCAACAGCCAGACCGCACGGAAGAAGGTTGCCTGCCCTTCTGGCAGATAGAAGGTGGTAATGGCGAGGAACAGTGCAAAGCCGATGTTGAACAACACAAGGGTTGTCGCGACATAGAAAATTGTGTTGAGCACAATGAAGCTGGTGCCGGGCTTGGAGATCATCGTCTTGAAATTCTCGGTCGTCCATGTCCAGCCTGTGTAGGCTTCGCTGAGGATGGCGTCTCGCTCTTTCTCATCAAGATCCAGATTGAGCTCGCCCAGAGCCGCTAGAAATATGTCTTGCGTGGCAAAGCGCTCATTAAGCACGGAGCGGGAGAAGGGATCGGCTGCGCGCTTGAGGTCGCGCATGCTGCGCGGACGGTTACGCAGCTTCTTGAGGGCCCGGACAAAGTCGCGGTTGGAGGCGAAGTTTGAGCCCTTCAGGTCTTTTGAAATTTCCTTCAGGAAGGCCGGGCCTACTCCCTCATTGGCTGCCTTTTCCAGAGAAGTCTCGTCAACACGGTAGCTTTCCGAGCCAAGCCGCTCTATCTGGCCCTTGTCGAAGACCGGATTGTCCGCAAGGCGTTTGACCGTCTGTGGTGTGATCATGTAGTCGCCGCCGCTGATCCCCGTTGCCGTGCTCATGTTGGTGAATGCAAACACGCCGGTGAGAACCACCGGAATGAGGAAAAATAAAAGGACCATGACCAGAGCAGGCGTCATGAAGCCAAGCCCCAGCAAACTGGTTTTCTGGCGCATGTCTAAACACCTCCTCGCATTTGACTATTCATTTGAAGTTGCCTTCGATCATTCCTGTCGTCAGAAGGTGGTCGGACGCTGGAGAGGAGACGCCCGACCGGTTTTTGATCCTCAAGGCCTGCTTCGAGGCCCTGTCGGAGATCGTTATTTCATGATGATGGCGTCGGCCATGGTTGCCTTGTATTCGGCTTCCACATCAGCGACTGCATCAGCCACGCTCTTCTGACCGGTCCAGGATGCTTCAAGACCTTTGAACATGGTGGTCCAGAAGGCGCCGAAATCGGTGTTGTTTGGCATGGAAACCGCATGCGGCAGCAGGCGCTCGGTTGCTTCGGACGCCCAGCGATCATTGGCATAAAGCGGAACGGCTGTCTGCTCGGAGCCAATGGCCAGATGGCCGGACTTGATGGCATGCAGCGTGTTCAGGCGCGGTTCCGACGCAATGGCGACAAGCTGGGAGGCCACTTCTGCCACATCATCGTTGCCGGTGTTGCTGATCAGGTAGACCAGCGGGTGGGTGACCGTGTTGGGCTTGCCATTGGCATTGCCTTCGGGGATCAGGGAGAACTGGATGTTGCCAAAGAAGTCTTCTTGGCCTTCCTTCTGATAACGCGCGTAGTGCCATGTGCCGCCATGCCACATGCCGGCCTTGCCGTTGGCGACTTCGTTATACCACTGGCCCCAGTCGGTCCCCAGATGGGTGGGGGAGGTGACGCCCATTTCGACCGCATCGGCGAAGAACTGATACATGTCGGTCATGGCCTGTTTGTTGAAGACCAGTTTGCCGCTTTCCTTATCCTGAATTTCGCCGCCGAAGCTGACATAGAACTGCCAGTAGTCCGGGCCATTGGAGACGCGCGGATAGAAGCCATGTCCGGCTTCAACAAGACCGGCATCCTGCATTTTCTTGGCGTCTTCAAGCACATCATAGAGGGTGTAGTCGCCCGCTTCGATCTTGGCCGGCAGGGCTTCGATCTGATCATCGGTGTAGCCGATGGCTTTCATGTGCGGTTTGTAGAAGAAGAAGGGGCGGGATTCTGCATCCTGCGGCAGCCCCCAGACCTGGCCGTTGAAAGAGGCGATGTCGATCAGGTTCGGATAGATCTGGTTCATCGGCCATGCGTCCAGATCAATATAGTCTTCGATCGGGCGGATCAGGCCGGACTGCGACCAAGGCGCGATGTCTTCATGACCCGTGACGATGATATTGGGCGCCGTATTGGATTCTGCGGCCAACGTGACGGCCTGTTTGAAATCATCCCAGCTTGTGAAGGTCTTTTTCTCCACGGAGATGGAGAGGTCGTCCCCACTGATGGCAGCCTCCCGCATCAATTCTTCGGCCGCGATTTCGATGTTATCGACGCGATAATTCTCGCTTTCTCCGGTTCCGCCAGACCAAACACTGATGGTGTAGTCCTGAGCGAAAACCGCCGTGCTGGACAGGGCAAGTGCCGCGGTCATAGTTGCAAGTTTGAGGGCTTTGGAAATGGTCATCCCAATATCTCCAATGAAAGAACAGTTGACTGGAAAAGATGGCTCTACGCGGATGCGTAACGGTTGAATGAATGTGATTGCACGCGTGTGCATTAAGGGAATTTAGTGGTGCCACGTGACACGAATATTACGGTTTTTGAGAATCTTTGTGACAGCGCTTACAGGTGTGCGTTGATGTCTTGAAGCTTCTGCTTTTCAGGAATGTTCGTGCAAAGAGTCCGCTTCTCACTTAAGCGTCATTTGGGGGCGGGGCTGTATCAGGTGATGGAACGTTTCCAATTTGTCGATGAATCTGGAAGCTTCCCATACTCATTGAGTGGATAAGCTTGTTGCATGACATCTGGCAAGCCGCCGCATTCAAAGCCGATATATAAGACGAGTTGCAGACCTTCCCCTCAGCGGACGGTGCGTAGAGCTGGTAATCAAGGCGCGTCGCTTCTGATGGGACACCGTTATGTGCGGGCGATGGATATTCTGTGAGCGGTTTGATGATTTTGCCTTCAGACGCGGACAGACCTATGGAACCATCACTTGCGATCTGGAGCGACGCAAGCCCGGATGATCGGGCGACCTCAAGTCCTATACCAGCAAATATGCGTCAGAGCCAATTCTCGGTGACAATCATACTCAATAGCGCGTCAGTTCTCAGTGACATTCAATAGGGTAGAAACTACTATCGCCACCATAACTCAAATCAGCTCAATATTTCGTCGTAAGACTATAGGTATATATATAGCATCACCTCGCAACAGTATCAAAAACGGAAAAGACTGATCAATAAAGTTATTCAGAATAGTGAAATTCAGTATTCACTCCGCCCTTAAACACCAATTTGTCTAATTTATAAAAATACTTGCTTAAAACTCTAAATTCGCCCCGAAATTGGCAGGTGATGAAATAAATTTCATTGCCAATATTTTGTTTCAGATTTCGTTGACTCATATTCGGGGCACTCCTACGCTCTCAAAATGAAATAAAATACAGAGGTGTAATTTTATTTCATAGGGGGTGATTTGTGGACATTTTTGAGCCGGGAGGAAATGGCTCGTGTGACACCACAAATCGATTCAAGGAGGAGATTTAAGGTCATGTTTCACATGAGGAAACTACTGGCTGCGGCCTCGATGGCAGTCATCGCAGCAGTCGGCATTAGCAACTCAGCACAATCCAAAGAACCTTTCAAAGGAGATCCTAGCGAACTCTACATCATGAACGTCATGGTGTCAGGGGTCGAATACTGGTTCCCAGTTTACGAGATGTTCAAGCAGGCCGGTCAGCAGCTTGGCGTCAAAACCAAATATACTGGCACGCCCGAGTATGATGTCAACAAGCAGTTGGCTACTTTCGAGCAAGCTCTCGCGCTCAATCCGGCAGGCATCTTCGTCCATCCAATGAACCCTGATCCGTTCATTGAGCCTATCAACCGCGCAACCGCCATGGGTATCCCAGTTGTCACATTCGCGGCAGATTCTCCCAACTCCAAACGTGTCGCTTATGTCACGTCGGACAACTTCCGCGAAGGCAGTGTCGCCGCTGACACATTGGCCAAAGCCGTTGATGGCAAGGGCGAATATGCCATTCTGGAGAATCCCGGTCAGGACAATCATGACAAGCGCGTTTCCTCTTTCATCGACCGGATGAAGGAAAATTGGCCTGACATGAAACTTGTTGCACGCGCAGCAACCAACCAAGATCCTAACAGGGCTTATCAGGCTGTCCTTTCCATTGCTCAGGCTCACCCCAACATTGATGGCATCTGGATGCCCGAAGCCAGCTCTGCTCTCGGCGCGGCACAGGCTGCTCAAGAGCTCGGTGGCAAGATCCGTATTCTCAACGCAGATGTCAACGCAAAGATCCTTGATATGCTAAAGGACGGAAAGGTCTTTGCGTCGATCAACCCCAATCAGGGTATTCAAGGTTATCTGGGCATGATGATGCTTTATATGGCCAGGCATTCCGATCTAATTGACCCGATGAATGACTATAAACGGGCAGGATACAATCCCTTCACCTTGCCGGTCATCGACAACGGCTTTGCTGTTGTCAACAAAGACAATGCCGAAGACTTCTATTGGGACAAGTATCTCAAGCGTCGTGGCACCAAGGGCATCGAGGAATAACTCCCTCACTCCCAAGGCGGGAGGCAGCCTTGTCTCCCGCAATTTTCAATCTTTTCAGATCTGCTTCCTCCGGCCTTCATTTGGGTCGAGAAAGAATGTGTCATGACCGAAAATCTGGTTTTGGAGCTTACAGGGATCAGCAAGTCCTTTGGCGTGGTGAAGGCTCTGAACAAGGTGGATTTCAATCTTCGAAAGGGTGAAGTTCACGCGTTAGCGGGCGAAAATGGCGCCGGCAAATCCACTTTGATGAATATTGTTGACGGGATTTTGAGCCCTACCGAAGGAGAAATCCGCATTGATGGAGAGGTGGTTACCATTCCCAGTCCGGCCATCGGACAAAAGCTTGGCATCGGGTTCGTGCATCAGGAAATAGCGCTTTGTCCCGACGCCACAGTTGCGGAAAACATCTTCATGGCAGCAACCAATGCAAGCAAGCGGTTGCTCATGAACTACAGTGCGCTGAACCGCCGAGCGCAAGATGTCCTAAAGCGCCTGTGTAACATACAACCAGATACGATGGTGGGAAGTCTATCCATTTCGAACCAGCAGCTGGTGGAGATAGCCAAGGCTTTAACGCTTGACTGCAAGGTTCTCATTCTTGACGAGCCAACCGCAGCTCTTACCGAGAACGAGGCTCAAACGCTGTTTCGTATCGTACGTGAGCTACGCGATCAGGGCATCAGCATCATTTATATCAGCCACCGTATGGCAGAGATATTTGCTCTGTGTGACCGGATTACCGTTCTGCGCGATGGCCATTATGTCAGCACGGACAACGTAGCCGATGTGACACCCGAGCAAGTGGTCAACAAGCTCGTTGGTCGTGATGTCAGCAATCTTTTTCCGGATAAACAGAAGGACGAGGAGAAGTCGGAAGACTGTATCCTGAAGGTCAATGGTCTGAATGACGGCGATCGCTTTACAGACATCTCTTTTGCTCTTCGCAAAGGAGAGATCCTCGGGTTTGCCGGCCTTATTGGAGCCGGACGCAGCGAGATCGTCAAGGCGATTTGTGGCCTTCATCCGCTCAAGAGCGGCGCTATCGAAGTCAATGGCAAGGCCTATGATGTTCGCAGCTATTCCCACAGCATTGATCGCGGCGTTGTCTACCTGTCCGAAGATCGGAAAGGGGAGGGCGTCTTCCTCGACATGTCCATCGCCGCCAATATTTCTGCGCTCCGCACCGAACAAGTCTCCAACGGCGTCGGCCTGATCAATCGCCGCAAAGAGCGCGTACAGGCCGGAAAGTTTGCGAACCAGCTCAATCTCAAGCGCGGACATATCGATGATCCGGTGTCGTCCTTAAGCGGTGGCAACCAGCAAAAGGTGGCTATTGCAAAGATGCTGTCGGTCAACCCGCATGTGATCTTCATGGACGAGCCGACGCGAGGCATCGATGTCGGAGCAAAGTCCGAGATCCACCGGCTTCTCAGAGATCTGAGCCGGTCTGGCGTCGGTATTCTGGTTATTTCCTCTGAGCTCCCGGAGTTGATCGGTCTGTGTGACCGCGTCATTGCGATCTGTGAAGGTCGTATCGGCGGGGAAGTTACCGGCGCAGACATGACTGAGGAGAGAATTATTCAACTGGCTTCGGGCGTTAGCCCTGAAACGATCAAACAATGAGCGATGCCATGAGCAAGACAGTTAGCATGACAAGTGTAAACGCACACAATCAACAAGTACCTGCCCCTACGGAGCTGACAAGTCGTTCCTTTCTGGGCCGTTTCAAAAGCATGCGTGAATTCACGCTGGTGCTGATTATTCTGGCGATATGCATCGCCATGAGTTTTTCCTCGCCCTATTTCCTGACCTGGGCCAACTTCAAAGCGATGTTAATGTCCTTCTCTATTGAAGGCATTGTGGTGGTGGGCATGACGATCCTTCTGATCGTTGGCGGAATCGACTTGTCGGTTGGGGCCGTGGTGTGTTTTGCCATGGTCGTTTCCGGCAAGTTGTTCCTGCTCGGAATGGATCCGTGGCTTGCCAGTCTCGCAGGCATCGCCGCTTGTGGTTTGGTCGGGGTCGGTATGGGCCTTTGTGTCACCCGCATCGGGCTGAACCACTTCATCGCCTCGCTTGCTGCCATGGTGATCGTACGTGGAGCCTGCCTCGTCATTACCAAAGGCACCCCCCTGTCACTCTTCACCTTGCCACCAGAATTCAAGGCTGTCGGCCAGGGAACTATCTATGGCATTCCTTATGTCATCGTTATTTTCTTTGCCATTGTTCTGGTCTTTGACTACCTGCTGCGCAACGCAACCATGTTCCGTAAGGTCTTCTATACCGGCAGCAACGAGAAAGCGGCTGCCTATTCGGGGATCCGCACAGATCGGGTGAAGTTCCTTGTCACCATCCTATGCTCCGCTTTGGCAGGTGTTGCAGGTGTCATCTACATGTCGCGCTTTGGGGCAGCAACGCCAACCTTCGGCGTGGGCATGGAGCTCAACGTTATCGCAGCAGCCGTTATTGGTGGCGCAAGCCTGAATGGCGGATCCGGTTCGGTCTTCGGAGCCATCCTTGGGGTTGCCCTGCTTTCACTGGTAACCAGTTCACTCATTTTGCTGGATGTGTCGGTTTACTGGCAGGACATGATCAAGGGTTTCATTCTGCTAAGCGCCGTGGCTATCGATCACATTCTTCATAAGCGGAAGGCCTGAGCCGTGAAACGCCCGACTGCACTATACCCCATAAATGACATGAAGAACTATACCACGACGCGGCTTATCTATCGTGTACTCGTCATGCATTATCTTGAGGGTCTCAAACAGTCTGAGATCGCTACCAAGACCGGCCTTTCGACGGCCAAGGTCAACCGACTGATCAAACAGGGTAAAGACGACGGCATGCTGGAGATCAGCATCAACTCGCCTCTCCAGCCGCTGCTCGATCTGGAAGCCGAACTCGTCGAGATTGGCGGTATCTCGCAAGCGGTGTTAATTCCGACTATGTCCGACAATCCCGATCTGGTCGGACAGGCTGTGGGAGCCGCTGCGGCAAACCACTTGCTAGAAACGATCAAGGATGGCGACACCATCGCCATCACGGGTGGCAAAGGGGTGCGTTCGGTGATCGACGGCCTCTCCCCCGAGCGTAGCTATGATGTCGAGATCGTGCCTCTAATCGGGCTGGTACAGGGGCTCCACTATACCGATGTAAATCATGCTGCAGGCAGAATGGCAGAAAAGCTAGGCGGAATATCCTTCCCCATTCATGCTCCCCTTTTCGCAGATGATGCCGCCCAGCGTGACATGCTCCTGAGCATGAACACCGTTACTCAATCATTCGAACGGGCAAGAAAGGCAGATGTCTCGATCTACGGCATAGGCTCTGTCCTTTCGGCGGACTCAAGCTATTACGATCTACATCCTCGTCCCAAGGGCGATCAAGAAGCCCTACGTCATTCGCGTGCTGTCGCCGAACTGCTGGGGCAGTTGCTGGATGTGAACGGTAACTCCGTCGACTATGCGCTGAACGCGCGCCTCGTTGCCCTGACCTTCGAGGAGTTGCGGCGCATTCCGGTTGCCATCGGCGTTGCCTTTGGAGAAGCCAAACAGGCCCCCATTTGCAGCGCCCTCAGGGGCCAGCTCATCAAGACCCTCGTGACGGACGAACAAACGGCAAGGGGTGTGATCTCCATGCTCAAGAAGAGGAAATAGCCATGGCACAATCTGTGTTGAAACGGCGGATAGGCTCTTCAGATGTGACAGCCTCCGCAATCGGGCTCGGGACCTGGGCAATCGGTGGCTGGCTGTGGGGCGGCACGGATGAGGCCAACTCCATCAAGGCCATTCAAGCGGGTATTGATTCCGGCATCACGCTGATCGACACCGCCCCTGCCTACGGTCTTGGAAAGTCTGAAGAGCTTGTTGGAAAAGCAATCAAGGGCAAACGCGACAAGGTTGTGCTTTCAACCAAATGCGGTCTGGTTTGGCACACAGACAAGGGTGTCTACAAACTAGACCAGGCAGGAAAACCAATCTACTGCCATCTGGGTGCTGCATCCATCCGGTATGAGGTGGAGCAAAGCCTAAAGAGGCTCAATACAGACTATATCGACCATTATCTGACTCATTGGCCGGACAAAACAACGCCAATCGAAGAGACATTGCAAATGCTCCTGCAGCTTAAGCAGGAAGGCAAGATCCGCTCCATAGGTGCCAGCAACCTTAGCCAAAGTGAGCTACAAGATTATATTTCAGCTGGCGGCATTGATGCTGTGCAGGAGAAATACTCCATGCTGGATCGGGAGATAGAGGCAACCCTGCTGCCGATATGCGCAGCACAGGGCATGTCCTGTCTCAGCTACTCACCTATGGCACTTGGGCTGCTCTCGGGAAAAATTGGCACGGATCGCGTCTTTAATGATGATGACTTGCGTGCGAAAAACCCGCGCTTCCAGCCCGACCACCTTCGCCAAATCAAACAATTGCTTGAAGCCTTCAGGCCCATTGCCGACCGCCATCAGGCAACTCTTGCACAAGTGGTCATCGCCTGGACCATCCGTCAACCCGGCATAACGTTTGCTCTATGCGGCGCACGGACCCCGGAACAGGCAATAGAAAATGGACAAGCGAGCCAGATAATGCTGACCCGCGAGGAAATCGACACCATGAACGGTGCCATTGATTACTATCAGAACGAACTGGACGGCCCACAATGAAAAGTCTTTCTCGCCGTGAGCGATTGATTGCATTGCGCGAAAATTCTCAGCCCCCCGTGCTTATTATCGGAGGTGGAATAAATGGTATCGGGGTCTTTCGGGATCTTGCAGCCCAGGGCGTGAATGTCGTCCTGCTGGAGCGTGGTGACTTCTGCTGCGGGGCGAGTGCCGCCTTGTCACGCATGATCCATGGCGGTTTGCGTTATATGGAAAATGGCGAGTTCCAGTTGGTGCGCGAGGCACTGGCCGAGAGGAACCGCTTGCTGAAAAATGCGCCACACTATGTCGCTCCGCTGAAAACAACCATCCCGATTTATGAATATCTGTCCGGGATCCTGAACGCTTCCCTACGCTTCCTGCGCATTTCCACCGCTCCTACTCGGCGTGGTGCGGTGATCATCAAAACCGGTCTCACCCTGTACGACATATTTACCCGCAAGGATCGGGTAATGCCCACCCACACCTTTGACGGCAAGGCGAAAACCTTCCGCAAATGGCCCGATTTCCATAAAAATGTGAAATGCAGCGCCACTTACTATGACGCCTGGATTACGTATCCAGAGCGATTGGGTCTGGAACTCATTCAGGATGCGGAAGATCTCAACGACAAGGCATTGGCCCTTAACTACATGGAAGTGACGGCATCTGACGGCAAGTCCGTCACCGTGACCGATCGGAACACGGGCGAAGAATTCATCTTGCAACCAGAAACGGTAATCAACGCCACCGGTGCATGGCTGGATGTCACGAACAAAGCTCTCAACTCCCCCGATAGTGACGGCAAGCCTCGGCTCGTGGGCGGTACTAAAGGCTCCCACCTGATCGTGAACAACAAAAAGCTGTATGACCTGCTCGGCGATCAGATGGTGTATTATGAAAATCAGGAAGGCCGTGTCTGCATCATGTTCCGTTATTTCGGCAATGTGCTCATTGGCTCCACGGATCTGAAAGTCGACGACCCTGATGAAGTGTACTGCGAGACTTTCGAGAAAGACTATATTCTGGAATCACTTGCATTCGTCTTCCCGAACCTCAAAATCCGTGATGATGAAATCGTCTATGTCTTCAGCGGTGTGCGTCCACTACCATTCAGTGATGCCAATGTGACGGGGCGTATTTCACGCGATCATCAGTCCCGCGTTTTCCCGGGAGAAAAACCCGGCGATTTCGACACCATATGCATGATTGGTGGCAAGTGGACCACATTCCGCGCATTCGGCGAACAGGTCACAGACAAGATACTGGCAAGGCTGGGATTGCCGCGCATTGCATCAACCATTGCAGAGCCGATCGGCGGTGGCAAAGACTATCCCCACGACGAAGTGGCCAAGCAGGCGTGGATTGCTCGAACCCAAAAGGTAACCGGGTTGCAGGCAGATCGTCTGCGCACCCTTCTTGATCGATATGGCACCAAGGCAGCGGATGTTGCTCGCTTTATTCAAGAAGGCGACGACGCGCCATTGGTGAATGCCTCAGACTATTCACGAAGAGAAATCGAGTTCGTTCTCGAAAGTGAGTCGGTCGTGCGTCTGGAAGATCTTTTGTTGCGGCGGACGGTCTTGGGGATTGGCGGCAGACTGACTCTCAAGTTGGTCGACGAAATGCTCGAAATCATGAGCAAAAAACTAGACTTCACCCCTGACATGAAAGCAGCGGAGCTGGATTACACGTTGGATCGATTGGCGCGGTTCCACGGACTGAATGCTGTGCGATTGGATCATAAGCAAGTCGCTTGAGTGGTGAGCGATCAAGAGGCCCGATATGCAAAGCGGGCAAATTGAATGCGGCAAAGGTATGCCGCCCGTGCTCGGTGCATATGTACACTGTAACACGGGCGGCTGGAGGAACCGAGAATTGCCGCAGAGGGAGGGAGAGAGATGGGAGAGTATCTACTCGGTCTTGATGCCGGAAATACTGTCGTCAAAGCGGTCTTGTTCGATTTGGAAGGGCAGCAAGTTGCCATCGGAGCCAAGGAAGGCGGCACCATTTACCCGCAATGCGGACATGTTGAGCGGGATCTGAACAATCTTTGGGAAGTCACGGCCTGCGTCATACGAGATTGTTTGGCGAAGGCAAACGTGGATCCGTCGGAAATTCTAGCGGTTGGATGCAGTGGGCACGGCAATGGCCTCTATCTGCTGGACAAGGAAGGAGAGCCGCTCGTAGGCATTCAGTCCATGGACAGCCGCGCTACTGAACTGGTTGAAAAAGCCAATTCGGATGGAACAGCTGACAAACTGTATCCGATTTGTCTGCAGCGGCCATGGCCATCGCAAACCCCATCTATACTTGCTTGGATCAAGGCAAACCGCCCGGACCTGTATGCCCGGACCGGCACGGCCTTTTTGTGTAAGGATTATGTCACCTACCGCCTTACGGGTCATATAGGCTCTGATTATTCCGACATGAGTGGCTGTGCACTGCTCTCTATGGAGAAACGCGGATACGACGCCGAACTCATGGCGCTTTATGGCCTCGATGATGCGATGGATATGTTGCCTCCACTATCCGAGCCCTTCGACATTGTCGGCACCATCTCAGCCCAGACAGCCGAGAAAACGGATCTCGCCGTTGGAACTCCGGTCGTCGCTGGCGTCTTTGATGTTGTGGCAAGCGCCATCGGCTCTGGAGCGGTCAACGTGGGTGACGCTTCGATTGTGGCTGGTACGTGGAGCATCAATCAAGTCATCATCGACAAGCCGGTGCTTGACGGGGAGATCTTCATGACCTCCAGCTTCGGCAACGGCCTTTACATGAAACTCGAAGCGAGCGCCACTTCAGCGGGCAATCTAGAATGGTTCGTAAAGGATTTCATCGAGAATTGCGTGCCTGAAAGTCAGAGCCCCTATGATCTTTGCAACCAGTTAGTTGCCTCGGTCGAGCTTTCCGCCAATCTGCCGCTCTACCATCCGTTCCTGTTTGGCAACAGCGCCAACGGCGCCGCGAGGGCCGGCTTCTACGGTATTGGCGGTTGGCATGGACGTGCCGACATGTTGTTCGCACTCTATGAGGGGGTTGTATTCGGTCATCGTCATCACATCGAGTCCCTGCGCGCAGCAGGTGGTTGCTTCGATAAGGCGATCCTCTCGGGAGGCGCTTCACACAGTGAAATCTGGCCTCAAATGTTTGCTGACATTCTGGATGTCCCCATCACCATTGCGCCCTGTCAGGAAACGGGTGCCCTGGGAGCCGCGATTGTGGCTGGCATCGGCACGGGGCGCTTCAAGAATTATGGCGAAGGCGCAGCGACCATGACCCGGACTGAACGGCACTATCAACCAAATCAGGCAAATCAAACCATTTACAACAAACGCTATATGCTCTTCGAGGACCTGTCCGGATTGATGGCCAGACCTTGGGAGACCCTCAAAACCTTGTCGGTATAAAGGAAAGGATTGCACCATGGCTGACCTTGACGATCTTCGTGACGGCAAAGATTTCGGACTTGATAAACCTGTCGAACGCCAAAGTTTCTATTTAAAAGGATCCGACCATCTCGATTGGGGTACAAAGTCCCGCCTAAGCCGGATCTTCAGGCCCGACACCGGTCGTACCGTGATGTTGGCATTTGACCACGGCTTCATCATGGGGCCGACATCTGGGCTCGAAAGGATCGACCTCAATATCGTTCCCATCGCCCATCATGCTGACTGCCTGATGGCATGCCGAGGCGTGGTGAGCTCCATGCTGCCACCTCAGATCAACAAACCAATCTGTCTGCGCTCCGATGCGGGATCCACTATTCTAACGGAGTTGAACCATAACCGCGTTATCGACATTGATGCGGCGGTGCGCCTTAACGCATCGGCCATCGCGGTCATGGTTGCCATCGGAGATACCTCAACAGAAGCCAGCACAGTCGCCAATCTCTATGAAGCGGTAGATAAAGGGTCCAGCCATGGCATTCCGGTACTTGGCGTCACAGCCGTCGGCAAAAACATGACACGCGATGCAAAATATTTTGCTCTTGCTGCACGCGTTTGCGCAGAAAACGGTGCCAACGTGGTCAAGACCTATTTCTGCGACGGCTTCGAACAGGTCACGGCCTCCTGTCCCGTTCCTATCGTAATTGCCGGCGGCAAAAAACTGCCTGAACTGGAAGCTCTGACGCTGGCCTACAAGGCAATTGATCAGGGTGCAGCGGGAGTGGACATGGGGCGCAATGTCTTCCAATCCGATGCACCTGCCGCCATGATTCAAGCTGTTGGCAAAGTCGTGCACGAACTTGAGGCGCCGGAAAAAGCCCTTCAATTCTACGAAGACCTCAAAGCAGACTTGGCAAAACAGGCCAAGCTTTGATCACGAATCGCAAAAATATGACCAGGCCTGCCCCCAATAGGGGGTGAGCATGGTCGAGCGAAAATTTTACTCCCTAGAAGCAGGCTCATCCGGCATGGCCGGGTGGGCCAACTCGCTAAATGCAACGTGACTTCGCGCGGCTAACATGTATGCAGAAAGTGTCCGAGATGAAAGTGTGTTCCGTTTTACTTTTGGTTGTTGCAATGTTGGCAGCATCAAACGCATTGGCCGGTCGGGCATTGCCCTCCGATCAGGCGCAAGCAAATGTTGCAGTGATGGCAAGATTTTATTCTGGCCAAGCCTTGACGGAAGCAAATGCGAGACACCGCCTCGCTCGCCTGTTGCTCGAAAAATTCACCGGTGTCGGGGAGAGCTTTCCTCCACTTTCTCCAACGCAACAAGACGAAGCCAGGGCGCTGGTGGATCAACAAAATCAGTTGAACAACCCCGTGCCTAACGCGGGAAAACAGAATCTCGTCCAACGTTATCAGGTTCAACGTTTTTATGGCCGATACCAATCTTTGTTGTCTGACCTTGCCCATCCTGTAAGCAACTCGGTTGAGACCGAAATGAACCTATGGGCGCAGCTAAGCGAAAGCCTCGTCAATCCGACAGGTCATCAGGCCCTTACCGCCTTGATACAGGCTGGCCAAGTCAAGCCGATCGACTGGATTGAGACATGCCCTGGCTGTCTCGCTGAAGGACGCCAGACAATTGGTCGTTATATTTTGACCTCGATCCTTGTTCCCTACCTGCGTTTGAAAGCGGAAGAGGCCTTTCAGGCAAGATTTGATTCTTGATCAATTGATGGATCGGCGCGCGCGAACTAAACACCGCGGGCGCGTTCCAATCTTGCTAACGCATGCGAAGAATATCGGCTATCAAAAAGTCTAGAGTAGCCGTTTAACGTCAAAACAGCACGCAAACCATTTATAAGGTTGCTCTGCGGACGAAGAAGACATTGGCAGAACTGCAGATATTTTGTGGCCGGTGCGAAATCTTTGACAACACTGGTCAAAGCTGACATTTCAATATGCAGGTCTGTCCTGCAAGGCGCTTCAGCTGGGATGAGGGAAAAGCATAGTTTTTCCCTAAGTGTATGATCTCCAACTTCTTTACCAAAATCTGACTTTACTGTGACGGCTGACGGATTATCGTGATCATGCGATTGGGCCGATACTAACCTTTTTTGCGGGGGCCGAGGAGTTCAGGTAAGCGGAAGACTGAGATTCTTAATTAGATTTCGTATTCTAAAGCCAATCGAAAGCCTTGCACCTCTACAATTAGCTCGTTTAATGAAAAACTCTTCCATTGATCCATTGAGTAGCAAGGTCATAAAGAAACCGCGCTTGAAAATACCTAGATTTGTTTTAATTAGAGCCGATCATCAATCACGGAGATGGCGACATGATTGAGTTTCGCGATATAGAAATTTTGAGGGCAGTCGTGCAGCAGGGGGGATTTCGAGCCGCTGCGGAAATGACCGGTGTGGCGCAATCGGCGATATCCAACCGGATTCGCCATCTTGAGAGCCGCCTGAAAATCTCCATTTTCGAGAGGGAAGGACGGGGTGTTCGCCTGACGACTATCGGGCGCAGACTGCTGGAAGAAGCAGAAATCCTGCTCGCTCAACGCGATAGAATTGTTTCGGAACTCACCGTGGATGACATGACCGGTGTGGTCCGCTTTGGTGTGGCGGAAACCATGGGACATACCTTCCTTCCACTGATGCTCAATCGCCTGCGCGAGGATCATCCTCATTTGCGGTTTGAAATCTCCATCGAAACCTCATTTCAGATGGCCAGTGACATTTTGAACGATGATCTGGACGCAGCCATTTTGTTGCGTGATCAGGCGCCTTCCGGCTGTCATATGACTCCGCTTCCCCCTGTCAGTCAGGGCTGGTTTGCCAATCCGGAGCATTTTGAACTCCCCGATCCAGCCGATATCAATGATCTAGCCGAACTGCCGATCGTTACCTTTTCAAAAACCACATTGCCTCATAAACGGTTGATCGACATGCTGGCTCCTGCACGCAAGCAAGCCGGCAGCGTGCACGGCTCAACGTCTCTTGCGACAGTCATACAGCTGATCGCACTGGGATTCGGCGTGGGAACCGTGCCTCATATCATTGCACAATCATCCCCTCATTTTGGGTTGCTTGAGCTCAATGTCGCGGAGGATGCAAAGCTGCCGGATCTTGAGTATGTAATTTGCTATGTGGCAGAAAGAAATGATAAAATTGGAAGGGAGCTTACGCAGGCTGCGCTGGAGACTGCGGATCAAATGATCTTGAAAATAGATCAATAATGCAAATAAACGAACTATTGACAAAATCAGTTGGCGAGTAAAAACTTGGACAAAAAGAACATTCCAAGGGTTTAAATTCGTGTCCAGTTTCGATTTGTCCAATCCCCGTTTCGTCCGCTCAGAGATCAGAGCAGGGCGTTTTAAAAAATCAACCACCGGAGTCGGTGGTGATGCGCTACAGGCCAATCTGGCTATTCTTCCAGCTGAAGATGCTTCTGATTTTCTTCGGTTTTGTCAGATGAACCCGCGCCCCTGTCCTCTGCTCGCAGTTGGGGCTCCCGGAGACCCGTCTTTGCCCACATTGGGGGAGGACATTGATCTGCGTTATGACGTGCCTCGATATTGCGTTTATAAAAATGGTGAGCTGGTCGATGAACCTGAAGAACTGAGCGCCTATTGGCGTGATGATCTGGTGTCCTTCTCCATCGGATGTTCCTTCAGTTTTGAGGATGCCCTATCCGCAGCCGGGATCCCGCTGCGGCACCAGTTGGACTGTGTGACCGTGCCGATGTATCGCACGAGCCTACAAACCCGCCCAGCAGGTAAATTCTCGGGGCCGGTCGTTGTCAGCATGCGGCCGATGACCACGGCCCACGCCATTGAAGCGGCGATCATTTGCAACCGTTTCAAGTTGGCTCATGGCGCTCCCATCCATTTTGGCGATCCTTCCCAAATCGGAATTGCCGACATTGCAAAGCCTGATTGGGGCGACAGTGTCGAAATCGGCCCGAATGAAGTCCCCGTATTCTGGGCTTGTGGTGTTACGCCGCAAGCTGCAATCGCGAAGGCCAAACCTGCCTTTGCCATCAGTCATGCACCAGGCCATATGCTGGTGACTGACATTTCGTCCGCTCAAGCCGACCGCTGCCTGACTGGCGTCTGGCCGTCTTGATCCTAAACAGCCAAAATCAAAATCAAATTAAAAAAAGCAATCAACCTATAAAAGCACTCCTTACCTCCAGAGGATAAAAAATGAAGAATCTTTCTCTTTGTGCTGCAGCGCTGCTCTGCACCGCTATGCTTACTGCACCAGCCATCGCGGCAGAAGAATTTACAGCTGTTGGTACTTGGAGCAGCGTTTTCGTTTACCAGAAACTGGAAAAGCCGTTCTGGGAAGAAAAGCTGCCTGCAATGACTGATGGTGAATTCTCAGCCCAGATCACGAGCCTTGATCAGATGGGTATTTCTGGTGCTGACGTTTATCGCATGTTGGGCGACGGCGTCTTCGATGTTGGCACCACCATTGCCGACTATGCCGTGGGGGATGCTCCTGAATTGGAAGGCCTTGATGTTCCGCTGCTGGCAATGACCCCGTCCGAAGCACACAAAATGGTCGATGCGGCGAAACCGATGTTGAAGGACATCTTCCGGGATCGCTTTAACTCCGAATATCTTGGTGTCATTCTGCATCCGCCTCAAATCATGTTCTGCCGTGACGAGATTGCTTCACTTGAAGATCTCAAGGGCAAGAAAATCCGTGGCTCAGGCCGCATGACCACCAAATTTCTCGATGCGTTGGGTGCTGAAGGCGTCAACATTTCTTTCTCTGAAGTGCCAGGCTCCCTGGAACGCGGTGTGATTGATTGTGCGATCACTGGGTCCGGTTCTGGATTCTCTGCTGGTTGGTGGGAAGTTTCCAACTACGTCGTCAATGTTCCTCTCGGTGGTTGGGACACTGCTGTGATTGCCATGAACAAGGATCGTTTCGATGGCCTTTCTGCCGAACAGCAGAAGACGCTTAAAGATGCCGTCGTATCGGATCTTGAAAATGTGGCCTGGGATGGTGCAGACGGTGGTCTTGAGCAGGATCTTGCCTGTCTCACCGGAGCTGACACCTGCAAAGTTGACACCAAAGCCAAGATGACCCTCGTTGAGCTGTCTGATGCTGATATGAAGAAGGCTCGGGACGTGCTGATCAATGTCGTGCTGCCTGACTGGGCATCCCGGACCACGCCTGACTGGGTCAAGCGCTGGAACGACAGTGTTGGCAAGGTAACTGGCGTTTCTATCGCTCAGTAGCCACATATCGGGCGAAATTGTTATGTGGAACACATTTCATGGCGCGCTACGGCGCGCCAACCGCCTCGTTGCGCTGGTGTTAGGCCTGACGCTGGTGGCCGCCGCGATTTTCATTCTTATTGACATCACACTGAGAAAGCTTGGTCTTGGGACGCTTGGTGGTTCCGACGAAATCTCGGGATATGTCATGGCTGCAATCGCAAGCTGGGGCCCGGCATGTGCCCTAACAGAACGTGCTCATGTTCGTATCGATGTTCTCCGCCAGAAATTTCATGTCAGGGGCCGCATGTTTATGGACATGTTTGCAATGATCGTGACCAACGGGGTCATCCTGTTGATCGTTGTAAAATGCTGGCCTGTTCTCGAAAAGACCCTCAAGAGGGGCTCGACAGCCAATACCCCCCTCGAAACACCGATGTGGATACCACAGGGTATCTGGTTTGCCGGTTGGAGCTGGTTTGCGCTCAGTGCAACGGCACTGACTCTCATCGGCCTGGCCTATTTGCTACAAGTCCAAAGAGCTGCATTTGATAGCGCCATTGGCATGTCATCGGAGTTGGATCAATGATCTGGACAGTTGCAGTTTCTCTATTGGGGCTTATGGCCCTTTCCATTCCGGTCGGCATCGTTCTTTTTCTTCTCGGTATCGGCGTTGGCCAGTTCTTTTCAGCATTTCCCCTTTTGCGGGGCCTTGGTCAGGTTGTCTGGTCGTCATCGGACTCGGCGACCTTGATTGCCATTCCCCTGTTTGTCCTGCTTGGTGAAATTCTGGTGCGGGGCGGGGTCGCCACGCGCACTTATGCGGCGCTGGATAAATGGTTCAGTTGGCTTCCCGGCGGGCTTATTCACGCCAACATTGCTACGGCCACCATGTTTTCGGCCACATCAGGCTCTTCGGTTGCCACGGCGGCGACGGTTGCTACGGTTGCTTTGCCTCAGGGTGAGAAGATGGGGTATGATCCACGTCTGTTCAGTGGTGCTATCGCTGCTGGCGGCACGTTGGGTATTCTCATTCCACCCTCCATCAATCTCATTGTCTATGGATTTCTGACCGAGACCTCTATTCCCTCCCTGTTCGTGGCTGGTCTTTTGCCGGGATTGCTGATGGCTCTCGCCTTCATCATCATCACGATGATCTTGTGCAAGATTCGCCCTTCGCTGGGTGGGCCATCCAGAAGTTTCAGTTGGTCGGAGCGCTTTCGCAGTCTCACTCAGCTTGTACCCATTCTGCTGCTGTTCGGCGTGGTTATCGGTTCCATTTATGCGGGGTGGGCGACGCCCACAGAATCTGCCGCAATCGGTGTTCTGATGGCTGTCTTGATTGCTGCATTCGGTGATGGATTGCGTCTATCTGCTCTCAACGAAGCGCTTCAAGGCACCATACGCATCACTGCGATGATCACGCTGGTGATTACTGGGGCCTATTTTCTGAACTTTGCGATGAGTGCCGCTGGTCTTGGTCGCCAATTGGGCCAGATGATCGAGGGGGCAGGACTGTCTGCTTTCGGAACCCTGCTTCTGGTTATTCTGCTCTACATCGTTCTTGGCTTTTTCATTGAAACCCTCTCTTTGATGGTTGCCACGATTCCCATTGTGGTTCCGATCATGTCGGGTATGGGGTTTGACAAGGTCTGGTTTGGCGTGCTGCTCATCATTCTGATTGAAATGGCTCTGATCACGCCTCCGGTAGGGCTCAATCTGTTTGTTGTTCAGGGGTCCAGGAAGTCCGGCTCCATGAATGATGTGATGATGGGCGTAATCCCTTATGTCTGCGTCATGGTTCTGATGATCATCTGCCTGATTTTTTTGCCGGATATCGCGCTTTGGTTACCATCAATTCTGTGAGCTTAAAAAAATCAGCGGGGCGGGGGCTTGATAGCCTCGCCCTAACTGAAGTGGAAAAGGACAATGAAACCCGAAATTAAACTCACCCCGGAAGCCCATCCTCTCGGACTGGATGGCATCCTTATCCGCTTTGCGCTTCAGCCACACCCGAATGCAATTGCAGCGGCCCAGGCCTTTAATGCCGCTTTGAATGACCAGATCCCAGACGGCGTGATCGAGGTCAGCCCGGCAATGGTGTCAGTGCTGATCCGTTTTGATCGGGCAAAAGTTAAGCGTGATTTGCTCGCCCATGACTTGCTTACACTGGCAATCGAACTGACAGCAAAGAAAATCTGGATGCCGTCGCCTTCTCGCCGCTGGACCATTCCCGTCGCTTTTGGTGACGAAAACGGTCCGCAACTGGCCGAAGTCAGTGCTCTGATGGATATGGGCCAGGAAGCGGTGGTGGCAGAAATATGCGAGCGGGATCTGAATGTGATCGCCATTGGTTTTGCACCCGGCCAGCCCTATGTGGGGTTGCTACCGGATCATTGGGATTTCCCTCGCATGAGCGCCCTGAACCCCAAGGTGCCGGTGGGGGCCGTGGTTACTGCTGTCCGTCAGATTGTCATGTATTCGGCAGAAGGGGCCACCGGCTGGCGGCAGATCGGTCGCAGCGCAATCCGCACCTTTCTGCCTGACAGGACACCGCCCATGCCGCTCAAGGCGGGCGATGCCATTCGATATTCGATCGCTTCCGCTGCCGAGATTGAAAGCCTTGCTGAAGTGGGCGACGGACTGGGAGGAGCTAGGCTGGAGATTCTGTCATGACAATATTGAACATTCTCAAGGCCAATGGCTTGATGACCATTCAGGATATGGGGCGCCCGGGATACTTGGCGCAGGGCCTTTCGCGTGGTGGCGCAATGGACCGGCTGGCACTTGTTGAAGCTGCGGCTCTACTCGGAGCCAGCCGGATCCTCCCTGCGATTGAAATGGCCTGTGCTGGCGGGACCTTCTCCGTATCCGAGACGACAAGGATCGCACTTACCGGTGCGCCGATGAAAGCCACACTTGATGGGATTGCTGTCGACTGGAATTGCTCCCTCCAGATTGAACCGAAGCAGATCCTCCATATCGGCGGTGCCACAGAGGGGCTCTATAGCTATCTCACCCCCGCGGGGGGGCTGATGTCGCCGCAATGGCTGGAGAGCTATTCCACTCACCTGACGATTGGGGTCGGCTCATTGTTCAAGGGAGGCTCATGTCTTCTCTGCGGACGCGATCCAAACTACGCCTCGCTCCAGCAGCGTCTTGAAAAAACAGACCGCTTTGGCGGGGGGCTTGTGCGTGTTCTTGATGGCCCGCAAACAGCATTGTTCACTCGGGAAACTCTGGATACTTTTTACGCGACGACCTTCACGCGCGCTGTTCGTGGCAATAGACAGGGCGTGCAGTTGGATTCTCCCCATCGGTTTACCTCAAGTCATGCCTCTGGCCTTGCTTCGGATGTCATCGGGCCCGGAGACATACAAATGACCGGGGACGGCCTGCCCTATATTCTGATGGCAGAGTGCCAGACTATGGGCGGGTATCCGCGCATCGGTACGATCTTCCCGAATGATCTTCCGATTTTGGCACAAGCCGTACCGGGGACAGAGTTGCGGTTTCAACGCATGGATCTGGACGAGGCGGAGGCGCTATATCGAGATGAAGTTACACTCATCGACGCTATCAAAGATAAGCGCACACCTGCCAGATCTCATCTGATGTCTTGCCAGCTGGTCAGCGGTGTTACTGACGGCGACTGCTTTGTCGACGCATTCATTTGAAGTTTGGAACAGATTGGATAGGTTGCCTCTGAGGAGGCACAACCTTGGCATAGCATACGGTTCTCCTAAGACCATTAAACGCATGGAAATGCTTCAACTGTTCCTGTGTAGCTGGTTCCTTGAACCCGAAGGCTGGATGGATAATCGCATCCATCAGCATCGGGCCATCCGGGATGATCTGTCCAAACTGTTCTATGCTGTTGATGGGGTGAGTATTCGCATCTCGAATCCGGGCCGCTGTCTGTTTCCCGCCTTCCAAAGCTTGACCTTTCCCATGGAGATTTCGTAAAAATCTGCATAGTTAAACCGGGGTCATTTTAACGCCAGGAACAGAGTTGTGTCCCCCATGGCAAACAGCGTCCGGCTTAAAATCTCACAGGATTTCGCAGCCTTTGTTGCCTCAGTCCAGTATATGGCAACGCCCATTGAAAGATATAAAAATGATAACCGAACCCAAAACAGTCGCGATCGCTGGCCTCGGCACAATCGGTCTTCCTGCTGCACGGTGGCTTGACGAGGGCGTTCCGGGATTGAAACTGGTCGCAGCCTCTTCCTCCAGCCTCGAAAAAGTGCGTGAACTGACCGCCGATTTTCGCAATCCGCCCGAACCGATGCTTAACAGTGAGCTTGCTTCTGTGGCAGACATCGTGGTCGAGGCCCTGCCTCCAACCCACTTCCTCGAAGTGGCAAAGCCTGCGATAGAGCAGGGACGTACGCTCGTGATCGTCACGCTGACCCAGTTGCTGGCAAACTATGAACTGGTAGATCGCGCAAGCAAGACAGGGGCCCATATCATCGGTGCAACCGGTGCTCTTGTCGGTTTCGATTCTGTTCGGGCAGCAGCCAAAGGCACGATACATGAAATCGTCATGAAAACGCGCAAGCCTCCCAAGGGGCTCGCCAATGCGCCGTTCGTCAAGGAGCAGGGGATTGATCTGCTCTCCTTGACGGAACCTCTTTGCCTCTATCGCGGTTCCGTTCGAGAAGCAGCCCAGAAATTTCCATCCAACGTCAATGTCGCCGTGGCCCTGTCTCTGGCCGGCGTGGGGCCAGACCGCACGAATTACGAAGTTTGGGCCGATCCGACGATTGATCGCAACACACATACGGTTGTGGTGGATGCGGATTCGACGCATTTCGAGATGTCCATCGCCAATGTGCCGAGTGAAAACAATCCGATAACAGGCAAGCTCACGCCTTTGTCAGTTATTGCGACCCTGGAACGCTTCGTGGCCACACTCACGGTTGGTTCGTAATGAATCCGGCTCTTGGTGCTGTTCTCACCCAGAAAGATTTAGAGGTGCAGAGCATCAAGAGCCTGTTTGAAATGATCCAACCATCTGACTTTATTGTTGCAGCATCAACAAATGGCAGCTCGCGGAATGCTGAAAGCGTTCTCCGGATAGCCGGTGAGGGCCGTCTCTAAGGGACTAGATGCGACCGGGGAGTACACCGAGTTCTACCATGATCGTGATTAACTCGTCTCTGCGATGCGGAGGACATGGATGCTTACGGGAACCCTGGTCAAGTCTATTGGGGGCGGGGCCGCGCGTCAGGCCGAACTCTGCCTTTATGTCGGCAATCCAGCACGTCTTGGGAATGAAGCCAAAGCGAGCTCTCGTCTCTTCTTGGATTTCCTTATAGGTGGCCATTCTGATGCTCTTTGATTCGAGGTGAACATGCCGCAGAGGAACTCTAGCACATTCAGAATACTGCACAATGGACGAACGACTGCAATGTTGGGCCGCGGCGCAGCGAATTTTCTGTTTACGAACGTCGCCTATGAGCCGCGACTACCAGTACGATTGAATACCAAAAGCCAGATGATTTTGCAGTGCGCTAGCCCGCTTGGAGCCCAAATTGACCAATGATGCACGATGGACTGATGGCAGCAATATGCAGGAAGAGGAAGTGCGCGAAGTTTAGTGTACGCGACTCTGCGGAATTGGCCCGGCCATCGACGAAAAATCGGACTAAATGGCTATCTAATAAGCGTAAAATCAAAGTCGTATGGGTTGAACTTCGGGCCAAGATAAAGCAACGTTCACAGAAAAGCCCAAGAAAAACATTTCCGGGCTCAATGTCGCCATCTAAGGCTCTGTAAAATGAAGATTTTCATTTCTCACTCATCCAATGACGCAGCTTATGGGCGAGCTTTGGTGAATCTACTTACCGGAGTTGGCGTCGATCATGAAAGCATCGTGTTTACGAGCGACGCAGCATATGGCATCCCAGTTGGCAAGAACATTTTTGATTGGTTGAAGGAGCAAATAGCTGATCGACCATTCGTTATATTTCTACTGTCATCAGATTATTATTCAAGCATTGCGTGCCTTAATGAGATGGGGGCGGCTTGGATTGTAGAAAATCAGCATACTGCGATATTTACGCCGATCTTCCAATTGGACGATGCTAGATTCAGAAATGGAGCCTTGGATCCTCGCGAGATCGGATTTTATATCAATGATGAAGATCGAGTTACAGAATTCATTGACTCCCTAAGGTCGAATTTCACAATCACAGACAAGCAAGCTGTGATAAGTCGTAAGCGTCGAGAATTTCTCGATAGTATTGGCTCAATTAGTCCCAAAGATAGCGTCGCGGGCGAGGCGCGAGGGGCGGAGGTCGTATCTCCACACAAGCAGGAGCAAAGCGGCAAAGCGGCACTAGAAGGGCTCCAAGTGCCAGATCCTTCGTCAAGCGTATCTGAGTTCGAACATCAGTTCATCTTTGGGTTGCTGTGCAGGGATGAGGAACACTCAACAAAGGTTTCAGAGACCTACCTTGCAACGCTCGCTCCCGAGGATCTCGATGCAATCGGTGAGTGGGACTCATTTTGTGAGCTAAACAAATTGAAATGGACCGAGCACGGGGATTTGTCCAGACTTTCCACGTTGGGTGATGAGTACGGAGAAAATTCATCTGTGCATGAACATGTGGCCAGAGGCTATTTGCATTTTGATGACTTTGAAAAAGCCAAATCCCATTTTCGCATAGCAATTAAGTACACCGAAGATCGCAGCAAAAAGCTTGGTCTCCTTGGGGATCTGGCCGAAATTTCACAGGAGCTAGTTAGCACTGAAGAGGTGTCTGAGATTTTGCAAGAAATGCGCGATCTCGTAAAAGGTCCAGAAGATGAAGAGCTGCTGCTAGCCAAGTTGACGAACCTTTCTGATTGGTACAAAGACGATGTCTTAAAGGCTGCGATGTTGGAAAGAGAGCTAGCTATCGACCCAACTGACACATCAAAGCGTTTTGATTTGGCCTACCTCTACTCGCAGACAGGAAAAGAAGCTCTTTCCATGTTCCACTATGAGAAAATTCCTGCCAATCAGAGGAATGGAATGACTTGGAATAACTTAGGGGTTGCCTATCGTCACTTCTCTATCAAAGGGAAATCAATCAATGCTTTTCGGAAGGCTGAAGAGAAGGGCGAGACGCTTGCAATGAGTAATCTCGCCTATGAGCTTATGGGTTCAGGTTTTTTGCCTGAAGCTGAGGAGATTCTGAGAAAAGCTCAGAGCAATTCGATCTACCATGACAACGTGGCATCTGCACTTGTCCGGCTGAAGGAAATTCCGGGAAAAGAAAGGGCAGCCCATGAAGACAAGTTGAAAGGAGTGACTTCCAAGAGTCAATTCCTAAGCCATGTTGGCGAGCACCTTTGGCTCCAAGCACCAAACATTACTTCAGACACGATGTCGGATTCGGATTGTGAGCTAATCATACGAATAGAAGGTGACTTATTTTTTGCGTCCGGCTCATTCCAGAGGAAAGCGCCTCCCTTGGGGAACTCGCTGAGCGGAACTATCATTCGGGAAAAGGATGAGACTTATACCGTCGAGTACCGTGGTCGATTTATTGGAAAGGTCGTAATTGGTGAGCGGACAAAGAAAAAGGAAGGTAGCGGACCGACGGTTTCTACATTGCTCGGCATTTCTGAAACTACACAAAAATTCATTATTGTGATGCCTGAAGGTGATAAAGAAGTTCGTGGCATGGTAGGTAATGATTTGTCAGTTTTCTCACTGGCAAGCAAAGAAATCTAGCGGCAACTTACGACCGAAAGGCAACCGTACTGGAAGGGTTTTGTAGCAACGTCTGCAAACTGCTGACAGCAGTCATTTCATGAGGCAAGTTGAAAGGCAGCTTCGTCCGCTCACCCGTCATTTGGCCTTAGAAAATGTTGCACTTCGCCCGGATGGCTGAAATGCGGAAGTTGCTGCAGCATATGGCGTTGGCGAATAGTAGGAGAGGGCTGGCTTTGCTGAAATTGCGCCAGTATGTGTATCAGGTCTTATTGTCTTTCAAATAAGTAAAACATCATATCGTTGTGAGAGGCTGAGATTTTGTCCCGAATGTTTAGAGATCTGGTGTCTCTCTTGTAATGGAAATAGTACTCCACGACCAACATGCTGTTGGTTTTATTGATCATGGATATGCAATCAATGTTTGGAAACGCATCGCCATCTTCATCCGGTTCTTCAAAAAACTTGTTTTCCGAGAGATATGTGTCGGAAACTGTTTCGAACGCAAGTTTATGTATAGATTTTTCTTGAGATTTGACTATTCCAGTCTGCAACCAACTCTTTTTGAAATGCTGATAGACATGGCTTTGTATTTCCTTCCGCCCAGGGTCAAATTGCAGCTAGTTTTTTGTGCATGTGGTTCCGACCGTATTTGACAGGATAAAGCGGGGGGCAAATCAGTTTAGTGTAGTGTACGCGGTTTGTACGGATTTCGGGGATATTTGAGTGGAATCTAGCGATCAGCTCAATCCAGTAGAACTGTGGTGTTTCTGAAAAGACCAATTATATCAATGTTATATTGGTGTGCCCGATAGGATTCGAGCCTGTGGGCGCGGCCTAAGGGTGGCCGCGCTTGAGATCTTGGCTGATGTCCAGCGTTTCGTTGTGAATGCGGGCTTCGTAAACCTGCAAATTCTCGATCAGCTTCATGACATAGTTGCGCGTTTCCGAAAAGGGAATGCGTTCAATCCAGTCAATCGCGCTTACCTCGTTGGTCCGAGGGTCGCCGAAGCGCTCGATCCATTCCGGCGGGCGTCCGGGGCCTGCATTATAGGCGGCAAAGGTCAGGATATAGGAACCGCCAAAGCGCTCCAGATTCTCCTTCAGGAAGGCACTGCCCAGAAGTACGGCATAATTGGGGTCGCTCGTGATCCGGGACAGGGAATAGGAGACGCCGAGTTTGCGGGCGGTTCTCTTGGCCGTTGCCGGGAGCATTTGCATCAGTCCGCGTGCATTGGCATGGCTGCGGGCCTTGAGATCAAATACGCTCTCCTGCTTGGTCAGGGCATAGACCAGAGCAATGTCGACACCATTGGTTTTGACGCCCATGGGCAGAGCATGCAGCGGGAAGGCCAGCTTGTCGACCGGCATGTCTCGGTTGAGCGCCAACTGTCCAATCTGGACCGCGTTCTGGTGTAGGCCATAGCTTTGGGCGAGCTTATGGGCCAGTTCGATTTCGGATGGATCAGCCAGCGTGCGCGCCAAATGGCGGAAGAGTGGACCGGCGCGGTCTTCTTGCCCAACGGCCTTGAGACGCTTGATGGCTCGCACCAGGTCGCGACGCTCAAAGCGTGCTTTTTGCGTGGCGTTGGCCGGGGGAGGGGTTCTCAGGTTGAGATGCTTCGTGCCCAGTTCTTCCAGAGACAGTTGACCGTAATAATTGGTGGCATTGGCGGCTGCATGATAGAACTTGACCGCAACGGCTCTGTCGCCTGCCGCTTCCCACGCACGCCCCTGCCAATAGAGGCCGCGGGATTTGTCCTGCGTGCGGGTGGCCTTTTTCCAGCTATTTTCGAAATGCACCGCGGCGGTCTTCTGGTCATGCAGATAGCGCAGGGCGAAGAAACCTGCATGGAACTCCGCTTCAGAGAAGTCCTTGCCGGATTCTGCTGAATGTCTTGCCGCGATCTTGTAGGCGCGGCGAGCATCTCCCTTGTTCAGCATCATGCGGGCCAGAAGGCGCCGCTCATCCCACCATGCATCATGGTTGATCAGGTGATCCTCATCCAGAGGGGCCTTGAGAATGAGATCCGCCGCCTCAGTTTCCTTACCCTGTCGGCGTGTATACTGAATTTCGGAAAAGATGTAGCCGGGATCCTTTCGCAAGGAGCTGGGAACGCTTCTGAGCAGAGACCCGGCATTGCGAGCACGGCGGATGACCGCTACGCGCGCATTGACCAGTTTCATCTGGGCATCCGTCAGATAGCGCTTGAGGCGCAAGGCCCCGTTGGCTCGATCCCGATAGAGCAAATAGCTGGCGCGGTGGAAATGATCCTCATTGGTCAACACCGAGCGCATATTGGAAAGAATGCGGCTTTCCGTTTTGGAATCCAGAGCACTTTCGCGCCAGATCGGGCGGATGATCTTGGCTGCCTGTGCCTTGTTGCCAACTTTGGCCTGGGAGATGGCGAGCTCAATAGCCGCAGTTGTCGATTCGGGAATGGCGTTGCCAAAGGCGCGAACCATCTCGGCTCCGGTCTCTGTTTCGCGCGCGACGGCTTCTTCTATGCGGCGCTGGGTCAGGCTGCGGCTGGGCCATTGCGGATTGTGGTCATAGAAGGCCTTGATCTCGCTGGCCGGGAAATTGTGATAGCCACCAATGATGAGAATATAAGTGAGCAATGTCCGGTCCAGAGAGGGTTTCATGCCTTTCTGGATGGCAAGCGCTTTTTTCTGATCGTTCTTTTCAAGGGCGGTGAGCGCATCCTTGAGCGAGCCACGTTCCGCCGAAATGCCATTGTCATGGCTGCGTACGGTTGGCAGAGATGTTTCGGGCTGGGCGGCTTCTGCTGCAGCCACGGGCAATTGTAGTGCGGCACCGCTACCCACTGTCGGTGAGGGGGGCGCGGGTGAAACCATCGGGTCAGTACGGTTTTTGGGCAAAATGACAAGATTGGCAGGCAGGTCGGCCGTGCTTTGCGGAGCGGATGGTGCGGTTTGCTCAAGGCCTGGGGCCGGCTCGGGCGTTGCCTCCGGAGTTGCCATGGGTGCAGTAAGTGCAATCGCCGGGCGGGCTCTGGGCACAGGCACGCTTTCAGGCAGTGATTGCGCACTGGCAAGGGGCGTCATGGCTACAAGGCAAAAGCCTGTGGTCGCTGCTTTGATGATGGGTCTAATCATATCGTCTGAAAATGTGCGTAACTACGGGCTTTTTGAGATCAAGACATTATTGTTGCAAAATTATGGTGAAGAAATTCCTTAGACCCGGATAGATTTTCAATTTTTCAGGTGTCTCACAGCAATGTGATGGGGAGGCCCTGCTTTCCATGTTGGCTTGCGGACATCTGGCGATGAGACAGGTCGATGGGGATGAAATGACTGAAATATTGCATCTTGTGGCAAAACATGGTGTTATGGGTCTCAACTTCCGGCAAAATGCTGGAAAAGACATGAAATCCGTTAAAATGACGGGTTTATATTTAAAAATAACGGAAATTCCATGCACGAAGCGTGGCTAAGACGAGGAAACGAACATGTTCAAAGGATCTTGCACAGCACTCATCACTCCTTTCAAAGAGGGTGGTGTGGATTATAAGGCCTTTGAGTCTTTTGTAGACTGGCAGATTACCGAAGGCACCCACGGGCTTGTGCCGGTTGGAACGACTGGAGAGTCTCCAACCCTGAGCCATGATGAACACAAGAAAGTGGTAGAAGCCTGTGTCAAGGTTGCTGACAAACGTGTTCCTGTTCTGGCGGGCGCCGGGTCCAACTCAACATTGGAAGCCATCGATCTGGCCCAGTTTGCTGAGGGTGCTGGCGCGGATGGCGTATTGGTCGTTACTCCTTACTATAATAAGCCATGTCAGACCGGCCTTTATGAACATTTCAAAGCCGTGGCGTCTGCGGTTTCCATTCCGGTTGTCATCTACAATATTCCACCCAGATCTGTCATTGACATGAGCGTGGAGACCATGGCGCGTCTTTATGAAGATTGCCCCAACATTGTCGGGGTCAAGGATGCGACCGGAGATCTGGTCCGCGTGACTCGTCAGCGTCTGGCCATGGGCAAGGACTTCATCCAACTCTCTGGCGAAGATGCAACCGCGCTTGGCTTCAATGCACAAGGGGGCCATGGCTGTATTTCCGTTACTGCCAACGTAGCACCCAAGCTGTGCAGCCAGTTCCAGACCGCTTGTTTGAACGGAGAGTGGGACAAGGCGCTGGAACTGCATGATCTGCTGTCTCCGCTGCATCGCGCCATGTTCCTGCAGCCCAATCCGGCTGGTGCCAAATATGGCTTGTCTGCGCTTGGGCGGATCGAAGATGAGGTTCGCTTGCCTCTGATGGCTGCAACTGATGCTGTAAAAGCCGAGATTGATGCTGCAATGAAGGTTGCAGGTCTGATCTAAAGGGCTTATCTGTGTTGCATGGCTCAGAAGAAGAAAAAGAAAAGCGATCCGAATAACCGCGTTGTGGCGGAGAATCGGAAGGCGCGACATGACTACGAATTTGGTGAAGTGACCGAAGCTGGCTTGCAGCTCACTGGTACGGAGGTTAAGTCTCTTCGTACCGGCAAGGCCAATATTGCCGAATCCTATGCGTCTTATGAGAATGGCGAGATTGTTCTGATCAATGCTCATATTCCCGAGTATGATCAGGGCAACCGGTTCAATCATGAGCCGCGCCGGCCGCGCAAATTGCTTCTGCATAAGCGCGAGATCGCCAAAATGTCTCAGGCCGTGCAGCGCGATGGCATGACCATTGTGCCCCTCAAGCTCTATTTCAACAACAAGGGAATCGCCAAACTGGCGGTTGCCGTTGCGCGCGGTAAGAAAAATTACGACAAGCGACAGGATGCCAAAAAGCGTGATTGGCAGCGTGACAAGGCTCGTTTGATGCGTGAGCGAGGGTAAAGTACCCTTACGATTTTCTGATTATTGATGCCAGTTCCCAAAAGTGGACTCCTTTTTACTGGCCAAGGGTCCGTAGGCTCTTGGGGCGATTTCGTCGCACGAAGCGCAGACTTCTGAGCTTTCGCTCAAAAAAGGGGACAAAATTTTCTAACCTTTTTAAATGTCATGCAAGCGTTTCTGGCTGGATTGCTTTTTAAAGGAGGGGAAAACCCGAATTTGGGGTTTAAAAATCTGGCAAGGCTTCTATAAAGATGACACTTCAATGACGCGGGGTGGAGCAGCCCGGTAGCTCGTCAGGCTCATAACCTGAAGGTCGTAGGTTCAAATCCTACCCCCGCAACCAACACTCCCCACCATTCTTTAGAATGGAGGGTTGAGTTTCCAAGAAGTACAGCCAAAAATCCAATAACTTTCATCGATATCGGGATTCTTTCCCCCTTCGGGAATTGTTCTGTCTGTCGATTACTATTCCGATTTTGCTGAAGACCAGATCAAGAGACTGGCCTTCTGGCCTTGTTGATGGATTTTGTTTTTGCCGGTTGATCGGCTGGCCCGCAGGCAATCCCTTGAAACGGGATCCGGCAACCTGGCCGCATAGACGCTTCAGACAGATTGAGACTGGTTGCGTATCTCTCGACGCTTAGGCAAAAACGCAACTAGACAAAGTGCGGCTATCCCCATTTCGAAGATGAGAGCGGCGCGAATGCCTTCCGATGGCACACCATCAAACGCCAAACTGACGAGACGCCCCGCAGGAAAGGCAAGAAAGACCGTTAGGGCAAAAATGGTTGCTACAGTCGCGAATTGTTTTCGCGCGATGCCTAGCAGCATGATGGCTCCAGTGGCGAGGAGACCGGCGCCGGGAGCGCGAATCTCGCTCAAAAGACTTGCTTCAGATCCAAGTGTGATGTCGTAGCTCGCATAGAATATGTGGGGCATGAATGTGATGGCGGCCCCAATGCCAACTGCGGTCAATCCCGCAACGCCAAGAGCAAGCTTTTGAAAAAGGGTGAGCGTCATGATTTCTTCCTTCCATATGACTGAATTGCTTAGGCAGCAGTGGACCATGCTCCACTGAGAGCTGTTTTTCTTGCGAATTCGATAAAGCTGGTCGGTGCGCGGCCCAAGGCGCGCTCGACGCCATCGCAGACATTGGCGTTGCGCCCGTCCAATGTTTCACGGGCGATTGCCGTGAAGACATCTGCCACGAAGCGGCCTCCCGCTTCCGCCACATTGGCATGGAAATCCTCAAAGCTTATAGGAATGTGCTGAATTGGCCGTCCCATTTCGCTCGACAGAATCTGTGCCATATCCGCAAAACTGAGAAGGTCTGGGCCAGTTACTTCGTAGAGCTTACAAGCGTGACGGTCTTCTGTAAGAGCGGCCACCACGACCTCCGCGATATCGTCGATATCAATGATGGGTTCTAGAACATTTCCGCCGGGCATCGGCAGAATACCAGCAAGAACCGGATCCCTCAGATAGCCTTCGCTGAAATTCTGCGCGAACCATGAAGAACGAACGAGTGTGTAATCAAGGCCCGCAGTTTCGACAACCTGTTCGCCCTCGCGTGCATGATGTTCACCGCGTCCTGACAAAAGCACCAGACGTTGGAGGCCGGATGCTTTGGCTGCGGCACACAGGGCGTCGATTTTTTCAACCGCGCCGGGAAAGGCCAGATCTGGGAAATAGGTAATGTAGGCGGCTTGCGTCCCCTCCAGAGCGGTGCTCCATGTGCCCTGGTCTTCCCAGTCAAAGGGGATCGGTGCTTGGCGAGTGCCATGGCGAACCGCTTTTCCAAGTTTTTCAAGACGATTGGCAACGCGGGATCCGGTTTTACCGGAAGCGCCAATGACGAGGATGGGTAGATCAGACATGTAAAGTCTCCGTAGCAATCAGTGGATGGCCGGAGACTAGGACGGGAGTTTGGGATTGGTATTGACCGGACCTGCCATGTTTTTGACAGACGATGCCAAGTCCATTCAAATTCTATGATTGAGACTTTCGGTAGCTGGTTGGTGTGTGCCCGGTCCATCTTTTAAAGGCGCGGTTGAATGCGCTCTGCTCTGAATAGCCAGTCAGAAATGCAATTTCCGAGAGTGCATAGTGCTCTTCTTGCAGCATACCTATTGCAATATCCCGGCGCGTTTCTTCCGTAAGAGCCTGAAAGCTGACACCTTGCTCCGCGAGCCGTCTATGAAAGGACCGGGCACTCAATCCAAGTCGGCGTGCAATATCCGCCATCTTGGGTAATCCGTCACTGAGCGCAAGCGCAATTTCGCTTTTGGTTCTTGCGCCCAATGGGGGGGTATCGTCGATCTTGGACAGCTCCTCGTCCAGATGCGATACCAGAAATCGCGTGATGCCCTCATCGCCGAGAATGTTTGGTACGGCCAAGGATTCCGATGACATCAACAACGCGTCCATCTCCGCATCGAAATGCACCGGACAGCGAAAATAGGCTTCATGATATGTGATCGTCTTGGGGGCAGGGTGCTTGAAATAGACTGCAAGAGGGGCGAAGGCGTCTGACGTGACTTGCCGACTGAGCGACACGCCGCTTGCAAGATCCGCTTCGAGGGAAAGACGCATGCCCAAACGCCTCGGGCCCTCGCGATACTCCTCAAACAACACACCATCGTTGGTCTGCTTCAAGCCGTATTGTGCGAAGCTGGTCCAAAGCCTCGCATATCGCTCAACACGAGAAAATGACCCCAGTAAGGTGGGGGCAGCTTTCCAGGCAAGCCCAAGCGCACCATATTCATTGGGCCTCATGGCGGCGCCCACGTTTAGCGGTAATGCCGTGATGTCAAACTGCTTTGCCATGAGTTCGAGCATGTCGTAATAGTCGCCCTCGTCCAGCATTAGCTTGGGGTCCCAGGGGCCTGAAACATCAAGGCCGACGGCCCCCAAAACCGCATTGGCGTCGACATTGTCTCCTGCCGCAGCAACAACTTTTCTAGCAAATAATGATGTGACCTGACCCATGAGGTGAGGGTAATTTGAAACTGTGTTTAATACAAGCGATGCTGGCTGTTGGTCTATTGCCAGCACCGGGTTGTATTGGCCGTTTCACCGTGCGTCTGGTCCGTCATGCGCCGGGGTTTTGCGTGTCTGCTTTTCCGACGCAGAGTTTGACGATGGCATGGGGCATTTCAAGCCGACTTGGATTTTGATGCGCATTTGTTCTGACCGGAAGGTGAACGACCGGTCAGAGCTTGGTTTTTACCAGGGCTGTTTGGATGGCCCCACGGTGAATTCATTGACGGTCGTGTCTTCGGGCATATCCAGAGCAAAGGCGATGACTTCGGCAATACGGTCTGGAGAAATTCCGAAGGTTGCGTAAAGCCCCTTCATTCCTTCGGCAGTCTGTTCGTCGGTGATGGTACCAAGCAATTCGGTATTGATAGCTGCTGGATAGATCGCGGCTGTTCTAATGTTCGTATTTTCCATGGCCGATTCCATACGCAAAACCTCCATGAAGTCACGCACAAACCATTTGGTGCCACCGTAAACAGCACCGCCCGGATAGGCCTTCAATCCTGCAACGGACGAGGTTGCCAGAATGTGGCCAGATTTCTGTTCGAGGAATGTGGGCATGATGGCAGCGACGCCATTTAACACGCCGTTGATGTTAACATCGACCATCTGGCGCCATTCATCTGTTTTGAGCGCTGAAACAGGACTGCTTGGCATCAAGCCAGCATTGAGGAAGATGGCATCGACGCGTCCAAATGTGTCTTTGGCTCGTTTGACAATCGCATCGTTGTCCTCCTGTTTGGTAACATCTAACACCTGATAAAGGGCGTTACCGCCGGACTTTGTGATGTCTTCGGCGATAACTCTCAGCTTTTCTTCGCGCCGCGCACCAAGAACGACCTTTGCGCCTCGGCTGGCGATGAGTTTTGCGGTGGCTTCTCCAATGCCTGAAGATGCGCCGGTGATAATAACAACTTTATCCTTGATCATAGTCAGTTCTCCTTGCGTTTTTTGATGGTTACAAGCCGTATTGCTCGTCCGTTACCTTTTCCATCCAGTCGACGACCTTACCGTTTTCGACTTCCTGAATGGCTATATGCGTCATGACACTATCTGGTGCGGCGCCGTGCCAATGTTTCTCGCCCGGCGCAAAGAAGACCACGTCGCCAACCCGAATTTCCTCAATCGATTCACCCCAGCGCTGAACGCGGCCAACACCTGATGTCACGATGAGCGTCTGGCCGAGGGGATGCGTATGCCATGTTGTGCGCGCTCCCGGTTGAAACGTCACGTTTGCGCCCTGTACCCGCTCTCTATCAAACGGGTTAAAGAGCATTTCGACTTGAACCGAGCCCGTGAACCAGTCGGTTGGGCCCGTATTGACTGGGCGGGATTCTGCACGAATGATTTCCATGGGATGCATCCTTTCCTTCGTTTCTGTGTCTGCTGGCAAAATAGGGATGAATGTGCTATTCGATTAGTCGCTATAAACAGCATGAACTATTGATCAGGATTCAATAATGGCACGTGACGAGTTCAGCGAACTGAGAGCGTTTGTTGCTGTTGCCAATAACAGCAGTTTCACGAAAGCGGCCGCCAGGCTGGGTGTCTCTCCGTCTGCATTGAGCCACACAATCCGCGGGCTCGAGGAGCGGCTTGGGATTCGGCTGCTCACCCGCACGACACGAAGCGTTTCTACGACCGAAGCGGGGGAGCGGCTCTATCGATCCGTTGCAACGCATTTCGAACAAATCCGCACTGAGATCGATGCGTTGAGCGAATTGCGCGATAAACCATCCGGGACAATCCGCATCAGTTCCGCAATCCACGCGATGGAAACGCTTTTGCGGCCAAAACTGGCTCAGTTTCTGGCTGATTTTCCCGACATCAATGTTGAGGTATCGATCAATGATGGCTTTATCGACATCGTGGGGGAGCATTTCGATGCTGGAGTTCGGCTGGGGGAATCGATCAGCAAGGATATGATTGCGGTTCGTATTGGTCCGGACTGGCGTTTTGTTGTTGTTGGTACGCCTGACTATTTTGCGCGACGGTCGCCGCCAGAGCATCCTGGTGATTTGACCAATCACCAATGCATAAACCTGCGTTTGGCATCTGCGGGGGGGCTTTATGCGTGGGAATTTGAAAAGAACGGGCGCGAATTCGAAGTCCGTGTCGCAGGGCAAGCCATTTTCGACAGTATTTTTCCAATTCTGCATGCCGCTGTCGATGGCACAGGCTTGGCTTATGTCCCTGAAGATCTCGCACAGCCCTATATCGAGACCGGTCAATTGCAAGTCGTTTTGAGCGACTGGTGCCCGAGCATTCAGGGCTACCATCTTTATTACCCGAACCGGCGGTTGGCATCGCCCGCTTTTGTTAAATTTCTGGAAGCGGTCAGGCATCGGTCATAGCACGCAGGCGACGACGGGTAGGCATAATACCGGTCGTGCCCATTCACTGAAACGAATGCGCGAAGCAGACATGCAATTCGATGTTGGTCAATCTCGGCTCAAGATAGGGATGTTCAGGCACTGTCATTCATTGCGACGCACTTGATGTGTGCCACGACAATGGAGGACTGAAAATGGTCGCGGATTTCCTTCTCTACAATTGGTTTTCCACTGTAAGAAAAAAGCATTGCATCTTGGTGCTTTAGCTTCTACAAGGTGCTTAGCGTCAGACGCTGAGACGAATTGCGGGTGTTAGCCAGCTAAGTTCCCGCAATCAGACTTAATCTTGTTTCAAGTTCAATGTCTTGAAATGTTCTCGCAAGAGACCATATAGATTACTGTTGCTTGCATTGAAGCAAAATTGACGCGGGGTGGAGCAGCCCGGTAGCTCGTCAGGCTCATAACCTGAAGGTCGTAGGTTCAAATCCTACCCCCGCAACCAATACTCCCGTCCATTCTTTTGAATGGATGGTTGAGTTGCCAAGCAGAATATCCTCAAATTCGCTCACAAAACAGGTCTTCTGGCATGCCGTTGTTGTGTTCGGCTAGATCGTCGATGTGCTGAAGGTGTGGCTAAAGGAATAGGCGGGAGAAGATCAAGCCGCAGTCGACCTGCGCCCCGTTCCAATTACTGGCCATGTCAATAGTGCCACTGGGCCGTTTCCGATATTTTGGAACTCGATTTTGCAAAATATTTTATATGTATTTGATATTGAAATGTATTTTGTTCTTAAAATGGAATTCGACGGATTTGGCATTGACTGAATGATTGCAAGGCAATTTTCAAAATGGCCAACAAATGGGTGCCGCGAGTGCGTTGAATGTCACTAAGCCTATATAAAGCTAAAGCGTAATTCGTTCAGCCTGCAGGGTCCAATCTAGATTGCAGCTGTCGAGGACCGGATCACTAGCTTATAGGGAAGATAGGTCACGCCAGACGTTTGTTGATCCTCATTTATCAGCCTATCCCCCTTCATTTGACTGCACAGGCATTGCATGGCGTTTTCTCCGATTCCTCTGGCTGGCTGCGCTACGGTCGTTAAGGGCGGATTGGAAAGCTCTGAGTAGCGAATATCGTCAAAGCCGGTGATCGAGATATCATTTGGTGCATAAATTTCGTGTCGATTGAATTCCGACATTGCGGTGAGTGCCATATCATCAGTGGCACAGATGACGGCGGAAGGAAGACGGCCATGAGCAAGAAGAGTTTGTACAGCTCTTCTTGTCGAGTCATATTGAAGATCTGTCGTAATCACCCAGTTTTCGTTGATTGGCAGTCCCTTATTATGCATGCATTCCCGGAAACCGTTTTCTCGTTCATACATTGAATAAGCTGCCGCAGCGCCGCCGATGAAGGCGATTTCTGAGTGGCCCTGATGAATGAGAAAGCTTGTCAGATCTTTCGCCGCAGATGTTCCATCAATCTGAAATCGCGGATAGCGCTCCAATTCCGGATCCGATGTTTCGCCACAAACCACAACTGCAAATTCGTCTGTCACTCCATTCTGCTTTGACTTTACAAACGGCCACATGATGCCGATGATTATGATGCCATCAACCTGTCGCGAGCGAAAAAAGGCAGAGAGATCTTCAGACGTCAGGGAGTCTTCATTTATTTCTTCGATTCGGACTGCATGCCCGGTCTTTTTGGCTTCATTGCCAATACCCGCGAGAATTTCGCCATAGAAAGGGTCGCCGATGCTGGAAGTCAACACCATCACAGCTCCGGTGTTGCCCATGCGAAAGTTGCGGGCGAGGGCGTTGGGCTTATAGTCAAGAGATGCAATTGCTTTCTCGATGCGTTCACGTGTTGCTTGATGAACGCGATGAGGTTCATGAAAAAAACGAGAAACGGTTCCATTTGAAACGCCGGCTAGCTTGGCGACATCGATGATTGTTATGTTTTTTCCCATTATTCGAACCAAATTCTTCAAATTTGTCAGCAGACTATAGCGCCTGACCCTAGTTCTTAAATCTATGCCTTGACAATTAAAATAGAGAATGCAAACGTTTTAATCAACAATGCAAACGTTTTAATAATTGTAAATGCGCCATTTTAGCAGCGGGGAATTGAAATGTCGGAAGGGAAGGTCACTCAATTTGCCGTTTGGGCCTTTATTATCGTTTCTTTGGCGTTTTTCATTGCGCCAGTTTATGTGATGATTGTTACGTCGCTAAAGACGATGCCGGAAATTCGCGATGGCAATATTTTTCAGCTTCCACAAACTCTGACGACGAAACCATGGGTGGATGCCTGGATGCATGCTTGCGCAGGGCTCACTTGCGAGGGAATCCAGACGGGTTTCTGGAACTCGGTTCGCATCACGGTGCCATCTGTGATCATCTCTGTATTGTTTGGAGCGGTCAACGGATACGCACTATCCTTCTGGAAGTCCCGCGGAGCTGAGTTTTTGTTTGCTGTGCTGCTGATTGGTGCCTTCATTCCCTATCAGCTCTTCATCTACCCTCTTTCAATGGTATTCGCCAAGCTCAACCTGAGTAATTCATTAACCGGTGTTGTTCTGGTCCATGTGATCTTCGGATTGCCCATCACGACCCTTATTTTTCGAAACTATTATTCCGGTATTCCTGCTGAACTTCTCAAGGCTGCCAAGATCGATGGCGCCGGGTTCTGGAGGATCTTCACCTCCATCATCCTGCCGATGTCCGTACCAATTGTTGTTGTTGCCGTCATTCTGCAAGCGACAGGGATCTGGAACGACTATTTGTTCGGTTTGATCTTTGCGGGCAAAGACAATCAGCCGATGACCGTTCAGCTCACAGCATTGGTGAATACGCGCATGGGTGAACGTCCTTACAACATGCATATGGCCGCTACAATCCTTACCGCGATTGTGCCATTGGCCATCTATTTTCTTTCCGGACGCTGGTTCGTCCGCGGTATTGCTGCCGGAGCCGTCAAGGGATGACTATGATGAACAGCAACGCACACTCGGTCTCTGTTGAAAATCTCAAGGTTACCTATGGTCCACAGACCGTATTGGATGGTCTGTCGATCGATATCCATAACGGTGAGTTTCTCGTTCTGCTTGGCTCATCCGGATGCGGTAAATCCACCTTGCTCAATGCCATTGCAGGGTTGAACGATCTGGCAGGGGGAGCCATTCACATTTCTGGCCGCGATGTCACCAAAGTTGAGCCCAAGGACAGGGGGATCGGCATGGTGTTTCAAAGCTATGCTCTCTATCCAAGGATGACCGTTGCCCAGAATATGGGGTTTAGCCTCAAAGTGCGTGGCATGAAAAAGCGCGAAATTGCCCAGCGCATCGAGAAGACCGCAAAATTCTTGCAGATTGATCATTTGTTGAAGCGGCGCCCTGCGGATCTTTCGGGTGGCCAGCGCCAGCGTGTTGCCATTGGGCGCGCCCTGGTGCGGGATGCCGAGGTTTTTCTGCTCGATGAACCGCTGTCCAACCTGGATGCTCAACTGCGAGCCGATTTGCGCACGGAGCTGAAGAATCTGCATAAGACGCTGGGAAACACAATGATCTATGTGACCCACGATCAGGTCGAGGCAATGACACTTGCTGACAGAATAGCGGTCATGAAAGACGGCAAGATCCAGCAGTTGGCCACTCCAACAGAAGTTTACGCAAAGCCTGCCAATCTGTTTGTCGCCGGGTTCCTTGGGTCGCCGAAAATGAATTTCGTGAATGGACAGCTGAAAAAGGATGCGAACGGTTGTGCTTTCATCTTTGGCTCTTGCGCAATCAAGCTGCCTGAAGCGCTGTCTTCTCGTTGTTCAGAGGGGAGCGAAGCTGTTCTTGGTATTCGACCGGAACATCTCACGTTGCTCGCACAGGATGACAAGTCGGATGGAGCCAGCTTTCCCGGCAAGATCACTTTGATTGAAACGCTAGGGCCGGAAACCATCGTCTGGGTCGCATGTGATGATCTCCGTCTGTCTGTTCGGGCCGATGCCGAAGTGCCTGTCGCAGAAGGCGATGAAGTCCGCATAGCGCTCGATATTTCTAAAGCCTCTCTCTTTGACAAGCAGACAGGAGAGAGAATCTAACCAGAAGAGTCCCCGCGACCCTTCGCAAAAAAGAGCATGTCTTTTCGATCAAAGGCATGAAAACAAAAACAAAACCGCAATCACAATAGGGGAATACAAATGAAGAATAAATTCCTTGCAGCTCTCGGGCTTGTTCTTATGTGCTCGGCTGGGCCTGTAATGGCTGCAGACCAGCAGGATGCTGAAGTCATGCATTGGTGGACGTCGGGTTCAGAAGCGCAAGCTCTGAAGGTCTTCGTCAAGGCATTCGAAGATAAAGGTGGTCACTGGGTCGATCACGCCGTTCCTGATTTCGAAAGCGCCATCGCCGCTGCAACAACCGCAATTATTGGCGGCAACCCGCCTGATGCTTTGCAATTCAATGCTGGCGCTCAGTTCGCTGATTTGGCAGAGCAGGGCTACCTCACTGATCTGAGTGACATTGCCAAGAAAGAAGGATGGGACAAAGCCTTTCCTGCATCGCTGATGAAAGCTGTCAGCTATAATGGCAAGGTCTACGCCATTCCCGTCGACAACCATGGTGAAAACTGGCTTTGGGTCAACAACAAGGTCATGGAAAAGGTCGGCGTAACCGTGCCGAAATCCTGGGATGAGTTTTTTCCAACGCTCGACAAGATCAAGGCTGCGGGAATTATCCCGATTGCCCATGGTGGTGAAGGATGGCAGGAGCTTGAGCTTTTCTATCAGGTCATGATGCTGCGCAACAATGTCGACCTTTATAAGGGCCTGTTTGTTGAGGGCGATATTGACGTTATCAAGTCCGCAGAGTTCAAGGCTTTCGTTGAAGACTTCAAGAAACTTTCAGATTATATCGATCCGGGTGCACCGGGCCGCAAATGGAATGATGCCACCGCAATGGTTATCAAGGGCGAGGCTGCAATGCAGTTTATGGGCGACTGGGCCAAAGGTGAATTCACCGCAGCAGGCATGAAACCGGGTACGGACTATCAATGTCTCAATGGTTTTGGCGGCAATGATTATTTCGTGATTAGCTCCGATGTGTTTGTGTTCCCGAAATCCTCCAAGGAAGGCTCGGAGAAATCCATGGCTCTGCTTGCCGACGTCATGAGCTCGCCAAAGGTGCAGGTGGATTTCAGCAAAATCAAAGGCAGCATTCCTGCTCGTCTTGATGCAGATCCTTCGTCTCTGGATGCTTGCGCAATCAAGGGCTTTGAGGCCATGCAGAATCCTTCTGCTCAGGTTCCCGGACCAGAAATTGCAACATCTGCCGATCGCTCTGGCGCAATTCAGGATGCTATTTCCGAGTTCTGGAACTCAAAGAGCATGTCGGCTGATGACTTCATTGCGAACCTGGTTTCTGCCATCGAGATCACTGACTACTAAGAAAAAGGGGCAAAGCGCATGTCTGCCAAACTGTTCAATATGGTTCGTCCCGGTGCCGCAGGCATTGCGCTTTGGCCAACCTGGATCATGGTGCTCTCAGCATATATCGGTACCATGATCTGGACTGTATGGATTTCTTTCACGCCATCAAGACTGGTACCAGTATCCAAGTTTGCAGGCTTCTATCAGTATGAACGCCTCTTTCGGACGCCGCGTTGGCTTCAATCCGTAGACAACATGGTTCTGTTCGGTGTGCTTTTTCTGGTTGGATGCTTGCTGCTTGGTTTTCTGATGGCTGTGGCGCTCGATCAGAAGATCCGGGGTGAAGGCGTCATTCGGACCGTCTATCTCTATCCCTATTCCCTTTCCTTCATCGTGACGGGTGTCGTTTGGCAATGGATGATGAACCCAACGTTGGGGGTTCAGAAGGCCATCAATGAAATGGGATGGACCTCTTTCCGCTTTGATTGGGTTGTTGATCCCGATAAGGCAATCTATGCCGTAGTCCTTGCTGCCGTCTGGCAATCGGCGGGCTTGGTGATGGCCCTCATGCTGGCAGGTCTGCGCGGCGTGGATCCGGATTTATGGAAGGCGATCAAAGTCGATGGCATTCCCACTTGGCGGGCCTATATTTCCATCATTCTGCCCATACTACGCCCGGTTACGGTGACCTCCGTTATTCTTTTGGGCGTGGGGGTCGTGAAGTCGTATGACCTTGTGGTTGCCCTGACCAACGGCGGCCCCGGCACTGCGACAGACGTGCCTGCTAAGTTCATCATGGACTTTCTGTTTCTGCGCGCCAATGTCGGGTTGGCATCGGCTGCTGCAACCGTAATGCTTGTCGCTGTAGCGATAGCGATCATTCCATGGATCTATGCCGTCTATCTCAAACGGTCTTGACCATCATTTTCATTATTTCGAACGCGCAAGAAACCCGCTTTCAGGCAGGTTTTGCCAGACCGGCTGCCTTATCTCAAGGAGTAATCATGAGCACCAAATCCCTCGATGCCATTCTGGATTCCATGACACTGGAAGAACAGGTCTCGCTGCTTTCAGGGGCTGATTTCTGGACCACGCCATCGGTTGATCGTCTCGGCATTCCGGCTATCAAGGTAACCGACGGACCGAACGGTGCGCGCGGTGACGGGCCGCTGATTGGTGGTATCAAGGCAGCCTGTTTCCCCGCTGGCATCGCTATTGGTGCGAGCTGGAACCCTGAGCTGGCACACGAGATCGGGCAAGCTCTGGCAGAAGAAGCCAAGGCCAAGGGGGCTAATGTGTTGCTTGCGCCAACCATCAATATCGAACGCTCTGGCCTTAACGGCCGAAATTTCGAATGCTATTCGGAAGATCCTTTTCTAACCGCACGTCTTGCAGTGGGCTATATCAATGGTGTTCAATCTCAGGGCGTTGGCGCGACTGCAAAGCATTTCGTTGGCAACGAGTCCGAAATTCAGCGCACGACCATGAGTTCAAATATTTCTGATCGAGCCCTGCGCGAAATCTATTTTCCACCTTTCGAAGCTGCGGTGAAAGAGGCGGGTGTGATGGCCGTGATGTCCTCATATAACCGGCTCAATGGCACTTATACTTCCGAATATCGCCAGTTGCTGACCGATGTCCTGAAAGAGGAATGGGGATTTGATGGCATTGTGATGTCGGACTGGTACGGCTCCTGCACAACGGTTGAAACCATGGAAGGCGGGCTGGATCTGGAAATGCCAGGCCCTGACAGAGACCGCGGCGACAAGTTGGTCAAGGCGGTCGAGGATGGACTGGTTTCTCGCGAGACTGTTCGTGCCGCTGCCAAACGCATGTTGCGACTGATTGAACGCGTCAGGGGCTTTGATGCTCCAGACATTCCCGAAGAACGAGCCGTCGACACACCATCCCATCGGGCCTTGATCCGAAGAGCCGGAGCAGAGGGCACGGTGCTTCTTAAAAATGATGGAATTCTTCCCTTGGATATAGAGGGGCTGTCCATTGCTGCGATCGGGCCAAATGCCGACATCGCTCAAATCATGGGGGGCGGCAGCGCGCAGCTCAATCCGCATTATAGTGTCAGCCCTCAGGAGGGTCTGCAGGCGATCCTTTCTTCTGACAATCAGCTGCGCGTCGCACCCGCCTGCACGAACTATCGCCTTATGCCTCTGATTATGGGGCCGGCAAAGGTTGAGATCTTTGCAAAGCCTGATTTCGCCGGGCCGGTTGTTCGTGTTGAAGATGACCATCTCAAGAGCGAGATGACATGGGAAGGAGATGTGGCGGACGGTGTTGCCGATCATGACTTCTCAATGCGCGTCTTGATCGACTATGAAGCGAAGGCAAGCGGCGAGCATGTGTTTGGCCTTGTCACCACAGGGCCTAGCCGTTTGCGTATCGATGGTGAACTGATCATCGATATGTGGGAGAATTGGCGGCCCGGAGATAATTTCTTTGAATCCGGCAATGATGAAAGCCGTGCGGCCATTGCTCTTGAAAAAGGGCAGAATATCAAGATTGAGGTCGACTACCGCTTCGAGACGTCTTCTGCAATCAACATCAAAGGCGTTCGCGTGGGTGTTGACATTCCTTTGGGCGATCAGGCCATTGAGGAAGCGGTTGCCATGGCAGAAACATCAGATGTGGCAATCCTCTATGTTGGGCGCAGTGGCGAATGGGATACCGAAGGCAATGACTTGCCCAATATGAACCTGCCGGGCCGTCAGGATGAGTTGGTGGAACGCATTGCTGCCGTTAATTCCAAAACAATTGTGGTGCTTCAGACCGGTGGACCAGTCATGATGCCATGGCTAGACAAGGTGTCGGCGGTGCTTCAGTCTTGGTATCCGGGTCAGGAAGCGGGGAATGCCATCACAGATGTTCTGACCGGTCGTGCAGAGCCCGGAGGGCGACTGGCTCAGACATTCCCAATGCAGCTTGAGGATATGCCCGTCATGACGGGTGATCCGGCGACATATCCTGGCAAGGATGGCCATGTCGACTATCGTGAAGACATTATGGTTGGCTATCGGCATTTCGATAACGGCCAGATCAGTCCTCTTTTCCCATTCGGCTTCGGTTTGTCCTATACCAAATTCAAATGGGGGGCCTTGAGTTTAAATCAGACTGAGCTCGACGAGTCGAAAACAATCAAGGTTCGTGTGCCCGTTACGAATATCGGTGAACGCGCTGGCTATGAGGTGGTGCAAGTCTATATGGCAGCTCCGAAATCGGACGTGGTAAGGGCTCCAAAGGAGCTTAAGGGCTTTGCCAAATTGTTCATCAAGCCAGGTGAAACCGTTGAGGCTGAAATCGCGCTCGACATCAAATCATTCGCTTGCTTTGATGAGCAGAGCAATGCTTGGATTACAGATGCCGGAGAATACAGAATTATTGCTGCGGCTTCAGCTCTGGATATCCGAAGTGAAGCAACAGTTACGGTAAGCCGGTCCTGGAGCAAAGCGGTTTCTGGCCGGATTTCGTAAGGCTGGTCCGGGAACGGGTCCTTCGGGCTTATAGGAGTGCTAGAGCGCTGCAAGTTTCAATGTGTCGGCCAAGGGAACTGACATGCGACGGCTATGTGGCGATTGCCATGGGTATGCGCTATTCTCCTCGGGCTCTATTGGCTCGGATGTGGAGTCAGATCTGAAAGCCTTTTGGCGATATGTCTCTGGGGCTGTTGTCGAAGGCGCTGGTTGTGTCATAGCTGATTGGCAGGGTGTTCCCTTGTCTATCCAAAGCAATGGGTGCGTGGTTGCTGCGGCAACTTCTGAAATGCATAAATAAATGCTTGCTTATCTGAAGGGCTAGATCATGTATCGTCATACCGTTGGAGGGGAGAGTTTCGTCTTCGAGGATATTCGGGAGCTGCTTGCTAAAGCATCCCCACTGAGATCTGGAGATATCTTGGCGGGAATTGCTGCTACGAGTGAAGCAGAACGTGCTGCAGCTCGCATGGCGTTGGCGGACCTGCCTCTCAAGACGTTTCTTTCGGAGAGCTTTGTTCCTTATGAAGAGGATGAAGTGACCCGTCTTATTGTCGATCAGCATGACGATGAGGCCTTTGCTGTTGTCAGTTCTTTGACAGTGGGGGGATTTCGAGACTGGCTTTTGAGTGAGGCCGCTGATACCGCCACCCTGAAACGCCTCGCCTTCGGTTTGACGCCAGAAATGGTGGCAGCCACCAGCAAGCTGATGCGCAATCAGGATCTCATTCTGGTGGCGCGCAAATGCAACGTTGTGACGAAATTCCGCAATACAATCGGATTGCCCGGCCATCTGTCTGTCCGTTTGCAACCGAACCATCCGACGGATGACTTGCGCGGAATCTTGGCCTCGACGCTGGATGGTCTGCTCTACGGAAGTGGGGATGCTGTGGTCGGTATCAATCCCGCAACTGACAGTCCGGCCATTCTAGATACATTGCTGCGATATTTCGATGAGATGCGGGAGCAATATGAAATCCCGATGCAGCATTGTGTTCTATCCCATGTTACTTTGCAGATCAAAGCCATGGAGAAAAAGGCACCCGTCGATCTGGTCTTCCAATCCATTGCGGGCACAGAGAAGGCCAATGATGGCTTTGGCGTCAATCTTTCGATCCTCAAGGAAGCCCATGAGGCGGCCCTCGCACTCGGGCGGGGAACGATTGGCGACAATGTTATGTATTTTGAAACCGGGCAGGGTAGTGCGCTGTCAGCCGATGCTCATTTTGGCATTGATCAGCAGACATGTGAAGCGCGCGCCTATGCGGTGGCGCGTCAGTTCAATCCACTGCTGGTTAACACTGTGGTTGGTTTCATCGGTCCTGAATATCTCTATGACGGCAAGCAGATTATCCGTGCCGGGCTTGAAGACCATTTTTGTGGCAAGCTTCTGGGGCTGCCTATGGGATGCGATATCTGTTACACCAATCACTCCGAAGCAGATCAGGATGACATGGATGTGCTGCTGACGCTTCTGGGCGTTGCTGGTATCAATTTCATCATGGGTGTTCCTGGTGCTGACGACGTGATGCTCGGCTATCAGAGTACTTCTTTCCATGATGCACTCTATTTGCGTGACGTGCTTGGCTTGCCACGCGCACCGGAATTTGAAGCTTGGCTTCAGAAAATGCAGATCACGGATGCAACAGGTCGTCTCAAGAGTCAAACCATTCCCAAACAATTGTCATCATCGGTGGACCGGGTTGTCGGAGGGGCACGTTCATGACCGAGAAGGATCAAAAAGCCAAACAGCTCCAAAGCGCCGATGCATCTTCAGAACCGAAGACGGACGCAGCAGAAGACGGCAAGGAAATCTGGTCTGCAATGCGCAAATACACTCCTGCCAGAATTGGTCTCGGGCGTACCGGAGTCAGTATGCGCACCGATGAGATACTGGACGTCGGCTGGTCTCATGCCATGGCGCGTGACGCCATACACCGTCCGCTCGACTATGAAGCCCTCGCAAATCGGTTGAAAACAGATGGTTGGGAAGTGTTGACGCTTTCCAGTCGTGTCAAGGATCGTGCAACCTATCTGATGAGACCCGATCTTGGTCGACGCCTAGACGAAGACAGCGCCGAGTTGTTGCGTGAAGCAACCAATGAAGCAGGCGAATTCGATGTTGTTTTTGTTGTAGCCGATGGACTTTCTACCCTTGCTGTTGAAGGATATGCCGCAGATCTTCTCAAGGCAATGAAGGCCATCCTGCCCTCACACCTAAGGGTCGCGCCGGTCATCGTGGCACAACAGGGTCGCGTCGCGCTTGGAGACGAGATCGCAGCTCTTCTGGGAGCGCGTCTTGTCGTCATGCTCATTGGAGAAAGACCCGGTTTGTCCTCTCGCGACAGTCTTGGCGTCTATATCACCTACGCGCCTAAAGTTGGCATGATGGATTCTCAACGAAACTGCATTTCCAATATTCGAGACGAAGGGCTCAAAGTGCAGCCTGGTGCAGAAAAGATGTTGTGGTTCATCAAGAAGGCGCTGCAGGATCAAGTCTCCGGAATCGACCTCAAAGATGAGAGTGGCAGCGTTGAAGCTCTGCCCGAGGGGCTTGTTCTCGACGCAGATTGAGAACTTGAATTCGACTGTTCGCTTCCTGAGTGGAAAAAGCGATTGCGATAGTAAAGGTGTCTTTATTTGCGCGCGGTTTAACTGGCTGATTGAACTTCAGCTGGTTATATGGCAACGTGTGGACCGGTTGGAGACCTAGCTCCTTTTGCGCTCACAACCCTTTGAGACTTCAAACATTTCTCCCTATAAACACGCAAGTATTTTGGCTGCTATATCAGATAGCCAGAATATGATGGCGGCAGTCTGAATTATGCAGAAAAATCAATCGAATACTCATGCTTCTAATCGAAAGCAGAAACTATTTCTGTTTTTTAAAAATCCGGATGGATCTTTCAATGGCAACAGAATTGCACTTTTTCTGGCATTCTTGACTCTAGGGCTTAATTTGAGAGGACCAATCACCTCTCTTCCACCGGTTATCGCTTCCATTCAGCAAGATCTCGGGATCAGCCTGAGTGTAGCAGGTCTTTTGAGTTCAATCCCTGTCTTATGTTTCGGCTTGGCAACTCCGTTCGTATCGATGGTGCAGGGGCGGATTACGATTGAACGAGCGATTGCCATCACCCTGTGGGGGATTTTGTTCGGCACGCTGCTGCGTTCTGTTGGAGGCATCTATACGATCATAGCGGGCACGTTAATCTTGGGTATTTCCATGACATTTGGCAATATCGTCAGCCTTCTGGTCATCGCTCGCGACTTCAAAGAAATCCGCACCATGATGACGGGGATTCTCGTTGCGGCTATGAGTGTCGGTTCAATGATGACCTCGGCCTTTACGGCTCCGGTGGCTTCGCTGTTTGGATGGAGAGTTGGAATCTCTGTCTGGGCGGTTCTTGCTCTGCTGGCTATCGTGCTTTGGGCTGAAAACAAACGCCGTCCAATCAAGCCCGTAATTCAGAAGGAAAATTTGACAGAAACAGCAGCTGAAGAAAAGCGGACGACGCAGCTTTCGCCTGTGGCTCCTGTTCGCCATCGGTCCAATTTGCGGCGCCCCTCCGCTTGGCTTCTGGCCGCTGCGTTCGGCTCCCACACATTTATGTTTTATGGTCTTTCAGCTTGGCTACCAGTTTATTTGACGGGATCTATTGGGATTAGTGCCAATACCGCCGGAATTGCCTTGTCGATGTTTCAAATACTCGGGATGCTTGGAAGCTTCGGGATTCCGTGGTTTTCATCGCAGTTTCATCTATCTCATAAGATGTTGTTTCTTTTGGTTACGACATGCTGGTTTATTATGGCGGTGGGTACGTATCTCGCTCCGAGTTATTGGGCAATCTGGGCTGTTTTCGGAGGTTTTGGGAGCGGTGGTGGATTTGTCGTGGTTTTTGATCTGCTAATGGAACGCTCGTCCGATCTGGATGAAGGACGTAAGATGTCGGCCTTTGTTCAAGGATTGGGGTATATTGTTGCCTCAACAAGCGCAACTTTGCTCGGAGCCCTTCACCAATGGTCAGGCTCTTGGACCTCTTGTTTCGTGCTACTGGCTGCGGCCGCTGTGTTAATGGCAATCTGTGGCATTACGGCATCACTAAGACCGCCGGTTCGTTCCTCCCACTAGATACCATTTCGGTTTAGTGTCTGCGGTTCACTGGAAGAGGGCGCCCAAAAGGCGCTCCGGTTTCAGTTTTTGCGATATTGAGCATGAGGAGCGCTATCGCACTATTTCAATTCGCGTACGACCTGACCATAGGCCAGCAAGGCAAACAATCCTGTGCCTCCGGCGATGTTCCCCAACAGCGTGCTCACAAGAAGGGCTGCTGTTTGCAACAGGCCGATTTCTCCGCGTATTGCCAAGAGGAAAAGCTCGGTGGAGCCTGCAATAACGTGGGTGAAATTGCCGATTGCAATGAGGTAGGTGAACATGATGATCACAAGGAAGGCAGCACTGCGTGCGGAAGGGATCATCCACACAATTGCAGCGACCAGAAAGCCCGACGTGATGCCCAAGGAAAAGGCTTGGGACAATTCCAGATTGGCATAATGGTGTGAGACGGCGGCCATTCCATCCACGAATTCAGGTGGAATGGTTCCAATGAAATATCCCATTGAGGCAGCAAGGAAAGTTCCGCACAGGTTCGCGAAAAATACGATTGCCCAGAGCCGCAAGGTGCTCCAGAGCATCTTAAGGGAACTATGCGTGAGGAGCGGTAGAATTGCCGTAATGGTATTTTCAGTGAATAATTGCAATCGTCCGAGAATGACCAGCACGAACCCGACTGTATAACCAAGATTCTCTATGGCGAATTGATGGGGTGAGCCTTCGAACAGTTTATGGAGAATTCCCTCAGCCATGACCGACGTCGAGATGCCTAAACCTGCGGCAACGCCTGACCACCATAAGGATGTGGCTGGTCGGTTGAGTTCTTCCATGCCTTCTCGATGGACCACGGCATACACAGAAACGGAACTCAGGCTGTGATGATCGCGCACGTCTTTTCTTTCCTGCGCGTTCAGCGGAGATCCCTTGTCTGACTTGTCCTTTTTTCTTTCAGATCTGACATGAAGATACCTTTGTCCTTGGGGAGGTGGATGTCTTATCTGGTCGTTCAACTGCGCAGAAACAACCCTGTCGAGATATTTTTGTACGTGTTTCCATAGAGATACCGTGCGTGCAGGAGGCACGGTATCAATATGAGTTGGCTGCTAAAAAGGCTCTTTGTCTGCGTATGGGAGAGGCTAGAAGAGCCGCTCGACGTCCTTTTGCTTCAAGGAGGCCAATTCGCCCAAGGTTATGGGTTTGAGTGGGGATCTTATATTGAAATAGTTGATTTCCTGCATCGACTTGCCCGTTTGCTCGGCAAAGAGAGTTGAGATTGTCAGGCCACATCCGCGTCCCTGGCAAGGGCCCATCCCTGCTCTCAAAAAGGCCTTGAGCTGGTTGGGGCCCTGGCAGCCAAGAGCGATTGTTTTGCGAATCTCGCCTGCGGTGACCTCTTCACAACGGCAGACGACTGTTTCGTCCTGTGGGGATTGGGCGCCAGCGAAAGGTGGGTAGGCCTGATCAAGGAAGGGACGGGCGGCGCTTTCTTTTGAAAGAGCACTCTTGAGGGGCACAGCCCTTTGCTGGAGGTTTGCTTCGTCTAGTTTTCCCAACTCGGCGGCCATCTTGAGCGCGGCAATCCGGCCGCAAAGGGCGGCTGCCTTGGCTCCGCCTATGCCAGCTCCATCGCCCGCGATAAAGATGGTTTCTGCAGAGCTTTTGCCCCATTCATCCAGAGAAGGGCTGAAGCAGGCTTGTTGTTCATCCCAATGATGGTTCAGCTGAAGGGCGCGGCTTATCTGGACGTTCGGCACAACGCCATGATGGAGCAGGGCCGTATCGCAGGCAATTGTATGAGAGTGGACACCACACTGAAAGCTGACGCTTGCAACCGCCCCTTCGCCTTGCAGACGAATGTTGTGCGCACCGGTGTAGCGCTTAACGCCTCCCAGCTTGAGAGCGGCCAAAAGCTTCGTGCCCTTGAGGAGATAGCGCCAGCCACGCAAAGCACCGCCGATATGCGCCATGGCCTTTGTCAAATCGCCCATGGTCTGGGTTTCGATGATGGCCAGTGGGGGCGTTTTTGCCTTCAGCATCTGGCTTGCCAGAACATAGAGAAGTGGGCCAGAGCCGATGAGGACAGCCTTGTTAGGAATAAGGCCGGATTGCTTGAGCAGTATCTGACCTGCGCCCACGGTCATCACGCCGGGCAAGGTCCAGCCCGGCAACGGCATGGGTCGTTCAATTGCGCCGGTTGCTATGAGGATACGCTGAGCCTTGATCTGGCGAGTCTGATTTTTAACGGAACAGGTAATTGTTCCATCCTTTTCGACCTGCCAGACGACGGCGCCCGCTAGATGGGTGATGAGGGGATCATGGGTTCCCTCGGCCAGTGGCAGGCCATCGAGAAAGTCTTGCCCAAGCATCTCGCCACGCAGAGGGGCGACGCGCTCGACATCACGATAGATCTGCCCGCCAACGCTTTGCTGCTCGTCAATGAGCACGGAAGCAATGCCGCAATTGGCCGCCTCGCTGGCAGCTGCCATGCCGGCCGGGCCGGCGCCGATAATGGCAAGCTCGGTCTCAAGCATGGTCATCTTCCTTGTTCTGGTCAGAAGGCGTAGCCGGTTTGCTGACAATCATGTTGGCCTCAACGCTGGTCTGGCAGGCCTGCTGTGTCATGCCGTCGATATCGACAAGGCAGTCATAGCAGACGCCCATCATACAAAAAGGACCGCGCGGCGCGCTCGTGGCTGGTGTGTTGCGAAAGACAGAGACCCCGGCTGCCAAAAGGCTGGCGGCAAGATTGGCGCCTTCGGGCAGCATGTAGTCTTGACCATCAAAACGGACGGGCACAAGGGATTGGCTGGCCCCGGAAGCATCCTTAAGGGAGTTAAAGCTTGAAGCGGTCTTCACTGAATTTCTCCAAATTTGGCGCGTCATTTTTCTGGTCAAACCAGCTTGGCAGCAGCTTTCCATGAACGGCGGCAAGCGTTATGCCGCTATGGCAGGTTACAAGATAGGCGCCGGGCATGGACTGGCTTTGCTGATAAATGGGCAGGCCGTCTTTTGACATCACCCGAAGCGCGCCCCAGCTTCTGACCAGCTTTGTCTTTGCAAGGAAAGGATGGGTTCTGATGGCTTCTGCTGCGAGGAAGGCTATGCCGTCTATCGTGGTGCCATCATCAAAGCCGACCCGCTCGTTTGTTGCTCCGATCTGGATACCGCCTTCATCCACCTGACGTGCAGTAACGGATGGCCGATGGATCATGCGGGGCAGCTTTTCGGTGATGAGCACCTGGCCTCTTTCTGGCTCCAGAGGAGCAACAAAGCCCATCTTGGGGCCAAGATCCCTTGAGCCCAGCCCCGCAGCGAGGATAACCCGCTCCGAGTGGAACGTCTCCTTGTCGGCGCATGTCAGGGTGAAATGATCGGTTTTGGAAACATCCACAACATGTCGGTTGGTCAGGTAGATGCCACCCATTTTCTGCACGTCTTGTTGCAGGGCACGCAACAGTTTGAGCGGGTTTAAATGGCCATCGTCATGGTGCAGGATTCCGGCCACAATATCCGGGCCGAGTGTTGGCTCTTCTTTGCGTAAATCGTCGCCGCGCAAAATCTCGAAAGGGTAGTCGCCGTCGAATTCCTGTTTCAGCCTTTCATAGGACTGTACGGTTTTTTGCAGGCTTTCTTCGCTGAAATGGTAGTCAAAACCGCCATTTTGCTCAAGGCCAAGGGGAATGCCTGTGGCTTCTGTCAGTTCCTCGGCAAAGTCGGCATAAAGGGAAGCGGATAGTCTGGACCATTTGGCATAATGGGGGGCCTTGGCGCCCTTGCCTTGAATCCATATCAGGCCGAAATTGCCCCGGCTTGCCCTGAAGGAGCCGTCACTCCCGTCAAGTATCGTAACTGTGTAGCCATGCTTGAGCAGCCCCCAAGCGAGCGACATGCCAACCACGCCGCCACCGATGATCGTGAAATTTGTGTTCATTGTAATTTGGTTCGAAAGAAAAACAGGGGGGTGGTCTTGAAAAGATAACCTTATCTCACATCAAACGGGATGGGTAGCGGTATCTTATACTTTCATCCTAGGTAGCGCAAAATGACTCACTACCAGACGCGGGTTTTAATCCAATCTCGTTTTAGTTCTCTGTGCTGCTCTGATCTATGTGGGCACGAATGATCGTCTTGAGGCGCTCGACGTCTTTGTCTGCCAGCGCGTCGACCATGTCGAAATGCTCCCTGCCAGATTGTTCAATGCGTGCATAGCTGGACCATTGAGACGCTGGTGCTGGGGGGGTGCGCAGACGCAAATCCGAGACCAATTCCATCAGACTGGAGTTTCCACTGGTTGCTAACATAGCCGTATGAAAGGCGATATTGGTTTCATAGATTTCCGTGATCTTGTGCTCTCTTATCTGATCGATGAAACGTTGGGCCAACTGATACAGGTCTTCGATCTGCTCATCGGTAACTTTCTGAACCATGAATTCTGCCGCGGATGTTTCAAGCATGATGCGGATGTCCCGCACCTCATCGGTCGAGACATCGTCAGCATGATGCACATAGTACCCTCGGTTCGGTTCATATCGAACGATTCGCTTGTTGCAGAGCGTTTCCAGCGCCTTTCTTGTTTCCGAGCGACTGGCATTATAGCGACGCTGTAGATCGATCTGCTTTAACCAGCTGCCCGGCGAGAACACGCCCGCGCTGATATCTGAGGTCAGAAGGTCTGTCAGGTCTTTGCTGGACTTCTTTTTTCTCAAATCTATCCACCACACTTCTGGTCATAAATGATTAAATTCGCATCAGAATCTCATTTGCCTCATTTTTCACCATGCACAGAGATTGCGCAACCCTAAAAATTGTGTTCAATATTGGTACCAATTTCGCAATGATGTTTAATCTCATGGGTTTATTAGGTTTAGTTTTTGCGAATTTATAAAAAGCGTTTCAAGTAAGGTTCGAAGGAAGTGTCCCCAATGCAGAATAGCGAAGAAATCTGGTCTCGTGTCGACGAGCTGTCCGAAGACTTTTGCGGCTTGTCGGATCGGGTGTGGGAAACACCCGAACTTTGTTTCAAAGAGGACCGATCCGCTGCCGAGCATATGGCCATGCTGGAAAAGCATGGTTTCAAGGCTGAGGCTGGCGTTGCGGGAATGCCAACGGCCATCATGGCTGAAGCTGGCAGCGAAGGGCCGGTTATTGCTATTTTGGGCGAATATGACGCGCTGCCCGGCCTTAGTCAGGAACATGGTGTTGCAGAACGCCGGGAAATCGAAGAAGGCGGCAATGGCCATGGGTGCGGACATAATCTGCTCGGTTCAGGCTCCATGCTTGCCGCAGCCGCGGTCAAGGATTGGCTGAAGGAAAAAGGCATCAAGGGGCGTGTGCGCTATTATGGCTGTCCGGCTGAAGAAGGCGGCTCGGCCAAGGGGTTCATGGTGCGCGAAGGGCTGTTTGAGGATGTTGATATCGCTATCTGCTGGCATCCGGCCCCCTTTGCTGGCGTCAATAAACCTATTTCGCTGGCTTGCAATGAACTGGTCTTCACCTTCACGGGACGCGCCTCTCATGCTGCGGCCTCTCCCGAGCTGGGACGCAGCGCGCTTGACGCCGTTGAACTCATGAGCGTTGGGGTGAACTATATGCGTGAGCATATGGCCTCTACCGCCCGCATTCATTATGCGGTGATCGATAGTGGCGGTGTTGCGCCAAACGTCGTGCAGCCACGCGCTGTCGTACGCTATCTTATTCGTGATCGTGAATTGCCGGATATGCAGGCCTTGGTCGAACGCGTCAAAAAGGTCGCCGATGGGGCAGCCCTGATGACGGAAACCTCTGTGGAAAGCGTGATCGTTTCCGGTGATGGCAACCTGATTGGCAATGATCCACTTGAAGAGCTGATGCATCAGATGCTGGAGCGCCTTGGTCCGCCGCAATATTCCGAAGAAGACAAGGCCTTTGCCCGCGAAATTCAGGCAACCCTGTCGAAGGAAGATATCGAAGCAGCCTACAAGCGCTTTGGGCTCAAACCACGATTTGACGAGCCTCTGTGCGAAAGCATTACGCCGCTCAACTCCGGGGACGGACGTCATGTCGGCTCGACCGACGTGGGCACCGTAAGCTGGGTGGTTCCGACCGTTCAGATGCGCGGGGCAACCTATGCCGTGGGCACACCAGGCCATTCCTGGCAGTTGGTGGCACAGGGCAAGACGCCCGCCGCACACAAGGGCATGGAGCATACGGCCAAGATCATGGCCGCAACGGCCTGCGAGCTGTTCCTTGACCCAGCCAAGATCGAGGCTGCCAAGGCAGATTTTGCTGATAAACTCAATGGCCGCCCCTTTATCAACCCGATCCCGGATGATTGCGATCCGGAGCTGCCTGAAACCAAGGAATAGGCAGGTCACTGTCTCAATCCTTTTTTCCCGATCCCGTTGTCAATCTGCAACGGGGTCCCGACAAGGAGACTAAAACCAGTGAGCTTTTTTCAACTGATGGGCTTTGGTGAAGGCGGCTGGGGTGCCTTTATGCTCATGGGGGCGCTGGTCACCATGGCACTGGCGCTCTGTGGCTTTTCCATTGGCGCCTGCTTTGGCGCCTTTGCCGCATGGGCCAAGATATCGGGCAACCGGTTTACGCGCACCATTGCAGATATTTACACCACCGTGTTGCGCGGTATCCCCGATCTGCTGGTCATCTATCTGTTCTATTTCGGTGGCAGCGCCTTTCTCACATGGCTGGGTCGCCTGTTTGGTTCGGACGGCTTTATCGGGCTGCCGGGCTTTCTGGCTGGCGCGATGGCCATCGGCATTACATCAGGCGCACAGCATACGGAAGTGTTCCGCGGGGCCTATCGCGCTGTTGCCAAAGGCGAGATTGAAGCCGCCGTCGCTTGTGGCATGCCGCGCGCCATGCGCTTTCGCCGCATTGTTGCTCCGTTGGTTTTGCGCCATGCGTTACCCGGTCTTGGCAATGTTTGGCAGATCGTGCTGAAAGAATCCGCGCTGGTCTCTGTTACTGGCGTTGTCGAACTGCTGCGCCAAAGTCAGGTAGGGGCAGGCTCGACGCGGCAACCGTTCGATTTCTATTTTGCAGCGGCCATTCTCTATCTCTGCATCACCACCATCTCGAGCATCAGCTTTCACACTGCCGAGAAACGGTTCAATAAAGGGGTGAGAAGAAGCTGATGGATATGCAATTTTTCTGGGAGTCGCTGGTCACCCTGATCCCCGGCATTCCGCTCACTCTGCAATTGGCGTTTCTTTCCACTTTCCTTGGGGCTTTTATCGCTCTAGGGCTGGCGATGATGCGGCTCTCGGGTATTCGCCCTCTGGACTGGTTTGCTCGGGGCTATCTGTTCGTATTCCGAGGCTCGCCGCTGCTGGTGCAGCTGTTCCTCATCTATTACGGGCTCAGCCAGTTTCCTGCGGTGCGTCATTCCTTTGCCTGGACTTTCCTGCGTGATCCCTATTGGTGCGCCATCATCGCGTTGACGCTCAACACGGCGGCCTATGCCAGTGAGGTCATTCGTGGCGGGCTTTTGTCTGTCCCTCATGGTCAGGTGGAAGCGGCGCGCGCTTGTGGCATGTCGGGCTTCAAGCTGTTCCGCCGCATTGTCTTGCCGCTGGCCATCCGTCAGGCTCTGCCGGCCTATGGCACCGAGCTGATCCTGATGGTTAAGGCGACCTCTCTGGCATCCATTATCACCATCATGGAAATCACCGGTCTTGCCGCCAAGCTGGTTTCCGAGACCTATCGGGTGATTGAGGTCTTTGTGGTTGCCGGTGCTATCTATCTGGCAATCAACTTTATCCTCACCCGCATCATCATGGCATTTGAATATAAGCTGACGCCGCATTTGCGCGAGCCTCGCATTACCAAAGTGCTTGCCCTTGAAAATGAATCTGCTGGAGAAATCTCGTGACCAGTTCTGCCTCTCAAAACAGCCCTGTGGCTGTCAGCCTGACCGATCTGCACAAGTATTTCGGTGATCTCGAAGTGCTCAAGGGCGTTACCATGAAGGCCCACGAGGGCGAGGTGGTGTCTATTCTCGGCTCCTCCGGTTCGGGCAAATCCACCATGTTGCGCTGTATCAACATGCTTGAAACCCCGACTTCAGGCACCGTGACTGTTGGCGAGGAAACCATCAAGCTGGTGACCGACCGCAAGGGCGTGGTTAAACCGGCTGATCGCAAGCAGGTGGATCGGTTGCGGACCCGTGTTGGTATGGTGTTCCAATCCTTCAATCTTTGGTCCCACAAGACCATTCTGGAGAATGTGATCGAAGCGCCGATCCATGTGCAGGGACGCGACAGAAAAGACTGCATCGAGGAAGCTCAGGATATTCTCGCCAAGGTCGGTATTGCCGACAAACGGGATTTCTACCCCTCCCATCTTTCCGGTGGGCAGCAGCAACGTGCCGCCATTGCGCGCGCCTTGGCTCAGCATCCAGATGTATTGCTGTTTGATGAACCGACCTCGGCTCTTGATCCCGAGTTGGTCGGCGAGGTGCTGCGCGTGATGAGAAGCCTTGCAGAAGAGGGCCGTACCATGTTGGTCGTGACCCACGAAATGAGCTTTGCACGGGATGTCTCGAACCGCGTCGTCTTCCTGCATCAGGGGCAGATCGATGCCGAAGGGAGCCCTGATGCTCTCTTTAACGATCTGAGTAACGAACGTTTTCAGAAATTTATTGCCGGCTAACGGCGGCAGTCAAAAGCTCCGACCCTCCGCTATAGATGGTCGGGATTCACAACAGAAGGGAAACTGAAATGAAAGTCTGGACTCGACTTCTCGGGGTGGCTATGACCGCAGCAATGCTGGTGGCTGGCCCTGCGATGGCAAAAGAATGGAAAACTGTCAAACTGGGCACCGAAGGCGCCTTTCCTCCGTGGAACTCCACCAAGGCTGACGGCACGCTGGAAGGCTTTGAAATTGATCTGGCCAACATTCTGTGCGAGCGCATGGACGTGAAATGTGAATGGGTTGTCCAGTCCTGGAAGGGCATTATCCCTGCGCTGAATGCTGGCAAGTTTGACGTTATCATGTCCGGTATGTCTGCAACGGCTAAACGTGCTGAAGTGATCGATTTCTCGATTCCTTACGGCTCTACCGGTCAGACCTTCGGCGTCCTGTCTGATTCCGATCTCGTCGATCTGCCGCTCAAAGGTACGGTCTTCCCGCTCGCTTCCAAGCCGGAAGAAGCCAAAAAAGCCATCGAAGAAATCAAGCCGATGTTCAAAGGCAAAATCATCGGTGTGCAGTCTTCTGCCATTGCAGAGCGCTTTTTGCAGGAAAATCTGGCTGACGTGGCTGAAATCCGCGAATATGGCAAAACGCAGGAACATGATCTGGATCTGATGTCCGGTCGTGTTGATGCCATCATGGCGTCTACTGCCTATATCTCTACGGCGATGAAAGACCCTGCCAACAAAGGCATGGTTCTGGCTGGTCCGCGTTTCCAGGGTGGTATTCTGGGCAAAGGCAGCTCCATCGGCATGCGCAAAGGCTCCGACGACCTCAAGGCCATGTTCGACAAGGCCATTGCTTCTGCGCGTGATGACGGCACCATCAAGGACCTGTCCATCAAATGGTTCGGCTTTGACGTGACCGTCTACTAAGACGGGATTGACCTTGCCGATGAGCGGCAGGGTTTGTTGTTTGAAAAATGAACGCCCCTTTGTGTTTCAAGCAAAGGGGCGTTTTTTATGGGACAGAGCTTTATCGGGTGGAACAACCACTGGTGTTGTCAGATGAACGGGAAACTCTATTGCCGCTCAGCAACTAATCGAGAGGGCAGCTCTTTTCTCTTGTTACGTCGCCCGACCTTCACAAGATCTTGCATTGATAATCCCAAAAAGTTCATCAATGGTTCGCAGATGTTGTCGTAATCTTCATACTGAAATGTGTGCACTTTTCCTAGCTCTTGCCAGAAATTCAAAATGGCGTCTGTGTCATAATACCATTCAGCATCAATGCGTTCTTCTGCAGGGAAACTAACCGAGAGATCTGCAATCTTGGCTCCAGTATGCAGCTGGTTTTCCCAGCTTTCCTTCCAACTGACCAAATGGCGCCAAACGAGCAGAAACTCAATCTCCCTGTCTATTTGGGCGAATAAGTTTGCCAGTTTCTCTTTTTCCTTGCTTTCTCTCATAAAGCAAAAGCCTTCAGCCGATGCGATGATGGTGTCTTCAGGATAGCCATTTATTGCTTTTATAAAGTTGTCTTCAAAGGCTGCTTTTTCATGTTCTTTTCGCTCGGGGACATTGCCCCTAAGGCGTGCTCCTGTTTTAAGGGACGCTCGTAAATGCAGATGTGAGAGGTTGAACAGGTTATATGTGCGAACATTCTTGGGACCCAGTTCAAAAAGCGGCCGAATGTTGTTTTCTATTAGCTGCTTTTGATTCACTTTTTACATGTGCTGAAAGGAGGTCGTCCCGGTCTTATGAACACCGATATGTATGATTAGTTTTTTCAATCTATCTACTTTCGCTTCAAGTCTTTGGCATTTTGCATGCGGGACGTCTTGGATATCCCGCGACAACGCAAAGGGGCGGATCTGACCATTCAATAGCCGAAATGTTCATAATCCTGCTTGTAGATCTGGCTGCACAGATCGCGGGCTTCAGCGCTGTCATAGAACTTGAAGAGGTCGGCTTTCTGGGCTTGCGTTGTCTGGGTATTTTTCTGTTTTGGGCTCAATGGGTTTGGAAATCCGATTTTCTCTGATGCTTCGGCATAAAAGCTGTCCATATCTTCCATCCGGCCGATGATTGTTGGCTCAAAGAGATCGGGCTTGATGAAGGTATATTGTGGTTGCCAATGACCATTCACGGCGTCGGCACCTTCAAGCTCGATTTGCCACTGGATGTAATTGAGAAAAAGCAGAAAGCCTTTGGGTGTATCCATGTCTTTTTCCCAATCGAAACGGAAGAAGGCATTGAGCTTGAAGCGATCCGGCGCGAACCAGCGGCTCTCCTGCTTTTGCGATTTGCAAAGATAGAGAAAGGCCGATATTGCGCGCTCGAAGGGATTGCGCACGACGCAAAGGCGCTCCATGGAACGCTCGGGTGCTTTGAAATGCTCCATATTATAGCCCTGCAACAGAGCGCGGGAGAATATGCCATAGATTGGCAGAGTGTGGATTTCCGAGGCAGGATTGATGTCTATGGGATGCTCTGCCTTGACCGTGAGCGGCACTCCGAATTCCTGCTCGAATAGCCAGTTCAGAACCGAGGTTGAGGCATTCTTGCCTGTCGAAATAAAAGCCCAGCGCATGGAAGGCGGAAAAATGATCTGAAGAAAGAAATCCCGTGCCGCTTCTTTGTTGGGGAAGTGGTCGGGATGGGTCTCGATCGCTTCTTGAAGGAATTTTGCGTTTTGGTTCGGCGTCAATTTGTCAAGAAAGGGCTTGTGGGGGCTATGGTCCATGGTGATCAATGCTACTTGGAAAAAAGAGTAATAAAATTTGCTATTGCGCTTGAGAATAGGGCGCTGAACGCTCTTATAAGATCTGGCTTATAGGCAAATCAACCTGCGGGCAGGCGTTCATGGATAAGTTTAGGCAGATCGCGGCGTCACGACAATTGTCATTTAAGGCTTTTATCATCAAACCGAGGGCCACGGTGATGCCAGATGATTTTTAAGCTCTTGGACGCAACGCAGAAAGAGAAGGCACGACCGCACGGCCTTCCATCCAAATCATCCTTTCTGGATGGAATGAGAGGCACGCTTGTTCTAGCTCACCGTTGGATGATGTCAGGCACTTGGCAGGTTGCTGCTAGATATATTCCTTGAACAGTTCTTCGGATGCGTTGGAAATGACCACATGATTGACAAGGATGCCGGCATCCTTGATTTCTTCTATGCCTGCTGCAATGGCGGCTTTGACGGCGCCGACATCGCCGCATAGCTGGAGGAAGCCTTTGCCGCCTACTGCCATGGCAATATGGACCCTGAGAAGTGTGACATTGGCCGCTTTGGCCGCAGCGTCGGCCGCCCATACAATGCTTGACGAGGAGAAAGTCTCGATGATGCCCAGGGCTTTGCCCTTGGTTTGTGGCAGTTCGACTGACCCTGTCAGGGACGGGAATAGTTGAGGATCGACGTTGGGCAGGAATATCTTGTCCACCTGAAAGCCGGCAGCAAGGCGTTCGCCCGTATCGAGCGCGGTCTGGACTGCAGAGACATTGCCACCAACCACGATCATATATTTGCCCGGGCAGATGGTCCGGGCGACCAGCAGTTTCACATCCGCTGCCTTGAGCATGCCGTCCTGTACCAGATATCCGGCTGCAATGCTGGAGAGTTCCAAAATTCCGATGGCGAGTGGCATGAAGGCATTCCTTGTTTTCTGCTGTTCTGTTTGTTGTTTCCTGCAACCGAGCGATCAGGGATCAGGCAAAGGGGGCTATAACAATTTCCCTATCGTTGACCGCAGTTATCTGTCCATCAACGGGGGAGTGGATTTCAGCACCCAGCTTGTCTCCGACCGAGGCAATCTTCTGATATCGGGTGACCTTGTCGCCTGTTGTCACCATGGGCGTGGCCGGGGCGCCAATATGCTGACTGGTGCGGATGGTCAATTGTTTGGGATGAAGGGCGAAGGCTGATAAGGCGCCTTTGTTCTGGAAGCGATCGAGCGCCAGCCGGGTCATGATTTTTTTCACCGGCGTGCGGCGATAGTCAATCAGCGGATGGGCCTTGTCCTCATTGGCAGCGTCAAGAGTGGCCTTGGCGGCCATGGCCTGTTTTTTGCTCGCGATGGTAATCTGTGCCGGATAAAGCCCTTCAGGGCAGGAGACGAGGGTGCAGAGGTTGCATTCTGCGCAGGCCAGGGTGTGCGGCAGAATGGCAAGCGCCTGATCTGTCCCCTCGGCGAAGGACGAAAACATCAAGTTGCGCATGGCCTTGTGGGGCTCGACGGGATGACCCAATAAATGGCGCGGGCATAGTTCGCTGCAGATTGAGCATTGATCACAAGCGGATTTGCCGATCCGTTTGACCCGTTTTTCCTGCGCTGCCGTTTGGAAACGCTGGATGAGAGGGTGGTCTTTGGCAAAAACCAACAAGCCGCCAGTGGTCTTGGTAACCGGCTCATCAAGGCTGGTCGCCAGTTTACCCATCATGGGGCCTCCAACGATAACGGCGAAGTCCTCTTCCATATGGGCGAGATCTGCGCCCTTCAGATTGGGGTGGGCCAGAGCAATCACTTCGCGGAAGGGCATGCCGATGGGCACTTCCACCGAGACGGGCTGTTGAACATCGCCACCGACGGTGATGAATTTGGTCACCAGAGGCGTGCCAAGGCCGATATTGTAGATCGTCTCGACATTGTTGACGATAACCCCCTGACTGCTTGGAAGGGCTCTGGGGGCAACGATGCGACCGGTTGTTTCATAAATGAGGGTGATTTCATCTCCTACGGGATAGAAGTCGCGCAGGCCCATGATTTCGATGCGGTCGGGTGCTGGATTGGTTTCTTTCAGATGGGTAATCAGGTCGGTATATTTCGCCTTGACCCCGATGATACACCGCTGGGCGGCGGTCAGATCCAGACAGGTTACAAGCCCCTTGAAGAATATCTCGCTCTTGAGACGCAGCAGCTCTTTGTCCTTGTGTAGGAGCGGTTCGCATTCGGCTGCATTGACTATGAATATTTCCGTTTCGCTGCCCAGTTTTACATAAGTGGGAAAACCTGCTCCGCCAGCCCCAACGATGCCAAACTCCTTGATCTGTTCTGTTGTTGCCATGGGGTCCTCATTTCATTTTCCATTATCGACGAAGCCGACAGGAAACAGCCTCCCAACAAGAAAGAAGGCCTGCAGCCTGACGGTCATGCGCGGCGAATGTGGGTCTTTCTGATTTGGTTATCTTTTTGGTGCCACCAATTTGTGTTCCAAGTCACAGGCAATGAGATCGAACTCGATTTTGCGCTCCAGCATTCTCACGCAAGAGGGCCATTCCCGATTCTACGCAGCCTTGGCTAAGAGGAGCTTGTGGCTCGACTCTTCAGTGGCCTCTATTGGATAACCTAGGTCTGATGAATGACCCTGATTAAGTATAACTTATTGATTTAACGCACAATGTGTCAACGAGACTCATTTGCTATTCGAGGGTAAAAAATTGCTGTTGGCGTATCAGAGACATCGTGCGCGGATGGAGTGTTTTTTGCTTTAAAATAAGGTTTTGAGCAGATTGACGTGCTCTGTCCGTTTTCTCGATTCTGCATTTCGTGCCGGTTCTGAGAGGAAGGGTGTTTGGGCTTACCTCGATATGTTTTATGAAAGTAGTTATTGCATCATTACTTCAAAACAATAAATGAGACTGCTCGTCTGGAAATTAGTCCCTTCCTATTGTTTTTGTGCGTGTTTTTTCTGTCTATGATTGAGTAAAAACTCTTCCTAATCTGTTTAGACTTTTATCAGTTTCTGATTAATAAGAATATATGATCAATTCGATGTATAAGCTTTAGTTTATTTGTTGGATGGATTGGGTTAAATGACTGATTTGTTTCCGATAATGAGATGTATATACTGTTAAGTCATTTGGCTGATGAACAAAAGTACTATGGTGTATCTAATCAAACTCTCAGTACGTTTACTTAGTCTAAGTTAGACGCCGTGGCCGCTTTGAGGAGAGTGGGTTACGGGGCGGCCGCTTTGAGTAGAGTTGGCCACTTATTTTTCTTTGGGAGGAATTTATGACCAAACTTACGATTTCACGTCGTGGTTTGATCAAGACCGGTGCATTTGTCGGTGCCGGCTTGGCCATGCCAACCATTTTTACGAGCAGAGCAAACGCGTTTACCAATGCACCGATGGGGTCCACCGTGACACTTGGTTTTAACGTACCGCAAACCGGTCCTTATGCCGATGAAGGCGCTGATGAGCTTCTGGCGCAGAAGCTTGCCGTGGAGCATCTCAATGGCGAAGGCGACGGCGGTTGCCTCAATACCTTCACCTCCAAGGCATTGAAGGGCAATGGCATCCTGGGCAAGAAGGTTGAATTCGTCACCGGTGACACGCAGACCAAATCAGATGCGGCCCGCGCTTCTGCCCGTTCCATGATCGAAAAAGATGGTGCGATCATGATCAACGGCGGATCATCTTCGGGCGTGGCTGTTGCTGTTCAGGGCCTTTGTCAGGAAGCCGGCGTCATCTTCATGGCTGGTCTGACGCACTCCAACGACACCACCGGCAAAGACCGAAAAGCCAACGGCTTCCGCCACTTCTTCAACGCCTATATGTCGGCGGCTGCACTGGCTCCGATTCTGGCCAAGGAGCTTGGCACGGATCGCAATGCCTATCACTTGACCGCTGACTATACCTGGGGCTGGACGCAGCAGGAATCCATGCAGGCTGCCACCGAGGCCATGGGGTGGAAGACCGTCAATAACGTGCTGACACCGCTCGCCACGACGGACTTCTCGTCCTACATCGCTCCGGTGATCAATGCTGGCGCAGATGTTCTGGTTCTCAACCACTATGGCGGCAACATGGTCAACTCTCTGACCAACGCTGTTCAGTTCGGCCTGCTTGACAAGATGGTCAATGGCAAGGATTTCAAGATCATCGTTCCGCTCTATTCTGAATTGATGGCCGCGGGTGCTGGCGACAACATCAAGGGCGTGCTCGGTTCGATGAACTATAACTGGCAGCTGCAGAATGAAGGCTCCAAGGCCTTTGTGAAATCCTTCGGCGAGAAATATGGCCGTCCGCCGTCCAACTCTGCGCAGACCTGCTACGCACAGGTTCTGCTTTATGCAGATGCTTGCGAACGTGCCGGTACCTTCAATCCTTGCGGTGTTGCTGAAGCGCTGGAAGGCTTCGAGTTTGACGGGCTGGGCAACGGCAAGACCATGTATCGCAAGGAAGACCACCAGTGCTTCAAGGACGTGCTGGTCGTGCGTGGTGCGCAGAACCCGACAACCGCTTATGACACGCTGGAAATTGTTGAAGTCACTCCGGTTGATCATGTCACATATCCGCCGAACCACCCGATGTTCGGGGGCGATGACGCATCGCTTGGCACCTGCAACGCCGGCGCATAATCAGAACGACCATTCTGGCCGTGCCACACAAACGTGGTGCGGCCATCTTTTTGATTTGGACAGAACCGACGCAATTCATACGCACGGTTTATCGATGCAGGCTTCTCAATGGACGCAATCATTCTTCAGATTCTCAACGGTTTGGATAAAGGCAGTGCCTATGCTCTGATCGCTCTGGGACTGACACTCATCTTCGGCACGCTGGGCGTGGTCAACTTCGCTCATGGTGCCCTGTTTATGCTCGGCTCCTTCTGTGCCGTTACGCTGCAAAGACTGTTGTCGCTGTCTTTCACGGTCGTGGATCCGACAAAAAAGGACTTTCTGGGCAATCCGCTGAAGGTCGATACGCCTTATGTGGTGAACTGGTTTGGCGATACGGCGGGCAATGCCATTATCAACTGGTCGGTGCCGCTGGCGATCCTGTTTGCGATTCCCGTGATGCTATTTATCGGCTACGCGATGGAACGCGGGCTGATCAAACATTTCTACAAACGCCCGCACGCTGACCAGATTCTGGTGACCTTTGGCCTCGCCATCGTGATTCAGGAGATTGTCAAATATTTCTACGGGGCCAATCCGATTCCGACGCCTGCGCCTGCGGCGTTCAAGGGGTCGCTTGATTTTGGCGTCATGATCGGCTTTGCCGAGAATACGATTATTTATCCCTACTGGCGCCTGATCTACTTTGTGTTTTCCGCCGTGATCGTTAGCGCCGTGTTTGCCTTCTTGCGCTTTACGACATTCGGCATGGTTGTCCGTGCGGGTATGGCCGATCGCGAGACCGTTGGTCTGCTGGGTATCAATATCGACAAGCGCTTCACCATCATGTTTGGCATGGCAGCCGCAGTTGCCGGTCTTGCCGGTGTCATGTATGCGCCAATCAACTCGCCCAACTATCATATGGGCATGGACTTCCTGGTGCTGTCCTTTGTCGTGGTCGTTGTCGGCGGCATGGGCTCGCTGCCCGGTGCGGTGCTGGCAGGCTTCCTGCTCGGCATTCTGGAGAGCTTCGCTTCCATGAATGAAGTCAAGTCGCTGATACCCGGGATCGACCAGATCATCATTTATCTAGTTGCAATTATCATCCTTTTGACCCGTCCGCGCGGTCTTATGGGACGAAAAGGCGTGATGGAGGAATAAGCCATGCTGGGTTTGAGCAAGAAAGACACAACCTTTCTCCTCATCGTCATGTTTCTGACTTTGGCGACACCGATATTGCTGCAGCCATTTCCTGAAGGCTCGGGGCTAGCGCAGTTCAATGCCGGATATCCTGATCTCATGCAGAGATTTGCCATCTACGGCATCTTTGCAATCGGGTTCAATATTCTCTTTGGCCTGACGGGTTATCTGTCCTTCGGTCATGCTGCCTTCCTTGGCGTGGGATCTTATTCCGTCGTCTGGATGTATAAGCTTTTGAGCTACAATGTGCTGCCGGGACTGATCCTTGCGGTGATCATGTCAGCGCTGTTTGCTCTGTTGATCGGATATGTTTCCCTGCGCAGGTCGGGCATCTATTTCTCCATCCTGACATTGGCCATGGCTCAGATGTCTTTCAATCTGGCCTATTCGGTTCTTACGCCGCTCACCAACGGGGAAACCGGGCTTCAGGTCTATGGTGATGATCCGCAAGTCTTGATGGGGGAAGGTGGCCCGACGTCGCCGCACTTCTTTGGTATCGTCATGAACGAGGCCACAAAAGTGGACTTTGCTGGGTGGCAGTTTACCTTTAGCAATGGCTACTATTTCTGCGCCATCATTGCGATCATCGTCTTCTACATTTCTCTCAGAATCTTTCGGTCGCCCTTTGGCCTGATGCTGCGGGCGATCAAGACCAATCAGACGCGCATGAGCTATACCGGCCTTAATACGCGGCCTTATACGCTTGCTGCCTTCGTCATATCGGGCATGTATGCCGGTCTGGCGGGCGGTTTGCTGGCGGCGATGGATCCTCTGGCTGGTGCCGAGCGCATGCAATGGACCGCGTCCGGTGAAGTCGTTCTGATGACCATTCTGGGAGGGGCCGGAACCCTGATGGGGCCAGTCCTTGGCGCGGGCTTCATCAAATATTTCGAGAACATCTTCTCCAAGATCAACGACAACGTTCTGCATGGCTGGTTCGCGGTTCTTCCTGATGGCCTTGAAGACACCATTGTCTTTTTGATGCATCCCTTCATCGGCAAGGGCTGGCATCTGACACTGGGTCTGTTGTTCATGCTGGTGGTTATTTTCCTTCCCGGTGGATTGATCGAAGGTGGGCAACGGCTGCGCAACTGGATTAAGCGCGATAAGGAGCCGAAAGGTCCGCCCAAAGACACCGAGCATCACCCCAAACCGAAGCCCCACGTGGCCTGATGGAGACAACAAACATGGGCATTCTTGAAGTCAAAGATGTCAATAAACGCTTTGGTGGCCTACAGGCGCTTGGCAACGTCAACCTGTCGGTGGCAGAAAACTCGGTTCACGCGATTATCGGTCCCAACGGAGCGGGCAAATCGACCTTGCTCAACTGTCTGATCGGCAAGTTGGAGCCGGACACCGGGTCTGTCACCTTTCAGGGGCAGTCGGTGCTTGGCCGGACGCCGTTTGAAATCAACCAGATGGGCATCAGTCGGGTGTTCCAGACGCCTGAGATCTTTACCGATCTGACGGTCATGGAAAATATGCTGATACCCTGCTTTGCCAAGCGGGATGGCGCATTTCGCATGCATGCGTTCGAGACTATTTCAAACGAGAAAGAGGTCATTGAGCGAGCCGAGCATATGCTGGAAGAAGTCAACATGACGGAGAAACTGCATATGGTTGCCGGGTCCATGTCGCGTGGTGACAAACGCAGGCTGGAAATGGCCATGTGTCTGGTGCAGGCTCCCAAGCTGCTTCTGCTGGATGAGCCGACCGCAGGCATGGCGCGAGCTGACACCAACAACACCATCGATCTGCTCAAGGAAATCCACGAAAAGCACGACATCACCATCGCCATTATCGAGCATGACATGCATGTGGTCTTTTCTCTTGCCGAGCGCATCACGGTGTTGGCTCAGGGCACGCCTCTGGTTGAAGACACGCCGGAAAATATCAAGGGCCATCCGAAGGTGAAAGAAGCCTATCTTGGAGAAGCAGCATGAGCGATCTCGCTATTGAAGCAACCAAACGCCCCGCAGAAGACCGACCCGATTTCACCAAACATGCCAATGTGGCCGCCACGGCTCCGGCCTTTTTGTCGGTGCATGATATTCACGCCTATTATGGTGAAAGCTATATCGTGCAGGGGGTCTCCTTCAATGTGCATGAAGGGGAAATTCTGGCGCTGTTGGGTCGAAACGGGGCGGGTAAGACATCGACCCTGCGCACCATCGCGCGGCTCGATAATCCGTCTCTCACCTATGGGGAAATCTGGCTGGATCACCAGCATTTGCACACTATGGCAAGCCATGAGGCCGCGAGGGCGGGCATGGTGCTGGTGCCGGAAGATCGGCGCATCATTCCCGGTCTGACGGTCGAGGAGAATATCCAGTTGGCACAGATCGTCGAGCCGGTCGGCTGGAGCATTGATCGTCTTTATGATCTGTTCCCGAGGCTTGGTGAAAGACGCAATCAGGAAGGGGTGACGCTTTCGGGTGGCGAGCAGCAGATGCTGGCGATTGCCCGAGCCTTGGCACGGGACATCAAGGTGCTGTTGCTTGATGAACCCTATGAGGGGCTGGCGCCTGTGATTGTTGACGAAATCGAAAAGACCCTCGAAATCATCAAGATGCAGGGCATTACCACGATTCTGGTGGAACAGAATGCGATTCGGGCACTGGAGCTGGCTGACAGGTCTGTCATTCTTGATACCGGGAGTGTCGTATTTGATGGCACTGCCAAGGAAGTGCTTGATAATAAAGAACTACGCGAGAATTATCTCGCTATCTGATGGCTGCTCTCAGTGGCTTTATGCTGCCGCTTTTATGCTCCCGGATATGCTTCAGGAGCAAAGCGGCAGCTGAAGGCCTGTGTCGGGCTGTCCTTTATCTCTCAGTCACTTCCCACAGGCGAATATCTTTTTTGCATGCATTCCATACGGCCCCATGGGCGCACGTTACCTTCTTTAGCGCGGGAATGCAGGCGGTTATCAAGCATGCTCATTGCGGTTAAAAGGGCACAAATGCGCCTTTTGCTGCGCCTCAGGCTTGTGCTCACTGAACAGATTTGATACGCACCTCATCGAAACATGACAGGGTGCGTTTATGGCGTTCCTCAGGCATATTTTTCTCGAAAAATGTAGTAGGTCGGTTCACGCGTGCAAAGGTCGGAGCCTTGTCTTGCGGTCATCCTCATCGGGATGCCATGATGTGACCTCTTTTCGGATGTCTGGTCCCCTTTTTCTTCTCGAATCTGTTCAATAGTAGTCCCATGATGAATTCGCAATCCAAGTCCGTGATCTGTCGCTCAGAGTTGCCGACATCCCTGTCTGTGCTGGTTGATCGCTTCAAGCAGGCGCCCTACAAGGGGGCGGCGATTGACATCTGGGTTTTCGACGGTCCTGAGCGGCGCAAGGCTGCCGAACGCGAGATTGCGCGGAGCGGGGCGGATGTGCATATCTATTCTGCCTTCAAACCGTTGCTCCATGCGCTGATGGAAGATATCAATCTGACTCATGTCGAGGATATGGTGATCCATTATCCGGTGATTGAAGGCGTCTCTGATATCCGCTTTATGCTAGAGGCTTATCCGGTGCTGGATCTGTTTGATGACGGACAATGCCGCCTCGAGCCCATGCCGCAGCAGGATGAGAAGCCCTATTACCAGCTTGATATGACCATGTCATCCAGCCGCAAGGATAGCGTGCGCATTTTCGCGCCGAACCGGAGCCGGACGGATCATGCGGGCATGGAGATTCTGGCCAATTGTGGCTGGGTGCGGGTCGTTGGTGCCGAGGATGAAGAGCTTGATTGTGATGCGCCGTTCGAGACGGATCTGGAACAGGCCTTTGAATGGGTGCTCAATAGCCTCAAGGCGCAAGAGTGGGGCAACAAAAGTCCCTTGTTCGATCGGCTGGAAATGCGTCTGGAAGCGCCATTCTACGAGACCGAATTGCCGCACTCCAAAGAGGTGATCAGCTCGGCAGAACTGATGCATGAGGAGCTCTATTTTGCAGCCCTTGAGACCCTCAAGGTGCAAAACGGGTACAAGGAAGACGATCGAACCTTCGCGCCGGGGCAGTTGGTTCCTTATCTGGTGCCGCGCGCCGACGAGACTGTCTTGGTTGAGCTGGCGCTTGCCTCTGACCCCTATCTGGCGATTGATTGCGCCAGTGAGACCATGCCGATCCTACACAGCCGTGTTGAAGGCTGGCGTGTACCCAAAGATGAAGATCCGCTCAAAAGTCTTGAACATGTAGACCACTGGCTTTCGCCCGATACGGTGCGCGCCGGGCTTGAAGCTCTTGGCGGGGAGAAGTTGATTTCCTGCTCCCGTCGAGGCCGACCTGTATGGGGGCGCTATCTGAAGGGAGAAGGGCCAGGGCTGGTGATCAGCTCCGGGCAACATGCCAATGAGACGAGTGGACCAGTCGGTGCCTTGCGTGCGGCTGCCCGTTTGAGAGATGATAAGCACAACAATTTTGCCATTGCACCCCTGATCAATCCTGACGGTTTTGCTCTCATGCGGGAATTCTGCAAGGATTTTCCCAATCATATGAATCATGCGGCGCGTTTTACCGCTGGCGGGAACGATCTGGAATATGTGGAGCGTGGCTATGAAAATGATATTCTGCATGAAGTCAAAGCGTTGACGGATGCCAAGCTGCATTTGAATCTGCATGGCTATCCTTCGCACGAGTTCGTACGTCCTCTTTCTGGCTATGTACCGCGTGGGCAGGAAATATGGACCTTGCCCAAGGGCTTCATGTTGATCTTGCGCTATTTGCCCGGCTGGCAGGGGATTGGGGAAGCCATCTTGCAGACCATGATCAGTGTTTTGCAAGAATATGAGCCGATCATCGCGCTGAATCGCGCTCATCTTGCGCGGTTCAGCCAATATAGTTCTGATGATATGGGCTTTAGCATCACCAAGGATATCGCGCATTTCACGCAGGAATTCCCAGACTCTCTGTTTCCGGTGACCATCATCACCGAAGCGCCGGATGAGACCGTCTATGGCGAGGACTTTCAGATATTGCATGAAGCACAAATGCGCTGCGTTATCGCTGGTGCACGCGTGTTGCGCGATCTGATCCGCTAGTGTGCCCGATCCGGCATAAAAATTACAAAATGGCTGAATAATCTATCCCCTCTTGCGAGCACGCTAGCCGTGTCGCAAGGGAACGGGCGGTGCATCCCGGGAGCCGCTCATTGCCATAGGCCGTCTATGTCTTATCCCACAGCCTTTAAAAGCAAAATCGATCTTGAAGTGAAAAATAATTTCTAAAATTACAAAATTAAGAAATAAATTCAAAATCTGAAACGTTTCACTTCCAACTTTCTATCTCATATGTTAGGCAATGGCCAACCGGAGGTTGGGAGCCTTCTGTCTCTTTTGCGGCTTGAAATGCATGGTTGGCGGATATGTGGCTCTTTATCCCTTACTGACATTTGATAGGTGCTCACTATGAAATATGGATATTTTGACGATCAGGCGCGTGAGTATGTGATTACCCGTCCTGATACGCCTGCGCCCTGGATCAACTATATTGGCTGTCAGAGCTATTTCGGTATTCTCTCTGCCACCGCTGGCGGCTACTCCTATTATCGCGATGCCCGTTTGCGCCGCCTGACGCGTGGACGCTACAATAATGTGCCGACTGATTTCGGTGGCCGTTATGTCTATGTACGCGACAATGAAACCGGCGACTGCTGGACTCCTTCCTGGATGCCGATGCAGACGGAGCTGGAGGATTATTCTTGCCGTCATGGCATGGGCTATTCTGTTATCTCTTCCAAAAAGGATGGCATTCGCACCGCAACCCGCTATTTCGTTCCGTTGGATGAAACGCTGGAAATCTGGCAGGTGACGGTCAGCAACGAGCGCCTTGTGCCTGCGGATGTTTCGCTCTTTTCCTCGGTGGAATTTTGTCTCTGGGACGCACTGGATGATCAGAGCAATTTCCAGCGCAATCTTTCCACCGGTCAGGTGGAAGTGGATGAGGGGGTGATCTATCACAAGACGGAATATCGCGAGCGCCGCAACCATTTCGCCTTCTTTGCCTGTTCGGAAGAGATTGCCGGTTTTGATACCCAGCGCGAGGACTTTCTTGGTCCATGGCGCGGCTGGGATAAGCCGGTTGCCGTGATGGAAGGCAAATCACGGGATTCCATTGCCCATGGCTGGTCCCCGATGGGATCGCATCACGTGAAGTTGCGCCTTGAGCCGGGCGAGACCCGTAAGGTCGTGTTTGTGCTCGGCTATCATGAGAATGACAAGGATGACAAGTTCGATCCGCCAAGCTCGCAGATCCTGAACAAGAAGACGGTTAAACCGATCATCGACAAATATTGCGATCTTGAGACCGTCGATGGCGCTTTTGATGCGCTGACCAAGCATTGGGATGCGCTGTTGGGCGTCTATCAGGTGTCTTCGCCTGATCAGCACACCAACCGCATGGTCAATATCTGGAACGCCTATCAATGTATGGCGACCTTCAACATGTCTCGCTCGGCTTCTTCGTTTGAGTCTGGCATCGGGCGCGGGCTTGGCTTCCGCGATTCCAATCAGGACCTGCTGGGCTTCGTACATATGGTGCCCTCGCGGGCCCGGGAACGCATACTGGATATTGCTGCAACGCAGCTTTCCTCGGGCGGCGCCTATCACCAGTATCAGCCGCTGACGAAGAAGGGCAACAATGATATCGGGGGCGACTTCAATGACGACCCACATTGGTTGATCATCGGAGTTGCGGCCTATCTCAAGGAAACCGGCGATTTTTCCATTCTGGATGAACCGGTGATGTTTGATTGCCAGCCGGGTACGGAAGAGCCGCTTTATGAGCATCTCAAGCGCTCGATCCAATATGCCGAGGATCGGATGGGCCCGCATGGCTTGCCTCTGATCGGGCGAGCCGACTGGAACGATTGCCTCAATCTCAACTGCTTTTCCGATACGCCGGGAGAAAGCTTCCAGACCACGACCAGCAAGGAAGGCACGGTGGCTGAATCCGTGTTTATCGCCGGACTGATGGTGCTGTCTGCCAAGGAACTGTCCGATATCGCCAAGGTCATCGGCAAGGATGGAGACGCGGCCTATTATGCTCGGATTTCTGCGGATATGGGCGCTACGATCAGCGAGCATGGCTGGGATGGGGAATGGTTCCTCAGAGCCTATGATGATTTCGGCAACAAGCTGGGCACGCATGAGCAGGCCGAAGGCAAGATCTTTATCGAGCCGCAGGGCTTCTGTGTTCTGGCCGGTGTCGGTGTGGAAGATGGCAAGGCTCGGCAGGCGTTGGATTCGGTTGCGAAACATCTGGCAACCCCGCATGGCATCGTGCTGCAGCAGCCAGCCTATTCGCGCTACTATATCGAATATGGTGAAATCTCCACCTATCCTCCGGGCTACAAGGAAAATGCCGGTATTTTCTGCCACAATAACCCGTGGGTGGCCATTGCCGAAGCTGTCATGGGCAATGGGGATGCTGCCTTTGACTATTATAGTCGGATCAGCCCGTCTGTGCGGGAAGGTATTTCCGACGTGCATCGGTTGGAGCCCTATGTCTATGCGCAGATGATCGCCGGTCGTGATGCGCCGAGCCACGGGGAGGCCAAGAATTCCTGGCTGACTGGCACTGCGGCCTGGAACTATTACACCATTACGCAATGGATTTTGGGTATCCGCCCCGATTATGACGGCCTCAAGATCGCTCCGGTCATTCCTGAGCGTTGGGACGATTTCCGGGTGCAGCGCATGTTCCGAGGTGTCTCCTATGATATTTCTGTGGTGCGCAAAGGGTCTGGCAACGTGGTCTCGCTGAGTGTGGATGGCAAGCCGATTGCGGGTGATATCGTGCCGCCTCCCTCTGATGGCGTGGCCAAAGTGACCGTTGAGGCGATTATCGGTTAGCAGGTCCATCTCAGGAGCTGTTTTGCTCCGCTGCTAAAGAGAAAAGCGCAGCCTGCCAGATGCAGGTTGCGCTTTCTTTTTGGGTCACGAATTTGGTCCTTGAGCAGATGGTCAGTCTGTTCTTATTCTGCGATGGCCGGTGTCGGTGCTCGTTTCATTTGATAGAGTTTGAGAAGTGGCTGACCCAAGGCGGCAAGCAGAATGAGGCTGCCGCCTATGAAGGTTGCCTCACTAGGAACTTCTCCGAACAGAGCCCAGATGATCACCGGTGCGATGACAATCTTGATCTGTGCGATGAGGCTGACTTCCGGAGCGGAGATAAGGCGGGTGGCCATGGCATTCAGCATGCGGCCGACAGGGGCGGTAAACAGGCCCATGACCATCATGATCAGCACGCCATACATATCAAAGTCGCCCACGTTGATGAAGGGAACCGCAAACAGGCCAATGAACAACCCGCCAGCGCCGACCACCAGAGAGCGGTTGAGCTGGCTGAATTTGCGCCAGACGACGAAATTCAAGGATACGGCCAGCGATGCGGTGAGCGCGATCAGGTCGCCAGCGATACCACCTGATGCCAGAGAGCCTCGCACGATGATATACATGCCAGCCATGGAGAGGAGGATGGCAAAGAAGGTCTGCTTCTGCAGGCGCTCCTTAAGGAATATCCAGCTGAAGATGGCTGAGAGAATGGGCGTTACGCTCATGATGAGCAGAACATTGGCGACGGTTGTCTTTTGCACCGCAAGGGTAAAGGCTGTTCCGCTGACGCCCATGATGGCGCCAGAGACAAACAGCATGAAGCCACCGGCCTTGATGACGGGAAGCAGATGGCCTTCCCGGATGCGGGTCAGCAGCGTCATCGAGATCAGCGAGAAGACGCCGAACAGGAAAGACGGAGCAAAGCCATGCAGGCCGGACAGGCGAATAAAGACCGCATCCAAACTCATGAGAGCAGCGGCGACCAGAAGATAGGTTAGACCTTTTTCGTGATGTGTCATTGATGATTAATCCTGACTTGTATTTTCAAGAATTTGAACATAATACTGGTTAGTATGATTTTCAAGCTCTGTTGGTGTTCTTATGAAAGTTGCCGAGAAAATCCGTTTGAAACAAAAAACCATCGTAGAGGCTGCCGAACGGCTGTTTCTGGCCAATGGCTATAGTGGCACCACCATGGATGCCGTGGCGCTGGAGGCTGGGGTCACCAAGCAGACGGTTTATCGCTACTTCCCTTCCAAAGTGTCGCTGTTTACTGCGCTTCTTGGTCGTTTCGATGAAGATGAAACAGAGTTCTTCTTCTCAAGCGAGGGAGATCTGGCTGAAGAATTACGCCTTTATGGGGTCGCATTCCTGACGCGTCATATGCGGTCTAGAAATCTGGCATTGTTTCGCTTGATGCTATCGGAAAGCAGGCATAGCAGCGAGCTTGGCGATTTGTTTCGTTTCCACGCACAGCCCTATTGGCTAGGCAAACTCACGCTTTTTCTTAGTCAGTATCTACCAGAGCCAGACGCAAAGGCCTATGCGCACATGTATAACGCCATGCTGCTTTCCGAGCGGACGCCGTTGCTGATGCGCAGGGGGGAGGGAATGACGGCTGAGCAGATTCGCAATCATGTGGACTTCAGCCTTCAGCTCTTTCTTCATGGCCTGCCGCTTGACCGATGACCATTCGCGATAGGGTTGTTGCCAATGAAGGGACAAGAGAGAGGGAGAGGGCCTTTCTCTTTCTGTCCCATGCCATATTATCTGTGACTTTCTTCCCGATTGGCGCGAAGGCCTGTGTGCGTCACAATAAAAGCACATAAACTCTACAACTTGTTTGTTGGTATTGGAGCGAAAACCGTTCTGAGGAGATGCTGTTGGCCTGCACTCGCTCGGTCTTTGCTCGCATTGCGGGGCTGGTTGTCTGTTTGATGCCTATTTCGCCCGTGTTTTCAATGAAGTGTCTATTTTAATCCAAGGAGCGCTTGATTATGTCCACACTCTCACTTTCCCGTCGTCGCTTTCTGGCTGGTGCTGCTGGCGCAGGCGCGCTGATTGCTTTGCATCCTTTTTCCGCCTTTGCAAAGGCTGGTCAGGCCCATTTGCGTCTGATGGAGACGACCGACATTCACGTCGCGATTTTTCCTTATGATTATTACGGTGACAAGCCAACGGATTCGGCCGGTCTTGCGCGCACCGCAGCGCTGATCAATGACATTCGCGCCGAAGCGTCCAATTCCATGTTGCTGGACAACGGGGATCTTATTCAGGGCAATCCGATGGGGGATTATGTTGCCTATGAACGCGGGTTTGAGGGGGATCAGCTGCATCCAATGATGGCGGCCATGAATACCCTTGGCTATGACATGGCAACCCTTGGCAACCATGAATTCAACTATGGCCTCGATTTTCTCAAGAAGGCGCTCGCCGGGGCGAACTTCCCCTTTGTTTGCGCCAATATCGCCATGGGTGATACGCTCGGAGCTGACCCCACCAAGGACAAAACCCTGATCAAGCCTTATGAAATTCTTGAAAAGACGATCAAGGATGGTGATGGCAACGAGCATGCCATCAAGCTTGGCTTTATTGGCTTTGTGCCGCCGCAGATCATGACATGGGATATGGCCAATCTGGAAGGCAAGGTCATGACGCGCGATATCGTCAAGACAGCCGAAGCCTATGTGCCGCAAATGAAGGAAGAGGGTGCCGAACTGATCATTGCTTTATGCCATTCGGGCATTGCCGGTGGTGGTTATTCCGAAGGGATGGAAAACGCCGCTCTCTATCTGGCCGGTGTGAAGGATGTCGACGTTGTCTTTACCGGCCATCATCACCGTGTCTTTCCTGGCAACTATGCCGACATCAAGGGCGTCGACAACGAGAAAGGCACCTTGATGGACAAACCGGCTGTTATGGCTGGCTTCTGGGGCTCGCATCTGGGGTTGATCGATCTGCTGCTTGAGAAGAATGAAGATGGCAAATGGGCCATCGCTTCGCATGTGTCCGAGGCCCGTCCGATCTACAAGCGCGAAAAGCGGAAATATATTCCGCTGGTGGAAAGTGTGGCGTCGGTTCTGGCACCTGTCCAGAAAACCCATGAGGAAACCCTTGATTATATCCGCCGTCCGGTGGGAGAAGCTGCTTCAGCGCTTTATTCCTATTTCGCGCTGGTGGCCGATGATCCATCCGTGCAGATCGTCTCCAATGCGCAGCTCTGGTACACCGCGCAGATGCTGAAGGGGTCCGAGTTTGAAGGGCTGCCGCTGCTTTCCGCTGCTGCTCCGTTCAAGTGCGGCGGTCGTGGTGGACCTGATTATTACACCGATGTGCCAGCCGGCCCGGTCGCCATCAAGAATGTGGCTGACCTCTATCTCTATCCCAACACCGCACGGGCGGTGAAAGTCACCGGTCAGCAGGTCAAGGATTGGCTTGAGCGTTCCGCCGGGATCTTCAATCAGGTGGAAGCCGGTGGCAAGGATCAGACCCTGCTCAATCCAGACTTCCCATCCTACAATTTCGACGTGATCGACGGAGTGACCTACAAGATCGATATTTCCCAGCCGTCAAAATATTCTTCTGACGGAAAGGAAGAAATCAATCCCGATGCCAACCGTATCGTCGATCTGATGTATGACGGCAAACCGGTTGACCCTGAAGCCGAGTTCATTGTGGCAACCAACAACTATCGCGCTGGCGGTGGCGGCCACTTCCCGGGCTGTGATGGCTCCACCATCATTCTGACCGCGCCGGATACCAACCGCGATGTGATTGTGCGCTACATTGTCGAGAAGGGGACTGTAAACCCGACTGCAGATTCCAACTGGTCTCTGGCTCCTCTGGCAGACACGACGGTTCTGTTTGAAACAGGGCCGAAAGCGGCTGCTTTCGTCGAGGATGTAGAAGCGGTTTCCATCGAGGCAACCGGCGAGACCAGCGAAGCCGGCTTCGGGGTTTATCGTATCTCGCTGTAAATCGGCCTATTCCGTTGGAAATGAAAACACCCGCAAGTCTATTCAGCTTGCGGGTGTTTTTTTATGTCTCGTCTTCTGCGGATTTTAACTCAGGAATGTCTCATAGTCGGAGACGAGCAGGTGGCGAGGTGCTTCGTCTTCTTCGATGGAGGAGAAGCGACCGATATCCATTTCGAACCAGTTGTCGGTCTTGTCGTCATTGACGGTAGATACCTCTCCGATCAGCACATCGTCGCCTTCTCCCCAGAAGGAATGCCAGACGCCCGGCATCAGCGTGATGCTTTCACCCGGATCCAGCTTGAGGTGGCTGCCCGCCTTGAGAGTCTTCATACGGCCGTCAATGGGAACCACGACATCTTTTTCGCGATCGATTGTCCCTTCTTCATTCGGCGCCCAGAGTTCAAGCACCAGCTTGCCGCCGCCGCGGTTGATGATGTCTTCGGCCTTCAGATAATGGCGATGCATCGGGGAAAGCTGGTCTTTGCGGCTGATCATGATCTTCTCCGCATAGAGCATGCCTTTGCCGCGTTTGAGGTCGTCTGCAATGCCGTTGCGCACGGTGAACAGAAACAGGCCAAGCTCGTCGAACTTCCCAAGTCCGTAATCGGTGATATCCCATCCCATGGCGCGCTCGACATAGAGGCTATGGTCGGTGGCCTTCATCTCTTCAGGAGAGAGATAGGCAAAGGGTGGCAGAATGTAGCCGAAGGATCGAATGAAGCTGTCGGCCTCTTTCAGGATTTCATTGACATGGGAACGTTTCATCAAAGCTGCTCTCTGAATTCGCTGTTAGAAAATTGACTGCAACGCTGCAATTGAAGGTAGTATAGGGCAAATCGAGAGAATTTTATATCGTTACAATAGCTAGGTTGGATAAATCTCTAACTGTTTGTAATTGGGAAAAAAATAGCATAGTCTTCATTCTTGATCAAAAAAGTTACGTATTAAATTTTGCCATTCAGGCTGAATAGCGCGTGCCATTGAAGGGATTTCATGCAGCAAGGGTCTACCAAGCCGACGCAAAAGACGATTGCGCAAATCATGGGGCTGGCGGTTACCACCGTTTCTCGTGCCCTTAAGGGGGACCCCAAGATCGCCGAGGCCACGCGACAGCAGGTGGCCAAGGTTGCCGAGGAAATCGGCTATGTGCCAGACCGTGCGGCCCAGCGGCTCAGAACCGGAAAGACGCGCGTCATCGGCCTGATGTTGAGCCCACATGACGAGATTTTCGGGTTTGGCAACAGCATGATCGAGGGGTTGACCCGCTCTCTGGAGGGATCTGGCTATCATTTGATCATAACGCCCACATTTTCTGGTGGAGATGATATCGCTCCAATCAAATATGTGGTGCGCAACGGTTTGGCGGATGGGCTGGTGCTGACGCGGACGCGTAATTTCGATGAACGTATCCGCTATTTGCTTGAAAAGAAGTTCCCTTTTGTGTCGCATGGGCGCACGGATTTCTCGCAGAAGCATAGTTTCATTGACTTCAACAATGAGGATTTTGCCTTTCAGGCTGCCAACAGATTAGCAGATCTTGGCTGTAACCGTCTTTCCATGATCCTGCCGCAGGAGGGCTTCACCTTCCACCAGCATCTGCGCTACGGTTTCATGCGGGCCGTGCGGCAGGCAGGTCTGGACTATGTTATTCCGGACACGGTCACGCTGGACTCCAATCTTGAAGCCATCCGCTCATGGGCGGTGGAGCTGTTGTCTGATCGCAAGGAAGGCGATGTCTTCGGCTTCATTTGCCCCGGCGAGACCAGCTATCTGGCGCTGAATGCAGGGTTGCGCAATATCGGCCTCAAACGTGGCGTCGACTATCAGGCGGTGGTGAAAACAAACAGTCCCATTCTGGAGCAGATCTCGCCGACGCTCGATCGGGTGTATGAGGATATAGAGAATGCGGGCGTGCTGATGGGCAAAACGCTGCTATCCATATTGGACGGGAGCAGTGAGGGCGTTTCACAAATTGTACAGGAGCCGATCTTCAGTTTTCAGAATGTCTGAGCGAAGCAATAGGCTGGGCTGAACCGGTTTATCAGGGAGGATTTAAACAGTGACCTACGGGCCGAGAATCATATGCTGCGGAGAAGCGTTGATTGACATGATACCCACCAAGAGTGTGGAGGGAACGCTGACCTATGAGCCCTGCTCGGGAGGGGCTGTTTTCAACACTGCGATCGCCTTGGGGCGCTTGGGGGTGCCAGCTGAATTCCTGACTGGTCTATCGTCTGATCTGTTCGGAGAGCAAATCCGGGATTCTCTGGAGCAGAGCGGTGTCGGGGCAAGCCTGAGTGAGGTGAGTAAGCGGCCGACGACCTTGGCTTTTGTCAAGCTGGTTGATGGACACGCGACCTATCATTTCTACGACGAGAATTCCGCCGGTCGCATGCTGTCGATTGAGAATGTGGGGGCCGTGCCCGCATCCATCGACGCCCTGTTTTTTGGCGGCATCAGCCTCGCTGTCGAGCCTTGCGCGCGCACTTATCAGGCAATCGCTCTTCGGGAAGCGGAAGACCATGTCATCATGATGGACCCGAATGTGAGGCCGGGCTTCATCGAGGATGCCGATGTCTATCGTGCGCGCATCTGCTCCATGATGGCGCATAGTGACATCGTGAAACTTTCGGATGAAGATATTGCTTGGTTCTTCCCAGATCTTCATACGCTGGATGAGCAGGTCGCTGAAGTTAAGAAGCTGGGGCCGACGATCATTCTGATCACCAAAGGCGCGGAGGGTGCCACTGCCTATCTTGCTGATGGGCGAACGATCTCTGCGCCATCCGAGCGGGTCAGTGTAGTTGATACCGTTGGGGCCGGTGACACCTTCAATGCCGGTATTCTGGCCAAACTGGATGAAATGGGCCTGTTGAGCAAAGAGGCTCTCAAGGGCGTTTCCGATGATCAGATCGGTGAGGCTATGGCTTTTGCTGCGCGGGTGGCGGCGGTTACCGTTTCCCGCAAAGGCGCCAATCCGCCTTGGGCGAGAGAGCTTTAGCCAGTTCTTCTGCAGTCTTTCTCCTGTCTTTCTGGGGCACTCTGGCTGCGCACAGATCTTTCATTCTCAACCAAAAGCATGCAGACCAATCTGCATGCTTTTCCTTTTTGACCATGGGGTTCGCAGCTGTTTGTGCAGTTCTGCGAATTGACCGTGAATGGGTAATGTTGAATTGTATGATGTTTGCATCTGGAATATCATACTTGAAACTTAAAGTACGGTACTGTATCTAAAGGGCGGGTGTATCGTCGGCAGGAAGCGTTTTCGTTTCTTTTAAGGTGGAGGGGCGTTTGAGCGAGAAGAAAAAACGGCGACGGGGGGAAGCCCTTGAGCGTGCAATTTTGGATGCGGCATGGGAAGAGGTGCTGGTCTATGGATTTCAACAATATACGGTGGAAGGGGTTGTGAAACGTGCCAAGACCAGCCGATCGGTTGTCTATCGACGGTGGTCAAACAAAGTGGAACTGTTTGAAGCGGCTCTTCTGCACTATTTTCAGCAAAACAAACCGATTGTTCCTGACAGAGGGTCTTTACGTGATGACCTGATCGCGCTTCTTAATCAGGTTTGTGAAATGCGGGGCCATTTGATGATGGTTCTGACCTCTCAGCTGATGGAATATTACAGAGAGACATCTGTGAAGCCCATGGAACTGAGGGAGAAAATTGTTATTGCCAGCAACTCCGTGCTCGATGCGGTTCTGCTGAACGCCATTCAGCGCGGTGAAATCAGCATATTGCCTATTCCTGATCGCATTAAGCATTTGCCTTTTGATCTGATGCGCAGCGAGTTTTTCATGACCCTGCAACAGCCCAATCTCAATAGCATTATAGAGATTGTTGATTTGATCGTGTTGCCCGCGATCCATTTTCATCAGAAGCAATATGACAATGTGAATTTGGAAGGAGCGGCTGCTCAATAGGGGAGCTGGCTTGGATTGGTGGGGTGCTGGATTTCAAGCATCCTCCATCCTTCCATCCGGACATGGGGTGGTCTATCCATTTTTACCCCAAGTGATTGTAATTTAAGCTCTTATGTTATTTTGTTGGATAAAACCCAATATTTGTCAATAATATCATTGTTAGATGTACTAGTTCTCTTGATCTTTTTTCTGTAATCTCCCCTTCTAGATCTGTTTTAAAAGCAATGCTGATTTTCAATATGGTGTGCTAGCAATAGCACACTGGCATACTTGCTGCCTACAAGCACCGTTCAATCACCAAGTGTATGCCAGTTTGAGCGCAGGGCGGATTTAACTCGCTCTTGTCAATCTGATTCAGGGTTCCCGTGGGGGGGACTGGAGATGGGGTGTTTCTCTTTTCGTTTTGACGATCTGATCAAGGCTTGGAGAGCACCCCATCGAGTCTGGTCGGATTCGGGCAATGCATCCTGATAAAATTACCATGCTTTCTCTGCTTGTCTGGTTGTTATACCGATATTTTTTCCTTGCCTCACAGACGGTTAATACCTTGTCAAAGAATTCGGTTGCACAATTTGGTCCAACGTTTTCTTGATAGCAGGGTCTTGGGAGGCTTTCGATGTTTGGGCTACGCAAAGAAAAGGCAGCTGAAGGGTCTTCATTAAATGATCTTGTCGCCGCAGCAATGGGCGGATCTCCGTCCGGTGTATTCATCAACTGTCTGGCGCCGGGACGTGAAGGCATTGTCTATGTCAATAACGCCTTCCTGAAGGCCTCCGGCTATCCATCTCTACAAGCGATTCAAAGTCTACCGGTCTCTGAGCTTCTGGCCAAGGAGCAATATGGTGGAGTCCGGGTCGAGGACTATGTGAAGGATGTCGAAGCGACTATCCAGAAGTCCGGGAGTTGGTCAGGCAAGATCATCTATAATAAATATGATGGTGGCAGCTTTGGCTCTCTGGTGGACGTATCGGTCGCTGTGGTTGATGATGTGCCATATGCTTGCGCCGTGCTGCAGGATGCAGAAAATAGCGAAGCGGCATTCGCAAGGAACCGCAGTTTTCAGACACTCTCCAGCAGTTTTCAGGATAGTGTTAGCGGCGTTGCTCAGACCATTCAGGATGCCGCTGGCGACCTGCAGGCCACTGCCGAGCAAATGATTGGTGGCGCACAGCGCACCAGCAGTGAAACCTCTGCGTTGTTTGGCCTGACCAATCAGACCGTTGACAATATGCGGTCCGTTCAGTCTGCAACCGAAGAATTGTCCGCCTCGATCGAGGAAATCGGACGGCAGGTGACAACTTCAACCGAAGTGGTGCATGAAGCCTCTGGTCAAGCCGAGGCCACGACCAATGTTGTTAGCGAGCTGGCCACCTCGGCAAGCCGTATCGGCGATGTTATCCGCCTCATTCAGGAAATTGCCGAGCAAACCAACCTGCTTGCGCTCAACGCGACGATTGAAGCTGCGCGTGCGGGCGAGGCTGGGCGCGGCTTTGCAGTGGTTGCTGCTGAAGTGAAGGATCTCGCCAACCAGACTGCGAAGGCGACGGAAGAAATTTCGGGACAGGTTTCTGGCATTCAGACCTCTACGAGCGAGACTGTCGCTGCGATCGAAAAAATTGCGGGCACGATTTCGCATATCAATGAGATTTCCTCTTCCATCGCAACGGCAGTGGAACAGCAGGCATCGGCTGCCAAGGAAATTGCAGACAATGTCACGCAAGCTTCTGGCGGTGCGGAGCAGATCAATGCGGCGCTGGGAAGCGTTGAAGAGGCTGCCAAGGAAACTGAAGTTGCGGCCAAGTCCGTGGCCGAACGTTCTGTGAAGTTGTCAGGTCAGTCAAAGGAGCTCAGCGAGCATGCAAGCTCGTTCCTTGGAGCGTTGGATGAGACCTATAAAGCGCTCTAGTCTGTCGGGCTTTGTTGTTCAATCAGTTCCAATGAAATAGAAAGGGGCCTTGTGGGCCCCTTTGTTTTGCATGATGAAGTCGGCTTAGATGCCTGCGCCGGATTGGTTGTAACCACCCGCGCCTTCAAGGAATTCCGCCACGAATGGCGAGGATGGTTTCTTGATCAGATTGGCCGGTGTATCAAACTGCTCGATCTTGCCGTCTGACATGACGGCAATGCGATCCGCCAGCTCAAACGCTTCTTCCTGATCGTGGGTAACCAGAATAGCACCGACACCCACCTGCTGCTGCAGGCTGCGCAGGGAAGAACGCAGATCCTTGCGCACCCGCGTATCCAGTGCGCTGAAGGGTTCATCCAGAAGCAACAGCCTTGGCTCGATGGCGAGAGCCCGGGTGAGGGCCACCCGCTGACGCTGACCACCGGAAAGCTGGCTTGGGAAACGCTCTGCCAAATGGCCGATCTGGGCCATGTCGAGCAGTTCAATGACACGGCGGTTGATGTCCTTTGCCGAAGGGCGAGCGCTACGCTCGCGCATTTTAAGGCCAAAGGCTACATTTTCGGCAACGCTCATATGTTCGAACAGGGCGTAGTTCTGAAACACCATGCCGAAGCGCCGCTTGCGGGCATCAAGGCCGGTAATGTCTTCTCCGTCAAAGGACAGTGTGCCCCCTTCGGCAAATTGCAGACCGGCAATGGTGCGCAGCAGCGTGGTTTTGCCAGAGCCGGACGGCCCTAGAAGGGCGATGAACTCCCCCGGCTCGATATCAAGGCTAACCGCGTCAAGCACCAGATTAGCGCCGTAATATTTGCTGATATTCTGAATCTGTAGTGACATGATTGCTTTCCTAGGCATGCTCGTGCGGATGGCGCGCTTCGATGGTCGAGCGCAGAACAAGGGTGATGACGGCGATCCCCGTCAGGACTGTTGCGGCAGCAAAAGCGCCAGTGGCGTTATAGTCGTTGTAAAGCAGCTGCACCTGTAGCGGCAGGGTCATGGTTTCACCCCGGATATTGCCGGATACAACGCTCACCGCGCCGAACTCTCCAATCACCCGGGCGTTGGCCAGAATGGCACCGTAGAGAAGGGCCCATTTGATTTTTGGCAGCGTGACATGGCGGAAGGTTTGCCAACCGGTAGCCCCAAGCGTCAAGGCGGCTTCTTCCTGATCCTGCCCGGAGATTTCCATCAGCGGGATCAGCTCGCGTGCCACGAAGGGGCAGGTGACGAACAGGGAGACCAGCACGATGCCGAAGAGGTTGAACATCAACTGGATATCCCAGCCATCCAGCCAACTGCCTACAACGCCGGTGGCGCCATAGATCAGCAGGTAGCAGAGGCCGGCAACGATGGGTGAGATGGAGAAAGGCAGTTCGATGATAATCTGTAGTGCCCGTCTGCCGGGGAAGCGATAATGCACAATGGCCCAGGAAACCGCGATGCCGTAGATGAGGTTGATCGGCAACACGATGAGCGCCGTGAGCACTGTCAGCCAAATGGCGTGCAGGGTATCCGGCGTCGTGATATTGGCACTATAGACCTCAAACCCTTCCTGAAAGGCGCGGGCGAAGATTGCAATGACCGGTAACGCCATCACGAGGGCGGCGAACAGGAGTGCCACGACGATCAGTACTGCCCGTTTGCGCGCCTTCTGACGCAGCAACGCCAGCACCTGAGGGTTGGTGATGGGCGGTGTGGGAGATGGAGCCGTCATGATCAGGAACTCCCTTTATGCAAATGCCGGGTGGCGCGGGATTGAGCGATATTGGCAGCCACCAGAACAAAGAGGGCAATCAAGAGGATTGTTCCAGCAATGGCGCTGGCTGCCGGATAGTCATATTCTTCAAGCCGGATCATGATCAGCAGTGAAGCGATCTCGGTCTTGAAGGGCATGTTGCCAGCGATGAAAATCACGGCTCCGAACTCGCCGAGGGAGCGGGCAAAGGCCAGTGAGGCGCCAGTGATGAAGCTGGGCCAGACCTGCGGAAACACTATATGGCGAAAAACCTGCCAGTCGCGCGCACCAAGGGTTCGGGCCGCTTCTTCTGCGTCCGGTTTGAGGCTTTCGAGCACGGGTTGGACCGTGCGAACGCCAAAGGGCACCGAGGTGAACATCATGGCTAGCACAATGCCCCACCATGTGTAGGCCACCTTCAAACCGACCGCAGAAAGCAAGGTGCCCATCCAGCCATTCTTGTCATAAAGGGCGACCAGCGCGATGCCGGCAACAGCCGTTGGCAAGGCAAAGGGAAGATCCACCAGTGCGTCGAGCAGACGTTTGCCGGGGAACTTGTAACGCACCAGCACATAGGCGAGCAGCAAGCCAAAGACTGCGTTAAAGAGCGTTGCAAAAGCTGCTGCGCTGATCGTTACGCGGAAAGAGGCCAAGGTACGCTCAGACGAGATGATGCGCCAATAGTCCGCAAGGCCCAACTGGCTCATTTGCCAGAAGAGACCACTGAGCGGCAGCAGGATGATCAAGCAGACAAACAGCAGACTTGTGCCCAGCGTCAGTGAGAAGCCGGGCATGACATGACGTTTGAGCCGAAAAGAACTAAGAAAGGTGCGGGGCGGCGCTGCATCTAGGTGTGTCATCTCACTGGCCTGTCTTGAGGGGAAGCAACAACAGCGGCCCGAAGCGTGGGGTGCCTCGAGCCGCGTTTGTCATTCTTTGGGCGGGATCAATTGCCGGTGAAGACCTGATCAAGTACACCGCCTTCGGCGAAGTGGGTCTTGTTGGCTTTGTCCCAGCTGCCGAATACATCTTCTACGCGGATAAGACGGACTTCAGGGAAGTTCTCGGCATATTTCGCCTTGACGGTTTCGTTGTGAACGCGGTTGTTGAAGGAGGCAATGATGTCCTGTGCTTCTTCGCTGTAGAGGTAATCCAGGTAGGCTTTGGAGACGTCAACGCTGCCACGCTTTTCGGCTACCTTCTTTACGAGCGCCACAGGGAACTCGGCCAGAAGCGAAATGGACGGCACAACGCGCTGATATTCATCTTCGCCATATTTGGCGCGGATATTTTCCACTTCGGCTTCGAAGGTGATCAGCACATCGCCGATTTCTCGTTCAACGAAGCTGGTGGTAGCGCCACGACCGCCGGTATCGAATACGGCAACATTGCTGAGCAGCTTGCCGACAAATTCGCGTGCCTTGGCATCATCGCCACTATTCTGCTCAAGAGCATAGGCATAGGCTGCCAGATAGGTGTAACGAGCATTGCCGGAGGTTTTGGGGTTCGGGAAGACCAGCTTTACGTCATCGCGCACCAGATCGCTCCAGTCCTTGATACCCTTCGGGTTGCCTTCACGCACAAGGAAGGCAGGAAGGGAATAGTAAGGGCTGGCGTTGTTCGGCAGATCCTGCTGCCAGCTTTTGGAAACAAAGCCGCCACGGTCTGCCAGAACCTGCACATCGAGCACCTGGTTGAAGGTTACGACATCGGCCTTGAGACCCTGCATGATGGCACGGGCCTGTTTGGAGGAGCCTGCGTGGGACTGCTTGATTTCAATGTCCTGACCGGTCTTGTCTTTCCAATAGGCCTGGAACTTGGGGTTGATCGCGGCATAGAGCTCACGCGCAATGTCATAGGAGACGTTGAGGATCTCTTTCGGGGCGTTGTCGCTTGCGGACGCGGGGGCCGTGAGGAGGAAAGCGGCGCCAACAGCGGCTAGGAGTGTTTTTCTCATGAGGTCTTGTGCCCTTCAAATTGTGGTGTTCGTTGGTAGCCAAAATAGGGTGAAGGGCACTTTTCTCTCAAGATATCGTTGTCTGTTGTTGGTCTTGGAATTAAAAAATTTTGCGCAGTATGACGCTAAATGCGCAAAGTCTTTGTTTCCCAATTTTCATTGCAGTCCAATATGGGAAATATTTTCGTCTGTGTGGGTAGGCGGTCTCTCTGCGCGCACCATCTTGGGCCGTGTTTTTGTCACTCGTTTCGCGTGTTAGCCTGATCAATGTGCGAAATTTCATGGGCAAAGGCACGCGCTGCTGTGATAGACAGGAAAGCGAACGCTGCTTCTTTCTTTCCTTCTATGGTTTGCCGGGTGAAATCATGACCGATCCGCGATCTCTTTCTGACTCAGACCTCATGTCCCAAGCCAGTCGTGGCGCGAGGGGAAGAGCTGTTGGTGATCTCAAACAACATTTCGCAAGCGGTGAATGCGACTATTATTCCCATCGGGATCTGGAAACAGCGATGGTTCCAAAAGAGAAAGCCTTTATCTCCATCGCTACGCCGGTAGGCAAGCTTATGCTTCAAAGAGATGCGCGGGGGACAGCGGCTACTTCCCGCATGGGGGTGAAATGGGCGCCTTTTGGCGAGCCCTATCCGCATCATTTTGGGGCGCTGAGTGACAATCGGCATGATGACACGCGCGCACTCAATGCCTGGCTTGTCTATCTTAGACAGAATGAACTGATGGGGCGTTTGCCAGCGGGCAATTACCGCACCACAGACACGCTTGACCTGTCTGGTGGCGCCTTGCAGACGCGCTGGGGCTTTGCTGGGGATGGCAAGCGGGTGACACGCATCCGGCCCGATTTTTCCGATGCATCCAGAAGTGTCATGGCCTTGCTGCAGAGTAAGGCCAGTGTACAATTTTCCGGCTTTTCCATTCAGCCGCATGATAATCAGCCTGATGATGCAATTGGTCCGGTGGGCATGCATATTGGCCGATTGGGAAACAGCTTCTTGACCGATGTTGGCTTTTACCGGCTCAACAACAGCATTTTGCGCACAGCGCGTCTGGCCAATGTGCGGGTGCAGGATCTGGAAAGCTGGAGTTGTGGGGTCGATTTCAAATTCAAGGACACGTCCGGAATCCTCTTCACCCTGTCGGGAACCACGCTCACCGCAGATGCCGACATATTCGATCTTGAAGATGTGGGAAAACACTTTGTTCTAAATAGCGCAGGCTATTTGGGGCGCCGCGGTGTTTTTAAAGCGCAACGATGGCAGCGGGTTCTGGCAAAATATGCAATCGCAGAATTTGTCGATGCGCGGCGCGTGCGTGTTTCTGCCGACTTTTTGCAGGATGCGAAGGATGTCTCAGGCTATTTCGCAGCGCCACGAATTGCATCTGGACGCGGTAAGACGCTTGTTGCCGATCGGGCCTGCTTTTCTCCCGCCCATGCGGGGCTACGCATCTGGGTGGCCAATCCGTCCGCTGCGGACAAAGTGGATATCGTTACGATCAGATCCGTGCGCGATCCATACAGGATCGAAATCGACCGCGCCATTGCGGGGGAGATTGTTGATCAGGAGTTTGCGGTCTGTGTTGTTGATATCAGCGATCCAGATATGCGGGTCGGGGGGAACGACTATCTGTTCCGCAATGCACATATCGAGCATTATGCGGGCGTTGCTGTCGGGGTGCATCGGCACACGCTCGGGCGCTTTTCCGAATGCAAGTTGCATGGCGAAGTTTATAGCAATGATGGCGTCAGCATCGCCCATATGTGGCATTCGGTTTCAGGGGGGCAGTGGGAGAGCTCTGGCTTTTTGGACCGCTCCCCGGTGGGGGAGGCGCAACTGCGCTTCTTTGATCAAAGAGGACAGGACTGGTATTTTGACCGGCTGATCTCGACCTATATTCTCAACCAGACTGTTTTCAAATTGGGGACGTTCACAACGGCCGGAGGCTTGCTGGGGCATGTAACCACCGGGTCGGCCTATTTCCGATCCAACTATAAAAAGGCAAATCTGCTTGCTGATCTGGTGCAGGATGCCAATGATCCGTCACGTCTGGATTTCATGGGGACGATTACGACACAGCAAGGGGAAGAAGACCCAGCAGCAACATTGCCCGATAAGGTTCAATTCGGCCTTGGTGGGGACTTGTTCAGCTATCAGGAAGGGGCTTTTGTTCCGTCTTTCTCCGATGAAAGTGGCCATACGGTCGCAATTTCTGATAAGGCGATCCATTGGCGCAAGGTAGGTGATCAGGTGACGGTGTATTTCAACTTCACCAACGATATCAATCTGTCCAGTCTGGTGGCTGCAGATACCTTGCGGATCAATTTGCCCTTTCCCGTTGCCGTGCACGCCTTTGCGCAAGCTCTTTTTACGGATGGTCCTGTGGGGGCCTTTATCATGTGGGCCTGGATGGGGAAGAATTATGCCGTCTTCAAAGATCCGTCTGATGCCAGCACTATGTCCGTTTCCGACTTTTCCTCGGGCACGGTTGATCTGGTTGGATGCACCTTGACCTACACTACCAACAATTAGCGTCTTTTAGGCGAAAGCCTAGAATGAATGAGCATGTGGGAGAAATGGTGCCGGCAGCAGGATTTGAACCCGCGACCCCCTGATTACAAATCAGGTGCTCTACCAACTGAGCTATACCGGCGCTGTGTTGAAAGAGATAAGATATTCAATGCGTTATTGCAAATCTTATTTGTCGGTTTTCACAGTGAGAAATGACTGGTTTCCAGTCGTTTTACATCCACTGTTCCGCTGACATTACTTTTCAACTTACTGGATGATGGCTGCTACCACGACTTCCTTGTTTATGTAAAGCGTAATCAGCTTTTCCACATTAGCTTTTTGGCGTCAATCCGGGCATGTAATAGATGAGATGTGTGTGGGGAGCAAATCACTCTGACTGTTGGTTTGAGATGAATTGGTTCTATCTGGTTGTGTTGGGACGTGGGCGCTGTTCTTTCATCAAAGTGCCAATTCCATAGCCCTCATGGGGATAGTGCGATGTGAGGTGCGGCTCGCGCCTTTCCAGCATGCCATCAATGTCTTTAATTGCGTCCCATACGATCTCCTGCGTTGAAATATAGTCTGGATGATTTTCGACATTGTCCCTACAGAATTTTGGATGGAGAACCGGCAGGTCTTCCGAATATATCAATTGCGGAAGCGTATTCAGAACTGGCATTTGAGCGCCGACGTTGTTTGCGATATCGAGCATCATTTGTGCCCTGATCCTGACTGGTAAGGGGTAAAAATGATAGCGAGGGTAGAAAAAGCTCTCTCCCATCAATGTCGGAGGGAAGAGAACTGAGGCGTAAACATTCGAAAAACCAAAATTTTTCAAATATTTACCAAGGTTTACAATGCCTTCTGCTGCTTCGTTGATGAAGCCTTTGAAGTCATAGAAGCCATCATTCTGGCCCTTGAAACCCGTCGAGATATCAACATCAGATACTCCGTAGTTCAGGATGATATTGCTATCCAAAGACTGGCCTTCAATGAGTGGTAAAATATAGTCCTTCGTCTTTGATCGTAGCAGGCCTCGAGCTGTCCAGCCATCTGCCCAATAAGGAAAATAGTGTTTGTTGCGCCCAAATAAGTAGTCAAAAACTTCGGAATTTGATGAGCCGAAAACAATCAGATTTTTCATTGTTCTGTTTTCTTTAGTATGTGGCAAATACAGGTTTCGACAAAATATCCTGCATAATAAGTTGAGCCGTTTAGGCTAAGCTTTTTGTTGTAAATGCTGGTTTTGGTGCCCGTCTCATCGGAGAATGAAAGTAAGCCGTTTGAGAAAGTCCATGATTCTTCATTATTACTCGGAATTCCACGGATTTTTTTGTCCTCTGATAGGTTGCCTTTTCCCATGCTGTCTCCAAAGAGCTTCTGATAGTCAAATGACAAGAGAAGAAAATCATTGGCTGAAATATCGGAAACTTCAAGCTGATCGAGTTGGATTCCCCGAACCAGCTCACATGGATGATATTGGTTCACCACCTTGGCGCATTTTTTCAAGAAACTGGAGATTTCACTTTTACCCAAAATGCTGGAGTGAAACGCATAGTTGAAGAGTTCTCGCCGCATTCGAGGGTGCCCCATGTGATCGAGGAGTGCGTAGTAGCAAATCTCTTCGACATCATCATATTGCTTTTCTTTCAAAAAATATTTCGCAATTTCAGTGGGATAGAGAATCTGGCAATTGAACCTTTCAGGAAAAAGATTCCCGTTAAACGTGACTTGCATTTGCTTTCATGCGCCTCGAGATATCGGTCAATGATTGTTGTGCGGTCTAGTGAGCGGGGCTGAGGGACGACCCTACGCTGTCGACGGTATGCTGGATGGTGACGTATTGGCTGGCGGTGTGTTCGGCGTTGAACTTGTTCAGTCGCAGGCCTGCGCCGGGCTCGTCCATTGTCAGCCATCCACCCAGCTTGCTGCGCAGAAGGTAGCCGCTGCTTTCTTCGTCATAATAGATGAACCAACTGGTATCCTTGGTTGACCAGTTGTTGAAGATTCTGCCCAAAGTGATATCTGGTGCGCGATTGGTCAGCGCGGCATTCTCCAGCCCTTGGTTGAGCAACGCCCAGGTTCCGTCTCCCAACCAGCGCAATCTCCAGATCAGTCCTGTCATGAAGGGGGCGATATTTTCTTTTTGAACGATGGTTAGAGATTGCTCCGCTACCACGCCATCAATGTAATTGTCCGGATTTTTGCAGCCCAGTCCGATGGAAATTAATGCATCATGTTCAATGACATCCGGCTGCATGCCGGGAAGGATGAGCTTGACATTGGGGGCAGTGTTTTTTTTGAAGATTTTCTTGACGCCAATATTGAGCATTGCAGTCTATCTCCTCAATTGTTGTGGGCGAGCGTGGCAGGGGTGTCATGCATTGACAATTCCTTGTCCCAAAATTCGGCGGTGCTGGATCGATTGACGCGGCTGATATAGTGCAGGCGCAGCTCTTCATACCGATTGGAGAATTCATTGATCAGCGCATAGAGCTCAGACAGTATCTGCGATACTTCCTTCGTCCGCTCGATGTCATCAAACGGGTAGATGAAGTAGCTTTTGCTGTGTGGGTTATGCAGAATTACCGTTCGGATATTGGGTCTGTTCTCGATATTGGGATAGAGAAATGGATGCTCTGCCAGAACGCCCATCTGGTCGCTATGAGAGGCGCGCAGATCGTTGATGATTTCATGGGTAAGCTGGCGAAAGCCAGTATCAAAATCTTTGAAGAATTTGAGTTTAGCGATGTAGTGCGTGGCAAACCCGTTTTCCAGAAAGACGGATTTTGACATCAGGTCACGCAGAATTTCTACATAGAGCTTGAGGGCGTTGATATCCCTGATGGAGGCGTGGCGCAGTGCCTGATTGAGGAAGAACTCGACCAGTGCGTTCGGCTTTTCCTGCTCGTAGCACATATTGATGATGACGCCGTGGCAGATGGACATATATTCTTGCGCATATGAATGGGCCGGTTCATGCCAGGCTAGGAGATTGGGGTTCGACATGATTTTCGAACCGGTCATCGCATAGCTGCGCAAGCTATACTCGATATCGTCACCCCGCAGGAAGATGGCCAGCGGGTAGCCTATGCTTTGAAAGAGCTTCCAGGGCAAGCTGAAGAAGATGAAGGTGCAATATTCGGGATAGTTGGGTTCGGCCAGAGAATCCAGATTGTCGAACATATTGAAAACCAGCCCGTGGCGCAGAAGGCGCGGGGCAACATGGGTGCGATCCGAACCGTGCTTGCTATCAATGAAGCGCCCCCAGAAGGCCCCATCTTCCCACATCCTGCGCGGTTCTGTTTTCATGAAAACCGGCAAGGTGAAGATTGTCGTATCTGTACGGAACAATGTAGCGGCCCAATGGCGATACAAGGCTTCCAGAGAAATGCTCAAGTCGTCATCGAGCAGGAGGAATTCCTGAGGTTCAACCCCACTATCCACGCTCGCTTCATTGACCAGTCTCATGAGCTGGCTCATGTTGCCGCCACCGCCCAGATTGGCGCCTCTTACAACTTGATAGTTGAGGTTGTTATATTGTGAGAGCTGTTCGTAAGAGGTTTCATCGACCCCATTGGTTGTATCAAGAACGAAGAAGAATGTGTTTTTGAGCATCTGGTCATAATGCTTATTCGTCTCGGCATGCGTGGCGAAGTTTTCCAGCAGGTTGATGATGTCTGCTGTGCGGCCGAATGTCCGCATTGCAACAAGCATTTTTCCTTCGACGGTTTTGGGGGCAGAGGCGCACCATGACACCTCGTGAATTTGCACGCCGTCTTCAAGGGCGCGGAGACGCCAGAATAGACGTGCGCTGCGCGCGACTTCCTTGCCGAGAACAAAGGGGACTTCGGCGATATAGGGGGTGTTTCCGTCATGATTCTTGGGAGGCGACAGTTGCTTTTCGCATATGACGCCCACCTTTTCACCCACTCTGGATTTACTAAGCTGTACGACGCAGCGCCCAGTGACTTTGATCCGCAAAAAGCAGCGCTGAATATCGGTATGGGACAGGAAAGGAGCGATGTAAAAGGAGTTACGCAATGTCCCGGAATCCACCACCTCATAGGCCTGCAGTTCGTTCGATGCCTTCTCCGATAGCGACACATGCCCAGGCAGATTTGCAAAGAACAGATCGTCAATCGTTTTGTCGGTGTTGCTATGGTCTAGTCCCGATAAGGTTATTTTTGACTTTTTTGAGATGGCAGAGCATCCATGGCTCCACGTTGCCAGTGCATTTGATAAATCTTTGACGGTTGTATTTTCTTCTATGCGTAACATTTTTGACTCTAGCCTCGTAGAAGGACATCGCGGGCTGATGGATTGATATTTGGTTGTAATATAATTTAATAAATCCTTAGGTTGTGTTTGTCTGGTATATCTATGCAAAATGGTCGATGCAATGTGATGTCGATACTTTTGAACAAATTTGATCAATGAAAATCTTAATTGCCCGCTATTCTCCGATCTTGAGCCTTGGGTTTATAGTTAAAAGTAACTAAGCAATTGTATTTATATGGAAATATAATCATTCCAGATGGCGATACTGATTCATAATCTATGAGTGGAATGGGGTTCTCTCGCCATCGGAAAATCCCGAGCCTGGTTGCGCTAAGGGGGCAGCAAGAGGATCGCCTGTCATGTCAGCATTGCTGGCGTGCCCGCCTGGCAACATGCTGTTGCATTTATGGTGCTGATTTGAGGGGGGCAGTCGCCAAGATCTTTGGCGGCTGACGGGAACGATTTCACCAATGGGTGGCTTTGAAGTGTCTATTTTCGGGAGCGTTTGGTCGGCGAGGTCGGGTTATAGAGAGCGCTCTTTTGATTTTTCTCAGCTTCCTGCATGACAAAGGCGATGACAGCGGCAACGGCTGCGTAGAGGTTTTCGGGAATGACCTCGTTTAGTTCGACATTTGCGAGAGCTTGGGTGAGAGCAGGATTCCCCTCGACAACAACCCCATGCTCTTTCGCCAACTCTATAATGCGCTCGGCGGTTTTCCCTCGGCCCTTGGCCGTTACGCGCGGTGCTTCATCTGCTCCTTCTTCATACTGCAAGGCTATGGCGAGTTTATCTGAAGTGTCTTCTTGTTCTGTTTTCAGCGAGTGATCGTCGAGCGTGTTGGGGCGTTTGTTCATAGCTTGCGATCCAGTCTCTGGTGATGATGAAAGATGCCGCTATCTACAAGGGTCGTTGCCGCTTTCTGCTTTTGGACAAAGGAGAGCCCCTCAAGTGTCAGTCCTTCTCTCTCCAGCATGGACTGGAGCGTTGGGGCCGCTTGTTGGAACAGCGCCACGGTTTGCTCACGTTCGGCGGAGAGGGTAACGAGAAGGTTTTGTTGATGCAGCCTGAGCGAGACATCAACGGGGCCGATTGTATCGGCATCAATGGCAAACTGTACTGTCCATCCACCCCGTTGCCTTTTTGCTTCCGCGCTGTCCTCTTGTTCTGTTTCGTCACCTTCGGGTGTTTCGGGGTCATGCTCCACGATCATCTGAACAATCGCCGTGCCGTTGGCCAGCATGATTGGGATTTCAACATGAAGCGCCTGCATGGAGTGGCTTCCCGCAGAAGAGCCGGAAGAAAAGGCCGACCGGGCAGACGCGATCTGGCTCAATGTCAAACGCGCCAACGCAGCTTCGACATCTCCCTTGATGCGGGCGAGGGCAAGGCTGTTTGAGTCGGTTGGAGAAATGTTGGAAAGCCTCGGGCTTTGACCGTGCAAGGGGGTATTTGGCAAAGGAGGATGATCGCGCTGTGTCCCCATTGCCGGTGGGGGCGTCGGGCTGGTCGCCTTGGGCAAAAGGGCTTGCAGTAAGGTCAGCGAGGCTTTGAGATCGGAGCTGAATTTTTCAGTCCCCTGTCCGGTTGATAGCTGTCCCAGAGAGCCAAGAGACGTCATGACGTCTTTAAGTGCTGCTTTGGCATTCGTGGCTCCGGGCTGCTGTTTTGGCGTGAGCTGGAAGCCTAGCAACCAGCGCATTGCTGTTTCTATGTCTTGCGCGACGGGAGGGCGTTGGCCCGTTTCGATCTGTTGTATGAAGCCGGCAAGATTGGCGAACAAGTCTGCAAGAGAACGTTGTTGGCTGAGGGCCTGCCGCTGCAAGGCAATGAGCGCCTCTTGTGGTGGAGCATTGCCAGACGCTGATAGCGCTGAGGCGACAGATGGCGCGGAAACCTGTGCTGCACCGTAGGGACCTTGTTGCGTATTCGGGGCAGAGCTTTGCGAGGTGGTTGTTGCTGGGCGCATCACTACGGCAGGCTCTGCGCCTGATTTGGCAGCTGGTTGTTGGGCTTGTTGCGTATTGGAGGAGGGCGGCGTTGGATTGGTTAGGCTGCCTTTTGCGGAAGCTGCCGGTTGATTTTGCGCTGACGCTTCGGGGGAAAGTTGACTGATCGCCAGACGTGGGCCATCCGGGGTCTGGATTGTTTGCAACAGGACTGTGGTGCCTGGTTTCACCTGCGTTGCGGCCTGAGAATCAATCTTTAGATCCAGTGTTTGACCGCTTGCGCTGAGTTTGATTTGTGTTTCCCCGGAAGGCAGTGTTAAGGCTGACTGAACGCGGGCTTGTTGCGGCTGGGCATTGCTCAGAATTTTGAGCAGGGATTGTTCGGCACTTTTTTGCGCGAGGAAAGCCGCGGGGACAATTTCCATAGCCATGAAACAATGCCTCTAGGGATGAACAACACTATTTATAAAGGTAGCAGATCCAGGCCAGAGCGCAAATGCTTGGAAGATCACGGGCTCGCTTCTCGCCAAAGCCTTAGGGAGCCCGGACTTGAGTGATCCAAGTCCGGATAGGTTTGTCTGTCATGTCTAAAGCACGAAATCGCTTTCCACCAGCGTGGATGTATTGACCATCTGGATCTGGAAATCAGCCACGGCGTCGCCATTCACATCGGCAAAGACCAGTAGATCGGATACGTCCGTTTCCAACCAGATAGAAACCGCTTTGTCTCAGCATTTTAGTACAAAATAAGTAAAATAACTTATTGTAAATTGGCTAAATGTTAACGAAGTGCTAAAGTGGCTCGTTAAAGAAGCCCGATATTTCAGGCACTATAACAATCGACATTTTTCAATTAGGGGAGTTCAATATGAAAGCATCTGTAAGATTGTTGACGACACATGCGGCAGCGGCTGTGGCGCTGTTGATGGTGGCTCCTCTGGCGGAGGCCAATTCCGGCTATGGCGGCTCCTATCCACCGCCGAGTTATGGCAGCGGACTCCCGGTGGTGTCTGTGGTGCCAGATGCCAATGGCAAGGTCTATCTCGAAGCGACCTATGATCCTGCGATCGGTGCCTATGTCTATCCGGAGCGGATTGAAGTGCAGGGCAGCGCCTATAGGCCCCCTATGATTTATCGTGCCAAGCGCATTTATTACGAGGGCTACACGCCCGTGGTTCCTACACGCTAAGGCCAGCTGAGAGACGGTTGCTGTATTTGAACCGCGATATATGAAAAAAGAGCCCCGAATGGGGCTCTTCTTGTTTCTTGCCTGAATGCTTGGGATGCCTTTTTCTGAAACCTTCTCAAGCTTATTTCAGCAAACCTTGCCGCACGAGCTTGATTGCGTAAAGGGTCATTGCCACTGCGTTGGAAACATTCAGGCTTTTGATCGGGCCGGGCATGTCGAGGCGGGCGAGGGATGTGCATTTCTCGCGCGTCAACCGACGCATGCCTTTGCCTTCAGAGCCGAATACCAGAGCCAGTGGGCGACTGGCGTCCTGTTCTGCAATGATGGTCTCGAACGGTTCGCTTTCCTCGGAATCAAATCCGACCACATCAAAACCATTATCTGCCAGATCATCCAACGCCCGGGCCAGATTGGGGACGGAGACCATGGAGATAAGGTCAAGGCCGCCGGAGGCCGTCTTGGCCAGAATGCCGCTCTCTTCAGGGCTATGCCGTCCTGTCATGACCAAAGCTTCGGCACCTAGAGCGACCGATGAACGAATGATGGCGCCGACATTATGTGGATCGGTCACCTGATCGAGAATCACGACCAGTTTGCAATCATATATGTCTGAGATGTCGAGGGCGGGCAGGTTGCGCGTGACCAGAAGAGCGCCCTGATGCACGGCGTCGCGCGCCAGAGCGTCGATATCCTTGGGGGAAGATGTTTCTACCAATCCGTCCAGTCGGGACGGGTCGCCGCCAATCTTGCGAATCTCGTCAACCAGACGGCTCTGGGCGTTCTGAGTCGCATAAAGACGCGTAAGCTCACGACGCGGATTGGCTACGGCGCTGGCTACTGCGTGGATGCCAAAGAGGCGCACGGTGTCATCCTGGGCCCTGCGGCCACGAGAGCCCTGATCGCTCGCAGCGATCTGACGGGCTTTTTTCTGTTTTTGTGATCTGTTTTTTGCCATGGGCCGATTTAGATGCAAAGCCGGGGGGAGGGCAAGCATTATCGTACGGCTTTAGACCATTTCGTATGGCTTATGCGCCGGAAATGTGACCGTTTGCTCAAGAAGAAAGCCAATATGGCGATGCGCGCTTTCCCATATGGCGTTCAGAGGGGCGAAAAGTTTCGAAAAAATTCGCGATTCTTGTTTCCTTGCGAGACTTCTCCACCGCCTGCGTGGCGCAAAAGCTGCGAATATCCCCAGACTGTTACTGGATTTTCGCGATACCCACAAAAATGATAAAAACCGTGTTGACTTCAGCCACGCGGTTTTGCATAAAGCCGCTCACGAACTGACCGCGACTTGGCGGGCATTTCGAGACCATCCTGTTCGCAGGGACAGGAAGGCGAAGCTTGGAGGAGTGTCCGAGTGGTTAAAGGAGACGGACTGTAAATCCGTTCGCTTAGCGTACGCTGGTTCGAATCCAGCCTCCTCCACCATCTTCGCTTTGATGTCTCGCGCGGGTGTAGCTCAATGGTAGAGCAACAGCCTTCCAAGCTGATGACGAGGGTTCGATTCCCTTCACCCGCTCCATCATTGAATTACCTACATCTCAGAACATCGAATGGTCCGAGGCTCAAGGGGAGCACGGTCTTTTTGTATTAACCGGGTTTGCGGCTTCTTGGATAAAGAGTTGCGGCCTTTTTGCGCTGAAGTGAGCCAACCACGTTGGCCCAACGATCACGAGAGCTGTTTCCATGGCTAAGGAAAAGTTTGAACGTACAAAGCCGCATTGTAACATCGGCACGATTGGTCACGTTGACCATGGTAAAACCACGCTTACCGCTGCAATCACCATGACCCTTGCGGAAACTGGTGGAGCAACTGCGAAAGCGTATGACGAGATTGACGGTGCACCTGAAGAAAAAGCACGCGGCATCACGATTTCTACCGCTCACGTTGAGTATGAAACCGAGAACCGTCACTATGCGCACGTTGACTGCCCAGGTCACGCTGACTATGTGAAAAACATGATCACCGGTGCGGCTCAGATGGACGGCGCAATTCTGGTTTGCTCTGCAGCAGACGGCCCGATGCCACAGACCCGCGAGCACATTCTTCTTGCTCGTCAGGTTGGTGTTCCTGCGCTTGTTGTTTACCTCAACAAAGTTGACCAGGTTGACGACGAAGAGCTTCTGGAGCTGGTTGAAATGGAAGTTCGTGAACTTCTGGACAGCTATGAGTTCCCAGGCGATGAAATCCCCATCGTTAAAGGCTCTGCTCTTGCTGCTGTTGAAAACCGTGATCCTGAAATCGGCCGTGATTCCATCAAGGCTCTGATGGCAGCTGTTGATGAGTATATCCCGACTCCGGAACGTCCAGTTGACCTTCCGTTCCTGCTTCCGATCGAAGACGTGTTCTCGATCTCTGGTCGTGGTACGGTTGTTACCGGTCGTGTTGAGCGTGGCGTGATCAAGGTTGGTGAAGAAATCGAAATCGTCGGTATCAAACCAACTCAGAAAACCACCTGCACCGGTGTTGAAATGTTCCGCAAGCTGCTTGATAGCGGTGAAGCAGGCGACAACGTTGGTGTTCTTCTGCGTGGTACCAAGCGTGAAGACGTTGAGCGTGGTCAGGTTCTCTGCAAGCCAGGTTCCGTTACCCCGCACACGAAATTCAAGGCAGAGGCCTACATTCTGACGAAAGAAGAAGGTGGTCGTCATACCCCGTTCTTCACCAACTATCGTCCTCAGTTCTACTTCCGCACGACCGACGTTACGGGTGTTGTTACCCTTGACGAAGGTGTGGAAATGGTGATGCCAGGCGATAACGTCAACATGAATGTTGAACTGATTGTGCCAATCGCCATGGAAGAAAAACTGCGCTTCGCTATCCGCGAAGGTGGTCGTACCGTCGGCGCTGGTATCGTCGGCGCAATCGTCGAGTAATTTTCACTCGCGATTTTTAAAAAGTTTTGCGAAGCCCCGGTCAAACAATGGCCGGGGCTTTTTGTTTTGGCAGGGAGGCTTGATGCTGAAAAAGGGAGGACCGAGGGGAGGGGCTAGTTGATCTGGCGCAGAATAATATTGGAATTGGATGAGGAGATCAGCTTGTTGGCTCCGATCCGATCATTCAATCTGGAAAGGCTTTCAACATCTGGAACAGCGCATTTGACGATGGCGTCAATTTCACCCGAAAGGGAAAGGACTTCCTGAACACCCTCCTGTTGAGCCAGCCAGTTTAAGGCTTCGTCACAAGGGCGTACGGAAATTGTAACAAACAGGATAGCGCGTATCAGTTCATTTTGTGTGCTGGCAATGCGGGCGCCGTAGCTGATAATTGTGCCTTCTGCTTCGAGCCGTGTCATTCGGTCCTGTACAGCGGTTCTGGACAGGCCGATCTGTCGACCCAATTCAGCTGCGCTTATGCGACCATTGCGCTCCAATATGGCCAATATGCGTTTATCAGTCTTATCCACGCTCAATTCCTTCGAATGGTTGGCCTCTTACGTCGGAGCGCAAGTGGTTTTGCTTTCCGCAAATAGTCTATTCTGAATTTCAAGACTATTAAACTGTTTTAGGCTATCGAGAGTAGATTATGAGAAAAATAACCGCAGGTTCTTTTGTTGGGAAGAAGGCATGGGATGCGCTTGATATCGAGCATATCGAAGATGCTTCCATAAGATTGCATTGGACTGATTCTCCCTATCGTTGGCATGTCAATGATGGAGCTGAAGTGTTTGTTGTTCTTGATGGTAAAGTTGATATGCATGTTCGCAACAACGGTCATGAAGAGATTCTTGAACTTGTTGTCGGGGATATTTTTCATGCTGCTTGTGGTGATGAGCATGTGGCCCATCCGCAAGGTGTGGCGCGGGTTCTGGTGATAGAAAAATCCGGAAGTGTCTAGTTGCCGGGCTTTGTAGCGGCGTTCTTCTGAAATCGCATTCACTGTCGACTGCTGAGTCTCTCAGTCTTGCGTTCCCTTCTGCGGAATTGAACCGATCTCACCTGTTGATTTGTCACAAATATTTCAACTTCCCTCTTGCGCTGGGGGGTGAAAGTCAATAGGTAGACACCAACTTGGTTTTCACTAGGTGCCACGGATTTAGGGGTGTAGCTCAGCTGGTAGAGCATCGGTCTCCAAAACCGAGGGTCGGGGGTTCGAGTCCCTCCGCCCCTGCCAATTCGTGCTTGATCTTTGTGCAAAAGATAATATATATGGTGAGAATCTTCGAACGCGCGGAACTTGTTTCGCGCGTTATTATATGTGAGCGGATTGATGGCCAAGACAAACCCTTTTACCTTTTTGCAGCAAGTCCGATCCGAGGCAGCCAAAATTACTTGGCCGACTCGTAAGGAAACAGCAATTACGACGCTAATGGTGTTTGTAATGGTGGTTCTGGCTTCGACTTTCTTCCTGCTTGCCGACCAGATCATGAGTCTCGGTGTGAGCTACATCATCAACCTGGGAGGATAGGGCACAATGACGACGAAGCCAAAACGCTGGTACATCGTGCACGCCTACTCGAATTTCGAAAAGAAGGTTGCTGAGGATATTCGCCAGAAAGCCGATCAAACCGGTCTTGGAGATCTGTTTGATGATATTCTGGTGCCGACCGAGAAATTTGTTGAAGTGCGGCGCGGACGCAAGATCGAATCTGAGCGTAAATTTTTCCCAGGCTATGTGCTTGTGAAAATGGCGATGACCGACGACGCCTATCACCTGATCAAGAATACGCCCAAGGTTACAGGCTTCCTTGGTGCAGATAACAAACCGATGCCGATTTCGAATGCCGAAGCTGAGCGTTTGATGTCGCAGGTTGAAGAAGGTGTCCAGAAGCCGACACCGACCGTGAGTTACGAAGTGGGCGAACAGGTTCGGGTTTCCGATGGTCCGTTTGCTTCCTTTAACGGGCTTGTTGAGGAGGTGGACGAAGAACGTGCACGCCTCAAGGTTACCGTGTCTATCTTTGGGCGCGCGACCCCTGTCGAGCTCGAATATAATCAGGTTGAAAAACTCTGATTTTCCAAGGTGCTTTTAATCGCAGGTCTGGAGATCGGTGATTGGTAAAGTGCCTTTTCAGGTTTGGCATTTCATGAAATTAAATGAGATGTCTTCATTCGTGCGGGAGATTGGTTCGCTTGCCAGGTGAACGGAAGATCTGACCGCGCGACTTTCGTGTGTCTAACAGTGCTCTTATGAGCGTTAGGGAAAGAAAATGGCAAAGAAAATTCAAGGCTACCTGAAGCTTCAGGTGCCGGCAGGGGCCGCTAACCCGTCTCCTCCGATTGGTCCCGCTCTCGGTCAGCGCGGCCTCAACATCATGGAATTCTGTAAGGCATTTAATGCCAAGACGCAGGAAATGGAAAAGAACTCACCGATTCCGGTGATCATTACCATTTACCAGGACAAGTCTTTCACCTTCGAAATGAAGACTCCTCCTGCATCTTACCTTCTGAAGAAGGCTGCGAACGTGCAGAAGGGTTCTTCTGCTCCGGGCCGTGATGTTGGTGGCAAGGTTACCAAGGATCAGGTTAAAGAAATTGCGGAAGCAAAGATGAAAGACCTGAATGCCAATGACATCGAAGCAGCCATGCTTCAGATTGAGGGTACCGCCCGTGCAATGGGCTTTGAGGTAGTGGGGTAACGACACATGGCTAAAGTCGGAAAACGTATTCGCGCTGCACGTGAAAAGCTCGATGCCACTGCAACTTACTCTGTTGAGGAAGCAGTCAAGCTGATCAAGGAAACCTCTAAGACCAAATTCGACGAAACTGTCGAAATTGCTCTGAATCTGGGTGTTGACCCTCGCCATGCCGACCAGATGGTTCGTGGCGTTTGCCAGCTGCCAGCAGGTACCGGTAAATCCGTTCGTGTTGCTGTGTTCGCTCGTGGCGACAAGGCTGAAGAAGCCAAGGCAGCCGGCGCTGACATCGTTGGTGCTGAAGATCTGGTAGAGATCGTTCAGGGCGGTAAGATTGACTTTGACCGCTGCATTGCGTCTCCGGACATGATGCCTCTGGTCGGTCGTCTTGGTAAGGTTCTTGGCCCTCGTGGCATGATGCCAAACCCGAAAGTGGGTACTGTAACTCCTGACGTTGCTCAGGCTGTTAAGGACTCCAAGGGTGGTTCGGTTGAATTTCGTGTTGAAAAAGCCGGTATCGTTCACGGTGGCGTAGGCAAGGTAAGCTTTGAAGAAGCTGCCCTTGTGGAAAACATTAAAGCCTTTGTTTCTGCTGTTTCCAAAGCGAAACCAGCAGGTGCTAAAGGTACCTACATGCAGAAACTGTCCCTTTCGTCCACGATGGGCCCGGGCGTGACTGTAGATCTTGCTTCTGTCGAATAAACCGATTAGAAGTCAAAAGTGATTCCTCCCGATTCTTGTCGGGGGGATGTCTGACTGTGGTCAGACACCTGTCCAAGACTGCAGGGGTTTGGTGTTCTTTAATGTCAAACTTAATTTCCTGCACAGATGGGGTGGGCTAATTTGACATTTCAAACATGTCAGTTTGGTTCGAACCTATGCTTGCCAGTTCTTTGCTTTGCAAGGGTGGCAAGGAGGACAGGTCCCTTCGCGCCAGGACTCCTTGCTCACTGTAGTTAAGAAGATCTGGTCAAGTGTAACCTCCGGTTTCTTCCCTCAAGGATGGAGCCGGTAACTGGAGAGAAGGCATTGGATAGAGCGGAAAAGCAAGAGCTTGTATCGTCCCTTCACGAAACGCTGAATAGCGCGGAAGTCGTGGTCGTTGCTCACTATGCTGGCCTCACTGTTGCTGAAATGACCGAACTTCGTAGCAAAATGCGCGAAGCCGGAGCATCGGTGCAGGTTGCCAAGAACCGTCTTGTCAAGCTCGCTCTTCAAGGCACGGATGCTGAACCGATTTCTGATCTTTTCAAAGGTCAGACCGTCATTGCTACTTCTAATGACCCGGTTGCAGCACCGAAGGTGGCCTCTGAATTCGCCAAGAAGAACGAAAAGCTCGTCATTCTTGGCGGTGTCATGGGCACCACTGTACTCGATACCGCGGGCGTGAATGCACTAGCAACCATGCCGTCGCTTGATGAACTGCGTGGCAAGATTGTTGGTGTCCTTCAGGCACCTGCAACCAAGGTTGCTCAGGTTCTGCAGGCTCCGGGCGGACAGCTCGCACGGGTATTCGGCGCATATGCCAAGAAGGACGAAGCGGCGTAAGGCCGTTCTCACATAACTAGAATTTTAGGTTCGTACCAACAGGAAACAATACGATGGCTGATCTTGAAAAGCTCGTAGAAGAACTTTCTACCCTGACCGTTATGGAAGCTGCTGAGCTTTCCACCATGCTTGAAGAAAAATGGGGCGTTTCTGCTGCTGCTCCTGTCGCAGTTGCTGCTGTAGCTGGCGGCGCTGCTGCAGAAGCTGCTGAAGAAAAAACTGAATTTGATGTTGTTCTGACCGCTGCTGGCGACAAGAAAATCAACGTCATTAAAGAAGTTCGCGGCATCACCGGTCTTGGCCTGAAAGAAGCTAAAGAGCTCGTAGAAGGCGCTCCGAAGCCGGTCAAAGAAGGTGTTGACAAAGCAGAAGCAGAAGAGCTGAAAGCTAAGCTCGAAGCTGCTGGCGCTTCTGTAGAATTGAAATAAGGTTTAATCCTTGTGTAGAATTTCGGGGGAGCGATTCCCCGAAATTCGCTTCAAAACCAGGTGCCCTTTAATTAGGGCGTTTTTCTCAAGAGCCTGCACAATCCTGTGACGGGCTTTTTGGTCAACCGCCCATGAGCGAGACGAGGAGCGACGATGGCTCAGACGTTTTCCGGTCGCAAACGTTTAAGAAAATACTTCGGTCACATTAAAGAAGTGGCAGAAATGCCAAACCTCATTGAGGTTCAGAAGGCTTCTTATGACCAATTCCTGCAAGTGGAAGAACCCGCCTCTGGACGCTTTGATGAAGGCCTCCAAGCGGTATTTTCTTCTGTATTCCCGATTACGGACTTTTCCGGCACTTCACAGCTGGAGTTCGTGCGGTATGAATTTGAGGCTCCCAAATATGACACTGAAGAGTGTCGTATGCGCGGCATGACCTATTCTGCTCCGCTCAAACTGACCTTGCGTCTGATTGTGTTTGAGGTGGACGAAGATACTGGCGCCAAGTCAGTCAAGGACATCAAGGAACAGGATGTCTACATGGGCGATATGCCGCTCATGACGGATAAAGGTACCTTCATCGTCAACGGTACCGAGCGTGTCATCGTATCCCAGATGCACCGCTCTCCAGGTGTGTTCTTCGACCATGATAAAGGCAAGAGCCACTCTTCGGGCAAACTGCTGTTTGCTGCGCGCATCATTCCTTATCGCGGCTCCTGGCTCGATATTGAATTTGACGCGAAGGATGTCGTTTACGCTCGTATCGACCGCCGCCGCAAGATTCCGGTTTCCAGCCTGTTGCTTGCGTTGGGGCTGGATACAGAAGAGATTCTCGATACCTATTACAATAAGGTTGAGTATTCTCGTGTTGGCGATGCCTGGCAGGTGGCGTTTGATGGGGACTCCCTGAAGGGCACCAAGCCTGACACGGATCTCATTGATGCGAAGACTGGTGAGGTTGTATTCGAAGCTGGCAAGAAACTCACAGTCCGTCAGATCAAGAAGCTTGTCGAAGGCGGTCTGGAGTTCCTGAAGGTTTCTGACGAAGATCTTTACGGCAAATATCTTGCCGAGGATGCCGTCAGCTACACCACGGGTGAAATCTATGCAGAAGCCGGTGAAGAGCTTGACGAGAAGGTGCTTGCTCTTCTGAAAGACAACGGCTTTGAAGAGATCGCCGTTCTCAACATCGACCACGTGACTGTCGGACCATACATCCGTAACACATTGGCCGTTGACAAGAATTCTGATCGTGAAGCAGCTCTGTTCGATATCTACCGCGTGATGCGTCCAGGCGAACCGCCGACCATCGAAACGGCAGAAGCAATGCTACAGTCTCTGTTCTTTGATCCTGAGCGCTATGATCTTTCCGCAGTTGGCCGCGTGAAGATGAATATGCGTATGGATCTGGACGTTGCCGACACGGTTCGCATTCTGCGTAAGGAAGACATCGTTGAAGTGATCCGCACCTTGCTTGATCTGCGTGATGGCAAAGGCGAGATTGACGATATTGATAACTTGGGTAACCGTCGTGTGCGCTCTGTTGGCGAGCTGATGGAAAACCAGTATCGCATTGGTCTTCTGCGCATGGAACGTGCAATCAAGGAGCGTATGTCCTCGATTGAAATCGACACGGTGATGCCGCAGGATCTGATCAACGCGAAGCCGGCAGCGGCTGCTGTGCGCGAGTTCTTCGGCTCTTCGCAGCTTTCGCAGTTCATGGACCAGAACAACCCGCTGTCCGAGATCACGCATAAGCGTCGTCTTTCGGCGTTGGGCCCAGGTGGTTTGACCCGCGAACGCGCTGGCTTTGAAGTGCGAGACGTGCATCCGACCCACTATGGTCGTATCTGCCCGATTGAAACGCCTGAAGGCCCGAACATCGGTCTGATCAACTCTCTGGCGACCTTCGCTCGTGTCAACAAATATGGCTTCATCGAAGCACCTTATCGCAAGGTGTTTGATGGCAAGGTAACCAACGAAGTTGTTTATCTTTCCGCGATGGAAGAAGCCAAGCACTATGTTGCACAGGCAAACGTCGAACTGACCAATGATGGCGCCTTCGTAGAGGACTCCGTTATTTGTCGTCATGCCGGTGAAGTGATGATCACGCCAATTGAGCGTGTTGACTTCATGGACGTGTCGCCGAAACAGCTTGTGTCTGTTGCCGCAGCACTTATTCCATTCCTGGAAAACGATGACGCCAACCGCGCACTGATGGGCTCGAACATGCAGCGTCAGGCTGTGCCTCTGGTTCGTGCTGAAGCGCCATTCGTTGGTACCGGTATGGAGCCGATTGTGGCGCGCGATTCCGGCGCTGCGATTGCGGCAGCTCGTACGGGTATTGTCGATCAGGTTGACTCCACGCGTATCGTTATTCGGGCAACCGAAGATATTGATCCGCGTCGGTCCGGTGTTGACATCTACCGCCTGAGCAAGTTCCAGCGTTCGAACCAGTCGACCTGTATCAACCAGCGTCCGCTTGTTTCTGTTGGCGACTTTGTTCAGAAGGGCGAGATCATTGCCGACGGTCCGTCGACCGATCTGGGCGATCTGGCTCTTGGTCGTAACGTACTCGTCGCCTTCATGCCTTGGAACGGCTACAACTTCGAAGACTCCATTCTGCTCTCCGAGCGGATTGTGAAAGAAGATATCTTCACCTCGATTCACCTCGAGGAATTCGAAGTGATGGCCCGCGATACCAAGCTTGGCCCTGAAGAGATTACGCGTGACATTCCGAACGTTTCGGAAGAATCGCTCAAGAATCTCGACGAGGCTGGCATCACCTATATCGGCGCTGAAGTGAAGCCTGGCGATATTCTCGTCGGCAAGATCACGCCGAAGGGCGAAAGCCCGATGACACCGGAAGAAAAGCTTCTGCGTGCCATCTTCGGTGAAAAGGCTTCTGACGTGCGCGACACCTCGCTCCGCATGCCTCCGGGAACCTTCGGTACCGTTGTTGAAGTGCGTGTCTTCAACCGTCATGGCATCGAAAAAGATGAACGCGCGATGTCGATCGAGCGCGAAGAAATCGAGCGTCTGGCAAAAGACCGTGATGACGAGCAGGCCATTCTGGACCGCAACGTTTATGGTCGCCTCGCAGACATGCTCAACGGCCATGTCGGCACCGCAGGCCCTAAAGGCTTCAGGAAAGACAGTGAGATCACGCATACCGAGATCTCCGAGTTTCCTCGTAGCCAGTGGTGGTTGTTCGCGGTTGACGACGAAAAGCTGATGGGCGAAATCGAAGCGCTTCGCAACCAGTATGACGAAAGCCGCAAGCGTCTCGAGCAGAGGTTCATCGACAAGGTCGAGAAACTGCAGCGCGGTGACGAATTGCCACCAGGGGTCATGAAAATGGCCAAGGTCTTTATCGCTATCAAGCGTAAGATCCAGCCGGGTGACAAAATGGCTGGCCGTCACGGTAACAAGGGTGTGGTATCCAAGATCAATCCGATCGAAGATATGCCATATCTGGAAGACGGTACCCATGTGGACATCGTTCTGAACCCGCTGGGCGTGCCTTCGCGTATGAATATCGGGCAGATCCTCGAGACACACCTTGGTTGGGCCTGTGCTGGCATGGGCCACAAGATCGGCAAGATGTATGATGAATACAGACGGTCGGGCAATCTTGAGCCTCTGCGGCTGGAGCTGAAGGACGTCTATCACGATAACGGCAAAAACCTTGACGTTTCCGAGTATGATGACGAGAGCGTCGTCAAGATGGCCGAACAGCTGCGCAAGGGTGTTTCCATTGCGACTCCGGTCTTCGATGGTGCGCGTGAGCCAGACGTGAACGATATGCTGGTGCAGGCTGGTCTTGACCGGTCAGGTCAGTCCCGTTTGTTCGATGGCCGTACAGGTGAGATGTTCGATCGCCAGGTAACTGTTGGGTATATTTATATGCTCAAACTGCACCATCTGGTCGACGAGAAGATCCACGGTCGTTCGATTGGGCCATACTCGCTCGTTACCCAGCAGCCGCTGGGTGGTAAGGCGCAGTTTGGTGGTCAGCGCTTCGGTGAGATGGAGGTCTGGGCTCTGGAAGCTTATGGCGCAGCCTACACCTTGCAGGAAATGCTCACCGTCAAATCGGATGACGTTGCCGGACGTACCAAGGTCTATGAAGCGATTGTTCGTGGGGATGATACCTTCGAAGCAGGCATTCCGGAAAGCTTCAACGTCCTTGTGAAGGAAATTCGGTCCCTGGGTCTGAACATGGAGCTGGAAGACAGTCAGCGCCTGATCGATCTGGAACCCAACGATACGCCGCCTGCGGACGCTGCTGAATAAGCAGCGCCCGAGTTAAACGAAACTAGGCATTTTTTCGGAACGGGTCGCGGGGTAAAGCCTTGCGATCCGTCAAACCGTAAGAGGAGACACCATGAACCAAGAGGTCATGAATCTTTTCAGTCCGCAGGCTCAGGCCCAGACTTTTGACCAGATCCGCGTTTCTATCGCGAGCCCGGAAAAAATTCTTTCCTGGTCCTTTGGTGAGATCAAAAAGCCTGAAACGATCAACTATCGTACGTTCAAGCCTGAGCGTGATGGTCTTTTCTGTGCGCGTATTTTTGGTCCAATCAAGGATTATGAATGCTTGTGCGGCAAGTACAAGCGCATGAAATACAAAGGCATCATTTGTGAAAAATGTGGTGTGGAAGTTACGCTGTCCCGCGTGCGTCGTGAACGCATGGGGCATATCGAACTTGCTGCTCCGGTTGCTCACATCTGGTTCCTGAAATCCCTTCCAAGCCGCATCGGTCAGCTGCTTGACATGACGCTCAAGGATCTTGAGCGCGTTCTCTACTTCGAGAACTATATTGTCGTTGAGCCGGGTCTGACGCCGCTTAAGGAATATCAGCTCCTCAGTGAAGAGGAGTATATGATTGCACAGGACGAGTATGGCGAGGATACTTTCACCGCCATGATTGGCGCTGAGGCGATCCGCGAAATTCTTGCGTCTCTTGATCTGGAACAGATCTCCGAGAAGTTGCGCAAGGAAATCGCAGAAAGCACGTCTTCTCTAAAGCCGATCAAACTTGCCAAGCGTTTGAAGATCGTTGAAGCCTTCATCGAATCTGGCAACCGTCCGGAATGGATGATCATGACGGTTGTTCCTGTGATTCCGCCGGATCTGCGCCCTCTGGTGCCGCTTGACGGTGGCCGATTTGCGACGTCTGACCTCAATGATCTCTATCGTCGTGTGATCAACCGTAACAACCGTCTGAAGCGTCTGATGGAGCTGCGTGCACCGGATATCATCATCCGGAACGAAAAACGCATGCTGCAGGAATCTGTTGATGCCCTGTTTGATAACGGCCGTCGTGGTCGCGTCATCACGGGTGCCAACAAGCGTCCGCTGAAATCTCTGTCCGATATGCTCAAGGGCAAGCACGGTCGTTTCCGTCAGAACCTGCTGGGTAAACGCGTCGACTATTCCGGTCGTTCCGTTATTACTGTGGGGCCTGAGCTGAAACTGCATCAGTGCGGTCTGCCGAAGAAAATGGCGCTTGAGCTGTTCAAGCCGTTCATCTATTCGCGTCTCGACGCCAAGGGCTATTCAACGACTGTGAAACAGGCCAAGAAGCTGGTTGAAAAGGGCAAGCCTGAAGTTTGGGATATCCTTGAAGAGGTTATTCGCGAGCATCCGGTCATGCTCAACCGTGCGCCTACGCTTCACCGTCTTGGCATTCAGGCTTTTGAGCCGCATCTGGTTGAAGGTAAAGCCATTCAGCTGCATCCGCTCGTCTGCTCGGCCTTCAACGCCGACTTTGACGGTGACCAGATGGCTGTTCACGTTCCGCTTTCTCTGGAAGCGCAGCTTGAAGCCCGCGTGTTGATGATGTCCACGAACAACATTCTGCATCCGGCCAACGGTGAACCAATCATCGTGCCGTCACAGGATATCGTTCTGGGTCTTTACTATCTCTCGATCATGAATGAAAACGAGCCGGGTGAGGGGATGCTCTTCTCAGATATCGGCGAGTTGCATCATGCTCTGGAAACGAAGGCTGTTACCCTGCATGCAAAAGTCAAAGGTCGTTTCAAGACCATTGACGAAGAAGGCAATCAGGTTTCGGAAATTTATGAAACCACGCCGGGCCGCATGCTGATCGGCGAGCTTCTGCCGCGTCATCCGCAGGTGTCTTATGAAGCTTGTAACAAGCTGATGACCAAAAAAGAAATTTCCAAGATGATCCACTTTGTCTATCGGGCATGTGGTCAGAAGGAAACGGTCATCTTCTGCGACAAGATCATGGGTCTTGGCTTTAACCGTGCGTTCCGTGCCGGCATTTCCTTCGGTAAGGATGACATGGTTATTCCTGATACCAAGGCGGGTCTCATCGAAGAGACCAGCACGATGGCGATGGAATTTGAAAGCCAGTATAATGACGGTCTCATCACGCAGGGCGAGAAATACAACAAGGTTGTTGACGCCTGGGCGAAATGTACCGACCGCGTTGCTGACGAGATGATGAAACGCATTCAGGCTGTCGAGTTCGACGAAGAAACCAAGCGTCAGAAGCCGATGAACTCGGTTTACATGATGGCGCACTCTGGTGCTCGTGGTTCACCGGCACAGATGAAACAGCTGGCTGGTATGCGTGGTCTTATGGCCAAGCCTTCGGGCGAGATTATCGAAACGCCGATTATCTCGAACTTTAAAGAAGGCCTCACCGTGATGGAATACTTCAACTCCACCCATGGTGCGCGTAAAGGTCTGGCTGATACGGCTCTGAAAACGGCCAACTCGGGTTACTTGACCCGTCGTCTGGTGGACGTTGCTCAGGACTGCATCATCACAGAAGTTGATTGCGGTACTGAAGAAGGTCTTGAAGTTCGTGCGATTGTTGACGCCGGTCAGGTTGTTGCAACGCTTGGTACGCGTACCAAGGGGCGTACCGCTGCTCGCGACGTTGTCAATCCCAAGACTGGAAACGTGATCGTTCCAAAGGGCCAGGTCATTTCCGAAGAGCATCTCGAGGAAATCGAAACTTGCGGTTTGCAGTCCATTATGGTTCGTTCGGTTCTGACCTGTAATTCCCGCAATGGTGTCTGTGCTGCTTGTTACGGTCGTGACCTTGCTCGTGGTACCGAGGTGAATATTGGTGAAGCTGTCGGCGTTATCGCTGCTCAGTCTATCGGTGAGCCAGGCACGCAGTTGACCATGCGTACGTTCCATATTGGTGGTACGGCACAGGTGGTTGACAGTTCCTTCATCGAGTCCAACTTCGAGGGTACGATCGAGATCCGCAACCGTAACGTTGCACGCAACTCCGAGGGCAAACTGATCACTCTGGGCCGGAACGTTTCCATTGCCATCATCGATGATGAAGGCAACGAGCGGTCTACCAATAAGGTGACATACGGTACGATCCTTCACGTCGATGAAGGCGATCGGGTTAAGCTTGGGCAGCGTTTGGCTGAGTGGGATCCGTATACTCGTCCAATTCTTGCAGAAGCTGACGGTGTCATCGACTTTGAAGATGTTGCCGAGGGGCTTTCGGTTAGCGAAGCAACGGATGAGTCAACCGGTATCACCAAGCGTGTTGTTATCGATTGGCGGTCTAACCCTCGTTCTGCAGACATGAAGCCTGCGATCACCATCAAAGATGCAAGTGGAGCAATCAAGACGCTTCCTCGCGGTGGCGATGCTCGGTATCTGCTTCAGGTTGAAGCCATTCTGTCGGTTCAGCCCGGTACGAAGGTTTCTGCTGGTGACGTTCTTGCGCGTAACCCGATGGAAAGCGCCAAGACGAAAGATATTACCGGTGGTCTTCCTCGTGTGGCTGAGTTGTTCGAAGCCCGTCGTCCAAAGGATCATGCTGTTATCGCAGATGTTGATGGCACCATCCGCTTTGGTCGCGACTATAAGAACAAACGCCGCATCGTTCTGGAACCTGCTGACGAAACGATGGAGCCAATTGAATATCTTATCCCGAAAGGACGTCCTTTCCATCTTCAGGAAGGCGACTTCATCGAAAAGGGTGAGTATATTCTAGACGGCAACCCAGCGCCTCATGATATTCTGGCCGTTAAGGGTGTTGCAGCTCTGGCAGATTATCTCGTCAACGAGATTCAGGATGTTTACCGTCTTCAGGGTGTGGGCATCAACGACAAGCATATCGAAGTGATTGTTCGTCAGATGCTTCAGAAGATCGAGATTGAAGATCAGGGCGAGAGCTACTTCCTGCATGGTGAACATATCGACCGTCTGGAATTCGCAGAAGAGAATGAACGTCTTGTTGCTGAGGGCAAGAAGCCTGCAAAAGGCAAGCCGGTTCTGCTTGGTATTACCAAGGCCAGCTTGCAGACACGCTCGTTCATCTCCGCCGCATCGTTCCAGGAAACCACGCGCGTGCTTACCGAGGCATCTGTACAGGGCAAGATCGATACCCTGGAAGGCCTCAAAGAGAACGTTATCGTTGGTCGCCTGATCCCTGCTGGTACCGGCCGAGTAATGTCTGGCCTGCGTCGTGTGGCTACCCATCGCGACGATCTGATCCTGGAAGAAAAGCAGCGGACACAGTCCCTGACTTCCACGCCGCAGATCCGCGATATGTCGGGCCAGCCACCGGTGGAACCTGCCGAATAGGGGACTAAGTCTCATTCCGAAATTAAGAAAGGCCGCCTTGCTCTATAAGGCGGCCTTTTTCTTTGCTGTGTCTTTTGCGTAGAAAGCGTTCTTTCTTCATATAAGCTCAGATAGATGCTCGGCTTAGGGTTTGCTTGCGATGGCTGATTTTGGAGATGGGCGACGCTCTCGGCAATAGTTTCAATCTGTCTTATTGGTACATGACGCGAGCTTGTTGCTCTTTAAAGTGTCGGTAGAGCAAACAGGGCGGCAATCCCTTTTCATCATACTTATGCGGAATCACGCGTAGCGTGGTTAAAGTTTGCCAAAGAATCTATTGCAACTAAGGGCATTTACGAGCGCTTTGATTGGGGCCGAATCCTGCGCGAAATTGGGGAAGAATCGGCAGTTTTTCAACGGGTTGACGCGGACATATGCATATATTGCGGATTTGGTCGAAATTGGGTAATAAAAGTACACGCATTTGGCGCAAATGCAGGGGTTCTGGGAAACTTCACCAAGGGGGTTGACGGAATGCATTCTTCAGAGTAGTTTCGCGCCACTTCTCGAACATGCCGTAAGTGCTCAATGATCGAAAGCGCCACGTTTTCGACGCAAGACCATTTAAACGATGTTCGTCTTAATGAAGCTGAGATTGACTGGCTCATGATTGCGGTTCGCCGTAATCCTCTGGTTTTCACAGCGCCGTTCGCGGCAAGGGTCGCGCGATGGTGCGCTTTTGCGCGTGCGGACGGTGCAATATGTAATTATTCAGAGAGATCTGAAAGGCACACGTTAATGCCAACCATTAACCAGCTTATTCGCAAGCCGCGCAAAGCGCCGGTGAAGCGAAACAAAGTTCCGGCCATGGAGGCCTGCCCTCAGAAGCGGGGCGTTTGTACGCGCGTCTACACCACTACGCCTAAGAAGCCTAACTCGGCTCTGCGTAAGGTTGCTAAGGTTCGCTTGACCAACGGTTTTGAAGTAATTGGCTACATCCCTGGTGAGGGCCATAACCTTCAGGAACACTCCGTTGTCATGATCCGCGGCGGTCGCGTGAAAGACTTGCCTGGTGTTCGTTATCACATCCTTCGCGGTGTTCTCGATACACAAGGTGTTAAAGACCGTAAACAGCGCCGTTCTAAATATGGTGCGAAGCGGCCGAAATAAGCCGCTATTGGAGTTCTGGTCACATGTCACGTCGCCATAGTGCAGAAAAACGCGTTATCAACCCGGATCCTAAATTCGGTGATATCGTTATTTCAAAATTCATGAACAGCATCATGCTGGACGGCAAAAAATCCGTTTCAGAAAGCATCGTTTACGGTGCACTTGATTCTGTTGAAGGAAAATTGAAGCAGGACCCAGTTGAAGTGTTCCACACTGCTCTGGAAAATGTCATGCCTCAAGTGGAAGTTCGCTCTCGCCGTGTTGGTGGTGCGACTTACCAGGTTCCTGTTGATGTTCGTTCAGAACGCAAACAGGCCCTGGCTATCCGTTGGATCATTGCAGCAGCCCGCAATCGTAACGAGCGCACCATGATCGATCGCCTTTCCGGCGAGCTTCTGGATGCATTCAACAATCGCGGTTCTGCAGTCAAAAAACGCGAGGACACGCACCGTATGGCGGAAGCCAACCGTGCCTTCTCGCATTATCGCTGGTAAACCATTAGGGGCGAAGTCATGGCACGCAGCCACAAGATTGAGGATTATCGTAACTTCGGCATCATGGCCCACATTGATGCTGGTAAGACGACCACTACTGAGCGGATCCTCTATTACACAGGTAAAAGCCATAAGATTGGCGAAGTTCATGATGGTGCAGCCACCATGGACTGGATGGAACAAGAGCAGGAACGTGGTATTACCATTACGTCCGCTGCAACCACTTGTTTTTGGCGTGAAAAGCGTCTGAACATCATCGACACCCCAGGCCACGTTGACTTCACCATTGAAGTTGAACGTTCTCTGCGTGTGCTTGACGGCGCTGTGTGCTGCCTGGATGCGAACGCTGGTGTTGAGCCTCAGACTGAAACCGTTTGGCGTCAGGCTGACAAATACTCCGTTCCTCGGATGATCTTCGTCAACAAGATGGACAAGCTCGGTGCTGATTTCTACCGTTGTGTAGAAATGATCGAGAGCCGCCTTGGTGCCAATCCGCTCTGCCTTCAGCTGCCAGTTGGTGCTGAAAGCGAATTCAAGGGTGTGATTGATCTGCTCAATATGAAACAGATCATCTGGCACGAAGAGCACCTCGGTGCCGAGTTTGAAACCAACGACATTCCAGAAGCTGATCTTGCTCAGGCTCAGGAATATCGTGAGAAGCTCATTGAAGCTGTCGTCGAAATCGACGAAGAAGCAATGGAAGCTTATCTCGAAGGTGAAGAGCCAAGCGTCGAAAAGATCATGGAACTGATCCGTAAGGGCACCATTGCCAACGAATTCGTTCCGATCCTTTGCGGTACTGCCTTCAAGAACAAGGGCGTTCAGCCTTTGCTTGATGCTGTTGTCGATTATCTGCCAAGCCCGGTTGATATCGAATCCATCAGAGGTATCGATGCCAAGACAGAAGAGCCGATCGAACGTCATGCAGATGATGAAGAACCATTTTCCATGCTGGCGTTCAAGATTGCGAACGACCCGTTTGTTGGTTCTTTGACCTTCTGCCGCATTTATTCCGGTAAACTGGTGGCGGGTACTTCTGTTCTCAACACCGTTAAGGAAAAGCGCGAGCGTGTAGGTCGTATGCTCCAGATGCACTCCAACTCTCGTGAGGACATCAAGGAAGCATATGCAGGCGACATCGTTGCTATCGCAGGTCTGAAAGATACCACCACTGGTGATACTCTTTGTGATCCGCTGAAGCCGGTTATTCTTGAACGTATGGAATTCCCGGAGCCTGTGATCGAGATCGCTGTTGAGCCGAAGACCAAAGCTGACCAGGAAAAAATGGGCCTCGCGCTCAACCGTCTGGCTGCTGAGGATCCTTCCTTCCGCGTTAAAACGGATGAAGAATCCGGTCAGACCATCATGGCTGGCATGGGTGAACTTCACCTCGACATTCTCGTTGATCGTATGAAGCGTGAATTCAAGGTTGAAGCTCAGATCGGTGCACCTCAGGTTGCTTATCGTGAGACCATCACGAAAGAAGAAACTGTCGATTACACCCACAAGAAACAGTCGGGTGGTACCGGTCAGTTCGGTCGCGTCAAGATGATTATTGGCCCGAATGAGCCTGGTGCTGGTTTCGAGTTCAAATCTTCCATCGTTGGTGGTGCTATTCCGAAAGAATACATCCCTGGCGTTGAAAAAGGTGTCCAGTCTGTCATGACCGCAGGTCCTCTGGCTGGCTTCCCAATGGTAGACATCAAAGTCGAGCTGATCGACGGTGCCTTCCATGATGTTGACTCTTCCGTTCTTGCCTTTGAGATCGCATCTCGTGCGGGCTTCCGTGAAGGTTGTCAAAAAGCTGGTCCGAAACTGCTCGAACCAATGATGAAAGTCGAAGTTGTGACCCCTGAAGAATATATGGGTGACATCATCGGCGACATTAACTCCCGTCGCGGTCAGATCTCCGGAACTGAAGCCCGCGGTGTTGTAACTGTCATTAGCTCCATGGTGCCTCTGGCGAACATGTTTGGCTATGTGAACACTCTTCGTTCCATGTCACAGGGTCGCGCGCAGTTTTCCATGGTGTTTGATCACTACGCACAGGTGCCACAGGCAGTCGCAGATGAGGTTCAGGCCAAATACGCCTAAATCAAATCGTTTGGTCGATCGGCTCATTGTTTCTGCAGTGAGCTGATCTAGCCGCCGCACTTAATGTAATTTTGAGAATGGAGACTTTCCTATGGCTAAGGAAAAGTTTGAACGTACAAAGCCGCATTGTAACATCGGCACGATTGGTCACGTTGACCATGGTAAAACCACGCTTACCGCTGCAATCACCATGACCCTTGCGGAAACTGGTGGTGCAACTGCGAAAGCGTATGACGAGATTGACGGTGCACCTGAAGAAAAAGCACGCGGCATCACGATTTCTACCGCTCACGTTGAGTATGAAACCGAGAACCGTCACTATGCGCACGTTGACTGCCCAGGTCACGCTGACTATGTGAAAAACATGATCACCGGTGCGGCTCAGATGGACGGCGCAATTCTGGTTTGCTCTGCAGCAGACGGCCCGATGCCACAGACCCGCGAGCACATTCTTCTTGCTCGTCAGGTTGGTGTTCCTGCGCTTGTTGTTTACCTCAACAAAGTTGACCAGGTCGACGACGAAGAGCTTCTCGAGCTGGTTGAAATGGAAGTTCGTGAACTTCTGGACAGCTATGAGTTCCCAGGCGATGAAATCCCCATCGTTAAAGGTTCTGCTCTTGCTGCTGTTGAAAACCGTGATCCTGAAATCGGCCGTGATTCCATCAAGGCGCTTATGGCAGCTGTTGATGAGTATATCCCGACTCCGGAACGTCCAGTTGACCTTCCGTTCCTGCTTCCGATCGAAGACGTGTTCTCGATCTCTGGTCGTGGTACGGTTGTTACCGGTCGTGTTGAGCGTGGCGTGATCAAGGTTGGTGAAGAAATCGAAATCGTCGGTATCAAACCAACTCAGAAAACCACCTGCACCGGTGTTGAAATGTTCCGCAAGCTGCTTGATAGCGGTGAAGCAGGCGACAACGTTGGTGTTCTTCTGCGTGGTACCAAGCGTGAAGACGTTGAGCGTGGTCAGGTTCTCTGCAAGCCAGGTTCCGTTACCCCGCACACGAAATTCAAGGCAGAAGCCTACATTCTGACGAAAGAAGAAGGTGGTCGTCATACCCCGTTCTTCACCAACTATCGTCCTCAGTTCTACTTCCGCACGACCGACGTTACGGGTGTTGTTACCCTTGACGAAGGTGTGGAAATGGTGATGCCAGGCGATAACGTCAACATGAATGTTGAACTGATTGTGCCAATCGCCATGGAAGAAAAACTGCGCTTCGCTATCCGCGAAGGTGGTCGTACCGTCGGCGCTGGTATCGTCGGCGCAATCGTCGAATAGTCACTAGGGCAGGGGTGTTGTGGGTGCTCCCAAAGCACCCCAGTCTTTTGAGGTTGAAAATATGAACGGTCAGAATATTCGAATTCGCCTTAAGGCATTCGACCATCGCATTCTCGATACGTCAGCAAAGGAAATCGTGTCCACAGCTAAGCGCACTGGCGCAAATGTTCGTGGTCCAGTTCCTCTTCCGACCCATATCGAGAAGTTCACTGTCAACCGTTCGCCGCATGTTAACAAGAAAAGCCGTGAGCAGTTCGAGATCCGTACGCACAAGCGTCTCCTCGACATCATCGACCCGACCCCTCAGACGGTTGATGCCCTCATGAAGCTAGATCTTGCGGCCGGTGTGGACGTTGAAATTAAGCTCTAACGTGAGCGAGAGGCAAGAGTAGCCATGCGTTCTGGTGTGATCGCACAGAAGTTGGGAATGACCCGCATTTATACCGAAGCCGGAGAACATGTTCCGGTTACGGTTCTCAAAGTTGAGAATTGCCAGGTTGTTGCTCAGCGTACTGTAGAGAAAAACGGCTATACCGCACTTCAGTTGGGTGTAGGTAAAGCCAAAGTAAAAAATGTTTCGAAGCCAATGCGCGGCCACTTCGCCGTAGCAAAGGTTGAACCGAAGCGTAAACTTGCTGAATTCCGCGTAAGCGAAGAAAACCTCATCGAGGTTGGTTCTGAGTTGACTGCGGATCACTATATTGCTGGTCAGCATGTGGATGTTGTTGGTACGTCAATTGGTAAAGGCTTCGCCGGTGCCATGAAACGTCACAATTTCGGTGGTGGACGTGCAACGCACGGTAACTCCATTTCTCACCGTTCCCACGGCTCTACCGGTCAGTGTCAGGATCCAGGCAAGGTCTTTAAAGGCAAAAAGATGGCTGGTCACATGGGTTCCACCCGCGTGACGACGCAGAATCTGAAGGTTGTTAAAACCGATGCCGACCGTGGTCTGGTTCTGGTTCAGGGTGCTGTTCCTGGTTCCAAGGGCGGTTGGATTCTTATCAAGGATGCTGTCAAGAAGGCACGTCCTGAAGGGGTTCCACTTCCTGGTGCTATCCGTAGCGCAGACGCTCCAGCAGCTGAAGCGCCAGCAGCGGAGGGTGAAGAATAATGGAACTTAAAGTTAAAACCCTTGATGGCGGTGATGCAGGTTCAGTAGCTGTTTCCGACACTGTATTTGGTCTCGAACCACGCGCGGACATCATTGCCCGCATGGTTCGCTTCCAGCAGATGAAGAAAATGGCTGGTACGCACAAAACCAAGACCCGTGCTGAAGTGATCGGTACTACCAAGAAATACCTTCGTCAGAAGGGTTCTGGTGGCGCTCGTCACGGCAACAAGAAGGTTCCACAGTTCCGTGGTGGTGGTCGTGCGTTTGGTCCGGTTGTTCGTGACCATGCAATCGAGCTGCCTAAAAAGGTTCGTGCGCTTGCGCTCAAACATGCCCTGTCTACCAAAGTGAAGAATGACAATCTGATCATTCTTGATGATGCGAAGGCAGAAGCACCAAAGACCGCAGCCGTAAAGAAACAGATTTCCGGTCTGGGCATCGAAAGCGCTCTGATCATTTCCGGTAAGGAAGTGGACGAGAACTTTGCAAAAGCTGCCCGCAATATTGTCGGTATCGATGTGTTGCCGGTACAGGGCATCAACGTTCTTGATGTTCTGCGTCGCGACACTCTGGTTCTGACCAAGGCCGCAGTCGATGCTCTGGAGGAACGGTTCAAATGACCACCCTTCGTCATTACGATATCATCCGCAGCCCGGTGATCACCGAGAAGGCAACCATTCATTCCGAACAGGACAAGGTTGTTTTCAACGTATCCAAGGATGCGACTAAAACTGAAATCAAGGCCGCCGTAGAGGCACTGTTTTCCGTCAAGGTCAAAAGCGTCAACACTCTGGTCCGCAAGGGCAAGGTTAAACGCTTCAAAGGCATTATCGGCAAGCAGGTCGACGTGAAAAAAGCGATTGTTACCCTCGAAGAGGGCCAATCGATTGACGTCACGACTGGTCTTTAAGCAACGCGGGGATAGGCTTTAAGTCATGGCACTCAAGACCTTTAAACCGACAAGCCCAGGCACGCGTCAGCTGGTGATCGTAGACCGCTCCGATCTTTGGAAGGGGAAACCGGTCAAAACGCTCACCGAAGGCTTGACCAAGTCTGGCGGTCGTAACAACCATGGTCGCGTGACATCACGTCGTCGTGGTGGCGGTCATAAGCGTACCTATCGCATCATCGACTTCAAACGTCGTAAGTTTGACGTTGTTGGTACGGTAGAGCGTCTGGAATATGATCCAAACCGTACGGCATATATTGCTCTGGTTAATTATGAAGACGGCGAACAGGCATACATCCTGGCTCCTCAGCGCCTTAAAGCTGGTGACAAGGTTGTAGCTGCTAGTAAAGCTGCCGACATCAAACCGGGCAACGCTATGCCTCTGGCCAACATGCCAGTTGGCACGATCATCTACAACGTAGAGATCAAGCCAGGCAAAGGCGGTCAGATTGCTCGCTCTGCCGGTGCTTACGCTCAGCTTGTTGGTCGTGATAGCGGTTATGCAATCATTCGTTTGAATTCGGGTGAAACCCGTCTGGTGCTTGGTTCTTGCATGGCAAGCGTCGGTGCAGTTTCCAACCCGGAACATTCAAACATCAATCATGGTAAAGCTGGTCGTAGCCGTTGGCTCGGTAAACGTCCAGAAGTGCGCGGTGTCGTTATGAACCCGGTTGATCACCCACATGGTGGTGGTGAAGGCCGGACCTCTGGTGGTCGTCACCCTGTGTCTCCATGGGGCAAGCCTACCAAAGGCAAGCGTACTCGCTCTAACAAGTCGACCGACAAGTTTATTGTTCGTAGTCGTCATCAGCGCAAGAAATAAGGGTTAACCGATGGCACGTTCTGTTTGGAAAGGTCCGTTTGTAGACGGATACCTTCTGAAGAAGGCAGACAAGGTTCGCTCTTCTGGTCGTCACGAAGTGATCAAGACCTGGAGCCGTCGCTCCACGATCTTGCCTCACTTCGTCGGGCTCACCTTTGGTGTGTATAATGGTCAGAAGCATGTACCGGTTCTCGTCTCTGAGGAGATGGTCGGTCACAAGTTGGGCGAATTTTCTCCGACCCGTAACTATTACGGTCACGGGGCCGACAAGAAGGCTAGGAGGAAATAATGGGTAAGGCAAAACGCGCACGCGTCTTGAAAGACAACGAAGCTAAAGCGGTAACCCGCATGCTTCGCACGTCTCCGCAGAAGCTGAACCTTGTCGCAACGATGATTCGGGGGAAAAAGGTTGATACGGCTCTGGCTGACCTGACCTTCTCCTCCAAACGCATCGCGAAAGATGTAAAGAAATGTTTGGAATCTGCGATCGCAAACGCTGAAAACAACCATGAACTGGATGTTGACAGCCTGATCGTGGCAGAAGCTTATGTTGGTAAGGCACTTGTGATGAAACGCTGGCAGCCACGTGCTCGTGGTCGTGTTGGCAAGATCCTCAAGCCTTTCTCCAACCTGACGATTGTTGTTCGTGAAGTTGAGGAGACAGCCTGATGGGTCACAAGGTTAATCCAATTGGTCTTCGTCTTGGGATCAACCGCACTTGGGATTCTCGCTGGTATGCTGACAAAGGCGAATATGGCGATCTTCTTCATGAAGATTTTGCAATTCGCAGCATGCTGGAAAAAGAACTCAAGCAGGCAGCCGTATCCAAGATCGTTATCGAGCGTCCGCACAAAAAGTGCCGTGTGACCATTCACTCTGCACGTCCGGGCATCGTAATCGGCAAAAAAGGCGCCGATATCGAAAAACTTCGTGCGAAAGTTGGCAAGCTGACAACTTCCGATGTACATATCAACATTGTTGAGGTACGTAAGCCGGAAACAGATGCCAACCTCGTTGCTCAGTCCATCGCTCAGCAGCTGGAACGCCGTGTGGCTTTCCGTCGCGCGATGAAACGGGCCGTTCAGTCCGCTATGCGGATGGGCGCCGAAGGCATTCGTATCAACTGTGCAGGCCGTCTGGGTGGTGCCGAGATCGCACGTACCGAATGGTATCGTGAAGGTCGCGTTCCGCTTCATACTCTGCGCGCTGACATTGACTATGGTACTGCTGAAGCACTGACTGCTTATGGCATCTCTGGTATCAAAGTGTGGATCTACAAGGGCGAGATCATGGAACATGATCCAATGGCCTCTGAACGTCGCGCTTCTGAAAACCAGGATCAGGGCAATAACAGCAACCAGCGCCGTCGTAGCAATAAACCTGCTGCTTAATGTCGGTTACAAACTGAGTTAAGAGAGAAACACAATGCTGCAACCAAAGCGCACTAAATATCGCAAGCAGCACAAGGGCCGCATTCACGGCAACGCCAAAGGGGGCTATGAGCTCAGCTTTGGTGCCTACGGCCTGAAGGCTCAGGAGCCTGCGCGTATCACCGCTCGTCAGATCGAGGCTGCGCGTCGTGCTATGACCCGTCACATGAAGCGTGCCGGTCGTGTGTGGATCCGTGTGTTCCCGGACCTGCCAGTATCCAAGAAACCTACCGAAGTCCGCATGGGTAAAGGTAAGGGTTCTCCTGAATATTGGGCAGCTCGTGTAGCACCGGGCCGTATTATGTTTGAAATCGATGGTGTACCTGAGGATATTGCTCGGGAAGCCATGCGGCTTGCCGCTGCGAAGTTGCCTATCAAGACACGCTTCGTACAGCGCATCGCCGACTAACGGTGTGAAGGGATAACCCGATGAAAGCATCAGATGTCCGCGCGATGACAGCGGATCAAATTGCTGATGAGTTGGAAAAGCTGAAGAAAGAGCAGTTCAACCTGCGCTTTCAGAAGGCAACTGGTCAGTTGGAAAATACCGTGCGTGTTCGCGAAGTTCGTCGTGATATTGCACGCCTGATGACCATCGCGCAGCAAAAGCGCGTTGAGTCAGCAGAATAGGAGAGACGGGATGCCAAAGAGAATTTTGCAAGGCCTCGTCGTCAGCGACAAGCAGGACAAGACTGTCGTTGTGAAGGTTGAACGCCGTTTCACGCACCCGCTTCTCAAGAAGACTGTGCGTCGTTCCAAGCGTTATCAAGCTCATGACGAGGGGAATTCCTTCAAAGTAGGTGATCAGATCTTCATTCAGGAGTCCGCACCTATTTCTAAATCGAAACGTTGGGTTGTAGTAGGTACGGAACTTCCTACCTCTTAATCCGGCTTGGCAATTGGACGTAAACCCTGCGCAGTGATGCGTTAGGGGAGAATAAAAAAGGCGGCCAGTCATGATTCAGATGCAAACAAACCTTGACGTCGCGGATAACTCCGGCGCACGTCGTGTCATGTGCATCAAAGTGCTCGGCGGCTCCAAACGGAAATACGCAGGGATCGGCGATATCATCGTCGTATCTGTCAAGGAAGCGATTCCGCGTGGGCGTGTTAAGAAGGGCGATGTGATGAAGGCAGTTGTGGTTCGTACCGCAAAAGCCATTCGTCGTCCGGACGGCAGCGTCATCCGTTTTGACCGCAGTGCAGCTGTTCTGGTGAACAACAACAAGGAACCAATCGGTACCCGTATCTTCGGCCCGGTTCCTCGTGAGCTGCGTGCTCATAACCATATGAAGATCATTTCCCTTGCTCCGGAGGTGCTGTAATGGCTGCGAAACTCAAAAAGGGTGATCGCGTCATTGTTCTTGCCGGGAAAGACAAGGGCAAGAGCGGTGAAATTGTGCAAGTGATGCCTGCTGAAGAGCGGGCTATCGTGCGCGGTATCAACATGGTCAAACGCCATCAGCGTCAGAACCAGATGCAGGAAGCGGGCATCGTCAATAAAGAAGCCCCGATTCATCTGTCCAACCTGGCACTGGCTGATCCTAAAGACAACAAACCGACCCGTGTTGGTTTCACTGTCAAGGACGGTAACAAAGTGCGTGTAGCCAAGCGTTCGGGAGATGTGATCGATGGCTGAGGCTGCTTACACCCCGCGTCTCAAGACGCTGTATGAAGATGTCATCCGCGCCAAAATGCAGGAACAGTTCAACTTCTCCAATCCTCACCGGATGCCGAAGCTTGAAAAAGTCGTTCTGAACATGGGCGTTGGTGAAGCGGTTAACGATTCCAAGAAAGTTAAGTCTGCCTTGGAAGATCTGCAGGCAATTGCCGGTCAGCAGCCGGTAGTGACCAAAGCGCGCAAATCCATCGCGACCTTCAAGGTTCGTGAAGGCATGCCGATTGGTGTAAAAGTTACTCTGCGCGGCGACCGTATGTATGAATTTCTCGATCGTCTGATCACAATCGCGCTGCCTCGCGTACGCGACTTCCGTGGTCTTAACGGGAAGAGCTTTGACGGCAACGGCAACTATGCCATGGGCCTGAAAGAGCATATCGTCTTTCCAGAGATCGATTATGACAAAGTTGACCAGATCTGGGGCATGGACATTATCGTTTGCACGAGCACGAGCAACGATGATGAAGCACGCGCCCTTCTGACAGAATTCAACTTCCCGTTCAACCGTTAAGGTCCCGCGGAAAGTACGAGGAATATGTAATGGCTAAAAAGAGCGCTGTCGAAAAGAACAAAGCTCGCGCACGGCTGGCAGACAAATATTCTGCAAAGCGTGCAAAGCTGAAAGCCCTGGCAAAGGATGAGTCCCTGTCGCTTGAAGAGCGCTTCAAGGCTCGTTTGAAACTTGCAGAGCTTCCACGCAACTCCGCATCCATCCGCATCCGCAATCGTTGCGAAGTGACTGGCCGTCCACGCGGCTACTATCGCAAATTGAAGATGTCCCGTATTTCACTTCGCGAACTGGGCAACGAGGGTCAAATCCCTGGCCTGGTGAAGTCGAGCTGGTAAGGAGCGCGGTCCCATGGCAATGACTGATCCCCTTGGGGATATGTTGACCCGCATCCGCAATGCGCAGATGCGTAAAAAAACAAAGGTTTCCACTCCTGCATCCAAATTGCGTCAGCGCGTGCTTGACGTTTTGGCTTCAGAAGGGTACATCCGCGGCTACACCACCGTCGAATTCGAAGGCGGCAAGTCCGAACTCGAGGTCGAGCTGAAATACTTCGATGGAGAGCCGGTGATCCGTGAAATCCAACGCGTGTCCAAGCCTGGTCGTCGCGTGTATGCATCGGTTAAGAATATTCCGATCATTCACAACGGTCTGGGCGTGTCGATCGTCTCCACTCCGAAAGGGGTTATGGCCGATCATGACGCTCGCGAGAACAACGTGGGTGGTGAGGTTCTCTGCCGCGTCTTCTGATGTGGTTTGAACCTTGTTATCTCAGATCTAATTTCGGTCTTTACGGTCGAAATTAGATCAACGGTTTTAAAGCGATCAGCTTAAGTGCTTATAAGGGCGGTAACCTTGGGCAGGCTGATCTCAGATCCGGACAGGTTAGTCTTATGTCACGTATTGGCAAAAAGCCTGTTGCAGTCCCTAGCGGTGTTACTGCGACAATTGATGGCAAGACCGTCAAAGCGAAGGGTCCGAAGGGTGAACTCTCTTTCGTACTCAACGAAGACGTCGATGCCAAAATGACGGATGATGGTATTCTGGTAGAACCACGCAACAAGTCCAAAACTGCGCGGTCTCTTTGGGGCATGTCCCGTACCCAGATTCTCAACATCCTGAATGGTGTTTCTGCAGGTTTCGAAAAGAAACTTGATATCAACGGTGTGGGTTACCGCGCGCAGATGAAGGGCAAAGACCTTCAGCTCGCTCTCGGCTTCTCTCATGATGTTGTCTATGAAGTTCCCGAAGGGATCACGGTTGCTTGTCCTAAGCCAACCGAGATCGTCGTGACCGGCATTGACAAACAGGCCGTTGGTCAGGTTGCTGCAGAGATCCGTAAATATCGTAGTCCTGAGCCTTACAAGGGCAAAGGCGTGAAATATAGTGATGAATTTATCTTCCGCAAGGAAGGTAAGAAGAAGTAACGGAAACTTATTATGGCGAAGGCACTATCTCAGTTTGAGCGTCGTCGTGCACGTGTACGTCGCGCCCTGAAAAAGACTGCCAACGGCCGTCCGCGTTTAAGTGTTAACCGGTCTTCCAAGCATATTTACGCTCAGATCATTGACGATGTACAAGGTGTTACGCTCGTAGCAGCTTCTTCCATCGAAAAAGATCTGCGTGAAAAGCTGAAAACCGGCGCGGACACAGCCGCCGCTTCTGAAGTTGGCAAACTGATCGCTGAGCGAGCAGTTGCAGCCGGCCTGAAGGACGTGGTCTTTGATCGTGGTGGTTATATCTATCACGGACGTATCAAATCGCTCGCAGATGCTGCGCGCGAAGGCGGATTGAATTTCTAACGCGTCGGGCTACCGATTGCTCAGACGAGAGAAGAAAGCTCATGAACAAGAAACCTGATCGTAACGATCGTGAAGAGCGCGAAAGCGAATTCGTCGACCGCCTCGTCCACATCAACCGCGTTGCTAAAGTGGTTAAGGGTGGCCGCCGGTTCGGTTTCGCTGCGCTAGTCGTTATTGGTGACCAGAAGGGCCGTGTTGGCTTTGGTCACGGCAAGGCACGCGAAGTGCCAGAGGCCATTCGCAAGGCATCTGACGCAGCCAAACGGAATATGATCCGTGTACCACTCCGCGAGGGTCGCACCCTGCATCATGACGTTTATGGTCGCCACGGCGCCGGTAAAGTCACGCTGCGTGCAGCTCCTGCTGGTACTGGTATCATCGCGGGTGGTCCGATGCGTGCTGTGTTTGAAACACTGGGCGTGCAGGATGTGGTTGCCAAGTCTGTTGGTACTTCCAACCCGTACAACATGGTTCGTGCAACCTTTGACGCATTGAAAGCAGAAGACAGCCCTCGTGGCGTTGCTGCTCGTCGCGGTCTGAAGGTTTCCACGCTCCAGGCTCGTCGTCGTGTCTCTGATGGGGGGCGCTCTGACAGCTAAGCTGTATGAGTGAACCTTTCATCTCTAGATAAAAGAGGAGCCGGACATGGCAACTAAGGAACAGGGCACCGTTACTGTAGAACAGATCGGCAGCCCTCTGCGTCGGCCAAAAGATCAGCAAGCTACGCTGATCGGTCTTGGCCTTAACAAATTGCATCGTCGTCGTACTCTGCAGGACACTCCTGAGGTTCGCGGCATGATCGCTAAAGTCTCTCACCTTGTCCGCGTAGTGGACCAGGACTAAGAGGCGGGAGAGTATTATGAAGCTCAACGAAATTCGCGATAACGACGGCGCTACGCATTCCCGCAAGCGCGTTGGTCGCGGCATCGGGTCTGGTCTGGGTAAAACCGGCGGACGTGGTGTCAAAGGTCAGAAGTCTCGCTCGGGTGTTGCTATCAAGGGCTTTGAAGGTGGTCAGATGCCATTGCATCGTCGTCTTCCAAAGCGCGGCTTTAACAACATCTTTGCAAAAGACTTCAATACCGTTTCCGTTGGACGTATTCAGCAGGCAATTGATGCTGGCAAACTGGATGCTTCGGCTCCGGTTACTGTAGCCACCCTCAAGGAAGCTGGTGTTGTGCGTCGTGTACGTGACGGTGTGCGCCTGCTTAGCGATGGCGAACTGTCTGCAAAAGTTTCCTTCGAAATCGAAGGTGCTTCCAAGGCAGCAATAGCCGCAGTGGAAAAAGCTGGTGGATCTGTAAAGATCATCGGTGCAGAAGAATAAGAAGGGGGCTCATTTGAGCCTTCTTTTGCTTTAAGGGTAGTGATGGGAAGAGATTCCCGTCACACCCTATACATTTGTTTTGGCGCCCTTATATTTGATCTATCGATTTTGAGTTTAAGTGAGCGCTTCAAGCGGAGTAGAGAATGGCTTCGGCAGCAGAACAACTCGCCGCCAATATTAACTTTGGCGCCTTTGCAAAGGCAGACGAACTGAAAAAACGCATCTGGTTTACGCTGGGTGCTTTGTTGGTTTATCGCCTTGGTACTTATATTCCGCTTCCAGGGATCAACCCTGAAGCCCTGGCTAATGCCTTCAATAGCCATCAGAACGGTATTCTTGGCCTGTTCAACATGTTCTCTGGCGGCGCGGTCGGTCGTATGGCCATCTTTGCGCTCGGGATCATGCCTTACATTTCCGCCTCCATTATCATTCAGTTGATGACTACGGTGTCTCCGACCCTGGAACAGCTGAAAAAGGATGGGGCGCGCGGTCAAAAGACCATCAACCAATATACCCGCTACGGTACCGTCATTCTTGCCACGCTGCAGGCATACGGGATCTCTGTCGGGCTTGAAGGGTCCAGCAATATCGTATTGGACCCGGGTTTGTTTTTCCGCTTCTCCACCGTGCTGACGCTTGTTGGTGGCACAATGTTCATGATGTGGCTGGGCGAGCAGATCACTGCACGCGGTATCGGCAACGGTATCTCCCTGATCATCTTCTCGGGTATTGTGGCCAACCTGCCAACGGCTGTTGCGCATACCCTTGAGCTGGGTCGTCAGGGCACGCTTTCCACCGCAGTTATTCTGGGTGTGATTGTCGTTGCTGCTCTCGTTATTGCTTTCATCGTCTTCATGGAACGTGCTCAGCGTCGTCTGATCATTCAGTATCCGAAGCGTCAGGTCGGTAACAAGATGTTCCAGGGCGATAGCTCGCATCTGCCACTGAAGCTGAACACGTCCGGCGTTATTCCGCCGATCTTTGCCTCATCTCTGCTGCTGTTGCCAACCACCGTGGTGAACTTCATTTCCCGCGACGGTTCCGGGCCTGATTGGCTCAACACGGTGACTGCGCTGCTGGGGCATGGTCAACCTCTGTATATGCTGCTATATGCTGCCTTGATTGTTTTCTTCGTTTTCTTCTACACAGCGATTGTGTTCAATCCGCAAGACACTGCGGATAATCTGAAGAAGCATGGCGGCTTTATTCCGGGTATTCGTCCCGGGCAGCGGACGGCAGAGTATATTGACAAGATCCTGACCCGAATTTCTGTGATCGGTGCGATCTATCTGGTTCTCGTTTGTCTATTGCCCGAGTTTCTTATCTCCGCAACTGGCGTTCCATTCTACTTCGGGGGCACGTCCCTGTTGATTGTGGTCAGCGTAACCATGGATACGGTTTCTCAGATCCAGGGACATTTGCTGGCCCAACAATATGAAGGGCTGGTCAAGAAATCGAAGCTAAGAGGAAAACGTCGATGAGATTGATTCTGCTGGGACCACCGGGTGCGGGTAAGGGTACGCAGGCTGAACGACTGGTGAATGACTTTAGTATTTGCCAGCTATCTACCGGTGAAATGTTGCGCGCAGCTGTTGCTGCCAAGACGCCAGTAGGCCTGCAAGTGGAACAGATCCTGGAACGTGGCGAACTGGTTTCAGATGAAGTGGTCTGCGCGATCATTTCCGACCGTATCGACGAAGCAGATTGTGCCAATGGGTTCATTCTCGATGGCTTCCCGCGTACGATCGCTCAGGCTGAAGCTCTGGACGAGTTGCTTAAAGAAAAAGATCTCAAGCTGGATGCTGTGGTCGAGATCAGCGTGGACGAAGGCATCCTTCTGTCTCGCATCGAAAAGCGTGCGTCCGAGACCGTGGGCGGTGCCCGTGCCGATGACAATGCTGAATCGCTGAAAAAGCGTCTGGCTGTCTATCGTGAGCAGACAGCTCCCCTGATCGACTATTATGCCAAGACAGGTCTTCTGAAGACTGTTGATGGTATGCAGGACATCGAAGCTGTTGCGGCTTCCATCAAGAACGTCCTGTCATAATAATTTCAGAAGATCCGGCAATCCTATGGTCGTCGGGTCTTTTTCTTTGGTCGCGCGGGTAGGGTGGTGTTTTTGCCGTTTGCTTGTGCGCAAAGATGATAATTTTGAAAAAGTCAACTAATTTGTCGCATTTGCAGGTTTTGAGGTTGACTTACTTCAAGTGAATCCGGTACTAACCGGCGCTAATCACGTTTTGTTACGTGGCAGTGTTCGGAGGCCCAAAGCTTTCGAGCACATTTTTGCGTTCTGTTCTCAGGCGCATACATAGTTTGCTCTCCGGTCTTGTGACCAAATGGAGGTCAAACCAAAAATGAAGAAAACTGTCTCCTACCATTAAGCCCTCGGGCTAAGGATGGGGAGGGGATGTCCAACAGTCTGCAGCTAACTAGGTAACTGTTCGCTGTAACGAGGAGATTAGACGTGGCCCGTATTGCTGGCGTCAATATACCGACGAACAAGCGCGTCATCATCGCGCTTCAATATATCCATGGCATTGGCCCGAAATTCGCCAAGGAAATTGTTGAACAAGTCAACATTACTCCTGAGCGTCGTGTCAACGAACTGTCTGATGCTGAAGTCTTGAAAATCCGCGAAGTGATCGATGCCGGTTACACCGTGGAAGGTGATCTGCGTCGTCAGACGTCGATGAACATCAAGCGCCTCATGGATCTGGCTTGCTACCGTGGCCTGCGCCATCGTCGTGGCCTGCCTGTTCGCGGTCAGCGCACACACACCAACGCTCGTACCCGCAAGGGTCCTGCAAAAGCGATCGCTGGTAAAAAGAAATAATCCACGTCCGGTGGAGCCGCTGGTATCACGGCGGTGTAGAGATCGAGGTAAAATATGGCTAAAGATGCCTCGCGCGTTAAGCGTCGCGAACGTAAAAATATTACGTCTGGCGTAGCGCATGTGAATTCAACCTTCAACAACACCATGATCACCATCTCTGACGCTCAGGGGAATACTATCTCCTGGTCTTCAGCTGGTGCTATGGGGTTCAAGGGCTCTCGTAAGTCCACCCCGTTCGCCGCTCAGATGGCTGGTGAAGATGCAGGTAAAAAAGCTGCCGAACATGGCATGAAAACTCTCGAAGTTGAAGTTCGCGGTCCTGGTTCAGGGCGTGAATCCGCACTTCGTGCTTTGCAGGCAGCGGGCTTTACTATTACGTCCATCCGTGACGTGTCCCCAATCCCGCACAATGGTTGTCGTCCGCGCAAGCGTCGTCGCGTCTAATTGTAATTCAGGTTCCCTGCAAGTCCAATGCAGGATTTTGCGGGGTGTCGCCCCGAAACAAGAAAGGGTTGAGACGTGATTCAGAAAAACTGGCAGGAACTCATCAAGCCAACCAAACTCGAAATCACCCCTGGTGACGACGAATTGCGTGTCGCCAAAGTGGTTGCCGAGCCTCTGGAACGTGGCTTTGGCATGACTTTGGGCAATGCCCTGCGTCGTGTTCTGCTTTCATCCTTGCAGGGTGCAGCGGTAACCTCCATCCAGATTGATGGTGTGTTGCATGAATTCTCTTCTATTGCAGGTGTTCGCGAAGACGTGACGGATCTGATCCTGAACGTTAAAGAGATCTCTCTGCGCATGGAAGGGGAAGGTCCGAAACGCATGGTGCTTCGTAAAGAAGGACCGGGTGTTGTTCGGGCTGGCGACATTCAGGTTGTCGGGGACGTCGAAATTCTGAACCCTGAGCTGCCACTTTGCACGCTTGACGTGGGTGCAGAATTGCGCATGGAATTTACCGTTGATAGCGGTAAGGGCTATGTGACTGCGACTCAGAACCGCCCAGATGATGCTCCTATCGGTCTTATTCCGGTGGACAGCCTCTATTCTCCGGTCAAACGCGTTGCTTACAATGTCGAGAATACCCGTCAGGGTCAGGACCTCGACTTTGACAAGCTGACGATGACGATCGAAACCGATGGCTCGGTCAAACCTGAAGACGCTGTGGCTTATGCTGCACGCATTCTACAGGACCAGCTGTCTATCTTCGTCAATTTTGAAGAGCCAGAGAAGGAAGTTGTTCAGGAACAGACCCAGGAGTTGGCTTTCAACCCGGCACTTCTCAAGAAAGTGGACGAGTTGGAACTGTCTGTCCGTTCTGCAAACTGCCTGAAAAACGACAACATTGTTTACATCGGCGATCTTATCCAGAAGACGGAAGCGGAAATGCTTCGCACTCCGAACTTTGGGCGCAAGTCGCTTAACGAGATCAAGGAAGTCCTTGCTCAGATGGGTCTGCATCTTGGCATGGAAGTTCAGGCTTGGCCGCCTGAAAATATCGACGATCTCGCAAAGCGCTACGAAGATCAGTATTAATCACCAGCGGTTTGTAACCGTCGGATAGAGTAAAGGAGAGGGCAATGCGCCACGGCAAATCAGGTCGCAAGCTCAATCGCACCGCTTCTCATCGCAAAGCAATGTTCGCCAACATGGCAGCAGCTTTGATCAAACATGAGCAAATTGTTACCACTCTGCCTAAGGCTAAAGAACTGAAGCCGATTGCAGACAAACTCATCACTCTGGCTAAACGTGGCGATCTTCACGCACGTCGTCAGGCTATCTCTCAGATTCGCGACAAAGACATGGTTGCAAAACTGTTTGAAACGCTTGGCCCACGCTACGAAGAACGCAAAGGTGGTTACACCCGCGTACTCAAAGCCGGTTTCCGTTATGGCGACAACGCTCCGATGGCTGTCATCGAGCTGGTTGACCGTGATCCGGAAGCACGCGGCACGGACTCCGGTCCTACTGCAGAAGCTGATGTGGAAGACGCAGCGTAAGTTTTTCGCAGTCTTACAAGATTAAAAAGGGTGGCTTCGTGCCGCCCTTTTTTTTTGTAATTGACTGGGTTGTTTTGGGTTGGTTTGCATTCTAGAAGTTGTTGTGATGCTAAACTGCGAAGGAGTTTGGAATGTCCAGAGTACAGATGGTGGCTTTGTTTGTTCGACTGGCCGGGATTGTCTGGCTGTTGTCGAATTGGGAGATGACGATCCTTCTGCCGGCCACCTATCTGAAGGGAGGCAGCGGTATTCCTTTCTGGGTCGGGTTTGTTTTCTTTCTCGTGGCCCTCGTTAAATTCGGTGTCGGTGGGCTTCTTTGCCTCAGACCCTTGTCTGTCGTGCAGATCATGACGCCGGGTGAGGTCAAAAGTAGCGATGAAGAAGCAGCGCCGACAATTGGCGATATTCAAACTGTTCTCTTCGTTTGTCTGGGGCTGTATTTTGCGATTCCGGCGTTCCTTTCATTGCTCAGCCCACTTTACGGTATTGTCAGTTCAAGGTTCCCCAGCTCCATCCTTGCCAACCCGCAGACAGTTTTTTTTACTTTCATCTCTCCGGTGATGAGATTTTCCATTGGCATCTGGCTCATCCTGGGTGCCCGGGGGCTGATGAATGTTGTCAATAAGCTAAGGACTTCAGGCACTGAGGATCACCCTATTTGATTAAATCTTGGCAATGGTTGAAAATGGGCGCAATCAGATCTTAATTCTGCCTGCTCATATTCCTATCTTTTCGGGTAGAGATTTTTCCTTCGGTGCTCTGAAGGACCTTTTCCTTATAAAAAAAACGAGGTTTTATGATGATTTCGCGAAAAGGGATGGCAACAGTCGCCGTTTTGCTCATCGTGGCAGGTGGGGGGTATCTGGCGCGTGATTTCGTGCCGTCGTCCAACGCAGCCAACAAAGTCGAGCAGCCCAAAGTTACACAAGTGGTTGAGCGCGTGCCCGCCAGCAAGGCGGAGATGCAGCTTAGCTTTTCGCCTCTGGTCAAAGAGGCTGCGCCGGCTGTGGTCAACGTTTATGCCACGCGCAAGGTGGTGACTCGAAGCCGTTCGCCCTTCTTCAACGATCCATTCTTTGAACGATTTTTCGGGCAGGGCGGTTTCGGCGCACCACGCGAGCGGGTTGAGCGGTCGCTTGGCTCTGGCGTGATTGTGGACCATACGGGTGTCATTGTCACCAACCACCATGTCATTGATGGGGCAACCGAGGTGAAGGTGGCTTTGGCCGACCGCACCGAGTTTGAAGCCGATGTGGTGCTGGATGACGAAAAGACAGATTTGGCCATTCTGAAGGTCCGCGACCTGAAAGGCGATCTGCCTCATCTGGAATTTGCCGATTCGGATGATACCCAAGTTGGTGATCTGGTCTTGGCAATCGGTAACCCCTTTGGCGTGGGGCAGACTGTGACGAGCGGCATTGTCTCTGCAGTTGCGCGAACGCAGGTTGGTGCCTCTGACTATAGCTATTTCGTGCAGACTGACGCAGCCATCAACCCGGGCAACTCCGGCGGGGCTCTGGTCAATATGCAGGGGCAGTTGGTGGGCATCAACAGCTCAATCTATACCCGCTCGGGTGGGTCCAACGGGATTGGTTTTGCCATTCCTGCCAATATGGTCAAGTTGGTGGCCGATGCGGCTATTTCTGGCAAGGCGGTGCAGCGAGCCTGGTTCGGCGGTAGCTTGCAGCTGGTTAGCTCCGATATTGCGTCCGGTCTGGGCCTTGATCGTCCGCAAGGGGTGCTGGTCACCGAGATTTATGCGGATAGTCCGGCTGAAGCTGCCGGTCTGGAAGTCGGCGATCTGATTCTCAAGGTCAACGGCAAGACTGTTGATAGCCCGGATGCCTTCGGCTATCGATTTGCGACTGTGCCGCTTGGCTCTGATGTGTCACTGGATGTTGTCCGGCAGGGTGGCGCCCGCACCATAGTGATGAAGGCTGCGGCTGCGCCAGAGAAGCCACCAAGAGACGAACGCTATATTGAGGGTTATTCGCCCTTCGATGGTGCGACGGTACTTAACCTTTCGCCCCTGGTTGCTCAGGAATTGGGAGTTGACAGCGGCCTTAAAGGTGTAGTCATTTCCGGTGTAAGAAATGGCACGACATCAGAACGTCTTGGCCTTAAGATCGGGGACGTTATTCGTAAGGTCAACGGGCAGGTCGTCCGCAACACCAAGGATCTGGAAACGCTTTCCAAACAGGAGTTCCGCCTCTGGCGGCTCGAGATCCAACGCGACGGCAAGCTCATCAAGACGACAATCAGTTGAGATTGAAGTGAGCAATTTGTTTGAAAATGCAGGGCTGGAGGTTTCCAGCTCTGCCGGAAAAGGTGATGAGACCGGGGAGGGAGCTTCCCGGCCTCTTGCTGATTTGTTGCGTCCGAGGCAGCTGGAAGACGTTGTGGGACAACAGCATCTGGTGGGCCCGGATGGCACCCTGACGCGCATGCTGAAAAGCGGATCGCTGGGATGTCTCATCCTGTGGGGACCGCCGGGCACGGGCAAAACGACGGTCGCACGGCTTCTGGCGGATGGAACAGATCTTCATTTCGAGCAGATCTCAGCAATTTTCTCTGGTGTTTCCGACCTCAAGAAAGTGTTTGAAGCGGCTCGGGACAGGCGCCGGATGGGCAAGACGACGCTGTTGTTTGTTGATGAGATCCATCGCTTCAACAAGGCGCAGCAGGATAGCTTTCTGCCCGTTATGGAAGACGGCACGGTGGTCCTGGTTGGTGCCACAACGGAAAATCCCTCCTTTGAACTCAATGCTGCTCTTTTGTCGCGCTCTCAGGTTCTGACCTTTCAAAGCCTTGATGATGAAGCCATCGGGCAGTTGCTATCTCGCGCCGAAGAGGCCTTGGGGCAGAGCCTGCCGCTTGATGATGACGCTCGAACGGCTCTTATCCGCATGGCTGATGGCGATGGCCGCTCGTCCCTGACGTTGGCGCAGGAGGTTTGGCGGGCTGCTCAGGAAGACGAGATTTTCACGCCAGAGCAATTGGGGCGCATCCTGCAGCGCCGTGCGCCGGTGTATGACAAGTCGGCAGAAGGGCATTACAATCTGATTTCCGCCTTTCACAAGTCGATCCGCGGCTCAGATCCGGATGCCGCTCTTTATTATATGTGTCGGATGCTTGATGCGGGGGAAGATCCGTTATATATCCTCAGGCGCATGACCGTCATGGCATCCGAAGACATCGGGCTGGCTGACCCGAATGCGCTCGTTCAGGCTCAGGCCGCGCGCGAAGCATTCCAGCTGGTCGGAGCGCCAGAAGGCTATTACGCGCTCTCGCAACTGGCGATCTATCTCGCCACGGCTCCAAAATCAAACAAGGGCTATATGGCCTTTCATACAGCCATGAAGGCTGCAAAGACGGCAGGTTCCCTGCCGCCACCAAAACATATTCTCAATGCCCCGACCAAGTTCATGGCCGAGCAGGGCTATGGCGATGGCTATCGCTATGACCATGATGAACCAGACGCCTTTTCCGGGCAGGACTATTTTCCTGAAGCGATGGGGCGGAAAGTCTTTTATGAGCCGGTTGAACGCGGTTTTGAGCGGGAATTGCGCAAACGTCTGGACTATTGGGCCAGATTGAGAATGGAAAGAAACAAATGAATCAATTTATTTTTGTGGCTATCGGCGGCGCTTGCGGGGCAAGTCTGCGGCATCTGGTTGGTTTGGCCGCGTTGCGCTCTTTTGGCAGCGGATTGCCCTATGGCACCATGATTTGCAATATCGTTGGTTCCTTTTTCATGGGGCTGCTCATTCATTTTCTCGCGGTTCGTTTCAGCGCCAGTACGGAAATTCGCCTGCTGCTGACGACGGGTTTGTTGGGCGGTTTTACGACCTTTTCCACCTTCTCCCTCGACATTGTGACGATGACCGAGCGGGGGCAGTCGGGTTTGGCGCTGTTTTATATTGCAATCTCGCTGGCGGGCGGTATTGTGGCGCTCTTTGTTGGGCTTTCGGCAGCCCGCGCGCTGGTGTGAACGAAGAGAGTTTGATCGAATGGCAACCATTCAGTTTCGTGAAGTGACAGGGGATGAAGACGGGCTGCGCCTGGACCGCTGGTTCAAGGAGCATTATCCGGGTCTTTCCTTTGGCCAATTGCAGAAGTTGCTGCGCACGGGACAGGTGCGTGTCGATGGCAAGCGGGTGAAAACCAACGCGCGGCTGACGAAGGGGCAGGAAGTTCGCATTCCGCCTCTGGCGACCGATGAGAAATCCCAGAATGCTGCTCCCAAGCGCGCCATGCCACGCGCTTCGGATGATGATGGGGAATTTCTCAAGTCGATCATGCTTTACGAAGACAAGGATCTGTTTGTCATCAACAAGCCTGCAGGCTTGGCGGTGCAGGGCGGCTCGGGCATGAGCCGCCATGTGGATGGCATGCTGGAAGCCTTGCGTGACCGCAACGGACAGAAGCCACGCCTCGTGCATCGGCTTGACCGGGACACGTCGGGCGTGTTGGTTCTGGCGCGCAAGCGTTCCATCGCCATGGAACTGACCAAGGCTTTCCGCGAACGCTCCACCCAGAAAACCTATTGGGCGCTGGTGCGTGGTGTGCCAAAGCCGCATCAGGCTCGCATCTCCACCTATCTGGCCAAATATCAGGCCGAAGACGGCGACCGTATGCGTATTGCACGGCATGGGGATCAGGGGGCGCAGCATGCTGTTACCCATTATTCCGTCGTTGAAACTTCCGGACAGAAGATGTCCTGGCTTGTGCTCAAGCCGGTGACCGGTCGGACCCATCAGCTGCGTGTACATACGGCCTATATGGAATGCCCTATCGTCGGAGACCCCAAATATTTCAACGTCGAGAATTGGGAATTTCCGGGCGGTATCCAGAAAAAGCTTCATCTGCATGCGCGCCGCATCCGTATTCCGCACCCGAAGGGCGGCATGCTGGATGTCAGTGCACCGCTTCCTCCCCATATGCAACAGAGCTGGAACCTTCTGGGCTTTGACGAGTCTGCCTATGATCCCGAGATCGAGGATGAACTCGGCTCCGAAGACTGATTGCTCTGCCAAGATTCGCTCCGACATGTGTTTCCATTCAGCGTGAGGGCCCCTCTCATGAGCCTCAAACTCTTTATCTTTGATTGCGACGGTACTCTGGTGGATAGCCAGCATACGATTGTAGAGGGCATGGAACATGCATTCGGCGTGCATAGCCTTGAGCCGCCCACGGCTGACGCCACACGCTCTATTATCGGGTTGTCGCTGCCAGAAGCGATTGTCAAACTGGCGCCGGACTTGAGTCTAGCGTCCAATGCGGCGATTGTTCAAAGCTACAAGGATTATGTCATCGCCAAGCGGGCCAGTGGGGATGCGGTTGAGTTGCTCTATGATGGTGCGAAAGAGGCTATTGAAGCACTGGCCAAGGAAGCGGATGTGCTTCTTGGTATCGCGACCGGCAAAGCCTATCGCGGCGTATTGCATCTGTTTGATTGCTACGACTGGCATGATCTGTTTGTGACGGTGCAAACCGCCGATCGAGCGCCTTCCAAACCGCATCCGGGCATGATCTTGCAGGCGATGGAGCAGACAGGTGCGCGTCCTGAAGACACCTATATGATCGGTGATACCAGCTACGATATGGAAATGGCCATCAATGCCAAGGTAACCCCCATCGGCGTAAGCTGGGGCTATCATACTTCTGACGTGTTGAGAGACGCAGGGGCCGAGCATATTGTCGATGATTATCCGGCGCTGCATGCCTTGCTGGGGCGTCTTTGAAACTCCGAACCTGACGGGACAGTCTTATGGCAGAACAGGATAAGGATTCGCGCGAAACGTTCGGCGTGCTGTTTGGTGATTTTGCGCCCGGACAAAAGGACAGCACCGACAATCCCATGATGCGCTCGAAAGAAGCGGCAAAGGCTGCTTTGCCCAAACGCTTCTACAAGGATGTTTCCGTTGGCACAGAAGAGGGCAGCGGTGAGGGTGTTGTGGGCGAAACGCTCTATTGTGTTTTGCTGGATGGTCGCAAGGTGAAAAGCCCGGCCAAGAAGACCGTGTGCGTGCCCACCCGTCAGCTCGCCGAAGCCCTTGTTGCCGAATGGGACGCGCAGGAGAAAGAAATCAATCCGGCCTTGATGCCATTGACCCGTCTTCTCAATTCCACGGTAGATGGCGTTGAAGAGGCGCGCGAGGCGATCATCGAAGAAATCATCGCCTATCTCAATAATGACTTCATTTGCTATCCGGCGAGCCATCCGGAACGGTTGGTGCAGCGACAGAAGGAACATTGGCATCCCGTGCTGAATCGGGCCGAGGAAGCTCTTGGAGGCCGTTTCGTGCAGGCCAGTGGCATTCTTGCTATCGAGCAGTCCCCGATCATGGGAGAGCGTCTGAGGGCGCTCTGGGCCGATCTGGATGTCTATCAGCTTGGTGCGTTGCACAGTATGATGACATTGACCGGTTCAGCGCTGTTGCCTTTTGCCCTGTGGGATGGGTTTCTAGAGCCGGAAGCTGTGTGGAATGCGGCCATGGTGGATGAAGACTGGAATATCGAGCTTTGGGGTGAGGATGAAGAAGCCACCAAACGCCGTGTTTTCCGCCGGGCGGAGTATGAAGCCGCCGTTCAGGTCATCACAGCTCTGCGTCCCTGATTTTCTGGCGCTCTCGTGCTTATAGCCTAAGACTATTCTCTCAGGCTTTCATCCGATCTGCCAGCTATTTGCTCCAAAATATATGTGTTAGCCCTTATATAGGCGACGGTCTGCGTGCTCGGGCCTTTGCCATATTGATCGATATCTGCTTGCGCAGTGGTCGTTGAGGCGACCTTGTGGGAAGAGCGTAAGCGGTGCGTAAACACTGTTGGTCTGAGGGCTCCTTATCATGAAAAATGTAATTGCTGAGCTGGAAAAGCGTCGTGAGCAGGCCCGGTTGGGGGGCGGCCAGAATCGCGTGGACGCGCAACACGAACGAGGCAAGCTGACAGCCCGCGAGCGGATAGAAGCCTTTCTGGATGAAGGCTCGTTTGAAGAATTCGACATGTATGTGCAGCATAAATGCACGGATTTCGGCATGGAAAAGGTCAAGATGCCGGGCGATGGTGTTGTGACCGGCTGGGGCACCGTCAATGGTCGGATCGTTTATATTTTCGCCAAGGATTTCACGGTGCTCGGGGGCTCTCTCTCCTGGACCCATGCCCAGAAGATCATCAAGATTCAGGATATGGCCCTGAAAAGCCGCGCGCCGATTATTGGCCTGTTCGATGCAGGCGGGGCGCGCATTCAGGAAGGGGTTGATGCACTGGGTGGCTATGGCGAGGTGTTCCAGCGCAATGTGATGTCTTCGGGTGTCATTCCGCAGATTTCCCTTATCATGGGGCCATGCGCGGGGGGTGATGTCTATTCGCCGGCAATGACCGACTTCATCTTCATGGTGCGGGATCGCTCCTATATGTTTGTGACAGGGCCGGAAGTGGTCAAGACGGTGACCAACGAGGAAGTCACCTCCGAACAACTGGGCGGGGCGTCGGTGCATACGACCAAGTCATCCATCGCGGACGGGGCCTATGATGATGATGTCGAGGCCTTGTCGCAGATGCGGCGTCTGATTGATTTCCTGCCAGCCAATAACTTCTCCGATCCTCCCTTGCTCGACAATTTCGACCCATGGGACCGAGAAGAGCCTTCGCTGGATACATTGGTGCCGAACAATCCGAACAAGCCGTATGACATGAAGGAGCTGATCCTCAAACTGGTTGATGAGGGCGATTTCTTTGAAATTCAGGAGAGCTTTGCCCGCAACATCATCACCGGTTTTGGTCGCATGGAAGGGCGTACCATCGGCATCGTGGCCAACCAGCCGATGGTTCTGGCTGGTGTGCTGGATAGCGACTGTTCGCGCAAGGCTGCGCGTTTCGTGCGCTTTTGCGATGCCTTCGAGATTCCGGTGGTCACGCTGGTGGATGTGCCCGGGTTTCTGCCTGGCACCGATCAGGAATATGGCGGGCTGATCAAACATGGCGCCAAGCTCCTGTTTGCCTATGCCGAGGCGACTGTGCCCAAAGTGACCGTGATCACGCGCAAGGCCTATGGAGGCGCCTATGATGTTATGGGATCGAAGCATTTGCGTGGTGACGTCAATTATGCATGGCCGAGCGCCCAGATTGCCGTGATGGGGGCGAAAGGAGCGGTAGAAATCATCTTCCGCAAGGATCTTGATGATCCCGACAAGATCGCCGCTCATACCAAGGATTATGAAGACCGTTTCCTGTCACCGTTTGTTGCAGCCGAAAGGGGCTTCATTGATGAGGTGATCATGCCGTTTCGAACGCGTTTGCGTGTCTCACGCGCCTTGCGCATGCTGCGCAACAAACGGCTGGAGAATCCATGGAAGAAGCACGACAATATTCCGCTTTAACGCGTTATTTTGTCTGTTGAAATCCTTGGTTTGCCTCATCCGGTCGCGCTTCATTTACTGATGCGCGACATTTTCTTGTTACGCTACCTCAAAGAGCAAGATCCAGTATGAGGGGACAAGGATATGCTGATCAGCCTTTTTGTGGGATGTCTGGTGATCACGATCTGCGTGTTTGTGCAGATGCTGGGGCTTATCGAAGTCTTCAACCGTGTGCGTATTCTGGCGCATATCTGGTCGAATATCGCCATTCACTATCGCAAGATGTGGTTGATGGTTGTCACCGTGCTGGGTGTCTTTGTCATCCATGCGTTGCAGATCTGGGTGTGGGCCGTGACCTACTGGGTGGTGGGGGCGTTGCCGGATTTTGATGAGTCGCTCTATTTCTCCACCGTGACCTTCTCCACGCTGGGCTATGGCGATATCATTCTCTCCGAGCATTGGCGCATTCTGGGGGCGCTGGAGGGGATTGCCGGCTTCATCTATATCGGATGGTCCACGGCTTACCTTATCGGGGCAAGCAAACGGTATGGACCGTTTGCTGCCAAGCATCATTTTTAGGAACTCTATCCTCTATCAGCGATTAGCGCAGGTCTGCCTGATCGAGGAAGGAACCGATCACGGTTTGCAGATGCTTCGTGGTGGCTTCATCTTCGAGCTTGCCGTTGGGGAATTTCTGACCCGCGAAGGTGACCGCTATTTCCGGCAGGGGGAGCATCTTGCAAAGCATGCAGGAGAGGGTCTCGCGCATCTGTGCTTGCGCCCGCACGCCGCCAAGAGGGCCCGGAGCAATGGTGGCAAACAGCACCGGCTTGTTGGTGAAGCAGCTGGTAAAGGCCGGGCGGGACAGCCAGTCGAGCGCGTTTTTGAGAACACCGGGAATGCCGTGGTTGAATTCTGGCAGGGTGATCAGGACTGCATCGCTTTCGGCAATCAGCGAACGGCTGGTGAGAACGGCCTCTGGGCCATTAGCCGTATCCTGATCCTGATTATAATGCGGTATGGAGCCGATATCCACGCTATTGAATTCGGTGCCCTCTGGCAGCAATTCTACCATGGCTTCCATAAGCGAACGGGAATAGGCCCCTTCGCGCAAGCTGCCGCAAATACCGGCGACTTTCAGTGTCTTCGTCATATTCTAAATCCTATGGGCAAATCAAAAAAGGGCGGGGCTTGCGTTGCAAGGCATCCGGCGAGGTTGTGGAGTGAAAGATCCTTTAAAGATAAGGAGGCTGCGAACGGACGTCCGCTTGGTGATTTCACTTATGTTTATCAAGCAAGCTGATGCCTGTCACGTCCAGATTTTCCAGCATGGCATCAACTGATTGCCCGTTGAGCGAAAAATCCGGTGCCAGATCGCGCAAGGGCACCAGCACAAAGGCGCGTTCGCTGATATAGGGATGAGGGATTTTCAGGTTATCCTCATCAATCACCTGATCCCCATAGGTCAGCAAATCAATGTCGATGATGCGCGGGCCCCAATGTTCACCCCTGATGCGCCCCATGCTCCTTTCAACGGAAAGACAGACCGCGAGCAATTCGCTTGCGGAGAGCGTCGTCCTGATGAGGGCGCAGGCATTGATGAATTCGGCCTGATCGGTTTTGCCCCATGGTGGGGTGATATAATAAGGCGAGCGGGAAATAACGCGCACGCCTTTCTGGGAGGAAAGGGTCGAAAGTGCGTCTTCAATGGTGATCGCAGGATCCCCAATATTGCCGCCCAGCGAGATATACACCTCAGTTTCCGGTGACGTGCCGTTCATCATGCATAATCCTTGCGGTCTCTGGTAATTTCCACTGCTATGTCTTTGATGATTGCGGGGATGGGGGCTTCCGGTTTACGAACCTTGATCCGGACCTGTTGCAGTTGTGGAAACTGGGTCAACAGATCCTTGGCTACCGCTTCGGCCAGAGCTTCAATCAACTTGAAACGCTGGTTCTGGACGATGTCTGCCAGGCGCTTGACGATAAAATCGTAGCGCACGGTCTTTGTTTCATCGTCGCTTTGGCCGGCTGGGCGCATGTCCAGATAACAATCCAGATCGAAATAGAAACGCTGCCCGAGTGTGGCTTCTTCTTCAAAAACACCGTGATAGGCAAAGAATGCGAGGTCTCGGAGGATGATGCGATCCATCGGGTCAGGTCCGTTGTTGGTCGTAAACGGCGTGTGCAACGGCGAGCGCATCTTTGTGTGCTGCGACGTCATGCACGCGGAAAATGGCGGCCCCCTTCATCAGGGCAATCACATTCGAGGCGACAGTGCCGAAGACCCGATCCCGTGGTTCCTCCCGACCGGTCAAGCTGCCGATAAATCTCTTGCGTGACGTGCCAATCAATATTGGATACCCCCAATCGCACAATTGTTCAAGTCGAGCCAAAATTTCGATATTTTCTGCGGCATTCTTGGCAAAGCCAAAACCGGGGTCGAGAATGATCTCGCTTGGCTTGACTCCGGCCTTGAGGGCGATCTCGATGGAGCGGTCAAAGAATCGCTTCATCTGCTCCATGATGTCGATATCGCTCTGGCGCTCTTTCTCCCAGTGATTGATGATGACCGGTGCGTGATGGTCGGCTGCGGCTTTGGCAATGTCCGGCTCGCGCTGTAGGCCCCACACATCATTGACGATATGGGCTCCGGCCTCCAGCGCCTTGTCGGCAACGCGGGCCTTGTAGGTATCAATGGAGATGGCCCGACCAAGATCGGCTGCAGCGATGCTCCTGATAGCCGGAATGACGCGGTCCAGCTCTTCTTGCTCGACCACCAGATCTGCGCCCGGCCGCGTTGATTCCCCTCCGATATCGAGTATCTGCGCGCCTTCACTAGCCAACTGTCTGGCATGGTCCAGGGCATTTTGCTCGCCCAGAAAGCGTCCACCATCGGAAAAACTATCCGGTGTCACATTGATAATGCCCATGATGAGCGGCGGTTGGGCCGGTGTCCAATGGATCGGGCCCAGTGTGAGTGGAGAAAGAGGGAGCGGAGAAGAAGTCTGTTTCATTGCCTTGGCGCCTTCGGTGTCACGCATTGTGATTTTATGCCATGCATAACAATATTCATGTTGTGAGGCAAAGCCATGCGAGTGGCTTCTGTTTATTCTATTTTTGCGCGGTTGTGCAACTAAGAATCTTATCAAATAGTCTCATGATATTCGGGTAACTATCAGAAATATAACTAATTTTCTGCCATTCCTTCGATGGTCCGAATTGTCACTGCCACCACCGCGATTTACAAAGTTCTACGTAGATGCATTCCGCCGGGTCGAGACCGACAGACAAGCTGTCAGGGAGTGATCCAATCCGAATGGTCCGAAGCGCCCGACTTGAGGGCGCGCGGGGGGAAGAGGACAACAGCAGGATTGTCATGTTTGAAAAAATTCTGATTGCAAACCGCGGTGAAATTGCATGCCGTGTCATCAAGTCAGCCAAGAAAATGGGCATCAAGACCGTCGCCATTTATTCAGATGCGGACGAGGATGCCATGCATGTGCAAATGGCAGATGAGGCTGTGCATATAGGGCCTCCGCCTGCAACCCAATCCTATCTGCTGGGGGACAGGATCATTGAAGTCTGCAAGGAGGTCGGTGCAGAAGCGGTGCATCCCGGATATGGCTTTTTGTCGGAAAATGCCGCTTTCTGTAAAGCGCTGGAACAGGCTGGAATCGTGTTTATCGGACCTCCTCCAGGAGCCATCGAGGCCATGGGGGACAAGATCGAATCCAAGAAATTCGCTCTGGAGGCCAAGGTGTCCACGGTGCCCGGTCACATGGGCGTCATCGAAGATGCCGATGAGGCGGTGAAAGTCGCGCGGGAAATCGGGTTTCCTGTGATGATCAAGGCCTCAGCGGGCGGTGGCGGCAAGGGGATGCGCATTGCATGGGATGAAGCGGAAGCCGCGGAGGGCTTCGAGCGGGCAAAATCCGAGGCGAAGTCCTCCTTTGGCGATGATCGCTGCTTCATTGAAAAATTCGTGGTCGGTCCGCGCCATATCGAGATTCAGGTGCTGGCAGACAAACATGACAATGCCATATATCTCAACGAACGTGAATGCTCGATCCAGCGCCGGAACCAAAAGGTCATCGAAGAGGCGCCGTCGGCCTTCCTTGATCCGGAGACCCGTAAGGCCATGGGCGAGCAAGCGGTGGCCTTGGCCAAGGCTGTTGGCTATCACTCTGCCGGAACAGTGGAATTCATCGTCGACAAGGACAAGAATTTCTATTTTCTCGAAATGAATACGCGCCTGCAGGTGGAGCATCCGGTGACCGAACTGATCACCGGCGTGGATCTTGTCGAGCAGATGATATACATCGCCAACGGCGAGCCACTGGCTTTGGCGCAGGAGGATGTGAAAATCAATGGCTGGGCGGTGGAAGCCCGCATTTATGCCGAAGATCCGCTCCGCAATTTCCTGCCCTCCATCGGACGCCTTGTGGACTATCGACCGCCGCTTGAAGGCACCGCAGATGGCTTGACCGTGCGCAATGATACGGGCGTGGAGGCGGGCTCGGAAATCACCATGTTCTATGATCCGATGATCGCCAAGCTCTGCACCCACGGGCCGGATCGGATATCCGCGATTGATCATATGTCACGGGCGCTGGACGCCTTTATCATTGATGGTATCGAGCATAATATTCCGTTCCTTACCGCACTGATGGAGCATCCAAAATGGCGTTCGGGCGACATCACGACCGGATTTATTGCCGAAGAATATCCCGATGGATTTGAAGGGGGGCAATGGGACGCCGAAACAGAATTGGCCCTTGCCTGTGTCGCAACCTCCATGGAGCTTGTGATGCATGATCGTCTGCATCGGTTCAAGGACAAGCGCAAGCTGGATTCCATGCAGATGCATGAGCATTGGATTGCCGTTTTTGACAAGCACAAGAGGATTCCCATTCGCTATCGTGGCGGCAACCCGACCACCCCGATTGATATGGATCTTGCCTTGCCGGATGGTCATGTCACCTCGGTGCTTTCCGATTGGGCGCCGGGCTGGAAGCTTTGGTGCGGGGTCATCGGTGGCAAAGAGTTGATTGTTCAGGTGCGTAGAGGGCTCAATTCCTACATTCTGATCCACAAGGGAGTGAAACAGGAGATCAAGGTGATGCGGCCGCATGTCGCCGAGCTGGATGCTATTTTGCCAAAGCGTATTCCGCCGGATACATCCAACCTGCTTCTTTGCCCCATGCCCGGGCTGGTGGTTTCAATCGCGGTAAAGGAGGGGCAGAAGGTTCAGGCGGGCGAAGCCCTAGCCACGGTGGAAGCCATGAAAATGGAAAATGTGTTGCGGGCCGAACGGGATCTCGTCGTTTCCGAGATTCGGGTTTCCGCAGGAGACAGTCTGGCAGTGGATACCGTGATGATGGAATTTGCATCAACCAACAGCGACGCAGCCTGACTGGTCAAGATAAACAAGGTGCTGGTTTGAACTGGCCATGAAAAACCCGGCTTTGAGCCGGGTTTCTCATTTTGCGATTGCTGCTGTGAAGGGAATTCCCGGGCTAGCGCACCGTTGGGCCGAAAAGCTGCTCAAATTCCTCTCTCAACGTCATGTCGACATCAGGCATGGCAACGGGATAACCCAGATCGACAAAGCTTGTAACTCCATGCTTGGCGATGCCACAGGGGACGATGCCACTATAGTGATCCAGATCCGGCTCAATATTGAGACTGATGCCGTGGAAGGTGACCCACTTGCGCACGCGAATACCGATGGCTGCGATCTTGTCCTCAACGTCGGCGCCTTTTTCCGGGCGTGCAACCCATACTCCGACGCGGTCCTTGCGGCGTTCGCCCTTGATATTATGCTCTGCCAGCGTGTTGATGATCCAGGCCTCAAGGCTTTCGACAAACAAGCGGATGTCCTGACGGCGGCGTTTCAAATCAAGCATCACATAGGCGATGCGCTGACCCGGACCATGGTAGGTATATTGCCCGCCGCGCCCCGTGGTGAAAACGTCAAAGCGATCGGGAGAAACGAGATCTGCCGGATTGGCGCTGGTCCCAGCGGTATAAAGAGGAGGGTGCTCCAAAAGCCAGACACATTCGTTTGCCTCACCCTTCGCAATCGCGGCAATCCTGTTTTCCATGAACACCATTGCATCGGGATAGGGAATCAGTCGATCTGAAATAATCCAATCGACAGGATCGCCCGTGCTTGTCATCATTGGAGTTGAAAGACTGTTGGTCGGATCAATAGAATTGCTATCATTGATATTGCTTGTCATGGTCGTCTGATCTGTGGTCCGGTTTGGTCGGCTCTTGATTTGCGCTTCTTTGTTAATATTTCATTTACCAAAGAAGGTAACACTCTGTTAATGTCTTACATAGTCGGTCCGTGGGTAGCACGGAAGGGTATATCGTGGCCAATCTAGATTCCATATCGATTAATATATCTGTTGTGCTGGGCACAACAGAAATTCCGATTCATCAGCTTCTGCGCATGGGGCGCGGTGCCGTCATCGAACTTGACGCACATGAAGAGGATGATTGCCTGATTTTGGCCAATGATATCCCGGTGGCTCATGGGCAGGTGATTCTGCGCGGTGAAAAGGTGGGTATTTCGATTACGCGGGTTCTGATGCGCAGCCCTGACTGGCGTCCACTTCGTGGCATCCATCGCGTAAACGGGTAGTTTTTCATCCTTTTTATGCGCTTGATTATGCGTAAAATTTCGCTGTCCAGCAAAATCTCCGCACTTTGTCATCAACTTTCCACATTTGTTGTTGATCTCCATCTTAAACGCTTGTGCGGGCAAATCTTATTTGATAGTTACACGCCACCAACAAGGAAATATCCTTGATCAAAACACGGTTTGCGGCCGTGGCGGAATTGGTAGACGCGCAGCGTTGAGGTCGCTGTGGGGTAACTCCCGTGGAAGTTCGAGTCTTCTCGGCCGCACCAAGTTTTCTCTTGGAAAACAGAATTTCCTCAATGGAAACAAAAGGTTGCTTCGGCAGCCTTTTTTGTTGTTGGTATGCCCTCAAATTTGCACTTCCTTCTTACACGCAATTGCGTCTTTTAAATCACCCGCCTCATATAGAGATCATGACCAATATTCTGAGCATCACATTGCCAATATTCCTCCTTATTGGTGCGGGATATCTGGCTACCTATTTCAAAGTTTGTAGCCCGACTGACATTGGGAGCATCGGCCGCTTTGTTCTCTATTTCCCCATGCCCGCACTCATTATTGTGGCTTTTCAGAGCCATCCTATAGGGCAAATTCTCAACTGGAATTATCTGATTGCCTATGGGTGCGGGTCTATTGCCTCATTTGTGCTGACAACGCTGTGTGGGCGCTATGTGCTGAAGAAAGATTTTTCGACAAGCGCCATTTATGGCATGGGGGCTAGCGCATCCAACAGTGCCTATATTGGTTATCCTGTGGTGTCTGCCGTCATTGGGCCGATTGGCGCCATTTGTATGGCGTTGAATTTTATGGTCGAGAACGTCATTATCGTTCCGTTGTCACTTATTTTGGCTGATGTTGGAAGCAAAAAGAGTGGGCAAGTGTCCGCCGTCATGCGCCAGATTCTTTTTAAATTGATCAAGAATCCCATTATCGTGGGTATCGCGCTTGGGCTGATCATTTCTCTTTCCGGTCTGGTTTTGCCTACGCCGGTGGATAAGGCTCTATCGCTTCTTTCTGCTGTTGCGAGCCCGACGGCCCTCTTTGTTATTGGTGGCTCATTGGTTGGGCTTCGCCTGAAGGGTATGCGTGGAGATATCTCTCTCGTCTTCCTGTTCAAACTTATCGCGCACCCTGTGATGGTTTTTGCTGCGATTATGTTGTTGGTACCGTCTCTTGAACCGAAATTCGCGGTTGGGGCCATTCTGTTTGCCAGTGTTCCAATGATGAGCATTTATCCGATTTTTGCAGAGGCCTATCAGTTGGGACAGCGAGCCGCTGCCGCGGTCTTTGTTGCAACGATGCTGTCCTTCTTTACGATTCCTCTTGCCGTTACAGTGGTTCACGCTCTTTTCCCTTTGAACTGAACTGAACTGAACTGAGCGGGCTTGGCTCTGTGCTCCTAATCATGCAACGGCACGTGGCTTTGAACGCAGAGTTGTTGGAGGCATAATATGAATAACGCCCGTCTCAGGATCTGAGGCGGGCGTTTGCTGTTTGTCGTTTCCAATAAAGTTTAGCAGCCTTCAGAGCTGGACGACCTTGAAACTGTTTGACGGGGTTTCAAACTGCTTCTGTCCTGCTATGAGCTGAAGCTCCCATTGGTTGGAGGCTGCGGTTTCTTCCAGAATGCCAAACACCGCGTTGTTGCAATGTTCCAAAGCCTGCGGCGCTTCAAGGCCATTGATCAATCCGGCCAGGAAGGTTGCCGAGATCATGTCGCCGACGCCCACCGGTTCCCTTGGGAAGGTCAGGTGAGGGCGCTGGGCCAGATAGTTGCCTTGGCTCGATGCCATAAGCATGGAGAATTGATCGCCCTTCACACCGTGCAGATGCTTGGCAAGTACGAGATCTGGTCCCAGAGCCCGCGCTTTTGAGCAAGCTGCAATGGCGTCTTCCATGCTGTGAATGTCTTGACCGGTAAAACGGGTCAGTTCGAACTGGTTTGGCACCAGAATGTCGGCCATGGGCATAAGGGTGCCGACAAGGCTATCGGCTACGCCATCGCTGACGATGCAGCCTTTTTCCGGGTCGCCCATCACCGGATCACACAGATAAAGACAGTCGGGATTGGCGGCCTTGACCTTCTTGACTATGTTGGCGATCACATCGCAATGGGACCCATCTCCCAGATAGCCCGTGACGATTGCCTGGATATTCTTGATGACGCCAATCTTTTCCAGCCCGTCGAATATCTCGGCAATGGCCTCTCCTGCGACAGCCTTGCCCGTCCAGCCCTCACTATACTGGGTGTGGTTGGAAAAATGGACCGTGTGGATCGGCCAAACCTCAAGCCCCATACGCTGCATCGGAAAGACTGCGGCGCTATTGCCAGCATGGCCATAGGTCACATGGGACTGAATGGAAAGAACACCTTTCATGACGGATCTTCCTTTCTTGGAAAGAGGCAAGATTGGGTGAGCCTCCTTGCGGGCAGGTATCTTGCTTGGGGAAGGGGAGGGCTGGGAATGTGCGCTTATGTCTTGTTTCAAACCCGGCATAGGGAAGTGTAAAAAAATGAGGGTATCCCTCATCTCATCACTTGGGATGAAGGATACTCTCTTTCAGGGAGGATTCCAAAGTTACAATTGTGTAAGCAGCGAGCGCGGCAGGCGGGGGAGAGATCGAGATCGTGCCATTTTATGTCCGCGCTCGCCTTGTGTGTCAGATGGACGCGAATACGGACGGGTCGTCACCCGGTTCCCATTCGATCGGGGTGCCGTCCTTGGGGTCGTAAGGGGCCTTGATAAAGACCGCTTTCCAAGGTGTTTCTCCCTTGTTGATCACATAATGCGCTTCGCCCGGATCGCAGCGGAGGAAATCCCCGACGCCGAGCTTGTGCAATTCGCCGTTCACATACATATGCACTTCGCCTTCGATCGTGAGGAAATTCTCCTCGATCACGCAATGCTTGTGAGTCGCGAAATGTTGACCGGGCTGCAAGGTGACTACGCCTATATCGGATCTCGGGCCGCGCTGAAGATATTTAGGCCCGTGGTCTTCGAAACGGTATGAGTGATCGCCTTCTTTTGTTCTGAACATGGTTCCGCCTACGCCTATTTCAAATAGAAAACGTAGCCTCTTTCTTTGGCATCCATCCTGACCTTCTAGATGGTCTCTTGTCAGGGAATGCGTTCGTGTTTTTATTTGGCCACGTATTCTGGGCCGACTGAATGGGCATGACGGAGAAATCGAGCCGCCACGCCTTGTTTGTATGGTCAGGTCAACAGTCCTTAAGAGCTGAAGATCCTTGAGGGGCGTGGTTAAAGCCCCGGAGCTTTCCACATGGATTGCGTCACTTTGTTTTGAACCAGTGCGCGCTGAGGGGCATAAGCCTGACGCCAGCGGTCTGCCAACTCGGTATAGAGGGAGTGCTTCTCGGTATCCGGTTCTATGCGGCGGGCCCAACGTACGGTGGCATCAGCCGCTTCGGGTAGCGAGCTGTAGACGCCAAGGCCGACCCATGCGGCCAGTCCACCCGCGAAGGCGGTTGCTTCGGTGACTTCCGGTACCTTGACCGGGAGGCCAACCGCGTCTGCGAGGATCTGGCCCCATAGCTTGCCCTTCGAAGCGCCGCCTGCGAACACAAGTTCATCAAGCTGCACACCCGCCAGATTGGCTGCGAGATTGAGATTTTCGGAGGCAACAATGGCCGCGTTTTCCTGAATGGCCCGGAAGATTTCAGGTTTGCCGCATTTGCTGGCATCAAGAGACAGGTTGAGCAGGGAAGGCGCGGCATGATACCAGGCTCCCAAATTCATCACGTCGCTGAAGATGGGGATGATACCATTGGCACCAACCGGCACTGTGGCCGAGGCTTCTTCCAGAAGCGCATAGGCATCTGTGCCCCGTTCCTTGGCAATGCGCATTTCCTCCTGACAGAAGGCATCACGGAACCAGCGGGTGGTCATGCCCACCATGAAGGCGATGCCTTCGGCCTGACTGACGCCCGGCACCACGTGAGGGTTGATGCGAATGCGCATGTCCGGATCGGCAATTGGCTCGGGGATGTTGACGACTTCCTGCCAGAAGGTACCACCCAAGACGGCTGCATGGCCGGGGCGGGAAACCCCAAGCCCCAAGGCCCCCATCTGCACGTCTCCACCACCCATGACAACAATCGTGCCTTCTGCAAGGCCGGTTTCTTCGGCCGCCTCAGCTGTTACCTTGCCAATGGGGGTGCCGGTTTCAACAACGGGTGGGAAGATATCATCCCGGATACCGGCGCGACGGGCGATTTCCAGATCCCATGTGCGGGTTTCCAGCGAGAATATGCCCGTTGTGCCCGCATTGGACGGGTCGGAAGAGATAACACCGGACAGGCGCGCCAGAATCCAGTCTGACAACATCGACATGGTTGCCATATTGGCATAGACGTCTGGCAGATGCTTTTCGAGCCATTTCAGGCGCGGAATGGCGCCCAATGCGAAGCTCTGTCCGCTGATGGAATAAGCATAGCGCTCAAGCTCCGGGCTTTTGGCCTGCAACTCGTGCACTTCAGCCGAAGCACGGGAATCCACGTTGGCGCAGGCCCAGAGCTCGCCGCCATCCTTGTCATAGGTGACGATGGCTTCACGCATGCTGGTGGCGCTCACTGCGCGGATATCCGATCCCTTCAAGCTGGCATTTTTCAGTGCCTCACGGACGCATTTGCTCAACAGTTTCCAGTTGGCCTTGCAGTCGAACTCCATGGAGCCGGGATATTTCGGATCGCTGAGATGGGTCCATTCCTCCTGACCCACTGCGATTTGATGACCTGCGCTGTCAAAAATGACCGCTCGGCCGCTACCGGTTCCGGCGTCAATCGCCAGAACGTATCCCTCTTTCTCTGTCATGACTCTCTCCCTCAATTATGGCGAGAGCTGTTGGCTCATCGGTAATGAGCACATTAAAGTGCTTACCGCGGGCAGCAGCTCTGATGGCCTCGACTTTTGTTTGCCCGCAGGCTGCCGCGACAACATTGGGAATTTCCCGCAAGGCCTGGAGATCCAGACCGATAAGGTTGTCGTGAAAAGGCAAATCGAGGACATTGCCATCTTTGTCATAGAAAATTGCAATGAGGTCTCCCACAGCGCCCTGGCGCCGGAAGGCCTCAAACTGAGATCCGGTTGCATAACCGGACGTGATCAATGTGGCCTGATTGGCGACGGAGCCGACACCAACAAGCGCATAATTGGCTGTTCTGGCCATGTCCATCACATCGACGACATGGCGCTCGCTCCTCAGGCTTTGGGCCAGTTCCTGACTGGAAACCATCAAGGGAGCCGGAATCAGATGGACATTCTGGGCCGTGCGGCCTGTCGCGACACCTTCTATATAGGCGGCGACACCACCGGTGAGGCTGACCAGCGAGATATCTCTGTGAGACAGGGTTTGAGCCAGTCTTTGCAGGGCACCCATAACTGTCGCGCCCCAGCCCACAGCGAGGAGGTCGGCATTGTTCAGTTTGCCCATGAGATATTGACTGGCGGCTTCTGCTATGCGTTCTGTTGAATGCTCACCGTCGTCTGCAGGAATGACTCGGGCTTCTTGTAAGCCGAATAGTTGCTGCAAACGACCTTCGAGTTCGAAGCATCCGCCATAGCTGGAATTGATATGAATATGGATCAATCCCATCTTGCGACCCTTTTCCAGCATTCTGGAAATCTTGATGCGAGACAGATTGAGGATGTTCCCGATCTCACTCTGGGTCATTCCGTCATGATAATAATACCATGCCACGCGGCTGAGTAGTTCGGCATCATGATGTTCAAATTTGCTGTCGTCGCTCATTGTGATCACATGTCTGATTGTTTGGTGAAGTGTGCGTTCATATGATCACATAACCTCATTATGATCAACCCTTTCTTCGTGCATAAAAATTTTCTTTTCTTTAGAATTGTACCAATGACTTATAAATATGTTTATTTTTCATCTAGATAACTAAAGTTCTACGCAAAAGGTGGTACGTAAATGATTGATCAAATGTCCACCGATAAAACATTTGACGCTTAATTTGGGTTGACAGAACCCAGTTGCTGCGCTTAGCTTTCATGAGAATTTGATGGCGTTCTGTTCATGTGAACGCCTTGGGACACATTGAGATGGTGCCACCTAGCATCACCATGTCGACTTTAACACGGAGGAAATTCATGGCTGATATCGATGACATTAAAGAAGGCAAGGACTTCGGCGTTGATGTTCCAGTAGAAACCAAGCCATTCCCAGTAAGAGGGTCCAATGCACTTGATTGGGGTATGCAGGACCGTTTGGCTCGTATTTTCCAGAAGAAGAGCAACAACACGGTTATGCTGGCTTTTGACCATGGCTATTTTCAGGGGCCAGCCACCGGTCTGGAACGTCTTGATCTGACGATCCGTCCGCTTGCTGAATATACAGACGTACTGATGTGCACCCGTGGTGGCCTGCGTGCGACCATGCCGGCAGACATCCGCAAGCCTGTTGTGCTGCGTTGCTCGGGTGGCATGAGCGTTTTGACGGAACTGTCCAACGAATTGGTTGCAGTTGATATTGAAGACGCTATTCGCCTCAATGCATCTGCTATCACCACCAACGTTTATGTCGGTGCTGAATATGAGCATCAGTCTCTGGCCAACCTGGTCAAACTGATCGATACCGGCAACCGCTACGGCATTCCGACAATGGCTGTTACCGGCGTCGGTAAAGATATGGCACGCGATCAGCGTTACTTCTCCCTTGCAACGCGTATCTGTGCCGAGCTCGGCGCCCATATCGTCAAATCCTACTTCATCGAAGAAGGCTTTGAAAAAGTCGTTGCCGGTTGCCCGGTTCCGATCGTGATTGCTGGCGGCAAGAAATTGCCTGAAATGGACGCACTGACCATGGCTTACAAGGCTATCGACCAGGGCGCACATGGTGTGGACATGGGACGTAACATCTTCCAGTCCGATAGCCCCGTCGGCATGATCAAGGCAATTCGTGCCATCGTTCACGATGGTGAAAAGCCAGAAAAGGCCTTCGAACTCTATAAAGCAGAAAAGGCATCTGCCTGATCTGCAAGCGTAAAACGCACTTGACTCTGCGACCTCCGGGACGGGGCCGCAGAGGGAGGAAGCGGCATGAAGCCGCACAAAATAGAGTGATTGAGGAGCGCTTCAGTTATGACGGATCCAAAGCCGTCTGGCCAACGCAAACAGCTCATTAAAGCAGATAGCATCTGGAAGTTTTTTGGGAATGTAACTGTTCTTAAAGGTGTTGATCTTGTTCTTGAGTCCGGCCAAATTCACGCCCTTCTGGGAGGCAACGGGGCGGGCAAATCTACGCTTATGCGCATCATTGCCGGTCTACATGGTGTTGACCAAGGTGATCTTTACATCAATGGTCAGCATGCCAATAAACTGACCCCGGTGTTGGCGCGCCAAATGGGCATCCATATGGTTCCCCAGGAGCCATTGCTTTTTCCCAATCTCAGCATCGAAGAAAATGTTCTCATGAACATGAAAGGCAATCGTGTTGCCCTGCACACGCGCCTGGTCGAGCTGGCCAAAGAGATTGGCACCAACATGGATCTGCAGTCTCCGGCAGGTCAGTTGGAAGTTGCCGACCAGCAAATGGTCGAAATTCTGCGCGGCTTGATCCGCGATGCACAAATTCTCATTCTTGACGAACCGACATCTGCACTGACCCCCCGTGAAGTGAAGCTGCTGTTCGATCGTATGCGCGCTCTGGCCGCACAAGGGGTGGGGATCTTCTTCATTAGCCACAAGCTGAATGAAATTCGCGAAATCGCGGATATTGTGAGTATCTTGCGCGATGGTCGCGTTGTCATGGCCGGGCCACCAAAATCCTATACCGATGCTGAAATCGTTCGGGCGATGACAAAGGTTGAGGGCGGCAGTGAAAATGTCCTTGGCGAGCGTCATCAGCAGACCCATCATGGCAAGGTTGTCCTCGAAGTTGACAATCTGTGCGGTGAAGGTTTTGCCAATCTGAGCTTCACGCTGCATGAAGGCGAAATTCTTGGCCTGGCTGGTGTTGTTGGCTCTGGGCGTACAGAGATGGCAGAGACCATCTATGGCATCCGCAAGGCTGCGCGCGGCAAGGTTTTGATCGGCGGGCAGGATGCAACGCATACCGATCCGCAGGCCAGCCTTGATCTGGGGCTTGTCTATCTGCCTGAAGATCGCCAGACCAGTGGCCTGTTTGTCGATGCGCCCCTGAGCTGGAATGCTTCTTCGCTTGTCTTGCATCGCGAGCCTTCCTGGCTACAGCTGAAACAGGAAGAAGAGCGTTTTCAGAAATATGTGAAAGAACTCGGCATTGTCTGCGCGACGTCTTCACAGGCGGTACGCACGCTTTCTGGTGGCAACCAACAGAAAATCCTGCTGGCAAAATGCCTCGCTGCCAAGCCACGCGTTCTTATTCTTGATGAGCCGACCCGTGGCGTGGATGTGGCGGTTCGTGCTGATATTTACAGCATCATTGACGATCTGGCCAACAGCGGCGTCGCCATCTTGATGATTTCTTCCGACCATGACGAGATCCAGCGATTGAGCCATCGTGTGCTGACCATGGCTCATGGCTACCCCACGGGCGAACTCGAAGGGGATGAAATCACGGTGGATGCCATTGCGCAGATGTCCTTCGGTGTGAGTACAGAGGAGGCGAAAGCATCCTGATGATACGTTTTCTGCAAAATAACCGCGAGGCTTCGGTTGCCATCATTATCGTGATGCTTCTGGCCATTCTCGCCATTTCCGATCCGTCTTATCTCAAAGTCGAGACGCTTCTTTCGATCTACAGCAACTCACTCACCTTGTTCGTGCTGGCAATCGGCGCGACTATGGTGATGGCCACCAGAGGGCTTGATGTTTCGGTCGGGTCCATCATGGGGCTGGCTGCGGCTATCGCAGGCGTTTGCATGAATGATGGTCTCGGTATCGTTCCTGCCATAGGCATTGCCCTGTTTGTCGGACTGCTTTGCGGCTTGTTCAACGGCTTCATGGTGGCCATTCTTCGGGTGCCTGCCATTGTGGCAACGCTGGGTACGCTGGGTTTCTTCCGTGGCTGTGTACATTTGACCACGGGTGGGAGCTGGATCGAAGGTCTGCCTGAAGCCTTCAAGGGATTGTCTCATGCCTGGTTCCTTGGCCTGTCTCCGTTCGCTTGGCTTGTTCTGTTCCTGTTGGCAGCGGCGCATATATTCCTGCGCTACACCGCTTTCGGGCATGCAATCTTTGCTGTTGGTGACAACAGGGAAGGGGCCCGGCTGCTTGGTATCCGCGTCAACACCGTGCAGCTGACCGCTTATGCGATCAACGGCATTCTCTCCGCACTGGCTGGCATCATCTTCGCCGCTCAGATCGGCTTCATTCCGAACACTGCTGGTAACGGCATGGAAATGCGCGCCATTGCGTCTGGTGTTCTTGGTGGCGTCAGCCTGTTGGGCGGCACCGGCACGGTTATCGGTGCGGCACTTGGTGCCTTCTTCATGACGGCGATCGACTCGGTTCTGGTCATGCTGCGCTTTGATGCCTACTGGAATGACATGATTGCCGGCGCAATCCTGCTGATCGTGCTGATCGGTGATGGACGCATCCGCGAAGCCATGGCGCAGTCTCTGCGCTACCAGAAATATCGCAAGTTCCTTGAGCCAGACGAAGCGTCCATCAATGCTTCTGCCGCTCATGCGATCAAAGATGCACCCGTTTCAGGTGCCAGGGTCACCGGCACTGACGAGACGGCGGTTGCAGCCCATTCCAAGGAGTCAAGAGCATGAAATCCTTAGGCTTGTTCAAACGTTGGGAAGCTGTTCTGGCACTGATCCTGGTCGTGGAGATCCTGTTCTTTGGTGCGATCAATCCTGCTTTCCTCAATGTCAGTACGCTGCTCTATTCAACCAGTGACTTCATTCATGTAGGGATCGTGGCTCTGGCTCTGACCCTGGTCATCATCACCGGTGGCATCGATCTTTCCATCGGAGCTGTGATGGGCCTTTCAGCCATTACGCTCGGTCTGCTTTGGGTTGCTGGCGTGAATATCTGGGTTGCCTGCTTCTGTGCGCTGGGCGCAGGTGCCATCACCGGCATCATCAACTCAGTGGCTATTCAGGTTGCTCAGGTCAACCCACTGGTTATCACGCTCGGGTCGAGCTTCCTGTACTCGGGGGCGTCGCTGGTTCTATCCGGCCTTGGTGGAGCATCCGGCTATGAAGGTATCTCCGGCTTTGACGACAGCTTTGTCGAACTGGCCAACCTTGAAGTCATGGGAATGCCGTTTCCGCTGGTGATTTTCCTTATCGCAACGGTTGTCTTCATGGTGCTGCTGCATCGGACCCGCTTTGGTCGCTACATCTATCTGATTGGTCAGAATCCACGCGCAACGCGCTATGCCGGTATTCCACAATTCCGCACGCTGACCATCGCCTATGCCCTGACCGGGATCATGGCAGCGCTTTCCGGTCTGGTTCTGGCATCCTATTTCGGCTCGGCCCGTTCGGACTTTGGTTCGGATGCTCTGATGCCGGCCATCACCGCTGTCGTTCTGGGCGGAACGAGTATCTATGGCGGCTCTGGCACCATTCTGGGTACGGCGCTGGCTGTACTTGTGGTCGGGTATTTTCAAACAGGTCTGCAAATCATCGGGGTTTCCAGCCACATCGCAAGTGCTCTTTCCGGGGCTTTGCTGGTGGTGGTTGTCGCGATGCGCAGCCTGAGCGAAATCGGACGCGCCTATTTCCAACTGTGGCGTGTTCTTAACAGCACTGGCAAGCAGAAAGCCTGATCCAGTGCATTTCTAGGGAGGTTGTCAGCGGGGCTCTTTTTTATCTCCGCTGGCGTAACGAGGATTAACTTGGGAGTAGAAATATGAAACATCTAGGAAAAATTTCCGCAGCATTGGCTTTCGGCGTTGCCGCAACCTGCATGATGACCCCATCCATGGCTGCTGATGCCAAAATCGCCTTCATTCCGAAAATGGTTGGCGTTGGCTTCTTCAACTCTGGTGGTCAGGGTGCTGTAGCTGCTGGTAAGGATCTGGGGATCACCGTTACTTACGACGGCCCGACCGAACCATCCGTTTCCGGTCAGGTTCAGTATATCAATACCTTCGTGAACCAGGGCTATGACGCCATCGCCATTGGTGCAACGTCTCCCGACGGCCTTTGCCCGGCTCTGAAACGCGCCATGAAACGCGGCGTGAAAGTGCTGACTTGGGATTCCGACACAAACCCGGAATGCCGCAGCATCTATATCAACCAGGGCACGCCTAATCAGTTGGGTGAAATGCTCGTCAAAATGGCTACCGATCAGGTTTCCAAAGAAAAAGCCAAAGTTGCTTTCTTCTATTCAAGTCCGACCGTTACCGACCAGAATGCTTGGGTGAAACGTGCCAAGGAAGTGCTCGCCGAGAAATATCCTGGTTGGGAAATCGTAACCACCCAGTATGGCTATAACGACGCTCAGAAATCCCTGCAGACCGCAGAAGGCATCCTTCAGGCTTATCCTGATCTGGACGTTATGCTTTGCCCAGATGCAAACGCACTGCCAGCAGCAGCTCAGGCCGCTGAAAACCTGAAACGCGCTGGTGATGTTACCATCGTTGGCTTCTCCACTCCGAACGTAATGCGTCCATATGTCAAACGCGACACTGTTAAACAGTTCGGCCTTTGGGACGTAACGAAACAGGGTGCTCTGACCATCTACGCAGCTAACAAACTGGTTCAGGATGGCCCGATGAATGTCGGCGACAAACTGGAAGTTCCTGGCATGGGCACCGTTGAAGTAAGCCCGAACAGTGTTCAGGGTTACGACTATGAAGCAGACGGCAATGGCATCATCATCCTGCCAGAACGTCAGGTCTTCACCAAAGACAATATCGACGACTTCGACTTCTAATCGGTCCGATAAATTTTGAAAATTATAAGCCAAAGGGGTACGCCCCTTTGGTTTCCCTTTGCCCTCTTTCTTCCCATCTTTACCCTGTGAGGATAGATCCATGCATGTAACGCTCGTTGAAATCCAAGTTAAAGCAGACCGCGTTGATGACTTTTTGCGCGTCTTCCATCCCAATCATCTGGGCTCGATCAAGGAGCCGGGATGCATTCGCTTTGATGTGCTGCGCGATCCTGAAGATGAGACCAAATTCACCATCTATGAAGCCTATGAAGATGAAGAGGCGGTCAAGGCTCACAAGCAGACCCCGCATTATCTCAAGGTGAAAGCTGAGCTGGAAGATATCATGACCGGCCCGCGCACGCATAAGGTTCTGACCGGCGTTTGGCTGCCTCGCTAACGCCGTTCGGTTCCTGTTCCATTCCGATTCAAGAGACTATTCAGGAGAGATAGATGCCAGATCTTTCGCAACAGGATCTCGCTTCCCGCGAAGCCCTCGTCCAGTGGCTCCGCACGGATGGCCCGCATATCAGCGTGGGCCTTATGGCCGCCAACCCCATGGCCTATGGTGCCGCAATTTCAGAACTGGAAGAAGCTGGCGTTTCACTCCTGCATTTTGACATCATGGATGGCGTCTTCTGCCCGCAAATGACTTCCGGGCCGGGGCTGGTCAAGGCCAGCAAGACCAAGATGCTCAAGGATGTGCATTTGATGGTGGCTGATCCTCTGGCCCAGATTCCTGCTCATCTGGCTGCCGGGGCTGACATTGTTCATGTGCATGCGGAGGGGATGACCCATTTGCATCGTGCCCTTGTCGCTCTTGATGGTCCGGTTGCTGGCTGTGAAAGTGGTCGAAAGGTGGTGCGGTCTGTCGCGCTTAATCCGGGCACGCCGGTAGCCATCCTCAAGCCTGTGCTGAGGTTGCTGGAAATGGTGACGCTCATCGCGGTTGATCCGGGCTGGCCGGGTGGTGCTCCTGATCAGGTGATTGCCGACAAAATCGCCGAATTGAAGGCTATGGCCAAGGAGCAGGGAGTCGATCCGCTGATTGCGATTGACGGTGGCATCAATGCTTCCACTTACTCGATTGCGCGGGATATGGGCGCTGATATCATCGTATCAGGCAGTGCAACCTTCAAGGCTGGTGCGACGGTGAAACAGAATCTGGACGCGATGACAAAAGGCTGATCGGCGTAGGTTCTGGCTGCTGATGCCAGTGTCGTTGCCACCAGTCGATGTGACGCAAGATGCTTGTTTCAAGCGGCGTTGAAGCTTGCCACTGTAACAGGTCTTTTGCCAGAGATGCATCTGCATAGCTACCCGCGATGTCACCGGGGCGTCGCGGGGCTTTTTTTGTCCTGATTTTCCTGCCCAGTGCCTTTTCTGCGGCGGCAATCAACTCCTTGACTGTCACTCCTTCTCCAGATCCCAGATTAATGGCTCGTGTGCTATGTGGGCCACCAAGAGTGGCACTTTCATCGATCACCGTATCAAAGAGGCTGCATGCCTTTGCATGAGCCATGGCGAGGTCGGTTACGTCCACATAGTCCCTGATTCCAGAGCCGTCGCGCGTGTCATAATCCGTGCCGGTTATATGGAAAGGGGTGTGGGATAGAATCGCTTTGGTCAGCTCATTAAGCAGGGAGCCGCTGTTCAGGTCGCCAGGGCCACAATGGCCCTCGGGGTGGGTTCCAATTGGATTGAAATAGCGCAGATTGATGATGCGTAGCGGCCCTTGTTCTGCAGCCAAGCCGCCAATCTGTTCGCACAGCCACTTGGTTTCTGCATAGGTTGATTGTGGCTCTATGGCGCTCGTTTCCTTGAGGGCGCCCCGTTGATTGCCATATATGGATGCGCTGGAGCTAAAAATCAGACGCTTGCAGTCGATGGCGGAAAGATTTTCCAGCAGCTCGACAAATTCAGAGACATTGTTGGTGATGTATTTAATGGGATCGTTTTCGGATTCGGGAACAGAAATGTAGGATGCACAATGAATTGTGACATCTATTTTTCCTATTTCGCGTCTTATGCGCGCGTATAATTCCTTTTCGGCAATCCGGCCGTCGTAAAAGTGGGCGCTTTCGGGCGAATTTTGGATTTTCCCTTTGTCAAGACTGTCGATTATTACGACTTTAAAGCCGGACGTGACCAAAATGTGGGCGATTGTACTTCCGATATATCCCGCTCCACCAGTAATCAGCACTGTTTTGGTCATTGTACAACTCTATTATTGTGTAGAGTAAAAGTATAATGACTATGATTATTTATAATTGTTAAAATTTAATGATGCTTATTTTTCTTTTTCTACCTTTGATGCGCAACTCTATTGCGTCCATGTGAGAAAGCATGGAAGTAGATGTCGGCGACGGTGTCTATACACAGGCCATTGGCTACACGAGAGACGTGCGCTTTACTCAAATGGTGTGATAATGGAGGGAAGGAGGCGATTTGGCTTTAGGAAATGCTCGTGTTTAAACGTGCGCAAGCCTTACGATGCTCTTTTTGAGTCTATCGCCAAGGCAACTTAATAAGCCTGACCACATCAAATGCAGGTCATTGATCTAATCTATTGAAGCTTGATTATTATTTTTTGTCGGCTTGCGCTAAACGTTGCGCTTTGAGGCGGGCGTTTTTCTCTCTGACCTTTTTGGTCTTTAACTCATAATCGCTCAGTTCATTATCTTGCGACTTGTCACCCATGGAAAATAGCTTTTCGGCTGCGAGCCGGTCTTTTCTGTTCACGGTTTACCCCCGCTAAAAATTAAGGCCAGCATCAATTGATGCTGGCCTTAACTCTGAATTAGTCAACCAACTGAAGATTTACAGCTGATTCTTTACCATTGCGGCCGGTTTCAAGTTCGAAAGAAACTTTCTGGCCTTCGGACAGGGTGGAAAGACCGGATCTTTCAACAGCAGAGATATGAACGAAAGCGTCTTTGCCGCCTTCTTCTGGCTCGATGAAGCCGTAACCTTTGGTGGTGTTGAAAAATTTAACGGTACCAGTAGACATGGAATTCTGTTCCTTGAAGTAGTATCATCGCCCGCGACATGCGGCGACACGGCAGTATCAACATCGAATGCTGGCCGGGTAGGAACAGTATTACGAAATCAATTAGCTGTCCTCTTTATAATGCTGAATGAGTCAAAAATCTAGTCTATTTTTCAAAAAGCCAAGATGCAAACCCCTGTTATATAGCTCTTTTCCAATTTTTTCCTCAAGAAAAATCGTTGTGACAAGCTTTGGATAAAAAAATAGCAGCCCTAAGCTGCTATTTTCTTGAGATATATTGTTGCTATTCGTGTCAGGCATAAGCTGCCGGTCTGGAGGCTGATTTTTTGCCTTGGCTGTTGCCTCTTTGCTTGTTCGACCCACCGTTGCGAGACCGACTCATGTAACCATCGGGCTTTGCGCTGCCGCGCGGCTTCTTTTTGCCGAACGCCGGTTTCCCATCCCTCTTGTCTCCTTCAAGAGGTGACCAGGATTCGTTTGCCTTGATTTCGTTGGGCTTGCCCTTGCGGGCGTTGCGGCGCGGTTTTGCCTTCTGGCCCTGTTCGTCTGTCCGGTTTCGATTGTTATTCTGATTCCGAGCCCGGTTCGCACGTTTAGGGGGCGTATCGGGAACTTCGATGTCCAGTGGCGAATAGCTATCGCTTTTTTCAGCCTGCAATTTGGTGCCGATCAGCTTTTCTATTTCTCTCAGGAGCTTGGCTTCTGAAGGATCGCAAAGGGAGATCGCGGTGCCTGTGCGACCGGCGCGGGCGGTGCGTCCGATTCTGTGAACATAGGCTTCCGGCACTTCTGGAAGTTCGAAATTGATGACGTGGGAAACGTCGTCGATATCGATACCGCGAGCTGCAATGTCGGTTGCGACCATGATATTGATCTCACCGGATTTGAAGCTAGCCAATGCGCGCACCCGTTGTCCCTGGCTTTTGTTGCCATGGATGGCGGTCGCCGAAAGACCTGCTTTTTGCAGTTGCTGGCTGACCCGATCTGCGCCGCGCTTGGTCCGCGTAAAGACAATAGCCCGTTCCACATCTTTCTCTGAAAGAATGCTGGTGAGGGCCTGACGCTTTGATGCGTGATCCATGAGCTGGACGCTCTGGCTAATACGCTCGATCGGACGGGATACGGTTGCTACGGCCACTTCGGTCGGCTTGTTCTGGAAATCCCGACCCAGTGCCTTGATCTGGGTTGGCATTGTTGCCGAGAAAAGCGACGTCTGGCGCTTCTTCGGTAGCTGCTTCATGATGCGTCGAATGTCCGGGATGAAGCCCAGATCCAGCATATGGTCCGCTTCGTCCAGCACAACATAGCTTGTCTGGCCAAGCGAAACATAGCCATTGTTCATGTGATCAAGCAGGCGGCCCGGGGTGGCGACAATAATATGGCTGCCGCTGGCCAGCTTGCGGATTTGAGGGCCAGGTTTGACGCCACCAACCACAATCGTGACCGACACGCGCATATGCTTGCTGTAGGCGCGGATATTTTCTGCAATCTGGGCAACCAGTTCGCGGGTCGGTGCAAGAATGAGGGCTTCGGTCGATTTCGGGGTCGGGCGTTTGTCGTTGCGTGCCAGACGGTCGAGGATAGGCAGCACGAAGGACGCGGTTTTGCCTGTGCCTGTCTGGGCGATCCCCAGAATGTCTTTACCGGACATGGCTACGGGAATGCCCTGAGCCTGAATGGGAGTAGGGGTGGTGTAACCTTCGGCTTCAAGGGCGCGAAGAAGAGGCTCGGCGAGGCCGAGGTCATTGAAATTTGTCAAAAAGATCTGTCCATATGCCATTGCTTGGTCGCGCATGAATGCAGCGAGCAATGGCGTTCGTCTTGTCAAAAGGGGGAAGCTTGCGCAGAAAAGCTGCCTATGGGGTCTGAACTTCAAAGAGTTCGTCCCGGCAACAATCATCACGATTGTTAGCAAGAAATCTTGCTCCGCTGATATTGCGACTATCGTCCACGCTCGGGCAAGATACGGCTGTGTACAGCAAAAAGAATATAGATTCAAGCGATTTCGTATCTTCTAGGCCTACGATCTCGGGATTTCAGGTCTAAATTTTGGATGGATATTTACTCCTCAATCGTAAAAGTGATGCTCCTTCACCCAAGTTGGACATATGGTTCACACTGCGGGGCATCACCAGATGTGTTGTCCGATGGCTATATTGGGAGAGATCCTGTCACCGATGAACTGTAGGCAGGCCGAGCTCGTTTGTTGTGGGGGCATTGCGTTCCAAATTCATGTGCCAATGCAGAGAGCGATAGCTGCTTCCGGATTTTTACATATGCGTCTGATTTGTTATAAATACTGAGGGGGGTAGTCGTAATTTTTCTGCCGGTTATGCACCGGGCATTGACTTTGTTTGGGGCGTTTATTTTCTGATATATTCTTATAATTCAATGGTTTGTTTATTAAAGGATCCGGCTGTTCCCCTTTTGCGGCTTCCTCGCGTTGACGCAGCAATACATTTTTTACATATTACGCTCCGAGACGAAGGTTCCGACAATCCATTCGGATGAAAAGGGAACACGGTGAGACGATTTTATCGAGACCGTGGCTGCCCCCGCAACTGTGAGCGGAAAGCTGATATTTGAAGATCCACTGACTGGTCTTGACCGTTGGGAAGGGGAATATTCAGTGAAGACCCGCGTAGCCAGGAGACCTGCCCTTGTCTGTCACCCGACCTTTGATACGGGGTGTGTCAGGGTGCGGCCTTCCCGTTGAGGTGACATCACAAAAACCTAATCTGTTTCCGCGACCTTTTGGGCTGTGTATGTGAACAGCCGTAACAGGTCGGGTGGCAGATGGAATATTGCTCAAAGCGCAAATTGATATGCGCGAGGGCATTGTTGGGAGTTTATCAATGTCAATTAAAGTGGGTGTCACCAGCCTAGTTGCCGTGGGGCTGCTTGCCAGCACGAGCGCGTTTGCTGAAGATCTCGATCTTGGTGAAGTTGTGATTTCAGCGGGTCTGAACCCCGTTGATGAAGAAAAAGTTGGACGGTCATATACTGTTGTTACCAGTCAAGAGCTGGAAACCCGGCATATCAATTCGGTTGCTGAAGCTCTGCGGTTGGTGCCGGGTGTTTCTGTTGGTCGTAGCGGTTCCTCGGGAGCCTTGACAGAAGTGCGCATTCGCGGTGGCGAATCCCGTCATGTGCTGGTTTTGATCGATGGCGTTGAGGCCTCTGCCATTGCTCTTGGGGCATATGATTTCTCCAGTCTGGAAACAGTTGGTATTGATCGCATCGAGGTGCTGCGCGGCCCGCAAAGTTCGCTTTATGGTGCGCATGCCATGTCTGGTGTGATCAACATCATCACCAAGAAAGGTGAGAGAAACAGCAAGCCGCAATTCACCGTAAAGCAGGAAGTCGGGACAGAACTCAGCTCATTGACAAGCGCTGAAGTGCGTGGCGGTCAGGAACGGTTCGATTATGCCTTCTCAGGTGCCTTCCACTATACTGATGGCATCAACACGGCGCTGACGGGTTCTGAAAAAGATTCCAACCGCAACATCACATTGAACGGTAAGGTCAATGCCGATCTGACGGATGATCTGAAGGTCGACGCCAGTGTACGGTTCATCGACAAGCATACCGATACGGATGCATACACGACCGCCCCTTCAGATGATCCTTTTCTGTATGCCAATACTCAGGAGCTTTTCAGCAGTCTCGGTCTTACCCACTCGCTGTGGGATGGGCATTTCGTGCAGAAAGCGCGGGCCAGATATTCCAGCAGCAAGCAGCGCGGTCTCGACTATTCGTCCTGGACGAGCAGCTACGACGAATATGGGTCTGATAGCGACAAGCTGAGCCTTGACTATCAGGGCACGGTGTTTTTTGACACGCCAAGCCTTGCCAACGCCAAACACAGTCTGACTGGCGCTGTCAATTGGCAGACTGAAAGCTATACGGATCCGTATTCTACCGATCCGGAGCGCAGGCGGGATACGACTGGCCTGGCCGTGGACTATACGGGTGAGTTCTTGAACAACCTGTTCCTTGGTGCTGGTGCTCGCTATGATATATTCGAGGATTTCGAAGATACAGCGACCTACAATGTGAATGCGGCTTACATGTTCGAAGGAACCGGAACACGGCTACATAGCTCAGTTGGTACCGGTACGTCCATTCCGACTTACTATCAGACCTACAATGCCGTCTATGGCAATGCCAGCCTGACACCGGAGAAGACTTTCGGTTGGGATGCTGGCATCGAGCAATCGCTGTTCAATAATCGCTTCAAGGTGGATGTAACCTATTTCAATCAGCGTTTGACGGACGAGATTGTGTTCAGCTCAGTTACCTATAAATATGCCAATGAGACAGGCGTCAGCAAACGGCAGGGCGCGGAAATTTCTGCATCTGCCAAACTGACTGACAACCTGACCGTCGATGCTAGCTACACCTACACCGATTCCAAGACACCATCCGGCAGTCAGGAAACGCGCCGGCCGCGGCATTCTGGTACCTTCAAGGTGTCGCAGGCTTTTCTCGATGGCAAGGCGCATGCTTTTGTTGACTCGAGCATCTTTGCCGAAAGAACCGACACCTATGTGGCTCTTGATGACTATGTCCTTGTGAATGTTGGCGCTGACTATCAGATCTCTGACAAGATCCAGGTTTATGGTCGCATCGAAAATCTTCTTGATGAAGACTATCAGGAGGTGGCTGGCTACAACACGGCAGGTATAACCGGTTATGTTGGTTTGAAGGCCGACTTCTGACCTTGTTTACATTCGACTTAAGGGCGCGCAGCATTGCGGGCCCTTTTTCCACTTGAGGGATAAGCGACAAAATGGTTCGGACGCTGCTCATTTCTGTGCTGCTTGTCTTTGGCGGATTGACGCCCGAGCATGGCTTTGCGCATTCCCGTCCGGATCGTGTGGTTTCCATCAATCTTTGTACCGATCAACTTGCCATGATGGTGGCTGATCCGGATCAATTGATCTCTGTATCAAAATTGGCGTTTGATCCGAATACGGCTGTATTGGTTGATCGGGCCAATCGATACAGAATGAACCATGCTCGTGCCGAGGAAATCATCCGGATGAAACCGGATCTCGTTTTGGCAGGGATTTATACGTCCAGCAATACGATCAATCTTCTGCAAAGTTTCGGTGTGCGCGTCGAGCAATTTGCTCCTGATAGTGGCTTTGATGCCATCCGCAAGAACATCCAGAGGATGGGAGATCTGTTGGGCCAGCAACAGCGCGCCAGCCAGTTGCTCCGGGATTTTGACAATAAGCTTGCCGCCCTCAAGAAAAATGCTCCAAAAGAGCACAAGGTGCTGGCTTCCTATGAGCCCAGCAGCTACACGGGTGGCGCTGGCACTCTGTCCAATGAAATGATCAAGGCTGCAGGCTTGCGTCATATGGGGGAGGACCTCGGGTTTCACGGAAGTTCGGTAAAATTTTCGCTCGAAGCGCTCATTCGCGAAAATCCCGATTTTGTCATGACCTGGTCCCAATGGACTGGCGGCCCTGCACGCGCAACCCAGATTTTGCACCACCCCGCGCTTGATGCATGGTTTGGTCCCGAAAGACGCATTACCGTTGATACCCGCTACTGGATTTGCGGTGGGCCATTCACGGTAGATGCCATCGCTGATTTGCAAAAGAAGATACGGCAACGTGAACAAGGAAATTAATTGATGGGGCGTCCTTCCTTTCCAATTCTGACGATGACACTATCAGTGCTCGTTTTGGTTCTTTTCCTGTTCTCTCTCGCCGTTGGGCAGGTGTGGATCAATCCTTTGAGTGGTCTTTTTGTGGGGGGGGATGATGTCGCGCGCATCAATCATGTCATTCTGCTCCAGATTCGCCTTCCTCGCGCTGTTCTGGGGTTGGCCATTGGCGGTATCCTCGGGCTATCGGGTGCCGTTTTGCAGGGCCTCCTGCGCAATCCGTTGGCCGAGCCGGGGGTCATGGGCATGTCTGCCTCTGCATCGCTCGGAGCGGTCATCGCGATCTATACGGGGCTGACGACAACCTTTGCCTATGCGCTGCCTATCGCTGCGCTGTTCGGAGCCCTGTTCGGGGTCTTGTTGCTTCTGCTGCTTGCTGGCAGAAGCGCGGATGTGCTCACGCTCATTCTGTCCGGTGTAGCCATTACGTCACTGGCAAGTGCCCTTACATCGCTGGCTCTGAACATGTCGTCCAATCCATTTGCTTCGCTGGAAATTGTCTTCTGGATGCTGGGGTCGCTGACGGATCGCAGCATGGTGCATGTGTGGTTGTCGGTTCCGTTGATCCTTGTCGGTGGCGCCATGCTGTTCTCAACGGCTCGTGCGCTGGATGCTCTGAGCCTTGGGCCCGATGTGGCGCGCTCTCTGGGGGTTGATATGCGCCGCACACGCAGCATGGCCATTGTGGGAACGGCTGTCGGGGTTGGGGCTGCCACAGCAGTGAGCGGCACCATCGGCTTTGTCGGCCTGATTGTGCCACATCTTTTGCGCCCGCTTGTCGGCTCGCGGCCGAGCCAATTGTTGCCTGTGAGTGCCCTTGGGGGAGCTGCCTTCCTGTTGGCGGCGGATTTGTTCATTCGTCTTGTGATGCCTGACAAGGATCTCAAGCTCGGTGTGGTCACTGCCATTATTGGCGCGCCATTCTTTCTTTGGCTGTTGCGCAAGATCAGAAGGAGGGTTGTGTAATGTCCATCGAATGCACCGGCGTAGGCATAAAGCTTGGCAAATGTCAGGCTGTCAAACATGTAACCTTTGCTTCCAGCAAGCCTGAGCTTATCGGATTGATCGGGCCCAACGGCGCGGGCAAGTCATCTTTGATGCGGGCTCTGGTCGGGCTTATCAATTTCTCGGGGCAAATTCTCATTGACGATGTGCCCTGCTTTGAAAGAAGCGCGATGGAATTGGCGCGGCGGATTGCCTTTCTGCCTCAGGAACGGGTCGTGCACTGGTCTTTGGCGGTGCGAGACGTCGTCATGCTTGGGCGCATGCCTCATCAAACCGGGCTGGGGCGCCCTTCACCGGCCGATGAAGAGGCGGTGGATCGGGCTCTTGACCTGATGAGTCTTTCAGATCTGCAAAAGCGCACATTCGATGAACTGTCCGGTGGTGAACAGGCGCGTGTGCTGATTGCACGGCTGGTAGCGCAAGAAGCCAATACGATCATTGCCGATGAACCCGTGAACGGCCTCGATCCTGCCCATCAAATCGGCTTGATGCGCCTGCTAAGGCAATTGGTCGAGCAGGGCAAGACTGTGCTCGTGTCCCTACATGATCTTTCGCTTGCTAGTCACTGGTGCGACCGGATCCTGATTTTGAACAATGGTGTGCTGCTTGATGATGGTACCCCCAAGGATGTCATGACAGAGCGTCGCATGCGGGAGGTCTATGGGGTCCGTATTCAGAATGTCGAGGTTGGCAAACAGTCTTTCATTATCCCGACCGAATTGGTAGGAAATGCCAACCCAATGAGCGGGACCTCTGAAGGAGAAGAAGCCAATGGCCTTTAAGCAACATTTGTTTGAGCTCTGGTCACTGCTGATCGATATGGGCGGATGGACGCTGGTCGCATTGACTGCCCTTTCGATACTCACGGTGGCAACCGCTCTGGTCTCTGTGGTGCAAATCGCGATGCTGCAGCCGCATTCCTATCGTAGTGGTGCCGCGCAGGATCTACGCTATCATATTGAAAAGCGAAAGAAAGCGGGCGCAACACGCGAGCAGATCGAGGAAAGCGCGACCATTGTTGTGCGCGGTTTTTTGAGACAGGCGCGCACGGGCTTTCGTCTGCTTGAGCTGATCGTAACGGCTGCTCCATTGTTGGGGCTTCTGGGCACGGTGCTTGGCATGATCGACGCGTTTCAGGCCATGCAGGCCGCAGGCGATGCGGTCAATCCCTCCGATCTGGCTGGTGGTATCTGGGTGGCCCTCATCACGACCGCAGCAGGCATGGTGATCGCGCTCACCGCCATGATCATTCATGCCTTGCTCGATAGCTTGGTTGAAAGTCTACGCTATCGTCTTGAATGCGTTGCGACCGATGCACTGTTTGGCAACGGGGCAGAGCGCTCCGACTATCGCGCCGAGGCTTCTGCCCAGAATGATATCCTGAAGGCTGGAGCCGAGTAATGGCGTTTGATTTTTCAGAAGAAAGAAGGCGCCGACCTCGGGTCAGCCTCACATCGTTGATCGATGTGATCTTTATTCTGATTGTCTTTTTCATGCTTGTTTCATCCTTCAGCCAGTATCGCGTGATTGATCTGGTCAAGGGGCAAAGCGGCAGCGGCGGGCAGTCCACCGCGTTGCGACTGGTTTTGCGGGCCGATGGGGACCTTTTGACCAGCGCAGGAGAGCCGGTGGATCAGGCCTTAGCGGATGCTGTGGTCAATCATCAGCCGGTGAGCATCTTTCTGGAAGCGTCTGTGCCAATCCAGCATGGCGTTGATGCCCTCGACCGGTTGAAGGCGATGGGTATATCTACGGTTTCTCTGGTGCCGGAGGCGAGCAATGCAGTTCAATGAACCAGAACGGCCCGCCTTTGGCGAAACCATCCTGCCGATGATCAACGTCGTGTTTCTGTTGCTCATCTTTTTGATGCTGATGGGACATATTTCTCAGCGCTCCGCGCTGGATATCGATCCGGCGGAGAGCGCTCAGAGTGCGGAAAAAGGCGCATCCCTTATGCTTTTTGTTGATGCGCAGGGGGCGGTTCAGTTCCAGTCACATATGCAAAGGGACGAGGCGTTTGCAGCGCTGAAAGCGGCGCTTCAAGAAGACACCGAGGCGCGAGATCTGGTGATCCGCGCGGATGCGGGAGCCGATTTTGCCAAGGTGCTCGAGCTGGCGCAAATGTTCCAGCCCTATAGCAAGGGTGAGGTCAAGCTGGAGGTGCGGCAACGGTGAAGCGATTGGCTTTATGGATTGTCTGCATTTGTGCTGGTGTTCTGGTGCACCTTGCGCTGGCCCTTGCCTATTGGGCGGAGCTTGATGGGGAATCCCGCTACGACATGGGCGGGGCCTTCATGGCCAATATGCAGGTGAGCATCATGCCAGATATGGGGCAGGGGATCGCCGGTGGCAACCGGGATGTCATGGCGAATGGCGATGGCGAAGAGGCCGACAGCGAGCCCACCTCTGCACAGGAGCCTGCTCCGGAGCCTTCCGAGGCCGTCGCCGATGTTATGGCCGATGTTATGGCCGATGTTATGGCCGATCCGGCGTCTAATCAAGCGCAAGCAAACGAGCCCGAACTGGTAGAGCAATCTGAACCAGAAATGGTTTCATCAGACGCAACAGAGCCAGAGCCGTCTGTCGAGCCCAATAATCCTGAAGCTATCGATGCGACAGAAACGGTCGCGCCTGATGATGAGACTGTCTCCGCAGATAAAACCAGGATTGAAGCTGATCCCAACCCTGAGCCAGAGCCGCAAGCAGACCCAACAGAGCCAGTTGTCGCCACTAAAGAGCCTGAGCCTCACTCGCTCAAGCCGGTAACGCCTCCAACTGCGGAGCATGAATCAGGGCTACAAGCCGTGGATGAGTCAGTGCAGAGGCAAGAGCAGGATCAAGAAGAGGCTTTGGCTGAAGCATCAAGGCCTGAACCTGAAGCTCTCCCCGAAACAAAGCCGACAGAGCCTGATGAGCCTGTTGATCTCCAGCCCGAAGAGAGCACAGATCTGGTTGACCCCGTTTCCGTGCCCGAAACGGAGCCCCGCTTTGCTCTTAAGTTAGCGGTTAAGCCTGAAACTGAACCGACACCAGACCCTGCGCCTCAGCCCGAGGTCGAGATGGCGTTAGAAGATGAAAGGACTGATCCTGCCCAGCCCGTGATGCTGCCGAAGTCTGCGCCTGTCGTTGCTGAGACAGAAACAGAAGAGGATCGCTCAGAGGATGAGGCCGAACCGGCTCAGCACGTTTCGCTGATGCAGGGCGGTGCACTGACCGCCTTGCCCGCGTCTGCCCCCCGAGTAAAGATCAAAACGGCTCCCGCACCAAAACGCTTGCGAGTAGCGAAAGCCGAGGGACTTAAAGACGGTGGCGGCAGCCAAACGGCTCACTCCTCTTCAAGTCACAAGGCGGTCGGGGCTGCCCAGAATTCCGGACATTCGCCCAAGGCATCTGTGAGAGGTGATGGGGGGACTTCCAACAAGGCCGGCGGAGCTGGTTCCCGTGGTGTCCGTGCCAGCTATGCGACCCAGTTGCGTCGCTGGATTGAGCGGCACAAGCGATATCCCCGTTCGGCCAAAATGCGTGGCGTTCAGGGGCAGGGCGTGGTACGCATTGTCATCAATCAGTCCGGGCGCGTTCTCAAGTCCACGCTCATCAAGAGTGCGGGGGATCGCTATCTGGATGATGAAATTCGTTCGCTTCCCATGCGGGCTTCTCCGGCGCCGAAACCGCCAAAGGAGTTTTCCGGGGCTCGACACACCTTGACCCTGCCTGTGAGATTTTCAAAATAGATGCCTTTTCCATGTTCGATCGTTCATGAAGCGCCCTGGCTTTGTGTTTCCTTTGCCCATCCGGTGCGTGTTGCCAGTTGGGCGGTGAACCGCCCCGGCCTTGTCACCGCGCAGCAATTGCTCTGGCGGGAAGTCAAGAACAAGGATCTGCCTATTGATGTTGACCCGGTGGCGTGGCTGGAAAAGGAGCTTGAAGCGCGGGATGGTCTGGACGCGGTAACGATGCTGACGTCATGTGATATCGGCAACTATTGCGTTGCTGATGCGGAGGTTGAGACTGTTCACGTCAAGGCTATTGTGACAGTGGGGCTGTCCAATGCCGAGCGGGTCGGTCGGCGCCTTGACTGGAGCAAAGAGGGATGGGGCACCATCAATCTTGCCGTCATCATTGATCAGGGGCTTGAGGACTGGGCACTTCTGGAAGCGATGTCTATCGCTACGGAGGCCCGCACTGCGGCTGTTTGTGATGCAGATATACAGATTGCCACGGGCCGGGCGACCGGAACGGGCACGGATTGTGTCGCCGTTGTCGCGCCTGAAGGTGACAGTGCTTATGCGGGGTTGCATACGGCCTTGGGAGAAGCAATCGGCCACTCGGTCTATGCCTCGGTTTCTGAGGCTATTGGCAAATGGCGAAAAACCCGGCCCGGCACAGCCTTCCCCAGTTGAGTCTGGCGCTGGCATTTTTAAACAGATGAGAAGCTTTCCGATAATGCTGATGGCTGTCGAAGGTCCGTGACCGGGACACAGGCGGAACATCCTGAGGGGCGCCTAGTAGAAAAGTATAATGTCTTCTTTTGAACTTTTCGGGCGCTCAGTCGTTGTCGATACATATATAATTTGTTTATCAGGAAATCCGTGTTTGAAAAGAAACAAGGCTTGAAGTCTGATGGCGCTTTGCGGCAGAACAGGGTAGGTTCGTGTCGTATCGGGATGTGGTTCGCAATAAAGAGGTAGTCAGTGCAATTCGAAGAGATCAATCAGGATGGCGCCTCTGTATTGCAGCAGGTGCGCGATGAGAATGGGATGATTTCCCAAGAGCTTTTCCAACTCATCGACGATGCCATCGAAGCGCGCAATTCCGATCTTCTCGTCAGTCTGACGCAGGATCTGCATGAGGCGGATCTTGGTGATATCATTGAAGCCCTCAGTCCAAAAGACCGCTCCGATTTCATCGAGTTGCTGGGCGACTCCTTCGACTATACCGCGCTTGTCGAGCTGGATGATTCCCTGCGTTCCAAGATCGTCGAATCTCTGCCGAACGAGCTGGTTGCCGAGGGCATCAGCGAGTTGGATTCGGATGATGCCATCGTCATTCTGGAAGATCTGGAAGAAGAGGATCAGGCCGAGATTCTGGCGGCTCTGCCAGCCATAGATAGGCTTCAACTCAAGCGTTCGTTGGATTACCCCGAAGATTCCGCCGGTCGTCTGATGCAGACGGATTTCATCGCGGTGGCACCCTTTTGGACTGTTGGTCAGACAATTGACTATCTGCGCGAAACCACTGATCTTCCTGATGATTTCTACCAGATTTTTGTAATTGATCCCGGCCACCGGTTGCTGGGCACCATATCTTTGGATACCTTGCTGCGCTCCCGCAGGCCAACCCGCATCTCCGAAATTCAGAATGAAGAACGCCATTTTGTTATGGTGGATCAGGATCAGGAAGAGGTGTCCCGCCTGTTCGAACGCTATGACCTTTTGTCGACCGCTGTACTCGACGAGGGGGAGCGACTGGTTGGTGTCATCACGATTGATGACGTCGTCGACGTGATCCATGAAGAGGCTGCTGAAGACATTAAGCGTCTGGGTGGTGTTGGTGACGAAGAAATTACCGATACGGTTGTTGCGACTGTTATGTCCCGTATGCCTTGGCTCATCGTCAATCTGGCAACGGCCGTTATTGCCTCGCAAGTGATTGCTTTCTTCGATGGAACCATTGCGCAAATGGTGGCTTTGGCCGTGCTCATGCCGATTGTTGCGTCTATGGGGGGCAATGCTGCCACGCAGACAATGACCGTTGCCGTTCGAGCGCTTGCTACACAGGATCTCGATAAATTCAATATGCTGCGCGTTGTGTCTCGTGAGATTCTGGTCTCGATTTTCAATGGCGTCGCATTTGCTATCATCCTTGGGATCATAGCGGCAGTCTGGTTTTCCAATATCCAGCTTGGTTATGTCATGGGAGCGGCGTTGGTCGTCAATCTGTTTTTTGCCGGGCTCTCGGGCATCCTCATTCCCGTCGGTTTGCAAAAGGCCGGGGTTGATCCTGCAATCGCCTCGTCGGTTTTCATTACGACAGTGACTGATGTTGTCGGCTTCTTTTCATTTCTTGGCCTTGCCGGCTGGTGGTTCGGCCTTATGTAAATCAGAAGGCACAGACAGAAAAACAGGGGGAAGAGGATGGCAACCAGAATTACAGGTATTCTGGAAACTCCGGTCTATGTTGATGATCTGGCGGAGGCCTATGATTTCTATCATGGCTTTCTGGGGCTTGAGCGCATGATTGAGGGGGATCGCATCCACGCCTATGACGTGGCTCCCGGACAAGTTTTGATTGTCTGTTTGCGCGGGGCGAGTGATGAAGATGCGCTGATCAACGGGCAAAAGGTGCCCGGGCACAGCTCCCATGGACCATCACATTTTGCTTTTAAAATCGAGCAGGATGCGCTCGCGGACTGGACGGCAAAGGTGCAGGATGCAGGGGTGGACATCGAAAGCCGGGTGAGGTGGCCTCTTGGTGGCCAAAGCATCTATTTTCGCGATCCTTTCAACAATGTTGTCGAGTTGGCGACGGCGGGCGTTTGGCCCAATGATCCGATAAATAAGTGATTTCTTGGTTCTCGCGGTCCAAACGGTCTGGCCAGACGGGTCTTTCCTTCGCTACAGTCAGGGCATCCGCAAGGAACCGTGTCGCGATCAGAAAAGACGGAGAAAGCCATCATGAAACGTTCGATCAGACTTCTTTCCTGCACGTTGCTCCTTTGTGCTGGCGTCGCCGGAGCGCCATCATCCTCCATGGCAAACAAAGGCGCGCAGAGCCCATATGACACGATTTATGTTGTGCTCAAGGATACCTATTTGCGAGCCGCACCAGAGGTCAATTCAGCGAAAAAATACCCGCTTGCCAAAGGCACCGAAGGGGTTGTGATGCGCTGGTGTCGCAATGAATTCAGCTTTCGCGATTGGGCCTATGGTTCGCTCTCTCAACGGCGCAAGATGCTTCAGAGCCGGGTTTGCGAAGTGCAGATCAACGGCAAGATCGGCTTTGTTGATGCGAAATATCTCGATCTGATGTGACGGAGTGAAATACCGGCTATCTCAGTCAGGTTTTGTCTCGTCTTTGGGGGCTGTGCGCGCCACCATAAGGCCAGAGAGAATGAGCACCAAGGCGATCCATGTGGTCAGGGCAACCTGTTCAGACAGCAACAGGGCGCCCAGAATAACGCCGAAGACAGGAATGAGATTCATACCCAGTGAGAAGAAGCTGGCGCCGATGGCCCAGATAAGGCGATAACGCAGGATGGTTGCCAAACCGGTTGGCAACAGGCCGAGAAACAATAGGCTCAACCATGCTTCGCTGGATATACTGGCCAGTTCGGGCACACCCTCCAGTAAGCCAAGTCCGATCAGTTCGATTGTCGCAAATCCGAGAATAAGGGTTGCCAGACGTGTCGGGGGGATATCCTTCACCTGTCGGATCATGGCTCCGGAAATCGCGTAGCACAACGACGCGCCCAGCACGGCGACCATGGACAGGACCGCTCCGGCGCCAACGGACTGCAGGGCCTCGTGTCCAACCACCAGCGCGATACCACTAAAGCCCAGAATAATACCTATGACCTTGAATATGTTGAATTTGTCATCATGGGTGGTCAGGTGGCTGAGGATGAGGGACAGAAGCGGGCCTGTCCCTAGCAAAAGCGAGGCGATGCCCGCAGAAATGGTCAGCTCCGCCCATGAGATCAGCATGAAGGGGATGGAGACATTCAGCAGAGAGATGATCAGCAGGTTGGCAAGGCTCTTGGCTGACGTGGGAAGAATGACGCCCCGATAGAGTGTCCAGGGCAGCAAAACCAGAAAGCCGATGGCAACGCGCATGGCGGCCAGCCAAACCGGCCCGGTTTCCGGCACGGCGACCTTGATGGCGATGAAGGATGAAGCCCATACAAGCGTCAGGAACAGCATCAGGGACAGGTCAAGCGGTGTCGGTTTGCGGATCGAGTGAGGCGCCATCGGCAATAAGCTCTGGAATGTTTGGATCAATTATGAGGCGAGATCATACCCGTTTGGCCCAAATGATTGCAATATGCAACTGTCTGGTTCTGCTTGTCCCGTGCTTTCTATGTAAAAGATAGCGGCTGGGCTAACGGGCGAAAGGGCATCGCTGTCTGTCAGTCCATCCTGCTTTTTCTAGATACTATTTTTAGCAATCACCTGCGAGCGGGAAAAGAATTGGCGCCGGGTAAGAACCAGAGCGACCAGCGTGGTGCCTGCAATCATCAGCCATGGATGAATGAACCAGCCGAAAACCGGTGCGGAAAAGAAGAAACCACGCAGACCGAGCGAAAAGTGATGGCCCGCAAGGGTGTTCATTTCGGCGGCTTGCTCAATGGCCTGCTCGATTTCCTCTTCCGTAGCGTCCCCTGCATAGGGGAAGGCGCCAATCAGAATGGAGGTGTAGTTGAACAGCCGATAGGCCCAGCCGAACTTGAAAAAGGCGTAGACATAGATGGCCGTGAGGCACAGGGCCTTGATTTCCCAAAGCTCGGGAGAGGTCTCGACGGGCAGGGACAGATCATTTGTGACTTTCATTGCAATGTCGGTGGCATTCAGCATGGCAAAGCCAGCACCAATGGCCAAAAGGGATGTGGAGGCAAAGAAAGCGGTTCCATTCTGCAGGCCATTCAAGATGCCTGTATCGATCATGCGAAATTCGCGCTTCGAAAGCGAGCGCATCCAGCGGCGTCTGTGCACAGCCATCGATACAGAAATATTGTGTTTCTTGAGCGGAGAATAATCGACGAGATAGGTGAAGCCGATCCAGATCGCGAGATACCAAACGAGCGCGGCGATATCCAAAGTGGAAAATGGAATCATGGATGAGGTCCTGTCATTCTTGCTAAGCCTGCGGGTTGCCGGGATAATCGGCTAAACTGCGTCAGATTGAAACACGGATTTGCCACATTACGCACAAATTTATTAAACACTAGATGATTGATTTTCCTAGAAATTTCTCCACCGATTGCTGACTTGCAGCAAATGCATGCCTAAATGGTTGCGAATTTATTGCCGAGACGTTAACAAGGGGGCCTCCGCGCTCACGGCGTGAGTGTGCGGTATCATATAGTCAAGTGACAGTTGAGGTTACATGGACAACGAAGTCAACGTTTCTTGTTGGGGCGTCACGATGAAAGCGGTTTTGGCCCTCGGTGCCATTCTTGCCATTGTGTATTTCTTCGGAGCATTTGATACGGTAGCGATTGCTGCTGGTTAAGCGCACATTCAAGAGATGTGCGGAGAATGCGAAAAAAAGCGTGGGTCGAGCCCACGCTTATTTCATATTCAGCGCCTGCTTTTAAGCAAACGGCGGGCTTAGCGCCCGAACAGTTTTGATAGGCCGCTCTTGGTTGGCACGCCCATACGGGAGAGGGCATAGACACCGCCGGTCAGCATGTAGGCATCACAATCGACGCAATCCGCCAGTTGGCGTGCATAGCCGTTGGTGCGGGCCCCTGAGGCACAAAAGAAAATGGCTGCCGGAGCGCCATTGGTATCGATCGGGCCTTTCAGGGAAGAAAGGGGATGATGCAGGGCGGACGGAACTTCTTTCATCATCAGTTCCATTTTCTCGCGGACATCAATCAAGATTGCGCCCTTGTCCAACAGGGCCTTGGCTTCGTCATGGTTGATCTGTTTGACGATCTGCTTTTTTGCCATTTGGCTTTCCTTTAAAATCACTCTGCTTTCGCCTGAGCCTCACCTGTGCTGTCGTTGGAACAGTAGAGGTCTTTCAGGACGCTGAGCAGCAACTCTGCATTTCCATCTGAAATGGAGTAATAAATGGTCTGGGCGTCGCGACGGCCAGCAATAAGACCGTCTTCGCGCATTTTGGCAAGATGTTGGGAAAGGGCGCTCTGGCTGATATGGAGGCGATCAGCAAGGCAATTTACCGACTTGTCGGCTCCATCTGTGAGTTGACAAAGGATTCGCAAGCGATTGCCATTGCCGAGCAGTTTGAGAAGTCTTGCAACTTCATCTGCCTGATCCGCCAAAGCCTCGATTGAAGAATCCTCTGCCATTCCCGGTCCTGCTTTGATCCTGATCGGGGCAAGCAAGCTTTGGATTTGGGGGACCCTTGGTCAGCAAGCTCGCTCTGATCAGTTGTATCATTAGATTTTGCTAATTTAGTATATTCGAATATTAAGTCAAGTGAAAATTCGAAATAAACGATTTATAAAATGGTGGTATCGGCTGGGCAGCGTTAAGGGCAAACCAAGGGGAAACGCGCAGGGTTGGCGCGTCTGCAAGCCAAAGGATGCCTGTCGCTTCCTTCGGTTAGTTGTCTGGCGAATAAGCGGCTGTGAAGCGTGCCGACTAGCTGTCTGATTTGACGCAGTCTTGGACCATGGCTTCTATGGTGTCATAGCGTGGAGACCAGCCGAGCAGGTTATGGGCCCGGTCCGACGACATGCGCTGGGATCGCGCATAGGCCGAAGCCCAGTTGCCATGCTTTTCCTGGGCTTCCTCAATGGAAATGACCCGCGCCTGATAGGGCAGGCCGCAGGCTTGGGCAACCAGCTTGCCAACCTCTTCTGCGGTGGCGCTTTTGATGGCGCTGGCATTGAGCAGCAAGCCATCACCGCGATTGTCCACGGCGCTGACATAAAGTTGGGCGAGGTCATCGGCATGCACGAAGGGAAAATGGGTGTCCGTGGCGCCCACGATGGTGATTTCGCCATCCTCCTTGAGGCCGTGCGCATAGTCGGCGATGAATCCGCGTCCCTTGTCTATGACGAGACCGGGATGGATAACCGTGAGGAGAAAGTTCGGGCAAGTGCTGAGCTGCTCGATGCTGTCGAGCATCCATTCGAATTCCGGCACCGGGTCCAGCATGTGGCGCTCTGAAATCGGGATGACCGGTTCTTCGGGATAGAGCCAGCAGCCACCGGTATAAAGGAACGGGATCTGATGCTCTTCGGGTAGGCTTTTGGCAATCTCCAGAAGAGCGCGCACCAGATTGTGGTCGACGCTGCCCATGTCATTGTCAAAGGTTGCTGCGGCATGGATGAAGGCGTCATGCTCCAGCGCCAGCGAAACCCAGTCGCCCGGATCGGTCAGGCTGCCCCGTACCGGTGTTGCGCCGAGACCTTTTTGAATATCCGCACTTTTGTCAGATCGAGCGAGGGTGGTGACCTCATCTCCACGCTTCAAGAAAGCTTTGACAATGGCGCTGCCCACCAGACCGGTGCCGCCTGTAACAAATATTCGCATCGAGTCTTTTCCTGTCTTTAGGTGCAAATTGCAAAATTCGCGTTTTTGTAACTTATAGCAAAATGTGCATAAATCCATGGCCAAGTTTTGGCGATCCGTTCTTATCTTTATAGCGTATGAACAGCGTGATAAGGAACCGGCATGACAGTTCATATTGTAAAATTGTGCGTTGGCGTCGACAGTGTCGATGATCTGGAACGGTGGATCGAACACAGGCGGCATTTGCAATCGCTTGCGGGCGAACCGGAAGAGCATATTCATACCACGCGCATGTCTCCCAAGCGGCGGGATGAAATTCTGGATGGAGGATCGCTCTACTGGGTGATCAAGGGCATGATACTCGCCCGGCAGCCGATTATCGATCTCAGGCAGATCGTTGGGGAGGACGGCATATCGCGCTGTCAGATCGTGATGGAACCGACATTGATCCGCACCGAGTCCCAGCCCAAGCGCGCCTTTCAGGGGTGGCGTTATCTCAAGGATACCGAGGCCCCCAGAGACCTTGATCCTTTACGCGAAGATGATGATCTACCGGCAGATTTTCGGCGAGAACTGGCGGATCTGGGGCTTCTCTAGGCTGCTTTGACGGTCCAAAGGTGCTCCGGAACCATTTGATTGGTTGGCTTTTTTCAATGCATGCCTAAATATTGGGGATGAATGGTCCTTAACGGACCACATCACACAATGCTCGGGAGGCCCAGATCGTCATGGTCAAGAAGCAAGATCAGCTGGTTGAAAAATCGACTCAGACCACGCCGGAAGTCCGCTCTGACAAAGGCGAGGTGGCGGCGTTTCTCTCCAGGGCGAAAATGGTGCGCAAAGCGCAAGAAGCCAAAGGGCTGAAACCTGCCAGCGGGAATCTTCTGTTTGCTCTGGATGCCACCATGTCACGTCAGCCGACTTGGGATGTTGCCTGTTCACTGCAAAAGGAAATGTTCGAGGTTGCCGAGACTCATGGCGGCCTTGCCACCCAGCTTGTCTATTTTCGTGGTACGAGCGAATGTCGCGCCAGCCGCTGGACACGGTCGGCGGCAGACATGACTGGCTGGATGGAACGGTTTGATTGCCGTGCGGGGCGCACGCAAATCGGCCGCATTTTGCAGCATGTGAAAAATGAAGTTCTGGAAACCAGGATCGACGCTGTTGTCTATGTCGGCGATTGTGTGGAAGAAGACCCCGATGTAATCGTCGGGCTGGCCGGTGATATTGCGCTCAAGGGCGTGCCGGTGTTCGTCTTTCAGGAAGGCAATGATGCGATGGCGGCCCATGTCTTCAAGGCAATTGCGCGATTGACCGGTGGCGCTTATGGTCAGTTCGATGCAGGGGCCAAGCTAAAGTTGGCCGACTATTTGAAGGGCATTGCAGCCTATGCTGCGTCTGGCAGGGATGTGAGCCGTTTGCCGCGCGATTTGCAGAAGCAGCTGCCCGGACCGACTTCCTCGCGATAAGGGATGAGCGATACAAGATGATTTATCTACTGGCCGGATTTCTGTTTTTCGTCGGCATTGTTCTGTTGGTGCGCTGGGCTGCCTATGCGCCTGCTGGCGATGTGTTGTCGCTGGTCTATAAGCTGGGGGGCGTGTTCTTCCTGATCCTGGCGGCCTTCTTCCTGTTTCGCAGGCAGTGGGTGGTGGCCATGCCGCTGGCGCTGTTTGCCTGGTCGCTGTTGAGGAAGAAATCCTATCTCGCCGGAGCCGACAAGGAGAGCGGCAGAGGGTCGACTGTGCGGACGGCTGCGTTGGAAATGACGCTGGATCATGATACCGGCATCATCATCGGGCAGGTATTGGCCGGTTCGTTCGAAGGGCGGGAGCTGGATAGTTTGACAGAGGCTGAATTGAACAGCCTCTGGCAAGAAGTTGGTGGCGACAAGGAAAGTCGCGATCTACTTGAAGCGTATCTTGACGGCCGGCATCCCGACTGGCGAGAACGCTTCAATATTGACCCTGCAGCGAGGGAAGGAAGCACGACGGACTCTGGCCCCATGACCAAGGAGGAAGCCTATCAGGTGCTTGGGCTTGCGGCGGGTGCCAGCGATGTGGAAGTTGTTGAGGCGCACCGGCGTCTCATGAAGCGGCTCCACCCGGACCACGGGGGCTCCACCTTTCTTGCTTCCAAGATCAACGCTGCCAAGTCCGTTCTGCTCGGAAAACATGACTGATCTCCTACTACTCAATTACTCTTAAGGATTCAGTGCCAGACAGGCAAAATTCTGTTTCTTCAGAGTTTTACAGGCATCTCGTGCGGAAGACTTGCTCGGGAAACCGGCAAAACGTGCTCGGTAAAGGGTGGTACTCCCTTTCTCGACCGTTTCCGTGTGGTTGACGCGGCCGTTCAGCATGCGTCCGTTGCTTGCTCTGGCCTTGTCGAGAATCTCGTTGGCTGCTTCAAGCGAAGGCGTTGCGCTGAGCTGGATCTGCCAGCCGGCCGGAACGCCGCCCCGGTTTGGCGCTGCCTCTGGAAGCGGAGCTTCATGGGTGGACAAATCGCCGATCGGGTCGTTGGCCGGACGCGGCAGGGGCGGAATGGCCAAGGCTGCTGTTGTCAGGCGAGGACGCGGTGTCGGCATGGATTGCGCTGTATCGGCGATAGCGCGACGCAGCGTAGATCCGGTCACCGCACTTGCCTGTGGCAGAGTGGAAACCTGAGCCGTATCAGCCATTACCAAATTCACAGGAGCCGGCTGAGGCGCAGCAGATGCAACGAGCATGGGCTGGGCTGGCGACAGGGTTTTGGCTTGTGGCAAACGAATGGTTTCAGCCAATTCAATATAGCGACGTGCAGCAGGAACGCCGACCATTGCTGTCATGCGGCGGCCGGTTTTGGCTTTTGGCAGATATTCCTTGATCAGCTTGCGCATCTGTGCGTCACGGCTTGCGCCTGTCCGCCCACCCATGACCACGGCCACGATGTGGCGGTCACCGGTTTTGACGTTCGTGACAAGGTTGAAGCCGGAGGCGCGGGTATAGCCGGTTTTGATGCCGTCAACGCCCTTGACGCGGCCCAACAGCTTGTTGTGGTTGCCGTAACGGGCTTTGCCATATTGGAACACACGCGTGTTGAAATATTTGTAATAGGTTGGAAACCGATCCTGAAGGGCACGTCCGAGCAGGGCCATATCAGCTGCAGTGGTCTTCTGATATTTGTTGGGCAGGCCCGATGCGTTTCTGAAGGTCGTGTTCTTCATGCCAATGGAATGGGCCTTGTCTGTCATCATGCGCGCAAATTTGGATTCCGTTCCGCCGATATTCTCGGCAATCACGGCAGCCACGTCGTTGGCTGATTTGGTAACGAGCGCGAGGATGGCATCCTTCATCTTGATGGTGCTGCCAGGTTTAAGGTTCAGCTTGGAAGGGGCCTGACCGGCGGCATGTCTGGAAACCTTGAGGCGGCTGTTGAGCGACATCTTTCCCTTTTCAAGCTGCTCAAACGCCATATACAGCGTCATCATCTTCGTAAGCGAAGCTGGATAACGCGGGGAGTTTGCGTGGTTTGAATAGAGAACCTTGCCGCTTTTCACATCGATGACGTAGCCGGCATATTTGCTGTTGGCCGCCTGGGCGGAATGGGGGGAAGCCAGCGCGGCGATCACCATGACCATGGCTGCGGCGATCATAATGGCTGGGCGTGCGGGATTTGCACGCCATGTGGCTCTGAACGCTACTCTAAACACTTGACGTCCTTTGAATGTTTGTCATGACTGACGGATTTTTCCGCTTTGAGGTTTGTTTCGAGTGCGACGCTTTGAAGGCGAGTATAGCCTGTCGCATCCTTTTTAAAAAGGGTATGGAAACTCGGTTAGGAAAAGGTAAAAAATGCGCAATTAGAAGCAATTTGCGAAAAATTTTAATTTTGTATTAGCTTGTTGAGAATGTTTAAATTATTGAAATATATAACGAAAATTAATTTTTAACCTGTGTTTGGCGATGAAAGCATATACCCTTACAATGAGAGGAGAGCATGCTTACATTATTTTGTGGCATCTGGGGTTTTTTGTGTGTCAAACTCATACCTGTAGTGTCTCGATTCAAAATACCTCACCCGAGCCTTGTGATTTGGGCTGGGGAAAAGCCTGAGATGCTCAAGAAGACCAACCCGGCATCCGGTCGGGAGAATTTGTGGAGACAATTCAAGCAATGAGTAAGGATATTCGTCGCCTGGATGAAGATGAAGACCTTGGGGTGACAACAAAGTCAAAACCCAAGACCAAGCGTCCTAATATGTATCGGGTCCTTCTGTTGAATGATGACTTCACGCCAATGGAGTTTGTTGTTCACGTTTTAGAAGCGTTTTTCAACAAGGGCCGAGAAGATGCGACCCGTATTATGCTGCATGTACACCACCACGGGGTGGGTGAGTGTGGCGTCTTTACCTATGAAGTGGCGGAAACCAAGGTGAGCCAAGTGATGGACTTTGCCCATCAGCACCAACATCCGCTGCAATGCATCATGGAAAAAAAGTGAGGATACCAAGTGCCATCATTTTCTAACAGTCTGGAAGCTGCCCTGCACAAAGCTCTGATGACCGCGAATGAGCGGTTTCAGGAGTTCGCTACACTTGAACATCTGCTGTTCGCGTTGATTGAAGATAGTGACGCGGCGGCGGTGATGCGTGCCTGTGGGGTGGATTTGGACCTGTTGGAAAAGAACTTGCTCGATTATATCGACAATGAGCTTTCCAATCTTGTGGTGGACAAGGGGCAGGATTCCAAGCCAACGGCAGGATTCCAGCGCGTTATTCAGCGGGCTGTCATTCATGTGCAGTCCTCGGGCCGCGAAGAAGTGACCGGAGCGAATGTTCTGGTTGCCATTTTTGCGGAACGGGAAAGCCATGCAGCCTACTTCCTGCATGATCAGGACATGACCCGCTATGACGCGGTCAATTATATTTCTCATGGCATCGCAAAGGCGCCGGGGATATCGGATGGTGTGCCGCCAACCGGTGCCGACGATGACATGGATGATGATTTCGATTTCGAGGAAGACGAGGAAGAGGGCGGTAACAAGGCCGAAGCACTCAAGGCCTATGCTGTCAATCTGAATGAAAAGGCGCGCGACGGGAAAATCGATATTCTCATCGGGCGTGATGCCGAGATCCATCGGACCATTCAGGTGCTCTGCCGGCGCTCCAAGAACAACCCGCTGTTTGTCGGTGACCCCGGAGTGGGCAAAACCGCGATTGCTGAAGGGCTTGCCAAGCGCATTGTCGACGACAAGGTGCCTGACGTTCTGAAAGGGGCGACGATCTTTTCGCTCGATATGGGCACCCTGCTGGCCGGGACCCGTTATCGGGGCGACTTTGAAGAGCGCCTCAAACGCGTTATCAAGGAGATCGAAGAATATGAAGGGGCGATCCTCTTCATTGACGAGATCCATACGGTGATCGGTGCTGGCGCGACCTCTGGCGGGGCCATGGATGCATCCAACCTGCTCAAGCCATCGCTGGCTGCGGGCAATTTGCGCTGCATGGGCTCGACCACCTACAAGGAATATCGCCAGTTCTTCGAGAAGGACCGTGCTTTGGTGCGCCGGTTCCAGAAAATCGATGTCAATGAACCATCCCTGCCGGATGCCATCGACATTCTGAAAGGGCTGAAGCCTTATTTCGAGGACTATCACAGTGTGAAATTCACCAATGACGCCATCAAGTCTGCGGTGGAGCTTTCTGCTCGCTATATCCATGACAGGAAACTGCCGGACAAGGCCATTGATGTGATAGATGAAACAGGCGCTGCGCAACAGCTGCTGCCGGTTTCGCGTCGCCGCAAGAGCATTTCGGCCAAGGAAGTGGAAGCCACCGTTGCCACGATGGCACGCATTCCGCCGAAAACCGTTTCCAAGGATGACAGGGAAGTCCTGTCCAATCTTGAGGTGAACCTCAAGCGGATGGTGTATGGACAGGATCTGGCCATTGATGCACTGACCAGCCAGATCAAGCTGGCCCGTGCCGGATTGCGCGAGCCAGAAAAGCCGATCGGTAGTTATCTCTTTTCCGGCCCGACAGGGGTCGGTAAAACTGAGGTGACGCGTCAGCTGGCTGATCTGATGGGTGTGGAACTGCTGCGCTTCGACATGTCGGAATATATGGAGAAGCACACCATTTCGCGCCTGATCGGTGCGCCTCCGGGCTATGTCGGCTTTGATCAGGGCGGTCTTCTGACCGATGGCGTTGATCAGCATCCGCATTGTGTGTTGCTGCTTGACGAGATCGAGAAGGCGCATCCGGATCTTTACAACATTCTGCTGCAGGTGATGGATCACGGTAAGCTGACCGACCATAACGGCAAGCAGGTGGACTTCCGCAACGTCATTCTGGTCATGACGACCAATGCCGGTGCTGCAGAAATGGATAAGCCGGCTATCGGCTTCACCCAGTCCGAGCGTTCCGGGGATGACGAGGAAGCGATCAACAAGCTGTTCACGCCGGAATTTCGCAACCGTCTTGATGCTGTCATTCCGTTTGCGGCTCTGCCGACGGAAGTCATTCATCAGGTCGTGCGCAAGTTCGTCATGCAGCTGGAAGCCCAGTTGGCCGATCGTGGTGTGACCTTCGAGCTGACCGATGCGGCCACCGCATGGCTTGCCAAGAAGGGCTATGATCCGAAAATGGGCGCACGTCCGTTGGGCCGAGTCATTCAGGAGCATATCAAGCGGCCTCTGGCTGAAGAGATTCTGTTTGGCAAATTGACCAAAGGCGGCACGGTGCGGGTTGATATCGATCTGGACAATATGGAAAAGCTGTTCCTGTCCGTGATCGAAGAGGATGAGCCCAAGGCCGATAGCACGAAAGCTAAGAAGGCCGATGGCAAGGGCGAAGCCAAGGCCTCCAGCGCTGATGAGACTAAGAAGGGCTCTCGCCGGACTTCGTCCAAGAAAAAGGCGTCGGTGCCCAGCGTTGCCAAGGTCGACAAGAAATAGCAAAAAGGAGCGCCAGCGGTAACGGTGGCGCTTTTTTCATCATGTTTCCTCACATGCCCGGATGGCTCAGGAGTTTGCTGCTGTTCTTTGCCTTCGCGCTTGTCTCCCTGATGAGCGCGAGTGCAATCATGCGGGCGGCGTTTCCCAATGGCATATTCGGAAGCCTGATCGATCCGGCCACGGGTCGGGCTGATGGCGTTGAGTTGCTCAAGAATATCCTGACGCTCGCCGCGGGCTTTCTGCTGGCGCTTTCCTTGCTCTATCAGCATTTCTTTGGTGGCGAATGATGTGCCAAACATCGCACCTTTCTCGATAGGTGCTTGCATTGCGCGTGATTTGGCGATAAATGCTTGGATATGAAACAGATGTGCCACCAGTATCAGTCGATTATTCTCACCATTCTTTGAATGGTGGGCTTTCGTATGTGCATATCACTTACCGGAACCCGCCTGAGGCGGGTTTTTTTGTGCCGTCTCGTGGGTATTTTTCAAGGAGACGGACATGACCTCCCAAGCATTACACACTGTGATCGAGGCTGCCGATAAAGCGATCTCGGCTGAGGATTTCGACAGCCTGATGGATTTCTATGCCGAGGATGCGACGCTGGTCGTCAAACCCGGTCTGGCTGTTACAGGCAAGGACGCGATCAAAAAAGCCTTTGTCGCCATTGCCGAGCATTTCAAGCACAAGCTCACCGTAAGGCAAGGCCCTATGGAAGTGTTTGAAGGGGGCGATACGGCTCTGGTCGTGATGAAGACCTTTCTGGATACGGTTGATTCTGATGGCTGGGATCTGACGCTTGTGCGTCGGGCCAGTTATGTTTTCAAGCGCTCATCAGAGGGCCAATGGCTGTGCACGGTTGATAATTCCTATGGTACGGATCTGCTCGAGGCATAAGCCCGGGCAGATGCTCCTCTATGGAATGAGGCCGGGAAGAGTGAAGTCTATCAAACACTTTGCAAGAGAGCCGATGCAGAGTAAGCTCTGCTCCATTGTGCCCGCAAGCTGTATAGTCTTGATCGGCAATCACGATGCTTATGCTTGACCCGGAGTTCGTTTGGTGGATAAACAGTCCAGATGAGTCCGCAATAAAGAGGTGACCCCGTGCTTTCAGCACTCGGGATATTGATTGCCGCATTGGGCGGGATGATGTTTTTTCCCGCGCTTATCGATCTGGCATACCAAAGCACAGACTGGCACGCCTTTCTTGGCGGAGGCTCCATATCCATCGGATTTGGCGTAGCGCTGTTTCTGGCCATGCGTGGGCAGGAGGGGGAGTGGTCCATTCGCAGCTCGATTCTGTTTGTGAATGGCAGCTGGTTCGTGCTCAGTGCTTTTGCGGCGTTACCGCTCTATTTCTCCTCGCTTGGCATCAGCTATGCCGATGCCTATTTCGAATCCGCTTCCGGCTTTACTACAACGGGCTCTACCGTGCTCAGCGGCCTTGATACCATGGCGCCGGGGCTGCTCTTCTGGCGATCTCTTATGCAGTGGCTCGGTGGCCTGGGTATCGTCGCCATTGGCATCACCATTCTGCCCATGCTCGGTTCGGGTGGGCAAAAGCTGTTTTTCCTGGAATCCTCCGAGCAGAGTGACAATCCCTATCCGCGCATCCGCGAGTTCGCGGTCAAGATTGCCTTTGTCTACATGTTCCTGACAGCTTCATGCGCCTTTGCTTATTTTGCTCTGGGCATGACTTTCTTTGAAGCGGTCAACCACGCCATGACGACGCTTTCAACGGGGGGATATTCCACCTCGGATGGCTCCATGGCGCATTTTAATAGTGTCGGGATCTATTTTGCCGGATCGCTGTTCATGTTTTTTGGCGGTTTGCCCTTTCTCTATATGATTCGCTTCTTCACGGCGGACAGGGGACGGGACCCGCAGATCGGGCTTTATCTCAAGGGTGTTCTGATTGCGGCCATCGGTATTTTCTTTGCCAAGCAATGGCTTTCCCCTGGTCCGGTGATCGAAGATTTCGCCATTTCCCTATTCGACGTCATCTCCATTGTGACAACCACGGGCTATGGCGCTGGGGACTATCAGGAATGGGGCGCGCTGTTTGTCGTTATCTTCCTCATACTGACCTTCTTTGGTGCCTGCTCGGGTTCGACGGCCGGGGGTATTAAGCAGTTTCGTTTTGTCATTGCCTGGCTCATCATCAAGAATGCAGTGGCCAAGCTGATCCATCCCAACCGGATCATGCCAATGCGCTATGGAACGCAGGTCGTGGACGATGAAATGGCCGCCTCGACGCTGAGCTTCATATTCCTGTTCTTCGTCACCTTCATGGTGTTTGCCATTGTGCTGCAATTGTGTGGCCTCGACTTCGTGACCGCGATGAGTGCGTCAGCCACGGCGCTGGCCAATGTCGGCCCCGGACTGGGCGATATTATCGGGCCTGCGGGCAATTTCAGCAGCCTGCCGGATATTGCCAAATGGCTGTTGAGCATCGAGATGATTCTGGGGCGTCTGGAAATCCTGTCTGCACTCACCATTCTGATGCCAGCCTTCTGGCGCTGGTAGGTTGCCTTATTGTAAGATTATCTCGCAATTCACTAGGCTTGCCTTGCTTGGTTGCTTGAATGGAGTGAACGAGTGTGCAAGAGTTGCAGCTCCTCCTGTCTCCTTCCTCCAAGGTTCGAATGTTATCAAATAATATGCCTGATGCGCCGCTTGCGGTTGCTCCCGATGAGCACCAGTCTGGTTGGTACTGGTGTCGGCGTGGTATGCGCAATCTGCTTTCTACGCCTGCCATCGTACTCTATTTTTCCTATCTAGGCTTTGGCAGCTTCACCTATGAAAGCGGCGTGGATGTCTATCTGTCCATGTTCATGACCATCGTCACATGGGCCATTCCCAGCAATGTCATCCTGATTGGTGGCATCCTGTCCGGCTCAAGCCTGCTGGCCATCTTTGTGGCCGTCGCGCTGGCATCTGTGCGCATGATGCCGATGGTGGTCTCCATATTGCCGGAAATACGAGGTGAGGGCACCGCAACATGGAAGCTGGTGCTGCTGGCTCATTTCACTGCGATCACCTCCTGGGTGTTCGGTATGAAGGAGCTGCCCGCGTTGCCCCCTTATGCGCGGGCGCCTTTCTTTGGCGGCTTTGCTGTGTCTCTTGCCCTGCTCAGCGCTGGTATCGTGGCACTTGGGCATGGGGTTGCAGGGGCTGTGCCGCCGGAAATTGCTGCGGCTCTGTTTTTGATGACGCCGCTTTATTTCATCCTCACCTTGCCAAGTGCGGCACGGTTGCTTTCGGACAAGCTGGCGCTGGTCTTCGGTTTCATCCTTGGGCCTCTATTCGCTTTGGTGGTGCCTGAAATGGGGCTCGTTCTGACAGGGCTCGTTGGTGGCCTTGGTGCCTATGGGGTCGGCTATTACAGGAGGAAACACGCATGACGATCCTGTTTGACAGTTTTGATGCGTCCTGGTGGCCTTATCTGTTTGTCTTGCTCGGGGCATCGCTACCCACGAATATGTGGCGATGGCTGGGAGTGGGCTTTGCCGGGCGATTGAGAGACGACAGCGAATGGATCTTGCTGGCCCGCGCGATCGCCAATGCTCTGGTGGCCGGGGTCATCACGCGACTCATTCTGTTCCCGACCGGTGCCTTGACCTTTATTCCCGTCTGGATGCGGCTTGTTGCGGTGGCGGTTGCCGTGGTCTTCTATTTTGGACTGATGCGCAATCTGTTTATCGGAGTGCTTCTGGGCTCGGCGACGCTGGTGGGGCTGACATTTCTGTTCGGTGTTCCCATGACGTAAAAGGGGCGCTGGTGCGCCCCTATAAAAACTTCTGAAATCGTCTGGTGTCTATCAGAGGCTTTCCAGTGTCTTGCGGTATTTGTCTGCATGGCCTGCGAGGATGTCATTGTCTGCCAGCTCACCGGTCTGCGGGCGCAATTCAACGCCTTCATAGCGCGGGACCACATGGAAATGCAGATGGAACACCAGCTGCCCACCAGCGCCTTCGTTATTTTGCTGTACGGTAACACCATCGGCACCAAAGGCGGCCATCGCTGCATTGGCGATTTTCTGCGTGGTGGCGATCACGGCATTGAGATCGCTTTCTGCGGTGTCGAAAATATTGCGTGACGGATTTTTCGGAAGCACCAGCGCGTGACCGTCGGACTTGGGCATGACATCGAGAAATGCGATGGTCAGCTCGTCTTCGTAGATTTTGTGGCTTGGAATTTCGCCACGCAGGATTTTCGCAAAAATATTGTCATTGTCATAGGCTGGCGTGCTCATGAGTCGAATCCATTGATTGGTTAAAAGTGTTGGTGGAGACTAGCAGCGCTGAAGCGCGAAAGCTATCCGTCCCCTTTCTTGAAAGGGGTCAGTGTTGTGAGGAACTCCTGCTCGGCCTCGGACGCGCGGCGCTCCCTATTCAAATAGTCTTCGATGGCTTCCCGGAAGGCGGGATGGTCTATCCAGTGGGCCGACCATGTGGTCTGGGGGACATAGCCTCGGGCGATCTTGTGTTCGCCCTGAGCGCCTGCTTCCACGCACATGAGATTATGTGCGATGGCCCATTCGATAGCCTGATGATAGCAAAGCTCGAAATGCAGGCAGGGATAGTCGCCTATGGTGCCCCAGTAGCGGCCATAAAGCGTATCGCCGCCAATGAAGTTGAGCGCACCCGCCACTGCCACATCACCGTCATAGGCCAGAACCAGCAGGATCTTGTCGGCCATGGTCTCCGCGATCATGGAGAAGAATTCCCGGTTGAGATAGGGGCGGCCCCATTTGCGCGAACCGGTGTCCATGTAAAAGTCGAAAAAGGCGTCCCAGTCTTCTTCACTTATGGCATCGCCCTGTTTTGGGCTAATGGTGAGGCCGTGGCTATGGGCGGTCTTGCGTTCCTTGCGGATATTTTTGCGTTTGCGCGAGGAGAGTTGGGCGAGGAAATCGTCAAAGCTATCGTAATCTTCATTGATCCAATGAAACTGTTGGTCACGACGCACGAGAAAACCTTGTGCCTCGAATTCGTCTTTCTGTGCTTCCGGCAGAAAGGTCAGATGGGCTGAGGAAATGGGATAGCGCTCGCAGAGCTGCTTCATGCCGCTGGCCATGGCGGCGGCGGCCACTGCCTCGTTGACGCCCTTGCGGGTCAGCACCTTGGGCGCGTTGACGGGCGTAAAGGGAATGGCGCTTTGCAGCTTGGGATAATATTGCCCGCCTGCACGCTCCAGCGCATCAGCCCAGCCATGGTCGAAAACATATTCGCCCTGGCTATGGGATTTGAGATAGAGGGGCAGGGCGGCCAGCACAGAGCCTTCCCCATCCCTGAGGACCAAATGATGCGGCATCCAGCCGGTTTCCTCACAGGCGCAGCCTGAGCGCTCCAGCGCATCCAGAAAGGCGAAGGAAAGGAAGGGGTTTAATTTTCTGGGACTAAGTGTGTCCTCAAGACAGGCTGTCCACGCCGCCTCTCCGATCTCTCGCATGGAATGAACAACATGGAGCTGGTAATCGGATGTGTCAGACATAGTCTCAGCCATGGGCCTCTCTCAAAATAATCAAACTATCACTAAGATTTAAGAGACTATACCGAGATTGTAACCCTCAAAAGGCGAGGGGTTAAAAAATATTAATCGAAAAAAGGACGTCTGATGTGGGCTTAAAAAAAGCGATGACAGACTTATCCGTCATCGCGGGGGGCATGAGCCCGAGAAATTAGTCTTCCAGCTCGACAATGGCTTCCACTTCAACGGCAACACCGAACGGAAGCGAGGCTGCGGAAACGGCTGAACGGGCATGGCGGCCCTTGTCACCAAAGACATCAACCATGAAGTTGGATGCGCCGTTGATGACGGCAGGTTGATCGCCGAATTCGAGGGTGGAGTTGACAAAGCCAACAAGCTTGACCACGCGGGCTACCTTGTCCAGATCGCCGGTTGCGGCTTTCATCTGGGCAATCAGGCTGATGGCGCAAAGCTTGGCAGCTTCCTGGCCGGCTTCGGTTTCCATGGTGTCACCCAGCTTGCCGATGACTTTTTCGCCAGCAGCGGTCTGCGGGATCTGGCCGGAAATGAAAAGCTGGTTGCCGCTTTTAACATAAGGAACATAGTTTGCTGCAGGGGCCGCTGCTTCCGGAAGGGTGATTCCGAGTTCTGCAAGTTTGGCTTCGATTGCACCTGACATTATAAACTCCATAGAAAGGTCTGTTTTGTTCTGGTCTCCGGCGCTGATGACAGTCTGGCTGCCTGTCGCCGAGAGGGTGTTCAACATTTAGGGGAGGCAAGCCTGCAATGGAAGCAAAAGCTTGTCTGGCACACGCATTTTCACGCATTCTCCAGACTATTTTTTAAACCGCTCTCTTATGGTGGTGAGGGGAACCCAAGCGGAAATTGTACGCTTCTAGTCCAGGCCGCTGTCTTTATCGGGCTTCTGGGCCGAATGGATGTCGCTCTTGCGGGCTCCGCCGCTCTTCTCTTCCGTGAGTTTTCCCTTCAGCGTCAGGCCCAGTTCCACCATCTTGCCTCCGAATTTGGTGCTGAGCAGATCCATGGCCTTCTCGGCGCTGGCGCGTTTGCTGGCTTGTGTGTCGACCAGATCGGGCGGATCTGCAAATTCGCTTGAGTGCAGCTCGCTGATGCCGATTCCCAGAAGGCGATAGGCGCTTTTGCGGCTGGCAAGCTCCTTGAGCAACAAGTCTTTTCCGATGCTGAAAATCTTGTCGGTCAGCTGGGTTGGGTCAGAAAGGGAGCGGCTGCGGGTGATGCTTTTGAAATGATTGTCCTTGAGCTTCAGGGTAACGGTGCGGCCCGCTAGATCTGCCTTCTTGGCGCGGGTGGAGGTGTCTTCACTCAGGCGTCTCAGAATGGGCAGAAGGTCGTCTGCGCTTGCGAGGTCTTTGCTGAAGGTCGTTTCGGCGCTGATGCTCTTGGTTTCAGATTCAGGATTGACCGTACGGGTGTCTTCGCCATGGGAAAGCTTGGCAAGGCGCAAGCCGAGCGCGCCATAGCGCTTGGCCAATTTGCTGGCATCTGCTGTCTGTAACTGGCCGATGGTGTGGTAGCCATCTTGAGCGAGATTGCGCTGGGAAACCTTGCCGACGCCCCAGATCATGGAGACCGGCTTATCCTTGAGGAACTCTTTTGTTTCCGCTTTGCCAATGATGGAAAAGCCGCGTGGCTTCTCCAGATCTGATGCAATCTTGGCAAGGAATTTGTTGTGGCTGAGACCAACGGACACCGTTATGCCTATGCCGGTTTCAATCTCTTTGGCAAAGCGGGCCAACGTCATGGCCGGATAGGCATGATGCAATCGGTCTGTGCCTGAGAGATCCAGAAAGGCTTCGTCGATGGACAAGGGTTCCACAAGGGGCGTGAGGGCCTGCATCGCTGCGCGAACTTCCTTGCCTACAGCGCTGTATTTCTTCATGTTTGGCCGAATGATGACCGCCTCAGGGCAAAGCTTTCTGGCCTTGAACATCGGCATGGCGGATTTGACACCACGTATGCGTGCTATGTAGCAGGCGGTGGCGACCACGCCCCGATCGCCGCCGCCGATGATGACCGGTTTGTCCCTGATCTCCGGATTGTCTCTCTTTTCCACGGACGCATAGAAAGAATCGCAATCGATATGCGCCATGGAAAGCTGACGCAGCTCTGAATGACGCACAAGACGGGGGGAGCCGCAACGAGGGCATCGGCGCGGGGTTCCTTCGCCTTCTTCAAGGCAATCTCGACAGAGGAAATGTGCGGTCTGTGTCATGTGAGCCAACAAGATTAAGTGGATGGAGGCTAAAGGGCGCCCGTGTTTGCCATGCTCATCGGATCAAGGCGCATCTTGGCGGTGACCACTTCTTCAGGCGCGATGGCGCTGTTGCTGGCGAAGGCCAATATCAGCGAATCGTCAGAAAGCAGAAAGTCGAGCACGGCGGCCAGGAATGAAGGCTCGGATGCGACGTCCCGAATGCTGCCGGCATCCAGTCCGGACAAGGCCAAAAAGCGCCCTAACAGCTCTGAATCGCTCGACAAAAATCCAAGGGCCTGAATGCCCACGGTCTCCGCTGCCTCGAGGCTGAGGCCAGATTGTTTTTTCTGCATGATATGGTGTTTGCCCTTTTGAAAGGTTTATTCTGTATATACGATAACCGAAATAATAACGCATCTGATACGGAAACCCAGATCTGATTGATCGGGTTGTCAGGTCTGTGCATCACGTGCGAGCTGCGGACGAATTATGGCCAAAAAGATTCTCATCGTCGAAGACAATGAACTCAACATGAAATTGTTTCTCGACCTGCTGGAAGCCTATGGGTATGAGACGGTGGGCACCCGCAATGGGCTTGATGCCCTCAAGCTCGCTAGAGAGCATATGCCGGATCTGATCCTGATGGATATACAGCTGCCCGAAGTCTCCGGACTGGAAGTCACCAAGTGGCTCAAGGAAGACGATGATTTGCGACCCATTCCCGTTGTGGCTGTCACCGCATTTGCGATGAAGGGGGATGAGGAGCGAATTCGCCAAGGCGGATGCGAGGCCTATCTTTCCAAACCTATTTCCGTAGCAAAATTTATTGAGACCGTGCGCACCTACGCTGGTGATGCTTAGACCGGAGTTATGAGCAAATGTCTGCCCGCGTTCTAGTCGTTGATGATAACCCCGCCAACGTCAAGCTGCTTGATGCCCGTCTTTCAAAGGAATATTTCGATGTTCTTTGTGCCTATAGCGGCGCTGAGGCATTGGAAATTCTGTCTGGCAATTTGGTTGATATCGTTCTGTTGGATGTGATGATGCCTGGCATGGACGGGTTCGAGGTTTGCCGTAGGATCAAATCTGACCCTAAGACCGTGCATATTCCGGTGATTATGGTGACGGCTCTTGATCAAGCGAGTGATCGCGTGGCTGGGCTCAGTGCCGGAGCTGATGATTTTCTCAGCAAGCCGGTGAATGAGGTAGCGCTCATTGCTCGGGTCAAGAATCTCGTGCGTGTCAAAACGATGACTGACGCATTGCGCTCACGTGCCAATACCACTGAACAGATGGGCTTTGACAGCGGCGATATCATGAAGCGGCTGATGCATCACGAGGGCGGTCAGATCCTGCTTGTCGATGATTCCCGGGCCAGCTCAGAGCGTATTCGCAAACAGGTGCTGGGCCAGTTTGATCTGTTTCTAGAGAATGACTCTTCTTCCGCCCTGAAGCGCTGCACGGATCAGGAATTTGACTGTGTGATGATCAATCTGGATATGCACTCATTTGATCCTTTGCGCCTGTGTGCGCAATTGCGCTCGGTTGAGGCGTCTCGTCTTACACCGATATTGGTGCTGGCTCAGGAGAGCGATGAGGCGCGGATCATGCGTTCCTTTGATCTTGGTGTGAATGACTATGTATGCCATCCCGTGGAGCGGAACGAGCTATTGGCCCGCCTTCGCACACAGGTGTTGCGCAAGCGCTATACCGATGCGCTGCGGGATTCCATCCAGCATACGATGGAAATGGCTATCATGGATGGGCTGACCAAGCTTTATAATCGTCGCTATATGACCAACCATCTGAAGTCCCTTCTAGAATCCGCTCACGAGAAGGAACGTCCTCTGTCTGTCCTTTTGATGGATATCGATTTCTTCAAATCGGTCAATGACACCCATGGGCATGATGCCGGTGATGAGGTGCTGGAAGAGTTCTCCCAGCGCATGCGTAAAAATACCCGAGGTATCGATCTCGTCTGTCGTTATGGTGGCGAAGAGTTTGTCGTGATTATGCCGGACACCGATCATTCTCTGGCCATGGTGGTTGCCGAACGCATTCGCAAGAAGGTGTCGGAGAAGCCCTTTATCATTCATAAGGGCCGTCAAATGATCGATGTGACTGTGTCCATCGGTCTTGCCTCAAGCTGCCGTGGCGAAGAAGCTCAGGATGATTTGATGAAGCGGGCCGACGAAGCGCTTTATCAGGCCAAGCATGAAGGGCGCAATCGTGTCGTTGTGGCTCAAGTCAAAAAAGCTTCGTAAATATACTTAAAATATTCAGAATTTGATTATTTGTCTATTACTTTGATTGGCTAAAGCAAAAATGCGGTAAAGCCATCTGTTTTTAGTGGGGCTGCAATAGGAGCTATACGCCAAGATTGTGTATCCTATCCCATCTAGTTTGTTGGTAATACTTAAGTTTCCTCTACCCGTGTTTCCCCTTCCGGAGTTTTCACCATTGACAGAAGGGCGGAAAGGGAAGTGCCTTCTTGGGATGCGAATCTTCTGTAAATGGGTTTGTTTGAGGCTCTGAAATCGCCAAAATGAGACTTGGTGTCTGGCCGAAATAGCAAAAAGGCAGGTAATTAAGCTAAAATTCCTCGCAAATTTACCTTAATTCTTTATCAACCAACAAGATTCTATCGAATTTGGTAAACAATTCGTTGAAATTATCACTTATTTTGTTAGGCTCAGATTAGATGTAAAGCGGAGTGGGGGACGCCGTTTGTTAGCTTGGCAGTTTAACTGCAGGCTGGGCTATGTCCATTCACTCCCGTTTTTATATATATTTTCCCCTACGGACATCCAGGTCCGCCGCATCTCCTGGGACCGTGGGGCTTTGGTCGGTTCAGTCGCAGCAAGAGTGGCCTCCTCAAGTGGTCTGCATCTGAACCGGCCATCCTTTCTTCTCCATACATCTACACTATCTACCCTCGTATCAGGACCGTGCGCGTGTGGCTTTGCGGCTCCATGCTTGGCAATGGTCTGCGCGGGCATTCGAGACTGACACGGTTTCGTTTTGTATGCGAAATAGATGAGAAAGCATGGCGATCCAGGATGACGTTTTCGACAGTATCAAGCCATGAGGCCAATAAAAAACCCGCTTGCCAGAGGCAAGCGGGTTTTTAAAACTGTCACCAGTAGAAAGATGCCTTACTTGATTTTGGCTTCTTTGAACTCGACATGTTTCTTAGCCACCGGATCGTATTTCCGCTTGACCATTTTTTCGGTCATGGTGCGGGAATTTTTCTTGGTGACGTAAAAGTAACCCGTGTCAGCGGTGCTGACCAGACGGATTTTAATTGTTGTTGCCTTAGCCATAAGTCTTTTCCGTCATTTGGGCCCGCGACAAACTGCCATTCAAACCGCATGCCACAGGGGCATTTTGTTTTCTTGGCTGCCGGGCCGAAGATGCGCTGAGCGGAAAAGCGACCGTCTCAGCAAAAAACCTGTTTCGAAGCGCCAAACTACGCAAAGTTGGCTTATTGTCAAGAGCGCGTATCAAATTATCGACGTCAATCTTATTCTATCTGCCGTGGTTGTCGACAGAAATAAGAGAAAAGTGGCAGAATTCCGCTAAAGTTCGGGTTTCTGCTAGTGCTTAGATTTCTGCTCGGCACATGGATTTTCCCCGCATGAAAAAGAAGGGAGTAGGGCTCTGAGGCGCCAACTCCGGATCCATCTTCAGCCTTTCTTCCAGCTCATGGAGAATCTCTTTGGTGATGCGTGGCAAATCCAGATCATGCGCGTCGGAAATGGTGAGCCAATGCAGGTCTTCCAGCTCGCCCGATGGGCCCGTTCCTTCTGCGACTCTATCTTCGATATGCTTTGCGTCAACAGCAAAGAAGCGCGTATCAAATCGGCGCGTTCGGCCCGGTGGCGTTATAGCCCGACCAATAAGGCGCAAAGGTGAAAGTTTGGGAAGCAGTTTTCTATCTTTGAAGGCGTTCCAGTCTTCACCCTTCAATTTTGCTGTGTCAGCTTTCGTTGCAATGAACAGTCCAGCTTCTTCATAGGTTTCGCGAATGGCGCAGACCGCCAGTCCTCGCATTCGCCTGTCGCTGGAGCCGTTTCTGGCCCCACAGCGCAGCTTTTCCATCACGCCAGTAGGCAGATCGTCGGCACAGGGGACATACCGGTCTGCGGCATCGAGACGCCCTCCGGGAAAGACGAACTTGCCGGGCATGAAGCGATGGCGCATGTGGCGGCGCCCCATCAGGATTTTCGGGGTGTCGTGGTCATGATCGAGAATGATGAGCGTGGCTGCATCCTTGGGGCGCACTTTGGGCAAGGAGCCATCATAGAGCCGTTGCGCGTTGGCGGTGAGGTCCGGGTGGACTTCGATATTGTCGATATGCCTCATCATGATCTCACCGTGTATTTTGTCTCTCTGGCTCTTATTAGCGTTTGCGTCCCTTCTTGACCCTCGGCTTGACGCTTCTGGGGCGGGTGGTGCCCGGCTTCTTGCGTCCTTTCGAGCCGAAGGAGCCTTTGCCACGCCCTTTGTTTCGGGTCAAATGGCCCGGAGCCTTGCCCTTGGGATGTCTGCGGCCTTCCGTGAGCATTTCAAAGCGCAGAGCGCCTGCCAATGGGGCCGCTTCAACGAGCTTTACATCGACAATATCGCCAAGGCGGAAAGTTTCTCCCGTTGCCTCACCGATGAGCTGATGATTGGGCTCGTCATAATGATAATAATCATAGCCCAAGGTGGAGGCCGGAATGAAGCCATCGGCGCCGGTATCAGAAAGCTGCACGAATAGGCCGACACGGGTGACACCGGAGATCTTGCCGGTAAAGCGCGCACCGACCTTGTCGGACAGGAATGCGGCAATCAGCCGGTCCTTTGTGTCTCGCTCAGCTGCCATGGCGCGGCGTTCTGTAGTTGAAATATGCCCCGCGATATCGGCGAGTTTGCCGTCAAAGCCTGCGGGCAGGCCGTCGTCGCCCAATTTCAGAGCAGCGATCAGGGCGCGATGCACAACAAGGTCGGCGTAGCGGCGGATCGGCGAAGTGAAATGGGCATATTTCAGCAGGTTCAGTCCGAAATGGCCGATATTCTCCGGATTATATTCCGCTTGCGCCTGCGAGCGCAAAACGACCTGGCTGACCAGAGGGGCTTGCTCGGTTTCCGCTGTGCGTCTGAGAATCGCGTTGAACATGGAAGGGCGCAGATTGCCGCCTTTGGGGAAGCTGAGATCCATGGATTGGAGGAATTCTCTCAGGCCTTCCAGCTTCTCGGGCGATGGATTGTCATGGATACGGTAGATCAGGCCCTGCTTGTGCTTTTCCAGCGTTTCCGCTGCAGCTACGTTGGCCTGAATCATGAATTCTTCCACCAGCTTATGCGCATCCAGACGGGGCGGAATGACAACCCGGTCAATGGTGCCGTCAGGCTTGAGCATCAATTTACGCTCGGGAATATCCAGCTCCAGTGGCTCGCGGGCATCGCGGCCCGTTTTCAATACCTCATAGCCAGCCCAGAGGGGCTTCAGGATCGATTCAAGGATCGGCCCCGTCACATCATCCGTGGTGCCATCAATCGCGCTCTGTGCCTGATTGTAGGAGATGCCTGCGGCGACACGGATCATGACGCGGTGGAAGCTGTGGCGCTTTTTCTTGCCTGTTTTGTCGAACACCATGCGCACGGCCATAGAGGGGCGGTCTTCGCCTTCTCTCAGCGAACACAGGTCGTTTGATATCCGCTCGGGCAGCATCGGCACGACACGGTCCGGGAAATAGACCGAGTTGCCGCGCTTGATGGCCTCGCGATCAATATTGCCCCCCATGCGCACATGATAGGCAACATCCGCGATGGCCACATAGGCGATCACGCCGCCTTCGTTGGCCGGATCGTCGTCGGGTTCGGCATAGATGGCGTCGTCATGGTCCTTGGCGTCTGCCGGGTCGATGGTAATAAGCGGTACATCGCGCCAGTCTTTCCGTCCCTTGAGGTCTGGTTGGGTGGCGCGTTCGGCTTCTGTCAGCACAGCATCGGGGAAGATATAGGGAATGCCCAAGGCATGGATAGCGATCATGCTGACGGCCTGCTCGGAGGCCATGGGGCCGATCACTTCGCGCACATGGGCGCGCGGCGTCTTGGAACGGCCGGAGCGGGTGATGGACACAGCCACCAGATCGCCTTCAGAAGCGTCGCCCTTGGAGGCGTCGTCGATGGAAAGCTCTTGTGTTTTCTTGTCGATGGGCACAAGACGCCCGCCACCATTGATCGGGTCACGTCGGTAGATGCCGAGGATGGAATCTTCGCGTTTGGGCAGAATCTTGATAACGCGTACAGCTTGACGGATGCCGGGGAGCTCGAATTGTTCGAGGTCTCTCTCGATCAGCTTGGCCAAAACACGATCCCCGATGCCGGGCACGGCCTTGGATTTTTTGTCCGGTTCGATCAAGAGGCGAGGCGGGGTCGCGTTTTCGTCGCTGCCTTCCCATTTGACGGGAACACCGATCAGGTCGCCCTGAGGGTCACGCTCGCTGACGCGATAGACGCCAACCGCCGGCAACTCTCCGGATTTGACAAGGCGCTTGCGGCTCTTCTCGATATGACCGTCTTCGGTCAGTTCCTTCAGGATGCGTTTGAGCCCGATGCGGGCACCGCCGGAAATGCCGAAGGCGCGCGCGATTTCGCGCTTGCCCGCCTTGCCGGGATTTTCAGCGATGAAGGCGAGGATTTCGTCTTTCGAGGGAAGGCCATCCTCCATTGTGGGTCTGCGTTTGCGTATCACTTAGGCGGTCCTTCTCATCATGGGCGATATGGTCGTGCGTTCGCGATGCGCGATGGAACGCGCATGCGAATGTCTACGAGCAGTATAGGCACGGTTTGGCCGAATGGTCAGCTGTCCTTATTCTTCATCGACAGCTTCTGCCTTGTCTTCGGCCTCAGCTTTTTTCTTTGCTGTTGACTTCTTGGCTGTCGTCTTTTTGGCGGCGGCCTTTTTCGTTGTTGTTTTCTTGGCCGTCGTTTTCTTCGCAGTGGTCTTTTTCGCTGCCGTTTTCTTGGCAGGGCTCTTCTCCGCTTTGGCGGCGATCAGTTCGAGCGCCTGCTCAAGGGTCACGTCTTCCGGCTTCATGTCTTTTGGCAGGGTCGCATTGATCTTGCCATGGTTGACGTAAGGGCCGTAGCGACCGGATTTGACGGTGATGGCGCCTCCACCATCTGGATGTTCGCCCAGTTCCTTGAGCGACTGTGCCGTGCGGCGACGGCCACCGTTGGCGCGCTTCTCGGCCAGCAGGCTTACCGCATGGTTGAGGCCGACAGAGAAGATGTCTTCCACGCTTTGCAGGTTGGCATAGGTGCCATCATGCAACACGAACGGACCATAGCGGCCAAGGCCTGCGGTGATCATCTTGCCATCTTCAGGATGCTCGCCGACTTCGCGTGGCAGGGAGAGCAGTTTGAGGGCCTTTTCCAGATCGATAGTTTCGATATCCCAGCCCTTTGGAATGGAGGAGCGCGGCGGCTTTTTCTCTTCGCCCAACTGGACGTAGGGGCCAAAGCGGCCTGAGCGCAAGGTTACATCCTGTCCCGTTTCCGGGTCGGAGCCGAGCATCTTGGTGCCATTTTCGCCCACTTGCTGGGCGTCGCCATCTCCATCGGCTGACAGCTGGCGTGTATAGCCACATTCAGGATAGTTGGAACAGCCGACAAAAGCGCCATAGCGACTGGTTTTCAGGCTGAGGCGGCCATCGTCGCAGGATGGGCAGGCGCGTGGATCCTTGCCATCTTCGCGTGGCGGGAAGGCATAGGAGGCCAACACTTCGTTGAGTGTATCCAGAACCTGACTGACGCGCAGTTCCTTGGTGCCATCGACATGGGAGGAGAACTCCTTCCAGAAATCGCGTAGCACATCCTTCCATTCCAGTTCGCCTGCCGAGATGCGGTCGAGCTTTTCTTCCAGATCCGCCGTGAAGTCATACTGCACGTAGCGCTCGAAGAAGTTCGAAAGGAAGCCGGTGACCAAACGGCCCTTGGATTCGGGGATCAGGCGCTTCTTGTCGAGCACCACGTAACCACGATCGCGCAGAACAGAAAGGGTTGCAGTGTAGGTGGACGGGCGACCGATGCCCAATTCTTCCATGCGCTTGATGAGGGTGGCCTCGGTGTAGCGCGGGGGAGGCTCGGTGTGATGCTGGCTGGCATTGACCGCTTTTTGCTTGACGGCTTCGCCTTCGCTCATCGGTGGCAGGCGGTTGCCATCATCATCGTCGTCGTCATCTTTGGATTCGGTATAGAGGGTCAGGAAACCATCAAAGCGGACCACCTGACCGGTGGCGCGCAGCTCGGCGTTGCGGGAGCCGTTGGTTGCGGTGATGTCGACCGTGGTGCGCTCAAGACGGGCCGATTCCATCTGGCTGGCCAGTGTGCGGCGCCAGATCAGCGTGTAAAGCTTGAGCTGTTCCTCATCGAGATATGGCGCCATTTCTTTTGGATGGCGGGTGATGTCGGTGGGGCGGATGGCCTCGTGGGCCTCCTGCGCATTCTTGGCCTTCACCGTATAGTGGCGCGGCTTGTCCGGCAGATAGCTCTTGCCATATTCCCGCTCGATCATGCCACGGATCGGGGCAATGGCTTCGGGAGCGATTTCAACACCGTCAGTACGCATATAGGTAATGAGGCCTGTCGTTTCTCCGCCTAGAGAGACGCCTTCATAGAGGCGCTGGGCAATCTGCATGGTGCGGGCTGCGGCAAACCCGAGTTTGCGCGAAGCTTCCTGCTGCAGGGTCGAGGTAGTGAAGGGCGCGAACGGATTGCGGCGCACCGGTTTGGCCTCAACCGAGCGAACCTTGAGGCTGGCCTGCTCGACCAACTGCTTGATATCAGCGGCTTCTGCTTCGGTCTTGATATCGAGGCGGGTCTTTTTCTCGCCATCAACTGCCGTGATGCGCGCCTGGAAATCGGCACCCGCACCGGTTTGCAAGTCAGCCAGGATCGACCAGTATTCCTGCGGAATGAAGGCTTCGATTTCTTCTTCGCGCTGGCAGACTAGGCGCAAGGCAACGGATTGTACGCGGCCCGCAGAACGGGCACCGGGCAATTTGCGCCAAAGCACCGGAGACAGGGTGAAGCCCACCAGATAGTCAAGAGCCCGGCGTGCCAGATAGGCGTCGACCAGAGGCGTATCGATATCTCGCGGATGTTCCATAGCATGGAGAATGGATTCTTTGGTGATGGCGTTAAAGACAACGCGTTGGACAGGTTGGTCCTTCAACACGCCGCGACGCTTTTTCAACACCTCCAACACATGCCAAGAGATCGCTTCCCCCTCTCTATCAGGGTCAGTTGCGAGAATGAGACGGTCGGAATTCTTTACTGCTTCGGCGATTTCGGAGAGACGTTTTTTCGATTTCGTATCCGCTTCCCACGTCATGGAAAAATCGTCGTCCGGCAGCACAGAGCCATCTTTGGAGGGGAGGTCGCGAACATGCCCGTACGAAGCCAAGACTTTGTAGTTCTTGCCTAAATACTTATTGATCGTTTTGGCTTTGGCTGGCGATTCTACGATTACGACGTCCATTTGAAATCCGTACTGTCCATTAGCGTTTGGGTCCATCAAGCAACAGGCAAGATGGAGCCGGTAGCTAGCATTTGGTTCTGATTCTTCTATTGTCAATGCTAGTCACATGACTGCTTCGACCTTTCCCGTCAAGTGCGGCGGCTGTCTAAAGCGGATATAATTTCTCTTGCTCACATGCAAGCATATTGTGTAAATACAACCTTTGATATATGGTGTGGTTGTATACAATCAATTATTTTGGTTGTATGGTGGCCAAAATAAATAAATCTATTGCCGCAATTTCATTGCCATAACCCGTGTGGAGAGCCAAGTGAAAGAAGACGCTCAACTGCTAGAAAGTGGATCGCCTGTCAAGACAGCTGACTATATATATGCGCATCTTCAAGACCTGACCCGGCTTGCCCGGCGCGATGAGCTGGCTATGCTGGTCTATTTGCTTGAGATGGCGCAGATAGAAGCCATGGAAATATCCAAACAAATCCGTCCCGCCAAGTCTCACTGATGTTTGTCGGTGTAAGCAGTCAAACTCGCCTTAATGGCTGAGCATTACGCCTTTATCGAGACGGTCTGGTTGCCATGGCGCTCAAGACGCCCTGCGAGATCCAGCTCCAGCAACAATAATTGAACCTGACCCAGCGTCAGGTCGGATTGGCGGATCAGATCATCAATAGCTATCGGCGCGAGACTCAAACTGCGGATGAACCGGATCTTGTCAGGTTCATCGGGCTCTGCGTTCCTTTCTTCCGGGGCTCCTTCACTCTCCTTTTCCATCAATGGCAGGCTTTGCTGTACGGGCGTGTAATTTTGTTGTGCGGCGAGGGCGTCCAGAATGTCCTGCGCTTCGCAAACCAGCGTCGCCCCCTGTTGGATCAGGTGGTTGGTGCCGCTTGCGCGAGGATCAAGGGGAGACCCGGGAATGGCAAACACTTCGCGGCCCTGTTCCAGGGCGTAGCGGGCGGTGATGAGCGAGCCGGATCGTTTGGCCGCTTCCACCACCAGTGTTCCCATGGCGATGCCCGAGATGATACGGTTTCGGCGCGGGAAATCCTGTGATCGGGCCGGAGCATTCCAAGGCGTTTCCGAGATCAACATGCCCTGTTGTGCGATGCTTTTGGCCAGGTCGACATTCTGTCTCGGATAAAGCTGATTGAGCCCTCCGGCGACGACGGCAATGGTGCCGAGCGCCAGAGAGGCCTTATGAGCGTGTGTATCAACGCCACGCGCCAACCCGGAGACGACCACGACGCCATTCTGGCCCAGGTCGCGGGCTATCATTTCTGTAAGCTTTGCCCCGCTAGCGGAACAATTGCGCGAGCCGACGATCGCGACTGCCGTTTTGCTCGCCAGCTCTGGTCCGCCCATGACTGTCAGTAAAGGGGGAGGCGCAGGAATATGGTTGAGGGCTTGCGGATAATCGGGCTCTCCGGTTGCCACAAGGCGGGCTCCGGCCTGATGAAGGGCTGTCCATTCAGCCTCAACTTCAGCTTCGGATGCCATGTGAAAGGTGCGTCTTGCTCCGCCCTTGCGTGAGAGAGCCGGTAGCGCATCGAGGGCTTTCTCGGCGCTGCCGAAGTGATTGATCAGATCGCGGAATGTTGCCGGGCCAACATTTTCGCAGCGAATGAGGCGCAACCAGTTGAAGCGCTGCCTGTCTGTGAGGCGAAAGGGATGATGGCTGATATAGCCGTCGCTACCAGGTTCTGAGAGAGCCATTTCAGCTGTGCGTGCCATCACCGGAGTATCTTCTAAATTTGGGGATGGCACATCACTTGTCATTTGTCTGAACCTTCTGATGAGGTTTCATCAATGGTGCTATCTGAGGGCACTTCCTTCTTGCCGCCGATCTTGCCTTCTGTGCCATCCAGCAAGCGCTTGATATTCTCCTTGTGCTTGATCCAGAGCACGACCGTGAGAATGGCGAACAGTTCAGCCAGACCCAGCCTGCCGAAACCGAAAAGCACAAAGGGCATCAAAGCACTGGCAATGAGAGCGGACAGAGAGGAATAGCGGCTGAAATAGGCAGATGATAGCCAGATGAAGCCAAATGTGAGGAAAGCCGGAGGCGAAAGAGCCAGAAGCACGCCCAGATAGGTGGCAACGCCTTTGCCGCCACGAAATTTAAGCCAGAAGGGAAAGATATGGCCCAGAAAGGCTCCGGCACCTGCCAGACAGGAAATCAGGAGCACTTGGTCCGGTGAGAAGACAATGGCGCATTCCCGCGCAATGATAACGGACAGCGTGCCCTTGAGCAGATCACCAAGCAGGGTAAGAGCTGCCAGCTTCTTGTTGCCGGTGCGCAAGACATTGGTTGCGCCAATATTGCCCGAGCCGATTTTGCGCACATCTCCCATGCCGGCCATCCTGGTGAGCAACAGGCCGAAAGGGGTCGAACCGAGGATATAGCCGAAGAGAACGGCGATAATGAGTTGGGGCAGGGTATGGCTCCAGCTGATAGGGTCGATCATGGGCTGTGATCCCTTGTCTTCATGCAGGAGCCATCAAGGGCAGGCGCCTGTCTATGGGCGCGGGTGGCCAGACATGTTGCCTGACCACCCGACCGATTCTCTTGCGAGACTGTTCAGCTAGGATCGTAATGGTGAACCAGCTGTCCTTCAACGTAAGTTTGCAGAACTTTGCCCGAAAGCTGCGCCTTGTGGAAGGCGGTGTTCTTGGAACGCGACTGCAGCATATCCCGATGCATGACCCATGGTTGCTCGGGATCGAAGATGATGATGTCTGCCGGAGACCCCGGTTTCAGGCTGCCAGCGGAAAGGCCGAGCAGTTTGGCCGGTGTCGTAGAAAGGGCTTTGAAGGCCTGCATCATGGAGAGTTGGCCGCTATGGACCATGCGCATGGCGGCTGGCAACATGGTTTCCAGTCCGACTGCCCCATCCGCACATTCGGCAAATGGATGGCGTTTGGTGTCCACGTCCTGCGGATCATGGGCAGAGACGATGACATCGATGGTGCCATCGGCAACCCCTTCGATCATGGCGAGGCGTTCTTCTTCGCTTCTGAGCGGTGGCGACATCTTGTAGAAGGTGCGGTACAGGCCGATATCATTCTCATTCAGCGTGAGATGGTTGATCGAGACACCGCAGGTGACGTCATATCCCTTGTCCTTGGCCCGGCGGATGATGTCGAGGCTTTCAGCGCAGGAAATCTGGCTGGCGTGGTAACGGCAGCCTGTGAGCTGGGCGAGGCGCACGTCGCGGGCGACCATGATGGTTTCCGCTTCTGCCGGAATACCAGCAAGACCAAGACGGGTTGATGTTTCGCCAAGATTCATGACGCCGTTGCCGACCAGATCCGGATCTTCGGGATGATGCACGATGAGGGCATCGAAGTCGCGTGCATAGGTCATCACGCGGCGCATGATCTGGGCGTTGGTGACGGCCTTGCGGCCATTGGAAAGAGCCACGGCGCCAGCTTCGAGCATGAGGCCGATTTCGGTCATTTCCTTGCCGCCCAGACCGCGCGTCATGGCAGCATAGGGGTGGACATGTACCTTGGCTGTGTCACGCGCGCGCCGTTTGATGAAATCGACAAGGGCGATGTCATCGATCACGGGGTCCGTGTCCGGCATACAGGCGATGGTGGTGACCCCGCCAGCGGCTGCGGCACGGCTGGCGCTCTTGAGGGTTTCGCGATGTTCTGCGCCCGGTTCGCCTGTGGTGACATGCATGTCCACGAGACCGGGAGCTGCAATCTTACCTGCACCATCCACACGCAGAATGTCGGATGGCAGCTGGCTGGCGACATTGGCGCCGATGGCCTTTACTTTACCATCCTCGATCAGGATCGCGCCCGGCTCATCCAACCCCGTTGCAGGGTCGAGCAATTTGACATTGGTGAGGGCGAAGGCTGCTTGTTGTCTTTCTGGCATGATCATCTCCCTCTTAGTCCAATTCCGCTGGTTGAATGTCGAGACTGTTCTTGGCCAGCAATTCAATGATGGCCATGCGTACAGCCACGCCCATTTCCACCTGCTCGTGAATGACCGAGCGACCGGAATCGGCAACCGAGCTGTCGATCTCGATGCCCCGGTTCATTGGCCCCGGATGCATGACAATGGCATCTTCGCGGGCATAGCCGAGTTTTTCTTCATCAAGGCCGTAGAAGTGGAAATATTCGCGAATGGACGGAACGAAGGCCCCGTTCATGCGCTCAAGCTGTAGCCGTAGCATCATGACCACATCGGCGCCATCAAGCCCTTTGCGCATGTCGCGGAAGCATTTGACGCCCATCGCCTCTACGCTGTCTGGCAGCAGCGTGGAGGGCGCCACGAGGCGCACTTCGGCGCCCATGGCCGTCAGCAGCAGGATGTTGGAGCGAGCGACGCGGGAATGCATGATATCACCGCAAATGGCGACAACCAGTCCTTCCAGCGTGCCCTTGTGCCGCCGGATGGTAAGCGCATCGAGCAGGGCCTGCGTGGGGTGTTCATGCGCGCCATCGCCTGCGTTGATCACCGAACAGCCAACCTTGCGGGCGAGCAACTGCGGTGCGCCAGCGGCATTGTGGCGAACAACCAGAATATCCGGATGCATGGCGTTGAGGGTGGTGGCCGTGTCGAGCAGGGTTTCACCTTTCGACACGGATGAGTTCTTTACGGACATATTCATCACGTCCGCGCCAAGGCGCTTGCCTGCAAGCTCGAAGGAACTTTGTGTGCGGGTGGAGGCCTCGAAAAACAGGTTGATCTGGGTTCGACCCTTGAGGGCAACCTTTTTCTTTTCAACCTGACGGGAAACATCGACGGCTTCTTCTGCAAGGTCGAGAAGAGCTGTGATTTCTGGGGGGGTCAGCCCGGCAATGCCGAGCAGATGGTGGTGCGCAAATGCCACGATCATTATCCTAGCGTTTTTGGGTTTTCGCTAGAAGTAAAGCTATAGGTGGAAAAGAGAGTCTCCGCAAGTGGGTGTTCGCACTCTGTATATATCTTGATGACTTTTTAGTCATCTTTTCCAATGCTGCCTCAGCTGAGGTTCAATGAACGCACCAGAGCCAGCCAAAGGGGAATGGCCAGCGCTGACAGGGGTGTTTGCCAGGTTACAATGGCTGCGATGAGGGGCGCATTGCCGCCCATCTTCTTGGCGAGCACATAACTGTTCATGGCGGTGGGAACGGCTGTGCTGATGATGACGACTTCCAACGGCTGGCCCGTGAGGCCAAACAGCATGGCAAAGCCAATCGCCATGGCAGGCATGCCGACAAGGCGCAAGATGCAGGCAAACCAGACATCCCGCACGGGCGGCAAAGCATGTTTGAGCTTGATGCCCGCCCCAACCATAAGCAGCGCGCAGGCAAGGCCCGCGCGTCCGGTAATCTCGACAGTCGAGGCGATCGGATCCCAGATTGGAATGCCGGAAAGATTGATCGCGAGGCCTAACAGAGATGCGATAATGAAGGGGTTCTTGATGATATTGAGCAGGACATTGCCAAAGCTGGGGCGCCCGTTCGCGCCAAACACGGCCATGATGCCAACGATAATGATATTGATGACGGGAATCATCGAGGCCATGGAAACCGCCACCAGCGCCATCGCATCATTGCCAAAGGCTTTTTGCACGATTGCCAATGCCATGAAACCATTCCAGCGCAACACCCCTTGATAGACCGAAGTATAGGAGGGATTGTCGATGGAAAAGAGCGAGCGGAAAACCGGGTAGAGGGCCAGCATCAACGCAGCCATGAGTATAATGGCCGAGACCAGCACAAAGGTCATGTCGCCCAGCGGCACATTCTTTAAATCAGCCTTGAAAAGCGAATTGAAGATGAGGGCCGGGAAGAAAAGCCAATAGGCGATCGTCTCCAGACCGCCCCATTGATCTTCGGGCACAAGGCCGCTTCGGCGAATATAGAGACCGAGGCCAACAAGAAAAAATGTTGGAATGATGGCTTCGACGATCACATACATTGGGGCAGCTTTCCGGCGGGGCTTTTGCTTGCTTTCTGGGAGATTTCAGAAAGGCGGTCTTAAATGCTAGACCTAATTAGTGACCGAAAGCGGAGCCAAGGTAAAGAGAGAGGCAGAGAATTCGGCCAGAATTAGACGGAATTCTCCTCATTTTGACCCCTGTTTATCTGCTTTGCTGTGCGTTGTCGTCTTGAGTTGTGCCAGAGCCCCTCAACTGCAGGGCTAGAGCTTGAGCCGTTCCATCGGTGGCAGGCTTTCCTCTTTCTTTTTCAGCCTCTCCTCGGTTTTGACCATATAGTCGCGTTTGCTTGGCTTTGCGGCCTGCTTTTTGGCCAACTGGATCTGGAAAATGAACATGTTGTCCCATTCAAAGGCCATTTCAGAGCCTGCAAGATAAAAATCCCACATGCGGTAGAATGTCTCGTCATACAGGGCAATGGCTTCCTGTTTGCGGGCATTGAACCGCTTGCGCCATTCCCGGCAGGTATAGGCATAATGCATGTTGAGAATTTCTATGTCCCGTACGAGCAATCCGGCCTTTTCAATTGAAGGCAATACCTCAGACAGGGAGGGGATATAGCCGCCGGGGAAAATATATTTTGCAATGAAGGGATTGGTCACATTGTGGCCAGCCTGGGGGCGGCCGATGGAATGGAGCAGCATGACGCCGTCGTCATCAAGCAACTGGGCGCATTTGCGAAAGAAATTGTCATAGCGACCTGTGCCCACATGCTCGAACATGCCGACCGATATGATGCGGTCAAACGGTTTTGTCTTCAGGTGGCGATAGTCCTTGAGCTCGAAGCGCACGCGATCTGCCAGATTGCGTTCCTCGGCGCGTCGGTTGGAAACAGCCAGTTGCTCGTGCGATAGCGTGATGCCGGTTATGTCGACGCCACTGGTTTCGGCCAGATAGAGCGCAAGACCGCCCCAACCAGAGCCGATTTCAAGAACGCGATGATCCTTTTCCAGCTGCATTTTTGCCGCCAGATGCCGTTTCTTGGCCAGTTGGGCCTCATCCAGAGTACTCTCTTCGCTTTCGAAATAACCGCAGGAATATTGCCAGTCGTCATCGAGAAACAGATCAAACAGGGCTGGCGTCAAATCGTAATGGTGCGAGACATTCTTGCGGTTCTGGTTGATCGGCAGGCGGGTTGCTGCCTGCGCCTTCAAAAGACGCCACAGGTGACGTGCGCGCATCAGGGGGGAAAAGGTGCTGTCAGGGGTGTTTTTCCTCACTAAGGAGAGAAAGTCATATATGTCTCCCTCTTCAACGACAAAGCGCCCTTGCATATACATCTCTCCCAGAGTGAGGGCAGGATCTTTTGCCAGCAGCTTTTCAGCCTCGGTGTCATTGACACGCACCCGCACAGAGGGCGCGTCCTTCTGGCCATAGGATATGGTTTGGCCTGTGGCCCATGTGACAGATAGCTGTCCTGTTTTGAAAATGCGGGTAAGGAGCGTATGAAGCGGTTTGTTCATGAGGTCTCTCTGTTGCGTTGATGGGAACAACAGAGGCCGCGCGTTCTGGATTGCTGGTTGCTGTCACGCCGGGCGGCAAGAAAACGGGCAGGTCAGGTCGATGCGGGGCAGGCATATCCTGAGTGTTTCTCTTGCGAGACAAGAAAAACCAAATGACGAAGAACGCAGCTTGGTCTCTGAGATATGGTTAAAAGATTGGCGCGAGGCCGAAGATGGGCGCACGCCTCGCTATCATTATGATACTTTTGTCTCGAATTGTGAAGCGGACCGCATGTTCACGGCTTCATGGAAACCATGTCATATCTTCATAGCTGAATATATTGGTTCGTGTCACCGCATGTTGCGGGCACGGTCCAGGGCTCCTTGCAAGATGAAAGAGGCTGCCATTTTGTCGACCACTTCACCGCGTCTGGCGCGCGAGGTGTCTGCATCGAGCAAAGTTCTGGTGACCGCGACAGTGGAAAGGCGTTCGTCCCAGAAGGTGACGGGAATGACAGGAAGCTCGCGTTCGCGCCAGAAATCGCGCATGGAGAGATAGAAATCTCGTGTTGCCTGTGCCCGTGGACCTTCGGAGCCATCCATATTGAGGGGCAGGCCCAGAACGAAGCCGCCAATTTCCTGTTCGGCGCAGATGGCAATCAAGCGCTCGGCATCCTTGCCGAATTTGGTGCGCTGGATGGTTTCCAGCGGCGAGGCAATGGCTTTGCCTGTGTCGGAAATGGCCAGACCGATGGTTTTGGTGCCCAGATCCAGCCCCAACAGCCTTTGGCTTGGCTTCAATAGAGCAAGCAGCTCGGCAAGGGGGATATCTATGGGCTGTTTCTTTTTCTTTTTGCGAACCATTGATCGGCCTTTATGTAAGCGGGCTTGATTGCAGGATCTGTTTCCATTTGATCAGCAAAGCTTCCATATCATGCATTCCCGACAATACCAATGCTTCTTGATCAGGTGCCGGACTAAAGCAAATATTGATCGTGTGCTGAGAGTGAATAAGCTTTCTATTGGTCGCAAGCGGCCAATTCGTTCTGGTTGGTCTGTATTATCTTGTTGTTTTTACGTAGGGGAGAAATCAATAGAAATACTTTATTCTAGTACGTGGCTAATTTGAGAATATTATTCGTCTTCACATAGCGTGTTATTTGAATGTAATTAGGTAGAATTAGGAAAGTGAAATAATGCATTTTTGGTATTAGTTGAAAAGGTAATGTATTTTTTACAACTGACACGCTAATTTCGCCCTGGGGGCAGACTGGGAGTTCTACATGAGACGGTTGGAAATTGGTGCTGACATGGCGGTGGCGATTGCGTTAAGCATTGCAGAAGCCTCCAGCGAGCACGAGTTATTCGTCTCCATGCTCAAAGCGGTTGAAGCCTTTCGGGGTGAGACTCGCTTTTGCGCCTATGTTGTCAATCATCAAAGGACTGGTGTCCGGATATCTGCCGATTTTGGCTTTCCGCACCTTTATTTGCCGTGCGAGCAGGTTGAACAATGGCTGCTGCGCGATGGTGTAATGCCGGATATTTGTTGCGGTTCTGGTGGGGGATGTTGCTCTGCCGGGGCGAAGTTGATGTCGGGTGACGAAGTGCTTGGTGCTATCTTCATGGTCTTTCCGGACAAGGAGGATGGTGCTCATGCTGAAGAGGTGAATCAGAAGCTTGTCGAAGATTTTGCCCGTTTGGGGGCATCCTCTCTGCTCGCCTTGAGAAAGCGTCGGCTTTCGACAATGGTTCTGGAAGCGCTTGAGCAGAGTGAAGAAGCTATTGTCTTTTATGGTGAAGATGATGAAGGCGTTATTTTTAGTAACGATGCTTATCATCGGGTTTTTCCGCATTATCCATGTCGCCGTGAGCTTATGGGTAAAAAGCATATCGATCTTTACAAAATGGATCTGGAAGCCGGCGTGATTAATGATCCGCTCGCCATATATGAGCCGGATTGCTATTTGAAAGAGCGCCAGGCGCTCGCGGAAAGGCTGGTCGATACCCAGAGAGAAATCCAGAAACTCGGCAAGAAGACCTATATTTATACACGCACCCGGTCTCAGGCCGGTGCCATCATGTCTCGACGCATTGATATCACTGAACAGGCTGTGGCAGAGGCGCGTCTGCGCGAAAGAGAAAAGCAACTGCAGTCTCTGGTTTATACAGATTCCCTCACAGGTCTTCATAACCGGCCCTATTTTCTTGAATATATGGAAGAGTTGGCCATCCGGATGAAGGATGGCGATCTGGAGGCGGTTTCTGTTTTCTGGATTGATCTCAATGGCTTCAAGATCGTCAATGACACCTATGGCCATATTTATGGTGATAGCATCCTGCGCAAGATTGGTCGACGCCTGCAAATGGGGATGACCGAGGCTTCCGAACTGGTCCGCTATGGCGGTGACGAGTTCGTCATGGTGTTTGAGAAGGCTATTCTTGGCGAACAGCTGGAAATTCTGGCTAACCGAATCCTTACGATCATCAGTGCTCCGATCAACCATGAAGACATGTCTATTCAGATCGGGGCCAGCGTGGGCATTGCACGTTCTTCTGGCAAAGATGCGGATCTGGCTGAGCTTTTGGGCAACGCTGACCTGGCGATGTATGAAGCCAAAAAGCAGTCGCTTTATGCCTACCGGATTTTTGATCCCCAGATGCGCTCAAGCATGATTGAACACAATGCGCTGATTGACGATATTCGTGATGCCTTCGACAAGGAACAGTTCGAGCTTTACTTCCAACCCCAGTTCGATACCCAACAGGAAATCCTGGTGGGGTTCGAGGCTCTCGTGCGCTGGCAGCATCCTGTCAGAGGCAATGTTCCGCCAGATGTGTTCATTCCTATCATGGAAGAGAACAGGATGATCGAGGAATTGGGGCGCTGGGTTCTTATGGAAGCTTGTCAAGAAGCTAGACACTGGCCAAGCGATCTTTTCGTCGCGGTTAATGTTTCTCCGCTCCAATTGCGGAATCCGCATTTTGCGCTCACGATTGGGAGTGCCTTGGCACAATCGGCTCTCAAGCCTGAACAGCTTGAGCTTGAGATTACCGAATCCGTTCTGCTTGACGAAAATGACGTAGAGCGCTCACAGATCAAGAGATGGAAAAAGTTGGGGGTTCAGGTTGCCCTAGATGATGTTGGCAAGGGCTATTCCAGTCTGAGCTATTTAAGCCAGTTTCCATTTGACAAGATTAAGATTGATCGCAGTTTCCTTAAGGCCTTCGAAGCGGGGAAACCGAAGGATGCTTCTGCTGTCATTCTTCATGCCATTGTTGAACTGGGCAAAACCCTCGGCAAGACCGTTATCGCTGAAGGGGTTGAAACCATCGATCAACTGGAATATCTGCGCTCGGTTGATTGCGATCAGGCGCAGGGTTTCTATCTTGGGCGGCCCATGCCAGCTAAGGAGACGCGCAAATTTATTCGAAAATCTCGCTCGCTATTAAGGCGGCGCGCCAGTGTGTCTATGGGCTCTTGAAGACTTTTCAAGTCCCGTAGACTTGTCTGTCGGGGTGGTCACTATCAAAGGGCCGAGGAGAAAAAGACACACTACAAGGGCTGATGTGGGAAAAATGCCCGACTTGGTCTGTTCCTGCTGCCCTTGGAGTTGCGTGTAAAAGTCCTGAGATGCTATAGCCGACTATGAGTAGGATAAGACTCGTAGGTGGTTCGGTATCGTGCGCTATCGTCAAGCGCTGTCCGGACCTTTATTTGGAAGGCTTGCATTCATGTCAATTGACAAGGATACGGTCAAGCGCGTGGCGCGTCTCGCCCGCCTGTCCGTTACAGAAGAAGAGGCGGAAAGCCTTAAGGGTGAATTGAACTCCATTCTGAACTGGGTTGAATTGCTCAACGAGGTGGACGTCGAGGGCGTTGACCCGATGACTTCTGTCGTTACCCAGGAAATGAAGAAGCGGGATGATGTTGTCACTGACGGCAATTATGCTGATCGGGTTGTCAGCAATGCGCCCGCTACTGAAGATAATTATTTCATGGTTCCAAAGGTCATCGAATAGACCCTTTTTGCTGGCGTCGACCTGCTGTCGAGCCGCATCAGAACCCTTTTCTCAAGACCATCGGGATACGGGGATTTGTTCGCAAGTCCCAATCCTGCAAAATGTGAGGATAGCCACGTGACAGATCTCACGTCTCTGACTATTGCAGAGGCCCGCGAAGGGCTGGCAAAGAAAGAATTTACCGCGACCGAGCTGACGACCAGCTACATCACCGCGATTGATGGTGCCAATGAGCTCAACGCCTATGTGACCAAGACACCAGAGAAGGCTCTGGAAATGGCCAAGGCGTCTGACGAGCGGATTTCCAAGGGCGAAGCCCGTCCGTTGGAAGGCATTCCGCTGGGCATCAAGGATCTTTATTGCACCAAGGGCGTCGGCGCCTATGCCTGCTCTCATATTCTGGATGGCTTTACACCCGAATATGAAAGCACGGTAACGCAGAATCTCTGGGATGATGGGGCGGTTATGCTCGGCAAGCTGGCCATGGATGAGTTCGCAATGGGCTCGACCACGGAAACCAGCTATTTCGGTCCGGTCAAAAACCCCTGGCGCGCTGAAGGCGAAAGCATCGATCGTGTGCCTGGCGGGTCTTCAGGCGGGTCTGCTGCTGCGGTTGCAGCGCGCATTTGCGCTGGCGCAACAGCATCGGATACCGGTGGGTCCATTCGTCAGCCAGCAGCCTTTACCGGCACCGTTGGCATCAAGCCGACCTATGGCCGCTGCTCACGTTGGGGCATGATTGCCTTCGCTTCTTCGCTCGATCAGGCAGGCCCGATCGCCCGTACGGTGCGTGATGCTGCCATCATGATGAAATCCATGGCCTCCGTTGATGCCAAGGACACCACCAGCGTTGATCTGCCGGTGCCTGATTATGAAGCGGCTCTGACGGGCGACATCAAAGGCATGAAGGTCGGTATCCCTAAGGAATATCGTGTTGATGGCATGCCTGAGGAAGTGGAAGCCAACTGGCAGCAGGGCATCGACTGGCTGAAAGCTGCTGGTGCCGAGATTGTCGACATCTCCCTGCCGATGACCAAATATGCTTTGCCTGCCTATTATATCGTGGCTCCGGCTGAGGCCTCTTCCAACCTTGCCCGTTATGACGGCGTGAAATATGGCTTGCGTGTCAATGGCAACGATATCATCGACATGTATGAAAAGACCCGTGCGGCCGGTTTTGGCTCTGAGGTCAAGCGCCGTATTCTCATCGGCACTTATGTGCTCAGCGCTGGTTATTATGATGCCTACTATCTGCGCGCTCAGAAGATCCGCTCGCTGATCAAGCAGGATTTCGAAAAGGCGTTCCAGTCCGTTGATACCATTCTCACTCCGGCTACCCCTTCGGCCGCTTTCGAGCTGAACAAGGAAATCACCGATCCGGTCGAGATGTATCTCAATGATATTTTCACTGTCACCGTGAACATGGCCGGTTTGCCGGGCATTTCGGTTCCTTCGGGCAAGAATGGTCAGGGCCTGCCAATGGGCTTGCAGCTGATCGGCAAGGCCTTTGATGAAGAAACCCTGTTCCGCACCGCCGGTGTGTTGGAAGATGCTGCTGGCATCCTCGAAGCACCGACCAAATGGTGGTAATTAGACAGAGAAGCGACAAGGTCAACACCAATGCGTAAACCTGAGGAATGCACAGAAAAGGCCCATATCCGCGAGGAGATAGACCGTATTGACCGTGCTCTGATCGCGCTGTTTCGCGATCGCGATTCCTATGTGCGGCGCATGGCCGAGCTGAAATCGGACCCGTCTGAGGCGCGTGACGATGATCGCGTCAAGGCGGTTCTGGACAAGGTTCTGGCCGAGCTGGAAGACAAGGAGCTGGCTCCGGATCTTTACATGCAGTTCTGGGAAGACCTGATCGAGGTCAATATTGCTTATGAGGAGACGGCGATTGCCGCCCATCAGAGCGAAAAGAATGATGCATCTGGCGCGTGAGCTCACGCGCCGCCATTGTAATCAGGAGCTGCTGCATGCGCTCCGATATTGAAAGCTGAGGACGAGAATATGGCTGAAGCGTCCAGCAAATTGATCAAGGGGGCTACCGGCGACTGGGAAGTGGTCGTTGGCATGGAAATCCATGCTCAGGTCGCCTCTGAAGCAAAACTTTTCTCCGGCTCTTCCACCAAGTTCGGTGGCGAGGCCAACGACCATGTCAGCTTCGTTGATGCGGCCATGCCCGGCATGTTGCCCGTGATCAACGAGGAATGTGTGCGTCAGGCGATCCGCACCGGTCTTGGCCTGAAAGCCAAGATCAACAACCGCTCGCTGTTTGACCGCAAAAACTATTTCTATCCCGATCTGCCGCAGGGCTATCAGATTTCCCAGTATAAGGACCCGATCGTCGGGGAAGGGGAAGTTGTCCTGCATATGCTGGACGGCGAGGAAGTGCGCATTGGCGTTGAACGTCTGCATCTGGAACAGGATGCGGGCAAGTCGATGCATGACCAGCATCCGACCATGTCCTTTGTGGATCTGAACCGGTCTGGCGTGGCGCTGATGGAAATCGTCTCCAAACCGGATATTCGCTCTTCGGAAGAAGCCAAGGCTTACATGACCAAGATGCGCACCATTGTGCGCTATCTGGGCACGTCTGACGGCAACATGGAAGAAGGCTCCATGCGCGCAGACGTCAACGTCTCCGTGCGTCGCCCCGGCGAGCCTTATGGCACCCGTTGCGAGCTGAAAAACATGAACTCGATCCGCTTCATTGGTCAGGCCATTGAATATGAGGCCCGTCGTCAGATTGGTATTCTGGAAGATGGTGGGTCCATCGATCAGGAAACCCGCCTGTATGATGTCAAAAAAGGCGAGACCCGTTCCATGCGCTCCAAGGAAGAAGCGCATGACTATCGCTATTTCCCGGATCCTGATCTGCTGCCGCTCGAATTCGACGACGCCTATGTCGAGGCTCTGCGTGAGCATTTGCCGGAATTGCCAGATGACAAGCGCGATCGCTTCATTTCCGATCTGGGGCTGAAGCCTTATGATGCTTCCGTTCTGGTGGCTTCCAAGCGCCTTGCCGCCTTCTTCGAGCAGGTCTGCGAAGGGCGTGATGCACAGCTGTCTGCAAACTGGGTGATCAACGAATGGCTTGGTCGCATCAACAAGGAACAGCTGGATATCGATGACAGCCCGATCTCTGCTGACCAGCTCGGTAAGATCGTGGATCTGATCAAGGCCGGTGACATTTCCGGCAAGATCGCCAAGGATCTGTTCGAGATCATCTGGACCGAAGGTGGTGACCCGGCCGAAGTCGTGGAAGCCAAGGGGATGAAGCAGGTAACGGATACGGGGGCTATTGAAGCCATCGTGGACGAAATCATTGCCAACAACCCTGATCAGGTCGAGAAGGTCAAGGACAAGCCGGGGCTTATCGGCTGGTTCGTCGGGCAGGTGATGAAAGCCAGCCAGGGCAAGGCCAACCCACAGGCGGTCAACCAGATCCTCAAAGATAAGCTGGGGCTGTAAGGCTCTCTGGCCCTTGGGGCTATCAAATGAATGTCATGAAAAGGTGCGAAGGATGTCTTTCGCACCTTTTTTATTGCCGCTACGATAGCCTTTGCATCTTGCTGCTTTGCACATACGTGCTTTTCGGGGCTTGGCAGCCATAGGTGTTGCGCATATAGTTATTGCAATAACTAAATAGGGGCGCGTGCCAAGCGATGCTCCTGTCTGTTCAAAGGACCTGACAATGACCATGTTGATTTTTGGTGTTCTGCTGTGGGCGGTGGTGCATCTCTTTCCGATTTTTCTTCCAACGGCCCGCGCAGGGCTTCTGGGCCGTATGGGCGAGGGGCCTTACAAGGGGCTGTTTGCCCTGCTGATTATCCTGTCTCTGGTTTTGACCGTTTTCGGTTGGCGCGCTGCTGGTGAGGCTGGCTATATAGGCGACGTCTATGATGAGGACTGGACGCGTCATCTGACCCATCTGCTTATGCTCTTTTCAATCATCCTGTTTGGTGTCGCCAAGGCTCCGACGCGTATTCGCCGGTTTATCCGGAACCCGATGCTGACGGGTATGGCGCTATGGGCCATTGCGCATTTGCTCGTGAATAATGACCAGCGGTCGATGGTGCTGTTTGGCGGCATGTTGCTTTGGTCTGTTGTTTCCATTGTCGGCACCAACCGGCGTGATGGAGCCTATGTGCCGCCTGAGGTTGGTTCATGGGGAAGGGAGATCCGGATCATTCTGATTTCCGTGGTTGTTTATGCTGTTCTCATTGTCGCACATCCGTATTTTACGGGCATGGAAGCGATGGACTTAAGCTTCTTGTGGTAAGAGCCAAGAGGCCGACACAGAGGCGCATTCACATGCAGGCGCCACCAAAGGCGGCTTGAGCGCACAGGCGATCAAGCGATCAAGACGTCATCACGATTGTATGAGGCTGATTGCACCCGTGGGGCCTGTTTCCTACATTGGGTGCAACAGCCTTTCTGTGTGAGCAACGCTCACTTCTTTATTTGACTAGGATGATTTGCATGACCGAACAGACAAAACCGATTGACCTTTATTACTGGCCGACACCCAATGGTTGGAAAATCACCATCATGCTCGAAGAGCTGGGGGTGCCCTATACCATCCATAATATCAATATTGGTGCTGGCGATCAGTTCGAACCGGACTTTCTGGCGATCTCACCCAATAACAAGATGCCTGCCATTGTTGACCCTGAAGGGCCGGGTGGGGCGCCGATCTCGGTGTTTGAATCCGGTGCCATTCTGCTTTATCTGGCGCGCAAGTTCGGGCGCTTCCTGCCCGATGACGAGCGCGGGCGAGTGGAAGTGGAGCAATGGCTCATGTGGCAGATGGGCGGCTTTGGCCCGATGCTCGGGCAGAACCACCATTTTGGCACCTATGCGCCAGAGAAGATCGAGTATGCGATCAACCGGTATCGCAATGAGACCCACCGACTTTATGGCGTGCTGAACAAGGCGCTGGAAGGACGGGACTTTGTGGCCGGAGATTATTCCATTGCCGATATGGCGATTGTCGGCTGGGTTGTCCCGCATGAACGGCAGGGAATTGATCTTGAAGAATTCCCCAATATCGAACGGTGGTTCGCAGCGCTGAATGCGCGTGCGGCCGTGAAAACCGGTCTTGCCATAGGCAAGGAAGACAGAGCCAAGTTTGACCTATCAAAGGACAAGGACGCGCAATCGGTACTGTTCAACCAGCGCGCCCGATAAAGAAGGAACAGATGCACTTGAAGGCACCCTTCGGGGTGCCTTTTTTGTATTGCCATGTTCAAATTTCCGCAGTGGATTCTCAACAGCTTGGGAGCGAATATCCTTAGGAAGCGCTTGTTGAAAAAGAATTCTATGGTTTCCAAAGCGTTATGGTCCTTATTCAGATTTTCTCTGAATTTTATCGGCTGTTGGCGGAAAAGCGCCAAAACCAAGGTTGATCAAATGTAAACTTTACGCTCGTGTAACCTTTTGTTTTTATTGCGGTAACCAATTCCATTTACGTCGAATTGAGAGATTTCCACCACCATTGATCTCATCAGAACGGGCAAAATGCCTCATTCACAAAGGCCTTGATAAAGGGCCGGGACGCGTAAAACGGGGAATTGAAAATGGCACGGATGGAATTTAATGCAAGCGAGCTGCATGGCTCTGGCAAGGAAGCAACTGGCGAGGTTTTCTTTCAGTTGGGCCTGTCCCACTCGATCGGCGATAATGGCGAGCCGGATCTGATTGCTGCGCACAAATGGTTCAACCTGGCTGCGATGAAGGGTGTCGTTGAAGCGGCAATCCGTCGTCAGGAACTGGCAGAAGAAATGTCATCTCTGGACGTTGCCAGAGCACAGCGCGAAGCGCGGGAGTGGATCCGTCTGCACTAGGTTTTTCGTTTGACCCGACAAGGACAATGCGACCGAGTTCTTGGCAAAGGGTGACATTCGAAAGATCGCGTGCAAACGGACAATCAAATGAATATTTCTATTTAGCGGGCCCCAGCATGCTGGAGCCCGTTTTTATTTGTCTGTTTTTCGTCGCCATAAGGCCAAAAGCTAGAGCGCCAGAGCGTCTTCGATTTGCGCTATGCCTGGGGCGCCATGGCTGTAGCCATTGATGAAATGATGGGACGGCATCAGTTCGCCAATTTTGGCGCGCGCTTCTGCTGCGTCCATCTCGTCCTTCATTACAGAGCGGAAAATGCGCGCAACGCCGAGCATATCGCCTGTGTGGGGCGAAAGACGGAAGGCGTTGACACCTGCCGCAGCCAGAGCCGGAAGCTCTTCCAGCAGCAGCTGTGAGCCATAGGACATGGTCTGGATGCCATTGACTGCAAGGAAGGGCTGCCCCGTGAGACTTTTGACCTCCCGACCATCGGGATCCTGATCACAAACGAAGCGACAGCTGTCCTTGTGCAGATTGTGCAGGCGGGCATGATAGCAACGGGCTGAAAGAGCCAAAGGAAGCCGGCCAAAGACCTGCATTTCATATTTTGGCTCGGGCGCGGCCTTGATCAACTGAGCGATCGTTTCGGCGGGCACCTCGGGGGGCATGACGAAGCGTTCGGCTCCGCGCTTTGCGAGCGAGGTGATCGTGGCTTCATTATAAATATTGATATAGGGGCCGATGACGAATTTTCGGTCTTTGAGAAAGGCCATGGCTGTCAGGTCGTTGGCCTCAACGGTCCACATGTCTTGTTCGCATTGTTCGCGCAGCACCTTGCGTTCAGGCTTGGTGGTGACAAGGGCCAGCGTCGATATGATGACTTTCTTGCCCGCCGCTTCCATGCGTTCGAGAATATCTGGCAGCACATTGTTGCGGAAGGGCAAGCGCTTGGAGCAGACGGCTTCGCCGATATAGATCAGATCGAAATCGGATTCATCTGCCATTTTGAAATAGAAATCGCGCCAGTCAGCCTCGGACCAGTTGAAGAGGCAGGGGCCAAGGGTGAGTTCAGTGTTTTTCATTGCTTTTCTCCCTTGAGCGTTAGCGCCATGTCTTCTGGTATGAGCCTTTGGTGCTCTTCTGGCCTTCGGTCATTGGCGCCAGCAGGGCATCAAGATCGATGCTTCGGCCTGCTGCCACCGCGTCCACGGCCTGACGGAAGCTCTTGACCACCTGCGCCATATAGGCCTTGCCACGCTGGCGTCCCTCGATCTTGAGGGCCGTCACGCCAGCTTCCTGCAATTGCGGCAGGATCTGGGCTGCGTTGAGGCTGACAGGATCTTCAAACACATAGCCGGTCTCGCCCAGAGACTCGAAACGCCCTTTGCACAGGGTCGGATAGGCTGCAGCTTCTCCCTTGGGATACTGGTTGATGGTGATACCTTCCAGTGTGCTTTCCAGATGGGTGCCATGGTCTTCATATTTCACCGAGCCCGGAGGTGAGCAGACGCCGTTGATGTTTGGCGATTTTCCGGTGCAATAGGAGGAGAGGGAGCAGCGCCCTTCGGCCATGACGCAAAGGCCACCAAAGATGAAGACTTCCGTTTCGCAGGAGATCTCCTTGTTTATGGCGGCGATTTCCTGAACCGTCAGGACGCGCGGCAGAACCACCCGTTTAGCGCCGAATTCACTGGCATAATAATTGATCATGTCCGCATTGGCTGCAGCGGCCTGCACCGAAAGATGGACGCGTAAGTCCGGATGCTTGCTGGCGGCATAATCCAGAAGACCGATGTCGGCCAGAATGATCGCATGGGCATCTGATGCAGCCACATCATCAATGGCCTTGTACCAGAGATCCATATTGCCAGCTTGGGCGAAGGTATTGACGGCAACCAGCACTCTCGATCCATTTTTCCCGGCATATTCAATGCCTTGCTGCATTTCCTTGCGAGAAAAGTTGAGGCCGGGGAAGTTGCGGGCGTTGGTTTGGTCGCGAAAACCGCAGTAAATGGTATCCGCACCCGCATCCACTGCCGTACGCAGCGCCGCAGGGGTTCCGGCTGGGCAGACCAGCTCCATGGCTTTTTGTGACATAGGTTTCTATTCCAAAGCTTGCTGGGTGGTTCGATCAGGTCGGATATGGGCCCGGCATGCCATCCATTGTGGGGTGGCTTGGGGTTTCCTCTTGGGCGCCGCGCATGAAGGCGCTCTTCTTGAGAGCTTCGATAAAGCGCTTGCCACCCGATTCCAGCGGGCGGCTCAATGGCCCGGCGATGGCGGAGCACTCATGCACGAAGTCGATTTCTGCATCGTCAAGCGCATTGCGCAGGGCGAGCACGGCTTCGGTGTCACCTTCAATGGTCAGATCGCGCGAAAAGAAGAGGGCGTCGCCATCTTCTTCGCCGTCAAGCAGGCTGACAAGCGACAGGAAGGGAGCTGTGACCGTAACATCCCGGTTGGGAAAGCTTTTCAACGATCGGGAGAGGCGCAGCTGTACCTTTTCGTTATGAAAGGTCATGCAGGCGACCCAGTCGAGATCGGTGGGCACGATTACAAAGGACTTTTTCGCATAGTCATCGAGCCGGTCGAAAAATTCAGGATGCTGACCGGCGACTCGGTTTGCGACCTCGGCGATGAGGCGTTCCAGAGGAAGAAGAGGTAGATAGCGCGTGAAGCGTGCGACGATTGGCGGAAAACTGCGCACCGTTCCGTTTGACATTGGGTGTCTCCTCTGGGTGATTTTACTGGCTTGCAAATGAATGGGCAAACTATGGCGCCTCATGTGCCATGCGTGATCATTGTCTCGATCTATATGTTTCTTTTACTTGATAAAAATCATTTGGGCCTGTGCTAAAATGCCTCACGTATTTTCCCTTAGTTCAATCCCTTGTTGCATCGGGGAATTTGGCTTCGAGTCTGGCAAGCGGAAGAATAAAAATTGACAATTCTGGGTGGTGGGTGTGTTCTTTTAGGCAAAAATAGGGGGCGTAATCATTGTAATTATTGCGCAATTGCTTTGTGACCTGCAAAAAGCTGCTGAGGGACAATTTTTCTTCTATGCAAGTCCCTTCAACCATGGTAGTGACCAGCGTCAACTTCTATCCTTTTGTTTCTGTCTGAAGTGTTCAGGCTCGTGGCTTTTTTGCGGGCAAGGCAGAGGCGTTTATCCTTTTGGCACCGCGTTCACGCTTCCATGAAGTGGCGTGGACCAAACTCAGAGGAGAGTTGGCATGGCCACCATCATTCATCCTTCCACCGGACAAGAGGCTTTGACCTTTGACGATGTTCTGCTTCAGCCAGATCATTCGGTCGTCATGCCCGGTCAGGTTACCATCACCACCAATCTGACCAAAGAAATCGAGCTTAATCTGCCGTTGCTTTCTTCGGCCATGGACACCGTGACAGAAGCAAAAATGGCAATTGCCATGGCGCAGGCTGGCGGCATGGGTGTTATCCATAAGAACTTCACCAACGAAGAACAGGCCGAGCAGGTCCGCCAGGTGAAAAAATTCGAAAGCGGCATGGTCGTCAACCCGTTGACCATTACGCCAGACTATACCGTGGCTGAAGCCAAGGCCCTGACCAAGAAATATGGTTTCTCCGGTGTGCCGGTTGTTGAAGGCAGCAAGGAAAGCGGCTCGAAGGGCGGGCGTCTCGTCGGCATTCTGACCCACCGCGATTTGCGCTTTGCTTCCGATCCGGAGCAGCGTGTTTACGAACTGATGACCCGCGACAATCTGGTAACCGTGACTGAACAGGTCAGCCAGGAAGAAGCCAAGCGTCTACTGCATCAGCACCGCATTGAGAAGCTGCTTGTTGTCGATGACAAATTCCATTGTGTTGGTCTGATCACCGTGAAGGATATCGAGAAGTCCCGACTCAACCCCAACGCCTGTAAAGATGCGCAGGGCCGTCTTCGCGCTGCTGCTGCCTGTTCTGTTGGCGATGACGGCTTCGAACGTGCCATGGCGCTGATCGATGCTGAAGTGGATGCATTGGTTATCGATACCGCGCATGGGCATAGTCAGGGCGTGCTTGATGCTGTGACCCGCATCAAGAAAGAGACCAACAATGTGCAGCTGATCGCAGGCAACGTGGCCACTGCTGATGCAACCAAGGCATTGATTGATGCCGGTGCGGATGCAGTCAAGGTTGGTATCGGGCCGGGCTCGATCTGTACGACCCGTATTGTTGCCGGTGTTGGCGTGCCTCAGTTGACTGCTGTCATGGACTGTTCAACGGCAGCGGCAGAGCAGGGCATTCCGACCATCGCTGATGGTGGCATCAAATTCTCCGGTGACTTTGCCAAGGCTCTGGCCGGTGGTGCTCAGGTTGCTATGGCCGGTTCGCTTCTGGCTGGTACGGACGAAAGCCCCGGAGAAGTTTATCTCTATCAGGGTCGTTCCTTCAAATCCTACCGCGGTATGGGCTCTGTCGGGGCCATGGCGCGCGGCTCGGCTGACCGTTACTTCCAGGCGGAAGTGCGTGATACCCTGAAGCTGGTTCCTGAAGGGGTTGAAGGTCAGGTGCCTTACAAAGGGTCTGCTTCGGCTGTGTTGCATCAGCTCGCCGGTGGCCTGAAGGCTGCCATGGGCTATACGGGCTCTGCTAATCTGGAAGAATTCCGCAACCGTGCGAAATTCGTTCGTATTTCTTCGGCCTCCTTGCGCGAAAGTCACGCGCATGACGTCACGATCACTCGTGAAAGCCCGAATTACGGCACGACGGTGTAACCGCTCGCTTTAGCCTCATGGCACATGATTGTTTGATGCGGGATTTGCTGGACCTTTTTGGGTTTTAGCAAATCCCGCATTTCTGTTTTTGGGGTCAACATGCTCAGGAGGAGGGGACAAGACGGGGGACAATGCTGTCCTCTGGCTGTTGGTCTTTCACTGCAGTTTCCTCTTGAGGCAACTCCTTTGGGCTGACCAATGTCCATTTTTCCACCAGCGCGTCATGCAGATCTACGATCTGAGGTTTAATCTTGTCTGCAGGAACGGTGAAGCATGTGCTTGCGCCAACGCGAGAACTCCACCAGAGAATGATCGGGGCAAATGTAATCGGCAGGGCGACCGGCAGAAGCCAGTAAAGAATGCTCGGTGTCAATTGGTAGGTTATGAGCAGACTGCAAAGGCCAATTAGAGAAATCCAGCTTGATGCGGAAAAACTCTCACGCCAGCTCAATTGGCCATCCCCGCGATTGTTGGTTGGCCATCCGCCATCCTTGCCCATCAAGACCTGATAGACAGAGCGGGTTGTAAAGAGCATGACGATCGGTGCGATCAGAGAAGAGAGCAGCACCTCCAAGAGGGTCGATACAAAAACTTTGCCAATGCCGCCGAATGCGTATGCCTGTCCGTTCAACGAGGCCTTTACAGCCACCAAAAGCTTGGGCAGCAACAGCAGTCCGAAGATGCCAACCAGCAAGCTGATGGCCTCGAATGTCATTGAGGGCGGAATATAGGGGATTGGCCAGTTGGCTTCGGGGAAGTAATCGGGTTGAACATCAAAATAGGGTGCCAGAATGGAAATCAGCAAGAAGGCCAGCCAGAATAGGGGCGCGATATAGGCCATGATGCCTTGCGCAAAGACAAAGCGCGACCATGCTTTGAGGCCCGGCGCTGTTATGATGCGGGCATGCTGCAGGTTGCCCTGACACCAGCGACGATCACGTTTGCCATGGTCAATCACATTCTCTGGGCCTTCCTCGAAGGAGCCTTCCAAGTCGTCATCGACACGTACAATCCAGCCAGCACGCGCCAGAAGGGCGGCTTCTACATAATCGTGGCTCATGATGTGGCCGCCAAAGGGTGGCGTGCCCTGCAAGACCGGTAAGCCACAAGACTGGACAAAGGCCCGTACACGCACAATGGCGTTATGCCCCCAGAACGGGCCGGTCTCTCCCTGCAACATGGCGAGTCCGCGGCAAAAGACCGGGGAATAGAATGACGCGGCAAACTGCATGGCGCGGCCGAAACGGGTTTCAGCCCGAATGATCTTGGGCAGGGTTTGCAGAAGCCCTAAACGCGGCTCCGCTTCCATGCGCCGGATCATTTCCAGAATGGTCTGCCCTTCCATCAGGCTGTCTGCATCCAGAATCACCGCATAGTCATAAGCGCCACCGGATTGTTCGAAGAATTCCTCGACATTGCCAGCCTTCTTGCCAACATTCTGTGCTCTGCGGCGATAGAAGAAACGCCCTTGTCCGTTGCATTCTTCGACGAGCCGCACAAACAGCTCTTCTTCTTGTCGTGCAATCTCATCGTCGCGTGTATCCGAGAGGACCGCGAAATGGATATCGACATGCGATTCCGCTTGCTTGATAGATTTGTCCATTGCCGCAAGGCGGGTGAAAGACATGAGCGGATCTTCATTATAGACCGGCATCAGGATAACCGTCTTGCCGTTTATCCATCCGTCTTCATGCCTAGAAGGCTGCTTTGCGGACGTGGTCAGTCCGATAATGCCCTGCATACCACCCCATGCCAGCCAGATTGTGGAGATCAGAATGAGGAGGGACAGGGCAATTTCGATCACATTGATGCCGTTAACGGCGACCACTTGCAGAAACGTGAAGAAGGCAATTGCCCCCACAGCGAGACTTGCGGCAATGGTGCCGCCCCGCAAAAGATAGAGCCCAAGTTTTTTCATCTTTCAGGTCTCACACACCGGCAAGCTTTACGGTGGTCCGCAGCAAATGCCGTATATTGACCATCAGCCTATAGCGGTTCCGCTTTGGGCGCTCCAAAATCTGTGTCGGCATGGCCATAGGGGCGTGTGGTAAGGCGCAAGGGCCAGAAGTTAATTCATCAAATGTCATTGTTGTCACCTTGATTTACGATTGCAAAAGTTGGTTCTTCCTGAGACTTATTGATTGATCCATTGATAGGCCCACGTTTCGGTCAGCCGCCGATCAAAACCAGACAAGTGAGTTGTCATTTCAACGATGTTTCCTTCTGGAGCGGAAACATCCATGACAAGGCGCCAAACCCTTTCTTCTGGGATCGGAGTGAGAGTCTGGGTCTTGATTTCTCCATGCATGATGTTGCTGTTGATCTTGATCTTGTCCGCTTCGCTCGCTGGAAGGTCAGCCAACAGCCCATCTTTAAAGTCTATGACGAATTTGCGTGTGCCGTCCTTATTCTCAACGCCTGAAACACCGCCTGCACCCGAACGGGTTTCTAGAACATAGGCAAGCCCCTCCGCTGCGCTGGCTGGAAGATCACCCCAGTGCATCCGATAGGCATATTCATAATGTTCGCCTGCCTTTCCTCCCTTTTCGGGCACCCAAAAGGCAACAATATTGTCGTTCACCTCAAGCTCGGACGGGATCTCGACCAGTCGTACCGAGCCTTCGCCCCAATCCCCCTTTGGTTCGATACGCAGCGACGGGCGGCGCTCATAGAGGGCTGAGACATCCTGAAAATGATCGAAATTCCGATCACGCTGCAACAACGCGAAGCTCTTTGGGGACTGTTCGGCGAAGTAGCTGGAGGCCAGCTTTGGCGGGTTGGAAAGGGGGCGCCAGACGCGCTCGCCATTCTGCTTGATAATTTCAAGACCGTCGCTGTCATGCACATTGGGGCGATAGTCGTCAAATGCATCGCGATTGCGCTCTGCAAATAGGAACATGGAGGTCAGTGGCGCGATACCAAGCTGCGGAATGTCCTTGCGCAGGTAGAGGCGTGCAGTCGTGTCAATGATCGTATTGTCGCCCGGTGCAATCTCGAATCGAAATGCACCTGTGACCGACGGGCTTTCAAGCGCAGCATAGATCTTGATTGTCTGCTCTGCCGATTTGGGGCGTTCTACATAAAAGCGGTTGAAGACCGGAAATTCTTCTGGCTCCGAGCCGCCGGTATTGATCGCCAGTCCGCGCGCAGACAAGCCATAGACAGACCCTTTTCCCAGCGCTCGAAAATAGGAGGCTCCCTGAAACGCGATCAGTTCATCAAAAACATCAGGACGGTTTAGCGGATAATGCAGGCGAAAACCCGCGATGCCCGGCAAGGTTACATGCTCGGGCACCATGTCTCTGACCTGGCGTTCATAAATGAAGTCATCGGTGCTGAAACTGACCGGTGTCGCCTTGCCATCAGAGACCTCATAAAGGGAGACTGGCGTTTTGAACAACCACCCCATATGGAAGGCATGAAGGCGAAAGGCTGACTTGTCGATATCTGCCAGTCTGGCCTTCTCTGGATTGAAGCGGATCAGGCGATAGGCATCATAAGTCAGATCTTTCAAATAGGCCTCTTTGGCCTCCTTTGGAGCGATGTAGTCTTTCGACGCCAGTGCTTTCATTTCGGCTGATAGGCTGTCAAAGCTGAAATCCATGGCAGGCGCCGCTGGCTGCGCAGCCGCTTCATTGGTGCCAGCGGCTTGAGCAAACTGGCTTAAAGACACCAGAGTTGTTGCCGCGGTCGCAGCTAGGAATGAACGACGAGATAGAGACATCGGGATACGCATCCATGTAGATTAGGTTAGTCGAAAGACACAACGTTGTTAGGTTCGAAAAAGTTCCCGGTTAGTTCAAAGAAACCATGATTTTGTGCAACCGGGGCAGTTGCATAAAGGATTATGTCTCTATCAGGCACAATTATGACGGATGTTTCAATTGTCCGCATTGTTGATGGCTAGTTTAGATAAAATGTTGTTTTTGTTGTTGTAAGTTGATTTTCTTCTGGCCCGATTTTCGCTTAAAACCGACCTTTTTGCTTTAGATAGCGCCTTCAATCAGAAATGAAGAAGGCAGCGGGGCTCGCCAGAGCGCACCGGTTGTTTTGGTTGGCAAGGAGCTGTTTGGGTAAAGTGTTTGTGATCTTGGCTTTACCGAGAATCGAAAACCAATTGGTTTAGGCCTCCGTATCTCTCCTTATCCGCAATGCAGCGGACAACAAACCAATTGGAGAGATAACATGACCTTTTCACGCACAATGACTCTTGCAGCCGCAACCGCAATGGCTGTGGCTTTCGGAAGCGGTGCCGCCTTTGCTGATCATCATGCCAAGATGGTCGGTGGTGCAGCCATGTACGAAAACAAGACGATTGTTGAAAATGCCGTGAATTCTCAAGACCATGAAACACTCGTTGCCGCAGTTAAAGCGGCCGGGCTTGTTGAAACCTTGCAAGGGGAAGGCCCCTTCACAGTGTTCGCCCCGACTGATGATGCTTTCGCGGCATTGCCTGAAGGAACCGTTGAGAGCCTGCTCAAACCGGAAAATAAAGATCAACTGACCAAGATCCTCACATGCCATGTGGTGGCCGCTGACGCCATGTCTGACGCAATTATGAAGATGGTTGATGACGACAAAGGCGCTCACCCTGTTAAAACTGTAGGGGGATGCACTTTTACCGCCATGTATGATGGCGATACCGTGATGCTCAAAGATGGTCAGGGCAATGTTGCCAATGTCACCATTGCTGATGTCAAGCAATCCAATGGGGTTATCCATGTGATCGACAAGGTTCTGTTGCCTGCGTCGTAAAGGGCTCGCCCCCTGCTGGCCGGAGCGCATTTGCGCTCCCGGCTGGTGCTGATTTAACGACCTGAATTTTTAAATCGAGGAAAGGCTTATTCGCTATGGAAAGACGTCGATTTCTACTCTCTGGTGCTGCGGCTCTTGTCGGAGCCGCTGCTGTCGGTTCGCTCTTTGAAAGACGCTCGCATGCGACTGAAATGGAGTCATTTCCCTTGAAACTAAGCGAAGCGGAATGGCGTGAAAAATTGACAAAGAAGCAATTTGACGTTCTGCGCGAGGAGGGAACAGAACGGGCTTTCACCAGCCCGCTCAATGATGAAAAACGTGCTGGAGTCTTTCATTGCGCCGGATGTGACCAGGCGGTCTATTCCTCCGAGGCCAAATATGACAGTGGTACCGGATGGCCCAGTTTCTATGAAGCGTTGGCTGGTGCTGTCGGCACAAAAGAGGACCGAAGCTTTTTCATGACCCGAACCGAGGTGCATTGCAGCAATTGTGGCGGGCATCTTGGACATATATTCGATGATGGCCCTCAACCGACTGGCAAACGCCACTGTATCAACGGCGTCGCGATGACGTTCAAACCTGCCTGAGAGGCTGAGCGATCAAAGTCATTTCCTCAGTCATCCCCGGCTCTTGATGAAAATGTAAGACACAAGGGTTAAGGTGGAAGCATGTTGAATCGGTTTGAGGAAAGACTGCATGTCAGATCACGTTTTGCGGGCTTATCTGCTGGATGGGCAAGGGGGCGCCTCGGCCTTGCCTGCAGATCACATCTCCAAGGCAGACAGGGCTGACGGGCTCGTCTGGATTCATCTTGATGGAAATGATCCGTCCGCAATGCGTTGTCTTGAAGATGAAATTTCGTCTCTTGATCCTTTCATTATAGGCGCTCTTCTGGATGAAGAGAGCCGCCCGCGCATGACGCAAATCGGGCACGGAGCCTTGCTGGTGTTGCGCGGCGTCAATCTAAATGAGAATGCAGACCCCGAAGATATGGTGTCCATCTGTCTTTGGGTCGAAGAGACAAGGATCGTCATGGTTAGCCGTACCCGTATCCGGGCTGCGGGTGATATTGAAGCGCGGCTTTTGGCAGGCAATGGGCCGCGCGATACGGGGCATTTTCTATCCATGCTTTGCGAGCGGCTTTTTGCTCGCATGGAACCTATCCTGACGGCTCTTGATGATAGGGCCGATGATATCGAGGAACAGGTGCTTGAGCAGAGCAATCCTGACTTGAGGGGCGCGATCACCGATGTGCGCATTCAGGCGATCATGTTCCGGCGTTATATGGCGCCTCAGCGGGAAGCCATAGATCATCTGCGCATGGCGGATTTCGAGTGGCTGAACAATACCCATCGGCGCCATTTGCAGGAGGTTTATAACCACCTGACGCGCTATGTAGAAGATCTGGATGCCATTCGTGAGCGCGCGCAGATCGTCAAGGATGAAATCGCGCATGTGCAGGCCGACAGGCTTAACAAACATATGTATATCCTTTCCATGATTGCTGCCATTTTCATGCCTTTGGGGTTTTTGACGGGGCTCTTGGGGATCAATGTGGCTGGCATTCCCGGTGCGGATTCTGGCTATGCCTTCTGGATCTTTGTGGGCATGCTCACGATGATCGTGGCACTTCAGCTGCTGCTCTTCAAATGGCTCAAATGGTTTTGAGGGGCGAGGCTACGGAGCTGGCCTTTTGGTCTAAAATGTTGACTTAAAGGTCTATCCTGGATGATTTAGATTCTTTTCGTTTCAAATGATTTTGTTGCCAATTTGAGGTGCTAGCAGTGAGAAGTCTGAAAGACTTTGAGGCTTTGGCCAATTTCTTTTGGTTAATCGCAGCCCTTGTGATGTAGCTTTCTTCCTAAAATCGAGTGGTCTTTCAGGCTGAATGGTTTGCCATTGAAGGCAAGGCCCAGCAGCTTGTTTTGCTTGATGACATAGATATGGATTGCATAGCAAAGCGCGTAGGTTATCGCGATCAGCAGAGTATATTCAGTCAAGGCGCCAAGGTGGATATATTGGAACAAGGCTTTGTAAAGTAATACAAATATCGGCAGGTGAAGTAGATAGATGGTGTAGCTGGAATCGGAAAAGCTTCTCACGATCCTGCTCTCCCTGTTTCCGACGACAATCAGGAAGGACAGCGACAGGAGAATCATTGGGCCGCGCAGGAGAGCGTAGTCGATCTTGGAAAGAAGCGTCTGCTCGTAGATATCTAGCAGCTCTTTGGCGGAAATCATCAGAGCGGCCATTACCAACGCAACAGCAAAGCTCTGCATGCTTAGAAGTTTTGTGAACTCTGCTTTGTTGTAAAAGCAGACCATGCCCAAGGCGTAGTAAGGCAAATAATCAAAGAATGATTCCGGCGCAACAAATAGGAATTTTTCCGGGAATATCCGGTTGGCGATGAAATTCAGGCAGGCTGCGATGAATGGTACGACAAAGACCATGAGAATGAATAAATGAAATCTGTTTAACCTGAGTTTTTCGCGGATCAGGGTGCATATGGGGATGGAGATCAGAATGTAGATGGTGAGGTTGCCGAGAAACCAGAGATGGGACAGCCATTCGCCTTTGATAATATAATCTTTGGCAATGACATAGTCATAACCATAGACAGAATAATGCATAACTGGATTGATGAGCGCTCCGCAGACGAATAGAGGGACCGCTATGCGCACAAGGCGATCTCTTAAAAAATTCGGGCGTCGCTTCTCCATCACCAGCGCAAAGAAAAAGCCCGCGATCAGGTAGAATGCTTCCATGCGAAAGCTATGGATGAGAAAGTTGAAACCGTTGACGATGGGTGTTGTTTCATCTGAAATAATGAGCCAGTTGTTTCCTGTGCCATAAAACTGCCCAGCATGGAAAAATAGTCCCAAGATCATCAATACCGCGCGTGCAAAATCCATTCCGTTCCAGCGGGTCGATTGGGCAGATATTTCCATCTGATTTGCACTTTCTGAATATAATTATTCCAGGATTGAGATCTCGCTATTTCGCCATTGGCTTGGTGTATGGTCGCTTAAAGCGCTTCTAGGTTCTTGCGCTTATGCACAGATCTTTGTCTTTGGGTTGTAAGAAGTTGCTGCTGTTGTTCGCTCCTTCTGCTGCGCCTGCTCATGTCAGTGCGAGATGCGCTTTGCTTGCGTGCAGGGGAGGTGGTTGCTGATGGGCGTGTTATGCACTTATGGAAAACATGCGACCGTTTCAATTGAAATATTCCTGATTATAACTGCCTGTGCAGGCCAAAAACTGGCAAAAGCAGGCTTGGACTCTGGCGCTTGATCGTTTACACCCAATTCTCCAAAGGCGGGGCATTCCGCCGATAGACTGATTTAGGATGGTGTGACATGAAACTGGGTGGTCGTCTGCAAGCCGCAATTGAGGTGCTCGAAGAAGTGGAGGGCCGCAAACGTCCCGTCGCCGAGGCGCTCAAGGATTGGGGGCGGACGCATCGGTTTGCCGGATCGGGTGATCGATCCGCGATTGGCAATATCGTCTATGATGCTCTTCGAAAAAGGGCGTCTCATGCATGGCGCATGGGGGAGGATACGCCGCGCGCGCTGGGGCTTGCTGCGCTGGCGTTTGACTGGAACCATACCGCCGATCAATTGGCGGGTTTGATTGCCGATGATAGCCATGCACCCGAAGCTTTGACACAAAGCGAAGTGGCAGCCATTGAAGCCAAGTCGCTCAAGGATGCGCCCTTCTGGGTGAAGGGAGATATCCCCGAATGGCTTGAAGGCACCTTTATGGAGACCTTCGAGGATGAAGCGTTGTTGGAGGCCAAGGCTTTCGCGCGCCGCCCTCCGGTTGATATTCGCGTCAATCGCCTCAAGGCCGATATTGGCAAGGTGGAGAAGGAGCTTTCGCGCTTCAACCCCAAGCGCACCAAGCTGAGCGCCGATTGCCTGCGTTTTGCGCCCAAGGGTGGGGACTATCGCCAGCCGAACATTCAGGGCGATCCGGCCTTCCGCAAGGGCTTTTATGAAATTCAGGATGAGGGCAGCCAGATTGTCTCCAGTCTGATCTTTCCCAAGAAATCCGATCAGGTGTTGGACTATTGCGCTGGCGGCGGTGGCAAGACACTCTCCATGGCCGCGCAGATGGAGAATAAGGGGCAGATCTATGCCTTTGATATCGATGCCTCCCGTCTGGCCCCGATTGTTGATCGGCTGACCCGAGCAGGCGTGCGCAATGTTCAATCCCGTACCCCAAACGAGGGTGCGCTTGATGATCTTATCGGGCGTATGGACCGGGTTGTCGTGGATGCGCCATGTACGGGGACCGGCACCTGGCGTCGCAGGCCGGAAACCAAATGGAAACTGACAGAAGAGCAACTGGATAAGCGCGTCGAGGAGCAGCAGATTGCTCTGGCGCAGGCGCGCCAGTTCGTGCGTCCGGGTGGCTTTCTGGTCTACATCACCTGCTCGGTTCTGGCGGCAGAAAATGAGGAGCAGATCTATCACTTCATTGCCAACAATCCTGACTTCGAGCTGGTCTCGGCCGGTGAGGTCTGGCAGGACATGTTTGGCTTTGATGCGCCCAAGCCATGGTCTTCGGATATGATGAGCGTAACCTTGACGCCGCAATCGACCGAGACGGATGGCTTCTTCTTCTCTGTGATGGAATATCGTCCCGACTGATTCTATTCGTTCGGCGAATTCAGATACTTGTTGGAATTTCATATCCAGTGAATTGAAGCTTGGCGAGGGCTGGTGTATGAGAATATGGTATGTTCAAGAATCATAACGAGTGAAATGAAGTATGTCCAAATCTGGTGATGCCATTCAGGTTTCCATGTTCGACAGCTTGCCGGATCTGGCCCCTCAGAAAACCCAGCTCAAGCCGGGAGAGGACGAGGCCAGCGCCAAGCCTGCCAAATCGAAAAAGAAGGTGTCGCCAGCCACGGCGCTTGCCAACGAAGAGGCGTTTACACTCGAGAATTTTCTCCCCTATCGCATTCTTGAAGTGGCTCAGGGCATTTCGCGCCGCATCAGCCGCGTGCTGCATGATGAGTGGGATATGAGCATAGCCGAATGGCAGGTGCTTGCCAGTCTGGCGCGGGATGGCGCTGTTTCCGTGCGCGAGATCGAGCCGCGCACCTTGCTCGATACCGTCGCCGTTTCCCGTGCGGCCAAGCGGTTGACGGATCGCAAATTCATCAAGCGCGACGTGAACAAGCAGGACAAGCGGCTTGTGGTGCTCAAAACCACGAAGAAGGGCCGTGATATTGCGTCTGAAATTGGTCACTATGTGATGGACATGGAGATCGAGTTTCTGAAAGGCATGAATGTGCAGGACCGCATTCGTCTTTCCCAGCTGCTGAAATCCTTGCGCTAAGGTGTCTCCCTTCTTTGGCCTTTTTTGCGTTGTTTCTTCTGAGCTGATGGTGGTCTGAGGTTCGGCTGGAGTTCCTGCGCGTGTTGATGCTGTTTTCCCTATTGCTCCTCTTTTTGCGCTTGAGTTTGTGGCTCCTGATCCTTGCTGCAAATATTCTGATCCTGATGGTCTTTTTGTCGATTGCGATGGGCGGCTGAAGGGCGGAGGATCGGTTTGGGTCGGATTTGCATGCTCTTTGGCTAAGTGAGATGCTTCTGCTCTTGGAAAAATCAGCATTTTTGGCCGCGCACCCCTGCAAAAAGCCGTATGAGAGATTGCCTTTGGCATGGCTTCAGCATAAGAGGGGGGAATAATTTTACTAAGGCTGTTTTGGCCAGCTTTTAGGCTTTAGGGAAAGGGACGCATGACGGACAAGATTCTCATTATCGACTTTGGATCTCAGGTCACTCAGCTTATTGCCCGACGGGTACGCGAAGCGGGGGTCTATTCCGAGATTGTGCCATTTCAGAGCGCGGAACAGGCTTTCAACGAGATCAAGCCGGACGGTATCATTCTCTCGGGTGGGCCAGCGTCAACCGTTGACATCGGGTCTCCTCGAGCACCTCAGGTTATCTTCAGCGCAGGCATTCCCATTCTGGGTATTTGCTATGGCGAGCAGGCGATGTGTCTGCAGCTTGGCGGCACGGTTGAAAGCCCTGATCACCGCGAATATGGGCGCGCCTTTGTTACCGTGAAGGAAAAGAGCCCGCTGTTTGATGGTGTTTGGGATCTTGGCTCCAGCCATCAGGTCTGGATGAGCCACGGTGACCGGGTTGACGGTCTGCCCGCCGGCTTTGAGGTTGTCGCAACATCTGAAGGGGCTCCATTTGCTGCGATTGCAGACGAAGAGCGCCGTTTCTATGGTGTGCAGTTCCATCCGGAAGTGGTGCATACGCCAGATGGCGCGCAGCTGCTCTCCAACTTCGTGCATAAGATCTGTGGCTGTGAAGCGGATTGGTCCATGGCTCAGTTCCGCGCTGCTGCTATCAAGCGCATTCAGGATCAGGTGGGTGACAAGAAAGTCATCTGCGGCCTCTCTGGTGGCGTCGATTCATCTGTCACGGCTGTGTTGATTCATGAAGCAATCGGCGATCAGCTGACTTGTATCTATGTGGACTCAGGCCTGATGCGCCAGAATGAGAGCGAGCAGGTGGTCGGCCTGTTCCGCGAACATTACAATATTCCATTGGTGCATGTGGATGCCTCTGAAATCTTCATTTCCGCTCTTGAAGGGCAGACTGATCCAGAGCGCAAACGCAAGATTATCGGCGGCCTGTTCATCGATGTGTTTGAAGATGAAGCCAATCGCATCGGCGGGGCGGATTTTCTGGCCCAGGGCACGCTCTATCCGGACGTGATTGAATCTGTGTCCTTTACCGGCGGACCTTCGGTGACCATCAAGTCGCACCACAATGTGGGCGGTTTGCCAGAACGCATGAATATGGAATTGGTCGAGCCTCTGCGTGAGTTGTTCAAGGACGAGGTTCGGGCTCTTGGGAAAGAACTCGGGTTGCCTGCAAGTTTTGTCGGGCGTCATCCGTTTCCGGGGCCGGGGCTTGCCATTCGCTGCCCGGGCGGTATCTCACGCGAGAATCTGGAGATCCTGCGTCAGGCCGATGCCATCTATCTTGATGAGATCCGCAAGGCTGGTCTCTATGATGCCATCTGGCAGGCCTTTGCCGTTCTGCTTCCGGTTCAGACCGTGGGTGTCATGGGCGATGGTCGCACCTACGAATTCGTCTGCGCCTTGCGCGCGGTCACTTCGGTTGATGGCATGACCGCTGACTTCTACCATTTCGATATGGATTTCCTTTCCAAGGCAGCTACCCGCATCATCAACGAGGTGAAGGGCATCAACCGCGTGGTCTATGATGTTACCTCCAAGCCTCCTGGAACGATTGAGTGGGAATGAGACCGAGAGTGGCAAGGCATCGTATGGAGGATGCTCCAATGATTTGCCTCGCCTTTTGAAAGTAAGATGATGTTCGGGGCTACCCAGTTTCGTGTAAGGCACGGTTCTGGGTAGCTCTTTTTTTGGGGGGAGCGTGTCACGGGATGCCGCGTCTTTTGGCCAATTGAGCTTGACGGTTTAATCTAGATATTCTGCCTCTAAGTACCAACTGTTGGCCTTGGGGGGGGATGGTGTCGCAAATCTCAACATGGTTCAGGCTCAAAAGAAGAGTTAAGAAGCTGCTGGCAAAACCAGGGAAGCTCTATCGTCGTCATATTCGCAAGGATGCATTTACCCGAGAAGTAGACCGCTGGTTTGCCGATCATGGGGATGAAACCCTCAGGTTGGACTATCCCGATCTCACCGAGGATTCGATTGTTTTTGACTTGGGCGGTTATGTCGGAGACTTTGCTGCCGCCATCAATGATAAATATGGCTGCAAGATTTATCTATTCGAACCCCACCCGGATTTTTACAAGAGATGTCTGGAGCGCTTCAAGGACAATAGTCAGATCGTTCCTCTGAATTATGGTGTGTCTGATATCGATGGCAGTTTTGAGCTTTCCGATAGTGTTGATGGATCTTCTTTCCTCAACTGCGAGCATGAAGGCAAGCAGACCGTTCGCTGTGAAGTGCGTGCATTTGATCGCGTAATTCAAGAGCTTGAAGTGGATGAGATTGATCTCATGAAGATCAATATTGAAGGAGGGGAATTTCCTCTGCTCGAGTATCTGGCACATCATGAGATGCTTTCGATTGCCAAGGACTATCAAATCCAGTTTCACACCTTCATCAAAGGCGCCAAAAGCAAGCGGGACAGCATTGTTGATGCTTTGTCAAAGACCCATGAAAGAAGCTGGTGCTACACGTTCGTTTGGGAAAATTGGCATAGAAAATAGGTCTGGCCAGCAGAGTATGGGAAAGGGCGGTTTGTGGCCCTTTTCACCCCCTGTTCAACTCGTGGCGGCTCACATGTTTCACTGCCCCAGCGGATAGCCATCGAAGGGCTTGATTTCTCGCAACACCATGGATGATTGCATTTCCTTGATGCGGGGCAGTCGACGGATTTCATTCATGGCGAAATCTGCGTAATGATCAAGATCCTTGGCGACCACCTGCAAGAGAAAGTCGGCATCCCCTGCGAGGCTATAGCAGGCAACCACGCTTTCAAGGGTTTGCACCTGACGGGCGAATAGCTCGGATTCTTCCTCACTGTGGCTGTCGATTTTTACGCGGATGAAAGCCAGTACGCCCAAGCCAATGGCGCGTCGGTTGATGCGGGCTGAATAGCCCTCAATGACGCCGCTGTCTTCCAGCTGCCGAACCTTGCGCCAGCAGGGGGATGTAGAGAGGCCAACCTCTTCGGCGAGGGCCTGATTGGTCAGCCTGCCATCTTCTTGTAAGGCTTTTAGGATGCGTGTGTCGGCAGGAGAATGGCTCACGGTAAGTTCTCTCGTTATTATTTAAGTAGCAGGTAGAGTCTACCGTATATTGGCACGGAATTGCAATTAAAGGCAGGAAATTTCTGGGTTGCACGGGTAGACTTGGCCAAAAGTCAAAGGAGGCTTATTGACCATGAAGAGTGATTTACGTGTTGCCATCATCATCAATCCAGACATGCCTGTCGGTCTGATTGCCAATACCGCCAGTGCCATTGCAATCGGGCTGGGAGGCAATCAACCTATTTTGGCTGCTCGCAGCCTTACCGACAGCGTTGGACGGACGATTAATGTCAGTTCACGTTTGCCTGTCCCCATTTTGCAGGCTTCGCAAGAGACGATCGGAGGTCTGTTGCTGAAGGCTCTCGAGAAAAAACATGAAGATGCGCATGTCGTTCCTTTCCCGGCCTTTGCCCGGTCGCTGCACGCCTATGCCGACTATGAGTCCTCATTTCCGGATCGCAATCTCGCAGAAGAGGAGATTGACGGGCTCGGCTTGGTTGGACCATCGAAATGGATCAGATCGCTGACCGGTTCGCTCAAACTGCTGCGTTAGGAAGGGCTGAACTGTTGGCGCCATCGGGCAAAAAGAAAGCGCGGCCTTTGGGAGGAATCGCAGGTCGCGCTTCTTAATGTCTCCTTGAGGAGGAAGCCCCGGGAGGAGGTGGGGCAGGAGACATGTCTAGTTGGAAATGACCACCTTGGCCGACTTCATGCCGCCAGCCGCCTTGATCAGTTTGAAGAGGATCTTCGCATTGTCAGGGTGCAGGCGGACACAGCCGTGGGAGGCTGGGCGCCCGAGGCGCGAAATGGAGGTCGTGCCGTGAATGGCCCAGCCCTTGTGAAAGAAAACGGCATAAGGCATTGGCGCATTGTTGTATTTTCTTGAGCGCCACATTGTGTGCATACGGTAGGGAGCATATTCCCCCCTAGGGGTGAAGTAGCCCCGGCGTGCCGTAGAGACTTTCCAGCTGTGCGTGATCAGACCGTTGACATAAACATTCATGCGCTGTTCGGAAATGTCGATTTTGGCGATGATCGGTTTGTCTGGCGCAGATTTCCTGTGGGAGGCGGTTTCTCCAAGCAAGCGTAATTCACCCGAGATCGGCTGGCTCTTTGGTGCTGCGATGATGGTTGCTTCTTGGGGCGTAGCAGATGATGTGGTTGCCAGAGCCTGACTACTCAATAGCGTCAAACAAGCCAGACTTATCATTACTCGTTGCAGCATCATGATCTCAATCCCGTCATGAGAAGTATCTCGCGTTACTTCCAGCTTTGATGCCAGATCTTAAAATTCTTCTAGCTGACGGGTTGGGAGACCGGATTTGAATTAAATTTTAGATATTAAGGTAAAGGATTGGTTGCGTTGCTTGCTCCGCCGCTTTGCTGAAGTGCTCGTTAGGCGGCGGGAGCTCTCAGGTCTATGCTATTTAGTGAATAAATACACGCGTATTATTCTTGCCGTTCACGTCTACCAGTTCATAAAGCTGTTTGGCATTGTCCGGATCCAGACGAATGCAGCCGTGAGAGGCTGGTGTGCCCAGAGATTTCACTGCCGAAGTTCCATGAATGGCATAGCCGCGGTAGAAGAAGATCGAGTAAGGCATTGGCGCATTATTATATTCTTTTGACCGGTAGGTTTCATACATGCGGGTCGGGCGATAAAGCCCTTCAGGGGTATCAAAGCCCTCGCGTGCAGAAGAAATGGGCCAAGTGTATTTTTTCCAGCCATTGATTGAGACAAACATTTTCTGCTTGGCAAGATCAACTCGGATCTGGATCTCGTCGTTGACCGTCGCAAAACTCGGGGCAGCTCCCAAAAGAGCGGTCAGAATCAACCCCAAGGCAGCTGTTTTGCTCAATGGAGCTTTTATTTGGGTCTTGAGGTAAGAAATCAACGAATGGCCCCGCGCCAGCATGATGATGCCCCTTTTTAGGAAAACTGAAATCTTCAATGAAACCTGCGTTTGCGCCTGCAAAAGGAATCAATTGAAGGATTCGAGGCGGCAAACCCGATAAATTCAAGCGCAGATTACCCATTTCTTGCCGAATAAGAAGATCTCTTGATACAGCATAAGGGTTTTACCCAAGAAAAAAATGGAAAGTGTATCTTTTGCGTCTCACTAGCGGCGCATGTGGCAGAGTCGTTTGTCCTTTGCCTACTTCTTCTTCTTTTCCTTTTTGGCTGCGCATTTTACGCAAAGAGTCGCGGTCGGGTCGATTTCCAGACGCTCCAGGGGAATCTCGGCGTCGCATTCCACGCAATAGCCAAAGTCGCCTCTCTCAAGTCGTTCGAAGGCCTTTTCTATTTTTTGAAGTGCCAGCGCGCGACGACGCTCTGTTTCTTTGGCCATGGCCTGACTTTGCAGAGCATCCATACGCGAAAGGCGACCAACGCTCTGCTGGTCAAGGGTTACCACATTCCTGGATTCTTTTGATAGATCGCTTAATGCTGCGATTTCGATGCGCTTTCCTTCCAATAGCTCCATCGCTGTCTTGGGAGAAATAGGCATAGGTCGCTCCTTTTGTTGCGGCAACGTAAGGGGATGCCGTCGGTAACAAAATTTCCCTTAGAAAGCAGGTTTGATGATATTCAGCGCAGAAAAGTGCCTCGCAAGCGCGGAAATCTCACAATGAGAGCGTGCGGCAGTTGCGAGCTAAGGTCAATGCTTTTGTTGTACCCTCTATTCTATTGAATGACTGTTGAACCCGACTGAAGGACAGAAGGTCGCAAGTGGGTTTGTCATTTCTCGTTTTGGTTAGCCTTGGCCATGATGAATCTTCAGCGTTTGACTTTTATTATGGGGCACTGTACCGCTGATTTGCTTTAAGTGGTTCCCCGTAATTGGGGCGCCGATGTTCATCGTGTCGCGCATTTTCAGGAGTTGAGTGGACGTATGGTTTTATTGCTGGTTGGTATTGTCCTTTTTCTTGTCATCCATTTGGTGCCTCAGAAAGCCGAACTGAAAGACGGGTTGACCCTGCGCTTCGGTGAGATGGGTTATCGCATCTTTCACGGTGTGATCGCGCTTGTTGCTGTCGGACTGATCTATATCGGTTATTTCGACGCTAAAGGAACCCTTATTCTCTGGTATCCGCCGATCTGGACAAAGCATCTTGCTGCGACATTGATGCTGATCGCTTCCATTCTGGCTTTTTCGGGGGCTTTTTCAGGCAAGATAAAGCAGAAGCTTACGTCTCCCTTCTCGATTGCCATCAAGACATGGGCACTCGCCCATTTGCTGGCGAATGGCTCTCTTTCGGATCTGATTCTGTTCGGCTTTTTCCTCTTTTTTGGTGTGAGCTATCGCATTTCCCTCAAGCGCCGCATCGCGGCAGGGCGTGTCACCATTCCGGAAGGCAGGGTGAGCCAGGATATTTGGGCTATTTTGCTCGGACTTGTCTTTTATGCCGCCATGATTTTCGGCCTACATGAATGGCTCTTTGGCGTCAGTCCGCTGTTTTGATGTGAATAGGGGCTTTCTTTGGCTGGAAGGTCGTCTTGATCCAATTGCGGCCATGATTGGTGGGCAAAGAGAGAATCCTGTCAGCTTTCAAGCGCTTTTACCGGGAAAACCGGGGTGATATCAGGTTGTTTGCCTTAACTCTGGGGGTTTTTCCGGTTTTTCCCGCTTGCGAGGGGGATTGCGCCGCATTGCATGATTGCGTCATGTGTTGGGACCGGCTAATGTCCCGCAACAGAAACGGAATATTGGTCTGCCTTTCGGGCAGTCGAAGTGAAAGTCTGCCGGCCCGATTGTCCGGCGCAAGCGAGGAATGATGTCTGAGTCCGATTTTATCCGTGAAGTCGATGAAGAGCTGCGCCATGAGCAGATCAAGAGCATGTGGGACAAGTTCGGCCCCTATGTGATCGGCTTTGCTCTTCTGATCGTTTTGGGAACTGCAGCGGACAAGGGCTATGAATATTGGCGCCAGACACAGGCTGCCAAGGCCGGTGATGCTTTCATCGAGGCGCTCAGCCTTTCTGAAGATGGCAAAAAGGATGAGGCGCTCGCCGCGCTTGAGCAGATCAAGGCAGATGGCGCTGGTGGCTATCCGCTGCTTGCTGAAATGCGCATTGCCTCAGAAAAGGCTGCCAGCGGCGATGTTGATGAAGCGGTTTCTCTTTTCAAGGATGTCGCCAACAATCCGGACGTCCAGCCGGTTATCCAGAGCCTTGCACGCATCCGCGCCAATGTTCTGATGCTCAACCAGGGCAAGGCTGATGAAGTGATCAATGAACTGACCGGGTTGATGGATAACAATGGGTTCCGTCATTCAGCCAGAGAATTGGTGTTGCTGGCTTATCTGGAAAAGCAGGATTACGCTCAGGCAATGCCGATCGCAGAGCGGATTTCGCAGGATGCAGAAACGCCGCCTGAAATGCGTCAGCGCGCAGAAGTCTATGTGAAATATATCCGCTCTCAATTTGAAGAAGGCGACGAAAGTTCTGCCAAGGAGGCTGCTGAATGAGACCTGTATCGGGTGTGAAAACCGAAACGCGCTCTCTGGCATATGCCGGCAAGGCTGCGATGGTAGCACTTCTGCTCGGTTTGGCCGGGTGTTCCAGCGTGACTGATTTTGCGAGCGACGTGAACCCGTTCAGCACGCCGGAAGAAGTTTTGCCGGGCGAGCGACAGTCGCTGTTTGAGACAGCTGCTGTTGCCAAGGTGGAAGACACCTCGCCGGTATCCATTCCGGGAGCTGTCGATTTCTCTTCCTGGTCACAGGCCGGTGGTCCGACGACCAACAATCCGCCAAACGTTTCCTTGAGCGGGCAGGGGGCTCGCGTATGGAGCGCCAATGCGGCCATTCGCGGAGGCGACTCTGATGAGCGCGCTGCGGCACGCCCTGTGTCTGTTGGCGGACGGGTTGCTGTTTACAGTCCTGACGGGGCTGTCTCGTTATATAATGCCTCCAATGGCGGCCGTATCTGGAATGTCTCAGTGAGACCCCAGAATGAAAAAGGCGTGTCCATTGGTGGTGCGGTGACCATGGATAGCGCGCGCGTTTTTGCTGCGACCGGCTTTAGCGAGCTTGTTGCGCTGGATGCCGGCAGCGGTCGCCGTCTCTGGACCTTCCAGCTTGATGCGCCTGCGCGCGGGGCTCCGGTTGTTGTTGGCAATACGGTCCTTGCCGTTTCAGCCACGAACTCCCTGTTCGCTGTCAATGTTTCTGATGGCGGTGAGCTCTGGACCTTTGAGGGTATTCCTCAGGGAACCGGTTTGCTGGGATCTGGTGCGCCTGCTATCAGCGGTAACACGGTTCTGTTTTCCGGCACGTCCGGTGAGCTTGTGGCGCTGGATATCAAGTCGGGTGAAATGCGTTGGTCTGACACCCTCGTTCAAGGCACTCGTCGCTACGCGATCTCGGGTATCTCGGCAATCGCCGGTGGCCCGGTCGTCTCTGATGGCGTCGTCTATGCGTCGAGCGTGAGCGGCAATACGATTGCCCTGCGCGTGCGTGATGGCGAACGGATCTGGGACAGGTCTTTGGGCTCGGTGCATGCGCCCGTTGTTGCGGGCAACAGCATATTCGTTGTCGATCTGGATGACCGGATTGTGGCTCTTAACAAGAAAACCGGTAAAATTCGCTGGTCAAGTCAGCTGCCTTCGGTTAGAAGCAAGAAGAAAAGTACGAGTTGGGCCGGTCCTGTGTTGGCAGGCAGTCGCCTTTGGGTGACATCCAACGACGGAAAACTGGCCGCTGTGGACCCGAAAAACGGGAGCATAGTGCTGACCAGAGATATCAAGGATCCCGTCTTTATCGCCCCAATTGCCGTGAGTGGTCGTCTGATCATGCTGAGCGGATCGGGTCGTCTGTCCGCTTATAACTAGAGGCTCCCTCTTTTTTAGCGGTTGGGAAACCTTAGGAATTCATTGGTAACCCCGGAGTTGCTTTGCGGCTCCGGGGTGCCGTGCTATTTAGAGGATAGGGCTACGCAGATCTCTTTGCGCTGCCAACCTCATTCGATCTGTTTGGACGAAGTGAAATGAAACTGAATGTAGCCATTGTGGGCCGCCCCAATGTTGGCAAATCCACGCTGTTCAACCGGTTGGTTGGCAAGAAGCTGGCGCTCGTTGATGACCGTCCGGGGGTTACCCGTGACCGGCGCGAGAGCGAGGTGCAGCTGGGCGATCTGCATATCAACATCATCGATACCGCCGGTTTGGAAGTGGCCGAAGAGGATGCGCTGGAAACACGCATGCGCCTGCAGACCGAAGAAGCCATCAGTATGGCCGATGTGGTTCTTTTCATGATGGATGCGCGTGCTGGCACAACGCCGATGGATGAGCATTTCGCATCCATGGTGCGCAAGGCTGGCAAACCGACCATCTTGCTGGCCAACAAGTCAGAAGGCAAAGCCTCTGACGCCGGATATTATGAAGCCTTTTCACTGGGGTTGGGTGAGCCTATGCCGCTCTCGGCTGAGCATGGTATTGGCATGGCGGATCTTTATGAAGAACTCGTCAAATATGATGAGGAAAAGAGAGCCAAACTCGGCAGTGATGAAGCCGATGCCATTGATGCAGCTCTTGCCGAGGATGATGGTCCTCTGGTTGATGTTGATATCGAGGATGACGAATCCGAGACCCCGCTTTACGATCCGACCAAACCCCTGCGGGTCGCCATTGTCGGACGCCCGAATGCGGGCAAGTCTACGCTCATCAACAATCTCATCGGCGAAGATCGCTTGTTGACCGGACCGGAAGCAGGCATTACGCGCGACTCCATCTCGGTGAATTGGGAATTCCGGGATCGCAAGTTCAAGCTGTTTGATACAGCTGGCATGCGGCGCAAGGCGCGTGTGCAGGAAAAGCTCGAGAAGCTTTCCGTATCTGATGCGCTGCGCTCGATCCAGTTTGCCGAAGTGGTGATTGTGACGCTGGACGTGACCAAGCCTTTTGAGAAACAGGATCTGCAAATTGCCGATCTCGTCGGTCGGGAAGGGCGCGCCATCGTGATTGCTCTTAACAAGTGGGATCTTGTCGAGAAACCGCAAGAGATGATGGCCGAGCTGCGCGAGAAGGCAACCCGCCTTCTGCCGCAGATGCGCGATGTGCCGCTTGTTCCGGTTTCCGGTCTGACGGGCAAGAATCTGGATCGGCTGATGAAATCGGTGCTTGATATCTATGAGGTCTGGAACCGCCGTGTTTCCACATCACGTCTCAACCGTTGGCTCAATGGAGCCACCCAAGGGCATCCACCACCGGCTGTCGGTGGTCGTCGTATCAAGGTGCGTTATGTCACCCAGATCAAGACGCGTCCGCCAACCTTTGTGGTCATGTGCTCACGCCCGGAAGATCTGCCGGATAGTTATCAGCGCTATTTGCTCAATGACTTGCGTGATACCTTTAAGATTCCCGCCGTTCCGGTGCGTATGTTGATGCGCAAGGGTGATAACCCCTATGCAGCAAAAGCGACCAAACGGAAGATTTATTAGCAGCTCTTTCGAGTTTTTGTCAGAAATGATCCTGCTTTTGTAATATCTATGAATTTCGATCTGTCAGTTTGTCATTTTGTGACCAATTGATGACGCATTTTTCCATAGATTTGCGCAAACTTCTGTGGCATCGCCCTAGCTTGATGTGTATAACACCTTCGCCGACCCCTTTGTTTACGATCCTCTCGTGAGATCAGTGGGGTCGGTTTATTTTACAGGCCTGTGTTACAGGCGATCAGCAGAGTGAAAAGAGGACAAAATGAGCAAGACCTGGACACCGGACAGCTGGAGATCAATGCCGATCCAGCAGGTGCCGGATTATCCCGATGCCGAAGCAGTAGCCGCTGTTGAAGGCACGCTTGCCACTTATCCGCCTTTGGTCTTTGCTGGCGAGGCGCGCAAATTGCGTAAGCAGTTGGCGCGAGTTGCTGAAGGTGAAGGGTTCCTGCTTCAGGGCGGCGATTGCGCTGAAGCGTTCGTGGAACATCATCCTGACAATATTCGCGATTTCTTCCGTGTGTTCCTGCAAATGGCAGCCGTGCTGACTTTTGCCGCCGCTTCTCCGGTGGTCAAGGTTGGCCGTATTGCTGGTCAGTTCGCCAAGCCGCGTTCCTCGCCGACAGAGACTGTTGACGGTGTGGAACTGCCAAGCTATCGAGGCGACATCATCAACGATACCGGTTTTAGCAGCGACTCCCGTGTGCCCGATCCGCAGCGCATGATCATGGCTTATCGCCAGTCAGCGGCTACGCTGAACCTGCTGCGTGCCTTCGCGCAGGGTGGGTATGCCAATCTGGATCATGTACATAAGTGGACGATGGACTTCCTCAAGGATAGTCCGCAAGGCCCGCGTTATCGCGAGTTGGCCGACCGCATCACCGAGGCCATGGCTTTCATGCGTGCTTGCGGTGTAGAGCCTTCCAAGACGGAAACCCTGCGGTCCACGGATTTCTTCACAAGCCATGAGGCCCTTCTGCTTGGCTATGAACAGGCCTTCACGCGCGTCGATTCGACCACCGGTCTGCATTATGCCACCTCTGGCCATATGCTCTGGATTGGTGACCGCACGCGCCAGATCGATCATGCGCATGTTGAATTCTTCCGCGGCATTGAAAACCCGATTGGTTTGAAATGCGGTCCGAGCATGACGCCTGACGAGCTGCTTCGTTTGATCGAAGTGCTCAACCCGGACAATGAAGCTGGTCGGTTGACGCTGATCACGCGTTTTGGCGCCGACAAGGTCTTTGATCATCTGCCAAATCTTGTCAAAGCCGTCAAACGGGAAGGGCACAAGGTGTTGTGGTCCTGCGACCCGATGCATGGCAACGTGGTCAAGGCAGCCAATGGCTACAAGACCCGTCCGTTCGAGCGCATCCTGAAAGAGGTTGAGAGCTTCTTTGCTGTTCACCGCTCCGAGGGCACTTATCCCGGTGGTGTGCATGTTGAGATGACCGGCAAGAATGTCACGGAATGCACCGGTGGTGCCCATGCCATTTCTGAAGATGACCTGTCTGATCGCTACCATACGGTCTGCGATCCGCGCCTCAATGCGGATCAGTCTCTGGAGCTGGCTTTCCTGATTGCCGACAATATCAAGAAGCACCGCGCCAGCCTCGAAGCGAGCGAAATTGCGCCTTATTAAGATCGCTTCCTGATTCCATTCATGAAAGCCCGGCACTCAGTCGGGCTTTTCTTTTGCCGCAGTTGTTTGTGGGTGGCCTTGAAAACTGGAATGCGTCAAATAGGATAGCTGCTCTGGTCACTTTACATTGGATTATCGCATTCTCTGGCTTTATATCTTTAGTCGAGAGTTTGTAAGCTCCCCGCTTCAATAACACTATTGCAATACAGGATCGCGCCGTGACCGAAAGACTTGTTTTCAGCCTTGCTCAACTCAATCCCCATCTGGGGGATATTGCGGGTAACGCCGAAATGGCCCGCGCTGCTCACAAAGTCGCTGCCGAACAGGGCGCGGATTGTCTGGTGCTCAGTGAGCTGTTCATCTCGGGCTATCCGCCTGAGGATCTCGTTCTGAAGCCTGCCTTTCAGGCGGCCTGCCGTGAGCAGGTGGAAAAGCTTGCCGAATTGACTGAAGGCGACGCTCCAGCCATCCTGATTGGCTCGCCATGGGTGGACGGAGAGCGGCTTTATAACGCTGTTTGTCTTCTGGATAATGGCGAAGTGCAGGCCGTGCGCTACAAGGCCGATCTGCCGAACTATGGTGTGTTTGACGAAAAGCGCGTGTTCGCCGCTGGCCCGATGCCGGGGCCGATCAATTTGCGCGGTGTGGCTGTTGGTGTGCCCATTTGCGAAGATATCTGGGATATCGAAGTGTGCGAATGTCTGGCCGAAACAGGCGCAGAGCTTCTGGTGGTACCCAATGGGTCCCCATTCAATCTGGATAAATGGGAAGTGCGTCAGCAGGTTGCCATCCAGCGCGTGATCGAAACGGAGCTGCCGCTGGTCTATCTCAATCAGGTTGGCGGACAGGATGAACTGGTGTTTGACGGTGCTTCCTTTGCGCTGAATGGCGACCGGTCGCTGGCCATGCAGATGGTCGGTTTTGCCGAGGATCAACAGGTTCTCGTTGCCGAGCGCATCGACGGAAAATGGATGCTTTCCGGCCCAATCGAACCTGTGATGGACCGCGATGCAAGCGCCTGGTCTGCCTGCATGCTGGGGCTGCGCGATTATGTCAACAAAAACCGGTTCCCTGGTGTTGTGCTGGGGCTTTCAGGCGGTATCGATTCGGCAATCTGTGCGGCGTTGGCCGTGGATGCTCTTGGTGCAGATCGTGTGCATTGCGTGATGCTGCCTTATCGCTATACATCCGATGAGAGTCTCAAAGATGCTGCCGATTGCGCCAAGGCACTTGGTGTGCGCTATGATGTCGTTGATATCGTCAAGCCGGTTGAAGGCTTCTCGGAAGCCCTGTCTGGCCTGTTTGAGGGCACAGACGAGGGCGTGACAGAAGAAAACCTTCAGTCCCGTGCGCGTGGTACCATTCTGATGGCCGTATCGAACAAGTTCGGCAATATGGTTGTGACCACGGGCAACAAGTCTGAAATGTCCGTTGGCTATGCCACGCTTTATGGCGACATGAATGGCGGTTTCAACCCGATCAAGGATCTCTACAAGATGGCGGTCTACCATCTTTCTGCATGGCGTAACCAGCACAAGCCCGACGGGGCTTTGGGGCCAGCTGGGGAGGTCATCCCGGCCAATATCATTTCCAAGGCACCGACAGCGGAATTGCGTGAGAACCAGACCGATCAGGACAGCTTGCCTGAATATCCGGTTCTGGACGACATTCTGGAATGCCTCGTCGAGAAGGAAATGGGCGTCGAAGAAATCGTCGAGCGAGGCCATGCACCAGATCTGGTGCGCCGCATAGAACATCTGCTTTATATCGCCGAATATAAGCGCCGCCAGTCTGCGCCGGGCGTCAAGCTCAGCGAGAAGAATTTCGGTCGCGACCGGCGCTATCCAATCACCAACGGGTTCCGTGACAGAGGCTGATAGCGCCCGTCAAACCCGCAATATCAATTTAAGGAAGTCTGCCTGATGGCTGAAATCGTTCGTTTCGCTCCGTCTCCGACGGGAAATATTCATATCGGCAATGCGCGTCCGGCGCTGATCAACTGGCTGGTAGCGATGAAGACCGGCGGTCAATTCATCTTGCGCTATGATGACACCGATCAGGAACGGTCCCGAAAAGAATATGCAGACAATATCGCGGAGGATCTGGCTTGGCTTGGCGTGAAGCCGGATCGGGTCGAACGTCAGTCCGAGCGCATGGGCGTTTATGACACGGTGGCCAAGAAGCTCAGGGATATGGGCCGGCTTTACGCTTGCTATGAAACGCCTGATGAGTTGGACAGGAAACGCAAGCGTCAGCGCGCGCGTGGCCTGCCACCGGTATATGATCGCTCAGCGCTAAAGCTGACTGAAGAGCAGATTGCCGCGTATGAAGCCGAAGGGCGCAAGCCCCACTGGCGCTTTTTGCTCGATCAGAAGACCATCAGTTGGGAAGATGGCATTCGCGGCTCACAGAGTATCGAGTGCGACAGCGTGTCTGACCCGGTTCTGATCCGCGCTGATGGCACCTATCTTTACACGCTGCCCTCGGTCATCGATGACATCGATATGGGCGTATCCATGATCATTCGCGGAGATGACCATGTGACCAACACGGCGGTTCAGATCCAGCTATTCGAGATCTTGTCTGGCAAGAGCCCGAAATTTGCCCATCACAATCTGATTATCAATGCCAGCGGTGAGGGGCTGTCCAAGCGGCTCGGGTCTCTCTCCATCCGACAGATGCGGGAAGAGGGCTATGAGCCGCTGTCTGTTGCGATTTTTGCCGTTCTGAATGGTACTTCTGAGTCTGTGCAGCCGCTGGCAGATATGGAAGCTCTGGCTGACTTGTTCGCGCTCGACAAGGTGTCGCGCTCTTCATCCAAGTTCGATATGGCCGATCTCAATCATCTCAATGCGCGCATTCTGCATGAGACTGATTATTCTGCGGTTTCTGATCGTTTGTCCGCCCTCGGTGTCGAGGGAGGCGAAGCCTTCTGGCAGGCTGTGCGCGGTAATATCGAGCGGTTGCCTGATGCCAAAGACTGGTGGTCCATCGCCCATGACGGTTTGCCAGATGATGCTGTCGAGAAATCGGACGAAGACGCCGAATTCTATGCCAAGGCGCTTGAGCTTCTGCCGTCCGAGCCTTGGGACGCAACCACATGGAAAAGCTGGACGTCTGCTCTCAAGGCGGAAAGTGGCAGAAAAGGGAAGTCCCTCTTCATGCCGTTGCGTGTGGCTTTGACCGGTCGCTCGCATGGGCCGGAGCTGGCGTCATTCCTGCCGATTATTGGTTACCAAAGAAGCGTGGACCGACTATCCTGATCGAACGCCCATCAGCGGTGCGGACCGAATTGGCGTCCGCACTGACTTCAGGTGGCTGATAAGGTTCGAATTTCATGCCATAGCGTGCCAAAGCCTGTGTGTCCGGGTCAACCATTGCGGTTTGCTTGGGCGAAGGCAGTGGCACCAGAGGAGCGGCTGGTGCACTCTGGCGTGGTGCTGCTGGCGTAAATTGTGGCGTCATGGCCTCAGTGTGTGGCTGGTCGCTGTTGGAGATCGAGGCCATCTGACTTGCCGGAGCCTGACAGGAGCAACCCGGCACATATTCTTTCTTGTATAGATAGGCGGTTTCCAGTGCCTGATAAGGTTGCCCTGAAAGAGAAACCATATCGTCGGATGTTTCTCCCGGATTGCGGTAGACGAACAATTCTGCATCTGTTCCCGGACAACTTGACTGGCACATCTGGGCATCTCGTTGGAAGCCGCTTTGGGTGGTCGAGAAGCTAATAGGGAAGAAGAAGCCATCGCAGGAACGCACGCAAACCGTTCGGAAGGTGCCAACTTGCGGAATATCATAATTTTTCAGGTTATATTCGCGCACAGTGCCGCCGTTGCCAAACAGAGACCCAAACAGGCCGCGCCGTTGTTGGCGCACGGGCTGTGCAAATTGCTGATACTGTTCACCGCAACCAGCTCGGGCCAACTGTGTGAGAATCTGCGCTTTCCTCTGGCCGGTATTGTCGGGAGGAGGGGCATAGCGATTGCGTTTTTGCTCCAGTTCGGCGAGATTGCGCTTCATCTTGTCAATGCGTTTGACCAGCGCCGGACAGGAGGCTTTGGGCGTTCTGCGGAACAGGAAGATGTTGCCACCAAAGCAGGCATCGCGCTTGGCGCGCGCCTGGGCATTGTCCAGTTCTGCCTGCTGCTTGTGAACCGCAGCATCGAGTTTTTGAAAGTTTCTTGATGAGGTCAAGCCGCCTCCGCGCTGGAGTCGTGCGAGGTCTCCCTCCAGCTGCGCACAAATCTGATCGTTTGACGACCAGGAGGTTTGGGCCTCTACGGGGAGCGTTGCCCAGAATGTAGCAACAAACAGTCCGGCTAAACTCACGCGCCTTTTCATCTTTGGTCCCAAATTCATGGCCTCTGACAGATCGATTAAATGGGGCCGCCTTACCAAACGCATCATGTGCAGGCGGATCGTTCGAGGGAAGAAAAATTCAGCTTTTCTGCTCCAGAATCACCTCCGATTGAGGCGAAATTATAGTCATTTTTTCGTGCATGTCCTTTGCCAACCAAGGAATTCTCGCAAAATTTGCAATTGATTATGACTCTCACGACAAAATGCAAAGTGGTTTCACCGTCCAGGCCCAGGAATTTCGCGGTTTCCCCTTGTCCTGATATGGAAAACTACGGTAAGAGACCGGTGGAAATCGAAGGGCTCTGAGCAGGCAGCGAGCCGTTCCGTCTTTTATGGTTTTGTTTGGATAGGTTCATGATTGAAGCAACAGAGTTTCGTAAGGCCCTCGGACGTTTTGCGACCGGTATAGCCATCGTTACGACTATGGATGACAGGGACGCGCCCATGGGGCTAACCGTCAACAGCTTCAATTCCGTTTCGCTTGATCCGCCTCTGGTGCTTTGGTCGCTGGACAAGAGCTCCAACCAGATGGATGCCTTCTGCAATAGCGGCTTTTATGGTGTGAGCATTCTGGCGCACGATCAGCAAATGGCTTCCAATCTTTTTGCCGCCATGGCCGAGGATCGTTTCGAGAAGGTTCAATGGAGCGCAGGGCAAACCGGTGCGCCTCTGATTGACGGGGCTCTGGCGCGGATCGACTGTAAGACGGAGCAAATCATTGAAGGGGGCGATCACGTCATTCTGCTTGGTCGGGTGGTCGATATTGCCGTGTCCGAGGGCGATCCGCTTGTTTATTACGGCGGCGGCTATCGCGCGCTTGCCTGACCTCTTGATGGGGCTTGGTAGGAATCAAAAACTCCCGAAAAGCTGAGCTTTCCGGGAGTTTTCTTTTGGTTTGAAACTGGCGGTGAAGCCTAGCTTTGCGGCTGCGGCTGCGGCTGCGGCTCCGGCTTCTTGCCGAACATTTCTGCGTAATCCACGGCAACCTCATAATGAGGGTCTTCGATAACGGAGACTTCGATGAACTTGTCTGCTTTTTGCAGCAGATTCTTGCAGTCCGTCGAGAGATGACGCAGGTGCAGCTTCTTGCCCTGTTCTTCATATTTAGTGGCCAGTGAATCAATGGCCTGAAGGGCCGAATGGTCCCAAACGCGGGCGCCCATGAATTCGATTACCACATCTTCGGGATCGGATTTCGGGTCGAATTGTTCGTTGAAGCTGGCGATGGAGCCAAAGAAGAGCGGGCCGCGCAACTCATAGACCTTCCAGCCATGTTCTTCAGTGCTGACGCTCACATCTATGCGTTTGGCTGCCTGCCAGGCAAAGACGAGCGCCGAGACGATGACACCAACGATCACGGCAACGGCAAGGTCGGAATAGACCGTAACAGCGGTGACCAGCAGAATGACGAAGGCATCATGACGCGGGATCTTGGTCATGATCTGCAGGCTACGCCAGGCGAATGTGCCGATAACGACCATGAACATGACGCCGACCAATGCTGCCAGCGGAATCTGCTCGATGAGGCCTGAGGCAAACAGGATGAAGGCCAGCAGGAACAGGGCCGCCGAGATGCCAGACCAACGCGTGCGTCCGCCGGACTTCACGTTGATCATCGACTGGCCGATCATGGCGCAGCCGCCCATGCCGCCGAAGAAACCTGTGACAATGTTGGCTGTGCCCTGAGCGACGCATTCCTTGGAAGCACCGCCGTGGGAATCGGTCATTTCGGAGACGAGATTGAGCGTCAGTAGGCTTTCAATGAGGCCAACAGCTGCCAGAATGGCCGCATAGGGGACGATGATCTGCAGGGTTTCCAGATTGATCGGGACCATCGGAATATGGAATTCCGGCAGGCCGCCAGCAATCTGGGCCATGTCACCCACACGGGGGATATCGAGATTAAGGCCGATAACGATCAGTGAAACCGCAACAATAGCCAACAGAGGGGCCGGGATTGCCTTGGTGACTTTGGGGGCCAGCCAAATGATAGCCATGGTAACGACAACAAGGCCGAGCATGGTATAAAGCGGGGTGCCGGACATCCAGACAAGAGAGCCGGAGGCATCCTTGACCTTGAACTGGCTGAGCTGGGCAAGGCCGATGACAATGGCAAGGCCGTTCACGAAGCCGAGCATCACCGGATGGGGCACCATGCGAATGAATTTGCCCCAGCGCAACACGCCGGCAAGGATCTGGAAGATGCCCATCAGGATGACTGTGGCAAAGAGATATTCAACGCCGTGGGTGACAACCAGAGAGATCATGACAACGGCAAGGGCGCCTGTTGCTCCGGAGATCATGCCCGGGCGGCCGCCCAGAACGGCAGTGATGAGGCCAACGATAAAGGCAGCATAAAGTCCGACAAGTGGGTGAACTTGCGCCACGAAGGCAAAGGCAACGGCTTCTGGCACGAGCGCCAGGGCGACGGTCAGGCCGGAGAGAGTGTCTGTTTTGAGCTGCTCGGGAGACAAATCAAAACGGAAACGTTCGCGCAGGCCATCCGCAGAGGAGGTCTGTGGGTTCATGGTTCTTTCCTAGCGGGGATAGGGGGAGAAGGACCCAAAAGGTGCTTCAAAAATACGTGTTATTTCTAATAATTCGAGCGTTTTTAACGTATACGTCCGGAAATGGCAAGCGATAGTGCCTCATTTTCGCCTGCATAGTTGTTTCGCGCCTCGATTTTTCCAAGATGTCTCCCTATATCTGCTTCAGTGTCTCGTAGAGGTGGCGATGCGCGTTGGCATCTACTGAACGGGTTGGCCACAATGGCCGCAAACTGATTCTAAAACAGGATTTTATTATGCTTCGCATATTGATGGGTGTCGGTCTAGCTGTTGTCATGAGCGTTTCGGCTGCGTCCGCAGCTGATGGGCCGGAACTGATTTTCAAGAAATCAACGGTCTGGAAGCTTCTCACGCCCGACCACAAACTGGCGACCTACGCGATTGATGATCCGCTGGTGGAGGGGGTGGCCTGCCACTATACTGTTCCTGAAAAGGGGGGCGTGTCTGGCATGCTCGGCGTTGCCGAAGAGGTCTCAGATATCTCGCTGGCCTGTCGTCAGGTGGGGCCGATTTCCTTCAAGAAGAAATTCGAGCAGGGCGAGGAAATGTTCGAGCAGCGCCGGTCGCTTTTTTTCAAGAAGATGCGTATCGTGCGTGGCTGTGACAAGACCCGTAATGTGCTGGTTTATCTGAGCTATTCAGACAAGCTGATTGAGGGTAGCCCGAAAAACTCAACCTCCACGGTGCCTATCATGCCATGGGGGGATCATGAAGCCCCGCGCTGTGAAGACTGGCTGGATGATTGATCTGTCTTGAGTTTTATGAAAGCCCTATGGTGACGCCGGTGAGCTTGGCGACATGGTCTCTCATGTGCGTTTGCAGCCTTAAGATGGGATCGTCTGGTGTTGCGGCAAAAGCGTGATCATCCCATGCGGTGACCCGACGAATGAAGCGAAGGCTGTTGGTCATGAAGAGGCCATCAGCCTTTTTTATGTCCTCAGGAGAGAGAGAGGCTTCTGTTGCCTCAAAGCCCCATTGCGGCGCCATTATCAGCAGCTGTTGGCGCACAATGCCGGGTAGGACACCGTCGGAGACGGGCGGTGTCGTCAGGCGGTTGCCATGAAGGGAGAAGAGGTTGCCGATGGTGGTGCAGGCAATCTTGCCCTCCGTGTTGAGCAAAAGCGCATCACTAGCCCCAGCCTGCTCGGCCTGTTGAGCGGCGGCGATATTATCAAGATAATTGTTGCTCTTGATGCTGGCGGTGAGGGACTGTGCGTTGCGTCGGATGGTGCTGGTGGCAAGGCTCATGTCTTGAAATGCAAGACCATCGGGCAAGGGCGCCAGCGTCGCCAATAGGGTTGGGCGAGCCTCCACCGGGGGCAGGAGCCCACGTCCGCCACTGCCACGGGAGACGGCAATCCGCAAAATGGCATTGGCCTCTTTGGACAAGGCTGCAAGCTGGCTTACTGTGTGTTCCAGCATGACAGGGTCCACAGACATCCCCAGACGGTTGGCGCTTTGGGTAAGGCGCGCACTGTGCTCTTGCCACCAAAGCGGCGTCCCATGCAAGATAGGCAAGGTTTCAAACAGGCCATCACCGAGCAGAAAGCCGCGATCTGACGCAGAAAGCGAGACGTCGTCACAGGCCTCATCGATATAGAGGGTTCCGTTCAGCATTGTCGCTTTCATGATGAAGCGCCTTTCCTTTGGTTGCCATATCTGCATTCAAGCATGAGCATCGTCCAGAAAATTCTTGAGCAGGGTGTGCCCATAGTCGGTCAGGATCGACTCGGGATGAAACTGCAATCCGATTGTCGGGTGGGTTGCGTGTTTAAGGGCCATAATCTCGCCCTCCTCAGACCATGCCGTCACGATAAGATCGGAGGGGACAGCCTGCGGCGAGACGACCAGTGAATGGTAGCGGGCAACCTTGAGCGGAGACGATATGGTGCGGAATATGCCGGTTTCTTCGTGGCTGATCTGGCTTGCGCGCCCATGCATGGGCTGTTTGGCCCGTATGACTTCCGCACCAAAGGCATGACCGATTGCCTGATGGCCAAGGCAGATGCCAAGGATTGGAATGCGGCCGGAAAAATGGCGTATCAGATCGATCATGATGCCGGCATCTTCTGGCCGTCCGGGGCCGGGAGAAAGCAAAATGGCATCCGGGTCGAGGCGGGCAATGTCTGCGATGTCCAGCGCGTCATTGCGATAGACGGTGACGGCTTCTCCCAATTCCTCACAATAGCGGGCAAGATTGAAGACAAAGGAATCGTAATTGTCGAGAATGAGGATCACGGCTGCTTCCCGCCTTTTGTTGCGGGAGAATGCTCCAGTGTTGCGCGTTCGTCTTCAATCGACGTGCCGAAAGCCGTAAAGAGCGCCGAGGCCTTGTGCAGGCATTCTTCATATTCCTCAGCCGGATCGGACAGAATGGTTATGCCGCCGCCGACATTGAAATGCGCCATGCCATCTTTGAATGTAACTGTGCGAATGGCGATGTTCGTGTCCATGATGCCATTGAAGCCGATATATCCGATACAGCCGCAATAGACGCCGCGGGGCAGGTCTTCCAGCTCGGTGATGATTTCCATGGAGCGGATCTTGGGGGCACCGGTGATGGAGCCGCCCGGAAAGGAAGCACCGAGCAAGGCGACAGCGCCGTTGGTCGCTTTTAGTTTGCCTTGCACAGTGGATACCAGATGATGCACGCGGGCGTAGCTTTCCAGCGCGCAGAGATGGGGCACCTTGATGCTGCCCGGCTCGCAGACGCGGGAGAGATCGTTGCGCATAAGATCAGTGATCATGATATTCTCGGCGCGATCCTTCTCGCTGTTGAGCAAGATTTCCGCATTGGCCTTGTCTCGCTTCGGGTTGGCAAGATCACGCGGCGCGGTGCCCTTGATCGGGCGGGTCTCCACATTGCCCGATGCATCGAGCGTGATGAAGCGCTCGGGCGAGCTGGAGGCAATCACATGGTCGGGATAGGCCAGATAGGCCGCAAAGGGGGCCGCATTATGCGCGCGCATTGCGCCGTAATAGGCCAGCGTCGTCGCGTTGGGAGCCTTTGGCATGGGCGCAGAAAACTGCTGGGTGATGTTGGCCTGAAAGATGTCGCCCTGCCGGATATAGTGGCGCGTCTTGGAGATGGATCTCTCAAAGTCGGAGCGGGAAACATCAGATCTCCAGCCATAAATGGGGGGCGGCGAGGTCTGGCTTGCCTGCAGGGCAGGCTGGGCCTTGCTTGCTGCGCTGAGTTGAGCGCAGAACCAATCAAGACGCTCAGCGGCATGGTGTTCGCGCGCATGTCCTTGGTGCGGCCAGCCGGAAGAGAAGACATAGGCGCGTTCTGTGGTGCGTTGATTGGTGTTTTCGGTTGGGGACTTGTCTTGCCCTTCCTCAGGGGCAAAATGGTCGATTGCCAGCACAAGATCATAAAAGGGCAAGAGAATTGCGTCGAGCGCTTCGTCTTCTCGCGACGTGCGCGGCAGGATTTCCAGCAGCCTGCCTGCTTCATAGGAGAAATAGCCCAATGCTCCGCCCTGAAAAGGGGGTAAGCCATCGCCTGCTGGCTGCAGGGCAAATTCTTGCAGTTTCCTGTTCAGCGCGATAAGCGGAGGATCAGCAAGCGGGCTGTCATTCCAATAGGCTGTGCCCTCGGACACCCTGAAAATGGCAAAAGGCGAGAAACAGAGAAAGGAGTAGCGGCCAAGGGCGGGGGACCGGGCCGCACTGTCCAGATATGACAGATAAGGCTGGCTGCTCAATGCGGGGAGCAAGCTGGCCGGATCGGTAAAGGAGACCTCTCGAACGAGCGGAACCGGGGGCTTCTCATCGAAAGTGCCGACCATGTCTATTCTCGGGAGCCTCTTAAGAGGGAGCCACCAGAAGTCAGGCTCCGCAGAAATTCTTGTGCAAGACAGCGAGTACTTCTTCCACGATCGGGCTGGCGAGCGAATAATAGATCGTCGTGCCATCGCGGCGGGTTGAGACGATATTCTGCGCGCGCATCAACGCCATATGCTGGGAAACAGTGGTCATGCGCAGCCCGGTTTTCTCGGCCAGCGTTCCGACATTCTGTTCGCCATCGATCAATTGACAAAGAATAAGCAAGCGCGGACCTGATGCCAGAAGTTTCAGGAAGCTTGCTGCTTCTTCAGAATTTTGTTCTAGTTCTTGTATTTTCATTGTCTGTAGCCAGTTGATTTTTTGTCCGAAGCTTTCATCAAGCCATGCCCTTGTTCTCGTGGGCTATAGCACATCGAACGACGTCTTGTGAAATCCGATCAGGAAAGCATTTGATCAGCATACGGAGTGTTTGGAATGGCACTATAGCGATTGTTGAACGAGAGTGAAGCATTTTCGCGTTTTATATAAGTGCTTTCAGATAGAATTTGCAGTTCTTTGGCATGTTAGAGATGCTTTGTGCTGAGCATAAGGCAGAATTTGGCCCATGCAATGGCAAGGGAAGTGGGACACGGAAATGAAAGATCCCACCTGCGAGATTGCCAAAGGGGTGCATTCCTCGTTGTTTGCGTCGGAAAGTCGCTTATAAAACCACATAAATTGATAAAAAGAGCGGTTGACGTGGCAGGGCAATTTGGCCATTGTGGCCGCATGAAAACGGACCGTCTGACCAACTGCTGCATTATTGGTTTGATTATTATCCACTAGCACCTTTGCTGGCTGGAGCCGTTTCGCTCATCCCTTGAAAATATGAAACGATTTCCGGCCAACGGCGAATGTGCGGTTGCGCGACGGTTTGGACCCTTTCTGTGGAATGGTTGTCCTTGCGTTTTGTGTTTTGATTGGCTGCCGGAGGCGGCAATAAAATTGGGAATGGGTCAATGACCGAACCTGCTGAACAAACTCAGTTGATGCTTTACAACACGCTCACCAAACAGAAAGAGGCGTTCTCGCCACTCGATCCTGATAATGTTCGCATGTATGTCTGCGGGCCGACCGTTTATGATACGGCGCATATCGGCAACGCGCGCCCGGTTGTGGTGTTCGACATGCTGTTTAGGTTGCTGCGCCATGTCTATGGGGCTGATCATGTGACCTATGTGCGCAACATCACCGATGTGGATGACAAGATCAACGCGCGTGCAGCCGATAGAGGCATCTCCATTCGTGAGCTGACGGATGAGACGACCGCGCTTTATCACGCAGATATGGATGCTCTTGGTGCCATGCGCCCGACCATCGAGCCGCGTGCGACCGAGCATATCGAGGATATGCTGCGCATGATCGGCACCTTGATTGAAAAGGGCCATGCCTATGCAGCGGAAGGGCACGTTCTCTTCGCGGTGGACAGCATGGATGAATATGGCCAACTATCTGGCCGTTCGGTGGACGACATGATCGCCGGGGCGCGCGTCGAGGTGGCTCCCTATAAACGCAATCCGATGGATTTTGTGCTCTGGAAGCCTTCCAAGGAAGGGGAACCAAGCTGGCCGAGTCCATGGGGCGAGGGGCGTCCGGGCTGGCATATCGAATGCTCGGCCATGAGCGAGAAGCATCTGGGCGAGGTGTTTGACATTCATGGTGGTGGGATCGACCTTACCTTCCCGCACCATGAAAACGAGATTGCCCAATCGCGCTGTGCCCATGGCAACGAGGCGATGGCAAAGGTATGGATGCATAACGGGTTTGTGCAGGTTGAGGGCGAGAAGATGTCCAAATCTCTGGGCAACTTCACCACGGTGCATGACCTGATCGACAAATATCCCGGAGAGGCGATTCGTCTTGCTCTGCTAACAACCCATTACACCAAGCCGTTCAACTGGACCGCCGATGGCGTGAAGGAAGCCAAACGCATGCTGGACCAGTGGTATGCCCTGACGGCTGACGTTGAGGCCAGTGAACCTGATGCGGCCGTTGTGGCGGCTCTTGCCGATGATCTCAATACGCCAAAGGCCATTGCCGAGTTGCATGGCTTGCGCTCCAAGGCTGCGCAGGGGGACAAGACCGCGGCTGCGTCGTTGAAGGCAACGTTGCAGCAGTTGATCGGTGTGCTGGGGCAGGACCCGAAAGCATGGGCGGACTGGCGTCCGGCTGCGGCTGGTGATGTTGACGAAGCGGCCATTCAGGCAATCGTTGATGAACGCCTTGAAGCGCGTAACAGCAAGGACTTTCCCAAGTCCGACGAATTGCGTGACAAGCTGGCTGCCATGGGCGTCGTGCTCAAGGATAGCAAAAACAAGGAAACGGGTGCGTTCGAGACCACTTGGAGCCTTGAAGGCTAAATGAAACATGGCGGGGCTTATTCAGCCCCGCTTTTTTAGACCGGGCAAACAAGAGCCCAAATCCATTCTCTTCATTCAGGACCAGACACATGACCAAAGATCGTCTTTATCTGTTCGATACCACCTTGCGCGACGGTGCGCAGACCAATGGCCTCGATTTCAGCGTAGAAGACAAAATTCTCATTGCTGGCATTCTGGATGATCTGGGCGTGGATTATGTCGAAGGGGGCTATCCGGGGGCCAACCCAACGGATGATGCCTTCTTTAAGGAAAAACGCACCAAGAAGGCCACATTCACTGCATTCGGGATGACCAAACGGGCAGGGCGCTCGGTGGAGAATGACCCCGGCGTTCAGGCCTTGATCAATGCGGCCTCTGACGCGATCTGCTTTGTTGCCAAATCCTGGGATTATCATGTGGATGTGGCGCTTGGCTGTACCAACGAGGAAAATCTTGAAGGGATCACCGACTCCGTGAAAGCTGCCAATTCGGCTGGCAAAGTGGCGATGGTCGATTGCGAGCATTTCTTTGATGGCTACAAGGCCAATCGGTCTTATGCGCTGGAGTGCGTCAAGACTGCCTATGAGGCTGGTGCGCGCTGGGTGGTCCTGTGTGACACCAATGGCGGAACGCTCCCCCATGAAATCACCGAGATCGTCAAGGATGTGCTGACATTGGTACCCGGCACCCATGTCGGTATCCATGCGCATAATGACACCGAACAGGCTGTCGCCAATTCACTGGCGGCGGTACGAGCTGGCGTGCGGCAAATTCAGGGCACGCTCAATGGTATTGGTGAACGGTGCGGCAACGCCAACCTGATCACGCTGATCCCGACGCTGAAGCTGAAAGAGGAATTCGCCGATCAATTCGAGATCAGCGTGCCCGATGAGAAGCTTGCTGAACTGACAAGCATTTCGCGTGGCTTTGATGAATTGCTGAACAAGGCTCCGGATCGTCATAGTCCCTATGTCGGGGCCAGTGCCTTTGCGACCAAGGCGGGCATTCATGCCTCGGCCATTTTGAAAGATCCGCAGACCTATGAGCATGTGGACCCTGCATTGGTGGGCAACCATCGCAAGGTGCTCGTTTCCAATCAGGCGGGCATGTCCAACCTGATTGATGAGCTACGACGCATGGGGCTGGAGGTGGAGAAATCTGATCCGCGCCTCGTCGATCTGCTTTCCATTGTCAAGGAGCGTGAAGCCCATGGCTATGCTTACGAGGGCGCAAGTGCGTCTCTGGAATTGTTGGCGCGTCGTCATCTGGGCTCTGTGCCGGACTATTTCAAGATTGAGAGCTTCCGCGTTATGGTGGAGCGACGCCATAATGCCAACGGTGATCTAGTGACGCTCTCGGAAGCTGTGGTCAAGATCTGGCTGGATGGTGAAAAACTGATGTCGGTGGCCGAGGCAACAGGGCCGGTTAACGCGCTTGATCTTGCCTTGCGCAAGGATCTGGGACGCTTGCAGGGCAAGATCGATGACCTTGAGTTGGTGGACTATAAGGTGCGTATCCTCAATGGCGGTACAGACGCCATAACCCGCGTTCTGATCGAAAGCCGTGATGGAGCTGGCCACAGGTGGTTTACAGTCGGCGTTTCCGAGAATATTGTAGATGCTTCCTTCCAGGCCTTGTTGGATTCCATTACCTTCAAGCTTCTCAAATATTCCTGATAATGCGCCCCGGTGGCTGTTGATTGTTCACCTGGCACAGAAATTGAGACCCTATGAGCCAGATGAGCAATAAAGCAGGGGATGCGTCACCTGCTTCCAGTGGGGATATGACCTCAGAAACGGCAAGCAAGGACACCCAGATCGGGCTGTTCATGGCTTTGGCTGCCTATGGATCATGGGGCATCTTCCCGCTTTATTTCTCGATGCTGGCCCATGTGCCAGCCGTCGAGGTGGTGGCGCATCGTGTTACATGGTCACTGGTTCTAATGGCCGTGTGGTTTCTCATTCGCAAGCGTTGGCATGAGGTTTGGACTGTGCTCCGGTTGCCGCGGGTCTTGGGCCTTCTTGTCATCACAGGTCTGCTGGTTAGCAGCAATTGGCTCACCTATGTCTGGGCTGTTGTCCACGCACGGGCGACTGAAGCCAGCCTCGGATATTTCATTGTGCCGATGGTCAATGTGGCTACCGGATATCTCTTTTTGTCCGAACGCCTGTCGCGCCTGCAGATCGTAGCGATATGCCTTGCCGTATCCGCTATTCTGCTGCAAATGATCCTGCTTGGGACTGTGCCCATCATCTCGCTGTTCATTGCGCTTACATTCGGGGCTTATGGTTATCTGCGCAAGATCGTGCCTGTTGGTCCCAATCTGGGATTGCTTGTCGAGCTGATTGTCATTACGCCAATTGCCCTTTGCTACATTCTTTATCTGCAGGCCAACGGGCAGGGGCATTTCGAGCTGTCTGAGCCTGTGACAATGGGACTATTGATCTTCTCCAGTGTCATGACATCATTACCGCTGATATGGTTTTCTGGTGCTGCCAGACGCCTGAACATGACCACCATCGGGATCATGCAGTATCTCAATCCCTCCATTCAGTTCATAATTGCCGTTTTCGTGCTCAAGGAAAGCATCACAATGAGCAAGCTGGCGACATTTGTTCTGATATGGCTTTCGGTTGCTGTCTATTCCTATGATGCGCTTTCCAAGCGGCGGCAAAAACGAGAAAAATCGGAGGTGTCGTGAGCTTTCAGGCTAGTCTTTACCGGGGGTGATAAGCAGCCAGATCGACACCGCAAACAGTGTAAGGCCCGCAATCCTGCGCCAATCAATCGGCGTAGTCGATTGTCCGCTTGCGCCCAGATAGTCGGCGAGTAGAGCAATGGCCATTTGACCAAATATAATAAGTGCAACGGCGCCAGCCGGGTTGATTTTGGCAAAAGCAAAGGCAGAGCCGGTAACGATGATGATTCCGGCAAGACCGCCAAGCAGCATTTGCAAGATGCGTTGCCAGCCCAGAGGGGCGAGAGTCAATTGGCCGGTATATGTGAAAAACACAAGCAGGGAAATGGCGATCAGCCCACCTGCAACATACATGACCAGTCCGGTGCTGGCTGCATTGTCGGCCAGACTGATGCGCGCTGCCAGAATTGCCTGAAAGGAAATGACAGCGCCGACGATCAGGGCGGCCAGAGCCCCCAAGGTTGCAGGTTGATTCATGAAACCATCCGGGCAGACTGGACTGCCAATATTTGTTGAAGCCGAATTTTGCGCGCGGATCGTATGGTATCGGTGCTGTTATGGCAACGTGAAGTGTGGATAGAATCCGGTTTGTTGTGTGCGGCTAAAGAGCGTCGAGGGTGCTGCTTCGCTGAGATCCGTCCATCTCGTGTTCGGGGATGTTGGCCACTGCTTCTCGTAGCATGGGGACGATCTCATCGGTGGATCTTGCGGTTAAAAAGGAAATACCCATTCCCTGACGAAAGAAAGCCTCTTCTTCCATATGATCGAACAATCGAGCCAGAGGATCCCAGAAGCCATTAATATTGGCCAATAAAATCGGCTTCTTATGTTGTCCCAATTGTGCCCAGGTGAGCATTTCGACAACTTCTTCCAAGGTTCCAATGCCGCCGGGAAGCGCTACGAAGGCTTGAGCGGCTTCGAACATCTTGCGTTTTCTTTCATGCATGTCCTTGGTGACAATTAAATCTTGGACAGTGTCGAGCATCACTTCACGTTCCTGAAGAAACTCTGGAATGATTCCTGTGACATTGCCTCCGTTGTCGAGTACACTCTTGGCAAGAATGCCCATGAGGCCAACGGCCCCGCCACCATAAACAAGTCTTATATCCGCTTTGGCCAATTGTTCGCCAAGCGAGCGCGCAGCATCGGCATAGACAGGCGATCTGCCACTTCCGGAGCCGCAGTAAACGCAAATATTCTGTAATTTAGACATGTATCGTGTGTGGCATTCATGTGTGTTCTGGTCAAGCTGATTGTTGCAAATAGAGCGCCAGTCTTGTCCAAATGTTAAAAAAGGGTTAGGTGTTGGCTTGAAGGTTCAAGACTCTATCCTTTTGGTGACTCGTTGAGCATTCGAGTTTTATGCCTTTTCTGCCCAAGTGGGGAAGGCGCTGGACGGCGTGGGAATTGTCGAGCCGATGTCCGTTTTGGTGTTAATTGTGGCATTGCCGCTGATCGGCACAACTGAAGTGTGATTGTAGGATGAAATCTGCTGCTCCTTTTGTCGCAATAGTTTGCGGTGTTTTTGTTGCTCTCGTTGTTGGCATCGCCGCTTTCGGAGACCGGATCGGTCTGGGGAATCTGGCAGATGGCATAAATGGCAGCCTGTCGTCTGTTACTTCTCTGGTATTGCCTGAGAAAGAGCAGCCAAAGCCTGTGGTTGAAGCGGCCAAGGAAGAGACCGCTTCCAAGCCGGATAGCGCGCTTGACACCAAAGAACCTCAACAAACCGCGCAAGCGGAACAAACAGGGTCGGATGCGGAGTCCGCAGGGTCCGATCTTGCGCCGACCTTTGACATTGTGCGTGTCGAGCCTGATGGCAACACGCTGGTCGCGGGTAGGGCACAGCCGGGCTGGACTGTAGAGCTTAAAAACGGATCGGCTATTCTGTCAAAAGCCGTTGCTAACACCAATGGTGAGTGGGTCATGATCTTGAATGATCCGCTCGGGGAAGGCGTGTCAGATCTTTCCCTCTCGGCCCAGTCAGAAGACGGCGGCGAGGCGATCGCGTCCCAAAGCTCGGTGACGGTTGCCCGTTCTGCTGAAAAGGACGGAGAATTGCTGGTCGTTGAGACCGAACCGGGCAAGGCCTCCAAGATTTTGGCCAGCATCGCCAAGCCGAATGCAACTGAAGAGTCTGCAGAGGAGACCGAGACAGCGTCCGTCGAGACTGCTGGTGATGCTCCTGCCCAAGTGGCCAGCCTTGACAATCCTTCCGCTGAGACGCCAGTTGCGGAGTCTTCTGCCAATGCGACTGCGACGCAAGAAGAGACGACCACCAAAGCGGGCGGCTCCGAGCCAATGGTCGTTGCCAGCAAGGATACGGGCACGGATGCGTTGGTTGACGCCACTCAAGATACAAGCCCTGCGCAGACTGCCGTTGCACAGGAAAGTGCTTCCGAGCAGGTTGTTCCGGCTCAGGCAGCGCTTGAAAAGCCTGCCGATGAGGCCGGTGCTGCCCAACAGTCCATCTCGATTGAGGCTGTTGAGATTGAAGGCGATATGCTTTTCGTGGCGGGCGCTGCGGAGCCAACGGGTTCGATGTTGCGGCTCTATATCGACAATGGCGAGGTCGCAAGCGGGCGCAGCGGCGACAAAGGCCGTTTCCTGTTCGATAACAATGTTTCTCTTGATACCGGCTCTCATGTTGCCCGTGTGGATCTGCTCGACGGAAGCAATGGCGACGTGTTGACACGTGCCGAGGTGACCTTCACCAAGCAGGCTGGCGGGCTTCAGATCGTCAGTGCGGAAGGCACGCTAGGCGATAAGGTTCAACGCGGTGTGAGCGCTTCGGCTGAATCCGGTGCTGTTGAAACCAAGAAGGTGATCATCCGCCGTGGTGATAACCTCTGGACGATTGCCCGCCGTGTCTATGGTGCTGGCATTCGCTATTCCACCATTTACGACACCAACAATGACCAGATTCGCGATCCTCACTGGATCTATCCCGGTCAGGTGTTCGAACTGCCCAAGGGGCAGGATGGTTGGGACAACAACTTCGATGCGGTCGAGACACCCGATCTGGGGCAGAATGTTGCGCCTTCGGCTGATGCCGTTGCGGGCTGACACTGCTTCACTTGATTTCGTAAAATGGCCAGAAGCTCGCGCTTCGGGCCATTTTGCGTTTTGGTTGTCGATTCTGTGGTTTCAGGACTGGGGTGCGTGATCTGAACCATATTTCTTATCGTAATTATGCGATGAAGCCTTGTTTTTGTCTGCGGGTTTCTCTATTAATCGCAATTGTGCGATGAATGTGCTGGCCATTTCTGATGGCTCCAAGCGTGACATGGAGAAGGATATGGCCGAAATGGAAGAGAATGCAGGGCGAGGGCTTTGCGGCGATGCAACGACCGACGATTGCTGCTGTGATGTTGATCTGGAGCTTGCCCGCGCTTTCAAGGCGCTCAGCCATCCGGCCCGTCTCATGATTCTATCCAAGCTTGGCTCTCATCAGCATTGTTGCGGGGATATCTGCTCTTCCTTGCCGCTGGCCCAGTCCACTGTGTCGCAGCACCTTAAGGTGCTCAGGGAATGTGGCTTTATCGAATGGCAAACGGCCGGCCCGCAATCGCACTACCGAGTGAATTCGGAAAAGGTTTCCTGGTTTCTTGCCCGTAGCGAAGCATTTTTCGCTGGGGTGACAAGCTCGCTATCCAATATTGACTAAAGCGCAGTGAACAATGCGCTTTGCCTCCTCTCGGCGTATGCCGACAATTGCAGGACCAAATTCTTATGACCAAACCACCTTCCATCTCCAAACCGGAGAGTGAAAGTGCTCAGGATATTGATGCAGAAGCGTCTGCATTTTCGACTCTACGCAAATTGTGGCCTTATATCTGGCCCGCAGACAGAAGCGATCTCAAAAAGCGCGTTGCCTTGGCTGTTGTTGCCTTGGCGTTGGGCAAGATTGTCAATGTGCTCACGCCCTATTTTTTCAAATGGGCGACGGATGCCCTGACAGACAGCAGAGCGCCGGATGGCGTGGGTGCTGTCGGGTGGCTCAGCATTCCGGTGATGTTGGTTGCTTCCTATGGTCTGGCGCGCATAACCAATGTGGGGTTTGACCAGATGCGCGACGCATTGTTTGCTCGCGTTGGCCAACATGCCGTGCGGAATCTGTCCTTCAAGACCTTCGAGCATATGCATAAGCTGTCTTTGCGCTATCATTTGCAACGCCATACCGGTGGGCTCTCGCGCATTATCGAACGTGGTACGCACGCCATTGAAGGAGTGGTGCGCCACACCATTTTGCATGCCGTGCCCACATTCTTGCAGTTTATCTTCATGGCTGCCGTGATCGCCTATCAGTTCGATATCATTTATGTTCTTGTTGTTGTTGGGATGATCGCGCTCTATGTCGCCTTCACCATTCGGGTGACGTCATGGCGCATTGATATCCGGCGCCGGATGAATGAATCCGACAATGACGCCAACTCCAAGGCCGTCGACAGCCTGCTCAACTATGAAACGGTCAAATATTTTGGCAATGAAGAGATGGAGAGCGCGCGCTATGACGGTTCTCTGGCGATCTATCAGAAGGCTGCCATCAGCACGTGGGTGTCACTTGCATGGCTCAACTTTGGCCAGACCGTGATCTTTTCCATCGGCATGGCGACCTGCATGGGCCTGTCTGCCTATGCGGTTATGCAGGGCACCCAGAGCGTGGGCGACTTCGTGTTGATCAATGCGTTGTTGATGCAGCTGTCCATTCCGCTCAACTTCTTTGGCTCCATGCATCGCGAGATCAAGCAGGGGTTGGTGGATCTGGAAGCGATGTTCAGCCTGATGCGCGAGGCACCGGAAGTGACGGACAAGCCTACTGCCGAAAAGCTCGCCGTCGATGGCGGTTCTGTTCGGTTCGACAATGTGCTGTTCCACTATGATGAAGAGCGCCCCATCCTCAAAGGCGTTAGCTTTGAAGTGCCTGCGGGCAAGACCGTGGCCATTGTCGGGCCATCGGGGGCAGGCAAGTCGACCATCTCGCGCTTGCTGTTCCGCTTTTATGATGTCAGCGGTGGTGCGATCACCGTTGACGGGCAGGATATTCGCGATGTGCAGCAGCTGAGCTTGCGGCAGAATATCGGCATGGTGCCGCAGGATACGGTGCTGTTCAACGATACGTTGCTTTACAATATCGGCTATGGCCGTCCGTCCGCGAGCCGGGAAGAGATCGAAGATGCCGCCCGTATGGCTCAGATTTCCGATTTCGTTAAGAGCCTGCCCAATGGCTTTGACACGGAAGTGGGCGAGCGAGGGCTCAAGCTCTCCGGCGGTGAGAAGCAACGCGTGGCCATTGCCCGCACCATCCTCAAGGCTCCTCCGATTCTGGTGCTTGATGAGGCTACCTCAGCGCTGGATAGCCATACGGAGCAGGAAATTCAGGCCGCTCTGGATCAGGTCTCGCAGAACCGGACCACACTGGTCATTGCGCACCGTCTGTCCACGGTGATCGGGGCAGACGAGATCATCGTGCTCGAAGCGGGCAAGATCAAGGAACGTGGCCGCCACGCGGACCTTCTGGCTCAGGGTGGGCTCTATGCTTCCATGTGGGATCGTCAGCGCGAAGCCAGTGAAGCTGAAGAGCGTTTGCGCAAGGCGGTTGAGGGGGACAATAAGGGCTATCTGCCAAGCCACGAGCTTCAGCCAGCGGAATGATCTGATTCCCGATTATGGAACTAAAAAATAAAAATCCCCGGCAACTCAACTGGTTGTCGGGGATTTCTTTGAAATCGATTCGGGTTCGATCCGATTGAGACTTTGATTCAGCTTTTGGCGCTAACGTCTTGAATTTGGATTCAAATCCGATGCTGGGAATCAGTCGTCGTAAACTGGTGAGCCATATGTCTTCCAGCTTGCTGAGCGGAAATCATACATGCGACCCTGTTCCACGCAGTCCGGCACGAGACAGTTCACGATGTGAGGAACCAGCTCGGTTGGATGTGGCAATGTCATCGGGTCTTCCCCGGGAACAGCCTTGGCGCGCATGCCTGTTCTGGTGGGGCCTGGGTTGAAGCAATTGGCCTTCACATTGGTTTGCTGGATTTCGCCAGCATAGGTGCGGACCATGGCTTCCAAGCCTGCCTTTGAGATTGAATAGATGCCCCAATAGGGATTGCATTTATGGGGCGATCCGGACGTCACAAAGAGAGCTCGGCCCGCATCAGATTGGCGTAGCAGCGGATCGAGGGAGCGGATCAGGCGCCAGTTGGCGGTCAGATTCACACCCATGACCTTTTCCCAATCCTTGACCGGGTCCAGATGAGTGATGGGCGTCACGGCACCCAGCAAGCCAGCATTGCCAAACAGGATGTCGAGCTTGCCCCAACGTTCATAGATCGCACCGCCGAGGCGGTCGATGGCGTCATAATCCATCAGGTCGAGCGGCACCAGCGTTGTCGAGCCGCCAAGGGCCTGAATTTCATCGTCCAGCTCTTCCAGAGCGCCGACCGTTTTGGCAACCGCGATGATATGGGCGCCCTCCTTGGCGAGCGCCAGGGAGGTGTGCCAGCCGATGCCACGAGACGCGCCTGTAACGACGGCTATGCGATCTTTGAGACGTTGTTCAGTCATCGCTCAAATCCTCTTCTAGTCGACCAGCAGGCCAAGGGCTCTGTGATTTTCCGATGCTTCAAGATCTTTCAGGCGTGTGGGATAGTCGCCTGTGAAGCAGTGATCGGTGAATTGCGGGTTTTTGTTGTCCCGGCCTTCATAGCCACAGGCACGGTAGATTCCGTCAATGGAGATGAAACCGAGGGAATCGGCGCCGATATATTTGCGCATGCCTTCCAGATCATATTGGGCGGCAAGCAGCTTTTCGCGGTCTGGCGTGTCGATGCCATAATAATCGGAGTGAGTGATCGGCGGGCTGGCGAGCAGCATATGCACCTCGGTTGCGCCTGCATCACGCATCATCTGCACAATTTTGGATGAGGTGGTACCACGCACAAGGCTGTCATCCACCAGAACGATGCGTTTGCCCTGAACCTGAGATCGGTTGGCCGAATGCTTGAGGCGCACACCAAGCGCTCGAATCTGCTGGGTTGGCTCGATGAAGGTACGGCCCACATAGTGGTTTCGCACAATCCCCAGTTCGAACGGAATGTCCGCCTCTTGCGCATAGCCCAGAGCGGCCGGAACGCCGGAATCGGGAACCGGCACCACAACATCCACGTCCAAAGGATGTTCCTTGGCCAGTTCGCGGCCCATCAGCTTGCGCACTTCATAAACAGATCTGCCTGCGATAAAGGAATCCGGACGGGAGAAGTAGATATATTCGAAAATATCGAGGCGGGCAGGCTGTTCGGGGAAGGGATGATAGCTCTCGATGCCATCATCGGTGCAGACGACCACTTCGCCATTCTTGATTTCGCGAACGAAATTGGCGCCGATCATGTCGAGAGCGCAGGTTTCCGAAGCGAGAACCGGGGAGCCATTCAGGTCACCCAGAACCAGCGGGCGAATACCGAGCGGGTCGCGCGCGCCGATGAGTTTCTTGCGGGTGAGGGCCACCAGAGCGTAGCCGCCTTCCATCTGGCGAATGCCATCAATGAAGCGGTCGATGATGTTGGATTCACGGCTCTTGGCGATCAGCTGCAGCACAACTTCGGAATCCGAGGTGGACTGGAAAATAGCGCCACGCTGGATGAGTGAGCGACGCAGGGACATGGCGTTGGTGAACTGGCCATTGTGAGCGACCGCGATGCCGCCGCCTTCCAGCTCGGCAAACAGGGGCTGGACGTTGCGCAGCGCAGCGCCGCCTGCGGTGGAGTATCGGTTGTGGCCGATGGCATTGTTGCCGGGCAGCTTTGCCATTGTTGCTGCGTCGGAGTAATTGTCCCCAACCAATCCGAAACGGCGCTCCAGATGGAAATGCTTGCCGTCATAGGTGGCGATGCCTGCCGCTTCCTGCCCGCGATGCTGCAGGGCATGCAGGCCGAGGGCCGCGAGCGCTGATGCGTCTTCAAAATTATGGATGCCAAACACGCCGCATTCTTCATGCAGGGTATCGCCTTCGCAGGACCAGTCATCTTGAGCAGCATCCAGGCAGCCTGCGGGGAGGCTGGATGATTGCTCGCTCGAAGCCGGAGTGTTCCGGTCATTAGAGGAGAGGGAGAGAGACGCAGGAGAAAATCCCTTTACCGACATGATCGTGAGATCCTTTCAAGTGAAACGCAAATGGTTTCAAGTCTTTGTTTGAAAGCAAATCGCTTTTGGCACATGCGCTGCCGAAAGGTGCGAAATGCGAGCAGGCCCCCATAAGAGGAAGGCCCGGAGAAACTGTTGTTCTGATGTCTAGAGCAATATGCACCTGAGTGACCTCAAAAGGGATGCAGTGGCTCCAGAATGCAGAATGGCGGGATGTCCCCGCCAATCATGTTGCTGCCATGTCTATCACAGCGCACTCATTTCGTCATCTATGCTTTGGTCATTCCGTGGTCTTTTACCAATTCGAAAATGGAATGACTGCATATCTATTGGTCCTGCGCCTGCGCTTCCTGATTGAGCTGCAAGGTTTCCTTGATACGGACTTCAGGATCATCTGGCAGAAGATTGATCAAGCGATCACCAACCGTGTTGAGCAATGGTTTGGCCTTGGCCTGTGCGATCCAGTCGGGCTGTTTGTCGCTGGGAACGAACCAGTTGAAGAACACCATCGCAACGGCCATCAGAACTGCGCCACGTACAGCGCCGAAAACGAAGCCGAGGGTTCTGTCCAATGCACCGATGGAGCTGTCGAGCACGAAATCGGAAATCTTGATGGTGATGAAGGACACCACAATCAACGTGACGAGAAAGATGCCAAGTGCCGTGGCCGCTTGCGCCAGAATGGGTTCGGGCAAATAGTTCTTCACATAGGGCAACAGATCCCCGGTGAATTTAAGCGTCGTAAAAGCGGCTGCCAGCCAAGCGGCAATCGAAAGGACTTCACGCACGAAGCCACGGATCATGGCCAAAAAAGCTGAGATCAGCAAGACGATAATAAAAATCCCGTCAAGGAGTGTGATGGGCATTGTTAAGTCATCCTGTGTTTGGCCGAGCACGGGCTGGATGGTGATCAGGCATCGGCGAAATTGCGTTCGTGCCCTTCTATAGGGCTAAGAAAGGGGCAAGAGCAAGGCTTTTCGGGTAACTTCTTATGGCTCTTGTGTGTCCTGTGTCAGGATTTCGGTTCCCGAAGCAATGCGAGCCACCAGATCCGTCAAGGTTGAGAGGTTCGAAAGCTCCAGTTCCGCCGATTTGATCGATTTTTGCGAGGCTTCCGGAACCACGGCTTTGGCAAAGCCCAGTTTGGCCGATTCCTTGATTCGCGATGCTGTGTGGGACACCGGACGCACGGCGCCGGACAGACTGACCTCGCCGAAATAGACGCAATCGGATGGAAGCGCTATGCCTGCCAGCGAGGAGACCAGCGCGGCTGCCACCGCAAGATCGGCGGCCGGTTCACTGATTTTCATGCCGCCTGCGACATTGAGATAAACATCATGGCTGGAAAGACGCACGCCGCAATGGGCATCCAGAACCGCAAGGATCATGGACAGGCGGCTTGAATCCCAGCCGACAACGGCACGGCGCGGGGTGCCGAGCGGAGACTGGGCCACCAGAGCCTGAATTTCCACGAGCAAGGGGCGGGAGCCCTCCATGCCAGCCAGAACGGCAGCGCCGGGCGTTGAGGTGTTGCGTTCGCCAAGGAACATGGCGGAAGGGTTGGCCACTTGTGTGAGGCCACCTCCGGTCATTTCAAACACGCCGATTTCGTCAGTTGGGCCGAAACGGTTCTTGATGGCACGCAGAATGCGGAACTGGTGGCCGGAATCCCCTTCAAAATGCAGAACGCCATCCACCATATGTTCCACAACGCGGGGGCCGGCAATCTGGCCATCCTTGGTGACGTGACCAACAAGGATGACGGCTGCTCCTGTCTGTTTGGCATAGCGGATCATGGCCTGTGCAGATGCGCGCACCTGCGTCACAGTGCCCGGGGCGCTGTCAGCGGCTTCTGTCCAGAGGGTCTGGATCGAATCGATCACGACCATTTGGGGCGGAGGGCCAGAGGTGAGGGTGGCCAGAATGTCTTCCACGCTGGTTTCGGCAGCCAGCTGCACGGTTGCCTCGGCAAGGCCGAGACGGGCCGCTCGCATACGCACCTGATCAATCGCCTCCTCACCGGAAATATAGACCACGCTGTGTCCATGGTGGGTGAGGGCGGCGGAGGCCTGAATCAGCAGGGTGGATTTTCCGATGCCCGGATCGCCACCAAGCAACAGCACCGAGCCTTTGACGAAGCCGCCGCCAGTGACGCGATCCAGCTCGCCAACACCCGTTTCGATGCGCGGAGCGGGCTTGTCTTCGCCTGAAAGGGGCACCAGCTCCACAACCCTGCCGGATTTACCCCGGATGGTTTTGGGAGAGCTGCCGATGCCTGCACTTTCGACCTCTTCGATGATGGAGTTCCATTCACCGCAGGATTCGCAGCGCCCCGCCCAGCGGTTTGTTACCGCGCCGCATGACTGGCAGACAAATGTCGATTTCTTGCGTGCCATGGTGTGTTCTTTCTCCGAATCCCTGTCGCTTTTCTTTCGAGCGCTTATAAATAGCTGCGAAGGGCGCGCAAGCCAAGGCTTGTCAGAAGTTCATAACTGATGGTGCCTGCCGCCTCGGCCACATCGTCGACGGGGATCTGGCTGCCAAAGAATTCGGCCCAGTCGCCGCGCTTGACCTGCTCCTGAGGAATGCCCGTCACATCAACGATAATCAGATCCATCGTAACCCGGCCAATGATGGGCGCGTGATGGCCATTGATGGCGACCTTTGCGCCTTTTTTGAGGTCGCTGCTGCTGGCCGTGCGCAGGTAGCCATCTGCGTAGCCAAGGCAGAGTATGGCAAGCCGGCTGTTGCGTTTGGTGGTCTCTGTCGCGCCGTAGCTGACCGATTGTCCTTCAGGCACGTCACGAGTGGAAAGCACGCGGCTTTTGAGCGTTGCGACGACCTTCATCGGGCTTTTTTCGCCCTCGCAAACCGCTCCGCCATAAAGCGCAATGCCCGGGCGGCAGAGATCAAAATGATAGTCGGCTCCAAGGAACACGCCTCCGGAATTGGCCAGAGAGGCCTTCACATCCGGGAACAGAGCGCGCACGGCGCGGAATTTTTCCAGCTGGTCCTGATTTTTCGGGTGTTTGGGTTCGTCGGCGCACACCAGATGACTGATGATCAGCTCCAGCGCAAAGGCCGGTTCGGTTGTCTTCCATTGCGTTGAGAGGGCTTCGGCATCTGTAAAGCTCAAGCCAAGGCGGTTCATTCCGGTGTCGAAATGAATGGCGCAGGGAAGGGCCTCTTCTCTGTTGGCGCAATAATCCTGCCAGAGGGAAACTTCCTCTCGACAACCCAGCACAGGGCGCAGCTGATGGGCGCGATAATAGTCAAAGCCGTCTTTGCTGTCGTCTCCCACCAGGCCATTGAGCACATATATAACCGCATCGGGCAGCAGGGTGCGTGCCTTGGCGCCTTCCTGCGGATGAGCAACGAAGAATGTACGCGCACCAGCCTGCCACAGGGTTTCTGCGGCGGGTTCAAGGCCTGTTCCATATGCGTCAGCCTTGATAACGGCGGCGCATTCTGCGGCGCCTGTCTTCTGCGCCAGCATACGGTAATTGTCGGCAAGGGCCTTGAGATCGATGGTCAGGTGACTGCCGGCAAGGCTCGGGTCGGGTGCGGTGAGATGGGAAATATGGGGGAGGGAAATATCGGGCATGATGCACCTTTTCTGCGCCTTTAGCAGAGGCGGTCGGTTTTCAAAGGGGGAGGAAAACCGTTTTTCTTGTTTTTGGTAGGGTGGAGCGTCGGGCTCCATGAGTTGGGCGCAGTTTAGTCTGCGCTCCTGAGTAGGTGCAAGCCCAAAAGTCAGTTGCGGGTACGTTCGGCAAGATGCTTTTTGCGACCAATTGCCAGATAATGAAATTCTCTCACTACGCGCAATGTCGGTTTGACGCCAAATAAGATGGAGCCGATAAGAAAGCACCATGTGCCGGGGATCTGCCAGCTTTCATAAAAGAACATCACCGAGCCAATGACAAACAGAAGAGCCGCAGAAAAGTCAACCAGCGTATAGGCGATCTCATAAGCCGCATAGATATCTTTGTGGGCCTGCGATTTTCGGCTGTTATGCTCTTGAAACATTTTCATTTGGAATGCGTGCCCCTTTTCCTAGGTCGCGAATGATGGGTGTCGTCAGGAGCGGGCGCTCCCTTGTTTGCTTTTGGTTCTTTTATCAAAGCAAAGGCTATGCAGCTTTGTCCAGTCTCGCCTTGGTTCCCCCAAGATGGAGACGGGCATTGACGCGACAAACCCATGAAGAGAATGATCAAAGATGCGCCCAATCGCGAAGAAACGCCCGAAGGCGTTTCTTTGATCTCATATCTTTGGTCCGTACTCTTATTCGTAAGCCTCGGGGATATATTCGTCGCGCGCCAAATCGGAGAAGCGCGTGAATTCGCCCTGGAAGGCGAGAGGTACGATGCCGGTAGGGCCGTGACGCTGCTTGGCGATGATGACTTCCGCCTTGCCCATGCAGCGCTCCATTTCGGACTGCCAGGTGAAATGCTCTTCCGTGCCGGGCTTGGGCTCTTCGCGCATCTTGTAATATTCCTCGCGATAGATGAAGAGCACGACGTCGGCGTCCTGCTCGATGGAGCCGGATTCACGAAGGTCGGCGAGCTGCGGGCGTTTATCGTCTCGGGCTTCCACCTGACGAGAAAGCTGGGAGAGGGCGATCACCGGAACGCTCAACTCTTTGGCGAGAGCCTTGAGGTTGGTCGTGATTTCGGTGATTTCCTGCACGCGGCCCTGAGAGGCTTTGGAGGCGGAACCGGAGAGCAGCTGAAGATAGTCGACGATCAGCAGATCAAGACCCTTCTGGCGCTTGAGGCGTCGGGCACGCGCGGCCAGCTGGGCGATGGAAATACCACCGGTCGGGTCGATATGCAGCGGCGTGATCTGCATTTCCTGCGCTTTTTGCGCAATGCGAGCAAATTCGTCCTGATCGACCTTGCCTCGGCGGATCTTTTCCGAAGAGACCATTGCCTGCTCGGCGATAACACGGGTGGCCAGCTGCTCTGCGCTCATTTCGAGAGAGAAGAAGCCAACTACGCCTCCGTTTATGGTTTTCAACGAGCCATCGGGTTGTTCTTCAGAGCGATAAGCGCTTGCGATGTTGTAGGCGATGTTGGTCACCAGCGAGGTTTTACCCATCGCGGGACGAGCGGCAAGAATGATCAAGTCCGAATGCTGCAGGCCACCCATTTTCTGATCGAGGTCGGTAAGCCCCGTTGAGATGCCCGATAGCTGTCCATCACGCTTGTAGGCTGCTTCGGCCATCTCGATGGCTTCCGTTGCAGCTGTAGCAAAGGACTGGAAACCGCCCTTTTCGCCGCCGGTTTCAGCCAGTTCAAACAGGCGCTTTTCTGCATCCTCGATCTGGATGCGCGGTGGTGTATCGATGGGGGCATCATAGGCAACATTGACCACATCGGTGCCGATTTCGATAAGGTTGCGTCGGGTGGCAAGGTCCATGATCAAGAGGCCGTAATCTTCGGCGTTGATAATGGAGGTGGCCTGAGACGCCAAACGCAACAAATAGACATCGATCGGCATGTCGGCGATGACATAGTCTGCCGGGAAAAAGGTTTTCAAGGTAACCGGAGAAGCGATCTTGCCGGACCGGATCAGCTTGGACATCTTCTCGAAGATGTCTTGCAGATTCGGATCGAAGAAATGATGTGGCTTTAGAAAAGCCTCTACACGGTCGTAAGTCTGGTTGTTGACCAGAATTGCACCTAGTAGCTGCTGCTCGGCTTCCAGATTGTGTGGCGCCTGACGAGATGTGATGTCATCGGCTTTTTCGAGCTTTGCAGCGGTTTCCATGGTCTTACCTCATCCTTGCTGTGAGATGATCTAAATAGCCACAGAGGGCATGCAATTTGAAGCGCTCTGTTTGCTATTCACGGCAATCAACAGCGGAAAAATTTTCCTTCGAATTTCGCTGGACTCTGATGGGCTTTCGAGTCCGTTCGAGAATCGACTCAGACGATCTTTTCTGACCCAAGTTGTACCTCGAAACCTATCCAATTGGTTTATATTTTAAGCAATTCAGCAAAGTGACAGGCGAATTGTCACAATCGATCTTGTGATTGCCTTCTTTGCCCATTATTCTTTTGATGAAGGCTTTTCGATCACAAGGACCCATCGCAAAAGCCACTTTCAATGTTCGCTGTGTTGATCGACCAAGATCAAGAGATGCCAGTTTCGATATCTTTGACGCAGCATTCCGGATACTTGACCTTTTCGGGGCAAGTGCTTGCTAGGTAAGTACTTTATGGCACAGGAAGCTCAAACAGTTTCATCATCGGGTGACGTTTTCTCCGCTGTTCGCGAGATGGCGATAGAGTTTCGATTTATGCCTGGGGCCAAGATCAATGAGACCGATCTTGCGCACGAGCTCGGGGTCAGTCGGACGCCGGTTCGCGAAGCGCTCAACCGCCTGGTGACCGAAGATCTTATCGACTTCAGGAAGAATTATGGTTTCTTCTGTCGTACTCTTGATTTGCAGGATGTGCTGCATCTGGCTGAAGCCTACAAGACCTTTCATCTCTCAATTTTGCCTCATGTTTTTGAACGTGCCGAGAAATCTGAGGTGGAGGCATTGCTCGCTTCCTGTCAACAGATGGCTAAACATGGCAACGAGATGCCACCTTGCGAGATGGCGCGGGCTGATCAGGCCTTTCTTCATGATGTCACCATGCTGACCAAGAATCCGGTGATGGCGCAGATCAACAATAATATTTCTGCACGAATCCGCTTTCTGCGTAAGGTGATGCTGGAGGGCTATGTTTGCAAACGGGCCTATTTCAGCAAACAGCAGTCCATTCTTGAGCATATTCTGGAGGGACGGGAAGCTGAGGCCAAAGACGTCTTTGATGACTATTTGACCATTGATCCTTCAGAGGCGGAAAAGGCGCTGACACGCGGGCTGGGACGGATCTATCTTCAAGGAGCGCATTGACGCTCAAGACGTGGTTCCTGCATTCTCTTGAAAATGCGGTATTTAATGCAAAAAAAAGCGGGCTAAAAGCCCGCTTTTTGTCTTTTGTGCTCTTGATGAGCGGTAGCTCTTACTTGGCTTTTGTTGGCCACAGGAAGAAGTTGCGGCCATATTCGGCGCGTTCCTGACGCCATGCTTCCCATGCAACAATGAAGGAAATAAAGCCAAGAACAAAAATGTATTCGATGCCGCCCTTGTTCCAGGTCCAGAGAAATTCGCCCTTGGTGAACAGTGTGGTGTAGGTCGCCACAAGCATGGTGCCGGTGGATGCCAGGCCGAGCCACTTCACCATGATGTTAAAGGTGAGGCCGATGACGACGGCGGTTTCGGTCACGATGGCGAGCAGCACGAAGAAAATGGCGGGCTGAAGGCCGACTTTGGCAAAATAGCCAAGCAACATATCAAACGCCTGAAACTTGAACAGAACGTGAGGGATGTAGATGAGGCCGGTGACGATGCGCAGCAAAGCGAAAGGGGTCAGAGTGAATGCTGGTTTCATTTCGATGTCCATCAAGCTGGTTGCTTTTGATTTTGATGTCTGGATGAATGATCACTAGGATTATTCAAATTAGTATGCAGTATATTATACAATAGAATATTCAATTTGATTTGAGTCATCTAGCTGCGCTATTCCCCAGTCAGATACAAAAAACCCGGCACAGAGGCCGGGTTTTCAAAAGACTTTTCTGCATGAGCAGATTCTGTCGATGGGAATAAGAAGTTCTTATTCTTCTTCTTCAGCAGATTCTTCGGCAACTTCTTCAGAAGCTTCGGCTTCTTCTTCGCCTTCGATTTCTTCGAGCAGCTCTTCGTCGAGTTCCAGATCTTCTTCAAACTCGAATGCTTCGTCACGTTCGGTCAGGGACAGGTCTTCGCCAGCAGCCTGACGTTCAGCTTCGTCCTGAGAACGGGCAACGTTGGCGGTGACAACCAGTTCGACTTCCGGATGCAGGATCACGGTAACGGAGTGCATGCCGATGGTTTTGATCGGACGGTCCAGAGAGACCTGGTTGCGGGTCAGGGAGACACCGTCGTCAGACAGGGCATCAGCAAGGTCGCGGGTGGAAACGGAGCCGTAAAGCTGGCCAGTTTCGGAAGCGGCGCGGATAACGGTAACGGTTTTGTCGCCGATACGTTCCTTGAGTGCTTCTGCTTCACTCTTGGCTTCCAGGTTGCGAGCTTCGAGCTGTGCGCGTTCAGATTCGAAGCGTTTCTTGTTGGCTTCGGAAGCGCGGATGGCTTTGCCCTGGGGCAGAAGGAAGTTACGTGCATAGCCGGTACGTACAGTAACGATGTCACCCATCTGGCCGAGCTTTGCGACGCGTTCAAGCAGGATCAGTTCCATTTTAGTCTCCATTTTATCATCCCGGAAGGATGACTGTTCTTTGTGTTTTTCTTTATTGGTTCAATTGGGCCGGTAAGGCCCGGATCAGCTTTGTCCGTTTCCCTCATCTTTGTCTTGGTCGTTTGGTCCCAAAGGACCGCGCGGTACTCGGGAGCGGACATTGAAGAAGATTTCTGCACCTCCCAAAAGAATCAGCACGATGCCGATCCATTGGAAAATGGCGAGAAGAAAATAGGTCGTCCATAGAATGACCAGGCGCGCCGGTGATTGGCGGGTCAGGTAATGCAGGACAGAAAGGCCAACCAGAAGCACGGCTGTGCCAAAGGCAGTGGCTACGATTTGCGCTAGAATCTGGGGCTGGCCACTCAGGATGAACATGAGGGCGAGGCCAACCAAAAAGATGAATACGGCGACGGGCGACAAGGTCAGCTGGTGAAGATTTGGCCAGGGACGCTGCAATTTTCCCGATTTCTGAACGACCTTGCCAGCCAGATAGAGATTGACCACCGAACTGAAGGTTACCATCAGAACAGAGGCCATGGGCGCCATCCAGGTGATCATCGAGACGATGTCGTCAATGGTCAGGGCTGTTCCCTCGGGCAGCGACAGTCGCTGGGCCTTGTATACCTCGTTCATCATGGCCGAGATCGTGTCACGATATTGATCGAGACTGAAACCGAACGGGATGAACATGGCGACGCTGGTGATGCAGGCGATGGCCGCGATCCACATCAGCAGGCGGTCCATCGGATACCAGATGGTTTCACCGGTTTCGCTGTTTGACTGGCTAAGGGTTGCCAGTCGCGCCAACCACCAGGGGGGAACACTGTTCACCACCATGAAAAGAAGGCCTGCGAGCGGGCTGATCAGAAGCGAAAGAGCTACACCAGAGCTGACGACGGCGATGAGCCCGGTAAAGGAGCCCCAGCCGAGGGATGCAATCATCAGGGGAAGAGGGGAAAGAATAATGAGAATGATGCCAAGGCCGAACATCCCGCCGACATAGCCGGAGAGGTTCAGAAGCGCGGTACAAAGACCGGCAATAATGCCTATGATCAGATAGTTGCTCATTCTCTTGGCTGTCCCGCTTGCCCTGAGGTGGGCGTTTGCTGGCGGTTAGAGGCAGGTCGCATTCGCCTGTCCCAACGGTCGATAGTGGATTTCCCGAAAGTTTGGGAAGGGAAAAGGGCGCTTGATCGCCCTTTTCCAAATCTTGATGTCACTCAGCGCTTAGCTGATGACGTATGGCAGAAGGCCCAGGAAGCGAGCGCGTTTGATGGCACGAGCCAGTTCGCGCTGTTTCTTGGCAGAAACTGCCGTGATACGGGATGGTACGATCTTGCCGCGTTCGGAAACGTAACGCTGCAGAAGGCGAACATCCTTGTAATCAATCTTCGGTGCATTATCGCCGGAGAAAGGGCAAGTTTTGCGACGACGGAAAAATGGACGACGTGCTCCAGACATGATTCTTGCTCCTCTTACTCAGCTGCTTTGTCAGAATTGTTGTCACGATCTTCGCGACGTGGACGGCGGTCACCACGGTCACCGCGCGGGCCACGATCGTTGCGATCGCCACGGCCACCACGACGGTCGTCGCGGTCGCGCTTCTGCATCATTGCAGACTGCTCTTCTTCGTGCTCTTCAACGCGGATGGTCATGAAGCGCATGACATCTTCGTTGATGCGCATCTGACGTTCCATTTCAACAATCGCATCGGAAGGAGCATCGATGTTCATCAGAACATAATGGGCCTTGCGGTTCTTGTTGATGCGGTATGCGATGGTTTTCAGACCCCAGAATTCGACTTTGCCGACGGAGCCTTCATATTCACCGATAAGGGTTTTGTATTGCTCAACCAGAGCCTCAACCTGCTGCTGAGAGATATCCTGGCGAGCAAGGAAAACGTGCTCGTAAAGCGCCATTGTTCCTGCCTTGTCTCTTGAGTTTCAACATATCAGCTCGACCGGCGCTAAGCCTCCAAAAAGCCTTAGATGACAAGGCTCTTTTGAGAATTTATTGCTTTAAAGAGCGAGGACACAGGAAGGCGGAAATCTCTCTTTCCTACCGTTGCCCTGATCGTGCTGATGTGCAAAATCCAGACAATAGTCTTCCGTTCAGCCCTCGGCCTCGCCTAGCTGATCCGCGCTTTATAGCCGAATTTTCCTGATGTGCAAGGCCAAATTCAGGAGAAATGCCTAAAAATCGCTTCTTTGTCCTGTTTGAATGCTTTCACCCTGCGATTGCCGCTTTTGACGTATTTGGCCATTTGGAGGGGCTTTCAAAGTGAATAAGCGTAGGCTGAATGCGCGTTTTCTCGAAAAATGCGCACCTTTTCGCTCTGTTTTACCCCGTAAGTCTTGACTCTGGGAGGCAATAAATACAATAGCGAACGATGAACTTCATAAAGCTGTCAAAAATGGCCCGATTGAGCGTTTTGCCCGGTCCTCAGGCGGCTTGTCGTTAGACCGCGCAGTTTGCGCAAGGAACAAGAGACGCATGCGAGAAGTTGCGTCCGATTAAATCAAATAAGGTTGAAACGTCATGAGTGTTGCTTTTACTTTTCCCGGACAAGGCAGTCAGGCAGTTGGAATGGGCAAGGCGCTGGCCGACGAATTTTCCGTTGCGCGCGCAGTCTATGAAGAAGTGAATGATGCGCTGGGTGAAAAGCTCTCCGATATCATGTGGAACGGTCCGGCTGATGTGCTGACCCTTACGCGCAATGCGCAGCCTGCTCTTATGGCTGCGTCCATTGCGGCTTTGCGCGTGATGAAGGAAAAGGGGCTCGATCTGGCAGACAAGGTTTCCTATGTCGCAGGTCACTCTCTGGGTGAATATTCCGCACTGGCGGCATCCGGGGCGCTGAGCCTTGGGGATACGGCGCGTCTTCTGCGCATTCGTGGCGATGCCATGCAAAAGGCTGTTCCTGTGGGTGAAGGCGCCATGGCGGCCATCCTCGGGCTTTCCATGGATGATGTGAAAGCGGTAACCAAAGATGCAGCCGAAGGCGAAGTCTGTCAGGTGGCCAACGACAATGCGACCGGTCAGGTCGTTATTTCCGGTGCTAAAAGTGCCATTGAGCGGGCTGCTGCTCTGGCTAAAGAGAAAGGCGCAAAGCGCGCGCTGCTGCTGCCGGTGAGCGCACCTTTCCATTGCGCTCTGATGGCGCCTGCCGCTGATGCCATGGCTGATGCCCTTTCCAAGGTCACCATTCACAAGCCAGCCGTTCCGCTCGTTGCCAACGTTCTGGCCAATGCGATTGATGATCCGGAAGCCATCCGCAAGCATCTTGTCGAGCAGGTGACCGGCATGGTGCGTTGGTCCGAATCCGTTTCCTGGCTTTCCCACAATGGTGTTGATTGCCTCTATGAAATCGGTACGGGCAAGGTCTTGTCTGGTCTGGCCAAGCGTATTGTCAAGGGAATCAGCACGGTAAATGTTGGTGAACCGGGCGATATTGACCCTGCCATGGCAAAATTGGCCTGATAAGCATTTGCAAAGACGCCATCGGTTCGTATATCCAAGTCTTGACAATGGCTCAGGCGAAGAGGACGACCGTTGCTTTGAATGGCGTCTTTGGCTTGCGTTGACTGAAACAATAAGCTGGTCACTTTCTAATTGGAAAGTGATTGGCTGTTGGAGGTAGATGATATGTTTGATTTGAGCGGAAAGTGCGCTCTGGTAACCGGCGCAAGCGGCGGTATCGGCGAATCCATCGCGATGGCGTTGCATGCACAGGGTGCCAAGGTCGCCATTTCTGGCACGCGAGTCGAAGCGCTCGAGGCCCTTGCAGAAAAGCTCGGCGGTGACCGTGTATTTGTAACGCCTGCAAACTTGTCGGAGGCCGAATCCATTGCGTCCCTGGCTGGCGATGCGGAAACCGCCATGGGGCAGCTTGATATTCTGGTGAACAACGCGGGCATCACGCGCGATGGTCTTTTCATGCGCATGAAGGATGAAGACTGGGAGCAGGTGCTTACGGTCAATCTGACTTCGGCGATGCGTCTTTCCCGTGCTGTCTTGCGCGGCATGATGAAGCGCCGGCATGGTCGCATTATTTCCATCAGTTCCGTGGTTGGTGTCACCGGTAACCCGGGGCAGGGTAATTATGCTGCAGCCAAGGCTGGCATGATTGGCATGACCAAGTCTCTGGCACAGGAAGTGGCCAACCGCGGTATCACCGCAAACTGCATCGCGCCGGGCTTTATCAAGACGGCGATGACGGACAAGCTGAACGAAAAACAGCAGGAAGCCATCAACTCCGCGATTCCTGCAGCGCGCATGGGGTTGCCCGAAGAGGTGGCCAGTGCTGCGGTTTATCTGGCAAGCGACGAAGCTGCCTATGTCACCGGACAGACTCTGCATGTCAACGGTGGCATGGCGATGATCTAACAAGATCAAATCTGCATTTGAGGGTTGAAAATCTTCAAATGCACCTTTAATTGCTTGGATAAGAGCGGGAAGAAGGAAACATTTGCTTTTCTGGCTCATTCCTGATCTTCTCAAGCGCAAGAAAGTGTGTTACGAACCGCGCGAATTCCGGTGAAAGCCATCTGAGATTGGCTGATTTGGAAGCGGTTTAACAGCCAGGTTCACTTTTTAGGATTCTTTGGAGTCTGGTGGGCCAATTGGCAGTGTGCAAAATCGGGAAAGAGATTTGTTCGGCAATTGGCCAAAACAAGCTGTTTTTCCAAACTTGATCGAACGCTAATTTTGAGGAAAGAAAATGAGCGATATCGCTGAACGCGTAAAAAAAATCGTGATCGAACATCTCGGCGTTGACGCTGAAAAAGTAACCGAATCTGCAAGCTTCATCGATGATCTGGGCGCAGACAGCCTTGACACCGTTGAGCTGGTTATGGCTTTCGAGGAAGAATTCGGCACCGAGATCCCTGATGACGCTGCTGAAACCATTCAGACGGTCGGCGACGCTGTCTCCTTCCTGACCAAAGCTGCTAACTAATCTGTTAGCGGCGGACCTCAGCAATGCGGTCTAAATGGTGAAAACAAAACCGGAAGGGGCTCAGCTCCTTCCGGTTTTTTTGTTTCAGCCGCTTAGTGCTTGTTCTTGCTTGAACTGGCGTCATAAGTCTGAAATGAATAACTCCTGAAAAAAGCTTACGTGAAACAGCTTTTACGGGTAATAAATATGAATACGCACTTGCCCCCGGGTAAGACCGGTAGAGGCGAGGTTACAAACAAGACTATTTGGAGACTGAGGATGAGACGAGTTGTCGTAACCGGTATGGGTATGGTCAGCCCGCTTGGCAATGGAGTTGAGACGACCTGGTCGAATATTCTGGCTGGCAAGAGTGGAGCCAAGAACCCGACCGGATTCGAAACGGAAGATCTGGCCTGTCGCGTTGCTTGTCAGTTGCCGTTTGGTGATGGCACGAATGGCACCTTCAATCCCGATGATGTGCTGCCGGTCAAAGAGCAGCGCAAGGTTGATCCCTTTATCGTTTATGCAATTGCGGCCGCTGATGAAGCGCTGGCAGATGCAAACTGGAAGCCGGAAAGCTATGAAGACCAGATCTCCAGCGGTGTGATGATCGGGTCTGGCATTGGTGGCCTTCTGGGTATCGAAAAAGCGGCTTATGATTTGCAGGCGAAAGGGCCTCGTCGTATCAGCCCGTTCTTTATTCCCGGCCGTCTTATCAACCTGGCTTCCGGCTATGTTTCCATTCGTCACGGCCTCAAGGGCCCCAATCACGCTGTTGTTACGGCCTGCTCTACAGGCGCACACGCGATTGGCGATGCGGCCCGTCTGGTTGCTCTGGGGGATGCCGACGTGATGGTTGCCGGTGGTACCGAATCTCCGATTGGGCGCCTGGCCCTTGCCGGTTTTGCTGCTTGTCGCGCGCTCTCAACCAACTTCAACGATGAGCCTGAAAAGGCCTCCCGTCCTTATGATAAGGATCGTGATGGCTTTGTCATGGGGGAAGGCGCTGGCGTTGTTGTGCTGGAAGAATATGAGCATGCCAAGGCTCGCGGGGCAAAGATTTACGCCGAAGTCATTGGCTATGGTATGTCTGGCGACGCCTATCACATTACGGCGCCATCTGAAGACGGTGACGGGGCATTCCGTTGCATGTCCGCTGCGATGAAGCGCGCAGACATCACGCCTGCCGATATCGATTATGTCAACGCGCATGGCACCTCAACACCGCTGGGTGACGAGATTGAGCTCAGAGCCATTGAGCGTCTGGTTGGTGATGCCGCTGAAGGGTTGACCATGTCTTCCACGAAATCGGCTGTAGGGCATCTTCTGGGCGCCGCTGGCGCTGTTGAAGCGATCTTCTCGACACTGGCCATTCGCGATCAGGTGGCGCCTCCGACATTGAACCTTGAGAATCCATCTGTTGATACCAAGATCGATCTGGTTCCCAAAACACCGAAGAAAATGGATATCAAGGTTGCCTTGTCCAACTCCTTCGGCTTTGGCGGTACCAACGCATCCCTGATCTTGCGCGCCGTCGACTGATTGGTTCCAACGCAAAAGATTGGGGCGCTGCCAGTCTTGTTCAGACAGGCGTATTGTGCGGCGGATCAAATAGATATAAGAGAATGAGGCGGCTCCTGAGCCGTCTCTTTTTCGCCATGAAGACTACGTAAAGCGTCTGTTCAATTGATTTGTCTTTTGATGAATCTTGGGCGTTGAAATGCGTAAGACGCTTATCCGGAGTTTTTCGGAAATTAGAAATGTTGACGAGGCTTTGAGCCACGAAATGCAGCGGCCCAGATGCCGGGCTTTCGCAATTGATGACCCATCTTGACTTGAGGCGGACATGGTAGACGGTAAAGACGACAAGGACAAACTGCAGGAAGAGCAGAAGAGCGAGTCTGAGGTGACACAAGACACTGGAAAGACAGCTGAAAAGTCCTCCGAAACTAAGCCTTCAGATGAGACGGATAAAGATAACGCAGCGTCATCAGACGATGAAGCATCCAAGAAGGACAGCTCGGACAAGGAAGCCGAGACTGCTTCTGAAGATGAGGCGTCTTCAACCAAGTCTGCCAAAGAGGAAGAGACGGTTGCTTCTAGGGATGATACGTCTGCCAATGACAAGGCAGCGGAAGCTAAGGTTGAACCGACCTCTACCATGGTGTCCGATACCGGCGAAGTCAAAACCCCAAAGAGTGCTCGTCAGGCCATAGAGCCCGAAACGCCGCCGCCGCCGCCAACACGGTCGAAAGCGGTGCGCCATCCGATTGTTGTCTTCATGAATTTCGTGATCACGGTCGTGCTTCTTGCGGTGATCGGGATTGGCGGTGTTCTCTATTATGGCAAGCAGACCTTCATTGAAGAGGGCCCCCTCAGGCAGGAAAAGACAATTCTTGTCAGCGGCGGCACCGGTCTTGCCACGATTGCAGAAATTCTGGAGCGCCAGAATGTGATTAGCGACCAGACAATCTTCAACTACGGCGTCCAGATCTATCGTCAGGATACCAAGTTGAAAGCTGGTGAATATCTGTTCAGTCCGGGTGTTTCAATGATGCAGGTGATGCAGATCCTGACCTCTGGCAAATCCATTCTGCATTCGGTCACGGTGCCGGAGGGGTATACCTCCTATCAGATCCATCAGGTGCTTATGGATAATGATGTTCTGATGGGGCCGCTGGATGAGATACCGGCGGAAGGGACGCTGCTGCCAGAGACCTATAAATTCGCGCGTGGCACAACACGCAAGGAAATGGTCAAGCGTATGGCCGATGCCCATGATCGTGCTGTAGCGGAAATCTGGGACCGTCGGGCGGCCGATTTGCCTTTGAAAACCCCTGAAGAACTGGTCACGCTGGCATCCATCGTGGAAAAGGAAACCGGCAAAGCGTCCGAGCGCACCCGCGTTGCTGGCGTGTTCATCAACCGGCTCAATCAGGGCATTAAGCTGCAGTCTGATCCGACTGTCATTTATGGCATCTTCGGTGGTAAAGGAAAGCCGAAAGATCGTCCGATCTTCCGCTCTGATCTCAATAAGAAGACTGATTACAACACCTACCAAATTCCGGGATTAACGCCGGGTCCAATTGCCAATCCGGGCCGTGCGTCTTTGGAAGCTGTTGCCAATCCGAGCCGCACCAAGGAGCTGTTCTTTGTGGCTGATGGGACCGGTGGTCATGTCTTCTCGGAAACGCTCAAGCAGCATAACGAGAATGTGCAGCGCTGGCGCGACATCGAAAAGCAGAGGATTGAAGCAGCCAAGCAGAAGGATGCAGAGGCTAGTGAAGGCGGCGACGAAGAGCAGCCTGCCGAATAGGGCTTTTTTCTGGAAAAAATTGATGGCGGTCGAGAGTTTGGCTCTTGGCCGCCATTTTGATTCTGGGCACGGGGCGCTGGGATCTTCTCCTAGTGAAGCTCGTTGCTGTCTTTGCTGAATTCTCTTTCTGCCAGCGCTATGGCCGCTGAAATATGCTCAGGCTTTTCGATGGACAGGGGGATGGACGCAATCTGGTGCAGGGGCTCTCCAGAGTGTGGCGCCGTTTCTTCGATGTCAATCTTGTAGCGGATGGCGATCATGTCTGCGTGAGAGCTGCGAAGGGCAACTCTGGTGCTCCCTTTGGTGTGTTGCAGGATATAGGCGGTTTCGAAATCCCACCCCAAATCAACGCCTTGCTGCGTGCGAGAAACAATTCCAGCCATCGATTCGGAAAGCTCAGGCTCTGCTGTTATCTGCAATCGGGCCTTGTCGATATAGATGAGAGCGAAGACTGCCGACAGGCACGTCTTGGTCGCCCCGGAGCGGGTTGCATCCAGTAGCGTGGCAATGGCGTCTTCATGAGGCTTGGGGCTGGCCAGACGTTTGCTTTTGGATTGTGCGGCTTTGTTGCTTCTATCAGACATTGATTTTTGCTTGGTAAAGTGAGCTTGTCGGTCATTGTCGCCTTTTAAATTGTGTCAGGCAAGATGCTAGACTTGACAGGTCGCCAGCTGTTTCTGATTGTATGCGCGCAGGACAGGATGGCATGCATCACTGCTTGCTCAGGAATTTAGGGACACAGGATCATGACGCTTGTTAGCATGACAGGTTTCACCCGCTTGGGTGGAAGCTTCGGGAGATATAACTGGACTTGGGAGATTAAGACCGTCAATGGCAAGGGGCTGGATTTACGCCTGCGTTTGCCGCCAGGGTTTGACGAGCTGGATCGCCCTGTTCGCGCCATCATGAGTGAGCGCCTTGCGCGTGGGTCCTGCTATGTATCCCTGACGGTTCAGCACGAAGCCCCAAGCCAGTCGCTTCAGGTCAATCAGCAGGTTCTTGACTCTGTGCTGGACGCTCTTGCCCTGATCAAGGATCGTGTTGATGCCAAGAAGCCCAGTCTGGATGGGATCCTCTCTATCAAGGGCGTGATGGAGCAGGTGGAGGAAAGCGAAAGCGAAGATGTGCTGGCCCAGCTGATCAAGGCGATGCTGACCAATTTCAAGGACGCGATGACCGATCTCCAAAGCATGCGCAAGAGCGAAGGCGACGCACTTGAGAAAGTCGTCATGCAGCGCGTCGAAGAGCTCGAAACGCTGACAAAACAGGCGGAAGAGTGCCCGGCGCGCAGTGCCGATGCCATTCGGGCCAAGCTGCGTCAGCAAATAGAGCGCATTCTTGAAGCCGATTCCTCTCTTGATGAGGACCGGCTCTATCAGGAGGCCGTTCTTCTGGCGGGCAAGGCGGATGTGCGCGAAGAATTAGACCGGCTTTATGCACATTGTGCTGCGGTGCGGGTATTGGTCGCAGAAGATCGCCCCGTTGGTCGCAAGCTGGATTTTCTGGCCCAGGAATTCAACCGCGAAGCCAATACCCTCTGTTCCAAATCCAATGACACCAGTCTGACCGCGATCGGCCTTGACCTCAAGGCCACGATTGAACAGCTGCGTGAACAAATTCAGAATGTCGAGTAAAAATATGACGGAAAATTCCATGATCAGACGCGGTTTGATGCTCGTACTCTCGTCTCCATCAGGCGCGGGCAAATCGACCATCAGCCGCCATTTGCTGGATAGTGATCGCAATCTGCAGCTTTCTGTTTCGGCGACAACAAGGGCCAAGCGCGGCAGCGAAATTGACGGCGTCCATTACCATTTTGTGCCAGAGCGCCAGTTCCATGCCATGCGTGAACGCGGGGATCTTCTCGAATGGGCCGAAGTGCATTCCAATTTCTATGGCACGCCGCGCGATCCGGTGGAAGAAGCGCTTTCCAAGGGCCGTGATGTGCTGTTTGACATCGACTGGCAGGGCACGTTGCAGCTGAAAAAGGCCGCTCGCAAGGATGTCGTCTCGGTTTTCATTTTGCCACCATCCATGGACGAGTTGAAGCAACGCCTAGTGCGCCGCGCTGAAGACAAGCAGGATGTCATCGAGGCTCGGTTGCAAAATGCCCGCGTAGAGATCGGCCATTGGGATGAATATGACTATGTCATCGTCAATGATGATCTGGAGAAGGCTTTTGCCGCTGTCCGTTCGATTGTTGAAGCAGAACGCCACAAGCGCGAGCGGGTGATCGGCGCGCGCGGCTTTGTCGAAGGCATGCTGAACAGCTGAGCGCTCGCGAAGTTCGATTAGAGTTAAGAGCAGAAAGGCCCGACACCGCGTGTGGTGCAGGCCTTTTTATTTTCATCTGTTTTGTAAGCCTGTGAGACTTAGATTCCCCGCATCGCGTCTAGGCCGTTGGCCATGGCTACAAAGCCTTCTACGGACACGGTTTCTGCGCGTTGGGTCGGTTCAAGATCGGCCTCTTCGATCAGGCGAAGATGATCGACGCCAAGGCTCTTGAGGCTCTGGCGCAGCATCTTGCGACGTTGCCCGAAGGCGGCGGCGGTGACTTGTTCCAATGTGCGCAATCTGCAGGGCAGGGGATCGGCTTTGGGAACGAGATGCACAATGGAGGACGTGACTTTCGGCGGTGGGCTGAAGCATTCCTTGGCCACATCAAAAAGCTTGTCGGCATGTGTACGCCAGCCGGCAATGACGCCGAGGCGCCCATAGGCCTTGTCTTCCTCTGTGGCGATGATGCGTTCGGCCACTTCCTTCTGGAACATGAGGGTGAGCGACTCGTAAAATGGTGGCCACGGGTCGGCTTCCAGCCAGTTGAGAAGCAGCTGGGTGCCCACATTGTAAGGCAGATTGGCAACGATGCGTGCCGGGCCTTCAGGGACAAGACTGGCCATGTCAACCTTGAGCGCGTCTCCCTCGATGATCTCCAATTGGCCGGGATAATGCGCCCCTATTTCCTCAAGCGCACCCAGAGCACGGGGGTCCATTTCGATGGCGATGACCCGTTTTGCGCCTTCATGCAGCAAGGCGCGTGTCAGGCCTCCGGGGCCGGGGCCAACCTCGATGATCGTGTGGTTGGACAGATCTCCTGCCGATCGTGCAATGCGGCAGGTGAGGTTGAGATCAAGCAGGAAATTCTGGCCCAGACTTTTCTTGGCGCGCAAGTCATGCCGTTCGATTACGTCTCTGAGGGGCGGCAAGTCATCTATCTGGGCCATTGGATCTTTCTTTCAAGCGTGCCGAAGCAATGAGATTTGCACTCAGTATCAAATCTTTACTTCATTGGCCAGCTTGAGAGCCGCCAAGAGGCTTGATGGATTGGCGATGCCTTTGGTGGCGATATCCAGCGCGGTGCCATGATCAGGGGATGTGCGCATGAATGGCAACCCAAGGGTGACGTTGACCGTTTCGTCAAAGGCGATGGTCTTGACCGGAATGAGAGCCTGATCATGATACATGGCTAGCGCCACATCATATTTCTCGCGCGCATTCTTGTTGAACATCGTATCTGCCGGGTGAGGGCCGGTCACGGCAAAGCCTTCCTCCTGAAGTGTCTTGACCACTGGAGCGATGATGGCTGCATCTTCCTTGCCCATTGCACCATTTTCACCGGCATGCGGGTTGAGACCCGCAATAGCGATTTTCGGCTTTTCGATGCCGAAACGGGTCTGCAGATCATGGATCGTGATGCGAGCAATGTTTTCGACCAATTCCTGCGTGATGGCCGGAGCCACCTTGTTGATTGCGATATGGCCGGTAACTGGGATGGTGCGCAGCTCTGGTCCTGCAAGCATCATGACGGGCTGGATCTTATCTCCCGTGTGCTTTTCAGCCAATGCGCCGAGGAATTCAGTATGACCAGGATGTTTGAACCCATACTCATAAAGATTGTGCTTTTGAATCGGGAGCGTAATGAGCGCTTTGGCCTGCCCGGTGAGAACAGCCTCTGTTGCTTTTTCGATTGACTCGATGACGCCGGGTGCGTTGCAGACTTCCAGCTCGCCGGGATTGTCGCTGAGTTTATTCTCTATGGGAATAACGGGCAGCGTCATGGGAAAGGCGTCGAAGACGTCTTCCGGCTTGCAAGTCCGGATAGGAACGGTCAAGCCGAACAGGCGCGCGCGGCGCTCCAGAAGAGCGGGATCGCCGAAAACGACAAAGGGGTTGATCCCTTCCTTTTCGCGGCTCAGCCAAGCCTTGAGAATGATTTCTGGGCCGATCCCGGCGGGTTCGCCGATGGAAACGGCAAGAATATCGCGTTTGGAAGCCATTGTTTTTTCCGGATACCAATGTTTTAAAACGAATTAGTCTCTGCCGCTTTGGGCGACAGAGACATATTTATAGGCACATCTATGAGTATTATACCATACAACAGCAGTTGGATAGGGAAGAGGTCTAGCGCTTGTCGATAACAGCGCTAGCGCGCAGCTCCGAGAGGTAGCGCCGTTCGAGCATCTGGCTTTGCTCGTTGCGCAGCTTGGACTGGATCTCCGTGCGCAAAGTTTCCTGCTTGCCAAGATCTTTCTTGTCGCAGACAGCAATCATTTCGTAGCCTTCGCTGACCTTGACCGGAGAGGTCAGCTTGTTCAGCGGCGTGTCTCTGAGGCGTTCTTCCAATGGGCCGGGCAATTCCGTGGTTGATTTGCGTCCAACATGCTCAACAGCAACATCGGTGAGGCTCCGCGCCGTTTCAAGATCCTTGCTGCAGGAAGAGAAGCGTGCACGAAAACGCTTTGCTTCTGCGAGGCGCTGGTTTTTTTCTCCATTGGATGCCTTCGAACGGACGACAAAAACAACGCGTGTCAGGTCGAAGCGGATCGCTTCCTTGACTTTGTCGTCCTTCTTTTTCTCGTCACTCAGCAACTGGTAGATTTCGGCTTCATCAACATGGACCTGAGAGTTGGAGCGTGCCGAAACAAGGTCGCGCCAGGAAAGCTGGACTTTGAGCCAGTCCTTCAATGTTTCAGGGTTGATGCCAGACTGCTTGAGAACGGAGAATAGACGCTTTTTGCTCAGCTTTGCGTTGGCCGCCATGTTCGATACGGCACCATCGATCTCACGATCAGAGGCCGTCATATTGCGATTGCGGGCTTCAAAGAGCTTGAGTTTATCATCAATCAGATCGTTGAGAGCCGCTGTCTTGCTCAGATTCTTGCGGTTTCCCGAAAGCAGCTTTTCCAAACGCTGACGCTGGGCGATATCAAAATCGGTAATCACAGCACCGTTGACGACGGCTTTGATCGTGCTGGCCAAAGCGTGCTTTGTTTGTGCGCTTAAAAGCAGAACAAACATGGCCAGAGCGAGAATAGACAAAGTCTTGTTCAGTTGATCGTGCTTCATAAAACGGGCTCGTCATCGTGCTTGTAAAAATAGGACCGGAAGAAAAGAGAACCGATCAAACAGGCGTTCCTTTTCTATCCAGTTTTTCTGAGTCAAATGCAAGTATGCAGTCAAATACGGCTAACTGAAGACGTTTTCCGTGTTTTCCTAATCAGATTCTTCAGAATAGCTGAGCTGTCCATCTGCCAGCGATTTGAAATCGAACTGAAGCATGACCGTTTTGTCGCTCGTTGTGTCTGAATAGGTTTCACGCGTTTGCGAATATTTCAGGCTGACAGCAAAGCACTCATCTTCATATTTAAGTTTCAAGGCACCGCTTACGAGACCACCTCTGGCAATGTCATACTGACTGCTGCCGCCAACTGACCAATAGTCAGCAAACTTGATGGTACCGGCGGTGGTTATTTCCTGCCTTACCTGATTGATGCCGGCGGACGGGCGTTTGTCGGTATAGGCGTAGCCGACAGACCCTGTATAGCGATCATAACTGCCTGAGGCAGATACGGAAGCGTATTTCAGATCCGCTGTATCAGAATCAAAACGCCCGCGCGCGATGGCAGCGATGCCTTTGTTGCTGTTGACCCCGACACGGGCGACATAGTCAGAGCGTGTCTTGTCCAAGCCGCTATCAAGGCCGGTACTGGTTAGATCATCCGTTGAGAAAGAGTTTTTGCCTGCCAACTGAAACGAACGGCCAGCCAATGCGTTGAAGGACCAACCATTGGTCATTTGTGCGCGATATTGGAAGCCGATGTTGGCACGCGTGCCGCCTTCAACGCGGTCATAGCCGGAGAATTTATTCGGGTCGAATAGAATCGTATCGTCAAAGATCAGGCTCTGAGAGTCATCATTGGGCAATTCGCCGATCAATGTTTCGTTTGGACGCGCAACCACCTGAGCAATAGGTTCAATGATGTGAGAGGTGCTGCCTGCAGTGACCAGAATTGGTAGTCGATAATCGATGCCGACTGTAGGCATGCCGCGTAAGGCCAGATTCTCGTCTACCAGAGCGGCTGGTGCTCCCGATTTGCTCGGCATCCAGTAAACATCACCGCGCAGGGACGTAAATGGAGTAATGACCTGACCACCTGGTGCAATGAACTTGCGTTTCCAGCTGGCGTCTACACTGGTTCGATTATAGGTGCCACTCACACCATCGGTGCGGGTTACGCCGCCAATGGTTGTCTGGCGTTCGTCATCGCGGGTAATAGATGTCGAGTTGACCTTGAGGCGACCTTCGCCGCCGAACAGGGGCGTTTTGGAGTAGGCGCTATAATCAATAGACGGATGCACGACAGCCTGTTCTGACTGATTCAGGCTGTCTGTCATGATGTTATAGTAGTTGGCGCGGGCGTCGAAATAGTTCCGCTCGCCCTGGCCAACAAGATAGATCGTTGAGCGTTTGCTCTCGTCTTCATTCGTCAGATCATAATCGCGCAGGAAAAGCTTGTCGGACAGAAGGGACACGTCCCAGCCGAACTTCCACTTGTCCGAAAGGTTCAGCTGACCGGAACTTTCAATGGCTCCGCGAAAGGTCTTGTCGCCGCTGGTTCCCGAAAAGGCTTCCTTGTCCTGCTGTGAGATACCAGCTACGCGAACATTATAGGTGCCAATGCCGACATGCTGGCGCCAGGTGGCGTTGCCTAGAAAGCCCTGCTTGGAATAGTAGGTAGGCGAGAAAGTGACATCATAGCTTTCAGACGGAGCCCAATAGTAACGCGGGGTTACATAGGTGCCCAATTCGCTGTTGTAACCGCCACGCGGTGCAAGCAGGCCGGAGCTGCGCTTGCGTGATGGATCCGGATGAGCCAGATAGGGGGTGTAAAGTAGTGGCACGCCGAGAAATTCAAATTTGGCAGCCTTATAATAGACCATCTTGTCGGTCGAATTATAGATGATGCGGGAGGCCTTGATCTGCCAGAGGGGGGATTTCTTCGGATTTTCCCGGCATGGCTCGCAGGTGGTATAGACCCCCTTGTCAAACACGGTGATATCGTCGTCGCGCCGTTCGGCCTTGTCTGCTGCGAAGCGCGCCTTCTCGGGCGTCTGCACACGCAAGGAGCGGACAAAACCTGTGCGGAAATCTTCGGTGATATCGATATAGTTGGCTGTCATCACGTTGCCACTCGGCTCTGTGATGCGCACACTACCGTCAGCGATCAGGCGTGCGGACTTCTGATCATAGGTAACCTTGTCGGCCTGAAGTGTGTAGTCGCCATAATAGATCTCGACATGGCCAACGGCGGAAACGCGCTCGTTGTCATAGTCATAGACCATCTGGTCTGCTTCGACCAACATTTTGGCATTTTCGTCAGGCCGCTGAAGCTTGACGTTGGAAACAATATCCTGCGCTGCTGCGGCGTTCATCGCAGACGGGACAAACACAAGCACAGACGCAAGCAAAGCCGCGCGCAGACCGGTGGTTACGGTCGCGTGTGAAACAGTGTCATTCCAATATGCGGACTGGACGGTACGACGCATACTTATCCGTCCTCCTGATACAACAAAATAGAAAAACCCATCAAGGAAGCCACAATCGCTGGAAGCCAAGCTGACAGAATTGGGTTAACCAACCCTGTATTTCCTAAATCTTTAGCTAATTCTGTGACTACATAAAGCACGAAGCCAGCGATAACGCCACCCAGAATCATCTTTCCCACATTGCCGAACCGAAAAATTTTAAGTGATACGGTCGCTGCGATCAGTACCATCGCAGCCAAAAGCAGAGGTTTTGCCAAAAGAGTTTGAAATCGCAAGCGATATTTATATGCAGGAAGACCCGCTCGGCTGGCCTGTTCGATCATGTCTGGCAGATTCCAGAAAGGCACAGAATCAGGGTCTGCGATGGTCTCGGATGCTTCTTGCGGTGTCAGATGTGTACTGACCAAGTAGGTCTTATAGTGGCGCGGGGCCGCCGAAGCGGAACTGACCAGTACATCGCTTAAAAGCCAGTAGCCATTTTCCAATATGCCTGATTTGGCATCGACCCGTTCTACGAATTTTCCTTCGGAATCATAGGAAAACACCGTTACGCCACCCAATTGGCGGCCATTATCAAATGTGGCTCTGGCCTTGAGGATGGAATCGCCATCTTCGCCTTTTTGCTGCACCCAGCCTTGACTGGCTGGCTGGCCGCTGGTGGTAAAGCTGGCGCCGAAAATTCGGGCGTCGATTTCGAGTGATTTTTCCTTGAGATAAGCGACGCCGGGATTATAGACAGTGGTCGCGAAAATGCCCAGAGCAACAGCCACGAACAAGGCTGGAGCGACAAACTGCCAGGCAGACATACCCGAGGCGCGCACGATGACCAGCTCGAGGCGGCGGGACAGATTGAGAAAAGCCGCTATGGCCCCAAACAGGGTCGCAAAGGGCAGAATGCGTTCTGTGAGTTCTGGGACACGATATAGAGACATCAGGAAAAGACTGAGTGCGTCGGCATTCTCCTTGTTGCTGCCACGCCGGATCAGCTCGACATAGTCGACCAGAAGAATGAGCAGAAAGCAGCCAAGGAAAATCGTCAATATTGACCAGAAAAACCGTTTGGCAAAATAGCGGAAAATGATATTTGGCAGCATGCTACGACTCTAAAAATCGCTTTTCTGGTTTTAGTTTCCTGAATAGACCTTTGACCTTATGCAATATGCTGTCGTTAAACAACTCCATTATGCGGATCAGATTGTCCATGGCAGTCAGGCGGCGGCCGCTGAGCACCATCCACAGACCCAGTGCGATTGAAATAATGGGCAGGGCATACATGAAAGGAATGGCAAGGGGGGTGCGAATCGCCAGACTGGTAATTCCGAAGCCAGCCAACCGGATGCCCGCCACAAGAATGACCGCAACAAAAATCGCGCTACCCCGTCGCTCTCTGGTGGTGCGCACTTGGGCAAGGAAGGCGGCGACGATCGTGGCGAACACCAGATTGTAGAGCGGGTTGGTAAAACGGTCATGCAACTCCGAACGGGCCACTCCTGGCTCGCGTTTGATGGTCGGGTCGTCCTTGGGTGGATTGAGCAAGGTTGCCGTGGTCAGTTCGCGCGGCTTGAAATATTTAGAGCCGCTTTCATTGACCCCGGTGAATTTGGATAGATCGATGGCATAAGAATCGAAATTGATAATATTCACCGATGTAAAATCCGGATTGGTTTCATCCAGTTCGCCGTCTTCGGCTGCCTTTATCTGTTGCTGCTGGATCGTGCCTTGCTCCATGCGCAGGAAAGTGCCTTGCGTCGTTTCGACGATTTGAGCAAATTCCGATGAATAGACAATATGCTTCTTGGGGTCGCGTTCGTCGGACAGGAACAAACCGCGCATGATGCCGTTTGGTTCCCGCTTCTGAATATGGAAGGTCATGCCATCTTCAATCTCGGAAAAGATGCCTTCCTTGACGATATTGGCAACCAGATCAGCCCGCACTTGCGTGATGAAACCGCGCAGGGACGTGAGAGCCTGCGGCGCAGCATAAAGACTGAGAAAACCGCCGGTAAGCGTGGCCACCAGTCCCAGAACGATGATGGGTTTGACCACTACCCAAGGCGGCGCACTCGTCGCATTGATCACGACCAGTTCGCTGTCTGCATTCAGGTTGTTAAGGGTAATGGCAGTAGCGATCAACACGGCAAAAGGGGCGATGACCATGACCAGTGTTGGCAGGACCAGAGAGGTCATAGAAATAAAGAGCAGAATCGTCTGCCCCTTGGCCGTTACAAGATCCATATCGCGCAAGGCCTGCGTCAACCAGACGATGGCAGTCAATATGGTGACTGTCATGAGAAAGGCGGTCGCGGCGCGCATGAATATGTATCGCTCGATCAGCTTCATGATCTCTTCGTCGTGATCCTATGGTTGGTTGTCTGTATGCAAGGATTATGGTTGGTTTATGGCTGTCTCCCCTCCGGCTGGCAAGCGTTTTAGTGGGGGAGTTGCTTGCTCTGGAAAAATATCCCGCAAAAAGGAGCCTGTTTTCGAAGATGTTGGAGTGATTTTTCCAGCTAATGGTGGCAGCACATTCCTTCCGCACGCTCTTGTTGAAGAGCTATTGCATGGGTCGTTTTGAGAGCGGTCTTGAACTCGAGCGTCAAAGCACCCACAATAGTGTGAACTAGATATATTCCATTTTCCACTCCTCTCTGGCCCATTTGGGGCGACCTCGGAGCGGACCTCCTGAAAAAGACATACTAACAAAAAGAAAGACATCGTCCTTTATGGCTACTCTCCCTTTTATTCAGTTTGAAGCTTTGGGCACACCGGAAACCGGTGCTGCCGTGTTGTTTGTTGACAAGTCTCTCGCCTTGAGTGCAACGGGGAAGGCGCTTGATGAAAAGAGTGATGGTGCTATCGGGCGAGCGATCAAGGCAGCCGATTTCAAAGGCGGTTTTTGCAAGAGCCTACAGATTCTGGCACCTGCCGGTGTAGCGCTGGACCGCATTATTCTCATTGGCCTTGGTGAAGAAACCTTATCTGAACGCGATTTTGCGGATCTGGGTGGAGCGGCCATTGGAGCTGCCAACGGCTCAAAAGTCATCCATGTCGTCGCCGAAGCTGATGAGAAGGAGATGGACGCTGCCAAAGTTTCCCTGATTGCCATGGGCATGAAGCTTAGGGCCTATGATTTCGATCTTTACAAGACCGAGAAAGGCAAGCCCAAGAAAGCAAAAGAAGCCGCAAAAGTCACCATTCTGTGCGCGGATGCCAAAGGAGCGGCCAAGGTTTGGGAAAGTGATGAGGTGATCTCGGATGGAACCCTGCTCGCCCGAGATCTGGTCAATGAACCGGCCAACGTGCTTGGTCCGGAAGAATTTGCAGCTAAGGCCAAGGCGCTTGAAGCGCTGGGGGCAGAGGTGGAAATTCTTGAACAATCCGATCTTGAAAAGCTTGGCATGAATGCTTTGCTTGGTGTGGCGCAGGGCTCGGTGCGCAAGCCTCGCGTTGCCATCATGAAATGGATGGGCGGCAAAAAGGATGAAGCGCCGGTTGTCTTCGTGGGCAAGGGCGTGGTGTTTGATACTGGCGGCATTTCCATCAAACCGGCTGGTGGCATGGAAGACATGAAAGGCGATATGGGTGGGGCTGCCGCTGTGACAGGCCTTATGCATGCGCTCTCAGGCCGCAAAGCCAAGGTGAATGCCATCGGCATCATCGGTCTTGTTGAAAATATGCCCGATGGCAACGCCCAGCGTCCGGGCGATATTGTCACCTCCATGTCTGGTCAGACCATCGAGGTCATCAATACGGACGCCGAAGGTCGTCTGGTGTTGGCTGATCTGTTGCATTACTCCAAGGAGACCTTTGCGCCGCGCTTCATGATCGATCTGGCGACATTGACCGGTGCCGTTATTGTCGCGCTTGGGGCTCATAATGCCGGCATCTTTTCCAATTCCGATGATCTGTGCGCGCAGCTGTCAAAATCCGGAACGACCACGGGCGAAACCGTTTGGCGTCTGCCTTTGGCCAAGGAATATGACAAGATGATCGACAGCAAGTTCGCCGACATGAAGAATACCGGTGGCCGCTGGGCTGGTTCCATTACGGCGGCGCAGTTCCTCAAGCGCTTTGTGGGCGACGTGGATTGGGTGCATATCGATGTTGCAGGCACTGCGATGGATGCACCGAAAAACGAGATCAGTCAGGGCTGGGCATCCGGCTTTGGGGTCCGTTTGCTTGATCGCCTTGTAAAAGACAATTACGAAGGCTGATGGCCTGGGACAAGGTGCCGATCTTTGGCGCTTTTCAAATGAATGCAGAGGGTCTGGCCATGTCAGGCCCTTTTTCGTGGTTGCCTTTTCGTTATCTGGCTGTTGCTTGATGGGGTGTCCATGCTAGACAGGAAACAACGCTCCTGTTTGGAAATGAATGATGCCGGCCGAGATTTTCTTCTATCATCTACAAATGCAGCCTCTTGAGGCGACGTTGCCCGTGTTGCTTGAGAAGTGTCTCGAGAAGGGCTGGCGCGCATTCGTTCAGACAGGCAGTGAAGAAAGAGCCCATGTGCTCGATACGCATCTGTGGAGCTGGCGGGAAGACAGTTTTCTCGCCCATGGCTTGCATGGTTCGGCGCATGCGGAGCATCAGCCGATTCTCATTGCACCGCAGGGTGTGCCCGCCGCCAACGAGGCGCATGTGCGTTTTTTTGTCGATGGGGCAAGGCCGGAAGAAAAGCTCACCTTGCTGGAAGGGTTGGAGCGGGCGATTCTGATGTTTGACGGCTCCAGCAATGAAGCCTTGCAGGCTGCCCGTATCAGCTGGAAAGCCCTTAAGGAAGCGGGATATCCCGTCACCTACTGGCAACAGACACCAAGAGGCGGCTGGGAAAAGAAAGCCTGATATTCCAGTAACAAAGCGGAATTTTTGCCACAATTGCGCCGTTGACTATTTGTTGCTTCTTGATGGAGCGCGCTCTGCGTGCAGAGCTGGGCGAATGGTCTAACGCATAAGTGACCTGATCCCTTTGGCAGAGTGGCAGAATGTACGTTAGTATCATGGTGGACGAACCCTTTTTCAGGAGGCATGCATGAAGGTTGGAATTGTTGGTGCAGGTATGGTTGGCTCGGCAGCGGGCTATGCAATAGCCTTGCGGGGCACGGCCAGTCAGGTGGTTTTTGTCGATTACAAACCCGAATTTGCCATAGCGCAGGCGCAGGATATTGCGCATGCGACGCCTTTTGTCTCTTCAACGGTGGTTACGGCTGGCGATTATGATGCTCTTGAAGGGGCTGACATCGTGATCCTGTCTGCTGGCGTCGGTCAGAAACCTGGAGAAAGCCGCATTGATCTTTTAGCGCGCAATGCCGAGGTGTTCAAACAGATCATTGGCAAGGTGCTGGCTGTGGCGCCAGATGCCATTCTGCTGGTTGCCTCAAACCCGGTTGACATCATGACCCAGATCGCTACGAGGCTGTCCGGTTTGCCACCGCATCGTGTGATCGGTTCGGGCACCATGCTGGATACGGCGCGCTTCCGCCATCTGATCGGGCATCATCTGGGCATTTCGCCTCAGTCTGTTCATGCCTATGTGTTGGGCGAGCATGGGGATAGTGAGATACTTGCCTGGTCGTCTGCGCGGGCAGGGGCTTTGTCCGTCGAGGAGTTCGCAGCCAATATCAAGTTTCCGCTTACCGCCTCCGTCAAGGACCGGATCGATGATAGTGTGCGCAATGCTGCCTACACGATTATCAACGGCAAGGGGGCGACGTGGTATGGCATCGGCGCCGGGCTTGAACGCATTGTGAGGGCGGTCGCCAAGGATGAGAAAGCGGTGCTTTCGCTTTCGATCGTGACACCGAATGTGGAAGGGGTGCGCCATGTTGCGCTCTCTGTTCCCCGTGTTATCGGACGCAACGGCATTGAGCTGGATCTTTTGCCCGAGCTTGATGAAGCCGAACATGAAGCCTTGCGCAAATCGGCCAGCATGCTCAAGGAAACGGTCGAAGCTGTCAAATTCCACAGCTGAGGTAAAATCAGAGACCCGAGCAGACAAAAGGGGCGTTGAGCCCCTTTTTCATTGTTTGCACTATTCAGCCTATACAAGTCTATGCAGCTTATAAAATCGCCAGTGAAGTCGCTCTGGTTGGCGGTGGGAAGAGACGATCCAGCTCGGAAAGCGTCTCATCATTAAGGTCGATTTCGAGCGTGCGGGCGTTTTCTTCCACATGCGCCACAGTTCCTGCCTTCGGTATGGAGACAATCCCGGATTCGCGAATAACCCAAGCCAGAGCCAGTTGAGCAGGTGTGAGATCCAGATCCGAGGCGAGTGATTTAAGCTCCGGCTTTGACAACAACCGGGCCTGCTCAATGGGCGAATAGGCCATGATGGGCAGGCCATCTTCTTGTGATTGGGGGAGCAGATCCCATTCGATACCGCGGCGGGTGAGATTATAGAGCACCTGATTGGTCGCTACCTGTTCGCCGCCTTGCGTACTCATCAGTTCGGTCATGTCATTGGGATCGAAGTTTGAAACGCCCCAATGACGGATCTTGCCTGTCTGCTGAAGCTCTTTGAAGGCCGCTATGGTTTCTTCCAGCGGGTGAGGGCCGGGCCAATGGAGCAAATAGAGATCCAGTCGGTCTGTTCCCAGGCGGGAGAGGGAAGCTTCGCATGCTTCGAGTGTGCCTTCATAGCTGGCATTGAAGGGCAAAACCTTGGAGACGAGAAACACATCATCGCGAATGGGGGCTATTGCTTCGCCAACCACGCTTTCCGACTTGCCAGATCCATACATTTCCGCTGTATCGATGAGCGTCATGCCCAACTCGACCCCGCGGCGCAAGGAGGCGACTTCGTCAGCTTTACGGGATGGATCGTCGCCCATATACCAAGTGCCTTGCCCCAATGCGGGCACAACGTCCTGATGTGCGAATGTGACTGTTTTCATGATGGTTCTCTCCCTCCGGCGCTTATGGGATGCGATCAGATCGTTGGGAGAATGTCACCACAAGTCTGCGATTATTGCAAATGGTGGTTTAGTGGGGCGTGGAATATTCAACCAGATCCCAGAGGTTGCCATAAAGGTCTTCAAAGACCGCAACAGTGCCATAGTCTGCTTCCAGAGGTGGTCTTATGAAGGAGATACCCCGCTCCTGATAAAGAGCATAGTCGCGCCAGAAATCGTCTGTCTCAAGGAAGAGGAACACACGGCCTCCTGCCTGATCGCCGATATAGCCTGCCTCGTGCTCATTTTTGGCGCGGGCCAGCAACAAAGATGTTTTGCCTTCTCCCTTGGGGCGTACCACGACCCAGCGTTTGTCCTGCGCGGGCTGATAGGTGTCGTCAATCAGCTCGAAGCCGAGCTTTTCGGTATAAAAGGCAATTGCCTCGTCATAGTCACGCACGACAATGGCAATAAGGGACATGGATTGAGACATCATATTCGCCTTTCTCGGATCATTCCTCGATCTCTTCGGACATTTCCAGCCATTTTTCTTCCAGCTTGTCCAACAGGGTGGCGAGGTCGGAGCGGTCCTTGGAGAGTTTTGCGCCTTTTTCAGGGAATTTGGCGAAAAGGTCCGGATCGGCGAGCATGTCATCGATCTTACTCATGCGGTCGCGGATCTTGTCCATGTCGCGCTCTGCGGCTTGAATCTTGCGGCGCAAGGGGGCCTGTTCCTTGCGCTTTTCAGCGGCGGAGCGGCGTTTTTCCTGCGCCTGATTGGCCTCGGTCGCTGCCGCTTTTTCCTTTTGCGTGCTGTCGGGGCTGTTGCGAGAGCTGAGCAACAGGCGGCGATAGTCTTCCAGATCGCCATCATAGGGCTTGCAGGTGCCATCATGCACCAGCCACAGGCGATCCACGCAGGCTTCCAGCAGGTGCCGGTCATGGGAGATCAGCAACACGGCGCCTTCATAGTCATTGATGGCATGGACCAGCGCTTCGCGGCTGTCGATATCAAGATGGTTGGTCGGTTCGTCAAGGATGAGCAGATGCGGACCATCGAAGGTGGCCAGCCCCAGCAAAAGGCGCGCCTTTTCGCCTCCGGATAGGCTCTTGGCTGCAATATCCATCTTTTCTGTGCCAAGGCCCATTTGGGCGACGCGTGCCCGCACCTTGGGTTCGGTGGCATCCGGCATCAGGGTTCGCACATGGTCATAGGCGCTGTCATTGGGGCGCAGTTCATCCAGCTGATGCTGGGCAAAGAAGGCGATCTTGAGTTTACCCGCGCGGAAAATGGTGCCGTCCTGAACGTCCAAACGGTCGGAAATCAGCTTGGCAAAGGTGGATTTGCCGTTGCCGTTGGCCCCCAGAAGCGCAAGCCGATCATCTGGGTCAATGCGCAAGTTCATATTCCTGAGGATCGGTTTGCTGTCTTCATAGCCGACAGACGCCTTCTCCAACCGAATGATCGGTGGGGCAAGGCCTTTTTCCGGATTGGGAAAATGGATCGGCTTGACGTGATCTTCCATCACCGCTGCAATGGGAGACATTTTCTCCAGCGCTTTCAGGCGGCTCTGCGCTTGCTTGGCCTTTGAGGCTTTGTAGCGGAAGCGTTCTACGAATGCTTCCATATGTTTGCGCTGCTCTATCTGCTTGGTGCGCATCTTCTGCTGCAACTCAAGCTGCTCCCGACGGGTGCGCTCAAAATTGTCATAGCCGCCGCGATAGGCAGTCAGCTTCAACTGATCGAGATGGGCGATATGGTCCACGGCCTTGTTGAGCAGGTCGCGGTCATGGCTGATGATCATCACCGTGTAGGGATAACGGGAGATGTAATTTTCCAGCCACAGGGTGCCCTCAAGGTCGAGATAGTTGGTCGGTTCGTCAAGCAGCAGCAGATCCGGCTCGGAAAAGAGAATGGCTGCAAGCGCCACGCGCATGCGCCAGCCGCCGGAAAAGTCTGCTGTGGGGCGGGCCTGCGCCTCAGCATCAAACCCCAGTCCATGCAGGATGGTTGCCGCGCGTGCTTCGGCGGAATGGGCGCCGATATCAGCAAGGCGCAGCTGGATTTCCGCAATCCGTTCCGGATCGGTTGCCGTCTCGGATTCGGCGAGCAGACGGGCGCGCTCCAGATCAGCCTTCAGGACGAATTCAAGCAGGCTTTCGTCAGACGCGGGCGCTTCCTGCGCAACCTGACCGACGCGTGCGCCTCTGCGAATCGTGGCCGTGCCACTTTCGGGCGCGATGTCTCCGACCAATAGCTTGAACAGAGTGGATTTGCCCGTGCCATTGCGCCCGACGAGGCCCATCTTACAGCCTTCGGGAACAACGAGCGTGGCATCTTCCAGCAGTGTCCGGCCTGCGATGCGATAGGTGAGGTTATTGATATGCAGCATAATGGGTGCCTTTTGCCTTATTTCATCGCCGATGGCAATCGCTGCCGATGCAATCTCTTGGCTTGATCCTTTTTTGCAACAGTGAATACAACTGTTTCGCGTGCCTTGAGGACAAAGAGCAAGTGTTTTGCAACTTGTGCTGGCCAATCTGGCTCGCTCCCTGCATTATGCGCAGCCCCGAAACCCTTTGAGGAATGTATGATGACAATCAAGCTATATGATTTGTGTACCGCAGACAGGGCCCTTCGTTTTTCACCGGCCTGTTGGCGTACCCGCATGGCTCTGGCTCACAAGGGACTTGAGGTGGAAACAGTCGCAACGCTGTTTACCGAGATCAAGTCCATTGAGGGAGGTGGGCAGACCACTGTTCCTGTAATTGCTGATGGTGACACTGTCGTTCGGGATTCTTTTGCCATCGCCCTTTATCTGGAAGACACATATTCAGACCTGCCCTCGCTATTTGGCGGAGAAGGCGGGCAGAAGATGGCGCACTTCATTGATCGCTGGGCCAATGCCGTTGTCGACAAGCAACTGGTTCGCTTTTGTCTGCTGGATATTTACAATCGGTTGGATGAGAAGGACCAGCCCTATTTCCGCGCCACCCGTGAGAAGCGCTTCGGCTGTGCGCTCGAAGAGGTGCCGGATCATTCTCCAGACCGCCTTGACGCTTTTCGAGAAAGTCTTCTGCCCATGCGCCTTGCATTGCGCGATCAGGCATTTCTCGGTGGCGATGCTCCTCTCTATGCGGACTACAGCATTTTCGGTTCATTCCAATGGGCGCGTATGGTCTCTGACTTTGTTCTGTTAGAAGAAGATGATCTGGTTGCACAGTGGTTTGATCGTTGTTTGGATCTGTATGATGGCTTGGGGCGTAGTGCTAAAGTATAATTCACTTGTGTAGTTCTGATTTTCTTTGTGCCCAAATGAATATAAATCAGCGTCTATTTGGTTTCGTTCGCATTTTGGCGGGTTTTTTCTTGCGGGTGCTTTGGGAGCAGGCTATACAGCGGCGCAATGCAACCTGCTGACGCAGGGAAGAGGTGCGTCGGCTATGGTGAAGCAAAGTCAAGAGGGGAGATACCATGGCTATCGAACGCACTTTTTCCATTATCAAACCAGATGCAACAAAGCGCAATCTGACCGGCAAGATCACAGCCAAGCTGGAAGAGGCTGGATTGCGCGTCGTTGCCTCCAAGCGCATCCGTATGAGCAAAGAGCAGGCCGAAGGCTTTTATGCCGAGCATCAGGGCAAGCCATTCTTTGCGGGGCTCGTGAATTTCATGATTTCCGAACCGGTTATCGTGCAGGTTCTTGAAGGTGAGAATGCCATTCTTCTTAACCGGGAAGTGATGGGCAAGACGAATCCTGAAGAGGCCGATGAGGGAACCATCCGCAAGGAATTCGCCCTTTCCATGAGCGAGAACTCTGTTCACGGATCTGATTCACCGGAAAGCGCTGCGCGGGAAATTCAGTTTTTCTTTGCCGATGATGAGATCGTCGGATAAGCCAGACTATCTGGTTCGCTGATTCAAGCCTCCGAGCCTTGAGGGTCGGGGGCTTTTCTATATTCAGATCTGCCATTTGATGACAATTGTTTGATTTGGGCCGTAAAATTGGCCTGCCGGATTGCTCTCATCAATGGAATCAGTAAATTGGCGACATCGGTTTTACTTTTTGAGGGAATATTCATGTTCAGATTTGGAAGCGGTTACTCTGTTTTGGCTGCGGCTGCGATCTCCTTGACGATGCTTGGCGCTCCGGCCAAGGCGGATGGGTTGACCAAAGATCTTTATCGCGCGCGCGTCGTGGATTTCTGCCTGTATGATCGTTGGCCCAAGGCCAAGGATGGCGAGACGGATGGCATTCTCTCTGCTTGCAAATGTGCTGCCAAAGAGTTCGTGGATAGTCTTGAGGGCAAGGATCTGGAACGCGCTCTTAAGAGCGGTAAGCCGGGCTGGGGCCAGAAGCGTACGATCTTGAGTAACTATGCGTCTTGTAACAAATAGTTCCAAGTTGCTGATTTGAAAAATGAAAAAGCCGATGAATGGATATTTCATTCATCGGCTTTTTGTTTGATCTGGGCAGGCTTGGTGCCCTAGTGGAAGAGAAAGCGGTCTGTGGGCTGCTTGTCGTTTTCGTCTTCTTTTATGATCACGCGCATGCCATCAACGCGTGTGCGGTCGGCTGCGACCAGTGCCAGCGCGCGCGGATAGACCTTGTGCTCCATAACGAGGATGCGTGCGGCAAGGCTGTCTTCGTCGTCATCATCCAGAACCGGTACGGCGGCCTGCGTGATGATGGGGCCGGAATCCATATCGGCACGGACGAAATGCACGGTGCAACCGGCAAGGCGGCAGCCTGTATCGATGGCGCGCTGATGGGTATGCAGGCCCTTGAAGGATGGAAGCAGCGAGGGGTGGATATTGAGCATGCGATCATGCCACTTTTCCACGAAGCCCGGCGTCAGAATACGCATGAAACCGGCGAGCACCACCAGTTCGATGTCATTGGCTTCCAACACGGACTGGATTTCCGCATCAAACGCCTCGCGGTTGCCCTTGAAGGGGCGATGATCGACAACGGCCGTTGCAATGCCTTCGCTCGCGGCGGTTTCAAGGCCCTTGGCGTCGGCATTGTTAGCCAGCACGAGGGCTATGTCTGCGGGATAGTCTTCTGCTCTTGCGGCTTCGAGAATCGCGGTCATGTTGCTACCGCGCCCTGAAATCAGGATCGCGGTGTGCTTTTTTGCTTTGGACATGACAGCTTAGCTCCCGAAATTGATCATGCTGTCATAGACGACCGCATCGTCTTCGCGGTCAGCCAGCGTGCCCAGTTTGAAGGGGGCTTCACCTGCTTCGCCAAGAGTGGCGATCACGGCATCTGCTTTCTCCGGCTCGGCGACGATGATCATGCCGACACCACAGTTGAAGGTGCGCAGCATTTCCTTGTCGGCAACACCACCCAGTTTCTGCAACCAGCCAAAGACTGGCGGAGGCGTAACAGCGGCCAGATCAAGATGGGCAGCCAGACCGTCTGGCAGGACGCGCGGGATATTTTCAGGGAAGCCGCCACCGGTGATATGAGCCAGTGCCTTGACGCCGCCTGTTTCGCGAATGGCCTTGAGTGTGGAGCGCACATAAATGCGAGTCGGCTCCAGCAGAGCTTCGCCAATGGACTTGCCATCAGCAAAGGAAGCCGGGCTGTCAAAAGTCAGCTGGTTGGCTTCCAGAATGCGGCGCACCAGTGAGAAGCCATTGGAATGAACGCCCGATGAGGCCAGCCCGATGAGGACATCGCCTGCTTTGACATCCTTGGGCAACAGCGTGCCGCGTTCGGCAGCCCCTACGGCAAAGCCTGCCAGATCATAATCGTCTTTGGCATACATGCCGGGCATTTCGGCGGTTTCACCACCGATCAAAGCGCAGTTGGCTTGCTTGCAGCCCTCGGCAATGCCTGCGATGACATCGGTTGCCGCTTCGACATCAAGTTTGCCAGTGGCAAAATAGTCAAGGAAGAACAGAGGCTCGGCGCCCTGAACAACAAGATCGTTGACGCACATGGCAACCAGATCGATGCCCACTGTGTCATGCTTGCCGGTTTCAATTGCGACTTTCAGTTTTGTACCCACACCATCGTTGGCAGCCACCAGTACCGGGTCGGAGAAGCCTGCCGCCTTCAGGTCGAACAAGCCACCGAAGCCGCCAATTTCGGTGTCCGATCCTGACCGAGCCGTTGCCTTGACGATGGGTTTGATGGCCTTGACCAGGGCGTTGCCCGCATCAATATCCACGCCGGCATCTGCGTAGGTTAGGTTGTTTGAGGCGGAGGATTTAGATTCTTGGGTCTGATCGGACATAGTGGATCCCTGACACAATTTACGACGCGTTTTCTTTGCCCCTGAGACACACGAATTTCACCGCAATTGCAAGCCCTCTTGCGGCTTTATGAGCGCAAAAAGCGCGGATTTGCGATTCTGTAGCGTCATTTACGCTCGTGGATGCATGCGCGCTGCAGGCCAAAGGGGAGAAGTTGATTGCCTGCTTCTGGATGAACAGGCATGCTGAAAGCCTGTGGCTGAGCATTGGATAGGCTGTTCAATTTGTTTTTGTCATCAAAGGAACATATCCATATGTCCTTGGGTTTTGATATAAGGAGCCCGATATCTTAAATGATTTGAGTGGGCGTTGAGGGCTACATGGTCCACGGCTTGGGGTCAAACGGCTTGGGGAATGAATATGACGTTGCAAAAACAGTTTATCGTCTGGATGTGTGCTCTTGCCGCCTTCGTCCTGTGCATTTACGTGTTTAGCGGGATCTTGCTGCCCTTTGTTGCCGGAATGGCGCTTGCCTATCTCCTCGACCCTGTAGCCGATGCCTTTGAGCGCCTTGGCATGAACCGGCTGTGGGCGACCATTTCGGTGCTGATGATTTTCGTGCTGATCTTTATTCTTCTGCTGGTGCTGATTGTGCCTGCTTTGGCGCATCAGATGGCCGGTTTCAGCCAAAAAATGCCTGAATATGTTGCCTCCTTGCAATCCATGATCAGCAATAGCACATCGGACTATATGCCCAAATTCCTCTCTAACTTTGATGCGGAGAGCCTGCAGAATAATATCAAGGATATTGTCGGGCAGGGGGCCTCCTGGGCCGGTCAGTTGCTCAAGTCGGTATGGAATGGCGGGCAGGCCGTTTTGAACATGTTGGCACTGCTGGTCATTACGCCGGTGGTTGCGTTTTATCTGCTGCATGACTGGGACCGCATGGTGAATACCATAGACGGCTTTCTGCCGCGCGATCACAGGGAAACGATTCGCGGTCTGTTCGATCAGATTGACGAGAGCGTTTCAGGCTTTGTGCGAGGGCAGATCCTGGTGGGTCTCATTCTGGGGACATTCTATGCCATCTGCCTGTCGCTGGTGGGCCTTAATTTCGGCCTGTTGATTGGGTTGATTGCCGGTATCATCAGTTTCGTGCCTTATGCAGGGGCAACCATCGGGCTGATCCTGTCGGGAGGCGTTGCCATTGTGCAATTCTGGCCGGATCCGATTCCCATCGGGTTGACCCTTGGTGTTTTCGCCGTCGGGCAGTTTCTTGAGGGCAACATCTTGCAGCCGCGGCTTGTTGGCGAGCGGGTGGGACTGCATCCGGTGTGGCTGATGTTTGCATTGTTGGCGTTCGGATCCCTGTTCGGGTTCGTGGGCATGTTGATCGCGGTGCCAGCAGCTGCGGCGATAGGCGTTATCGTGCGCTATATCCTTGACCAATACGTGCATTCTCAGCTCTATCGTGGTCATCACCATGAAGCTGCTGATGGTAATGGGGCTGGCGATGAAGCCAAACCGGAATAACAATAACAACAAGACGGGCTCCGTATCTGCGACAAGAATGGATGCCTGGAATGAAGGCTGGCGTGAGGAAATTCGATGGGTTCAGCAAAAATAAGTGATCAGATGCCCTTACGGCTCCCTCATGAAGCGGCGATGGGACGGGAAGATTTTCTGCGAGGTCCGTCTAACAGGGCCGCGTTTGACATGATCGATCTGTGGCCGAACTGGCCAGCGAGCTGGTTGTTGCTGGCAGGGCCGGTTGGGGCGGGCAAGTCGCATCTTGCCAATATCTGGCAAGAGCGCAGCAATGCAATGATCGTGAATGTCGCGGATCTGAATGATGCGGACCCCACAGAGCTGGTGCAAAGCGGGGCCATCGTGGTTGAGGATGCGGACAGCCCGGAGCGGGACGATACCGCCCTGTTCCATTTGCTCAATGCTGCGCGTGAAGCACGGGCTTATGTGCTGATTACCGCCCGAAACTGGCCTGAAAGCTGGGGGGTCGGTTTGCCCGATCTCATGTCCCGGTTGCGCCTGACGACACCGGTGGAGATTTACGAGCCCGATGACGAGCTGTTACGCAGCGTGCTTGTCAAGCTGTTCGCGGATCGTCAGCTCTCTCCCGACCCGAGTGTGATTGAATATATTCTCATGCGCATGGAACGTTCTATTGGCGCGGCACTGGTGATTGTGGAGGCCATTGACCAGCAGGCTTTGGCGCAGCATCGCACCATAACGCGGCCGTTCGTGTCTTTGATTCTCAAGGAACTCTCAGACAAGGCTGACGGGCTAGTGCCCTAAATGGTCGGTGGCTCAAGGTCGGGTGCTCAGGGAGGATTGCTTCTCGCAGGCGCCAAACCCTCAAGCTTCCATGTTGATATCTGATCGGGCACAATATCCGCATTGTGACAAGCGTCACATAACTGCTAAGGTGTTTCTATATTCGCTGGTTCAGTGCGCCCTGAATGTCGATGCCTGATTGTTTCAGCTGTTTGACAATGGGCGCGGAGTGTTTTCGTTTTCTCCTTGATTCCATGGCCTTGCATGAAGAAGGGGGAGACGGTAACGGCAGAACAGAAGCCGCACCCCTTGACGATGGGGCGATGCAGCTTCCTCATTCAAGAGTGACGGACGGACCTCTATGTCTGATATCAATGAAACGCATCCATATTCATCACCAGAACCTGTTGGCGCTTCTGACGCCGGTGTGCCTGTTGTTGCCGACGAACCGAGCGTGGAAATGCGTCCCAGCCAGGAAGAAATCGAAGCCTTGATGGCCAGTCCGGGGCGGTTTGTGAACCGGGAGCTTTCATGGCTCGGCTTCAACAGTCGCGTTCTGGAAGAAACCGAGAATGCGAACCATCCTTTGCTGGAGCGCCTGCGCTTTCTTTCCATTTCAGCCAGCAACCTTGACGAATTTTTCATGGTGCGTGTGGCTGGTCTGAAAGGCCAAAAGCGGGCTGGTATCACATCAATCAGCGCGGATGGTCTTGATGCCGGGCAGCAACTGGTCAAGATCAATGCAGCAGTGAATGAGCTGGTGGATCGTCAGCAGGCCTGCTTCAAGGATTTGCGCCTGTTGCTTGAGGAGGAAAAGATCCTTCTGATTGAGCCGAAGGATCTGACCGATCAGGATATGCAGGTTCTGGAAAAGGCCTTCCTTGAAGATATCTTCCCGGTCTTGACCCCGCTTGCGGTCGACCCGGCCCATCCGTTCCCCTTCATTCCCAATCTGGGCTTCTCGCTTGCTCTCAATCTCAAGGGCGGGCATGGTCATGGTGATCTGACGGCCATTGTCCGTATGCCCAATGCCTTGAAACGCTTTGTGACGCTGCCAAGCGTTGCCGAGGCGGAGGATAGCTATCGCTGCATTCTGCTCGAGCAGGTCGTCTCGCTGTTTATCGATCGCATTTTCCCCGGCTATGAAGTGATCAATATCGGCTCTTTCCGGGTCATTCGCGATTCGGATCTGGAAATCGAGGAAGAAGCCGAAGATCTGGTGCGGCATTTTGAAAGTGCGCTGAAGCGTCGTCGCAGAGGGTCGATCATCCGTCTGGAAATGGAAACCTCGACAGATGAAGACCTGCGCAATTTCGTTGCGCATGCTGTTGATGTGGATGATGATGAAGTCGTTGATATCGATGGGCCGTTGGGCCTGAGTGATCTGTCTGAACTGGTCAAGCTGGATCGTCCAGAGCTCAAGTTCAAAAGCTACAATGCGCGCTTTCCTGAGCGGATTCGCGAGCATAACGGCGATTGCTTTGCCGCTATCAAGGAAAAGGACATTGTTGTCCATCATCCCTATGAGAGCTTTGATGTGGTGGCGCAGTATTTGCTGCAGGCAGCTCTGGACCCTGACGTTGTTGCCATCAAGCAGACGCTTTATCGGACATCCAAGAATTCTCCCATCATTCGTGCCCTGATCGAGGCTGCGGAAGCGGGCAAGTCGGTGACGGCGCTTGTCGAGCTGAAGGCCCGGTTTGATGAAGAGGCCAATATCGGTTGGGCACGTGATCTGGAGCGCGCAGGTGTGCAGGTGGTGTTCGGCTTTATCGAGTTGAAAACCCACGCCAAATTGTCGATGGTGGTGCGTCGCGAAGAGGGCAAGCTGGTCACCTATTGCCATATTGGCACGGGCAACTATCACCCGATCACGGCCAAGATCTACACGGATCTCAGCTTCTTCACCGCCGACGAAGAAATCGCGATGGATGTGGCCCGTGTGTTCAACTTCATCACGGGATATGCCGAACCGGACCATCTCAGGAAGTTGCTCGTTTCTCCTTACACCATGCGCAAGTCCTTGCTTGAGCATATTGAGAATGAAATCGCGCATGTACGGGCCGGGCGTCCGGGGCGCATTTGGGCCAAGGCCAATTCGCTTGTCGATCCGACTCTGATCGATGCGCTCTATCGTGCCAGCCAGGAAGGCGTAAAGATCGATCTTGTGATCCGCGGGATCTGTTGTCTCAGGCCGCAATTCCCGGGTCTGTCCGATAATATCCGGGTCAAATCGATCGTTGGTCGGTTCCTTGAGCATTCGCGTATCATTTGTTTCGGCAACGGCGAGGAACTGCCAAACAAGCAAGCCATCATCTATTTCGGGTCTGCCGACCTGATGCCGCGTAATCTGGACCGCCGGTGTGAAACCTATGTTCCGGTTACCAACCCTACGATCCATGCTCAGGTTCTTGATCAGATCATGGTCGCCAATATAATGGACAATCAGCAAAGCTGGGAAATTCTGCCTGATGGATCATCGCGCCGAATTCAAGCTGCGGAGGGCGAACAGCCTTTCAATGCGCATAGCTTCTTCATGACCAACCCAAGTCTTTCAGGGCGAGGTGACTCACTAGAAAATGACTCTCCAAGGGCATTCACAGATCGAATCCAGCGATAACAATCTGGACAAACTCACCATGCAGGGACGGATCAGCGGATCTGTTCCTGTCGCCGTGGTTGACATCGGTTCAAACTCGGTGCGTCTCGTGATGTATGAGCGCGAGGCGCGTGCGCCGGTGCCGATGTATAATGAAAAGCATCTGTGCGGTCTGGGGCGCGGCGTTGGCGTAACCGGCAAGCTTGAGGAAAAGGCGGTGGATGCCGCGCTTGCGGCTTTGCGCCGGTTTCGTTTCCTCATGGATACTGCGGGCGTGAAGAAGAAATATGTTCTGGCAACGGCCGCGGCCAGAGACGCCAGCAACGGACCGGATTTTCTGCGACAAGTGGAAGAGATTTGCGGCATTGAGGCTCTGGTGCTTTCCGGAGAGGATGAAGCGCGCAAGTCGGCTCTTGGTGTTGTTTCTGCAATGCTGGACCCTTGTGGTGTGGTTGGAGATCTGGGGGGCGGCAGCCTTGAACTTGTGACAGTTGATGGCCAGACGCTGGGTGTCGGTGCGACGCATCCGCTGGGTGGTCTGCGCTTGCAGGACATGTCTGAGGGCTCGGTTAAGCAGGCCCAGAAAATCGCCAAGAATGAATTGTCTCAGTCAGAGCAGCTGAAGGCACTTGAGGGCAAGACCTTTTATGCCATCGGTGGCACCTGGCGTGCCTTGGGCAAGCTGCATATGGCCTCGGTCGGCTATCCGCTGCATGTGATGCATCACTATGAAATTGATGGTGAAGAAGCGCTGGAATTCTGCCATCAGTGCATTCGGGATGACATTGAGGATTTCTCCGGCATCAGTGCCGTTTCCAAATCACGACGCAATCTGCTTCCCTATGGTGCCGCGGTGCTTCATGAAGTGATCAAGAAGGGAAAACCCAAACGGATCGTATTCTCTTCTCTTGGTGTGCGTGAGGGACACCTTTATGAATTGCTGCCAACTGAGATACAGCAAGAAGACCCGTTGCTTTCTGCCTGCGAGGACCTTTGTGTGTTGCGCTCCCGCTCGCCACAATATGCCCATGAGCTGGCCGATTGGCTCGACAAGGTCTATGAGGCGCTCGAAGTTTCGGAAACCGACTATGAAAAGCGTTTGCGGCGGGCTGCCTGTCTGTTGACGGATATGGGCTGGCGGGCGCATCCGGATTATCGGGGCACGCAAAGCCTCAATGTCATCGCCCATGGCACCTTCATTGGTATCGACCATCCCGGTCGGGCCTATCTGGCGATGTCGAACTATTTTCGCCATGAAGGCCTGTCTGGGGCCAAGCTTTCCGGGCGCATGCGGGAAATGAGCAATTTGCATCTGCGCACCATGGCTCAGATTACAGGGGCAGCCCAGAGGCTGGCCCATGCTGCCGTTGGCGATTTGCCGGGCGTGCTTGATCGTCTGGATATCCGTCTGGCGGATGACACTGCGGTGTTGACGCTGCCTGACGACCTCAAGATGCTACGTCATAACAAGCTGGAACGGCGCTTTACCAGCTTCGTCAGATTGCTAGGCTATGATGCGCAAATTGTTTGAACTCGGAGCTGATCGGGGAATGGAGTCTGTCGCTCAATGAAGGAACAAGTGGATCAAGATGCTCACTGGATTGTCGTTCATGGCGTATTGGAAGAAGGCGGCACTGTGCAGCCGGTCTCCGTGGAGGCCTGCTATCGAGATAGGGCGCCTTACGGGGAATATGTGCTGTTTGCTGCCAGCGACCCCGAAGCCATAGAAGAGGGCAAGATCTCGGTCGTCGAGTATGCCTATCTGGCCGAGGTCCGCGTTACCTTCGAGGACGATCTGGTTGGTGAAGGGGCGAACAATATCGACTGGTGCTTTGATGATTTCGCCGAGCAGGGTGATCGCTTTGCAAAGGAAGTCTGGCCCAGCTGGCAAGAGGTGCTGCTGGTCGATATCTCCGATAGCATCTTTCCGCCCGATACGGATTTCGTCATGGCAAAGAGTGTTCTTTCCGTCGAGGAAAATTCCGCGACATGGGTGGAAGTGACCCGCATCGAGGCCGAGCAGCCTGCCGAGTTGGCTTTGACCTTCTCAAAGGTTGAGCGGAACCGGCTGCTTGAGGTCAAGGCGGTCCTGAAAGAGGATCAGTTGCCAGTGGCTGTTGTCTCTGCGCTTTGGGAACAACTGGTCGCACGCTTTCGCGATTTGCCCTATCAGCAACTGGTCGGGGCCGAGCGCGTCGAGCCGGAAGAAGACGACGACGATTTCGTCATCGATTCCATCGGAGAGGTTGCCGGCGAAGCCTGATCAAGGCTGGCTAAGCTCGATATAGATTGGCGGAGCGCTCTTTGGTTGCCTCAGAGCTGGTCATCGGGTGTGAGCATGACCGGCTGATTACGCATCTTGCTTTGTGAAAAGTGGTAAAGAGCGACCATGGCCGCAGCAAAGCCTGCAAAGGCACCAACCCCGAGTGCCCATCTAGGTCCCAGATTATCTGCCACCCATCCCACAATGGGAGCGCCAATAGGGGTGCCTCCCATGGTGATGGCAAAGCGCAGGGCCATCACACGCCCTCTCATTTCCGGATCAGTAGAAAGCAGCATCAGCGCGTTTGATGTGTTCAGGAAGGTCATGGCCGACAGGCCCACCAGAATAAGCGTTATGGCAAACCACCAGTAGCTCGGCGTCATGGCCGCGATCAGGCAGCCAAAGCCGAACATGGCTGTGCCGATAAAGAGGGTTTCAAAACGCGGGCTTTCTCTTCCTGCCGCCATCAGGGCACCTATCAGCGTGCCGATGGCGGAAAAGGTTGTCAGCAGGCCATAGCCTTGCGCATCGGCATGAAACAGCTTCACACCCATGGTGGAAATATAGATCGGGAAATTCATGCCGAAGGTGCCGATGAGAAACAGCATGATCAGCATGACGCTCAAGTCTCTGCGCCCGAAGGCATAGCGGAAACCATCCATGATGCCCTTGGTTGACCGGCGGGCATATACGCTCGGCTGCAGCTCGGATTTGCGTAGCAGCAGGAGCGAAAGAAGCACGGCGCCGAAAGATAAACCATTGATGATAAAGGCTGGGCCCGTATCAAAGGCGGCAATCAGAAGACCTGCGACGGCAGGGCCGATCATGCGGGCACTGTTGAAGGAGGTCGAATTGAGGGCGACAGCGTTGGAGATATCTTTCTTGGCGACGAGTTCGCTGACGAAGGTCTGTCGGGTGGGGGCATCAAAGGCAGCAGCGCATCCGAACAGGAATGCCAGCAGATAAACATGCCACAGCTCGGCAAGCCCTGTGATGACAAGGAAGCCCAGGATCAGGGACAGGGTGCCCATGATGGTCTGGGTTGCGATCATCAGTTTGCGTCGATCAAACATGTCGGCCACCAGGCCGGTGATCGGGAATAGCAGCAGCTGGGGACCAAACTGGAAGGCCATGGTCATGCCCACGGCCGAGGCGCTATGGTCGGTCAATTCGGTCAGGACCAGCCAGTCCTGCGCGGTGCGTTGCATCCATGTGCCGATGTTGGAAATCAGGGCACCCGCGAACCAGAGGCGGTAGTTGTAAGTACTCAAAGAGCGGAAAACCGCTCGGAAATTCAAAGTCATACAAAAATTCCAGCAACGCTTGGCACGGTCGACCAAGACTTGCAATAATGAGGCATTTCCCAGATTTCGAGACGAGTGATAGCCCCTGAAAGGGCGGCGTTTGCTACCGCATCAAGGACAGAATGAGGCTTGTATGATGGAACGCAAACGTTGCGTCTCGAAAGCATCCGGGACAAAACGGAGAGTTTGCCCAAGATCCTGATCCCGTCTTTGGGAAAGTGGGACTTATCAAGAGCTCTGTCTTAAAAGGATTGGCGGACTTTGTCCAGCATGCGGGAGCCAGTGAGCGCAGATATGCGCTCACATTATGATGATGTCTCTGGCTGCTTTGCCTTACGGCTCTTGCCGGAGCGCTTGCCATTTTTGCTCTGGGCTGGCAATTCGGGTGGATCGCATTCAATTGTACCAACACGCTTGCCTTCAAGGCGCAGCGCCATTTCGCCGCGTTTGATACGTAGGGCATATTGCCCGAACAGTTCCTTGCGCCAGCCTTTGAGCGCAGCAACATCGGCATCGTCATCACAGGCGATCTTTTCAAGATCATCAACGGTGGCAATGACCTTGGCGGCAACGCCGTGGCGTTCGGACACCAGTTTGAGCAACACCTTCATCAGGTCAACAGCTGCACCTGAGCCTTCCGGCTGGTTCTTGCCCTTGGGTACATCCGGCAGCTCGGTTGCCGGAATGTCAGCCACTTCATGCATCAACTGCAAGAGATCCTGACCGGCCTTGGAACGCTCATAGCCCTTGGAGATGGAGCGCAGGGCGGTGAGAGCTTCCGGTGTCTTTGGCTGATGGATGGCCAATTCGAAAATGGCTTCATCCTTCAGGATGCGGTTGCGGGGCACATCGCGCGATTGCGCTTCAGATTCCCGCCATGCGGCCAGCATTTTCAGGGCGGCAAACTCGCGCGGCTTGCGGATGCGCAGCTTCATGCGCTTCCACGCATTGACAGGCGCGGTGTAATAGGTATCCGGAGAGGTGAGTATCTTCATCTCTTCCTGTACCCACTCGCTGCGGTTCTGTTCATCCAGATTGGCTCGCAGGGCGTGATAGACGTCGCGCAGGTGCGTCACGTCTGCCAGAGCATATGTAAGCTGCTTTTCGGTAAGCGGACGGCGAGACCAATCGGTATAGCGATGGGATTTATCCAGACGATTGCCGGTGAGGCGCTGGACGAGCTGGTCATAGGATATGGAATCACCAAAGCCGCACACCATGGCTGCGACCTGACTGTCAAACATGGGCGATGGAATAAGATTGCCCATATGATAGATGATTTCTATGTCCTGTCGGCCTGCATGGAAAACTTTCGTTACGTTTTCATCGGCCATCAATTCAAAGAATGGCGCAAGATCAAGCCCTTCTGCGAGCGGATCTATCAGAAACGCATCATCAGGGGAGGCCATCTGGATGAGGCAAAGTTTCGGCCAATAGGTCGTTTCACGCAGAAATTCCGTATCTACGGTTACGTAGGGATGCTCTGCGCATTTTTTGCAAGCGTCTGCCAGCTCGGCAGTAGTCGTGATCGTCTTCATTGGGCTCGCTTATATCGAACATTTCGTCTTTTGTCGCCAATTCTTTGCAAGGACTCGGCTGGCAATGGGGATTATTGCAGCGTGTTGCTGCAAAAAGCCACCGCTATTGGGAAAAATTGCCAAATTTCTTAACGGCATAGACCGTCACTCTTTTGTTGCATAGCTTTTGGGAGAGCTTTTGTTTGGGTCTTTTCCATGATTTACTTTTGGGGACGATTGGTCATCGTCTTTTCCCGAAACTGCCTCTTTGTCGGATTGCATCATGGAAATTAGAAAAGAAACGGCCGCGGATTTCGACGCGATCATGAATGTAACGCTGGCTGCTGCCAGACAGCATCAGCTTGGAAAACAGAATGGCTATTTCACATTGAATGAATTGCGCAAGTCTGGTCTCGTGACCCTGTCGCTCGTTGCCGAGATCGACGGGACTATCGTTGGTCATGTTGCTTTTTGTCCGGTGCGTGTGTCCGGGGGCGATAAAGGTTGGTATGCGCTGGGGCCGGTTTCGGTGCTGCCTGAGTGCCTTAGCCAGGGCATCCGCAAGGCGATGATCGCGGAAGGCGTGGAGATGCTTCGCCAGATGCATGGCAAGGGCGTCGCGATTGTGGGAGATCCGGACTATTTCAAACCGCTCGGCTTCATGAATGCGCCGGACATGGCCAGCGTGAAGGATATGGCTGATGAGTTCCTGATCATGTCTTTTGATAACCGGATGCCCTATGGGCGGATGGAGTTTCCTGAAGGCTTTTTTGCCGCTCAATAGGGAGCTTTGAGCCGGACTTTGGCCAGAGTGGAGCAAACCCCCAAGCTTTTTTCGAAAAAGCCATCGGTTTTGGGCTGTTTGGCTTGACACCTTGCGCGCAGAGATGCAGGGTCCGGCCAGATTTTTAACATAGGGCGTAGGTTCTGCGCCCTTTTTGCGTTGAAACCGAGAGAATTGCGCTTTATGAAGGGCGGGACGATTTATCGGTTGAAGTTTCAATTCGAGATGTGAGCCTTGCCATTTGATGCAAATCGCGGGCGCCATCTCAAGCATCAGGGTTTATTCATGCATCCTTATCGCAGCCATACCTGTGGCGATCTTAGAGAGAGCCATGTGGGCGAAAGTGTTCGCTTGTCCGGTTGGGTACACCGTGTCCGTGACCATGGCGGTCTTCTTTTCATCGATTTGCGCGACCAGTATGGTCTTACCCAGGTCGTGGCCGATCCGGATTCTCCAGCCTTTACCGACGCTGAAAAAGTGCGCGGCGAATGGTGTATCCGCATCGAAGGCGAGGTCAAGGCCCGCTCGGAAGAGACGGTCAACGAACAGCTGCCGACCGGCCAGATCGAAATCTTCATCTCCAAGCTGGATGTTCTTGGCGCTTCCAAAGAGCTGCCGATGCCGGTCTTTGGTGAGCCGGACTATCCCGAAGATACCCGCCTTAAATATCGCTTCCTGGATTTGCGCCGCGAAACCTTGCACGCCAATATCCTGAAGCGCTCTGCTATTATCGCTTCTGCGCGTCGCCGCATGAACGAAATCGGCTTCAACGAATTCCAGACCCCGATCCTGACGGCTTCTTCGCCGGAAGGCGCGCGTGACTTCCTTGTTCCTTCGCGCATCCATCCGGGTAAATTCTACGCATTGCCGCAGGCTCCGCAGCAGTTCAAGCAGCTGCTGATGATGTCTGGTTTCGACAAATATTTCCAGATCGCACCGTGCTTCCGCGATGAAGATCCGCGTGCAGACCGACTGCCGGGTGAATTCTATCAGCTCGATATGGAAATGAGCTTCGTTGAACAGGAAGACGTGATCACCACGATGGAACCGGTCATTCGCGGCCTGTTCGAAGAATTTGCTGAAGGCAAGCCTGTAACACAGGACTTCCCACGTATTCCCTACAAGGAAGCGCTGCGCAAATATGGCTCTGATAAGCCTGACCTGCGTATTCCGATCGTTATGGAAGAAGTCTCCGAGCATTTCCGTGGCTCCGGCTTCAAGATCTTTGCACGCATGCTCGAAGACAACGCCAACGAAGTTTGGGGCATTCCGGCCAAAACCGGTGGTGCTCGTACCTTCTGTGATCGCATGAACAGCTGGGCGCAGGGCGAAGGCCAGGCTGGCCTTGGTTACATCTTCTGGCGCAAGGGCGAAGACGGATCTCTGGAAGGGGCAGGGCCTCTTGCCAAGAATATTGGTCCGGAACGCACTGAAGCCATCCGCACCCAGCTCGGTCTGGATGCTGGGGATGCCTGCTTCTTTGTTGCCGGTGATCCGAAGAAATTCTACGACTTTGCCGGTCGCGCCCGTAACCGCGTCGGCGAAGAGCTGGATCTCATTGATCGCGACCGCTACGATCTGTGCTGGATCGTTGACTTCCCGATGTATGAGTGGAACGAAGAAGAAGAGAAAGTGGATTTCTGCCACAACCCGTTCTCCATGCCGAAAGGCGCGTTGGAAGGGCTGGAAAACACCGATCCGCTTGAGCTCGACGCTTATCAGTATGACATCGTCTGCAACGGTTATGAAATTGGCTCTGGCGCCATCCGTAACCACCAGACTGAAGTCATGAAGAAGGCCTTCGAGATCGCTGGTTACAGCGAAGAGGTTCTGCAGGAACGCTTCGGCGGTATGTATCGTGCCTTCCAGTATGGCGCTCCTCCGCATGGTGGCATGGCTGCCGGTATGGATCGCATCATCATGCTGCTGTGTGGTACACCGAACCTGCGTGAGATCTCTCTGTTCCCGATGAACCAGCAGGCTGAAGATCTGATGATGGGCGCGCCGAGCGACCCGACCAATCAGCAGCTTCGCGAGTTGCATCTGCGACTTAATCTTCCAGAATAAGAAACCTCTGGAATCTTCTGATTTAAAATGAAAAGGCGGCTTTTAAAGCCGCCTTTTCTATTTCGATATTTTGTCCTGATTAACGCAAACACAGTTAATTGTCGTTTGCGATCACGCCAATGGCCAGCAGATATGGAATCTGCTGCGGTGCGGTGGCTGCGACACCCAAGAGTTGGGCGACTGGCACCGGATTGGACGGATTGAAACTCACCATCAGGCTTTGCGGATCTTTAAGGAACCGATCGACTTCTGCCGAAACTGATTCATAGAAGGCCGGTTCCGTGAACCCGCTCAAAGCGGCTTGAAGCTGCATCGCCGCCATGTTGCGCACTTGTTCAGGCCCCATGCCCAGGGCGCCACCAGCGAGATTTATCAATTCATTCAGCCCACCTAGATCCTTGAGCGTCAGGGATGCCGGAAGTACGGTTGCTGTTGCCATGGCCGCCTGCGCCGTTTCCGGGCTTGCGAGGTAGTTGCGCATGATGCCGCCCGCCCCAAGAGAGCCGGAAAGCGAGAAGATATTTGGCAATTCCAACTTGATCGGGCTGATCTCGAAGGTCTGCTTCTCATCATCCCACGTCATGGCAAGCTCTTCATTGATCGTCACGCTATCTAGCCCGAGTTGATCAAGTAAGACACCGGCAAGGGGATGCTTCAGCATGGACTTGGCAATTTTTAGATTGTCGATCTTTGTGGTGACTTCCGCCGGAATGGCCAAGCCCATCCGGTCATAATGCAGATGTATCTCGTTGGCCGAGAGGGCGTTGCTCTTGTTGTCTTCATAAGCGAGGTCTTCAAGGGCAAGGGTGAGTGCGTCCGGGCCAAGCTTGGCGGCTTGGCTTCCCTGAGGTGGATGCCCCTGCATGGAATTGAATATCGCCTGCTTGATCTGATGATAATCGGCAAATTCGAGATCCTCGATGGCGAGGCGACCAAGTTTGAAATTCATTGCCGGCGGTCCGGCGTAGGTCACGCCGGAAATGGACGATTCCTCAATGCCATCGCTGCTAAAGCCTGCCTGACGGATCGAATCAAAGCCAAGCGTGGCTTTCTGGCCAAGGTAAGGGCCACTGGGAAGCGTAATGCTTGCCTCGGTCTTGCCAATCTCGGAAAGCCCCATGGCGAAGCTTCTGGCCAGATCAAAACCGGCTTCAATCAAAGCCATCTGGTCCTCTTCAGACAAGTCATCCGGATTGAGATCTTCGGCAATCATTTTGTCGAGAAGCGGCACCAGATAGGTTGCCGGTTGTTTGACTGTAATGTCTGACTGGCTGGCTGGGCCGATCTTTATCTCGGCGAGATTCGGAACAGATACGTTGACCCCCGCCATTTCGCTCTTCTCCAGAATGGATCTGGTACCTTCTATAGGCGTTGCGTTGGGGTCGATCGCGCTCAACAGAGCGCCGATGTCATAGCCTTCGTAACGGGTATCATTGATTGTGTAGGTAATGTGGGTCGGCTTGCCCTGATTCTGGTCCTGATCTGCCTCTGAGGGAAGACTGTTCTTGCCGTCGATGACCATGTCCGTTGTCTGATAGGCAACTTCATAGCTGCCGATCCTGCCGTCTTTGACATCCGATACCGACATCGGACCCGTTTGTGTGGTCTGTACCGCATCCTTGTAAGCATCCACATATTGCTTGACGATCATCCCTTCGACGGAAGCGTTTTCATATCGTGCCTGCATGAGTAGCGGACGGATATAGTCCATTACGCTGCCGATCGGTCGCGATGGGGCGAACTTGAACTCACCAAGGAAAGGGGAATAGGCCGCTGTTACAGTGCTTTTGCCTGTGGTCTCCAGTTTCAGGTGGCTGTCGTTATCTGTTCCCGGTGCATCAAGATCGAATGAGCCGTTCATCGTTTCGATTGTCATGCTGTCATAGGCATAACCGGCATTCTCAAGACGAAGCCCGCTGTAGACTGCAGTCGGTAAAGCAATCTCGAGGTTGATTTTCAGCTCGTTTTCGCTCTTGTCCTCTTTTGATACGCCATCAGCTACTGCGTTGTCGCTTTCCTTGCTAAAGGTGTGCTTGACGGGTATGGGCAGGGAGAGGTCGGTCTTCAAGATAAGATTTTGAACGGTCAGGCTATCCGTTGCCTCGTTATAATGAACGGAACCTGTCGTAGCAGTCAGTAATCCGGACTGATTCATGTCTTTGAAAATCGCGTCCCAAGCTGTTTCCGCATCGCTTTGGGCATGCACCAGAGCGGTGGAAACAAGGAGGAAGCCAAGGGTAAGACTTGTACGTTTCATAGAAAGTGAGCCTCATTTAAAAGAAGAAGGTCAGCGAAATTGATTGATAACAAATGCTCGGAAACAAATGTTCGCGCTGGTTTTTACGGTCTTGGTATTGCTGTATGTGTGCCGTATTGCTCCTGTCGATGGATAAGGGAGTCGGTTACGAAATGTCTATGTTGGATTCTAACATTCCTTCTGTATCAACGCTTCTATTTTGAGAATGTGTTGGACTAATGTCTCCCAAATTTCATAACCGCAATTTTATGCAAGAGTGCCAAGCTCTGATTATGGTTAATCCTCTGTTAGCCGGCGCAGATTATTCTCTTTGCCAGAGAAGGGAAGTGCGCCTTGAAGAATCGATTTCGGTCCATAATTTTGCTATTTCTTGGCGTGGTCCTGGGTATTTTCCCAGTGTTTGCCGCCCATATAGCTATGCGTGACTATCTTCTCACAAGAGGGGAGCGTTTTCTTGATCAAACTGGGCAACGTACGCTGGTAAGGGCCGAAGCTTTCGTGCAGCAAGCCATTGATGTTTTCTCGGCTTTGCCACATTTCCGCGTTCCCGTTTGTGACAATGATCTTCAGGAGCGCCTTCGGGGCATGATGCTGCGCCATTCGGGGTTGCATGATGTCGGACTCATTTACAATGGTGAATATATGTATTGCTCTTCTATCAAGGAGAGCACGAGCTTTCAGCCGACATCATCGCAGGTGTTCGGGACTGCCGATCATTTGAGCTTCCGGGCGGTGCGAGACAGTTTGACCGGCAAGGATGGACTGCTTGTTCAGTGGCATATCACCGAATTTGTTTCGATGGGCGGGTTTATCCTTGTGGAGGATTTTGTTCCGCAGGGGATGCAAACGGATTATGCCGATTTTTATCGCATTTCCTTTAAACTAAAAAATAGCGAGATTATTACGGAAAGCACACCGGATAGTCGGCTGCGAGAGAAAGCCCCCTTCTATACATTTGAGCCGGATCCGAACTGGGTCAAAGATCTGATCACCCGGGAGGTCACTTCTGGGCGCTATCCGCTGACGGTTTCGGTTGCGCTGCCTTTTTCGGCGGTATGGGAATCGTTTGGCGGCGTGATGCGGGTCGTTGACGGCCTTGGCATTCTGACCGGTGCCTTGATCATGTTCTTCTTTGTCCGGATGGGGCTACGCAAGCCGGATCCCTATGTGAGCCTGGAACAGGCCATCAAACGCAGGGAATTCGTGCCCTACTATCAACCCATTCTTGATATCCAAAGCGGAAAGTTGGCTGGGTGTGAGGTTCTCGTCAGATGGAGCAAACCGGACGGGACTATCCTTTCTCCTGGCCACTTTATCGATGTGGCTGAAGACTCCGGGCTGGCCTTGTCGATGACTGCGCTTTTAATGGAGCAAGTTGCAAAGGATCTTTCCGAGAGCTATGCAAAATATCCTGATCTGAAGGTCGCGCTCAACCTGTTCAACAAGCATTTCGAGGATCTCGCCATCGTGCGCGAGGTGGAGCAGGTGTTTGGTAATTCCGGTGTTCGGTTTGAACAACTCGTTCTGGAAGTGACTGAGCGGTTGCCACTGGAGAATCTGGACCGGGCGCGAGCCATTATTGCAAGGCTGCAGGGACTCGGCATTCGGGTGGCGCTTGATGATGCCGGTACTGGCCATGGCGGTTTTGCGTATCTGCAAAAGCTGGGAATGGATATCATCAAGATTGACAAGCTGTTTGTCGATGCCATTACAGCAGAGACAGAAACCGTTCCGATCATCGACTCTCTTAGCCAGATGGCAAAGGGCATGGATATGGTGGTTGTTGCAGAAGGCGTGGAGACCGATGAGCAGCTTGATTATCTGAGACGCTCAGGCATTGATGAAGCGCAGGGCTTCCTCTTTTCTCCGGCTTTGCCAGCTTCTGCCTATTTGCAATTGGTCGACGCGCTGGGCGGCAAACAGCGAAAGAAGAAGCAAAATACAGCAGCAAGCCATAACAAGGCAAACTCCATCTCCTGATAGACACTTTTGATCGCATGCAAGCAGGCTGTCATTCCAGCGTTGATGAGGGGAAATTGGACTATTTCTGCCGTGCGGCGATGTTTCTTGGCATGTATTCAAAAATCAACTGAATTTTCACTGATTTATGCTCAAATTGGCGTAATTGTTTGGGCGAGGCTCTATGATCAGAAATGCCAAGAAAATTGCAGGATACTCCCTTCTGGCTACAGTGAGTGCAGGCTTGCTAACCATTGGCATGCAATTTGCCATGCGTTGGCAGGTTGAAAAGGAGATCAAGGAAGACCTGCAGATTTCAGCTGACGTCATGCTGGAGCGGGCGAGCGACGCCGCTCAAACTGCGATCAATGTCCTGAATAATCTGGCGCAATCTCCGGGACTTTCCTGTACGACAGACCATCGTTATCGCTATAGTGAGGCGACCCGATCCACCGCCTGGATTGATACCATCGGTCTGGTGGACCGAAATGGCAATCTTGTCTGCACGGATTTGGGGCAGTCTGCTCGGCAAAGCGGCTTGTTGCCCGCCTATCAGCTTGGCGACAAGGCTGTAACCCTGTCACTATCGGCCGGATCTGGCCAATTTGACATGCCATCCTTGCTGGTTGTTCGCCATGTTGCCAATGGTCGTCGCCTGGTGGCGCGAGTTCCCGGCGAACTGGTCCGTATCGATCCTGTACGCAATGATTTGCGCCGGTTCCGCTATGCCATGTTATCCATGGGGAATGGGCCGCATTGGTTTATTCTGGAACCGGAAACCACTGGTGGCGACATTATTGACAGGGTGTCGGTACATTCCGACGTGCTGCCCTTCGAAGTGCAAATGTCCATTACCGAGGCTGCGATTGATGCTGTAACAGCCGATGCGCGAGACTTCATCAATCTGCTGGGTGTTTTCTTCGGTTTGATCATGGTGGGGATCGGATGGTATTTTGGTCGCTATAAACCATCGGATGGCGATATTATTCTTGAGGCGCTCGATAATGGCGAGATCGTGCCTTACATGCAACCGATTATTGATCTCGATAGTGGCGCGATTACCGGATGCGAAGTGCTCGCTCGTTGGCTTAAGCCTGATGGTAGTGTTGTGCCACCTCATGAATTCATTCCGTTGGCCCAGAATTACAGGCTCACGCGAGAGGTGACATGCCGTATCATGCAGGACAGCTGTCGATTGCTGGACCCCGTGGTGCGCGAAGGGCAGGTCTTCAAGGTTGCTCTCAACCTGTTTTCCCATCAGATGATTGACGATTCCATCGTTGCTGATATCGAGGATGTGTTTAAGGACAGCAAGCTGGGGTTTGAGAATCTGATCTTTGAAATTTCCGACCGTGTGCCGATACAGGAAATGGATCTGGCCAAGGACGTCATAAGCCAAATTCGGGCTCTGGGTGCGGAAATCGCTCTGGACGATGTCGGCTCAGGTCACAGTGGACTTTATAATCTGACTTCTATCAGCGTGGATATTCTAAAGTTGGACAAGCTTTTGGTTGATGCGCTGGATGGAGGATTTGCTGGGCCTGAACTGGTTCAGGGGCTGATCTCGCTGGCCGAGAATCTCAATATCGGCATTATCGCCGAGGGGGTTGAAACGGAAGATCAGGTTATCCAGCTGCGTAAAATGGGCGTTTCGGCAGCACAAGGCTATCTTTTTGCTCCGCCATTGCCGGCCTCTTCCTTCTGCGAATTGATGAAGGTTGCTCGCAAGCGCCAGACCGTCAGCGAAGAGCTTCCCGATGCGGAAGACGCAACGGAAGCAGGGGCAGAAGAGGCCGCGTAATGCGGCGCTTCTTCTTGTAGATATATTCTGCGTGGATTGCTGCCTATTGGAAGGCTGTTTCGGCAAAGCTGCGCAATTTACGAGAATGAAGCCGTTCGATTGGCATGCCTCTTAACGTTTCCATCGCCTTGATGCCGATCTTGAGATGCTGGCGAACCTGCTGGGTGTAGAAGTCGCTGGCCATGCCGGGCAGCTTCAATTCTCCATGCAAGGGCTTGTCTGACACACAGAGCAAGGTGCCGTAGGGCACGCGGAAGCGGAAGCCGTTTGCCGCGATGGCTGCCGATTCCATATCAAGGCCAATGGCGCGGGATTGAGACAACCGTTCGACCGGTTCCTTATGGTCGCGCAGTTCCCAGTTCCGGTTGTCTATGGAGGCAACGGTGCCGGTTCGCATGATGCGCTTGAGCTCGTAATTCTTGAGGCCTGTAATGTCTGCGACTGCATCTTCCAATGCGACTTGAATTTCCGCAAGTGCCGGAATGGGCACCCATGTGGGCAAGTCGGCATCCAGAACATGATCTTCGCGCACATAGCCGTGAGCCAGAACATAGTCACCCAGACGCTGGGTGTTGCGCAGGCCGGCGCAGTGGCCAAGCATGAGCCATGCGTGAGGGCGTAGGACGGCGATGTGGTCCGTGATGGTTTTGGCATTGGATGGGCCGACGCCGATATTGACCAGCGTAATGCCATTCTGGTCTTTGCGCTTTAGGTGATAGGCGGGCATTTGCGGCAGGCGCGGCGGTGCTTCGCCCTCAACAGGCTCGGTTGCACCCGAAGGGGTCACCTGATTGCCGACCTCCACAAATTCCTCATAGTCTTCGGAGCCATTTGCCATCTGCTCTCGGGCCCAGTTTACAAACTCGTCGATGTAAAACTGGTAGTTTGTGAACAGGATGAAATTCTGGAAATGCTCCGGTTTCGTGGCGGTGTAATGGGCCAGTCTATGCAGCGAATAGTCGATGCGCGGGCCGGTGAAGGGCGCCAGCGGGACGACTTCATCAGGGCCATAATGCTGTGTGCCGTTGACGATCGCATCATCGGTGATGGCCAAATCAGGCACGTCAAATACGTCGCGCAAGGGGCGAGACCATGCTTCGGGCAGGGCACCTTCCACATTCATGCCATTTGGCCAGGCAAAGTGAATGGGGATTGGGGTCATGGAAGGCCCCACTTCAATCGCGACGTTATGATTGGACAGTAGCAACTCGATCTGTTGCTTGAGATAGTGGCTGAACAGGTCCGGACGGGAGATGGTGGTGGAATAGGTTCCAGGCCCCGGGACATGGCCAAAGGACAGGCGGGAGTCTATCTGGGCATGGGTATCCGTCGTCATGCGGATTTCTGGATAGGTCGCACGATAGCGCCCCGTAGTTGGCACATCATTATGGGCCACACGCGTGAAAGCATCTCTGAGGAATTCAGTATGAACTTGATAAATATCCAGTAGTCGCTGAATGGCGGCTTCTGCATCACGAAATGTTTCGTGGCTGAAGCGATCCGGTGCGATCGTGGAAAAGGCTGTCTTCATTTATTTATTCTCCTTTTCCTCTGGCCTTTTCAGGTGTTTTGACAAAAAGGTCAAGCGGAAATGTTAAATAGGCAGCGATGTGGGCCTTGGTGTTGCAATTATGTGTGCATTCTTGCGAATTCAAGAGCGACAAAAGATTGTCCTGATCTACTAACCTCTTTGAGAATAGTATTAATATTATAAATGACAGTCTTTTTCGAAATTTTTACAAAAGTGATTTATAGTATTTTTGTAGAAAGATGTATTAAATCAGAATTTTGCATCATTTCAAATAAAATTGCCGTGTCGAAAGGGATGTTCTTATGAGAAGAAAATTTTTGTTCGCCGGTGCCAGGGCGATTTTTGCTTATACGATTTTGGCGTTTCCTTTGAGTGTGTCTGCATGGGCTGCTTGTCTTGAAAATGGAGCAGATCAAACGCTCTATATACTGTTGAAAAGCAAGAGCGGGCAGATTGAGCGCAATTTGCCTGTTGGTGATGTGATTTGTCTGAATGTCAGCGAGAATACCGAGGTTAAGGCCAATATCCAACCCTTTGGTGGCGCGCGCTTTGGGTGCCGTTTTGAGTTTTATGGCAAGGACAGCTATCTCATCACGCATTTTCAGACGATCGACAATTGCAAATTCAAGGATATTGGCAAGTGATACGCCTTTGAGACTGTAAGAGCGGCAGGATTGGCAATTCCAGTTTTACTGGTATGCTATCGGATAGCTCCAGCTAACAGATTGTCGATCGCCATGACCATTGAATTCCTTCTCACTTCGCTTTTTATTGTGATAACGCCGGGAACGGGCATGATCTACACGCTCGTTGTAACCTTGCGCAGAGGCTTGCGCATGGGGTTGCTTGCTGCACTAGGCGGCACACTCTCGATTATCTCTCATATCACCGCGGCGGTGCTGGGGCTTGCCGCCCTGTTGCATGCCAGTGCAATGGCCTTTCAGATGGTCAAATTTGCAGGCGTCGCCTATCTTCTGTTCATGGCCTACAAGATGTTGAAGGACAAGGAACAGTTTGATGCGGATCATCTGGATGATGCATCCGTGCAAGGGCCGTCAGCTTTAGGCATCGTGCGCGACGGGATTTTACTCAATCTACTCAACCCGAAACTGTCGATCTTTTTTCTCGCTTTCCTGCCGCAATTCATCGATGTGAACACAGCAAGTCCGATGTTCGATATGGTGGAATTGGGAGGCATCTTCATGGTGATGACGCTTCTTGTTTTTGCCCTTGTTGGTGTTGCGGCGGCCTCTGTGCGGGACAAGCTGTTGTCTCGTCCGGCTGTGATGGCGTGGTTGAAACGCGGCTTTGCTGCGACCTTTGTGGCGCTTGGTGCGAAGCTCGCTCTGACGCAACGCTGACAAGGCTTAGCTCTCTTTTTATGAAATGAAAAAGCCCCGCTCGATGTGAACGGGGCTTTCTATATTAGTAAGGAAGAGAGCTTTTACTTTTCCTTGCGTACACCTTTGAAAGGCGTACCGCCTTTTTTCCCGTCCATAAAACGACCTGTTGAAGAATCTCTCTTCGTCCAAGTATTAGTTTTAGGGTTATGAGTTTGGGAACGGCCTTTAACCATTCCGTTTCTATGTCCATCACCAGATGGAGGATTTGTCGCCATGTTAGGCTCCTTTTCATAACGCCAAGTTCCGCTCGACACCCAAAACTATTCCTGCTAAATCCTATCTGCGAAGTATTGGACAACACGTTAGTTTTGTTCATCGCCCGTCAGTGCTCAGGCAATTTCTGCACGGGTAATTTTGGTCGTCGCATCATTGATGCGACGGCCATTTTTGTAATAGGAGAATTCGGTCTAAGTTACTTATGCATATTTGTGCTTGTTCTGTTCTTATTAATATTGCCGAACCTTAAAGAAGGTTCGGCAATATTAATTTCGTTAAGAGCAGCCGCTCGTTGCACCACAGGTGTCGCATTTCAGGCAGGTGCCGTTGCGCACCATGGTGAAGTTGCCGCATTCTGGGCAGCTTTCGCCTTCATAGCCTTTCATGCGGGCCAGTGCGATCTGGTCTGCCTTGCTCTCGGTCTTTCCGACAGCTGGGGCTGAGCCTGGCTGAACCTGACTGTCCGGTTTGAGCATCGTTGCCGAGCTGGACGGAATGGCCGTCTTGGTGGTTGGCGTCGCCGCATGACTGTGATCATGATCATGGTCATGACTATGGTTATGGGCGTGCTCTTCCTGCAGACGCGCATATTCCTTGCCATCCACGAGTTTGAAGCGTTCAGCCTTACCGCGCAGAAGCCCCTTGGAAATCGGAACAGGGATCTTCCCTTCGGCGCTGCCTTTGCCCGTCGAGGTCGTGGCGATGTCATCCGGATTGACGTGAGCCAGATCGTGGCGATCCAGATAGGACACGGCCAGCTCGCGGAAGACATAGTCAAGAATGGACGTGGCGTTCTTGATGGCTTCGTTGCCCTGCACCATGCCAGCCGGTTCAAACCGGGTGAAGGTGAAGGCGTCGACATATTCATCAAGCGGCACACCATATTGCAGGCCGAGAGAAATGGCGATTGCAAAGTTGTTCATCAAGCTACGGAAAGCGGCGCCTTCCTTGTGCATATCGATGAAGATTTCGCCGATCTGACCATCGTCATATTCGCCTGTACGCAAGTAAACCTTATGGCCGCCAACAGTTGCCTTCTGGGTGTAGCCCTTACGGCGATCAGGCAGTTTGAGACGTTCGCGCACGCGGTGCTCGACAACCCGTTCAACCACACGCTCGACAACCTTCTCGGACACCAGAGCCGCACGTTCCGGCATTGGTGCAGCAGCAATTGCTTCGACAGCATCTTCCGCCTCGTCCTCATCGTCGTCCAACAGCTGGCTGTTGAGCGGCTGGGACAGCTTGGAACCATCGCGATACAGGGCGTTGGCTTTCAGTGCCAGCTGCCAGGACATCATGTAGGCGTTCTTGCAATCCTCAACCGATGCATCATTCGGCATATTGATCGTCTTGGAGATCGCGCCGGTGATGAAGGGCTGGGACGCTGCCATCATACGGATGTGGCTTTCCACCGAGAGATAACGCTTGCCGATGCGGCCACATGGGTTGGCGCAGTCAAAGACCGGAAGATGCTCATCCTTCAGGTGCGGAGCGCCTTCAAGGGTCATGGCACCGCAGACATGAATGTTGGCAACGTCGATTTCTTCCTTGCTGAAGCCCATGTGGGCCAGCAGATCGAAATGCGGATCGTCAAGCTGTTCATCGCTCGCGCCAAGCACCTCTTTGCAGAAGTCTTCGCCAAGGGTCCACTTGTTGAAGGCAAACTTGATGTCGAATGCACTGGCAAGACCACCTTCGATGGTTTCCAGCTTCTCGTCCGTCAGGCCTTTGTCCTTCAGGGCGTTGTGGCTGATGGCGTTGCAGCTTTTCAGCGTGCCATGGCCAACCGCATAGGTTTCGATGTCTTTGATCTGTTGGTCGTTATAACCAAGCTTTTTCAAGGCATTAGGAACGGTACGGTTGATGATCTTGAAGTAACCGCCACCAGCGAGTTTCTTGAATTTGACCAGAGCGAAGTCTGGCTCGATGCCGGTGGTGTCGCAGTCCATGACAAGGCCGATGGTGCCGGTTGGGGCGACCACGGTGGTCTGGGCGTTGCGATAGCCATATTGCTGGCCGAGTTCGAGGGCCTTGTCCCATGCTTCGACAGCATGGTTGATCAGGGCCTTGTCCTTGCAGCTTTCATGGTCGAGCGGCACCGGATTGATGTCGAGATCCTCATAGCCATCGGTGTGGCCATAGGCTGCACGGCGATGGTTGCGGATGACACGCAACATGTGGGACGAGTTGGCCTCATAGCGCTCGAAGGCACCCAGTTCCTTGGCCATTTCAGCCGAGGTGGCATAAGACGTGCCGGTCATGAGTGCGGAGATGGCGGCACAGATGGCGCGGCCTTCGTCGCTGTCATAAGGGATACCGGAGGTCATCAGCAAGCCGCCGATGTTGGCATAGCCCAGACCAAGGGTACGATAAAGATAAGACCGCTCTGCGATTTCCGGAGACGGGAACTGGGCCATCAGAACCGAGATTTCCAGAACCATGGTCCACAGACGGACGGTATGTTCGAATTCCTCGACAGCGAAGTTGCCGTCCTGCTGCAGAAACTGCAGAAGGTTGATGGAGGCCAGGTTACATGCCGTATTGTCAAGGAACATATATTCCGAGCAGGGGTTGGAGGCGATGATCTCGCCATCAGCCAGGCATGTGTGCCAGTCGTTGATCGTGGTGTGGAACTGCAGGCCCGGATCGGCAGAAGCCCATGCGGCGTAGCCGATCTGTTCCCAAAGCTCTTTCGCTTTTACGGTCTTGCGAACGTCGCCCTTGATGCGGCCAATGAGGTTCCAGTCGCGGTCTTCCTTCACTGCGTTGAGGAAGTCATCGGTGATGCGAACGGAGTTGTTCGAGTTCTGGCCAGCCACCGTCAGATAAGCTGCGCTATCCCAATCGGTGTTGTAGGTATCAAACTCGATATCCTTGTAGCCCTGTTTGGCAAACTGGATGACGCGACGGATATAGTTTTCCGGAACCTGCATCTTCTTTGCAGCGCGGATTTCGCGCTTGAGGGCAGGGTTCTTTGCCGGGTCAAAGCATTCATCGTTGGAGCCTTGGCAATTGACACAGGCCTTCATGATGGCTTTGAGGTGCTTGGAAACGATCTTGGAGCCGGTAACGATTGCGGCGACCTTCTCTTCTTCCTTCACCTTCCAGTTGATGTAGGCCTCGATATCCGGATGGTCGATGTCGACCACAACCATCTTGGCTGCGCGGCGCGTGGTGCCGCCAGACTTGATGGCGCCAGCGGCGCGGTCGCCGATTTTCAGGAAGGACATCAGGCCAGAGCTCTTGCCGCCACCGGAAAGGGGTTCGCCTTCGGAGCGCAAAGAGGAGAAGTTGGTGCCGGTACCGGAACCATATTTGAACAGACGAGCTTCGCGCACCCACAGATCCATGATGCCGCCTTCGTTGACCAGATCATCAGAGATGGACTGGATGAAGCAGGCATGCGGCTGCGGATGTTCATAAGCGGTTGCGGAGCGGGTCAGGCGGCCGGTTTCAAAGTCGACATAATGGTGACCCTGGCTCGGACCGTCGATGCCATAGGCCCAATGCAGGCCGGTGTTGAACCACTGCGGAGAGTTCGGGGCGACGCGCTGGGTGCAGAGCATGTAGCGCAGTTCGTCATAAAAGGCGCGGGCGTCGGCGTCGGTGTCAAAATAGCCACCTTTCCAGCCCCAATAGGTCCATGTACCTGCGAGACGGTCAAAGACCTGCTGGGAAGTCATTTCCGGGCCGAAGCGTTCGTCTTCGGGGAGCTGGCTCAGCGCGTCTTCGTCCGGCACGGAGCGCCACAGCCAGGATGGAACGGAATTTTCTTCAACGCGTTTCAGAACAGCCGGCACGCCTGCCTTGCGGAAATATTTCTGAGCAAGAATATCTGCGGCCACTTGAGACCAGCTTGTGGGCACATCGATATTTTCGAGGCGAAATACGATGGACCCGTCCGGGTTGCGGATTTCACTCGTAGCCTTACGAAACTCGATGGAATCGTATGCTGATTTTCCTTCAGTGGTATAGCGCCGCTCTACACGCATTATAAATCCCCTTGGCAAAGGTATTGCTGACTTTCAATTGGCGTCAGCAGGCTGAATGGGTCAGTCAATCGGGTTTCCTGGCCTCGGAAAGAGCCGATCTCCTGTGAAATTCTGAATCTGTGTCACAAGCGAATCGTGGCACAATGGCTTCGTTTTGATGACACCAGTAGATTCTCATAAGGTTAACAAAATCTATATATGGTGTCTATGTTGTGTTGGCGAGCCTATATCTTGTGCTTCTTGCTATTTTCCCCCTGTTTTAAGCGCATAAAAATCCCCAACCCGAACCTTTCAACAAACACAGAGTTACCCACTGGCCGTTTCGATTTCGAGCTTGGTTATTTTCAATGATGCTGGAACAGGAAGTCTGGAGCACAAGTCCAGAGACGCCACTGTCTTGACGGTTCGGATTATGGATTCTTGCGATGGTGAACGCAAGAAGGACTATTCCTTGTGGGTTCCGTTTTCCTGTCAATCTATATGTAGTGTTTTTTGACCCGGCGTCAGGAATGGGAAAAATCTGCGCCTTGGATGGTGGAGCAGTGGGGAAATTAACTTTCTTAGGCTCTGAAACAAATCTGTTAAAATTGAAATCAAATTGAAAGCCGCTTTTTGAACGTGAATTAATCGCTCTGTGGCATCCTATCCTTCAACCTCAGGAAAAGGTGCGAGAAAACAGAATGTTGGATGGATTTTTGGAACATCATGCGGCTTACGGGCTCAGTATCGAATCGCTTGATATCGTGATCGTTGACGACTCCAAATCAGTGCTGACAATGATTCGATCAATGATTTCTTCGATGAAGGTCGCTCGGGTTCGCACCTATGATCGTGCCGATGTTGCGCTGCATGCCATTATGCATGAGCCGCCCAATGTTATCGTGACTGACCTCAACATGGCCCCCATGTCTGGTATGCAGCTGCTCAGCCTTATCCGCAACGCGACGATGAAGCCGCTATGCTACATTCCGGTGATCGTGGTGACGGCCCATGCGACAGAGCAGCGAGTCGCCAAACTGTTTGAAACCGGGGCGCATCATGTCCTGGCCAAGCCCATGTCATCTGCTGCGATTCAGCAAAGGATCGCATCCCTATGCAGCGACAAGCGGCTTATGCTCCTTGATGGGGATCGCTATGTGATTGATGGTATGGAAGAGGTGCTTGAGGAAAAGCGCAACAGATTGCGCTCTCTTGCCAAGGCGCGCCAGTTCCATGAACAGATCTTGCCGCAGGCCAGACGGAGCCAGCGTGATGTTGACCGTATTCTGCACAAAGCGGACCAAGAGGAAGAGTTTATCGAGAGTCAGGTCAAACCGTCCCTCTGGAGCGGGCGTGGTGCAGGACGATCCAACAAAGAGAGTGATGCTGCATCTACGTCCTCAAGGCCATCGCGCTCACCGCGTTTCGCCAGTGTAGGCGGGCGGCGGCGTTAGGTTAGGGGCGGCGTGTAGGGCAATCCATTCGTCGGATTTTTCTTTACCGTCTCTGGACATCCGCGAAAATATGTAGTCATAGTGTCTCCGTTCGAACTGCATAGATAACGGGTCGTCATGAAAAACTTTCTGCTTCTTCTGTTCACATGGTGGGGTAAAACGACGTTCGGAACCTGGTTGCATACCAAACGGTTTGGGATTTTCGTTGGTCAGGACACTTTTGGCAACACATATTACAAGCAGAATGTCTCCAAGAACAAAAGCTACACGGGCAATCGCAAGGGCGAACGTCGTTGGGTGGTTTATGCCAATCCTGCGGAGGCGAGTGCTATTCCGGCCGGTTGGCATGGCTGGATGCATTATCGTACCGATGTTCCGCCCAGCGAGCAGGCCATTCAGCACTGGTCCTGGGAGCGTGAGCATCAGCCGAACATGACCGGCACCGTGAGGGCCTATCGTCCGAAGGGATCCCTTTTGACGGCTAAGACCTCTCAACCCGATACGGCACCAGACTATGAGGCATGGACGCCCTAGGCGTATCCTTTCGCTTTTACAGTCCCTTGAAGAGGGTGATCGATAAAGAATCCCCTCTTTATGTCCAAAAGCTTCCTTTCCAGTCACAATCCTGCCTCGTATCTCCCTCACTAAAGTGTGTGGCGGTTCAATGAAGTTGTGCCGCCAAGCCGGGGGAATCGGTAAATCAGCCTTGCCTTTTGCCCTAAAAGAGAGCTAGGAACGGGGTGGTCTTGGCGTTCCGTTTAGCTAAGGTGATACAGGGCCGCCGATTGTCGGAGTTTTGAATGAATAGAATGCAGGGCCGCAAAGGGGGTTGGATCATGAGAAGAATGGTGATGGCTTCTCTGTTCTTATTGGGTTGCTTGATGAGCTTGCAGGTCAAGGCAGAAGATGTTTCCAATCCGGTTGCCACTTTCGCCGGTCTGGACAAGATCACCGCCCGAATGATCCAGTTTGATGTCTATATCAATGAGACAGTGCAGTTCGGTTCCCTGCAGGTGACACCGCGGGTCTGCTATACGCGTCCGGAAACGGAACGGCAGGAGGAAACCGCATTTGTCGAGGTGGACGAGATCACGCTTGAACGCAAAGTGCGGCGGATCTTTACCGGCTGGATGTTCGCCTCCAGCCCCGGCATGAATGCGGTCGAGCATCCGGTCTATGATGTCTGGCTGGTTGGCTGTAAGCAGTCCACAGAAGTGCCTTCACCCAATTGATCGGGCTGTCGTTTGCAGCTCCTCTGGGTGAAACCAAACATCTCTTTATTTCAAGAATTTACGCCTCGTCTTTTGCTTCTTTGTCGAGAGCATAGAAGTCGGCGCGCGTCTGCATGGCATGGTCCAGCAGTGCGTGATATTCTTCCTTGGGTATCTCGATGGTGCCAAACTGCTTGAGATGGTCGGTGATGAACTGCGTATCCAGCAGCGTGAAACCGCCTGCGTTGAGCCGTTCAACCAGATGGATCAGCGCCATCTTGGAAGTATCCCGCTCGCGTGAGAACATGCTTTCGCCAAAAAACGCCCGCCCCAAGCTGACGCCATAAAGGCCACCTACGAGCCGCTCCCCATCCCACACTTCCACTGAATGGCAGTGCCCCATGTCAAACAGCTCACGATAGAGCATATGGATTTGCGGATTGATCCAGGTTGTGGGGCGATCTGGAGCTGCTTCTGCACAGGCATCCATGACGCCGCCGAAGTCCGTGTCGACGCGAATCTGAAAGGGGGTCGTACGCATGGTACGGCGCATTCTTTTGGGGATGTGAAAGGCGTCTAGTGGGATGATGCCGCGCATCTCCGGTTCGATCCAGAACATGGAAGGGTCATCGGCGCTTTCAGCCATAGGAAATATGCCGCAGGCATAAGCCCTGAGAAGAATCTGGGGGGTGATTTCCATGAAGGATGAGTCGTCAGTCATGCTTGTGATTTTACCACAGCTCTCGTTACTGTTTGTGCAATTGTCACCGATAGAACGCAAAAGACCGCGCCCTATATGCGCGGCCTTCATAATATTGTGCTGAATGGAAATTCAAGGCAATGCTTTACTTGGAAGCAAGATATTTTTCCAGCCAGTGAATATCATAAGCACCGTTGGCGATGTCGGCATTGTCAACCAGATCGCGGAACAGAGGCAGCGTGGTCTGGATTCCATCTACGACGAATTCGTCCAGCGCGCGCCGCAGACGCATCATGCATTCCACCCGGTTGCGGCCGGTTACGATCAGTTTGCCGATCAGGCTGTCATAGTAAGGCGGAATGGAATAGCCCTGATAGACGCCGGAATCAACGCGCACACCGAGGCCTCCTGGTGGATGATAATAGGTGATCTTGCCCGGTGAAGGCACGAAGGTCTCCGGGTTCTCGGCATTGATACGGCATTCAATGGCATGGCCCTGAAACTTGATGTCTTCCTGACGGATATCAAGACCGGCACCGCAAGCCACCTTGAGCTGCTCGTTGACGAGGTCAATGCGCGTGATGGATTCGGTGACCGGATGCTCCACCTGCAGGCGCGTGTTCATCTCAATGAAATAGAACTCGCCATTCTCGTAGAGAAATTCGATTGTACCAGCTCCGGAATAGCCCAGACCCTGCATGGCTTTGGCGCAGATATCGCCAATCCGGTTCTGCTGCTCCGAATTCAGGGCAGGGGATTGGGCTTCTTCCCAGACCTTCTGGTGGCGACGCTGCAAGGAGCAATCGCGTTCGCCCAGATGGATGGCGTGGCCTTTGCCATCACCCATGACCTGTACTTCGATGTGGCGTGGCTTTTCGAGATATTTCTCGACATAGACGGTGGAGTCGCCAAAGTTGGCCGCGGCTTCAGATCGTGCTGTGGTGAAGGCAAGTTCCATCTTGTCTTCGGAATGCACAACCTGCATGCCCTTGCCGCCACCGCCTGATGCAGCCTTGATCAGCACCGGATAGCCCATTTCGGCGGCAACTCGCTTGGCTTCTTCGGGGCTGTCGACCCCGCCTTCAGAGCCGGGAACGACCGGAATACCGAGGCGTTTTGCGGTCTGCTTGGCTGCGATCTTATCGCCCATGATGCGGATATGCTCCGCGCTCGGGCCAATGAAGCTGATCTTGTGCTCTTCGAGAATTTGCGCAAAACGGGCATTCTCGGACAGGAAGCCATAACCGGGGTGGACCGCATCGGCGCCGGTGATTTCACACGCAGCCAGAATCTGCGGAATATTGAGATAGCTGTCACGGGCAGATGGCGGACCAATGCATACGCTTTCGTCTGCCAGCTTGACATGCATTGCTTCGGCATCGGCGGTGGAATGAATGGCCACCGTCTGGATGCCCAGTTCTTTGCAGGCTCGCAACACGCGAAGGGCAATTTCACCCCGGTTTGCGATTAGAACCTTTGAAAACATGGATTTCCCCTACATTCCTGATTATTCAATGATGACCAGCGGCTCGTCGAATTCGACGGGCTGGGCGTCTTCCACCAGAATAGCCGTGATTTTGCCGGCTTTGGTGGCAGGAATCTGGTTCATGGTTTTCATGGCTTCAACGATCATGAGCGTATCGCCCAGGCTGACCTGATCGCCGACGGAGACAAATGGAGCAGAGCCCGGTTCTGGAGACATATAGGCTGTGCCGACCATCGGTGAACGGACGGCATTGGCAAGCTTCGCTTCGGCTTCAGCACTCGCGCTAGGGGCTGGTGCTCCTGCGGCCGGAGCTGCCAATGGAGCGACAGCCTGAGGCGCTGCAACGGCCTGCTGCACGACGATCTCACGGGCAACACGAATACGCAAGTCTTCCTGCTCGATCTCAATTTCAGTCAGGTCCTGAGACTTAACCAACTCCGCCAGCTGGCGGATGAAATCAGGATCAAGTTTGCTTTTTTCTTTGGTCATATGTTCGCATTCCGTTGGTTGATTACCAGGCAAGCAACAAGGTTTGGCCTGGAGCACATGGTAGGTTTCCCTTATGCGCTTTCTAGATGATCCACGAGCGCTTCGATCGCCAATACATATCCCTTTGCGTTGAGCCCGCAAATGACGCCAAGCGCTGCGGGAGAGACATAGGAATGATGACGGAAAGATTCGCGTGCGTGAATGTTGGAGAGATGAACTTCGATAAGAGGCATGCTTACCGCCCGGATCGCATCCTGAAGAGCGACGGATGTATGGGTAAAGGCTGCAGGATTGAAAATGATGCCGCTCGACTTTTCGCGGGCCTCATGAATCCAGTCAATCAGTTCACCTTCATGATTGCTCTGCCGAAAGACGATCGACCACCCCATGGAAGCTGCCTTTTCCTTGCACATCTCCTCGATGTCTTTCAAGGTGGTGGCGCCATAGATTCCGGGCTCTCTCAGACCAAGCATGTTGAGATTAGGGCCGTTGAGAACATAAAGAGTGTTGGTCATTTCGCATTCCGCGCTAGAGACTATTAATTCGTAACGTTTGCCCTTGCCAAATGAAGCCTTTGGGCATGGGCAGGAGGTGGCTCGAGAAGGCGGGCGACCTCTAGTGGTTCCTTATAGGCGGTCCCTAGCTCAGTGAAAAGATATGAAAAGGGCGGTAACGCTTTTCATTCCTAGTTATCGTCATGATTTTTGGCAAAAAAGACTATTCTAAGGCAGATTTGCACCTTGTCAGAAAACTGCTGGGGAAATGGGGATAGGCGTTGACTGGAACGCCTATCCAAGCCTTTTTATCCAGCGTGGTGGCACGCTATCAGCAATTGGTCGAGCCGCAGCTGCGCAAGTTGGCGATTTTGCTTTCAAAGGCCTCCTGAGAAATGTAGCCCGGGATGACTTCGTCTCCCAGAACATACCCAGGCGTGCCATTCAGGTTGAGCGCATCAGCCAGTCTGTAGGCATCCATGATCGGCTTGCGCGTGTCGGTGTCTTCATAGAGCTTTTCCAGTTCGTCACGCGGAATGTCGAGCTTTTCGGCAACGCGCAGTGCGGATTCCTTGTTGGCCGTGCCACGCATCGTCATCATGGCTTTATGAAAATCCCAATATTTCTCTGGGGCTACCTTGGTAACGCCCACGGCAACCAGAGCGGCTTCCTGCGATTGAGGGCCAAGGATTGGCCATTCCTTGAGAACGACACGCAGTTTTTTGTCGGAGTCCATCAATTCCAACATGCTGCCGAAGGCCTGTTTGCAATAGCCACAGTTGTAATCGAGAAACTCGACAAGGGTCACATCACCTTTAGGGTTGCCCAACACGATCTGATCTTTGGCGTTGAACAGTTCTTCCTGATTTTCCACCAGCGCCTGCTTGGCCAATTTGGTGCGTTCAAGTTCCGCCTGCTTCTGCTTCTCGGCTTCCTGTTGGCTAAGGATGGTGAAAACCTGACGGATCAGATCCGGGTTTTCGAGAAGATAATCAGAAATGATGGACTCGATTTCCTGTTTCTGCTCAGTGTTGAATTCAGCTGCGCTGGTTGGCATTGAGGCAATTCCCATAAAGGCTATCGCAGCGAACAGAGAGGATATCTTTGAAAAACTGTGGCGCATGAGTAGGCGTCCTTGTGCGTTTCTGTCTTGGTAAGCAAGCATTTTGGTCTGTTAGAATGGCGCCGAGAATAGGGCAGTTTGATGAGGATGGGAGACAATTCTCAAATTGTTCACTTGATTGTGACCATACGCCACGCCCTTTCGAGGCGCGGCGCTTCGTCGAGTAGGCCTCCGCATCCTTTGCCTCAAGCCGCTAAAGTTTGGGCTGCTTGTACGACATGATGTCGTCAGCTTGTAGCCACTCTGGAGAGCCGCGTTTGAGCTTTTTCTTGGCCCGGGCAGCCATGGCCTTGGCTCCTGAAATGTCACCAGAGGCGAAATAGCCGTTGGCGGTTGCGATTTCGGCCTTGGCGCGATTGCCCAGATTTTCATAGGCTTGCGCCAGAAAACGATAACCGACCGCCAGATCCGGATCATTTTGCAAGCCACGCTGAAGATGGCTGACGGCTGCGCTGTAATTCCTGTTATTCTTGGAGGAGATAATGGCTTGCCCCAGCATGACGCGCAGTATGCCGACATCAGGGCGCAGGGAAACCGCTTTGTTCAAGGGGGTGATGGCGTTGTCTGCCATGCCTGTTTCGAGATAGATCTGCCCTTTCAGTTCCCAGAAATAGGGATTGCTTGGTTGAGCCTTGATGAGTTGGTCCACCTGCCGGATGGCCTTGTTGCGATTGCCCAGACGATAGGTGACGATGGCTTGCGCATAAAGGCTTGGTAAGTCTCGGCCCTTGAAGTTGCGCATGACACGTTTTGGATCTTGCGTGAAAGCGGCGAGCTTGGCACGCACAAGATCATGGCGCAGCTGCAGTGCGGCGCTGTCTTTCCTGCTGAAATATTTGCTTTTCTTGGCCAGCCGCTCAATCTGTACGATGCGCTGACGGGGCAGGGGATGGGACTGGATATAGGGGTCAACATACTGACTGGAAAAAAGAGACTGGTCGGCAAAGCGGCGGAAGGTTTCCAGCATGCCGCGCGCTGACTGCCCGGTTTTGGCTAGATAGCGGATGGCTGCCCGATCGGCTGCAGTTTCTTCTGTGCGGGCATAACTAAGGAAGGTTCGTTGTGCAATGCCGGGCGAGCTGCTGGCGATAGCGGAGCCCACACGTGCGGCATCGCCCGAACCGGCTGCGGCGCCTGCTGCCATGGCTCCTGCGCCTGCCAGCATACCGATTGCTGCGATCGTTTGGGCCCGTTTCATGGCCTGGCGCAACCGAATGAGATGACCGCCGGCAATGTGGCCCGTTTCATGGGCCAGGACGCCAATGATTTCATTCGGTGTTTTAGACTGAATGATGGTGCCTGTATTGATGAACATGCGCTTGCTATCAACGACAAAGGCGTTGAAGCTATTATCCTTGACCAGATGGATGCGAATATTGCTTGGCTTGAGCCCTGCCGCCTTGAAAATGGGGCGGGCATAATCCTTGATCAGTTCCTCGGTTTCTGCATCGCGGATCAACTTGACGCGGCGGCCCTGAGCATCGGCACTGGACGTTGCCAGAAGCAACGGCTGCACGCTTATTAGCAGCATCATCAGTGCACAAGCCAGCTGGTGGCCAACGTTCGATAGGGAACGATGCGCTTTCCGCTCGGCAATGGGTGGAACTTTTTGCAAAGACTTGGTACCAAAGTCTTTAAACATGATCACAACCTTCTTTGATTTTCTCAATCCCCACAAAGAGATCTACCGGAGATCAAAGCCACTGTCTGTCTGGCGGCATGGATCCGACTTGTTGGTGCCTGATTCTTGTCTGCGGCCATGGTCAAAATGTGGCACAGAAATATTTTTCGGCCATGTAGACACATAGTAGAGCCAAAAGGAAAACACAAATGCGCAGTATTTCCAAGCGCGGCACAATCGAGCCGTTTTTTGCGATGGATATTATGGCAAAGGCCAATGCTCTTGCCGCCCAAGGGAATGATATTGTCCATATGGAAATTGGGCAACCCGGAGCGCCTGCGCCCAAGCTGGTAAGGGAAGCGGCCGAGAAGGCGCTGGTTGATGGTCGCATAGGCTACACCGATGCTCTGGGTATCCGGGCGCTGCGTGAGCGCATTGCACAGCATTATGATGACCATTATGGCGTAACGGTTTCGCCTGACGCTGTTGCCGTTACGACGGGGTCGAGTGCAGGTTTCAATCTGGCCTTTCTATCGCTGTTTGAGGTTGGAGACCGGGTCATTCTGCCAAGCCCAGGCTATCCGGCCTATCGCAATATTCTTTTCTCGCTCGGGCTGGAAGTGGTCGAGGTGGAAACGCGCGCCGAGGATCGCTGGAGCCTGACAGCTGAAGATATCCGGCGGGTGCATGCGGAAAAGCCGGTGAAGGGCGTGTTGATTGCGAGCCCGGCCAATCCGTCTGGTACGATTATGGATGGCGAGGCGCTCAAGTCGGTTGTCGATGTGTGCGACGAGCTTGGGATCTGGTTCATTTCCGATGAAATCTATCACAGCCTCGAATTTGGCATGAAGGCCGAGACGGCGCTTCGCTATTCGCCCAACGTGGTGATCATCAACTCCTTTTCCAAATATTACTGCATGACAGGATGGCGCATTGGCTGGATGGTGTTGCCCGAGATGGCGCAGCGCTCCGTAGAGTGCCTCAGTCAGTCGCTCTATCTCTGCCCGCCCATGCTCTCGCAAGTGGCTGCCGCCGCCGCTTTCGATGCTCATGAGGAACTGGATCTGGTCAAGGCTGGCTACGGGCGCAATCGGGCCTATTTAATGGAGGCGTTGCCCAAGATCGGGCTGGGAGACTTCATGCCGGTGGATGGTGCCTTCTATGTTTACAGTGATGTGAGCAAGCTGACCAATGACTCGATGGATTTTGCCCTGCGTTCTCTGTCTGAAGCCGGAGTTGCCATCACGCCAGGAGCGGATTTTGATCGCGAGCGCGGCCACCGCTATGTGCGGCTTTCCTTTGCCGGAACCGAAGAGGCGATGCATGAAGGCATCCGCCGGTTGGGAGACTGGCTCGCCTGACGCGCTCCTCGTGAGAAGATAAGACGCGCATATGCAAAGACAACAAAGAAAGGCCGCATCTCTATGAAGAGATGCGGCCTTTCTTAAATATTTTCAATAACAGGGGGCTCAAAAAAAGCCAGATCGATTCCACCAACCCGTTCGCTTGGGACGATTGTCTTCTTCCTTGGCTTTTTCAGGTTCGCTCTTTGCAGCCACAGCGTCTTCGGATGCTGCTGAAATGGGCTGCTCGGCTGAGACTTCAGAAGACTGATCTGGCTCAGAGGCAGTTTGCTCTTCTGTTGCCTCTTCCTTCACGGCTTCGTCCGCTGTTTCGGTGGTGATTGCTTCAGCCGTAGCCGCAGGCGCTTCGCTGTTGTCTTCATCACTTGCGATCTGTTCGGGTGTCGATTCCGCAGATGTCGGTTCGACTGGCGCAGAATCATCCGGTGCAGCTTCCGTCGGAGCTACGATAACAGGCGTTGGCTCTGCTTCCCCCACCGCGTCTTCATGCGCCTGAGGTACGTCATCAGATGTTGACGGATTATCGTCCGACTGCTCTGGTGATACTGCAGCTATGTCAGCGGCTTCTGGGGAGAGTTCTGCTGGCACAGGAGCATCCGTTGATGACTGATCGGGAGATGTATCCGTTGCCGCTTCTTCGGTGGATGAAGCCGAGCTATCGCTTTCGCTCTTTACTTCTGCCTGGTCGTATACAGCAGGGCTCTCGCCGACGACTTCCATGGCCTCGGCGGTCATTTCCTGCGCTTCAGTATCGCTGTTGCGGTTGCGACGATTGCGGCGACCACCCCGGCGACCCCGGCGGCGGCTCTTCTTAGGCCTCTCTTCGCCATTGTTGTCGCCGTCACTGGATTCTGCGGATTGCTCGGTAGCGTCGTTTGACCCGTCGCTATTTTCTCCGTCGTCCTGATCGCTGTCTTCATCGCGGGAAAATCTGGCCTCCGATTGGGCCTTCTTGCGACGACGACGACGGCGACGTTTCTTGGAGCTGCTTTCTTCTTCGCGCTCCTTCTCCTCTTCAGCCTGCTCATAGGCTTCGAAGGCTTCATCTTCTTCATCAACAACCACTTCCATGGCCTGCATGGAGATGGTTGGCGTTGGCGCTACCGGCTGATCAAGCGGTTCGCCGCGATCAATCTCGAGATGCTTGCCTTCCATATGATCGTCCACTTCCACATGGATGTGGACGCCAAAGCGGTTTTCCAGCTCGAACAGATTCTCGCGTTTTTGGTTGAGGATATAGAGCGCCACATTGCCGCGTGTGCGCACAACGACATGGTGGTTGACGCCCTTAAGTAGATGATCTTCGATCGTGCGTAGAACCAACAGCGCAACAGATGAAGCAGCGCGCACATAGCCAGTGCCCTGGCAATGCGGACAGGGATCCATGGTGCTCTCGAGCACTCCGGTACGGATGCGCTGACGAGACATTTCCATCAGGCCGAAGTGTGAGATACGGCCAACCTGAATGCGGGCACGATCTGATTTCAGGCAATCCTTGAGGCGTTTTTCAACGGCGCGGTTGTTGCGCTTTTCTTCCATGTCGATGAAGTCGATCACGACAAGACCGGCAAGGTCGCGCAGGCGCAGCTGGCGTGAAATTTCTTCAGCGGCTTCAAGGTTGGTAGAAAGGGCGGTGTCTTCAATATTGTGTTCGCGGGTCGAACGGCCGGAGTTCACGTCGATGGAGACGAGGGCCTCGGTCTGGTCGATCACGATATAGCCGCCGGACTTTAAAGTAACCTGCGGACTGAACATCGCGTCCAGCTGGCTTTCGATGCCAAGGCGCGTGAAGATCGGTTGTGGCTCGCGGTATGGCTGAACATTGCGCGCGTGACTTGGCATCAGCATGCGCATGAAGCTCTTCGCTTCCTTGTAGCCTTCTTCGCCTGCGACCAGAACCTGATCAATGTCCTTGTTATAGAGATCGCGTATCGATCGCTTGATCAGCGAGCCTTCTTCATAGACGAGCATCGGGGCGGCGGATTTGAGCGTCAAATCTCGCACATTCTCCCACAGACGTAGCAGATATTCGAAGTCGCGCTTGATTTCGGTCTTGGTGCGTGAAGCGCCTGCGGTGCGCAGGATGACGCCCATTCCGTCAGCCACTTCCAGCTCGGAGGCAATCTGTTTGAGGCGCTTGCGGTCCGATACATTGGTGATCTTGCGAGAGATGCCACCGCCGCGTGCCGTGTTTGGCATCAGTACGGAATAGCGACCGGCCAGAGACAGGTAGGTGGTCAGGGCTGCGCCCTTGTTGCCACGTTCTTCCTTTACGACCTGAACAAGCAGGATCTGGCGGCGTTTGATGACTTCCTGGATCTTGTATTGTTTGACGCGACGACGGCTGCGGCGTTCCGGAACTTCTTCCAGAGCATCCTCGGCACCGACATGTTCTACATCCGTGTCTTCTTCGTCGTCATCCTCGTCTTCATCATCATCTGAAGCGGAGTGGGTGTCTTCGTCTTCGTCTTCGTCATCCAGATCATCAGGATCAGCACTGACGCTTTCGTCTTCAGCGACAGCGTGGGCCTGAGCAGGAGGGGTATTGGTGTCATCAGACCCGTCTTCAGAACTTTCCTCAGAGCTTTCTTCAGACGCGACCTGTTCGCCTTGTGAGGCTGCAGCTGCAGTATTCTCTGTGGATTCTACGTTTGCGGTAGACTCTGCTTCAGAAACAGACGCAGCTTCAGAAACAACAGCGCTTTCGTCCGATGCCTGTTCCTCGGAAGAAGCGGACGGAGCGTCTGAAGTTGCTTCATTGTCTTCCTGTTCGGACGTTTCGGCCTTATTGGTCTTTGCAGACTGCTTGTCTGATTTCCGTGAAGAGCGACGGCGTCTTGACTTCTTGGCCGGCTTTTCTTCTTCGTGAATCTCGTCCTCGTCATGGCTCTGTTCTTCTTCAAGAAGAGCCTGACGGTCTGCCATCGGAATTTGATAATAGTCCGGATGAATCTCGCTGAATGCAAGGAAGCCGTGGCGATTTCCGCCATAATCTACAAAGGCCGCCTGCAGGGACGGCTCGACCCTGGTAACCTTTGCTAGATAGATATTGCCGCGCAATTGCTTGCGATTGGCGGACTCGAAGTCGAATTCCTCAACCCGACTGCCGCGTACGACGACAACCCGGGTTTCCTCCGGATGCGTCGCATCAACGAGCATTTGATTTGCCATAAAGTGTTTTCTCCACGGAAAGGCGCGCCGACAACCGTTCTGGCCGACTGAGCCGACGCTCGGCAGGTTCGCGCTTCTCCGCTTTTGTCTGATGACGACCCAACCACTATCGGTTCTCGGCTGTGCAAATGGCTGAGCGCCAGGGCATGCAGTCTTCCTGCAAAGCTATCGCCGGCTTTATAACTCAATTGTTGGCACATCCCTTGGTGGGTCCTCTTGTTGATACTCAATGTCCGAGGACGCTTTTCATCCTCGGCAGGGGTTCTTGGCAGGCAATCGGGACTTTACATACGCGCTCCAGATTGCCGCGAAATCGTTATGGTCTTCGGGGCCGATCCCGAATTTCCGGGCTAGTTGCCAGAGCCTGGTATGTCCGCTTCGCCGGCGCGAAACACCGGATGACGCTTGGTCTTGGAGGGGCGTCGGGTCTTTTCGCCAGTCACGCATTCTTGACGCTTCTATCTTTTGTCAGAAATGCGGATTCTCGAATCGGATCATTGCTTGGCAATAATAGCTCAAAGGTCTTTGTAGGGTTCCTTACACAAATATGCAAGTGCAAGGCGGCTGAACAAGTGAGTTGATACGCTGTTTTTGCTTGTTATCTATACTTAAATATACAGATATTCCTTGCAGACATGTGTATAGCAGCTGTCTGTCAAGATGTGGTTAACCCTGAGGCGGCACTCTGCGGATTGGCTTGAGAGGCTGAAATGACGGTTTTGCTGTCTTGTTGCCACATTTCTTTTTTTCATATTGACCCATGATGAGACCCCTTTGTAACGGAAAGAGGCAGATGACTTCAGCTATGAGATTGGTCGGATGGTTTCTTGTGCTTGTAGGGCTTTTGCTTTGCAATCCGCTTGCTGCGCAGGAACAGACTGGATCCATGGTGTCTATCAAGGGGGCACTTACAGACGGTAGCGCAGAGAAGGCGCAGTTCATTCTTGATGTTTCCAAGCCTGTCGGCTTTAGTGTTTTTGCTCTGGAAGACCCATATCGACTGGTGATCGATCTGCCTGACATGGATTTTGAAATGGAGCAGGGAATGGGGCTAGTCGAGCGGGCGATGGTGCAGAATTTTCGCTTTGGTCGCTTCGGGCATGCCGGCTCACGCGTTGTGCTGGATCTGGCCGGGCCAACCAAGGTGGATCGCGCTTACATCCTTCCCGCAGTAGACGGTAATCCTGTACGACTGGTGTTCAATCTCGAGGCGGTCAGTGAACGTGAGTTTGCCGAGCAATCTTTACGCGATGTGATCCGTATTGGCGCAGATGGTAAACCCCAGCCTGCTCCGATCGCCAAGGCACCGAGTAGCCCTGTGGCCGAGAAAGAGGAAGGGGATACACGCCCGCTCATTGTGCTCGATCCGGGCCATGGCGGCATTGATACCGGCGCTGTTTCCAATCGGGTGCAAGAGAGCAAGGTTGTGCTCTCCTTTGCCAAATCGCTTAAAAAGGCGCTCGAAGCCGAGGGGCAGTTCCGCATCTTGCTGACACGGGATACGGATCGGTTCATTTCTCTTTCCAACCGGGTCGCCTTCGCCCAGGAACACAAGGCTAATCTGTTTTTGTCGATCCATGCGGATATTGTGCGTGAGCATTATGTTCGCGGTGCGACGGTCTACACGCTGTCTGAACGCGCTTCGGATGCGGTTGCGCACAAGCTGGCGCAACAGGAAAATCGCTCTGATCTGATTGCGGGGCTGGAAATCGACCAGTCTGATGACGTCGTCGCCGATATTCTGATTGACCTCACAAGGCGTGAAACAGCCAATCATTCCGCACTTTATTCGCGCACGCTTGTCGGGGCGCTCAAGGCGTCCATCCGGCTGTCAAAAACGCCCGAGCGATCCGCCGGTTTCCGCGTGCTCAAGGCGCCGGACATTCCCAGCGTTCTGCTGGAGTTGGGCTATCTGTCCAACAAGGAGGACAGGGCGGATCTCCTCTCGAAGGAATGGCAAGAAAAGGCGATCAAATCCATCGTCAAATCCATCAATAGATTCTTTGCCCGGCGGTCTGTTCAATCCAGCGCCCTGTTCGTGCCATCCAAGGGGTGAAACCCGAGAATCAGCAGCTCTGTGCGCCTTTGCAGATCGGGCTAGAGGGCGCGTGACCGTTCTTGATGCCCATTTTCCGCCTGTTTTGTTGGATATCGGCCCGAAATTGGGCCGATTAGGTGCGGATAAAATTCTTAACAAAGCCCTTTTGCTGCCCCAATGTCATGTGATGGTTGCAAAATGATTGGCGGCAGAATAAGTCTTTGCGTGATTGAGACAGGGTTGACCTCTTGGCGGCCTATGTCGGTAGAAGGTGCTGCCTTTGGGATGTCGAGGCATCATGAACCAGCGATTTACTGATCATGCGGGATGAAGCCGCGCACTGCTTCACGCTCTCTTTTAATACGGGATAAATAGGAACAGATATGATAATTTGGCGCTTCTTCGGCTTTCTCTTTGCCGCAGGTTCGGTTCTGTTCATTGTGATCGCCACCGCTGTATATATCTTCCTGAATTCCATGATGGCCGGATTGCCGGACTTCACAGCCTTACGGAATTATGAGCCCCCTGTGACCACGCGCATTCATGCCGCCGATGGTCAATTGATGGCTGAATATGCGCGTGAACGGCGCTTGTTTTTGCCGATTCAAGCTATTCCGGATCGTGTGAAAGAGGCCTTTATCTCAGCCGAAGACAAGAATTTCTACACCCATGCAGGGCTGGACTTTACCGGCATCGCACGTGCTGTGGTCACCAACCTGAAGAATATGGGGCATAATCGTCGCCTTGTTGGCGCGTCGACCATCACGCAGCAGGTGGCCAAGAACTTCCTTTTGACCTCGGAGCAATCCTACGAGCGCAAGATCAAGGAAGCTCTGCTTTCCATGCGTATCGAGCAGACTTTCACCAAGCCCGAGATTCTCGAGCTTTATCTCAACGAGATGTATTTCGGTATCGGGGTCTATGGTATTGGATCTGCTTCCCTCAACTATTTCGACAAATCTGTGCATGAGCTAACCCTTTCCGAGGCAGCCTATCTGGCAGCCTTGATGAAGGCGCCAAACAACTATCATCCGATCCGGCACAAGGAAAAGGCCATCGAGCGCCGAGACTGGGTTATCGATCAGATGGTCAGCAATGGCTATGTAACGGTCGAGGAAGCCAACAAGGCCAAGGCAACGGACTTGCAGGTGACCTTCCGCCCAAGAGGCGCGCATATCTTCGCCGCGGACTATTTTGCTGAGGAAGTGCGGCGTTGGATCGACAAGACATTTGGCGAAGAGAAGCTCTATAATGGTGGCCTTTCTGTTCGCACCTCGCTTGATGTGAAGCTTCAGGAAGAAGCGCGCGTTGCGCTGAACCACGGTCTTGTCAAGTTCGACAAGGGCAAGGGGTGGCGCGGGCCGATCACCAATATCGATATCGCCGGGGACTGGGGCAAGGCCTTGCTGGACCAGAAGCCACTGTCGGATGTTCCTGAATGGAAATTGGCTGTTGTGCTCTCCACTGAAGGCAAGGAAGCAACCATTGGCTTGCGGCCTGATGAGGAAGACAAGAATGCGTCAGCCAATGAACGCCAAATCGCGACTCTTCCATTCGATGGTCTTAAATGGGCCAAATGGTCCAAGGGAGACCGAAAGGGCAAGGCGGTTCGCAAGGCATCTGATGTATTGTCGCCGGGAGATGTTGTCTATGTCTCTACCAATGACGACGGCAGCTTCGAACTTGAGCAGGTGCCAGAGGTTTCCGGTGCTCTGATTGCGATGGACCCTATGACCGGCCGTATTCTGGCAATCGCGGGTGGCTTCTCCTTCGATCAGAGCCAGTTTGACCGAGCCACGCAGGCCTATCGTCAGCCGGGCTCTTCTTTCAAGCCTTTCGTTTATGCGACAGCCCTTGATAATGGCTATACGCCTTCCAGCGTGGTTATGGATGCGCCAATCGAGATTGATCAGGGGGGTGGACAGGGCATCTGGCGTCCGCAGAACTATGGCGGCAAATTCTATGGTCCATCGACCTTGCGTCTGGGTATCGAGCTTTCGCGTAACGTCATGACTGTGCGCCTCGCCAAGGATATGGGTATGCCGTTGGTTGCCGAATATGCCAAACGCTTCGGCATCTACGACAATCTGATGCCAGTGCTGTCTATGGCGCTGGGGGCCGGGGAAACCACCGTTCTGCGCATGGTGACGGCGTATTCGATGCTGGCCAATGGTGGGCGACGGATTACGCCGACCTTTGTTGACCGGGTGCAGGATCGCTATGGTAAAACCATTTACAAGCATGATCAGCGCATTTGCGAAAATTGCAATGTCCAGCGCTGGGAGCATCAGGGCGAGCCGACTGTGATCGATAACCGTGAACAGGTGCTCGATCCGATGACCGCCTATCAGATCACTTCCATGATGGAAGGGGTTGTTCAACGCGGTACCGGTACGATTGTTCGCAAGGTGGTTGGCAAGCCGATCGCGGGTAAAACCGGCACGACCAACGACGAGCGTGACGCCTGGTTTGTGGGCTTCTCGCCGGATCTGGTGGTTGGGGTCTATGTGGGTTATGACCGGCCGCGTCCTATGGGGCGTGGCGCTACGGGTGGCCATCTGGCAGCTCCGATCTTTGCCGAGTTCATGAAGGTGGCGTTGAAAGACAAGCCAAAGAAACCATTCAAGGTGCCTGAAGGCATTGAGCTTATTCCAATTGACCGGCGTACGGGCCTCAGAGCCTCGGCCCAGAGTGACGGTGTCATTCTGGAGGCCTTCAAGCCAGGAACGCTACCGCCAGACAGTTATTCCGTTATTGGCTTTACCGATGATATGGGGCGGCCGGTGACAGCGGAAGAAGCCGAACAGGCCTTGACGCAAGGCACCGGTGGTCTGTATTAAAACCGAAATCTTATCGTGTTGAGAGGCGGATGCGGCGAAGGTTGCATCCGCCTTCTCGTCACCTGAAAGATTGATAGTTTGAATGTGAGGGCAGGGCTTCTGCCTTCTCTGTGACGAATGAAGAGAAAAGTATGCGCGCAGAAATCCAGAATGTAGTCGACGAAATCAAGCAGGGTCTTGCTCTGCTGAGGAGGCATCTTTGACTGGGATGTCGCCCAGAAACGCCTGCTCGAACTGAATAATCTCGCCGAAGATCCCAATCTTTGGAACGATCCGCAGAATGCCCAGAAGCTGATGCAGGAACGCCAGAAGCTGGAATCGGCGATCAATGGCTATCTTAAGGCCAAGCAGGATCTTGAAGATTCCATAGAGCTTATAGAATTGGGCGAGATGGAAGATGACGCCGATGTGATCAAGGATGCGGAAGACACGCTTCATGCGCTCTTGAAAAGCATTTCTCGCCAGCAGATCGAGACCATGCTCTCGGGTGAAGCGGACGGGATGGATTGCTATATCGAAGTGCATTCCGGCGCAGGTGGAACCGAAAGCCAGGACTGGGCATCCATGATGCTCAGGATGTATACGCGCTGGGCCGAGAAGGCCGGTTTCAAGGTTGACGTTCTTGAGGTGACCGCAGGGGAAGAAGCCGGTATCAAGGCTGCGACCATCATGGTCAAAGGCGAGAATGCCTATGGTTGGGCAAAGACTGAGTCCGGCGTGCATCGCTTGGTGCGCATTTCGCCGTTTGACAGTCAGGCACGCCGTCATACGTCATTTTCCTCTGTCTGGGTTTATCCCGTGATTGACGATACGATCGAAATCGAGATCAATGAGAGTGATTGCCGCATCGATACCTACCGCGCTTCGGGTGCTGGTGGTCAGCACGTCAACACGACCGACTCAGCTGTTCGTATCACGCACCATCCGACGGGGATCGTTGTGCAGTGTCAGAATGAACGCTCACAGCACAAGAACCGCGCTCAGGCATGGGATATGTTGCGTGCGCGTCTGTATGAGCGAGAACTGCAAATTCGTGAAGACAAGGCCAGTGCCGAAGCTGCTTCCAAGACCGATATTGGCTGGGGCCATCAGATCCGCTCTTATGTTCTGCAGCCCTACCAACTGGTCAAGGATTTGCGCACCGGGGTTGAAAGCACCAGTCCGCAAGATGTGCTTGATGGCGCTTTGACACCTTATATGGAAGCCGCGCTCGCCCAACGTGCGTATGGCACGGAAGGGGAGGATCAGGTCGAGGATCTAGTCTAAAGCAAACCTTTCGCAGCGATGAACGTGGTGGCGAACTAACCTGTTGGTGAACTGAGGTTTCACTCCGGTTGGTTTGGCTTTTACACAATGATCAAGAGCCTGGTTCTTATCAAGGAACCGGGCTTTTTCTATGGAAAATCAATCGGAGATTTGGGTAGGAACGAGCAAGCAGCATAGATCGTTAAAGCAAAAGGCTCGGTCTGATGGTGCCTTCTTTTATAGGCCGCAGCATGAAGGCATTTGGCGCGCGCTTTGATCGTTCGGTTCTGTTGATTTTTTTGCTCGGATATGCGTTGATTTGAGCTTTTAGGATAAGAAAAACTACGCCTAAATCAACTTATGCAATTCTTTTCCTGCGATAAGGAAAGAGTAGGGGTTTATTGCTTTGCCACTTACGCGGGTTTCAAAATGCAGGTGAGGGCCCGTTGAGCGTCCGGTTGAGCCAACCTTGCCAATGATGGTACCGGTGTTGACATGTTCACCCTTCTTTGCCAGCGCTTTGCTCATATGGGCATAGCGGCTTACAACGCCGTTGCCATGGTCGACTTCTACCATGATGCCGTAGCCGGAACGGGGACCTGAATAGGTGACTGTTCCAGAGCCTGCAGCTCGAATTGGATTGCCATATCGATCCGCGACATCGATGCCTGAATGCATGGACATGCGGTTTAGAAACGGGTCCTTGCGAATGCCGAATTTGCTCGAGAGGTGGCCAGTCGGCAGAGGATGGTTGATGGGAAGTTTTCTGACCTGATTTTTGAGCTGTACAAAGCGGTCTAGCGCAATTTCAACCTTTTCTGCGTCTTCGGCCAGCTGATCATGGTTGTAATCTTGGGAAATGGGGATGTAGGGGCCGCCGACGGCAGCATTTTCATCAGGCACTTCTACTTTGATGCCGAGCGAAGCAATGCGTTTCTCAACGCGACCTGATTTGTAGCGCAAGTCATTAAGAAGGTTGTGCAATATAACCTTGCTATCAACCATCTCTTGTTCGAGACGGTCTGTTGCATCTGCCAGTTTGAGGATGGTCTTGTCATCCTCTGAGGTCACTTCGGTTGCATCAAAAATGGAAAGCGTATCGTCTTCATTCTGATAGGCAAGAGTGGTTGGTTCTATAGACTGAATCAGAGGCTCACTGTCTGCAGAGGGTTGAGATGGTGCCGTCGTGTTGTCTGTGAAGGATTTGCTACTTCTGAAGCCAAGGCGCGTGAGCTCTTCAAACCGGTTGGAAATTGCTTCGGCTGATACGGATGTGTCAGCCACACCGCTTCCGGCATAGGCGAGCGCCAGCTTTGGCGCAGGCTCCGGTTTTGCCATTGGGGCTGAAGCCTGTTTTTCCTTGGCGCGCCATGGAGCTTTTTTAGGCAATGGGACCTTAAGTTCCGAGCTGATGGGAAGGCCGGCTTCACGGGCTTTGTTGATGATCGGGTCCAGAACGGAAGAGTAGGCCTCAAAATCGGCTTGCTTCTGCATCAGCTTCTGGACGTGGCTCTCAAGAGCTTGCTGGTCCAGCATCTGGCGGCTGGCTATGCGGTCAATCTGGCTGCGTAGTTGAGCGATGCGGTCTTCATATTGGTTTTGCATCTGGGCCTGCTCAGCGCGCGAATAGGAAAGAATATCGTCGCGGAAAACAAGGTAAGCCGTCGCTGACAGATACATGATGCTGAAGAGAATGCCGAAAAATGTAAGGCCAGAGACGACCCAAGGGCGCACGATAAAATCCTGGACCGTATCACCATGTGTGATGATGATACGATGCGGCTCCCGTCGGCGACCAAACTCTCTACTTCTTCCTTCAGAAAGCATTTAACACCCAGCCATAAGACACACTGATATAACCAATCCATTAGGCTGTGAATATGGTTAATATTTCGTTTACAAGGTTGTCTGGACGCGAGGATGCGTAGGGGATAAATGGCTGAAATTCGCCATTTGTGCGGTATGAGACTTGGTTAATTTTCGTAGCCAGAGCCTGTGTTTTCAAGGCTCTGGTTGATCTTGTGAAGCAGAGATTCGCAAAAAGGCTTACAGTTCGCGGGCCGCGTCTAGAACTTCGGGGGCGTGATTTTTGACTTTGACCTTATTCCAAATCCGGGCGATTTTTCCTTCGCTATCGATAAGGAAGGTGCTGCGCTCAACTCCCATATAGGTTTTCCCGTACATCTTCTTTTCAACCCATACGCCATAGGCATTACATATTTCCTGATCCGGATCGGAAGCGAGACAAATGGTAAGATTATGCTTTTCGACGAAATTGTCATGCTTACGCACACTATCGGGAGAGATGCCGATAACCTGTATACCGAGGGCAGCAAAATCATCAGACAGGCTGCTGAAGTCCACAGCTTCTATGGTGCAGCCGGGTGTGTTGTCCTTGGGGTAAAAATAGACAATGACTGGTTTGCCCAAACATGCGCTAAGCGTGATCTCTCCGCCACCGTTTGTCTTCAGGGTAAAATCCGGTGCTTGTGCACCAATTTCGAGTTTTTGGATATCATCAGGCATGGGTCATCCTTTTGTCTCTTTTTCCGCTATTGTTAATCTATCGCGAGTCGTTCTGGAAATTCATATATCTTACGCGTTTTGATCCGGTGTGGATCAGGGATTTGGAGTTCTATCCAGTCAGCAGGACTTTATTCCTATATTTGAGTGCGGGCCTCCAGAAAGGCCTTGTGAGCAGTACGAATCTAGCCTAACAGAGCATAAAGCAATCTGGGGTGGTAGGGCGCTTTGAAAGAGAAATGAAGCGAATATGGAGGCACATCATTTTGGCTAATCGCTCAGATACGCCACCGGATCCGGATCTCTCGCCAGAGCAGCAACCCGCTGACCAAAGCTCCGCATCCGCTCCTGCCTCTCATTCCAGAAAGAAACGGCGGATTGCAGTCTTCTTTGGCGTGTTCGTGCTCCTCTTGCTTGTTCTTCTCGGCGGAGCTGTGCTCAGGCTGTCTTATGCTCCCGTTTCTATCAGTAGCTTCCGGGGGGAAATTGAAGATCTCGTTGCGCAAAAGCTTCCTGCCGGGCAAACCCTGAAGATGAAGGACGTGCTCATCGGACTTTCCGATCGCTGGCGCCTTTCCCTGCAATTGACGAACGTTCAGCTTAGCGATGAAGCTGAAGTCCTTTTTTCTGCACCCAAGATTGATTTGGAAGTAGGGCTTCTTGCTCTGATGCACAGGGAAATTCGCGCGCGGAATGTCAATATTTTGAGCATGAAGGTCAAGGTGCGGCGCGATCGGAAAGGGCGACTTTTGATTGCCGGTCAAGATCCCAGTCGGTTGAGCGATGGGGCTTCCCCGGCGGATAGCCTTTATGATCCCGTCGACCCACAATTCGTGTCTGTCCTCAATTCGGTACGCCGCGCCATCAAGCCACTGGCCGATGATGACCTTAATAACCGGCCTCCTCAGATTCTTATTCGCAACACGGAAATATCCTTCCGCGATGAGTTGATCGGCAAGGAAAAGACTTACGAGAATGTAGCCTTCGCCTACAATCCTCAAGGTGAGGATGACAATCTCTGGCGCATTGATTTCGCCTATGACGGACAGCATGGCCGCATTCACTCGGCGATGGCCGAAGTGCCGATTACCACGTCAGAGGATCAGGACGCTGGGCGTTCTATTCAACTGGTGTTTGAAAATATCTCATTGTCGGATATTTTGCCGCGCTTTACAGGCGATAACAAGAATTTCAGTTTCAGTTCTGCATTTGCGGGTCGGGCACAGCTGGATTTTGATGAAGCTGATAGTCTTTCGGGTATGAGAGTCTTGCTCGATGTTGGCGAGGGCCTCATGGAGTTTGGTGAAAAGGACGATGCCTATCTCGATAGTGCCACTTTCCGTCTGGACTGGTTGCCCGAAGAGCGAGAACTCCGACTAATCAACAGTCATGTGCTTTTTGGAGAAACTGGAGGAAACTTTCTGGGGCGCGCCATATGGCCCGATACCACAACTGGTAACATAGTGGTGCAGTTGCAGGGCAATGATTTGAAACTGGCTGCTCGGGACAACCCTTATCCCAGTCGTATGCTCCAGACTCTTTCCCTTCAAACCCGTATAGATCGCCAGACGGGCGTAGCAACCGTTGATGATATTCGCATGGTTGCTGAGGAGGGCAGCGTTACGGGATCTGGCACCATATCATCCGTTGATGGTGAGTTGGCGCTCAATATGGGCTTTGATATTTCTGAGATGCCCTATGATCTTCTGTTGCATATGTGGCCGGTCAACATTGCCAACGGGGCACGCAAATGGTTGCTGAAAAATCTTGAGGGTGGCATTACAACCGGCGGTCATTTTGACCTTGCCCTAACTGAGAGCATGCTCAAGCGCAATGAAGAGGGGCGGCTCATCCTGCCTGATGATGCGGTGCATGGCACATTCGGCTTCAAGAATGCCAAGCTTGCGCCCTTTGGCGAGTTGCCACCGGGAGAGGATCTTTCGGGTGAGGGCATCGTGACAGGGCGCACATTCCAGACTTCCATAGATACCGGACGGTTTGTAACCAAAACGGGACGCCAGTTTCCGGTGGGTAAAGGCCGGTTCGAGATTCCCGATCATTCGCAAAAGCCCGCGACTGGGGTGCTCGTTCTGGAAGGCGAAGGGGATGCGGTTGCCTTTGGCGAGATCATTGATAGTGATCCGATCAACAGCTTGAAGAATGAAGGGCAAAAGGCGTCCGATTTGAGCGGCACAGCAAGTGCGAAGGTCCGCTTGAGCTTCCCGTTCATCAAACCCTTGAAGCTGGAAGATGTTGATTATGATGCGCAGATAACCCTGAAGGGGGCAGCCAGCACCAAGCCTTTGCGGGGGCATTTGGTTTCCGATGCAGATGTAGAGATCAATACGGACGGAAAGCGCATGGATATCAAAGGGCTTGCTGTCATTGATGGCATTAAGGCTGCCCTTGATCTGACCTCTTCATCCGATGGATCGGTCGTATCCTCTTCCAGCTTTGATCTCGCGTTGATGGATGCCGACCGAAGCAAATTGGGTCTTGGTCTTGAAGAGTGGCTGCGTGGTCCGGTCTCGGTGCGGGCCACCCAGAGTGGGGATAGACCCAAGCTGACCAAGGTGACCGCTGATCTTACGAAGGCTGAATTGGATCTGACCGTTCTGGGCTGGAGCAAGAAGCCTAATGTTCGTGGCAGTGCGGCGTTTGATCTGATTGATGAAGGAGACCATTTTGCGGTCGAGAATCTTGTCATCTCTGGCGATGGTTTTGATGCCGATGGCTCTTTGTCGATTGACAAGGATGACGGTTTGCAGTCTCTCAAGGTCGACAATCTGGCACTTAGTCGGGGCGATCGGCTGAGCATTGATGTGGTAAGAAGCGGGAAGGGGCCTTACCGTGTCGATGTGAATGGCGATGTGCTGGATTTGCGTGGAAAGTTGATGAGAAGTCCCTTTGTTGGCAAGTCATCAGATGGCGAGTCGAATGGGGGGGATGTCCTTCTGAATGCCAAGATCAAGCGCGTAATCGGATTGTCGGGCCATGCCATTTCCGGGCTGACGGCATCCGCAAAGCTTGAAAATGGTTTGATCACTCAGATCGATGCGCGTGGGATGCTGGATGGAACCAGTCCGATTGATGTTACCACCAAACAGGAAGCCTTTCCAACGGTCCATCTGGATGCTCGGGATGCTGGCGATTTTTTACGCTTCTTGGGGGCTATCGATCGTGTGGTGGGTGGGCGACTGGCCCTGTCTGTTGCCCTGAGGAAAGGGTTGGAGACAATATCCGGGTCTGTCCTCCTTAAAGATTTCAAGATGAGTGGCGAGGTTGAAAGGCGCCAGTCATCGCGTTCCACGACCCAGAGCGTTGATAGTCAGTTTGACTCCTTTTCGGTGCAGTTCTCTGGTGAAAATGGTGTGTTTGGTATTGGTCGAGGTATGCTCAAGGGGCCTGTGTTGGGAGCGACGGTTGACGGCTCCATCGACATGAAAACTCGTAGTTTAAACCTGTCAGGTACTTATATTCCCGCCTATAAGGTGAATAATATCTTCAGTCGCTTGCCGATTATCGGCAGGGCTCTTGGTAACAGGAAGAATGAAGGTTTGCTGGGGATCACCTATGTTGTCAAAGGTGATATGGCGAACCCGACATTGATTGTTAATCCAGCTTCGCTGCTGGCGCCGGGGGCGTTGCGCAAGATGTTTGAATTCTAGGGCTGTTTGCGCATCAAGATCGGCGTCAGCGCATTCCGACAATGTTGTCTTCTGATATGAAAAAGGCTCCCTCAGGGGAGCCTTTTTTTGATTCTCGTGCCAACGCTTTTCAGGGTTTTGCCAGATGAAGACCTCAGGAGAGCTTCAAGAGCACATGCTTTTTCTTGCCCATGGAAAGCTTGATGACACCGTCTTCATTAAGGTTGGCCTTGGTCAATGCCAGGCTGTCATCCTTTACGGTTTCATCATTGAGCTTCAATGCGCCGCCCTTGATGGAGCGTCGGGCTTCGCCGTTGGATTTGGCAAGGCCTGCGGTAACAAATGCGCTGAGGATGCCAATGCCGGCGTCCAGATCACTCTCAGGCACTTCGATTGTTGGCAGGTTGGCAGCAGCTGCCTGACCGGCCTCGAATGTCTTGAAGGCGGTTTCGGCTGCATTGTCTGCATCGGTTCGGCTATGAATGAGTGCGGTTGCTTCGGTCGCCAGAATTTTTTTGGCTTCGTTGAGTTCGTTGCCTTCCAGCACTTCCAGACGCTTGATTTCGTCAATCGGTAGCGTGGTGTAGAGCCGCAGGAAGCGTCCAACATCGGCGTCGGACACATTGCGCCAGAACTGCCAGTAATCATACGGGCTGTACATGTCGCCGCGTAGCCAGATGGCACCAGAGACGGACTTGCCCATTTTGGAGCCGTCGGATTTGGTGATCAGCGGCACGGTGAGTGCGAAGCATTCGGCATTGTTGAGGCGGCGGCAGAGATCGATACCGGAGACAATGTTGCCCCACTGGTCTGAGCCGCCCATCTGCAAGCGGCAGCCATAGCGCTTGTTGAGCTGGGTGTAGTCGTAAGCCTGCAGAAGCATGTAGTTGAATTCGAGGAAGCTGAGGGCCTGCTCGCGCTCAAGGCGCAGACGAACAGAGTCACGGGCCAGCATCTGGTTGACCGATACACGGGAGCCAATGTCGCGCAGGAATTCAACATAGTTGAGATCAAGCAGCCAGTTGGCATTGTCTTCCTGTACGGCGTCGGTTGGCCCATCGCCAAAGTCGAGCAACTTGGAGAAAACTTCGCGGATGCTTTCCTTGTTGGACTGAATCTTTTCCGGGGTCAGCAACTGGCGGGTCTCGTCGCGGCCGGACGGGTCGCCAACCATGGTGGTGCCGCCGCCCATGAGGGCGATGGGACGATGGCCGGTTTTCTGCATCCAGTGCAGGATCATCATGGAAACGAGGTTGCCCACATGAACTGAAGGAGCCGTGCAGTCATAGCCCACATAAGCAGTAACCGTCTCCGTGCTAAAGAGTTTGTCTAACCCTTCCGGGTCTGAACACTGGTGAATGAAGCCACGCTCACTCAAAGTGTGAAGAAATTCGGATTTGAAGGCGGTCATGCCGCTTTTCTCCTTAAAGATACGGTTGTTACTGCTAGTCTGGCCTGATGTCTATGATGCTGGGCACACTGGACAGGTTGGCCTTTCGGGGAGATGGTCTAGCAAAGATCATGGAAAAGATCACTATCAAGATTGGGAAGACGGGGACAAAAATGGCAAAAAATGAGGAAAAACTGTCGCTTGCGGTGGGGTTGATGAGCGGAACGTCCTGCGATGGCGTCGATGCAGCGCTTATCGAGACCGACGGAGAGGGGCAGGTGCGGTCCATAGCCTCGGCTTTTCGCCCCTATGGTGAGCATGAGCAAGCCTTGCTGCGGCAGGCTCTTGAAGATGCAAACGGTATGAAAGACCGGGCGGCGCGCCCCGGCTGTCTGGTGGAAGCTGAAGCTTTGGTCACCAAAGCGCATGGCGAAGCTGTGGCCCAGCTTCTGTCGCAGGATGCCGCCAAGGGGATCAAGCCTGATGTGATCGGCTTTCACGGGCAGACCGTCTGGCATGATCCTTCTGCTGGCGTGACGGTTCAGATTGGCAATGGGCAGGCGTTGGCGAATGCAACAAAGATTCCCGTCGTGCATGACTTGCGTGCTGCCGACGTCGCTGCCGGTGGTCAGGGCGCCCCGCTTGTGCCGATCTATCACAGGGCGCTTCAGGCCTGCAGTGTCATCCCATTGCAACAGCCCTTGGCGATAGTCAATATCGGCGGGGTGGCAAATATCACCTGGATCAGCAAGGATGGTTCTCTTACTGCCTTTGATAGCGGACCGGGCAATGCGCTCATCAATGACTGGGTGTTCAGCAAGGATGGGCAGCCGATGGATGAGAATGGCGCCATTGCCGCGCGTGGCACGGTTGACTTTCTCGGGCTGATTGGTCTGATGGGAAACCCCTATTTCAGGAAACCGGCTTCGAAATCGCTGGATCGCAATGCCTTCGACATTTCGCCTGTTGCGGCGATGTCTCTGGAAGACGGGGCGGCCACGCTGACTGCCTTTACCGTCGAAACGCTCTGTCTTGGACTAGAGCATATGGAGATCCAGGAAGGAGAACCGGCTAAGATGGTTGTTGTTTGCGGTGGCGGACAGCATAATGGCTATATGATGGATCAGTTGGGCGAGGCGCTGGAAAGCCCCGTTATGCTCGCTGGTGATCTCGGCTGGAATGGTGATGTGCTGGAGGCGGAAGCCTTCGGATATCTCGCGGTTCGGTCCATGCGGCAGCTGCCACTTACATTCCCCGGAACCACCGGGGTCAAGCAGCCGCAGACCGGTGGCGTGCTGTCACCACCGGTTTGAACGCTCAGGGTGAGCTATTAACACGACAGGAAACAGGGGGACTTTCATGGTCAGTGTTCCAAGCAATAGAGGGTATGAAATCACGGCGGCGAGTCTCGCCAAACGCTATGACGGGTATGAGATTGAAGATTCGCACGGCTGGTTTCTGAGCATGTTGCCTCCGGCGCCCTTGAATGTGCTGGATATCGGAGCCGGTTCCGGACGTGACGGGCTCCACTATGCCGAGAAGGGATATCAGGTTACGGCGGTAGAACCGACAGATGCTTTCAGGAAGATTGCTCAGGCCAAGGAAGGGGCTGAAGCCATTGAATGGCTGGAAGACACCTTGCCGGAACTGGAAACATTGGGGCAGCGTAGATTTGACATCATTACCCTCATTGCGGTCTGGATGCATCTTGACGTGGAAGAGCGCGAGAGGGGCATGGTGCGCCTTAACGATCTTTTGGAGCCGGGAGGTTTTCTGGCCATGACCGTGCGTCATGGGGAGCCGCCGGAAGGGCGGTTGATGTTTGAGGTTTCCGATGAAGAGGTGATTGAAGCCGCCCGTGGGCTTGGGCTGTCGCTGGTCAGTCACGCCAATGTTGAGTCTTCCCAGCCGCTCAACAAGGCCAAAGGCATCACCTGGAGCCGCTTTGCTTTTAGAAAAGGCTGATATGTTGACATGACGGGATGGCAAAAGATCCCTGAAGATACAAAAAAGGCCGCTTTCAAAGCGGCCTTTTGAATGTCTGGTTGCTCCGTTAGAGCTAGATAGCCGAATCCGACGAGTCGTCGTTTTCCGTGATCTCTTCCAGTTGGGAAGGATCAAAGCCGATCCGCTTGTCCAGATAGTTGGCGCAAACATTGATCAATTGATCGGTCTCTTCCTTGAAGAAGTGGTTGGCGCCCGGAATGATTTCCTGATCGATGACAATGCCCTTCTGGGTCTTGAGCTTGTCGACGAGGGCCTGAACATCCTTGTGAGGCACCACCTTGTCCATGCCGCCATGGGTGATGAGACCGGAAGACGGACAGGGGGCGAGGAATGAGAAATCATACAGGTTGGCAGGAGGCGCAATAGAGATGAAGCCTTCCACCTCAGGGCGCCGCATCAGCAACTGCATGCCGATCCATGCGCCGAAAGAAAAGCCTGCGATCCAGACGCCGGGGGCTTCTGAATGGAATGTCTGGACCCAGTCCAGAGCGGCTGCCGCATCTGACAATTCGCCCACGCCGTGGTCAAATGTGCCTTGCGATCTGCCAACGCCTCGGAAATTGAAGCGAAGAACGGTGAAGCCGCGACGCGCAAACATGTAATAGAGATGATAGATAATCTCATTGTTCATGGTGCCGCCGAAGCGGGGATGCGGATGAAGAATCAGTGCGATGGGGGCCTTGCGGTTTTTGGAAGGGTGCAGCCGTCCTTCCAAGCGTCCGGCAGGGCCATTAAAGATCACCTCTGGCATAGGGTGCCCGGTCCTCTTTTAAATTGGTTCATTATGGGGATCCCACAGCTTCGGCCTCAGCCTTTTTCACTTGCATGTGTACATTCAGTCATCCAGCGATCATCCCTCGAAAAGGATGTGACTAAAAAACTTGACTAATTGACACAAGTTTTATAATGCTGTTTTAGAATGGTTCAAAACTAGAGACTGATCTAAAGTTAGTGCGATCCATTTGATTGTCCTTCTTAACACAAATGGATGGTCGAATTTCAAGTCTTTTCGCAGCGGATAGACGAATTATCTTAGCGGACTGCCTCAAATTCTGCATCGAGCCGTGATAAATGTTCAAGAGATTCCCTTGGAAGGTTCCAAGGGGCAAGTGATAGGAAAGAAATATGCATCGCGCCTATCTTGATCATAACGCGACCTCGCCTTTGCGATCGACTGTGAAGGCCGCCATCATCGAAGCGTGGGATGTGGTTGGCAACGCGTCTTCGGTTCACAAGGAAGGGCGCGATGCGCGCGCCTTAGTGGAGAATGCCCGCAAGCAGGTTGCCGATCTGGTCGGCGGTGTTGCGCGTCAGGTGATTTTCACATCCGGAGCCAGCGAGGCGAATATGCTCGCGCTGACACCGCATATGAAAGTTGAGTATCAGCCTGATCCGGCTTCTTTCTTGTTCATGAGCGCTATTGAACACCCTTCTGTATTGGCCGGTGGGCGCTTTGGCGCTGATGCGCGTCGCGAAATTCCGGTTTTGCCAAGTGGCTTGGTTGATGTGTCTGCTTTGCGCGGGATGCTTGAAGCGCATGACCCGCAAACAGGCCGTCCTATGATTGCGGTCATGGCGGTGAATAGCGAGACTGGCGTCATTCAGCCGATCACCGAGATCGCAGCTCTGGCGAAGGAGTTTAACGCCTATTTCCATCTTGATGCTGTTCAGGCTGCAGGGCGCATGCCTCTGGATATGACTGAGCTGGGCTGCAGCAGTCTTTCGCTTTCGGCGCACAAGCTTGGTGGCCCCAAAGGGGTTGGTGCCTTAATTATGGCGCATGAGGGGACTGAACCCGAGCCACTGATTACGGGCGGACCGCAAGAGAATCGTCTAAGGGCGGGCACGGAAAATGTGGCTGGTATCGTTGGGTTTGGAGTAGCCTGTCAGGCTGCGCAGGATGATCTTCAAAAGCCTGAAGGGTTTGGGCGCCTTGCCGCAATGCGCGATCGTTTCGAAACGCAGCTGCAAGCCTTGGTGCCTGATGCCGTTATTTTCGGCGCCGATGCTGAAAGAGTTGGAAATACAAGCCAATTTGCGATTCCAGGAACGAAGGGCGAGATGGCTTTGATCCGTCTGGACCTCGCCGGGGTTGCTGTTAGTTCTGGCTCAGCCTGTTCTTCGGGCAAGGTGTCGGCCTCTCATGTGCTGCTGGCTATGGGGTATGAGGCTACAGTTGCAGGATCTGCGATCAGAATGAGCCTTGGCTGGAGCAGCAAAGAGCCTGAAATCGATGCACTTTTCGAGGCGCTTGAACAAATATGCGTCAGAAACTCAAAAAATAGTTCAAGAGGCATTGAGAAGGCATTGTGAGCGCGCTTATATAAAGATCATGGAATTGATCTCTTTGCGTGAAAGTGACGCGCGTAGATATCAAAACGGGTGTGTTGCCGGTCCGGGGCTGGCAGCATCAGGGCAAAAAAGAGATGAGTTAAAATCTGCAATCGGGCATCTCTTGGAATTTTTGCTTTGCCAACAGACCAGTGTTGGATCCACGATAATGCAGGAAACTGGGCGAGCAGCCCTATGACCGGCGGTCTTTGAAACCGCTCAGGAATGGAGTAGCAAATGGCTGCTGTTAAGGAGACGGTCGATCAAGTCAAACAGATCGACGTTGACCAGTATAAATATGGCTTTGTGACGGAAATCGAATCCGACAAAGCCCCAATCGGACTGAATGAGGATGTCATCCGTTTCATTTCCGCCAAGAAGGCAGAACCTGAATGGATGCTAGAATGGCGTTTGGATGCCTATCGACGTTGGCTGACCATGGAAGAACCCACATGGGCCAAGCTCGATTATCCAAAGCCGAAGTTCAACGATATCTATTATTATTCCGCACCGAAAGTCGCTGAAGGCCCCAAAAGCCTTGATGAGGTAGATCCGGAACTTCTCAGAACTTACGAGAAGCTTGGTATTCCGCTCCAAGAGCAGGAAATTCTGGCCGGTGTGACCGAAGAGAATCGGCAATATTCCAAGGTGGCTGTCGATGCCGTGTTTGACTCGGTGTCTGTGGCGACGACCTTCAAGGAAGAGCTCAAGAAGGCCGGTGTGATCTTCTGTTCCATTTCGGAAGCCATTCGTGAGCATCCCGAACTGGTCAAGAAGTATCTTGCCTCTGTGGTGCCGGTTTCGGACAACTTCTATGCAACGCTGAACAGCGCGGTCTTTACCGATGGGTCGTTCGTGTATGTGCCTGAAGGGGTACGCTGCCCGATGGAACTCTCCACCTATTTCCGCATCAATGAGCAGAATACGGGACAGTTCGAGCGCACGCTGATCATTGCAGACAAGGGCTCCTATGTCTCCTATCTGGAAGGCTGTACTGCGCCTCAGCGCGACGAAAACCAGCTTCATGCTGCTGTAGTCGAGCTGATTGCTCTGGAAGACGCCGAGATCAAATATTCGACGGTCCAGAACTGGTATCCGGGCGATAGCGAAGGCAAGGGCGGTATCTACAACTTCGTGACCAAGCGAGGCGACTGCCGCGAGAAAAATTCCAAGATTTCCTGGACCCAGGTCGAGACCGGTTCTGCAATCACATGGAAATATCCTAGCTGTATCCTGCGTGGCGAAAATTCTACTGGCGAATTCTATTCGATTGCCATTTCCAACGGCTATCAGCAGATCGACAGTGGAACCAAGATGATCCATCTGGGCAAGAACACCTCTTCGCGTATCATCTCCAAGGGCATTTCCGCCGGGCGGTCCAACAACACCTACCGTGGTTTGGTGTCCGCGCATAAGAAAGCCGCTGGCGCGCGTAACTTCACCCAGTGTGACAGTTTGCTGATCGGTGATCAGTGTGGTGCGCACACGGTGCCTTATGTGGAGAGCAAGAACGCATCTGCCATCTTTGAGCATGAGGCAACAACCTCGAAAATCTCTGATGACCAGATGTTCTATTGTCAGGCACGCGGCATTGGCGAAGAAGAGGCTGTGGCGCTCATTGTCAACGGTTTCGTGAAGGATGTGATCCAGCAGCTGCCGATGGAATTTGCCGTCGAAGCGCAGAAGCTGATCAATATTTCTCTCGAAGGATCAGTTGGCTAGGATTGGTTTATGAGCAAAGAAATGATCACCCCACTTGTCAATCTGGCTGAGCTTGAATTGAAGGCTGGTGGGAATGGTGAGCAGTTTCAGTCCCGTTTGGGTCGTATCGGTTCGCTGATCGGTCTTGAAAAATTGGGCCTGATGCTGACCGTCGTTGAGCCGGGAATGAAGGCTTATCCCTTTCACGCCCATGCTGCCAATGATGAGGCATTCATCATTCTCGAAGGCGAGGGAACCTATCGTTTCGGAGACAAAACCTATCCCGTGAAAGAGGGCGATGTGCTTGCGGCTCCTGCTGGAGGTGCCGATGTCGCTCATCAGATCATCAATACCGGTACGGTAACGCTAAAATATATCGGCATCTCGACCAAGGTTGAGCCTGAAATCGTTGAATATCCTGATTCAGGCAAGTTTGCTGCGGTCGCGCGTGTGCGGGGAGAGTCTTTTCTCTCTGCTGAGTTCAAGCATATCGGCCGGGTAACGGACACTTATGATTACTGGGATGGCGAAGCCTGAGCGGCGACGCCCCAAAGGAAACAAAACAATGTTGGAAATCAAAAATCTTCATGCCGAAGTGGAAGGCAACAAAATCCTCCGCGGTATCGACCTGACCATCAATGCAGGCGAAATCCATGCCATCATGGGCCCAAATGGCTCCGGCAAGTCCACGCTTTCCTATGTGCTGGCAGGCAAGGATGACTATGAAATCACTGAAGGGGAGATTCTCTTCAATGGTGAGAATGTTCTCGAAATGGAGCCCGATGAGCGTGCCGCTGCTGGCCTGTTCCTCGCCATGCAGTATCCGATTGAAATTCCGGGTGTTGCCAACATGACCTTCCTCAAGACCGCCCTCAACGCACAGCGCGTGGCACGCGGTGAGGGGGAACTGAAAACTCCGGATTTCATGAAGAAGGTCAAGGAGCTTTCCGCAAAGCTCAATGTGACGCAGGAAATGCTGCGCCGTCCGCTCAATGTGGGCTTCTCGGGTGGTGAGAAGAAACGCAATGAGATTTTGCAGATGGCCCTGCTTGAGCCGAAGCTCTGTATCCTCGATGAAACCGATTCCGGCCTTGATATCGATGCGCTGCGGATTGTTTCTGATGGCGTAAATGCCCTGAAGTCGGCTGAGCGTTCCATGCTGGTCATCACCCACTATCAGCGTCTGCTCAACTATATCGTTCCTGATGTGGTGCATGTGATGTATCAGGGTAAAATCGTCAAATCCGGCGATAAAGATCTGGCTCTGCAGCTGGAAGAAAAAGGTTATGCAGAGTTCACTGGCGAAGCTGCGGCTTGATTGGGAGGAAACTTATGACGAAACCTACAATCAAAACGGCTGCTGATGAAGCGCTGGCCGGTTTGCTGAAAGCAGCTCAGGAAAATCTTCCGGGTAATTCGGACTTTTCGTCTCTTCGTTCGGCTGCCGTCTCTGCCTTTGAGCAAGATGGCTTGCCAACCCGGAGGGTCGAGGACTGGAAATATTCAGACCTCAAGCGGGTGATGCCTTCTGATTTGGCGCTTGCCGAACCCGTCGATGCGGCCACGGCAAGGGAAAATCTGTCTGGGTCGGGCATTCTTAAGTCCGTGGAGAAGAATCAGCTGGTGCTGGTCAATGGCTGCTTCAGTGCAGAATTGTCAGACCTGTCCGAGCTTGGTGATGAAGTTACCGTGCGCTCGGTTTCGGATGCGTTGCAGGCTGGCGACTTCGTGCTGGACGACCCGGAAATTGCTAAAGGCGATATCGCGCTGTCTCTCAACACTGCCCTGTTGCAGGATGGGGTGATCGTGGAAATCGCTGAAGGCGCTGATCTGGCTAAACCGCTGGAAATTCGCCATGTGATGCTGGGTGGTGGTCTTGCCACCTTGCGCAACCGTGTCGTGATCGGCAAGGGCGCCAAGGTTGGCATCATCGAAACCTTCGTTGGCGATGCGGCTGCCTATCAGCTCAACAGCGCCATTGACTATCGCATCGCGGATGACGTCAAGCTGAATGTCATGCGCATCATCAACGAGGGAGATCAGGCTATCCACCTGGGCTCCACCACCGCGACTGTCGGGGGCAATGTGCATTTTGAGCATTTCACCCTGTCTGCCAGTGGTCAGTTCGTGCGCAGTCAGTCCTTCGTTGCGATGCTCGGAGAATATAGCGATGCCGATCTGTTCGGCGCCTCGCTGGTCAACGGCAACCGGCATAGCGATATTACGCTCAAAATGGATCATGCGGTGCCAAACTGCAATTCCAAGGAACAATATCGTACGGTGCTTGATGACAAGGCTGAAGGTGTGTTCCAGGGGCAGATCATCGTGCGCCAGTATGCACAGAAGACCGACGCCAAGATGATGAGTCAGGCCTTGTTGCTCTCAGAAGATGCGTCCTTCAACAACAAGCCAGAGTTGGAAATCTATGCCGATGACGTTGTCTGCGGGCATGGGGCGACCTGTGGTGATCTGGATGAAGATCTTTTGTTCTATCTGGGTTCTCGCGGCATTCCCAAGGATTTGGCCAAGAAAATGTTGGTCATGGCCTTCCTCGCAGAGGCGATTGAAAATGTCTCCAACGATCAATTCGTTGAAGCTCTGGAAGGCTATATTCTGGACCGTCTTGGTCTTTCCGAGTGACGCATAGTTAATATCAGAAGGGCACTCTTTTATGAGTGCCCAGAATTGGAAATAAGACCATGATGCATTCCCCTCAGGTGGCAGCAAGCCAAGGCTATGATGTTGAAGCCATTCGCACAGATTTCCCTATTCTTTCGCGGGAAGTGTACGGCAAGCCATTGGTTTATTTCGATAATGGCGCATCAGCGCAGAAGCCGAAGGTTGTTATCGATGCCATAGCAGAGGCGTATTCGGCCGAATATGCCAACGTGCACAGGGGCTTGCATTTCCTCTCCAATCTGGCGACGGATAAATTTGAAGCTGCGCGCGAAACCGTGCGCCGCTTTCTCAATGCTCCTTCGGTAGACAATGTCATATTCACCCGCTCTTCAACCGAAGCCATCAATCTTGTGGCTCATTCCTATGGCGGCATGGTTCTGGAAGAAGGCGATGAAGTGATCATTTCCATCCTTGAGCATCATTCCAATATCGTGCCCTGGCACTTCCTGCGCGAACAGCGCGGTGTTGTGATCAAATGGGCGCCGGTGGATGAAGATGGCAACTTCCTGATGGAAGAGTTTGAAAAGCTCCTGACGGACAAGACCAAGATCGTTGCCATTACGCAGATGTCCAACGCCATAGGCACGATTGTGCCGGTCAAAGACGTGATCGAGAAGGCCCATGCGGCCGGGGCCAAGGTGTTGGTGGATGCCAGCCAGAGTGCGGTGCATATGCCGATTGATGTGCAGGATCTCGACGTGGATTTCCTCGCCATCACGGGGCACAAGCTCTATGGACCATCTGGTATTGGCGCGCTTTACGGCAAGGCGGAATTGCTTGATGCTATGCCTCCCTTCATGGGCGGTGGCGAGATGATCAAGGATGTAACGCTGGACGGCGTAAGCTATGGTGAGGCGCCGCACAAATTTGAAGCCGGCACCCCGCCGATTGTTCAGGCTATTGGATTGGGCGTTGCGCTTGACTATATGGATAGTATAGGGCGCGATAAAATCGCAGCGCATGAAGAGACATTGCGGGCCTATGCGCATGAGACGTTGGGTAGCATCAATGCATTGCGCATTTTCGGAAATGCCAGAGACAAGGGAGCTATCATCTCCTTTGAGCTGGAAGGCATTCATGCGCATGATGTTTCTATGGTGATTGACCGGGCGGGCGTTGCAGTGCGCGCGGGCACCCATTGTGCTCAACCGCTGATGACCCGATATGGTGTGACCTCTACATGTCGTGCATCGTTTGGTCTTTACAACACCAAAGCAGAAATCGACATTCTTGCAGAGGCGCTAGCCAAGGCGCGGGCATTCTTCTCGTAAGCAGGCAGCCAAGGGTGTTTTTCATCGGAGTTGCAAAGGTATAAAGATAGAGAAATGGGTTCATAATGATGAGTGAAACAGTGAGCAACAGTGAGGCAGAAGAGCCAAATGTGCCCAATATGGCTCCCGCTTCAGGCATCCCTGCGGATGAACTGGAACGGTTGAGTGCGGACATCGTTGAGGCGCTTAAAACCGTTTATGATCCGGAAATACCGGCTGATATCTATGAGATAGGCCTGATCTATCGGGTTGATATTGATGATGATCGGAATGTCGAGATTGATATGACGCTGACCGCGCCGGGCTGTCCGGTTGCTGGTGAGATGCCGTCCTGGGTCGAAAATGCCGTCAGTTCGGTTGCTGGTGTTGGAATCGTCAAGGTCAATATGGTGTTCGATCCACCCTGGACGCCGGACCGGATGAGCGAAGAAGCCAAGATTGCCATCAATTGGTATTGATCGACTGGCGCCCGATGGCCGTTCAGTTCCGGTTTTGCCAGAGGGTGCAATCGTCATCTTCTCTTCAGAGAAGATGTCGCTTGTGGCCTGCGAGAGACCTGTTCACGAGATGAATGTCGTTGTGCATTTGATGCCAACGCAATGATGCGACAGATATATGAAAGAAGGTGCCGCCATGGCTGGCAAATTTCAGGTTCTGACCATTTCCGATGAAGCGGCCGATTTTATCCGCTCAGTTGTCGATACTGCCGATGAACCGGTAAAGGGTATTCGCATCGGTGTGAAGAATGGTGGCTGTGCCGGTATGGAATATGTTCTGGACAAGGTAACAGAAGTGAATCCAGCTGATGATCTTGTTGAAGACAAGGGCGTGTCGGTGTTTGTCGACCCCAAAGCTGTTCTGTTTCTTCTGGGCACGGAGCTGGGCTATGAACAGACCAAGTTTCGCTCGGGGCTAACATTTAATAACCCTAATCAGACTTCGGCCTGTGGTTGTGGTGAATCGGTAGAACTGACCCCGGTAGATCCGTCTGCTTTGGAAGCGATGAAAAGCCACGCCTAGCCCAATGCGCTCTCTATTGGATTGCTTGAGCGTTTTACAGCCTATGAAAAAAGCGGCCAACGGCCGCTTTTTCAAATTCAAATGTGATTACGCTACGCCGGTTTCATCCAGCAGCAGATTGACATCCGGATCGGTTTCGCATTTGACAAGATTGCGTCCGCCCCGCTTTGCCGTATAGAGAGACTGGTCTGCCCGTTCGATCAGGTCCTGCATTGTATCGCCCTTGGAGAGGGTGGAGCAGCCAATGGAAATCGTGATGCGTCCCAGATTTTCACCGGTGGAGCGCTTGATCAGCTCTTTGGCCATAACCGCCTTGCGGATGCTTTCGGCTACGGCCACCGCCTGTCGCAAATTGGTGTTCGGCAGAACAACTGCAAATTCTTCGCCACCATAACGGCAAGGAACATCGCGGCCTTTGACATTCTGTTTCACAGCAACGGCAACCAGACGAAGCACCTGATCGCCGGTCTGATGGCCATAGGTGTCGTTGAATTTCTTGAAGTGATCAATGTCGGTCATGAGCAGCGAGAGTGGTTCATCATTCTCAATGGATTCTTCCATGGCTTGCTCAAGCGAACGGTCGAAATGCTTGCGGTTGGCCAAGGTTGTCAGATCATCGGTCAGAGATTCATAACGGATGGTATCCAGGGATTCTCTAAGTTGCTGAACCTGAGCCTGTGATGCTGCGAGCTGCTCGCTCAATGTTCGGTTCTGCTCTTCGGCTTCTTGCGTTGAAAGAATTAACTGCGATACGATTTCACGAATGACATTTCTGTCTTCTGTTTTGGAAAGATTTTGTGATGCGCCCATCAAGGCGTCGCCATATTGGCTAGTCGCCGAAATATAACCTTCAACTTCACGCACAATAGACCGGATCTCGCTTGAAATTTTCCCACCAACTTCGTCGACGCGGTCGCCCAGACGGCTCGGGGCCAGATGTTCATTATAAATCGTATCGAGCTGAGAGAGTGTGATGGACCCATTTGTCCTTAGAATGTCGTTGATTGCCTTATTCAATCCACGATTAAAACCGGCAGCATATGTGTACCAGATTTCATAATTGCGAGGGTAAGCCGGCATCTGATTTTTTTTCAGATTTCCCAGCGCAGACTCACCATATATATATGTGCGTTTGAAATCGCTATTGTCCATTGCGTTTGCTGCGTGACGGGTCACGCAATCCCCTCGGTTCGCCCCAAATTTTGCCCAATAATAGTCAGCCAAGGCTTAAAACGACGTTAAATATGTCTGGCTTTCAATTCGTAGAAGCTTAAAAATGTACCTTTGACTAAGTCTGAACACTTGTTCATTAAAGCTTAAGACGGAAGTCGAAGGGTTCTTATTCTTGTCTCGGATAAAGAAAAACCCCGGAAAACCGGGGGTTGTAATAGTTATAGTTAACTAATCTAATTATGATTCTTGGTTTTCTTGCCTAAAACGCATCGTTTGATGCGTTAAGCGAGAGCAAAGCTTCAATCGGTCGTACCGTTCTTTTGTGCTTTGCTCTTTGGAGGCCGGATCGGTTGAAGCAGGAATGCTGGAACGTGATCGCCCATTCCGATAACTTGCCGATCACCACGATCCTTCGAGCGCCCTCTATTATTGTTACGCGGGCTGCTTTCAGCGCGGGTGTTGGCGGATCTACGACCACTGCTCTGTTGAGCTGGCGCTTCATCCTTGCTTGTGGCTTGCTCTTTTTGCTGCGATTTTTCTGCCTTTTCTTTAGGCTGGTCGTCTTGCTTGCCAGAGTCTGCCTTTGATTTGCTGCGGCTGCGGCGTGGTTTGCGAGACTTGCCCTGATCCTGTTCGTCAGTATCGGAGGACTGGGAGGAGAAATCGATGTCTCCGATCCATTCTACTTCGTCTCCGGTCAATGCCTTAATAGCATCGATATATTTCTTGTCAGCCTTTGTTGCGATTGAGATTGCAACACCCTCGCGCCCCGCACGACCTGTTCGGCCGATGCGATGGACATAATCTTCAGCGTGGGTTGGCAAGTCAAAGTTGAAGACATGACTGACGCTCGGAATGTCCAAGCCGCGAGCGGCCACGTCGCTGGCAACCAGAAGGGTGATTTCATTATTCTTGAAACCATCCAGAGTTGCCATACGAGAGGTCTGGTCCATATCCCCATGAAGCGCACCGGCACTAAAGCCATGCTTGCTTAGGGAACGGCAAACCGTTGCGACATCGCGTTTGCGGTTGCAGAAGATAATGGCGTTCGTCAGGTTTTTGGCATCATTGATGAGAGACCGAAGAACGGCGCGTTTGTCCCACGGTTTGGAGCCTGAGGAGATGAGACGCTGCGTGATGGTTTTTGCAGTTGAGGCCGCCGGAGCTACTTCCACCTTCACTGGATTATGCAGGAATTGATCAGCCAAGCGCTGAATTTCCTTTGGCATGGTCGCAGAGAAGAAAACGGTCTGACGGGTGAAAGGCAAAAGTTTACAAATTCGCTCAATATCGGGAATGAAACCCATATCCAGCATGCGGTCGGCTTCGTCGACAACAAAGGTGTCAACGCCGGTCAATAGCAGTTTGCCTCGTTCGAAATGGTCCAGAAGGCGGCCCGGGGTCGCGATCAGTACATCCGCACCACGATCCAGCTTTTTGAGCTGTTCGGCGAAGGATACACCACCAATCAGAAGGGCTACCGTCAGTTTATGGTTCTGACCGTAAGAAGAGAAGCTCTGCTCAACTTGAGCGGCCAATTCTCTGGTTGGTTCCAAAATGAGAGTGCGTGGCATGCGCGCTCTTGCGCGGCCGCTCTCCAGCAAAGAGAGCATTGGAAGCGTGAAAGAAGCTGTTTTGCCCGTACCGGTTTGGGCTACTCCCAAAACATCCTTGCGGGCAAGGACATGAGGAATTGCCTGTTCTTGAATTGGGGTTGGCTTTTCATACCCAGCAGATTCTACTGCTGCGAGCACTTTTTCACTCAGACCTAGATCCGAAAAATTCATCAGATGATGGAACCAATTGTTGCGCTGCGTTTTCGGTAATTCTCATAATTAAGAAAAACTGAAAACGTGCATAGGTTTTAGAAGTTGGCGGAACCATACGATTTTGAGCGAATTTGTCAATGCAATGCGGCAAATACGGTTTATTTGAGATACTAAATTTGGAATTTGGACAATTTTCCCCAAATTTCTGTTGGACGCAATAAAACCTGCTGTTGCAAAATGTGTCTATGTTATTTGCGCGATTGCTGTGAGGCTTGGAAAGCCTCAAAACAACTGGCCCAGGAAGACTCGTCTGCCGGAGTTTCTGGATCAAGCTTTGTCTTGATTTTGCTTTCGACTTGATCGAGCAGATCATCAAGGGTTTGGCCGGAGCGATCGGGCGCATCCTTGTCTTCTTCTTCAAACAGGTTGATCCAGCGATCCGTCGCGCGACCAAAAAGCATCAGACGATCCAGCGCCCAGGATGGGTCATTCGGGCGCAACAGTCCGAGCAAAGCCGCTACGATAGCGATCGGGCTCAGCATCAAATCACGCAGGTTGTCCGCGGCAAGTCTAAGCTGGAAGAAGAATGTACGGCGAACAACATCTCCATAGCTCTTGGATTGATGGGGCTTTAGGCTGTGCTTCTTGCGCTTATACTGCTCGTGGCGATTGGCATGAAGGGGCGCCAGGAGTCTCTTGTTCCTTAGATCCTTTGAGCGTCTCATGCTGTGTTCCCGTGCCTATCAAGAAATGCGTTCAATCAAAAATTATATGCTTTTGGCGGGTGCAATTTTTGATATGGCAAGAATAGCGGTTTTTTCAAGAGCGGAAAAGTCCCAATTATTCGCTTACTGATTTGGGTTTTGCTCTTTGAAGAAATATTGCCAGACGCCATCAGGGCTAATCCCGAGAATGAAATAGGAATATTGACCCGATTGCATGGTTTGCTCGTAGGCATCTAGCGGCAAGAGCTGGCGCAATTCTTCTCTTTGCGCTGCGTCGAGGGAGGATATCGGGTAGTGTGCAAAGTAGGGCCAGACATAGGCCTCATAGGGCGTGTTCAGGCCTACATGTACAAAGCCACTGTTGAGCGTGTCGAAGAGCGCATTGAGAATTTCTTCATCCTCTCCACTTTGGGAAAGGCTGCGCAATTGCGCTACGGGATCGTTGTTGCTGGCGGCAGCGGCTCCGAAGCTGGGGGGCATTTCATTCATTTCGATAGCCATGCGCATGGCATCAAGACTGTCTTCTTGGCTGGCTTCGAAAATGGCTTTTGCCATACGCCAGACCGGCGAGGGTAGGGCGCCAAGGTCTCGTAGAATGACTGGACCTTGTGCAGGCGAACTGGAGTAGGTCTTGCCACCAAGTTCCGTGATGGATCGACCATTTACTGTCGCTCGTGACCGAACGTGACCGCTGGAATAGGGATATCCCTGACTGGATGACGAATAGTCTGGCTGGGTGACCACGCCATTGATGGTCACACCGCTTTCCGCAAAGGCCGGGCTTTTTAGCATGATCAGGGTGATGCTAAGTGCCAAAGTCACAAGCACCATGCTGAAGGGGCGTTTGTTGTATAACTGAAGCGTCATGCCAGACCTTGTCGTTTCCTCCGCCTTTCTTTGCAAAGGAAGGCTCACGAACCTTGTCACAAGCGTTTCTGCCTGTGTGCGGTCTGATGATTGTTAGCGTGCCCCGATGTCTTTGCAAGCACAAACTCCTCGCGCGAGGCACAAGAAGGGGAGCCGGTCGGGCTTGCTGCGGCTTTTACTGAATGCGTCGATCCAGCGTATAGTCGCCGCAAAGGATCCTGTCTGGCAAATCCGAACAGAATTCGGCGACGGTTTCTTCGCCATATGCCAGAACGAGGCTGCTGAGTGCCTGAAACAGGGCTGCATGCGCCAGACAATCGATATTCATGCCGTCATCAGACGCCTGATCCCACAAATCGCCAAGAATACACAGCGCTTGCTGCTTCTGCTTGTCGATTTCGCGCATGTCTTTTTCCGGGGCTGAGCCTTGATTCAGAATTGTTTGGTCGGCCATGAATGCGCGTCTCCTCGGAACGAGTGTTTGTCATTATCGGGGGACTTTGTCGCAAGGCGCGGGCCTGTTTTGTTGAGGCTTACACGCGGTTTCGCGGATGGAATCCCAAGATATTGATTCTGTTATCAATATCCAAGGGATAGCAGATTCTGCCGATCTGCGGGCAATTCCTTACTGAAAGGTTAAGGTTTTCCTGAGGAATTAACCTATATAGTTAACGCGCGTGTTTCAGCTTTAGCGTTGCGAGCAGGGATTGGCCCTCGCTGTGATAGAGGCGGGTTGCCTTGCGTGCCTGTTCGTTGCAGCTTCGATAAGTCTTTGAATAGGTGAGATAACTTTTGTTGAAATGATCCTTGAGTTGCCGCGCTCGGGCGTCGTCGGCATTCTCGGCTTCCATCAGGGCTGCCATTTGAAAATACCAGTCTTTGGGATCGCTGCCGTTGCATAGAGGATCAAGATACATGAGAGCGCCAACGATTGAGCTCAAACGTCTGAGATTCTGCTCATAAGGGGGCAGATTGTTGTCGGCAGCTCTCCCCGGCAAGGGCGATAGGTAAAATGCGGCTGTCATGATCAGCAGAAAGGCCGAAGCCTTTGCATTAAATGTCAAGATCGGTCGCAAATTCGGCATTTTCCTGAATGAATTCAAAGCGGGCTTCTGGTTTGTTCCCCATCAGCCGGGTTACGACTTCCTTCGTTTGTCCAGGAATCATATCAACGATCTGAACTTTCAGCAATGTCCGGTTCTTGGGATCCATGGTCGTGTCCTTGAGCTGGTCAGACCGCATTTCACCCAGACCTTTAAAGCGCCCGATCTCGATTTTTCCCTTGCCCTTGAATTCCTTGTCCAGCAGCTCATCCTTGTGCATGTCGTCTCTGGCATAAAGCGTCTTGCCGCCCTGACTGATGCGATAAAGCGGCGGAATGGCCAAAAACAGATGTCCGTTATGGATCAGCTGCGGCATTTCACGCTGGAAATAGGTAAGCAATAGAGATGCAATATGCGCGCCGTCGACGTCAGCATCCGTCATGATGATGACGCGATCATAGCGCAGGTCTTCATCATTGTAGTTTTTGCGCGTGCCACAGCCCAGCGCCTGGACCAGATCCGCCAGCAGCTGGTTGGCGTGGAGCTTGTCGCTGGAGGCGCTGGCGACGTTCAAGATCTTGCCGCGCAATGGCAGCACGGCCTGCGTGGTGCGGTTACGGGCCTGTTTGGCCGAGCCACCAGCGGAATCGCCCTCCACGATGAAGAGTTCTGTGTCGCCCTTGGCATTTTGCGAACAGTCGGCCAGCTTGCCCGGCAGGCGCAGCTTGCGAACGGCCGATTTGCGGCTGACATCCTTTTCCTTGCGGCGACGCAGACGTTCCTCGGCGCGGTCAATGACCCATTCCAGAAGGCGGTTGGCCTGCTGGGGGGCATTGGTCAGCCAGTGATCGAACTGGTCACGCACCGCTTGCTCGACAATGCGCGTAGCGGCAGTGGTCGCGAGACGATCCTTGGTCTGACCAACGAATTCGGGCTCGCGAATGAAGACCGAGAGCAGGGCGCCCGCACTGGTCATCACATCGTCTGCGGTGATCAGGGTGCCCTTCTTATTGCTGGTCAGTTCGGCATAGTTTTTAAGGCCGCGCAACAAGGCTGTGCGCAGGCCGCTTTCATGGGTGCCGCCTTCGGGAGTTGGCACGGTATTACAATAGGAATTGAAAAAGCCATCGCCACCAAACCAGCAAACGGCCCATTCCACGGCGCCGTGACCGGCTGACTTTTCGGTGCGGCCAGCGAAGATTTCTTGCGTGACGAGGTTCGTTTTGCCAAGGGTGGCTGCCAGATAGTCCTTCAGCCCTGCGGGGAAATGGAAGGTTGCCTTTGCCGGAACCTCCGGGCTGTGATCCAGCAATTCTGGCGCACAGGACCAGCGGATTTCAACGCCGCCGAAAAGGTAAGCCTTTGAGCGCGCCATATTGAGCAGCTGCTCAGGCTTGAAGCGGATTTTCTTACCGAAGATCTGATGGTCGGGCTTGAAGGTGACCTTGGTACCGCGCCTGTTATGCACGTCGCCGAGCAGCTCCAATGCCCCGGTTGGAATACCGCGGGAGAAGCTTTGGCGATAGAGCTTCTTGTTGGAGGCAACTTCCACCACCATGCTCTCGGACAGAGCGTTGACGACGGACGCGCCCACGCCATGAAGACCGCCGGATGTTTCATATACGGCGGAATCGAACTTGCCACCTGCATGCAGCGTTGTCAGGATGACTTCCAGCGCCGACTTGTTGGGAAATTTCGGATGCGGATCAACCGGAATGCCGCGTCCGTTATCCGTGACGGTGATCACGTTGTCCGGTAAAAGCTCGACTTCGATCCATGAGGCATAGCCGGCAACGGCTTCGTCCATGGAGTTGTCGATGATCTCGGCAAACAGATGATGCAGCGCCTTTTCGTCGGTGCCACCAATATACATGCCCGGCCTGCGGCGCACGGGTTCCAGCCCTTCGAGAACTTCAATGTCTGCTGCCGTATAGTCGGCCTTCACTCCCGGAACAGAAGCCGGGGCGTTGTTCCCGGATTTCGGTTTCGGGGGGGCCGGAGCCGCAGGAGCGGCTTTGGGGGCGGGGGTGCCGCCCTTGGGTGTTGGCACAGAGGCAAAAAGATCGTCAGACGCAGACATAGACTACTCTTCGGTTCCGACAGGACAGTTATGGGCTCGGTAACGGGACAAGTGAACGCTACCGATCCTTTTCGTTCGGTCTTAACAGTTTTCGGGCTGTTCGCAAGTGCGAATGATGCGCAATAAACGGCGCGAATCAGGCTCTAATTCGTTTCCACAATGTCTTTTGCTAAAGGGCACGGGTCAAGTGTTCGCTGCAATGAAATGTGAATCATCGCAGAAATTGGGCCTTTGCAACCTCATAAATCGCCACAAGTATCTAGCATGTCTGGTCTGTTCTCAGAGTTCAGGTCATTTGGGGAGCGGTAAGCGTCTCTCTTGCAGATTGAATGAAAAGTTTCAAATCATGGTTAATCTTTGTTAACTATTTGCCCTTTAGATTTGGAACATATGGGGACAAAACAAACGGATAATTCATGGAACAGGTTGAGACTGAAATTGACAATCTGCGAGCCTCTGTGTTTGAGCTGAAATCGAGCCTCTACAAGGCTGACAGAGCGCGGATGCAATATCAGGATGTTTCGGGTATGCCTCCTTGGCTGAATGCTGCGGCGACATGCTTTCTTGCCTTGTTTTTCCTATTGATCTAGGGCCGCGCTATTTTGCCGATCTGGTGCGCAGCCCCGACCGGTTGAGCATTCTTCATGTTGGTTCGATACCTTATTCACCCACAAAGTCTGGACACTTTGTCTTCTCCTCAGGGTGCCTGTGCGCTTGATGACGATGCTCGTGCACGTGCCGAGGCTTTTGCCAGAAGCGGCTTGCTTGATGGCACGGCCTATATTTTCTCCAGTTCTCACGCGATCACCCGTCAGACGGCGTCAGTTATCGGGGACCTTCTCTCTATTTTGCCTATTGTCGATGCGGAAATGGATGAAAGTGACACTCTGATCTCCGATGCTTTGCCTGAAATGGGCCTTGTTGATCGCTTCAAAAGCCTCTTTTCTCCTAAGAAGGAGCAGGCTGCATCGCAGGGAGAGAGTGCTATGGATGCGCAGGACCGCATTGCAGCTGCCTATCTTTCTGCTATGGAGCGAGTGCTGACCAGTGGCATGCGCGGAGATGTCTTGATGGTTGGTCATGGGGGCGTCGGTGCGCTGCTCTTCTGCTATCTGTCTGGGCAGGGCATCGGGGCTGAATTTACTCCACCACCATCAGGATATTATTTCACCTATGACTGGGGCGCCCGCAAAATGCTTCATGGTTGGCAGGCAATGGAAGAGATGAGCCAGGTTTAGCGGCTCGCTCGCCAGCGATATGCCTTCTTGCGTTGTTGCGGCCGTCCTAACAGGGAGTGACGTCATGTGCGACGGAGACAAAGAAAAGGGCCGGTGAAAACCGGCCCTTCTTGTATTTGCTTTCTGCACGCTTGGCGGTGCCAAGCACTGGGAATTAGCAGCTGTAGTACATTGCGAATTCAACCGGATGCGGGGTGTGTTCGAACAGCTGGATTTCTTCTTCCTTGAGTTCGATGTAACCGTCGATCTGGTCTTTGGTGAATACGTCGCCAGCCAGCAGGAAGTCATGATCAGCCTTGAGGCATTCGATGGCTTCACGCAGGGAACCACAAACGGTTGGGATACCTTCGAGTTCTTCTGCAGGCAGATCGTACAGGTTTTTGTCCATTGCATCGCCCGGATGGATCTTGTTCTTGATGCCGTCAAGGCCAGCCATCAGCAGAGCGGAGAAGCAGAGGTACGGGTTAGCGGACGGATCCGGGAAGCGAGCTTCAACGCGTTTTGCCTTTGGAGATTCGGTCCAAGGAATACGGATGCAGCCAGAACGGTTACGTGCGGAATAGGCACGCAGAACCGGAGCTTCGAAGCCCGGGATCAGGCGCTTGTAGGAGTTGGTCGATGGGTTGGTGAAAGCATTCAGGGTTTTTGCATGCTTCAGGATACCACCGATGAAGTACAGGGCTTCGTCGGACAGATCGGCATATTTATCGCCAGCGAAGAGCGGCTTGCCGTCTTTCCAGATGGACATGTTGCAGTGCATGCCGGTGCCGTTGTCACCATAGATTGGCTTAGGCATGAAGGTGGCGGATTTGCCATATGCCTGAGCAACGTTATGGATGATGTATTTGTATTTCTGCAGCTCGTCACCCTGTTTGGTGAGGCTATCGAAAATCAGGCCCAGTTCGTGCTGGCAAGAAGCCACTTCGTGGTGATGCTTGTCAACTTTCATACCGAGAGATTTCATGGTGGAAAGCATCTCGGAACGAATGTCCTGAGCATAGTCGGTTGGGTTCACTGGGAAGTAACCGCCTTTGATGCCCGGACGATGACCGGTGTTGCCGGTTTCGTATTCGGAATCGGTGTTCCAGGAAGCGTCGATAGCGTCAACTTCGTAGGAAACCTTGTTCATGGTGTTTGCATAACGAACGTCGTCGAAGATGAAGAATTCAGCTTCTGGACCGAAGTAGGCAACGTCACCAATGCCGGAAGCTTTAAGATATGCTTCAGCTTTTTCAGCGGTGCCGCGTGGGTCGCGTTCGTAAGGGGCGCCAGTGTCAGGCTCAACAACAGAGCAGTGGATGCAGAGGGTTTTTTCTGCATAGAACGGATCGATGTAAGCGCTGTCGCAGTCTGGCATCAGCTTCATGTCAGAAGCTTCAATGGATTTCCAGCCTGCGATGGAGGAACCGTCAAACATGAAGCCTTCTTCGAGGAAGTCTTCATCGACCTGGTCTTCAATAACGGTTACGTGCTGCAATTTACCGCGAGGGTCGGTAAAACGGATGTCAACATATTTGACGTCCTGATCTGAGATCAATTTGACGATTTCAGCTGGTGTGCTCATTCCAGTATCCTTTACTGTCTGTAAGTCGGGAAAAGGCCAACGTCTTGCACTCCGTTGTTCCGCTTTCCCATTTGAGTCTGAACTGTTCCCTTGGAAGGTGCTTTATTGTCCCTTGGAAGGTATTTTTTTGAGCCTCTGGCCGGGAAAACCAGAGGCTTTGAATTCTTGTATTAGATAGCGTCGTTGCCGGTTTCCCCGGTACGAATGCGAATAGCCTGCTCAACAGTGGAGATGAAAATTTTGCCGTCGCCGATTCGACCGGTCTGTGCTGCTTTCTGGATGGCTTCCACAGCATCGTCCACCTGATCTTCGGCGAGGATGACCTCGACCTTCACTTTGGGAAGAAAATCGACGACATATTCTGCGCCGCGATACAGTTCGGTGTGACCTTTCTGACGGCCAAACCCTTTTGCTTCGATCACTGTGATACCCTGCAAACCAACTTCCTGCAGAGCTTCTTTGACTTCATCGAGTTTGAAAGGTTTGATAATTGCCTCGATCTTTTTCATGGCTGTTCGCTTTCCCAAATAATTTGTGCTTTGGAGCCTCTATCGACCAGAGATCGATCTGCAAACGCCCAATCACACCCTGGTTAACTTTTGAGCCGGATTGCCTTGGTCATTCGAAGCCCTGAGGGACATCTTCAGCTGCTTTCCGGTCTGTGAAAAATTATGCATTCTACGTGCCAATTGTGTTGTTCGGAATAAAAGCAGGAAATCCCGTCCTTCACCAGTACCCAAGGGTCGAATTTTGAGGCATTTTGGGGAAATGAAATGATGTAAAAATAGGCAAATGATGTAATTTTGATCATTTGGCCATTCGATATGGTGGCGAATTCAGTGACTTTAATGGTCACTTTTAGGTCACTTTTTGTCACAAACCCCTTCTTTTGCATAATATCGAGGCACTGATTGCTCTCTTGAATGTGGCGCTTTGTGAGACCGTTTGACGCGGCGTGCCATTCTCTTTTGTCGTGGCAATTTGTTAACGCAGAGCCGGTGAAGGGTTGGAGGCATCATTTGGGGAGGGGGATCTGTAGAAAGCGATAAATACGGGGCAATTGTGGAATGCGTGATTGTTGTTTTGCAATTCTGGCTATAGATTCCCAAAGAGAGTCAAGCGCTTCGCACTGCGCGTTGCTACGGCCTGTCACCAGATGTCTGGAGGGTCGTCTTTTTGAGGAATGTCTGGGATGTCTGAGCTGAGTGAAACCGCAATTGAAATTCTAACGCCAAAGCAAATGGGGGAGGCGGATCGCCTGACCATCGAGGGGGGCGTGGACGGCTACCAGTTGATGGAAAGTGCTGGGCAAGCGGTCGCCACGGCTGCGATTGACCTTCTTGAGCGGAAAACCGGTTCGGGGGCATCCGGCATGGTCTGCATTCTGTGTGGGCCGGGAAACAATGGTGGTGACGGATTCGTTGCAGCGCAGCTGCTGGAGGAAGAAGGCTGGAGCGTCATCATAGGTTGCTCTGTGGAAGTGGATGACCTCAAGGGGGATGCGCGTCAGGCTGCGGAAGAATGGGGTGATGAGGTCTATGCGCTTTCTGCCAGCCTGTGGGATGATTCCGATATCGTGATTGATGCCTTGTTCGGAGCCGGTCTGGATCGGCCTGTTACTGGTGAAATTGCTGAATTGATCGATGCGCTCAATATGAGTGGGTTGCCGGTTCTGTCTGTGGATTTGCCCAGTGGCGTCGAAGGGGCGAGCGGGCAGATTGGCGGATCGGCTGTGCGAGCCGACCAAACCGTTACCTTCTTTCGCAAGAAGCCGGGCCATCTGCTTTATCCAGGTAAGGCCTCCTGCGGTCGTCTTCTCGTTGTTGATATTGGTATCGATGCAGATGTGCTTGAAGAGACAGGCTGTTGCGCCTTTGAAAATGGGCCGGCTCTCTGGTTGGGGAACTGGCCAGAGGCGCTCAAGCCGCTGGACGTCATTCAGGCCGAGCGGTTGGCTGATCATAAATTCCACCGGGGGCACTGCCTTGTGTTGAGTGGCGATGCCTTGCATAGCGGTGCGGCACGATTGGCTGCCCGCGCGGCGCTGAGGGCCGGGGCTGGTCTCGTAACTCTGGCCCCGCCGGAAGAGGCTGCTCAGTCTGTTGCGCAACACGTGACCTCCATCATGATCGAGCCAATGAAAATTGCCGGTTCTCTGGATGGACTCTTTGACAAGCGGGATTGTGATATTTTGGTGGCCGGACCGGCGCTCGGTACGGGGGACGATCAGCAGTGCTTGATTAAGCAGGCGTTGGAACTCGATATGGGGCTGCTTTTCGATGCCGACGGGATAACCTGTTTTGCGGAAGGGGTAGCGGCTGGCTCCATGAGTATGGCCATGATGCATGATTCTCCAGCAGCGCAGTCGGGACGGCTGGTTCTAACCCCGCATGAGGGGGAATTTGCACGCTTATTCCCTGATCTTTCCTATCGGATGAGGGAGGAGAAGCGGCTTTCCAAACTTGATTGTGCGGTCGCAGCGTCTCAGCGTTCCGGAGCGGTCATCATTCTCAAGGGTGCTGACACTGTGGTTGCGAGCCCGGATGGTTATGCTGTTATTCATTCGCAAGGCATTCCATATCTGGCGACGGCAGGGAGTGGCGATGTTCTTGCGGGTATCGTCGGTGGTTTGATGGCGCAGGGCATGCCAGCATTTGATGCAGCCTCGGGCGCTGTTTGGTTGCATAGTCAGGCCGGGTCCACGCTCGGTCCTGGGCTCATTTCTGAAGATCTCATCGAGGTTTTGCCAAAAGTCTATGAGGCCTTGTTCGAGGATTATGATCCAGATGAAAATGGTCCGGATCTGGAGAGCTATGGCGACGATGACTGACGCTTTGGTGTGGGAGGAAGGGCTTCCTCCCTTCCTTAGATCGCATGCCGGTTGCTCTAGATGATCTTAGATGTCTCTGACAGTTTGATAGTGGACAGAATCTGTTTGGTCGCGTCTTCTGGGGTGGTCGTGTTGGATACTATATGGCTAGGAGAATCACTGAATGCGGGTAGGGCTTTTCTTATGGCCTCGTAGGTGGTCTGAACTTGTGGACCCAGCCGTTCGCGATTTTGCCTTGTGGCTTCTCGCTGTTCGACAGTGGCGAGCGGCGCCCACAGGGTGAAAATATGGAATTTGCATCTTTCATCGGGTGGCAACAAGTGCCGGAAGTCTTGTAGTTGTGCGTATGTGGTGAAGATGTAGTCGAACAGTACTATTTCTGCGCCCATTTTCAGATAGCTGTTGATCAGAGCGGCTGCCGCTCGATAGGTCGATCCTGCGCCCAGAAGGGCGCGCGCATGGGCGGGAGCAAAGGAGCGCAAGCAATCTCCTGATATAGAGATCGTATTGGGAAGCGCACCGACCAGTTGCGCACTAATTGTGCTTTTTCCAACGCCGGCAGGTCCATTGATGACAATGATTGTAGGCATGGCCTCATTCCGTTTGTCTATTACAGATCCAAGATGCACATTGCGGAGCCTTGGACATATCTTGGTTTATGTCGCAATCACTAGACAATCCCTTTTGCTTTGCCGGGTGAATGGCTGAGGTGGAAAATATGGAGCAGGGAGCCTGTTGCGCTGTGGATCGTCTGCCGACAGAGATCATTTCTGTCGAAATCTCACCGAATACCCCCAATGCCGTGGGGAATTTTGTAATTTTTGTGAATTTCCCTTTGCGCTTTGCATAACGGGTGTTATAGAGGCTCCGCTCGATTTGCTGGCGCAACAGGCGCAGCGCTGTGCGGGTGTGGTGGAATTGGTAGACACGCCAGATTTAGGTTCTGGTGGCGAGAGCCGTGGGGGTTCAAGTCCCTCCACCCGTACCATAGCTTCTCTTTTTCAGGTCAATTCGGAAAAGGGGAGGAAACAGGTGTAGGCCGCACGATGGAAGGCTTTTGCCCCGTCGCGGCCTGTCTTTGTTGGTAGTGATAGGCGTGAGGCTGTTTGACGACAGCAAGTTGATACGAAATTGGACGCACCGAACCTGTTGGAATGTTCGACCTGTTTGGCGCGCCTCGAACCAAACTGAATTTGACAAAGAACGAAAGCAGATTGATATGCAGGTCACTGAAACCCTGTCCGAAGGTCTGAAACGCGAACTGAACGTCGTGGTTCCTGCTTCTGATCTCGAAGCCAAGCTGGTCGCCAAAATTGATGAAATCAAGGGTCAGATCCGAATTAACGGCTTCCGCCCAGGCAAGGTGCCGGCATCTCATGTCCGTAAACTGCATGGTAAAGCCCTGATGGGGGAAATCATCCAGGAGCTGATCAACGAGACCACTCGGACCACTCTGGAAGAGCGCAAAGAAAAATCGGCCATGCAGCCGCAGTATAAACTGACCGAAGATGAAGCCGAAGCGGCTAAAATCATGGATGGTCAGGCTGATCTGGACTTCACCATCATTTATGAAGTGCTGCCGACCATCGAAGTGGCTGACGTTTCTGGCGTTGAAGTCGAGCGTCCGGTTGTGGATGTTGAAGATAGCGAAGTTGAGGAACGCCTCGGCCAGATCGCTGAAAGCTCCCGTCCTTTTGAAACCAAAGAAGGCAAAGCTGAAAATGGCGATCGCGTTGTCATGTCCTATCTGGGCAAGATTGACGGCGAAGCCTTTGAAGGTGGCGCTGATGAAAATGGTCAGCTTGTTCTCGGTTCCGGTCAGTTCATTCCGGGCTTTGAAGAGCAGCTCGTCGGCCTTGCTGCTGGCGACGAAACCGTTGTCAAAGTGAAATTCCCTGAAGAATATGGCGCTGAGCATCTTGCTGGCAAAGACGCTGAATTCGAAGTGACCGTCAAAGAAGTTCAGGCTCCGGGCGAGCTGGAACTGGATGATGAATTCGCTACCAAGCTTGGCATCGAATCCCTTGATAAACTCAAAGAGCTGATCAAGGACCAGATCGTTTCCCAGTATGGTCAGATGACCCGTCAGCGCGTCAAACGTCAACTGCTCGACAAAATGGACGAGCTGCACAAGTTTGAAGTGCCGCCAACCCTTCTGGAACAGGAATTCGAGAATATCTGGCGTCAGGTTACAGCTGAAATGAATGAAGCTGGTAAAACCTTTGAAGACGAAGATACGACCGAAGACAAAGCCAAGGAAGAATACAAAACCATCGCAGAGCGTCGCGTTCGCCTTGGTCTGGTTCTTTCCGAAATCGGCGAGAAAAACGAAATCACCGTTTCCGACGAAGAAGTGCAGCGCGGCATCATGCAGCGTGCTCAGCAGTTCCCGGGTCAGGAACGTCAGGTATTCGAATATTACACGAAAACTCCTGAAGCGCTGGCTTCCATTCGTGCGCCGATTTTCGAAGAAAAAGTTGTCGACTATCTGCTTGAGTTGGTGAAGGTTGAAGACAAGACCGTAACCAAGGAAGAGCTGGAGAAAATGGTCACCGAAGACGAAGAATAAGGTCTGACCACTCCTTCGACAGAAGATCAAGACGCCTGCCGTTTTTAGACGGTGGGCGTCTTTGTTGTTTACAACATGTTGAATTTATCCCGCTTAACCATATCTATTCATTTTAGAAAGTGAATAGACTGGTCAGGCCCCGCATTTACCAGATAGGATTTTGGTGCGGCATAAAGATCGGCTGATTCCCCACTCTTTGAGTATTTGTCAGTAAAATATTCATTGTCGCAGTGCTAATGGAATGAAAAAGGTCCGTTCTCGTGATTCTCGACTGTTCCAGACTGCGCGTTTCATAAGGGTGGGATAGACGTTACGGCATGGATGCACTATGCCTGACGTTGCCTTTGCGAAAGAATCGTTTTTTGCTGGGCGTGATCGAAATTGGTGGCTCTTGTCACCAGATGGCCTTATTCAGCGTTAGTGTTTAAGGTTTGGCGTGCGGTGCAGAGGGTAGATGACGCCTGTGCCCAATTGGTGTTGATAAGGAAAGACGAATGAAGGATCCTCTCGATCTCACTATGAATCTGGTTCCAATGGTAGTGGAGCAGTCAAACCGCGGTGAACGCGCCTATGACATCTATTCACGCCTTCTGAAGGAACGCATCATCTTTATCACGGGCCCGATTGAAGATCATATGGCTGCGCTTGTATGCGCCCAGCTGCTTTTTCTGGAAGCGGATAACCCCAAGAAAGAGATTTCGCTTTACATCAACTCGCCTGGTGGCGTGGTGACTGCGGGCATGTCCATCTATGACACCATGCAGTTCATCAAGCCTCCGGTCGCAACGCTTTGCCTGGGGCAGGCTGCCTCGATGGGCTCACTGCTGCTGTGCGCTGGCGAAAAGGACATGCGCTTTGCGCTTCCGAACGCACGCATCATGGTGCATCAGCCATCTGGCGGTTTTCAGGGGCAGGCGTCTGACATTCAGCGCCACGCTGAAGACATTCTGAAAATGAAGCGTCGCCTGAACGAAGTTTATGTGAAGCATTGCGGACAGGATTATGAGACCGTCGACAAGACACTTGATCGTGACCATTTCATGACCGCAACCGAGGCCAAGGACTGGGGGCTTGTCGACAAGGTCGTCGAGAACCGCAATTCGCTTGCGCCGGAAGAATCAAAAGAAAAAGACAAGGATTAAGATCCTTGTTGATCCAGCCAATGTATTTGAACCTATTCAAAAGGGCTGGTTTCAGGCATTCCGAAAAGAACCTGTTAAACCTATATTGATCTTTTCGGGTACATGCTTTCATAAATCTGGCGGCATATAGCTGAATTTGGCTAATTTATGCTTCTGACGTCAGGGAGTTTGGGTTTATTTTGCTTGCAGACATGGCCGAGCAATTTAAACTAGAAGGCCGGTAATCTATGAGAGATTGCCGACTGCAACGAAAAAAGAGGCACATACATGAGCAAGGCTGGTGGTGGTGATAGCAAAAATACGCTCTACTGCTCCTTCTGTGGCAAAAGCCAGCATGAAGTGCGCAAGCTGATTGCGGGTCCAACGGTTTTCATCTGCGATGAATGCGTTGAACTGTGCATGGATATCATCCGCGAAGAAAACAAGTCTTCTATGGTGAAGTCCAAGGACGGTATTCCGACACCGCAGGAAATTTGCGATGTGCTTGACGATTATGTAATTGGGCAGGGCCGCGCGAAGAAGGTTCTTTCTGTCGCCGTTCATAACCATTACAAGCGTCTTGCCCACGGCAAGAAAACAACAGATCTCGAACTTGCCAAGTCCAACATCATGCTGATCGGCCCGACCGGTTGCGGCAAGACCTTCCTTGCCCAGACCATGGCGCGCATTCTGGATGTGCCTTTCACGATGGCCGATGCAACAACCCTGACCGAAGCAGGGTATGTTGGTGAAGATGTCGAGAATATCATTCTGAAGCTGCTTCAGGCTGCTGACTATAATGTCGAGCAGGCCCAGCGCGGCATTGTCTATATCGATGAGATCGACAAGATCTCGCGCAAGTCCGATAACCCATCCATCACGCGTGATGTTTCGGGTGAGGGCGTGCAGCAGGCCTTGTTGAAGATCATGGAAGGCACCGTGGCGTCTGTTCCGCCACAGGGTGGGCGTAAGCATCCGCAGCAGGAATTCCTGCAGGTGGATACATCCAACATCCTGTTTATCTGTGGTGGCGCCTTTGCAGGTCTGGACAAGATCATTTCAGCTCGCGGTGTTGAGAGTTCCATCGGCTTTGCGGCCAAGGTGGAAGATCCTGATGAGCGCGGTACTGGCGAACTGTTTAAAGAGCTGGAGCCTGAAGATCTGCTCAAATTCGGTCTGATTCCTGAATTCGTCGGTCGTCTGCCGGTGTTGGCAACGCTTGAGGATCTGGATGAAGATGCTTTGGTCTCCATCCTGACGCAGCCAAAGAATGCCATTGTGAAGCAGTATCAGGCTTTGTTTGAAATGGAAGGCATTCGCCTGACATTCCATGATGAAGCTCTGCGTGGGGTTGCCCGCAAGGCAATCGAGAGAAAAACTGGTGCACGCGGTCTGCGCTCCATTCTGGAAGCCATCCTGCTTGACACAATGTATGAGCTTCCCGGGCTCGAAGGTGTTGAAGAAGTGGTCATTTCCGGCGATGTGATCAAAGGCGAGGCACGTCCGCTCTATATCTATGGAGATATGAAGAGCGAAGCCGAGCCAACATCCGCCTAAGTGGCCGGTCTTTTCTCAAAGAAATCAGAGGGCGGCCTTGGGTCGCCTTTTTTGTCGGTGCGCAAGGGGCGTGTTTGGCGCTTTTCTTGCAAGGGAAAATCGACGCTTCGTCTGCAGTTCAAGTCTTTTTGCTAAAAGCCTTTTTTGACAAAGTTGGGAAGGGATTGTGGAGTGGCTTGAAAAGCGTGTCGCGAAGCCCCAACTAAATGGTAACGTGAGACTGTTTTGTTTGTGTGTGAGTCTCACCCTGTTCATCTGCCGATGACGTTTCTGGTCCAACGGCTCGTTTTGAGCGTAGGACTCTGTATCGGCTTTATTGCGGGCCAAGGGCCGCAGATGTACCCTGTCTCTGACGGGAGGGGTCAATGATCCAAGAAAGGTAGGAAAGCATGACCGAAGGACCTGCGATTGGCGCAGCCAACCCAATGGCTTCGGATACTTATCCGGTCTTGCCACTGAGAGACATTGTTGTCTTTCCACATATGATTGTTCCGCTTTTTGTGGGCCGCGAAAAATCCATTCGTGCTCTGGAAGAAGTGATGCAGTCTGACAAGATGATTTTGCTGGCAACGCAGATGAATGCCGGCGACGATGATCCTGCCCCAGAGGACATCTTTAAAATCGGTACGCTCGCAACCGTGTTGCAGCTGCTCAAGCTGCCTGATGGCACCGTGAAGGTGCTTGTTGAAGGCGTGAACCGGGCCAAGCTTGGCGACTTTACCAAACGCGATGATCTTTATGAAGCAACGGCAACGGTGCTGCATGATGAGGATGGCGAACGGGTTGAGGTCGAAGCGCTGGCACGTTCCGTTGCGACCGAATTTGAGAATTATGTGAAACTGAACAAGAAGGTTTCACCTGAAGTGATCGGGGCCGTGTCCCAGATCGATGATTATTCCAAACTGGCGGATACCGTAGCGTCCCATCTTGCTATCAAGATTCAGGAGAAGCAGGAGATCCTGGGTATCGTCAGCGTAATTGAACGCCTCGAGCAGGTGCTTGGCCTGATGGAGAGTGAAATCTCCGTTCTGCAGGTTGAAAAGCGCATTCGCAGCCGCGTCAAGCGCCAGATGGAGAAAACCCAGCGTGAATATTATCTGAATGAGCAGATGAAGGCCATTCAGAAGGAACTGGGAGATTCCGAAGAAGGCGCGGACGAGATTCGCGAGCTGGAACAGGCAATCGAGAAAACCAAGCTTTCCAAGGAAGCCAAGGAAAAGGCCGAGGCTGAGCTCAAGAAGCTCAAGCAGATGAGCCCAATGTCCGCAGAAGCGACCGTTGTGCGCAACTATCTCGACTGGCTGCTGGGTATTCCATGGAGCAAGAAATCCCGCGTCAAGGTTGATCTTGAAAAGGCCGAAGAGGTCTTGGACGTCGAGCATTATGGTCTTGAGAAGGTCAAAGAGCGGATTATCGAATATCTTGCGGTACAGAAACGTACGAACAAGCTGAAAGGTCCGATCCTGTGTCTGGTGGGGCCTCCGGGTGTTGGTAAAACCTCGCTTGGCAAGTCCATCGCACGTGCTACCGGACGTGAATTTGTCCGTATGGCGCTTGGTGGCGTTCGTGACGAAGCCGAGATTCGCGGCCATCGCCGCACCTATATCGGCTCCATGCCGGGCAAGGTGATTCAGTCCATGAAGAAGGCCAAGAAGGCCAACCCGCTGTTCCTTCTCGATGAGATTGACAAGATGGGTATGGACTTCCGTGGTGATCCATCTTCGGCTCTGCTCGAAGTGCTCGATCCGGAACAGAACAGCACCTTCGTGGACCATTATCTGGAAGTGGAATATGACCTCTCCAACGTGATGTTCATCACGACGGCGAACACGCTCAATATTCCTGCTCCGCTGATGGACCGTATGGAAGTCATTCGCATCGCCGGTTACACCGAAGATGAGAAGGTCGAGATCGCTAGGCGTCACCTGCTGCCGAAAGCCATGTCTGATCATGGTCTCAAGGAAGGTGAATTCAGCCTTGATGATGAGGCTTTGCGCCTGATCGTTCAGCGCTACACCCGCGAAGCCGGTGTGCGTAACCTTGAACGTGAGCTGATGAAGCTCGGGCGTAAGGTGACCAAGGATCTGATCATGAAGAAACTCGATAAGGTCGATGTCACTGTCGAGAATATCGAGGACTATCTTGGTGTGCCACGGTTCCGCTTCGGCGAAATCGATGCCGAGGATCAGGTTGGTGTTGTCACCGGGCTTGCCTGGACGGAAGTGGGCGGCGAGTTGCTGACCATCGAAGGGGTCATGATGCCTGGTAAGGGCAAGATGACCGTAACGGGCAACCTGCGCGATGTGATGAAGGAATCGATTCAGGCCGCAGCCTCCTATGTGCGCTCACGTGCAGTGGACTTTGGCGTTGAACCTCCGTTGTTCGACAAGAAAGACATCCACGTTCACGTGCCAGAAGGGGCTACGCCGAAAGACGGGCCTTCTGCCGGTATCGCCATGGCAACCGCCATTGTTTCCCTGATGACCGGTATTCCGGTGCGCAAGGATATTGCAATGACGGGCGAGATCACCCTGCGTGGTCGCGTTCTGCCGATTGGCGGTTTGAAAGAGAAACTGCTCGCAGCCTTGCGCGGTGGCATCAAGACGGTGCTCATCCCTGAGGAAAATGCCAAAGACCTTGTCGATATTCCGGACAATGTCAAAAACGGCATGGAGATCATTCCGGTCAACAATGTCGGCCAGGTGCTCGAAAAGGCGCTGGTTGAAAAACTGGAGCCGATCGAGTGGGACGAGAGCCAGATGCCTGATCCGAGCGTTAAGTCCGAAAGTGAGGAAAACGCTTCGGTTGCGCATTAAAATCCGCAGAATCGGTCGGGTTTTTTCGATCGATTTGGTTCATGACTTTTGTGACATGGATGAAAAAAAGAGGCCCTTCCTGTGTAGGAAGGGCCTTTTTTCGTTTTGTATCTGTTAATTCCTGTTTAAACCCACAGAAATGGCTGATTTCTGCGAAATTCCCTCTTGATTTCTAACCCAATTCACCAGATTGTCGCATTCCGCGTCTGGTATTTCCCAAGGTGTGTTGATTCTTAGTGGTGAAGCATTGCGAAGGACCATGAGCTTTTGCAATTGAACCGAAAAGGAAGAAAATATGAACAAGAACGAACTGATCTCTGCTGTGGCGGAAAAAGCAGATCTCACCAAAGCACAGGCTGGCGAAGCGGTTGATGCGCTGTTTGACATCGTTTCTGATACTCTGAAAAGCGGCGACGAAGTCCGTATCATCGGCTTCGGCAACTTTTCTGTAACCGAACGTGCTGCGACTGAAGGTCGTAACCCCCGCACCGGTGACACCATTCAGATTCCTGCTTCCAAAACGCCTAAATTCAAGGCTGGTAAAGGTCTGAAGGACGCTGTTAACAGCAAATAAGAGCGGTATTTTTTTCATCGCTGCAAGAATTTGACCCCCGGTCTCATAAGGATCGGGGGTTTTTACGTTTAAGGATTGCCTGTATAAGCGTCACCTGAACCATAGGCGGCGCTCTTGTGACCGAAAGGCTCCGCACCAGACCAAGACAATTCTGTCGCTTCCCTGCCATTCCGGCTCGCCACTCGAGGGGAGCGCGGGAAGAAACCGAAAGGTGGACCATGACCGAAATTTTGCTGACGCCCGACTGCGAGAAGTGCGCTGCGCTCTGTTGCGTCTGTCTGGCTTTTGATAAATCGGAAGACTTTCCGATCGATAAGCCAAACGGCGAACCATGTCCGCAATTGTCTGACTGTCAAACCTGCAAGATTTATGAAGAACGCGAGCAGCAGGGCTATCACGGTTGCATGCATTTTGATTGTCTGGGGGCAGGGCAGCATGTGACGCAGGAGGTGTTTGGCGGCCGCAATTGGCGCGATGATCCCAAGCTGCTTGACCCCATGACGCGGGCGTTCGTCATCATGCTGAAGGTACATGAATTGTTGGGGCTGCTTGATGCTGCCTCACGGCTACCGCTCACCTATGAGGAAATGGATCGCTATGACGTTCTCATGAGCGATCTAGCACCCTCTGAGGGCTGGACTGAAGAGCTTTTGGAGGGCTTCGAGGGCCGTGGCACGGAAAAGGACGTTCATGCCTTCCTGAAGTCCCTGCGCCATCATGTGGCGTGATGAAAATGGACTAAGGGGTAAGGTTGGTATGCGGTTCTCGCTCATCGCATGCCAGTTGTTGATTGCCCAGATGCCAGCAAAAAAAAGCCGCCTATGGAGAGAGGAAGCGTGAAGGGACTGTCGAATCTCTCTTCGGCTCCTCTGTAGGTTCTGGGGCTCATAATGCTCTAGGGCAATTTCTGCGCAAACACAGATGCACGGAAAGATCAAATTGATTGGATAAGGACCAACGCTGTCAATTTGAGGAAGGAAGAATGGTGGGTGATGAGAGATTCGAACTCCCGACCCTCTCGGTGTAAACGAGATGCTCTAACCAGCTGAGCTAATCACCCACTATGTTTCACTACGATCAGGTATCAGTAGCGAAGAGCGTTTCTGTTGAAGCGCCGCACGCCCATTGTTTCCCATATTATTCGATGCCAAACAACCAGTATGAGATCGAATGCTCTTATCAGTTGAAAGCCTGGGGAATGGTGGGTGATGAGAGATTCGAACTCCCGACCCTCTCGGTGTAAACGAGATGCTCTAACCAGCTGAGCTAATCACCCGTACCCAATGTGCGTGTGCTGCTTTTAGAGGCTGAGTGCCAAGCATGCAACAAAAAAATGACAGTTGAATTCTTTCTCTGGGGAAATCGAGGTGAGGGATTGAGGCTGCGAAAAATTCGGTGTGGGAATCTTCTGCATCACGGCATGAGTAAGAGAGTTGTTTCTGATCTTGCTGGATAAATTTGAAGGGGATGCATGCTTTTCTTGAGCTGCTGTTGGATCATGCCTTTGGATAAAATCAGGTTTCTAACAGAGGAATCCGCAGGAATAGGCCGGTTCTGCAAATGGACTGTGAAGTTTTCACAAAAAGAATTTCCAATGCGCTTGACTTAGCGTCTTCCGCGTCGTATTTCAGCGCCACTCCACACGGAACAGTCGCTTCGGCGGCGCCCAAGTGTGGTTCGGGTAATGGGGATGTAGCTCAGTTGGTTAGAGCGCCGGCCTGTCACGCCGGAGGTCGCGGGTTCGAGTCCCGTCATTCTCGCCATCCCGAAACCGCGCTGACACTCAGCTTTGATTGTTGGCACAAAATGCGGGGATGTAGCTCAGTTGGTTAGAGCGCCGGCCTGTCACGCCGGAGGTCGCGGGTTCGAGTCCCGTCATTCTCGCCATTTTCTCATGGCATTCTCATTTAACAATGTTGTGACATGCTGGCCGCGAAAGCGGCTTTTTTTGTATTTGCTCTTTGGTGTCTTTTCCCTCCTGCTTCTGATGTTTTGTTGTGCTGGCTGCGCGTCTGTACGCCTCGGCTCTCTGCGGCCTTGCTGAAAATTTTCCAGTTTGCACTTGATATGCGGTAAGACGCATTTGAGAGCGCTTCTGGAGGACGTTTTGGGTTTGGGGTGTTTGCGGTGGTCTGGTACAAAAAAAGGCCACAGCGAGCTGCTGCGGCCTTTTCTCGGTGATTTTGTGTGGCAGACTTAGTCCTGCCAGGCCCAGAAGGAAACCGGTAGATCTTTTTTGTCGGATTCCCAGCGTTTTTCAGCTTCCTCGATGGTGAGAAGGCCGCTTTGGGTGTCAACATATTCGCAAACCGAAGAAGAGTTGATCGTTGCGATCTGCAATGCTTTCTCCGGAGTGGCGCCGGAGCCAAGGATGGCACCGAACGTGGAGGTGAATGCGTCACCCGCACCGGCTGTGCCGCGTACGTTGGTTTTCTTGATCGGGCAATGATAGATGCCTTCTTCGCTGCCTAGATAAGCACCACCAGTACCATCCGTGATCAGGATGAATTTCGGGCCAATCGACATCAACAGAGACATGAAGCCAGACAGAGAGCAGTGAACATGGTCCATGATCAGGCCGCGGGTCATCAGGCTCTTGCTTGCGCTCTGGTCCATTTTGACAGTGCGCATGTTGGAATGTTTGGAATAGTCCAGCAGGGCAGGCATCATCAACTCGGCTTCAGCGCGGTTGATGTTGATCAGATCAATATTCTTTGCCGTGTCGAGGAACTCCTTGCCGCGACGGTTGATCTGGCGTTCACCGGGGTTGGCAACAACGAAGGCGCCAGCTTCTTTGCCGCGCTGGCAGATCATCGGGAAGGCTTCGGCCGATTCGTTGGACATCGGCGCAATATGCAGCAGTTCAGCCCCATTGAAAATGCCTTCATGGATGTCTTCGTCGGTCACCCGGCAGTTGGCGCCACGTGCGGTGAAGATTGATGCGTTCCGGTCATGGGACGCGATCATCACGGAACAACCGGTGATGGCTTTGTCTGTGGTCATGAGCCCCTTGTCGGAAAGACCTTCGCGTTCCAGGAGCTGACGAACCATTTCAGCTTCAATGTCTTCGCCGATTTTGACGTTCGGAGTCACTTCGTTGCCAAGGCGCGACAAGGAAACCGCAGCATTAATGGCGCCACCGCCAACATGTGTGGAGATGTTCAGCGCATCAATTTTGCGACCTTGCTCGAGCATCAAAAATGAATTGTGCGCATTGGTCATTGAAATGCGCTCAATGTCATTGTCGGCAACAATGGTAATGATGTCGATCATTGCGGAGCCGATTGTTGCTGTTTTCATCAGACTTGCCTCATTTTGGGTTGATCGTCGTGAAAGACTGTGAGCGAGCGTCCCGTCGCTCTATGAAAAATTCGTGCTGCGACTCTTAAATAGTTTTTTTCTTCTCGCCCCGAAAAAAATCAAACTTGCTGTCCGACTTACAATAGAATCCGTGAATTTCACAGACTTATTTTGGATAAACTGCGACTATAGTATAAAAATTGGGCAATCGGTCGAGGGAGTGAATGTGGGGCGAGGCCTTGCGATTGTGTCATCTGCGTGCAGTCTGGAATTGTGAATATGTCAAAGACACCCGATGAGGTGCTGGCGCTTGGAAGAGGTTTGACCTTCGTTGTACGTGTTGTTTCTGTGCTTGCGATTCGACCTGTGCATCAGTTTTGCGGTCATCTTCGCTGTTAGTCGTGATCTGCGACAAAATTGGACGATGACCCTTGCTTAAGTGTTTCTGCTGAGGTAAGCGTGCAAAGGTCGAGGTTGTATGAGGACCACAACCTTTATCCTGTCTCAGTTTTCGCTTGACATATTGCCGCTCCTGGACCGACACCTATTGGCTATGTCAAGTGAAGGACCCTATTCGAGAGGACCGACTATTATGGAAGAGCTGCTCTTAGATTATCTTCCCATCATTATATTTATCGGCATCTCTCTGATTATCGGTCTTGCCCTGCTTGTCTCTCCCTTTATCGTGGCGTTCAAAAATCCCGATCCGGAAAAGCTCTCTGCCTATGAGTGCGGCTTCAATGCATTTGATGATGCGCGCATGCCGTTTGATGTACGCTTCTATCTGGTGGCGATTCTGTTTATTATTTTCGATCTGGAAGTGGCGTTTCTATTTCCGTGGGCGGTGGCATTTGGCGATCTGGGGCTATTCGGTTTCGTATCTATGATGATTTTTCTGGCAATTCTGACTGTCGGATTCGTTTATGAATGGAAGAAGGGGGCGCTGGAATGGGATTAAGCGAACAAAATCAGACACTGGTCGCCCAGCAGCCCAAAGGCATTCTTGACCCTAAGACAGGCAAGCCAATTGGCCATGACGACCCGTTCGTGTCGCAAATGCGTGCGGATCTCTCCGACAAGGGGTTTCTGGTTACCGCAGCCGATGATCTGATCACCTGGGCGCGCACCGGTTCTCTGATGTGGATGACATTCGGGTTGGCCTGCTGTGCGGTCGAGATGATGCAGATGTCCATGCCGCGCTATGACTGCGAGCGCTTCGGCTTTGCGCCGCGCGGCTCGCCCCGTCAGTCTGACGTGATGATTGTTGCTGGCACTCTGACCAACAAGATGGCTCCGGCCTTGCGCAAGGTTTATGACCAGATGCCCGAGCCTCGCTATGTTATTTCTATGGGGTCCTGCGCCAATGGCGGGGGCTATTATCACTATTCCTATAGTGTGGTAAGGGGCTGCGACCGGGTTGTTCCGGTCGACATTTATGTGCCCGGTTGCCCGCCAACGGCAGAAGCACTGCTCTATGGTGTGCTGTTATTGCAGAAGAAGATCAGGCGCACGGGGTCGATCGAGCGCTGATGTCTGTATGAAAGAATTGCTGATCGGCGAAGGACCAGGTCGCCGATTATAGGAAAAAGGCCGTTTTGGCTTTTATGAGGACGATCGTATGGACGAGACATTAAGAGATCTCGGTGACTATATTGAATTGGTATTGGATGGCAAAATCATCGATTGGCAGATTGCCTTTGGCGAGCTGACCGTCAATGCCAAGCGTGATGATATCGTCGAGATCACGCGGATTTTGCGCGATGATCCCCGTCTCAAATTCGTCTCCTTCATTGATCTTACTGCCGTTGATTATCCCGCGCGTCCAGAGCGTTTTGATGTGGTCTATCACTTGCTGAGCCCGAAGCAGAATGCGCGGGTCCGCATCAAGATCAAAACGGATGAAGTCAGTTATGTCGATTCCATCTGTGGTGTCTTTCCCGGCGCCAACTGGTTTGAACGCGAAGCCTATGACATGTATGGCATCCTGTTTGCCGGACACCCGGATTTGCGCCGCCTGCTGACCGACTATGGGTTTGATGGCCACCCGCTGCGCAAGGATTTTCCGCTGACCGGATATTATGAAGTGCATTATGACGACGAGAAAAAGCGCGTCGTCTATGAGCCGGTGAAACTCGCACAGGAATTTCGCAATTTTGATTTTCTCAGTCCCTGGGAGGGCGTTGATTATGTTCTTCCCGGAGACGAAAAGGCCGAAGGCTGATCAGGGACTGAGAGGGATAGACGCGCTATGGCTGAAAAGCAGGTAAGAAATTTCAATATCAACTTCGGGCCCCAGCATCCGGCTGCGCATGGTGTGTTGCGTATGGTTCTGGAGTTGAATGGCGAGATTGTCGAACGGGTGGACCCGCATGTGGGGCTGCTGCATCGCGGCACCGAAAAGCTGATCGAGCATAAGATCTACTCACAGGCGACGCCTTATTTCGACCGGCTTGACTATGTGGCGCCGATGAATCAGGAGCACGCATTCTGCCTGGCCGTTGAGCGTCTTCTGGGGCTGGAGGTTCCGCGCCGGGCGCAGCTGATCCGTGTTCTTTATTGCGAGATTGGGCGCATTCTCAATCATATCCTCAATATCACAACGCAGGCGATGGATGTTGGGGCGCTGACCCCGATTCTGTGGGGCTTTGAAGAGCGTGAAAAGCTGATGGTCTTTTATGAACGGGCCAGCGGCTCGCGCATGCATGCCAACTATTTCCGCGTCGGCGGTGTTCGCCAAGACCTGCCTGAAGACCTGATCGATGATATCGAGGCTTTCTGTGATCCCTTCCTGAAGGTCGTTGGCGATATCGACACGATGCTGACCGATAACCGTATTTTCAAACAGCGCAATGCCGACATCGGTGTGGTGGCGCTGGATGATGCATGGGCATGGGGCTTTTCCGGCACCATGGTGCGCTCTTGCGGCGTGCCGTGGGATTTGCGCAGGAGCCAGCCTTATGAATGCTATAGCGAAATGGAATTCGATATTCCGGTTGGCAAGCACGGGGACAATTATGACCGCTATCTGATGCGCATGGAAGAAATGCGCCAGTCGGTGCGGATCATGCGTCAATGCATCACCAAGCTGCGCGAGCCTGAGGGGCAGGGGCCGGTTTGCACCGAGGATGACAAGATTGTGCCGCCAAGGCGCGATGAAATGAAGCGCTCGATGGAAGCGTTGATCAATCATTTCAAGCTGCATACGGAAGGCTTCCATGTGCCTGCCGGTGAAGTTTATGCCGCAGTTGAAGCACCCAAGGGCGAGTTTGGTGTCTATCTCGTCTCAGATGGTACGAACAAGCCGTATAAATGCAAGATTCGCGCGCCGGGCTTTGCGCATCTCTCCGCGATGGACTTTCTGTCTCGCGGGTATCAGCTGGCCGACGTGTCCGCCATTCTCGGATCGCTTGATCTGGTGTTTGGTGAGGTAGACCGCTAGGTCACTGCAATTCGGGCCTTGGTTGGCCCTCTGATTTTAACTTTGGCTTTGTCTCCCTTTGTGAGGCAGTCGAACCAGAAACGAGGAACGGCAGACATGAGTGTCCGTCGCCTGCATAGCGAACAGCCGGAGAGCTTCGAATTCTCAGCGGAGAATCTCGAATGGGCTCGGAATGTGATTGGTCGATATCCTGAAGGGCGGCAAGCGTCGGCGGTGATCCCGCTTTTGACGCGGGCGCAGGAGCAGGAAGGCTGGGTGACCCAGCCTGCGATCGAATATGTGGCCGATATGCTGTCTATGCCTTATATTCGCGTTTTGGAAGTGGCGACCTTCTATACCCAGTTCCTGCTGCAGCCGGTGGGCAAGAAGGCCCATATTCAGGTGTGCGGCACCACGCCGTGCCGTTTGCGCGGCGCGGGGGATCTGATCCGGGTTTGCAAAAACAAGATTGCCGACAAGCAGTTTGCACTTTCTGAGGATGGTGATTTCTCCTGGGAAGAAGTGGAATGTGCAGGCGCGTGCGTCAATGCGCCGATGATCCAGATCTCAAAGGATACCTATGAGGATCTGACGCCGGAAATCTTTGAAGAGCTGATCGACAAGATTGCGGCTGGCAAGGCTGTTGAGCCGGGAAGCCAGACAGGCCGACAGGGCTCTGCTCCGGCAACCGGTCCGGTTACGCTGACCGATCCTTCGCTTTATGACGGTTCTCGGGTCAAATGGGGTCTTGGCGCCGAAATGGATGAGCCGGAAGACGAAGCCGAAACGGCAGAGGACGCTCAATCAGATGCAACGGAAGAGGGGGCGCAGCCTGACAGCAGCCCGGAGAGCGGTATGCCGGTTCTTCTGCGTGAGCCTCTTGACGGCAAGGCGGATAATCTGAAGGAGATCAGTGGTATTGGTCCCAAGATTGAGCAAAAGCTCAACGGGGTCGGGGTGTTCCACTTTGCCCAGATTGCCCAATGGACCGACGAGAATATTGCCTTCATCGACAGCCAGCTCGCCTTCAGGGGCCGGATTGCCCGTGAGAACTGGATTGAGCAGGCCAAAGTGCTGGCCTCTGGTGCCGAGACGGACTTTTCCAAGCGGGTGCAGGCCGGTGCGGTTTCATCCAGCAAGAGCGGAGGGGATGCATAATGGCCGTAATGCTCGAGGATAAGGACCGGATTTTCACCAATATCTACGGCATCCATGATTGGGGGCTGGAAGGTGCCTTGAAGCGCGGCTCTTGGGACGGCACCAAGGGTCTGCTGCAAAAAGGGCGCGAGTGGATCATCAACGAGATGAAGGCGTCCGGCCTGCGCGGTCGTGGTGGGGCTGGGTTCCCGACGGGGCTTAAATGGTCTTTCATGCCGCCAAAGCAGGAAGGGCGCCCGCATTATCTGGTTGTCAATGCCGATGAATCCGAGCCGGGCACCTGTAAAGATCGCGAAATCCTGCGCAACGATCCGCACCATCTGGTGGAAGGCTGTCTGATTGCGGGCTTTGCCATGAATGCGGAGGCGGCTTTCATCTATGTGCGTGGCGAGTTCATTCGTGAGCGTGAGCGGCTACAGGCTGCCGTGGATGAGGCCTATGAGAAGAAGCTCATCGGCAAGAACAATATCCATGGCTATGATTTCGATATCATCGTGCATCATGGTGCTGGCGCTTATATCTGCGGTGAGGAAACCGCCCTTCTGGAATCGCTGGAAGGCAAGAAGGGGCAGCCGCGTCTGAAGCCGCCATTCCCGGCCAATGTGGGCCTTTATGGCTGCCCGACAACGGTCAACAATGTGGAATCCATCGCTGTGGCACCGACGATCCTGCGGCGCGGGGCCAACTGGTTCAAAGGCTTCGGTGCGGAGAATAACCACGGCACCAAGCTGTTCTGCGTTTCTGGCCATGTCAACCAGCCTGCGACCTTCGAGGAAGCCATGTCGATCCCTTTCAAGGAGTTGATCGACAAGCATTGTGGTGGCATTCGCGGCGGCTGGGACAATCTCTTGGCCGTCATTCCGGGAGGCTCTTCGGTCCCTTGCGTTCCGGCAGACCAGATCATGGATTGTCCGATGGATTTCGACAGCCTCAAGGAGCTAGGCTCCGGTCTGGGGACGGCGGCGGTTATCGTGATGGACAAATCGACCGACATCGTCGCTGCAATTGCCCGGATTTCCTATTTCTACAAGCATGAAAGCTGTGGCCAGTGCACACCGTGCCGTGAAGGAACCGGCTGGATGTGGCGCGTGATGGAGCGCATGGCGCGCGGAGAGGCGCAGAAGAAAGAAATCGACATGCTGTTCGAGGTTTCCAAGCAAGTGGAAGGTCATACGATCTGCGCCCTTGGCGATGCCGCAGCATGGCCGGTGCAGGGGCTTATTCGCCATTTCCGGCCGGAAATCGAAAAGAGAATTGATCAGTATACGGCCAATCCGAAAGCGGATGCGGCCCCGCTGGAAGCGGCCGAATAGGCCGATAGAGTTTAACGCAACGGAGACACGTTCGATGGCAAAGCTGGTCGTTGACGGAATTGAGATAGACGTCCCGAAAGAATATAGCCTGCTGCAAGCTGCAGAGGAGGCCGGGGCCGAGATTCCGCGTTTTTGCTATCACGAGCGTCTGTCGATTGCGGGCAACTGCCGCATGTGTCTTGTCGAGGTGAAGGGTGGGCCGCCCAAGCCGACGGCTTCCTGCGCGATGCGTGTGGGCGATCTGCGTCCCGGGCGCGATGGCGAGCCCCCGGAGATCTTCACCAAGTCTCCCATGGTCAAGAAGGCACGCGAGGGTGTGATGGAGTTTCTGCTCATCAACCATCCGCTTGATTGTCCGATTTGCGATCAGGGCGGGGAATGTGATCTGCAGGATCAAGCCATGGCCTTTGGCAAGGGTGGTTCGCGGTTCGACGAGAACAAGCGCGCGGTCGAGAATAAGTATATCGGTCCATTGGTGAAGACCACCATGACCCGCTGCATTCATTGTACCCGCTGTGTGCGTTTCACCACCGAGGTGTGTGGCATTCACGAGCTGGGGCTGGTCGGTCGCGGGGAAGATGCCGAGATCACCACCTATCTGGAAGCGGCGCTCACATCGGAGTTGCAGGGCAACGTGATTGATCTTTGCCCCGTTGGCGCTCTGACATCCCGGCCTTATGCCTTCACGGCGCGCCCGTGGGAATTGACCAAGACCGAGACCATCGATGTGATGGACGCGGTGGGCAGCAATATCCGAGTTGATACCCGTGGTCGGGAGGTGATGCGCATCCAGCCGCGTGTCAATGACGCAATCAACGAGGAATGGATTTCCGACAAGACCCGCTTCATTTGGGATGGACTGAAGGCTCAGCGACTTGACAAGCCTTATGTGCGCAAGGATGGCAAGCTGACCCCGGCAAGCTGGGATGACGCCTTCCGTGCCATTGCTGCCAAGCTGAATGGCTTGGACGGTGACAGGATCGGCGCGATTGCTGGCGCGATGGCAAGCGTGGAAGAACTGTATGCGCTCAAGGCTCTGATGACATCGCTCGGCTCGGGCAATATGGATGCGCGGCAGGATGGTTCTGTTATGACCTCGGCCATGGGGCGGGCTGCCTATCTGTTCAACGCCACCATTGAAGGCATTGAAGAGGCGGACGCTATTCTGATCGTCGGATCCAACCCGCGCATGGAAGCGGCGGTGCTCAATGCCCGTATCCGCAAGACATGGCTGGCGGGGAACACGAAAATCGCTGTTATTGGCGAACAGGCCGACCTCAAATATGGCTATGATTATCTGGGTGCTGGTGCTGACAGTCTGGCCGATCTCGCTGCTGGCAAGGGAGCGTTCTTTGATGTGCTCAAGGGTGCGCAGAAGCCGCTGATCCTCATCGGGCAGGGCGCGATCAATCATGATGATGGCGAAGCTGTTCTGGCGCAAGCGGCCAAGCTGGCCGAGGCTTGCGGCGCGCTCTCTGACGAATGGAACGGCTTCTCGGTGCTGCATACCGATGCAAGCTCTGTCGGAGCCTTGGAAGTGGGCTTTGAGCCGCAGGCAGGGGGCAAGGATATCGCCGCGATGCAGGCCGGTGGCGTGGATGCTCTGTTCCTGCTTGGGGCCGATGAGCTGGCCTTTGATGCCTTTGGTGATGCATTTAAGATTTATATCGGCAGCCACGGCGATGCCGGTGCCCATGCGGCAGACGTCATCTTGCCTGCGGGGACCTATACCGAGAAGTCGGGGCTATATGTGAATACTGAAGGGCGGGTGCAACTGGCATTACGCGCCAATTTCCCTCCCGGAGATGCCAAGGAAGACTGGGCCATTTTGCGGGCGCTCTCTGGTGTTTTGGGCAAGACTTTGCCGTTTGACAGCCTTGATCAGCTGCGCGCGCAGTTGCTTGATGCCTATCCTCAGTTCGAGGTGACGGACGAATGCCTTGTGGGCGATCCTTCTGCCATCAGAGCGTTGGCGAAGAAGGCAAAGCCGGTCAAAGGGCAGGCATTGATTTCGCCGGTTTCGGACTATTACCTGACCAACCCAATCGCGCGCGCCTCGGCTGTCATGGCCGAGTGCAGCGCACTGGCCAAGAGCAACAAAGCGGAAGCTGCGGAGTGAGAGGACTGCTAGATGAATGATTTTGTCGCAAACTGGCTGATCCCTGGCGCCATCATGGTGGGGCAATCCCTTCTGTTGTTGGTTGTTCTCCTGATTGTGATTGCCTATGTTCTGCTTGCCGATCGCAAGGTCTGGGCTGCCGTGCAGATGCGGCGCGGGCCAAATGTGGTCGGACCTTTCGGCCTGTTGCAGTCATTTGCCGACCTTTTGAAGTTCGTTCTCAAGGAACCGGTTATTCCGTCCGGCTCCAACAAGGTGATCTTCCTGCTAGGCCCACTTGTTACAGTGACCGTGGCGTTGGCTGCTTGGGCTGTGGTGCCGGTGGCCGATGGCTGGGTGATCTCGGACATCAATGTGGGCATTCTCTATTTGCTGGCTGTCTCCTCGCTCGGTGTTTACGGCATCATCATGGGGGGCTGGGCGTCCAACTCGAAATACCCGTTTCTTTCCGCCTTGCGTTCCGCCGCGCAGATGGTTTCCTATGAGGTGTCCATCGGCTTTGTCATTGTGACGGTGCTGCTGTGCGTCGGGTCGCTTAACCTGACCGATATCGTCATGGCTCAGCAGAGTGGCCTTGCGACCAAGCTGGGCATGCCGTCAATCAGTTTTCTGAATTGGTACTGGTTGCCGCTCTTCCCTATGTTCGTCGTGTTTTTCATTTCGGCACTGGCCGAGACCAATCGCCCGCCGTTTGATCTGGCAGAGGCGGAATCCGAGCTGGTGGCCGGTTTCATGGTCGAATATGGCTCGACCCCTTACATGATGTATATGCTGGGTGAATATGTCTCGATTGCGCTGATGTGTTCCATGACGACGATCCTGTTCATGGGGGGGTGGTTGCCGCCGCTTGATATCGCTCCCTTTACATGGGTGCCCGGTATTGTCTGGTTCATTCTGAAATCCAGTCTGGTTTTTTTCATGTTTGCCATGGTGAAGGCTTTTGTACCCCGTTACCGCTATGACCAGTTGATGCGTCTTGGCTGGAAGGTGTTCCTGCCGATGTCGCTGTTCTATGTGGTGCTGGTGGCTGGCGTTCTGCAATTTGCCGGTTGGGCACCATAAGAGCCGGAAGGCTCGAAAGGGGCGGAAAGGCAAGAGGGGGCAGGAATGTTTGATTTGTCGTTGCCCGGAATGGTCGGGGCCCTGATTGGCGGGGTGATCGGCTGGGCCGACTTCAAGATGATTGGTGGCCTTGTTGGCGCCAAATGGATGAAATCCCGTTCGGAAAGGGGCCTTGGCAACCATCCGAACACAAAGAGATTTGGCGACTGGATTCAGTTTGGAATCTGGTGTGGTACACAGCTTCTGTTTCCGGTGATCGGCTATTGGGCCGGTGCGTCGCTGGCAGGCTAAGGATGGGTGAAGAGAGATGGATCAGGCAGCGTTGATTGCTGGCAGTCTTGGGGCTTTCGTCGGATTGGTGATTGCTCTGGTGGCAAATCTTGCCGTTTTGCCCGCTGTCCTCAAGGCACAGGAAGACGGGTTCATTATGGGGCGTAAGACGGTCTTGAGTTCCATGACCCCGGATACGGTGGCCCGGATTACGCGTTTCATGTATCGGGTTCCTATGCCGCTGTTGTTTGCATTTGTTGGCTTTCTGGCCGGTTTGAAGGCGTTTGGAGAATATTGATGGCACTAGAACAAGCTGCTAAATCGCTGATGCTGAAGGAGTTTGTTTCGGCCTTCTTCCTGTCGATGCGCTATTTCTTTGCGCCCAAATCGACGGTGAACTATCCGTTCGAGAAGGGGCCGGTGTCTCCGCGCTTTCGTGGCGAACATGCCCTCAGACGCTATCCAAACGGGGAAGAGCGCTGCATCGCCTGCAAATTGTGTGAAGCCATCTGTCCGGCGCAGGCTATTACCATCGAGGCGGGCCCGCGCGGCAATGACGGAACGCGCCGGACGACCCGCTATGACATCGATATGACCAAATGCATCTATTGCGGCTATTGCCAAGAGGCGTGCCCGGTGGAAGCGATTGTCGAGGGACCGAATTTCGAATTCGCCGCTGAAACGCGTGAGGAGCTTTTCTACAACAAGGAGAAGCTGCTCGAGAATGGCGAGCGCTGGGAGCAGGAACTGGCTCGCAATATCGCATTGGATGCGCCTTACCGCTAAGGCGGTAAGCAAAGGATTTCAAGGAGAGATGCCTCCCGCAAGGGATGCAGGAAAGCAAAAGACATGATTCTTCAGAGCGTCTTCTTTTATCTGTTTTCAGCGGTGCTGCTGGTTTCGGCGCTGATGGTAATCGGTGCGCGCAATCCGGTGCATTCGGTGCTGTTTTTGATCCTTGCCTTTTTCAATGCTGCGGCGCTGTTCGTGCTGCTGGGGGCAGAGTTTCTGGCGATGCTGCTGGTGGTGGTCTATGTGGGCGCGGTTGCGGTGTTGTTCCTGTTTATCGTGATGATGCTGGATGTCGATTTCGTTGAGCTGCGGGCTGGCTTTCTGACCTATATGCCGGTCGGTCTTGTCGTGGGTGTCGTGTTGTTGGCCGAGCTGCTGATCGCGCTGGGCGGTTGGGCTCTGAGCCCCGATCTGGCGGCGAATCTGGGGGAACCGATGCCAACGCTAGCTGAGGCTTCCAACATCGAGGCCATCGGGGCGCTGCTCTATACCAAATATGTTTTCTATTTTCAGACTGCGGCGCTGATCCTGTTTGTAGCGATGATCGGTGCGATTGTCTTGACCCTGCATCACCGCCGGGATGTGCAGCGCCAGAATATCGAGCGGCAGGTTGCGCGCAACGCCGAGAATTCAATTGAAATTGTAAATGTGGAACCGGGTAGCGGCATCTAACCGGACCGACACCGCTTGTAAGAAGTGCCCGCGGCTCAATGCGGGCGGGACCAAGAAGGGACAGACAGAGAGATGGAAATCGGGCTTAGCCATTATCTGACCGTTGCAGCGATCCTGTTCGTGATCGGGATGTTCGGTATTTTCATCAACCGGAAGAATGTCATCGTCATTCTTATGTCGATCGAGCTGATCCTCTTGGCGGTCAATATCAACTTTGTTGCCTTTTCCTCCTATCTGGGTGATCTGGCAGGGCAGATTTTCGGTTTGCTCATTCTTACTGTCGCAGCCGCCGAGGCGGCAATCGGGCTGGCCATTCTGGTCGTGTTTTATCGCAATCGCGGCTCTATCGCGGTTGAAGACATCAATATGATGAAAGGCTGAGAGAGATCATGTATTCGGCCATTGTCTTCCTGCCGCTGATTGGCTTTTTGATTGCGGGCCTGTTCGGGCGCACACTCGGGCACAAGGCGTCGGAAATCATCACCAGCACCCTGCTGGTGATTGCAGCATTCTTGTCATGGGTTGCCTTTCTCTCCGTGGGGATCGGACATGGAGAAAGTCAGACGATCAACATTCTGACCTGGCTCAGCTCCGGTGATCTGGAAATCAACTGGTCCATTCGCGTCGATACCCTGACCGTTGTGATGCTGGTGGTGGTCAATACGATTTCTGCGCTCGTGCATATCTATTCCATCGGCTATATGCATGGCGATCCGCATCGGGCGCGTTTCTTTGCCTATCTGTCGCTCTTTACCTTTGCGATGCTGTCGCTGGTGACCGCCGATAACCTGTTGCAAATGTTCTTTGGCTGGGAAGGCGTAGGGCTGGCCTCCTATTTGCTGATTGGCTTCTGGTATCAGAAACCATCGGCCAATGCTGCCGCGATGAAGGCGTTCATCGTCAACCGTGTGGGGGATTTCGGTTTCCTTCTGGGGCTGTGCGGTATCTATGTGCTGTTTGGCAGCATCAGTTTTGATACGATCTTCGCCAATGCTTCGGTCTTGCAAGAGCAAACCATTCATTTCCTCGGGCAGGATTTCAACGCGCTGACGACAATCTGCCTGCTGCTATTTATGGGTGCCATGGGCAAGTCGGCCCAGTTCCTTTTGCACACATGGTTGCCTGATGCCATGGAAGGGCCAACGCCTGTTTCCGCGCTTATCCATGCTGCCACCATGGTGACGGCGGGCGTGTTCATGGTGGCGCGTCTGTCACCGTTGTTCGAGCTTTCGCCCACGGCGCTGGAAGTGGTGACCTTCATTGGTGCCACAACGGCCTTCTTTGCTGCCACCGTTGGCTTGGTGCAGAATGACATCAAGCGCGTGATTGCCTATTCGACCTGTTCGCAGCTTGGCTACATGTTTGTTGCGCTGGGGATTGGCGCCTATGGCGCTGCAGTGTTCCATCTCTTCACGCACGCTTTCTTCAAGGCCCTGCTGTTCCTGGGGGCGGGCTCTGTGATCCATGCGGTTTCTGATGAACAGGACATGCGGCGCATGGGCGGTTTGCGCAAGCATATCAAACTGACCTATCTGATGATGCTGGTCGGCACCTTTGCGCTGACGGGCGTGGGTATTCCGGGCACCATTCTCGGCTTTGCCGGTTTCAATTCCAAGGACGCCATTATCGAATCTGCTTTTGCTGCGCAAAATGGAATGGCCAATTATGCCTTTGCGATGACGGTGATTGCGGCGCTCTTTACCAGCTTCTATAGCTGGCGGCTTATCTTCCTGACCTTCCATGGCCGGGAGCGCATGTCCGCCGATGTGAAAGCGCATATTCATGAAAGCCCCGCCGTGATGACCGTGCCGCTCATGGTGCTGGCGCTTGGGGCGGTTCTGGCCGGTATGGTCTTTGCCGGATATTTCTATGGCCATCATTATGAGGAATTCTGGAAGGGCGCTCTGTTCACGGGGGCGGAGAACCATGTCATGCATGAGGCCCACGACGTGCCGATGATGGTCAAGCTTGCCCCGTTCGTCATGATGGCGGTCGGCTTTCTGGTGGCCTTTGGTTTCTATATCCTCTCGCCGAGCACACCCAAAAAGCTCGCCGAGCGGCATAACTGGCTCTACAAGTTCCTGCTCAACAAATGGTATTTCGACGAGCTTTATAACTTCCTCTTTATTCGCGGCGCCAAGGGGCTTGGTTCGCTGCTCTGGAAGGGGGGAGATGAAGGCGTGATTGATCGCTTCGGGCCAAACGGGATTGCTGCACGTGTTGTTGCACTGACCAGTCGGATCAATCGACTACAGACCGGATATGTCTATCACTATGCCTTTGCCATGATGATTGGTGTGGCGATCCTGATTACCTATTCCATGCTAAGCGGGGGAGCACACTGATGAGCGACTGGCCACTTCTTTCTACGGTCGTTTTCCTGCCATTGGTTGGGGCGATGATGATCCTGCTGGTCAAGGGTGATACGGCTATCGCCCGACGCAACATCACCAATGTTGCGCTCTGGACCACGGTGGTGACATTTCTTATTTCGCTGCTGATTTTGAGCCAGTTTGATTCATCCAATGCAGGCTTCCAGATGCAGGAAACCGCCGACTGGCTCGGTGGCTCCATTGCTTATCGCATGGGAGTTGATGGCATCTCGATCCTGTTCGTCATTCTGACAACGGCGCTGATGCCCGCTGCCATTTATGCCAGTCGCAATTCCATCCAGAAGCGGGTGAAGGAATATATGATTGCCTTCCTCGTTCTGGAAACGATGATGATCGGCGTCTTTTGTGCGCTGGATCTGGTGCTGTTCTATCTGTTCTTTGAGGCGGGCCTCATTCCGATGTTCCTCATCATCGGTATCTGGGGTGGGCAGAACAGGGTGTATGCCAGCTTCAAATTCTTTCTCTACACGTTGGCGGGCTCGGTTTTGATGCTGCTGGCCGTGATGGCGATGTATTGGGACGCTGGCACGACCGATATCGTGACGCTGCTGGCCCATCCTTTCTCGCCGCAGATGCAAACGTGGCTGTGGCTGGCTTTCTTTGCCTCATTCGCTGTCAAAATGCCCATGTGGCCGGTGCATACCTGGTTGCCGGATGCCCATGTGCAGGCACCGACGGCCGGTTCGGTCATTCTGGCGGGGGTATTGTTGAAGATGGGGGGCTATGGCTTCCTGCGCTTCTCGCTGCCCATGTTCCCGATTGCTTCGGATATGTTCGCGCCGCTGGTCTACACGCTATCGGTGATTGCCATCATCTACACCTCGCTGGTGGCGCTGGCCCAGCAGGATATCAAGAAACTGATCGCCTATTCGTCGGTGGCGCATATGGGTTATGTCACCATGGGGGTTTTCTCCATGACACAGCAGGGCGTGCAGGGCGGTATTTTCCAGATGATCTCTCACGGCATTGTCTCGGGAGCCTTGTTCCTGTGCGTTGGGGTTGTCTATGACCGGATGCATACGCGTGAAATCTCGGCCTATGGTGGCCTCGTCAACCGGATGCCGGTGTTTGCTACCCTGTTCATGATCTTCACCATGGCCAATGTCGGCTTGCCCGGAACGTCCGGTTTTATCGGTGAGTTCCTGACCATCATTGGCGTGTTTCAGGTCAACACATGGGTCGCGCTGTTTGCTGCAACGGGTGTCATCCTGTCGGCCTCCTATGCCTTGTGGCTCTATCGCCGGATCATCTTTGGCAAGCTGGAGAAGGAGAGCCTCAAGGGTATCCTTGATATGGATATCCGCGAGAAAACCATCCTGGTGCCGCTTGCTGTTTTGACAATCCTGTTCGGTTTCTATCCTGCGCCCATTCAGAATGTGACGGCTGTGGCTGTCGAAAATCTGATCAACAATTATCAGGCAGCCCTCAGCGCTGCGGACAAGCTGGCACTGCTTGCTCAATAGAGCGTGGTGTGAGCGAAACATGAAGTGAGTGAAAGATGACCACTGAGTTGGCTACGCTTCCCAATCTGATGCCCGCTTTGCCGGAAATCCTGCTGGCTATCGGTGCCATGGTGTTGTTGATGCTGGGCGCATTTGGCGGTTCGAAAACCTCTCAGGTGGTCAACGGCCTTGCGGTTGCCGTGCTGATCATTGCCGGTGCGATCCTTTTGTTGTCGTCTGGCGGAACCGTGACCACTTTCAATGACGCCTTCATTCAGGATCCCTTTGCCCGCTTGATGAAAGTGCTGGTGTTGATCGGGTCGGGTTTTTCATTGGCGATGTCTGTTGGTTATACGCAGGAAGAGAAGTTCGACCGGTTCGAATATCCGGTGCTGGTGCTGCTGGCAACGGTTGGCATGATGTTGATGCTCTCGGCCAATGACATGATTGCCGTCTATCTCGGCCTTGAGCTGCAATCGCTCACCCTTTACGTGCTGTCTTCCTTCAAGCGCGATAGCGCCAAGGCAACAGAAGCGGGTCTTAAATATTTCGTGCTGGGGGCGTTGTCATCGGGCATGCTGCTCTATGGCATGAGCCTTGTTTATGGTTTTACCGGTCAAACCTCCTTTGTGGGCATTGCCGAGGCGGTGCATGTCGAAGGGGCTGGTATTGGCGTCATCTTCGGCCTTGTCTTCATTCTGGCTGGCTTGACCTTCAAGATTTCTGCTGTGCCATTCCATATGTGGACCCCCGATGTCTATGAGGGCGCGCCAACGCCTGTGACTGCCTTTTTGGCGGCGGCGCCGAAGGTTGCGGCGATGGGGCTTATCGTGCGTGTTGTCATGACAGCCTTTGACCCGATGGATCTGCAATGGCAGCAGGTGATCACCTTTGTTTCCATCCTGTCCATGGTGCTAGGGGCTTTTGCTGCCATTGGCCAGCGCAACATCAAGCGGCTGATGGCCTATTCCTCCATCAGTCATATGGGCTATGCCTTGGTGGGCCTTGCCGCGGGCAGTTCGGCCGGCGTCGTGGGCGTCATTGTGTATCTGATCACATATCTGGCCATGACGCTGGGCACCTTTGCTGCCATCATGTCCATGCGTCGTCGCGACGGCATGGTGGAACGCATCGATGATCTGGCTGGCCTCTCACGCAATGATCTGCCCATGGCGGTGTTACTCGGGGTCTTGATGTTCTCGCTGGCGGGCATCCCATGGATGGGAGGCTTTATCGGCAAATGGTTTGTCTTTTCTGCCGCAATCGAGGCTGGCCTCTATCCGCTCGCCATCATAGGCGTGCTGGCGTCTGTTGTGGGGGCTTTCTATTATTTGCGCATCGTCAAGATCATGTTCTTTGATGATCCAGCGCCGGTGTTCGAGCGTCCAGCCAACGAGTTGCGTCTGGTTCTCGTGATCAGCGGATTGTTTATGGCGTCGATGGTTTTCTATGTCAGCCCGATCCGTACCATTGCTGAACTGGCCGCAAACAGCTTCTTCTAATTGGGGCTTTGCACCTGCTTAAACATTTGTTCGTCTTTTGCGAGACAGTGACTGGCGGTTATGATATGTAGACACTGCCCGGAGGTTCTTCGGGCAGTTTTTTGTAGGGCCTTATCCGTCTGGTGGATGGATCTCACCCCAGCCCTTCGGTTTTGCAGATTGAGCAATCGCATTGAATAAACTACCCGAACCATATCGCCTGATTTCTTTTGACACGATCGATTCCACCAATAGATACGCTCTGGATGCTGCCAAGCAAGGCGAAGAGGGTGGATTGTGGATCTGGGCTGGCGAGCAGACAGCTGGACGCGGCCGTCGCGGGCGTCAGTGGAGTTCCGAGAAGGGCAATCTGGCAGCAAGTCTTTTGCTGCTCAGCCCGGCTCCGCCGAATGTTGTCGGGCAATTGCCGCTGCTGACAGCCACTGCCGTGCATCGTGCAATCTGTGATCTCATTCCGCCTCATATGCAGGCGGCTTTGCGGATCAAATGGCCCAATGATCTGCTTTGGGGCGACCAGAAAATTTGTGGCATCCTTCTTGAGAGCACATTTCTGGTTGATGGTCGCCAGGCGGTTGCCGTCGGCATCGGCGTTAATTGTCGCACACATCCAGACAAAACTGATGGCCTCAAAGCCGCTGATATTGCGCAGACAGGCTATGATGTTTCCCCCGAGCAGTTGCTCGAGCGGCTGATCTGGCAAATGGCGGATCGTCTTACGGTTTGGCAGCAAGGCACGAATTTTGCAGCTATTCGCGATGATTGGCTTTCTTCGGCCAGAGGGCTCGGCCAGCATGTGGTGGCACGCTTGCCCAATGAAACTGTTGAGGGCACCTTTGAGATGCTGGACGAAGACGGGGCCTTGATCATGCGGCTGGCAGACGGCCAGACGCGAACGATTTATGCGGGCGATGTCTTTTTGCCCGGAATGCATTCAGAAATGCAAAAATGATGGCGCACGAAAGCGCCACGATGAGAGAGAATATGACGTCTTCTGAACTGGTCTTTATGCCGCTGGGCGGCGTAGGCGAAATTGGCATGAACATGGCCCTTTATGGCATTGGCCCGGAAGGGGACAAACGCTGGCTGATTGTCGACTTCGGCGTGGCCTTTGCCAATGAGGCGCATCCCGGTGCTGACCTGATTTTTGCCGACATCCGTTTTCTAGAGCAGGAACGGTATCGTATCGACGGTATCGTTATCACCCATGGGCATGAAGATCATTTTGGCGCGCTGTTTGCGCTTTGGCCACGCTTGGAAATTCCAATCTATACAAGCGGCTTTCTGGCTGACCTGATCGAAGCCAAGGCCGAAGCCGAACCGGGCTCGCTCGAAATTCCGGTCAATCAGGTGGAGCAGGGCTCTCGCGTGCAGCTTGGCCCGTTCAACGTTGAATTCGTCCCCGTTTCCCATTCCATCCCCGAGGCCAATGCATTGGCGATTCGCACCGAGCATGGGCTCGTGTTGCATACCGGTGACTGGAAACTGGACGCCACGCCCGGCGTGGGCAAGGGCACCGACATCGCGCGTATGAACGAGTTGGGAGAGGAGGGCGTGCTTGCCCTTGTTTGCGATTCGACCAATGCCTTGTCGGAAGGCTCTTCCATTTCAGAGAAAGAAGTAGAAGAAGAGCTTACAAAGCTGATCGCCAAGGCGCCCCATCGGGTGGCCGTTTCTACCTTTGCGTCCAACGTGTCTCGCGTGCAGGCGATTGCCAGAGCGGCGAGGGCCAATGATCGGCAATGTGTCGTGGTTGGCAGGGCCTTGTGGCGCTTTATCGAGGTGGCGCAAGAGCAGGGCTATCTGAATGACGTTCCCGAATTCATCTCCGACGATGATTATGGTTATTTGCCCCGTGACAAGGTTGTTGCGATTTTGACGGGCTCACAGGGGGAAAAGCGCGCTGCACTGGCGCGGGTTGCGGCCAAAGAGCATCCAACGGTGCAGCTTTCCAAGGGCGATCAGGTGATCTTTTCGTCAAAAGCCATTCCGGGCAACGAACGCGCGATCAACGAGGTGATCAACAATCTGGCGGCTCAGGATGTTGAGATCATCACCGAAAAAGATGCACCGATCCATGTCTCCGGGCACCCGAAACGGGGTGATTTGCGCAAGCTTTACGAATGGATCCAGCCAAAAATCGCAGTCCCTGTGCATGGCGAAGAAATGCATCTGCGGGCTCATGCCCAATTGGCGCGCGAAATGGGGGTGCGAGAGGTTCTGCATGTCCGTAATGGCTGGATGGCCCGGCTGGCTGGTGGCACGGTCAAGAGTTGGGACGAGTATTTTGGTGGCCGTCTGTACAAGGACGGTTCGCTTGTTGGCACTTTCGAAGAAATGGGGATACAGGAGCGGCGCAAGCTCTCCTATGTGGGGCATATTTCTGTGGCGATTACAGTCAGCCGCAAGGGGGAAATTCTGGGTCATCCACAAATGGCCCTTGCCGGTATTCCAGAGAGGGATGCAAATGATCAGTTGTTTGTTGAAATCGTGGAAGCCGGGATTTTTGGCGCCCTGAAGGGGATGCCAGCCAAGAAACGCAAGGATGTGGAAGTGCTGCGCGAGGCTGTCCGGCGCTCTGTTCGCTCTGAGGTGAACCAAAAGTGGGCCAAAAAGCCAGTTGTCGCAGTGATGATCAACCTTGTATGACAGTGAGGAATGCGTTTCCGGTAAGACTAAAGGCGTGTCGCGTTGACAGGCCATGACCGGTAAACACCATAGTGAAAAAGGATGCATGGAAATGATTGGTCGTTTGAACCATGTGGCGATTGCCGTACCAAGTCTTGAAAGCGGCGTAGCTACCTACGGCGGCACTCTGGGTGCCAAATGCTCTGAACCACAGGAAGTCACCGAACATGGCGTGAAAGTGGTTTTTGTTGAACTGCCGAACACGAAAATCGAACTGCTTGAGCCAATTGGCGAAAACAGCCCGATCGCCAAGTTCCTTGAAAAGAACCCTGTTGGCGGTATTCACCATGTTTGCTACGAAGTTGACGATATCATCGCAGCTCGTGACAAACTGAAAGCTGAAGGCGCGCGCGTTCTTGGCGACGGCGAGCCAAAAATCGGCGCCCATGGCAAACCTGTTATCTTCCTGCATCCGAAAGATTTCTGCGGAACTCTGACCGAGCTGGAACAGGTATAAGCCTTTCCTTTTAAAGGAAGACTTTTATGAGTTTAGTCAGCGGCCTTGCTGTTTATTTCATTATCTGGTGGCTTTCCCTCTTTATCGTGCTTCCCTTCGGCGTGCGAACGCAAGCAGAAGAGCAAGATCAACGACTGGGAACCACAGCCAGCGCTCCGGCGAAGGCGATGATGATCCGCAAGGCCGTTGCCACCACTATTCTGGCCTCGGCATTGTTTGCCGTCTTCTATTGGGCTGTTGTAGTTAAGGGATACGGCTTTGACCTGCTATCCTTCCTGCCCATGCCGGATAGTTTGAAATAGATTCTTGGTGGGGGTCAGCTCCGCTATCCCTTGCTTCTTCCATTAATTTGATTGTTTGAGATATCTGCGCAGCCCGTAGCGCGAATCTGTGCGTGTGGTTGGCTGTGGCTGCCTGTTTGTCTGGTGTTCGGAATAATGTGAGATTTTCTCAGGGAAAGCGAGAAAGTGATGTAAATTTAAGCAGTGATGAAAAATGTCACATGCCTGTCACTTGTAATCGATATCCATCGACACAATATATACCTCGGCGCATTGGAAAATGGACAAAAAAAAACAAGGCAACAAAGCCTTGTTTTTCTAGTGATCGCGACGTGATCTCATTGCTCAGTGTGCATTTGTGGTTTTGCTAATACTGAGCGGCAGCAGCTAAAAGCGCGCCAGAGATATGTATCCTCCCAAGACATTACTGCGCGAAGTGAGATAACGGTGGTGAGCGTATCTCTTATCGTTATGCAGGGACATTAATCCCAATCGCCCAATTTGTCATCAATATTTTTATGCAATTGCGTATTTTTTCGCTTTTTTTTGAGAGTGAAAATCAACTGCAGGGTGAATGATCGAATGTTATTCGTCTTTCGAATAAGGTGAAGGTAAATATTACCTATAGTGACGGACAGAGCCTGTGTAAAAACTCGATCTGCAGGCTTCATCTTCATTAATTGCTGTCTCAGAATCGATCTCGGTCTATAAAGGCCTGAAGTGATATGCGGTCAATTTTTCGGGCTTAGTATGGGCCTGTGACGCGCGTGCGTGTTCCGTTTTGAATTCTATTAGAAAGAGCCAGATCCATGCGTCTTTCCCGTTATTTTCTGCCAATCCTGAAGGAAACCCCCAAAGAGGCGGAAATTGTCTCCCATCGCTATATGCTTCGTGCTGGCATGATCCGGCAGCAGCAGGCCGGTATCTATAGTTGGCTGCCGCTCGGGCTGAAGGTGCTGCGCAAGGTTGAGCAGATCGTGCGGGAAGAGCAGGATCGCTCCGGTGCCGTCGAGCTTCTGATGCCAACCATGCAGCCTGCTGAACTCTGGAAAGAGAGCGGCCGCTATGATGATTATGGCAAGGAAATGCTGCGAATCGTCGACCGCCACGAACGCGATATGCTGTTTGGACCGACCAACGAAGAGATGATCACGGACATCTTCCGCACTTTCGTTAAATCCTACAAGGATCTGCCGCTCAATCTGTATCATATCCAATGGAAGTTTCGCGACGAGATCCGCCCTCGCTTTGGTGTCATGCGTGGACGTGAATTCCTCATGAAAGACGCCTACAGCTTCGATATGGATGAAGCTCGGGCGCGCGAAGCCTATTATCGCATGTTTGTCGCCTATCTGCGCACATTCAAACGCCTTGGCATGACGGCTATTCCTATGAAGGCCGACACTGGCCCGATCGGTGGGGATCTCAGCCACGAATTCATCATTCTGGCCGACACGGGTGAGAGTGAGGTCTTCTGCCACAAAAATTACTTGTCCAAGGAAGTGCCGGGCGATGACGTTGATTTCTCGGGCGATCTTTCCGGCGTTGTGGCTGATTGGACCAACGAATATGCGGCAACGGACGAAATGCATGATGAAGCCGCGTTTAATGCCATTCCGGAAGCGGATAGGATCGCAGCCCGTGGCATCGAAGTCGGCCACATCTTCTATTTCGGCACCAAATATTCCGACAAGATGGGCGCCAGCGTTATGGCGGCTGATGGCAAGGACTATCCGGTGCATATGGGCTCCTACGGCGTTGGCGTTTCTCGTCTGCTTGGCGGTATCATTGAAGCCAGCCACGATGAAAACGGCATTATCTGGCCAAAGGCCGTGGCTCCGTTTGACATCGGCCTGATCAATATGAAGGCTGAGAACGAAGAAACGTCTGCGGTCAGCGAACAGCTCTACGAGCGCCTTGGAAATGCCGGATTCGACGTTCTGTATGATGACCGCGCCGGTCAGGCTGGCGCCAAATTTGCCACGATGGATCTCATCGGTCTGCCTACCCAGATCATTGTCGGACCGCGCGGCCTGAAGTCGAATGAAGTGGAAATCAAGGATCGTGCCACAGGCGCACGCGAAATGGTTTCCCTCGACGGGGTTGTAGATCGTATTATCGCCGGTAAATGATTCGATAAAACAAGAATATGTCGCCTGCATCGGCTTGGCCGGGCGGGCGGCGGTTCTGTCTGGAGAATTGTATGTCCGCGCCAAAGATCAAATCACCATTCGCCATGTTCGAATGGATGATGGCGTTCCGTTATTTGCGTTCTCGTCGACGGGATGCTTTCGTGTCCGTTATTTCCTGGCTTTCCTTTTTCGGCATCATGCTGGGCGTGGCCACGCTCATTATCGTGATGGCCGTGATGAATGGATTCCGCTCGGAACTGCTCGATAAGATCCTCGGTATCAATGGCCACTTGGTTATCCAGCCGATGGACTCCGAGTTGACTGATTACAATGATCTTGTCAAACGCATCGATGGTGTGGATGGCGTCAGCTTTGCTGTGCCGTTTGTTGAGGGGCAGATCTTGGCCTCAGGGTCTGGTGGTTCGGCTGGCGCACTTGTGCGGGGCATGAACAAAGACAGCATCGACAAGCTCCAACTGGTCTCAAAAAATGTCCTTCAGGGCAGCTTTGATGATTTCGACAGCTCCGATGGTGTGGCGCTTGGATCTCGCTTGGCCCGCTCTCTGGGGGTCATCGCCGGGGATCGCGTGACGCTCATATCGCCCAAGGGCGCCGTGACGCCGATGGGGGTTGCGCCGCGTATCAAATCCTATCCGGTCAAAGCCATTTTCGAGATTGGCATGAGTGAATATGATAGCACTTTCATATTCATGCCGCTGGAAGCGGCGCAGGCCTATTTCAATCAGGATGGCAAAGTCTCGGCCATCGAGGTTTATCTGGATGATCCTGATCGGGTGGGTGAATTGCGCCCTGCGGTGGAAGATGCCGTTAATCGGCAGATCTTCATGACCGACTGGCGCTATCGCAATGTCACCTTTTTCTCGGCGCTGGAAGTTGAGCGCAATCTGATGTTCATCATTCTGACGCTGATCATTCTGGTGGCGGCGCTCAATATCATTTCTGGCCTGATCATGCTGGTGAAGGACAAGGGGAGCGACATCGCGATTCTCAGAACCATGGGGGCGACGCGCTCTTCTATCATGCGGATCTTCATGATCACGGGGGCGGCGATTGGTGTGGTGGGAACGTTCGCGGGCTTCATACTTGGCCTGATCGTTTGCCTCAACATCGAATCCATTCGGCAGTTTGTTTCCTGGGTGACGCGCACGGAGCTGTTTTCACCCGAGCTTTATTTCCTCTCGAAACTGCCTGCGGACATGAACCCATCCGAGACGATTTCCGTTCTTCTGATTGCTCTGGTTCTCTCTTTCCTTGCCACGCTCTATCCTGCGTGGCGCGCGGCTCGGCTCGATCCGGTGGAGGCTCTTCGTTATGAGTAAGAAAAGCTTTTTCTGGCCGGTCTTGAGCGACGAAGAGCGCGCCAAGGCGGCCAAGCCAAAGGGACAGAGGCATGAGCAAACTGTTTCGACCGCTCCAGAGGCTTTGCCACAGATAGCTGAGCCAGCTGCCGGGTTTGTTGAACTGACGGGCAGCATTCCGGCGATGCCGACATCAACTGCGCCGGATGAGGCTTCCCTGGGCTCTCAGGATGTGGGGGCTGTTCCCGGAGCGGATCAGTATACTGCTTTTGATCAGGGATCAGGGCAGGAATACGATGCGCGCGATGCTTCATCTGACGAGAATCTTCTGGTGTTGGACAATATCCAGCAAGCCTATGAGCAAGCCGAGGACGATCTGGTCGTTTTGAATGGCGCGCATCTTTCGGTTCGGGCTGGCGAAATGGTCGCGCTGGTGGCGCCCTCCGGCGCGGGCAAATCGACCTTGTTGCATATTGCCGGATTGTTGGAGCGCCCTACAGCGGGCGAAGTTTATATCGCCAATGTGGCACAAAGTCAGGCAGCTGACAGGACGCGCACTTTGGTGCGCCGCAATGAAATCGGCTTTGTCTATCAGTTCCATCATCTGCTTGCAGAATTCTCCGCTCTTGAGAATGTCATGTTGCCACAGCTCATCCGTGGTGAACTGCGTAAAGAAGCCGAGACACGTGCCAAGGAATTGCTGGCCTATATGAAGATTGATCATCGTTCTGATCATCGGCCCAGTGAGCTTTCCGGTGGTGAAAAGCAGCGGGTGGCTATTGCTCGCGCCATGGCCAATGCTCCGCGTGTGTTGCTGGCTGATGAGCCGACGGGGAACCTTGATCCCAATACCTCCGAATATGTTTTCAAGGCGCTCAATGCCTTGGTGAAACAATCAGGCATTGCTGCGCTGGTCGCTACCCACAACCTGTTTTTGGCCGAACGCATGGATCGGCAGATTACGTTGGTTGATGGCAAGATTGTAGATCTCTAAGCCATTCTTCTTTTTAATAGATATTGATCCGCCCGCCCTCTCATGTCGAGAGGTGCGGGCGCATTTCGTTATGCTGGCCTGCATACGGTTTCCACTGGTGCCTGTGAACGGATACTGGATTGGTGGGGATATCTCAGGCTGCTTTTTTACTGAGCTGGGAGAGTGTGTGGAAAGACTGTTCACAAGCGGAGGACAAAGTCTGGTTGGTGTGGTCGGCTCTTTTGGGGGATGTTCTCCTGTGGATGTTTTGGGATGAGGTCGGGGACAGAATGAAGCTGTGTGAATAATTTGCGAACAACTTCTTCTAACTATCTAAAAAATTGTAATAAAATTGAATTTTCTAGATTAAGAGAAAGTGCTTGCAATGAGAACAAAACAAATACATAATGAGGATATAACGCGAACAGTTTTGAGGTCTGGTAATGATTATTCGTGATGTTCTTGCGCTCGGTTCCCTTATCACCTTTATGTCCATGATTGGCGTGTGGATGCAGGTTCTGGTTTGATTTTCCTGTCTGAATAGTGGGGATTAGAGAGGATAACTATGGGGACGGCCTGCTGGGGTTCGGAAGGTTATTCAAAGTCAAACCGGCTTGTTGTGGAGAGCTTGTCGCCACCGTCTGACTGCTATCATCAGGCTTTGCCATGCTCCTCTGCATTTTCTATTCTTGAAGCCTTGCGCGATCTGATTCTAGCGACCCATGTCGGGCGCTGTCATGTTGATACGGGAAGGCTTTGCTGTGATGAATGGGCTGTCGGACGATCTTAAATTTATCCATTTGCATGTGCATTCGGCCTATTCTCTTCTCGAAGGGGCCTTGCCCGTCGCCAAGGTGATCAAGAAGACCATGGCGATGAATATGCCCGCTGTATCCATTACGGATACGCGCAACATGTTTGGTGGACTTGAATTTTCCGAAAAGTCTGTCGGCGAAGGCCTGCAGCCGATCATGGGCTGTCAGGTCGAGATCTATTTCAACGATGGGGATTATCAAGGCAGTGGGCATACGGAATTGCCTTCCATCGTTCTGCTTGCTGCCACGGATCAGGGCTGGGCGAATCTTATGCTTCTTGTTTCCCGGTCCTATCTCTCGCCCGAGGATGATCAGGAGCCGCATGTTACGGTCGGTGATCTGGAAGAACTGGGGGAAGGTATCATCTGCCTGACCGGTGGCGGCAATGGTCCCGTGGACCGGATGCTGGCAAGCAATCATGTGGCCAAGGGGCGTGAGCGTCTTCAAATATTGAAGCGCGTTTTCGGTGATCGGGTCTATGTCGAAATCATGCGGCACGGTATGCCGCATGAGGCCATTGTAGAGCCGCAGATTATCGATCTTGCCTATGAATTCGAAATGCCGTTGGTGGCCACCAATGACGTCTATTTCGGTGAGCGCGAAGACTTTGAAGCCCATGATGCGCTGCTCGCCATTGCGGAGAGCAAGGTCCTCATCCAGAGTGACCGTCGGCAACTGACCCGGGAGCATTATTTCAAAAGTCAGGACGAAATGGCCGAGCTGTTTGCCGATTTGCCTGAAGCTCTTGAAAATACCATTGAAATTGCGCAGCGCTGCTCGACACGCGTCCGTACGGTCAAACCGCTATTGCCACGATTTGCAGGTGCGGACGCCGATCCTGAAGAAGCCGAGCAGCACGAGGCTGCCGAGCTGCGCAAGCAGGCTGAAGAGGGGCTGCGCCGCCGCCTTGATATTCACGGTCTTGCCCCGGGGCTGACTGAGGAAGCCTATTGGGAGCGGTTGGAGTTCGAGCTGGGTATTATCGTTTCGATGAAGTTCCCCGGCTACTTCCTGATCGTTGCCGACTTCATCAAATGGGCCAAGGAACATGGAATCCCGGTGGGGCCGGGGCGTGGTTCCGGTGCTGGCTCCCTTGTGGCTTGGTCCTTGACGATCACCGACCTTGATCCTTTGCGTTTTGCTCTTCTGTTCGAACGATTCCTGAACCCGGAACGTGTGTCGATGCCCGACTTCGATATCGACTTCTGTCAGGACCGACGCGAAGAAGTGGTGCATTATGTGCAGCGCAAATATGGCTGGAGCAACGTGGGACAGATCATCACCTATGGTACGCTGCAAGCCCGCATGGTGCTGCGCGACGTGGGGCGCGTGTTGCAGATGCCCTTCGGTCAGGTGGACAAACTCTGCAAACTGGTGCCCATGAAGGGTGCGGTGTCGGTGTCTCTGCCCGAAGCTCTGGAGCAGGAACCTCGTCTGGTTGACGCCCGCAAGGAAGAGGAGATTGTGGATCGCCTCATTTCCATCTCGCTGAAACTGGAAGGGCTCTATCGGCATACTTCGACCCACGCTGCTGGCGTTGTGATCGGGGACCGGTCGTTGGACAAGCTCGTCCCCATGTATCGCGACCCGCGCTCGGATATGCCGGTGACCCAGTTCAACATGAAGTTTGTCGAGAAGACCGGCCTCGTCAAGTTTGACTTTCTTGGTCTGAAAACGCTGACGGTTTTGCAAACGGCGGTTCGATTTGTGGAACAGCGTGGCATCAAGATCAACCTGTCGGAAATTCCGATCGACGACCCGAAATCCTATGAAATTCTCTGCCGCGGTGAGACGGTTGGTGTGTTCCAGCTTGAAAGTATGGGCATGCGCAAGGCCCTGCTTGATATGAAGCCCGACCAGTTCGAGGATATCATCGCTATCGTGGCGCTCTATCGACCTGGGCCTATGGCAAACATTCCGGTGTATTGTGCGCGTAAGCGTGGCGAGGAAAAACCGGACTATATGCACGAGTTGCTCGAGCCGGTGCTGAAAGAGACCTACGGCATCATCATTTATCAGGAACAGGTGATGCAGATCGCGCAGATCCTTTCCGGTTACACCCTCGGCCAAGCTGATATGCTGCGTCGTGCGATGGGTAAGAAGATCCGTGAGGAGATGGAAAAGCAGCGGGTCTTCTTCTGTGATGGTGCTGAAGAGCGCGGGGTGCCGCGCGAGCAAGCGTCCGAGATCTATGACCTCGTGGCCAAGTTCGCCGACTATGGCTTCAACAAGTCGCACGCTGCTGCCTATGCTCTGGTGGCCTATCAGACTGCCTATATGAAGGCGAACTATCCAGCTGAGTTCCTTGCGGCAATCATGACGCTGGATATGAACAACACCGACAAGCTGTCGGAATTCCGCCGTGATGCAATCCGGCTCGGCATTGAGGTGCGGCCACCATCCATCAATGAATCCGGCGTTGAGTTTCTCGTCAAGGATGGGGCCATTATCTATTCCATGGCGGCAATCAAGGGGGTGGGGCAGCCCGCCGCCGAGCATATCATGGAAGTGCGGGGCGATAAGCCGTTCAAGGATCTGGCTGATTTCGCCAAGCGTATCAGTCCGCGTGTGATCAACAAGCGCACGATCGAAAATCTGGCAGCTGCAGGCACCTTCGATGTGCTCAATCCCAACAGGGCGCAGGTTGTTGGCTCCATTGACATCATCATGGGTGAGGCAACAAGCCATTCGCGGGATGCATCATCGGGGCAGGGTGGGCTGTTTGGCGAGGAAGAGGCTGCGCCATTGCCTTTGCCGGATGTGCGCCCATGGACAAGTCAGGAGAAACTGCAGCGTGAATATAGCGCGATCGGTTTCTATCTGTCGGCGCATCCGCTGGATGAATATATTCCGCAGCTCGAAAAGATGCGTATCCAGCTCTGGCAGCAATTCGAGATTGCCGTCAAGCAGGGCGCCAGTGCGGGGCGTTTGGCCGGTACCATTACCGGGAAGCAGGAACGCAAGACCAAGACCGGCAACCGCATGGGTATCATCACCATTTCCGATCCAACCGGGCAATATGAAGCGGTGCTCTTTTCCGAGGCGCTGGCGCGTTTTCGCGATGATCTGGAGCCGGGCAATACGGTTATTCTGGAGGTGGGGGCAGACGAACGGCCTGAAGGGGTCTCTGTGCGCATCAACAATGTGCGGCCGCTTGTCAGTGATGGCATGCGGCAGGCCATGCGCGTGTTCGTGAATGATCCCAAGCCACTGACATCCCTGCAAAAGCAGCTTGATGACAGAGGTGATGGCGAGGTTTCCGTGATCGTGATGCTGGATGAGGGCGAATGCGAAGTCGAGATGCGGCTGAAGGGCAAATATTATGTTTCGCCTGAGGTTGGCCGGGCCTTGAAGGCTATTCCGGGGATCGTCGATGTGGAAGTCGGCGTTGCTTAAAGTGGCTCTTGGTTGGCGAAGCAATGAAGTGGTTTCGTCTCCGGTCTGAAGAGCGTGGCTTTGAGGATTGCTAGGGCGCAAGCGTCTAGCGATAATGGGTGAAACCTTCCACCAGACAATCGAACACTGCTCTGATGCGTGGCACGGCACGCAGGTTTTCGTGCGTTACGACCCATGTGTCGAGCGCGTAGACGCTTTGATCCTTCAGGATATGCACCAGATCTGAATGGCGGCTCCCGAAAGGAACCTGAATGACGGCGATGCCAAGGCCGGCCCGTGCTGCGGCCAATTGCGCTGGATGGCTGTCGGTTGCCAGAGCAATTTTTGCCGTTGTTTTGCTTAGGCCCAGCTTTTTCGCAAGCGCGAGGTCGCTCAAACTGCGATCCGGGCCAACGAAGTGGTGCCTTGACAGATCTTCCATGGATAGAGGCGTGCCATGCTTGGCAAGGTAGGCGGGGCTTGCGAAAAAGCCCAAGGGTATTGATGCCACCTTGCGGGCGACGAGCGCTTCCTGTTTCGGTTGCACTGTTCGAACCGCAAGGTCAACTTCCTGCTGAAGAATGTCGGCGGGCTTGTTGCTCAGTTCCAATTCGATATGAATGGCAGGATGTCGGTCTTGCAGTGTGGCAAGCATCGTGGGAATGACCTCTGTGCCCATGACCTCGGGAACCGAAAGGCGGACCGTGCCTGCAATGGCGTCGGGTGGGGCCGATGCTTTGCGGATGAAGTCAGCTGAAGCCATTGCCATCGCCTTGGCGCTTTTGTGTAGCTCTCTTGCGGTTTCCGTTGGGGCGAGGCCGTTGACCGAACGGGTGAAAAGCGGTGTGCCCAAACTCTCTTCAAGAGATGAAATCCGGGCTCTGACAGTCGGTTGTGAAACGCCAAGCTTGCGGGCTGCCGCCGAAAGGCTGCCTTCTTCGAGGACTGCAAGAAAGCAGCGTTGATCATCCCATGAAATATCCTTGCTCATAAAAATCATACTAGCACCTGAAAGATAATTGGCAATTTCTTTTCTATCAAAAGGGCGTCAGTCTTTGGCGATAGAGAGCGGCTGCAATTCAGACGCTCATTTGAGACCAATGCGGAGATGACGGATGGATAAAGAAATGAATGGCGAACCCAAGGTCCGGGTTGCGCTGGTTCTTGGCGCTACCGGTGGGATTGGTGGGGCGATTGCCAGCGCGTTGGTCGCACATGGCTGGTTGGTGCGTAGCATGGCGCGGGACCTTGAAGCGGCGAAGAGAAGTGGTATTGACGGCGTAGAGTGGTGCAAGGGCGATGCCATGAGCGCTTCGGATGTGCTCGCCGCAGCGCACGGGGCCGATGTGATTGTGCATGCTGTCAATCCACCCGGCTATCGCAAATGGGAAGAGCTTGTGTTGCCGATGATCGATAACACTATTGCGGCCGCACTAGCCAATGGGGCACGGATTGTGCTGCCCGGAACGGTTTATAATTTCGACCCTGAATTGACGCCGGTGGTGCGCAGCGGCTGCCCTCAAACCGGGCGGTCTCGCAAGGGGCAGGTTCGCATCGCACTCGAAGAGCGTTTAAAAGACGCTGCTCCTCAGGTGCCCAGCCTCATTGTGCGGGCTGGCGACTATTTTGGTCCTGGGGCGCGATCAAGCTGGTTCACTCAAGCGATGATAAAGCCGGGGCGTCCTTTGAAGGCGGTAACAAATGTCGCGCGGGGAGCCGGCCATAGCTGGTCATATCTTCCTGATGTGGCGGAAGCGGTTGCTCTATTGCTCGAAAAACAAAGTGCGCTGGCCCCATTTGAAGACATTCCCTTTGAAGGCTATTGGGATCGTTCAGGACGTGGTTTGATTGATGGGCTCGAGGCTGTGTTGGGGCGTAGGCTTGCAGTGCGGGCCTTTCCCTGGTGGCTGATGCGTCTGGCAAGCCCGCTCGTTCCCTTCGCTCGTGAGGCTTCGGAAATCGAACCCTTGTGGCGCCATTCCATGCGGCTTGACAATGAACGTCTTGTCAGCTTGCTGGGGAAGGAGCCGCGCACGGACCTTGTTGAGGCCTTGCGCGCGACGCTGGGCTCCGTTGGCTGCTTGCCGGAGCGGAAAGGATAGCCGTTTTAGGGTCAGCTTGCCGCGGAGGCCGTGTCACTAAGCTCTACTTTCGCAGGGCTTGGGGCCGAGGCATCCGGTTTGGTCTTCTTTGGTGCGAACATGATGATGTTGCCGGTCAGCGCCAGTATGAGCCCCAGAACCGATGTCCAATGCCAGACATACCCTTCGAACAGGGTGGAAATGGCAAGTGCGATGATTGGAAAGAGCACCGTCATGTAAGCCGCTTTGGCCGAACCTATGCGCGCTACCAGAATGAGGTAGGTGGTGAAGGCAACGATGGAGCCGAAAATCGCAAGATAGAGCAGGGCTCCAAGATAGGTCACGTCTGCCGGTGCGACAATCGGGGTGCCTGTCACTGTGATCAGAGCCAGCAGGATGAGGGCGCCGTAGCACATGCCCCAGGCGTTTGCAGTGATGGGAGAGATGCCCATTTGGCTATTGCGGCGAGAGACCATGTTACCGAAAGAAAAGAACAGCGTTCCGAGCATGGCAAGGCCCGCGCCGGTGAGGGCTTCCGTGCCGCTACTTGAAAAGACATCGCGGCCGAACAGCAGAACAAGACCACAGATGCCCAGAATGCTGGCAAGAACCACCTGTTTGGTGATTCTGTCTTTGTAGAAAATGCGGGCATTGATGGCGTTGAAGATGGTCGCCATCGAGAAGATAACGGATTCCAGACCCGACGGGATATATCGGACGGCATAGTAGAAGCAGATGAAATTCAGGCTGAACAAGCAGAGAGCCTGTGCAACTAGCCAGATTTGATGATCCTTGCGCGGCAGGCGAAGACGGCCAGACAGGGCAAGACCTGCCACAAACAGCACGCCAGCGACGCCGAAGCGATAGAAAATGGAAACCAGAGCCGGAACCGGACCTGCTTGCAGAGCGATGGCGAACCAAGTGGTTCCCCAGATCAAAACTGTTGTTACGAGAAGAAACGGGATCATGACTGAAACCTTTATTGTTGAACTTTCGGTCTAACGGTTTCGTTGGTTCCGCTTTTGCATAATCTTGCGGTGAAGTGCATCGGGGCTGTCACATGGTGATTGTTGGCGGCAGGAGCTGGTGCTATAAGTCGGCCTAACACCTCAGCTTTATCTCGTATCTTTTCGGTTTTCATTCCATGCACTCAAAGGATCATTCCGTTTTCGGATTTCTGCAAGACAGTTCAACCGCGATCAGGCACGGCAGCCTTGATCTCGGTTTTGGGCGCTCTTGTGCGATCTGGAGCAACCGGGAAGACCATGTGAATTATGATGAGCTGCAAGGGCATGCCTTCAGCATGTATGTGCGAAACGGACAGGATGTCTGGCGCGTCGATCAGAAGCCGGTGCGCGGCTGGCCGGGAGCGGTTTGTATTTTCCCGCAGGGGCAAAGCTCGGAATGGGAGGTCAATGGCCCGCTGACCATGATGCATCTCTATCTGCCTGACGAAGAATTGCGGCGCTGTTATAGCGAGATGATGGATCGGGACGGACGCCAGATCGAATTGGCTGATGTCACCTATGCCAAGCCGGAAGGACTCATCGTTCCCTTTTCACGTCTTTTTGGTGAAACCTGCGCTGGCAATGCGATGGGCGCAGAAGAGGCTATGGTCGAGTTGATCGCGGAGGTCCTTTTGCAAAAGCGGTTTCATGGTCAGTTGGTCAAGCCGATCCGCGGAGGCCTTTCGATCTCAGTGAAGCGCAAACTGGCTGACTATATCGAAGAGAATCTCGATCAGGTGATCCGTTTGCGTGATCTTGCAGGCATTGCGGATTTGAGCGAGTTTCACTTGCAAAGGAGCTTCAAACAGACCTGTGGGGTCTCGCCCAGTCTGTTTGTTGCCCATCGGCGTGTGGAGCGGGCCAAGCATCTGATGCGCGCCGGGGAGCCTCTGGCGCAAGTTGCTGATGCCTGTGGTTTTTCCAGTCAGAGCCATTTTACACGCAGCTTCAAGGCCGGAACGGGGGTGACACCTGCCAGCTTCCGAAAGGCTGTCGCTTAAGCGCTCTCTATTCCGCTGGTTGAGATGGTGCGCGTCTTGTGCAGACGCTTGTGCCTGGCGTGCAAGTGAAGCCAATGGGGGGGCAGGAAAGGGTGCCGTCATCAAGACGGGTGCAGCGCTCGCAGTCATTGCTGGCTTCAAGGCAACTGCTGTCTTGCTTCAGAATTGTCGATACCACATCGGAGGCCTTGTCCAGATTGGATAGATAGGCGTCATATTTCTGGCGACAGGGAGCCGGATCGGCCGTTGCAGCCCTTGGGGCTAACAGGGCGATCATGATAAGGCTGAGTGCAAGGATGAGCCTGCTATGCATCGCGATTCAGTTCCTGAGACTTGAGCTGGTTGAGGGTTTGATGTGCAGATCATTCCAATATCGCATAAGCTTATTGCGAAGAATTGCATATATCAAGGGTGACCTGTTCTGCTTTTATGGTGCCCGATAAGCGGCCATTCCCCAGAAAAGGCGGCCTTGCGGCTTGCATTCCTGAAAGTTAGCGCCTATAAGCACCCTCGAATCCACATGCGGGAGCAGGGTGGCAGCATGGAGAAATGTGCTGACATCCATCCGGTGCCCATTTTGGCCACATCCCGCAGAGGTTAAACCGGTAAAGGAAATTTTACATGGCACTTCCTGAAGTATCCATGCGCTCGCTGCTTGAAGCAGGTGTGCATTTTGGTCACCAGACCCACCGCTGGAACCCGAAAATGGGCAAATACATTTTCGGCGCTCGCAACAACATCCATATCATCGACCTGTCCCAGACCGTTCCTCTGATGAACGAAGCTCTGAAAGCTGTGTCTGATACCGTTGCTCGTGGCGGTCGCGTTCTGATCGTTGGCACCAAGCGTCAGGCTTCTGGTCCTGTTGCTGAAGCAGCTAAAGCTGCTGCCCAGTATTATGTGAACTCCCGTTGGCTCGGCGGCATGCTGACCAACTGGAAGACCATCACCCAGTCCATCCAGCGCCTGCGCAAGCTCGACGAGCTGCTTGAAGGCGAAGGCAAAGGCTTCACCAAGAAAGAACGCCTGACCCTGACCCGCGAACGCGATAAACTGGAACGCGCTCTGGGCGGTATCAAGGATATGGGCGGTGTGCCTGACCTGATCTTCGTGATTGATACCAACAAGGAAGACATCGCAATTCATGAAGCCCGCCGTCTGGGTATTCCTGTTGCTGCTGTTGTTGATACCAACTGCGATCCTGATGGCATCGACTTCCCGGTTCCGGGTAACGATGACGCTTCCCGCGCTATCTCTCTTTACTGCGACATGATCGTTGCTGCTGCCATCGATGGTATCTCCCGTTCTGCTGGCGATGTTGGCATTGATCTTGGCGAATCCGAAGATGGCCTGCTTGAAGCCGCTCTGGATGACGAAGACGGTGAAGAAGCTGCTGCTCCTGAAGCCGCTGCTGAAGAAAAAGCCGAATAAGCATCTGCTTAAAGGCGAGGGCGCTTACATATTCCTGTCTTGAAAGCCTGTCAGCTTTCTGGGAAATCGAGTGCTTCAGAAATAAGATTTGAGGGCTTTGCCCTGATATGATTGAAATGGCCGCCCGGGATCGTTCGGGCGGCTTCTGGCTTGTTTGATAAAGGACGTGAGGCTGCAATGGCGATTACAGCATCAATGGTTAAAGAGCTCCGCGAAGTTTCCGGCGCGGGCATGATGGACTGCAAAAAGGCCCTGGGCGAAACCGACGGTGATATGGAAGCCGCAATCGACTGGTTGCGCACCAAAGGCTTGGCGAAAGCTGCGAAAAAATCCGGTCGTGTTGCCGCTGAAGGGCTGATTGCTATTGCTGGCGAAGGCAATAAGGCTGCTCTTGCAGAGGTTAATGCCGAAACCGACTTCGTTTCCCGTAACGAACAGTTCCAGGAACTGGCTCGCAACATCGCATCTGTCGTTGTTGAAGCTGGCGATAAACTGGAAGACATTCTGGCTGCACAATATCCTGGCGGTGGCACGGTTGAAGAAACCATCACCAACGCTGTTGCAACCATCGGTGAAAACATGAACCTGCGTCGTGGCACGGTTCTTAGCGTAGACAAGGGCGTTGTTGCTTCCTACATGCACTCCGCTACGGCTCCTGGCCTTGGACGTCTTGGCGTTCTGGTTGCTCTGGAATCCGAAGGCGATGCAGAGAAGCTCGAAGCGCTTGGCAAGCAGGTTGCCATGCACATCGCAGCAACCAACCCGCTGGCTGCAACCACCGAAGAAGTTGATCCTACTGCTATCGAACGCGAAAAAGCTGTGTTCTCCGAACAGGCTAAAGCGTCTGGCAAACCGGACAACATCATCGAAAAGATGGTTGAAGGTCGTATGCGCAAATTCTTCGAAGAAGTTGTTCTGCTCAAGCAGACCTTCGTTATCGATGGCGAAAACACCGTTGAACAGGCTATCAAAAACGCTGAAAAAGAAGTCGGCGCGCCAATCAAACTGGTTTCCTTCGCTCGCTTCGCTCTTGGCGAAGGCATCGAGAAGAAAGAAGAAGACTTTGCTGCTGAAGTTGCCGCTGCTGCCGGTAACTAATTCGCAAATAGCCCTATTTGCCTTGCAACGGGGTTGAAAAACTGAAATTTGAGGGGCGCTGGGGATGACGAACCAGCGCCCTTCGTGTATGCAAAGACAGCTTTTCTTCCGGCCTGTAGATCCTGCTCGCCGGGTGCTCCCTTTTTTGAGGCGTAGGCAATTGCCTTTATCTTGTCTGTAGCCGGAGGAGCTTACTATGCGAGGTGTCTGACAGAATGGGTAATTTGAAATATAAACGCGTCTTGCTGAAGGTGTCGGGCGAAGCATTGATGGGGGAACAGTCCTTCGGGATTGACCAAACAATGGTGGCGCGCGTCGCTCAAGAGATTGCTGATGTGCGGGCGCTTGGTGCCGAGGTTGGTGTCGTTATTGGTGGTGGCAACATCTTTCGGGGTGTTTCTGTTGCCGCCAAGGGCGGAGACCGGGTCCGTGGCGACCATATGGGCATGCTGGCAACGGTGATGAATGTGCTGGCGATGGCCACCGCGCTTGAGAGCATCGACGTTCCTGTCATTGCCATGTCTGCTATCGCCATGGACGAGATTTGTGAGCAGTTTACCCAGCGTGCTGCCAAGGCTTATTTGGCTGAAGGCAAGATCGTGCTTTTTGCAGCCGGCACCGGCAATCCGTTCGTTACGACAGATTCGGGCGCAGCCCTGCGCGCAGCCGAAATGCAATGTGATGCCGTCTTCAAAGGCACTCAGGTAGACGGGATTTACTCGGCGGATCCTCTGAAAAACCCTGATGCTATCCGTTATGATGAGATCAGTTATACAGAAGTCCTCAAACAAGGGCTGAAGGTTATGGATGCAGCTGCGATTGCGCTTGCTCAAGAGGCAAATATCCCGATAATTGTTTATTCATTGCACGAACCGAACGGGATTGTTGAAATTCTGCAGGGGCGTGGGCGCGCGACGGTCGTCTCCGGCCAATAGGATAGGTGGCGATAGTGTCATGCTGCGCCCGGTGAAAGAAAATTGATCTGCGGGCTGGATGGATGAAAGACCACAGATCATGCAAGGGGGAAACTGCTCAGGGGAGCCTCATTGAGGGGCATGAGCTAAGAATAGACCCGGAATGATAACCGAACTAGAAAACAAGAGGCTTTACCATGTCTGCCGAAGAACTGGATCTTGATGACCTTGAACGTCGCATGAAGGGGGCTGTATCTGTTCTGAAAACAGAATTGTCCGGGCTGAGAACCGGACGCGCATCGATGGCTCTTCTGGACCCTATTACGGTGGAAGCTTATGGCCAGACCATGCCGATCAATCAGGTGGGTACGGTTTCCGTGCCAGAGCCGCGCATGCTGTCTATCCAAGTTTGGGACAAGGGCATGGTTGGCGCTGTTGAAAAGGCGATTCGTGAGTCCAACATCGGCATCAATCCGGTCACCGATGGTCAGTTGCTTCGTCTTCCTATTCCTGAACTGAACCAGGAACGTCGTCAGGAAATGGTCAAAATTGCCCATTCTTATGCCGAGAATGCGAAAGTATCTGTGCGCCATGTGCGTCGTGATGGCATGGATATGTGCAAGAAGGCCGAAAAAGACGGTATGAGCGAGGATGATGTCCGTCTTTACAATGACGAGATTCAGGATCTGACCAACAAATATGTTGCCGAAATCGACACGATGGCTTCCAGCAAGGAAGCGGAAATCATGCAGGTTTAGGTCTATCAACCAAACATTGGTGCGGAGCCTTTTTTAGAAGAAATGCTCCCGTGTTGGTGTGGGCTAAAGGTTGATAGGGCGCCTTTGGGGAGCTGTTACAGCTTTTGCGCCATATTGAAGGTCAAGAAACGGCCCGGCGATGCACTCGTAATTTTTGGGGCATGTCGGGCTGTTGTGGAACCAAGGGGACGGGAATTTATGGTTGGCCAAATGCGTTATGCGGACACTTCTGTTACAGGAAATATGGCCATACCTCGCCATTTGGCAGTTATAATGGACGGCAATGGTCGGTGGGCGCAGGAGCGCAAACTGACCCGCACACAAGGCCATCGTCAGGGCGTTGTTGCCGTTCGTGAAATAGTCTCCAATGCTATTGAGTTCAATATTGAATATCTGACGCTCTTTGCTTTCAGTTCAGAGAATTGGTCGCGCCCCCAATCCGAGGTTCGCGATTTGTTGGGGCTGCTCAAGCTCTTTATTAACAAGGACCTGGCCACCCTGCATAAGCAAAATGTGCGGGTTCTGGTGATTGGTAGTCGCGACGGTCTGGAACGCGATATTGCCGCGTTGCTTGATAAAGCTGAGCGGCGCACGCAGGAGAATACCGGCCTGACGTTGCAAATTGCGTTTAACTATGGCGCCCGGCATGAAATTGTCGATATGGTGAAATCTTTGGCCCATGAGGTCGAAGAGGGGCGTCTGACGGCCTCTGCTATCGATGAAGCGCTTGTTTCTCAATCTCTTTACACTGGCTCTGTGCCTGATCCTGATGTGATTTTGCGCACCAGCGGCGAGCAACGGTTGAGTAACTTCCTTCTCTGGCAGGCCGCCTATTCAGAGTTCATTTTCGTCGATTGTTACTGGCCGGATTTCGATCGGCAGCAATTGGAATTGGCGCTGGTGGAATATGGCCGGCGCAATCGTCGCTTTGGTCGCGTGGGTGTCGATGATGTGGAGCTCAATCAGGCTGCACTCGTCTCAGGCGGGTAAAATGCCGGTGTGTCGAACCGGTTCGTGAACTATACGGGAGAAGCTGTTCTGGACTCTTTAAAGAAACCCGCAGGCGAGGCTGAAGACAAGACGCAAAAGACAAGCCTCTGGTCTGATCTGATGGTCAGACTTGCGTCGGGTGTTATTCTGGCTGCAGCTGCCTTTGCTGTTACATGGTGGGGCGGTGTTGCATTCGCCCTGTTCTTTGGGGCTGTCACCATCCTGATTTATCGTGAATGGTTGAGCATGGTGGGCGAAGCGCCTGCTCAGACGCCCGCCCTGACAGGCTATATCGTCATTATAGGCTCGCTATTCTGCTTCTATTTCACAGACTGGCAAGCCGGGCTTGCGATCCCCGCATTTGGTGCGGGATACCTGTTTTTTGCCCGCTGTTCTTATCGGACTGCGCGCTGGTGTGGCCTTGGTATTCTTTATGCCGCTGCTTTTGGTGGTGCCATCTTTCTGCTCAGGCAAGATCCGGACTATGGTCTGCAAGCCATCTTGGTGCTGTTCGCGCTGGTTTGGGGCACGGACGTTTCGGCCTATTTCGTTGGTAAATATGTCGGCGGGCCAAAGCTGTGGCGCCGTGTCTCTCCCAAAAAGACATGGTCGGGTTCCGTTGGCGGGCTCGTTTTGGGGACCGGTTTTTCCGCATTCGTGGCTGTGCTTTTGGGCATTGTGCCGGATATGAGGCTGGTTGCATTGCTCGGTGGACTTTCTGTGCTCTCACAGGTGGGGGATCTTGCAGAGTCACAAATGAAGCGTATGTTTGACGTCAAGGATTCCGGCACTCTCATTCCCGGCCATGGCGGCGTCATGGACCGCGTCGATGGGTTGCTTTTTGCGGTCGTCGCTGCGGCCCTGATCGGGGTTGCCCTTGGTGATGTTCATTCTGTGGCAACCGGTTTTCTGATTCAGTAGGGCCTTGGGTTTCTTTCGGGCCTAATCTTTGTTTTGTTCTAAATATGAGTGGGTTATGTCCAAGACTTCATCCGTTGATTCCTCCGCGCAAGGCAGCGAAGGCACGCCGAAAATCATTTCAGTGCTGGGGGCAAGCGGATCGGTTGGAGATTCTGCGCTCGACATCATTGCCGGTTCACCTGATCGCTATCGGGTCAATGCGCTGACTGCCAATCGCAATGTTGGCAAACTGGCGCGAGCCGCTGTCAAAGCCGGGGCTCGGTTTGCAGTCGTTGCGGATGAAGGCTTTTACGCCGATCTCAAGGATGCCTTGTCCGGCCATGACATTGAAGTCGGGGCTGGGCAGAGCGCTGTTGAAGAGGCGGCGGGGCGTTCTGCTGATATCGTGATCGGTGCGATTGTGGGCGCTGCGGGCATTTGTCCAACGCTGGCGGCTCTCAAGGCGGGCAATCAGGTGGCGCTCGCCAACAAGGAAGCGCTTGTGTGCGCGGGTGATCTGGTGATGGCCGAAACGCAGCGGCTCGGTAAGCCGATCTTGCCGGTCGATTCAGAACATAGCGCCGTGTTTCAGGTCTATGAGCGTGAAAACCGAGCGGAAATTTCCAAGATTGTGTTGACCGCGTCTGGCGGCCCTTTTCGAACATGGGGCAAGGATGCCATAGCCAATGCATCGATTGAGCAGGCTTTGGCGCATCCCAATTTTTCCATGGGCAATAAGATCACCATCGACAGTGCGTCAATGATGAACAAGGGGCTGGAGCTGATCGAGGCGCACCATCTTTATGGGGTCTCTGCGGATAAGCTGAAGGTCGTTGTCCATCCCCAGCAGATCATTCATGGCATGGTGGCCTATAGTGACGGTTCTTTGCTTGCGCAGCTCGGTGCGCCGGACATGCGCATTCCGGTTGCTCATTGCCTTGCATGGCCAGAGCGGGCGCCTGCCAATACAGATCGTATTTCTCTTGTTGAGATTGGGCAATTTACCTTTGAAGAGCCGGACTATGAGCGGTTTCCCTGTTTGCGCCTTGCCAAAGAGGCGCTTGAGGCCGGAGACAGCCTGCCCAACATCATGAATGCTGCCAACGAGATTGCTGTTGCGGCCTTTCTTGCCGGTGATATTGCGTTTGGCGGTATTGCTGAGCTTGTCGAAAAGGTTATGGCGGAGTTTGTTCGTAGGGGTGAAGTCGGAGCCGCAAGGGATGTCGGCGATGTTCTTGCCCTCGATAAGGCCGCCCGAGGCGTTGCACGGCAGATGGTAAGCTGAATTTTGGTTCTAGTGGGCTGGCTATGGGCTGGCTCAGGTTTTGGCCTTAAGGCAAAGCTGTTTTTGAAACGGATTGTTGCGTGTCTCCCTTTTGGGGAGATGCAAGAGACGGAGTCATTGTGATGGTTGGTAAACCCGATAAAGCCTTGCAGGAATATGCTGCACGTTTTTCCTATTTCCCAGATCCGGATGCCAATGAGCCTCTTGAGGTCTCGCGTGAGAAATATACCGATGTGCGTCGGTCGCTCGTCGGGCGTCATGACGATAAAATCACGATTGTTGATACGGACTTCGGTAGACGATTCACTCCCGAAACAATCAAGGCCGGACCGCGCAAGCTGATCCTTTATATTCATGGTGGCGGGTGGCGCAATTGCAATGTCATCACTCATGCCAGCGCCATGGCAGATCTTGCCGTATTGTCCGAGCGCGAAGTGTTTGGCCTTAGCTATCCTTTGGCTCCAGAGTATACCCATCCAGTTGCGATTGATGCGGTATGTGCAAAGATCGAAAAAATTGCCGCCGAGGAGAATTGTGAAATTGCATTGGCGGGGGATAGTGCCGGGGCCAATCTGGCGCTCGCTGCTGCGCTGCGCTTGCGTGATGAGAAGAAGCCGGTGCGCATTATTGCTCTGCTTCTATATTATGGATGCTATCGTCGCCTGTATGATACGCGGTCTCACAAAGCTTATGGGGATGGTAGCAATGGGCTCGCCACTGCATGGATGCGGGCCTTGTGGAACTTCTATCTGCCAGACGATGCCGACCCGACCTATGCAGATCTGACAGATGCTGAAATGCATGATTTGCCGCCGGTCTATTTGTGCGAGGCGGAATGCGATTGTCTGGCCGACGATAGTCGCTGGCTGGCGGGCAAATTGATGGAGGCGGGCGTAAAGCACTATTATGATGTCTATAAAAGCGCCGTGCATGGATTCATTCACTACAGCAAATATTACGATCCTAGTTATAAGGCGTTGGAGTCTGCCGGGCGTTTTCTTGCCATGCTGGATGACTAGTCGTAGCTGCTTTCCGTCTTAATATTGAGAGGCAGGTCCAGCGGGACCTGTTGATCTCTCCATATTTTCACCCTATTTAAGCCTTCTTTAGAGGATCACCGCTACGCTAGCGTTCAGGAAATGTGGAGACTTTAATGGAAATCCTTCAGAGCATCTTTTCTGCCGGTACAGGCTTGCTCGGCTATGTCATTCCTGCGCTCTTTGTGCTCATGATTGTCGTGTTCTTTCATGAGCTTGGCCACTTCATGGTGGCGCGCTGGTGTGGCGTAACCATCAGCGAATTCTCCATCGGCTTCGGCAAAGAGCTGTTTGGATTTTATGACAAGCATGGCACCCGCTGGAAGATTTCCGCAATCCCTTTGGGGGGATTCGTGAAGTTTCTTGGCGACGAAAATGCGGCAAGCGTGCCGGATCAAGAGGCCATGGAAAGCCAAGGCGAGGATGACAGGGAAGGGTCTCTGCACTCGAAATCCCTTTGGGCACGGGCAGCCATCGTGGCGGCCGGACCTTTTGCCAACTTCCTGCTCTCTATCGTCATCTTTGGTATGCTGCTGTTTTTCTATGGCAAGGCGATTACGCCTGCGCGGGTCGATTCCGTTGTGCCGCAAAGTGCTGCCGCAGAAGCCGGGTTCGAAGTCGGTGACATTATGCTGTCTATCGACGGGCATGAAATCAAGTCATTCTCGGATGTTCAGGGCATCGTTGCTCTCAGCTCTGGTGATGCGCTCAATATCTTGGTGGACCGTAACGGCGAGGAAATCTCGTTGATGACAACCCCACGCCGTACCGAAATTACTGATCAGTTTGGTAACAAGCAGAAAATCGGCGTTCTGGGCATTCGACACGAAGCGCGTCCTGAGGATGTAATCCGCAAAAGCTATGGGCCGCTGCAAGCCGCTTGGGGCGGTGTAACCGAAACCTATTCAATCATTGATCGTACGCTTGGCTATGTCGGGCGTATCTTTGTGGGCAAGGAGGATGCTGACCAATTGGGCGGTCCGATCCGCGTTGCCCAGGTTTCCGGACAGGTGGCAACCTTGGGAATCGTCGCTCTGTTCAATCTTGCCGCGATCCTTTCGGTCAGTATCGGATTGCTCAATTTGTTCCCGATACCAATGCTGGACGGGGGGCATCTTGTATTTTATGCGCTGGAGGGCATTCGGGGCAAACCATTGTCACCAAAGAGTCAGGAGCTTGGGTTCCGGATCGGCTTGGCGCTGGTCTTCTCATTGATGATATTTGCCACCTTTAACGATATCACACATATTTTCCTGTCAAATTAGGGATGTAGATAATTTTCCTCGGGGAAAATAATTATAGTGATTTTCGCAGAAATTTGTGGCTTATGGGCAACTGAATGTTATCTTTGTTGAAGTTAGATGTGTTCGGGGGTTGATCCTTATGCGATTCAAGGTAAAACCTTCTTAGGCATAAAGATTCCATTTCAGGGACAATTTGTGTCCAAATCGAATTTGATGATTTAGAAAAGAGTGTTGGGGCTGATGAAGAAAATTAAGACCATCGCATGGAAAGCGGCACTAGCAACCGTTATGTGTGCGGGAGCGCCGCTCGGTCCTGTAGATATTTTTGCAATCAGTCCGGCTTTTGCACAAACGGTCAGTCAAGTCGTTGTAAAAGGCAATGCGCGCGTATCGGATGACACCATCCGGTCTTACGTCGTGATTAAGCCGGGGCAACGATCCAGTGCTTACGATATCGATGAGTCACTCAAGGCTCTCTATCAGACAGGCCTGTTTAAGGATGTCGACATCCGCTTGAGCGGTTCTTCGCTCGTTGTCGATGTTCAGGAAAACGCGGTGATCAACCGCATTTCCTTCGAAGGCAACAAACGCGTTAAAGACAAGCAGCTTGAAACCGTGGTGACTTCCAAGAGCCGCGGAATTCTTAGCGACAACCGCATTCAGACAGACGTTCAGCGTATTCTGGAAGCCTATCGTCGCGCTGGTCGCTTTGGCGCTCGTGTTGAGCCGAAGGTTATCGATTTGGGGCGCAATCGCGCAGATCTCGTGTTTGAGATCACAGAAGGTGCCAAGACGTCGGTTGCCAAGGTTTCTATTCTCGGTAACAAGGCGTTTGGTGATTCCCGTCTGCAGAATGTTTTGACGACGAAGGAATCCGGCTGGTTGAGCTGGTTGCTGACCAACGATGTGTATGATGCAGACCGCTTGGCTGCAGACGAAGAACGTTTGCGCCAGTTCTATCTGAACCATGGTTATGCCGATTTTCGCGTTGTTTCCTCTGTTGCTGATCTCGATCGTGAGCGGAACAAGTTCTTTGTGACCATCACCGTTGATGAAGGCGAACAGTATCGTATTGGCGACGTGGAAGTGGATAGCGCTGTTCCTGAAGTGGATGGTGAAGCGCTGCGCAGTCAGGTTCATACCGATTCCGGTGATGTTTACAGCGTTGATGCTGTTTCCAAGTCTCTGGAAGACATGACGATCGAGATTTCCAAGTCTGGTTATGCCTTCGCTCGCGTGACACCACGCGCTGATCGTGACTATGAAAATAAGATCATCAATCTTGTCTATCAGGTTGATGAAGGTAACCGCGCTTATGTTGAACGGATCAATATTCGCGGTAACACCCGTACGCGCGATTATGTCATTCGTCGTGAATTCGATATGGCTGAAGGCGATGCCTTCAACCGCGTGCTGCTTGATCGTGCGAAGCGTCGTCTTGATGCGCTTGGCTTCTTCGAAAAAGTTGCCGTTACAACGGCTCCAGGCACGACAGCTGACCGTGTGGTTCTGAATGTTGATGTGGTCGAAAAGGGCACGGGCGCAGTTACCTTGGGCGGTGGTTATTCTACCAGCGATGGCTTTATCGCTGACGTTTCAGTGTCTGAAAAGAACTTCATGGGGCGCGGTCAGTATCTTAAAGTTTCTGCTTCCGGTGGCGCTTCCAAGCAGTCCTATACCCTGTCCTTCACCGAGCCTTATTTCTTGGGACGTCGGATGGCTGCAGGGTTTGACCTGTTCCATTCAACCTATGAAGACAATGATTATCGCGATTATGACTATAAGCGCGACGGCGGAACAATCCGGTTTGGCCTGCCAATCACCGAAGAAATCTCCTTCAACCCGTTCTATACATTGGAACAGAAGGAAATTTCTAACTATGACGACTATGGTACCTCGACCGCCGCTCCTGCAATCGAGCAGGCTCAGGACGAAGGGGCAACCATTAAGTCTTCAGTTGGCTATAGCCTCGTCTATAATAGCCTCGATAGCATGACGGCACCGACCAGCGGTATCTATGGCAAATTCAGTCAGGAATTTGCTGGTGTAGGCGGGGATGTTCGCTTCATCAAGTCTACGGTGGATGCTCGTTACTATCATGAGCTTTATCCTGCTTGGAGCCTGGTTGGCATGCTGCGCGTTGGCGCCGGGCATATCCAAGGATTCGGTGGTGATGATGTTCGCTTGCTTGATGCCTTCAATCAGGGTGGTGAAACCGTTCGCGGCTTCGCTTCTTATGGCTACGGTCCGCGTGATATTGCCTCAGGCGAAGCATTGGGCGGCAAGACCTATGTCAATGCAACAGCCGAAATGCAGTTCCCGTTGCCTTATCTGGATAGTGTTGGTTTGAGTGGTTCGGTCTTTGCGGACGCAGGTACGCTGTTTGGGTCAGACGCGACCGGTACCTACTATGATGATCATAGCATTCGTTCATCTATTGGCGCTGGTATCATTTGGGCAAGCCCGTTTGGTCGACTGCGCCTTGATTATGGTTACGCTCTGACCAAAGAAGATTATGATGAAACGCAGGTTATTCGCTTCGGCGCTGCGTCTTCCTTCTAAGACTGACTAGAAACACAGTACAAAGCCGCTGCTCTTATGGGCGGCGGCTTTTTTTTGAAAGCTATCATGACCGACGCTGCTTTTTTTTCCAAAATCGAAACCCTCTCCCTTAAAGCAATCGCAGAGCTGATTGGGGCTGACTTGCCTGATGATGCGGATGGCGATATGCAAATCAGTGACGTTGCTCCAATTGACACCGCAGCCAAGGGGCACGTTACCTTTCTCGACAATCCCAAATATGTGGGGCAGTTGGAAAAGACGACAGCAAGCGCTGTGATTTGCGCTAAGCGATATCATGAGCGGGTGCCTGACGGGGTTGTTGTTCTGGAATCGAAAAACCCTTATCGGTCCTTCTCTGAGGTCTCTGCTGCTTTCTATCCTGAGGCCGCTGTGCCTATGGCTTATTTCGAAACAGACGGCGGCATTTCGCAGGCGGCCTATATTCATCCTTCTGCCAAGGTCGAACCTGGCGTTTGTATCGAGCCGGGTGTGAGCGTTGGGGCCAATGCAGAGATCGGGGCCGGTAGCACAATTGGTGCCGGGGCTGTCATAGGGCAGGGCGTGCGTGTTGGCCGCAACTGTCATATTGGTGCGAATTGTGTTCTCCAACATACGCTTGTCGGTGACAGTGTGATCCTTCATCCTGGCGTTTGCAGTGGTCAGGATGGTTTTGGCTTCTCCATGAGTGCGACCGGGCACCAGAAGGTGCCGCAAATTGGCCGCGTTATCATTCAGGATCGCGTCGAGATTGGTGCCAATAGCACCATTGATCGGGGTGCAAACCGCGATACCATTATCGGCGAAGGCACCAAGATCGACAACCAAGTCCAGATTGGGCACAATGTTGAAGTTGGTCGTCATTGTGTGCTTGTTTCCCAAGTTGGTCTTTCCGGATCTTCCAAGCTTGAAGATTTCGTCGCCATTGGTGGACAAACCGGTGTTGCTGGCCATATTACCATTGGTATGGGCGCGCAAATTGCCGCTGTTAGTGTGGTCAAGGATGACGTACCGGCTGGTGGTCGCTATGGTGGCGTACCAGCAAAACCGGTAAAACAATGGTTCCGCGAAATGACAGCGCTGAGCCGCTTAGCTGAGAAAAACAAATAGCCTAACGGTCAAAAAGTGAGCCGATCACGTCCATATAGGGGCGGGGTTTGGGATCAGAGCTCACTAAGAGGTCTTTCATCTCGGGCAAAAGATCTCGCAAGGTGTTGAAGGGAAATGAACTATGAGTGAAAAACAGACCCTTGATAGTGCAGATATCATGCGCGTTCTGGAGCTGCTGCCGCATCGCTATCCATTCTTGATGATTGATCGCATCATCGATATGGATGGGGACGACAGCTGTATCGGTGTGAAGAATGTCACCATCAACGAGCCACATTTTCAGGGTCATTTTCCTGTCCAGCCAGTTATGCCGGGCGTTTTGATCATCGAAGCGATGGCCCAAACGGCTGGTGCGCTTTGTGTCAATAGCCGTAAAGATCTGGGCTCACCAAGCCTTGTCTATTTCATGACTATTGAAAAGGCCAAGTTCCGCAAGCCGGTTGTTCCGGGAGACGTTCTGCATATTCACGTCCAAAAGGTCAAGAACCGTGCCAACATCTGGAAATTTGCTTGTATTGCCAAGGTAGATGACGCAAAAGTCGCCGAGGCTGAAGTAAGCGCGATGTTGATCGGAGAAGAACAGAAATAATGGCGAATATTCATCCAACCGCAATTGTTGCCGATGGTGCGCAACTCGCCGATGATATCGAAATCGGCCCCTATAGCGTTATCGGTGCGAATGTTGTCATTGGTGAAGGTGGCAAGGTGCATTCTCACGTAGTGGTCGAGGGAAATACCAAAATCGGCAAGAATGTCGAGATTTTCCCCTTCGCTTCGGTTGGTACCATTCCCCAGGATTTGAAGTTCGACGGCGAGAATGTTGGCTGCGAGATTGGCGATAATGTCAATATCCGCGAATATGTCACCATCAATCCGGGCACACAGGGCGGTGGCGGCCTGACCAAGGTTGGTAACAATTGCCACCTGATGGTTGGCGCGCATATCGCTCATGACTGTATGATCGGTAATGACGTTATTCTGGTGAATCACGCGACCATCGCCGGGCATTGCGAAATCGGAGATCATGCGATTGTTGCCGGTCTTTCGGCGGTGATCCAGTTTGCCCGCGTTGGCGAGCACGCCTTTGTGGGTGGCATGTCCGGTGTTGAAAATGATGTCATTCCGTTTGGCTCCGTTATTGGCAACCGCGCGCATTTGGGTGGATTGAATATCGTTGGCCTCAAGCGTCGCGGTTTCTCTCGTGAGACCATTCATAATCTGCGTCATGCCTATCAGATGCTGTTCGATGCAGAAGGCACGCAGAGCGAGCGCGTGGACAAGGTGGCAGCTGCCTTTGCTGATGATGACAATGTCATGAAGATTGTGGACTTCATACGAGCGGATTCAAAGAAGTCTCTTTGTACACCGCGCAGCAACAAGGATTGATCGATGGTGTCTTGCGGTGATGGGCCGGTGGGCATCATCGCCGGCGGACAGGATCTTCCTTTCGAAGTGATCAATGCGCTGCAGGCTGCCGGTCGGCCGTATTTCATATTCGGTATCGTCGGCGAAGCCGATGCGCGCATTGAGAGCCACCCTCACCACTGGATCAAGTGGGGTGAGATTGGCCTGCTTTTCAAGCTAATAGAACAGAATGCCCTCTCGGAGCTGCTATGCATCGGGTCTATCCGGTCGCGTCCGGATTTCAGTAATATTCGGCTCGATTTGGGAGCGATGAAGGCTCTGCCAGCGATTTTGCGTATAATGGCGTCGGGCGGCGATGAAGGTGTTTTACAAGGGGTTGCCGGCTTCTTCGAAAAACGCGGGGTGCGGTTGGTGTCTGTGCCTGAGGTCGCGCCCGGGCTTGTTGTCGGGCCGGATCTCAGCGTCGGGAATAAGGCAGCCGAGGCCAATGAGAGCGACCTAGCCCTTGCTGCGCGGGCTGCGGGCCTCATTGGCGCTCTGGATGCCGGGCAGGGCGTTGTTGTTGCGGCAGGACGCATTCTGGCGATGGAAGGACCCGAAGGCACCGACCAGATGCTTGCTCGTGTCTTGCAGATACGGCAAGAGAAACGGGCACGCTGGAATGAGGGCAAGCAAGGGGTGCTTCTCAAGCGGGCTCGGCCAGGGCAAGACCTGCGTTTTGACATGCCCACAATAGGCCCACGAACCATAGAGAATGCCCACAAGGCAGGATTGGCCGGTATTGTCTGTGCTGAAGGGGAAGTGCTATGTGCCAATCGGGCTCAGAGCCTTGAGATGGCTCGTGCTGCTGGGCTCTTTCTCGTATCTCGCAAGCTTGAAGATTTTTCTCTTTGATCATTTGATTGTTGGCATCAAACGGCTCCCGGGGAGTGCGCCATGAGTAAAGAAGTTCCTCTGATTTATATCGTGATTGGCGAAGAATCTGGCGACCAGCTTGGGGCTCGTGCCATGAGAGCGATCAAACAGGCTTGTGGCGGTCATGTGCGCTTTGCCGGGCTGGCGGGGGACCGTATGCAGGCCGAAGGGCTTTCGTCTCTCTTTCCCCTCTCTGAGATCGCTGTAATGGGGATTATCAACATCATCAGGCAATATCCGTCTCTATATCGCAGAGGGATGGATGTGGTCGAGGATGTTCTTGCCAAAGAACCTGATCTGTTGCTCATCATTGATAGCCCTGAATTCACGCATGCGGTGGCCAAGCGGGTGCGCAAGAAGAGGCCAGACCTGCCTATCATCGACTATGTGTCGCCCAGCGTGTGGGCCTGGCGTCCGGGGCGGGCACGCAAAATGGCGCGCTATGTGGATCATGTGATGGCGCTGCTGCCGTTTGAGGTAGAGGCGCATAAGCGCCTGCAAGGACCGCCTTGCACCTATGTGGGCCATCCTCTTATCGAGCGTCTTGATGTTCTGCGTCCAGCTGCGGGTGAGCGCGGAGGGCTCGATGCTCCGGTGCTTCTTGTTCTTCCGGGATCACGGCGTAGTGAAGTTTCCCGCTTGCTCGTGGAATTTGGCGGTGTTGTCAAATTGGCGAGGGAACGGCATCCGAATTTGCGTGTCATTCTGCCAGCGGTTGCTCATCTCAAAGAGCTGATTGATGAGGGGCTGAAGGATTGGCCGGTCAAGCCAGAGATTGTGCTGGGAGAAGAAGCCAAATTTGCGGCGTTCCGGCAGGCTCATGCGGCTCTGGCAGCCTCGGGTACGGTGACGCTGGAACTGGGGCTTTCGGGCATTCCGATGATTGTTGCTTATAAGGTGGATTGGATTGTGCGGCAGTTCAAATGGCTGCTGACGGCCCACTCCATCGTTCTGACCAATCTGGTGCTCGGGCACAATGCCATTCCGGAATTTCTCGATGAGGAGGCGAATGCGCAGAATTTGGCTCATCATTTGCTGCCCTTGCTTGAGGCCAGTCCAGAGCGGGCAGCGCAAGAAGCGGCCTTGAGCGAATTGGATGAAAAAATGACGCTACCTGATGAAACCCCGAGCGAGCGGGTGGCGCGCATTGTGCTTGGGGCGTTGCCAGATTGACTGTGTTTTTTCGAAAGCCACGCCAAAACAAGCTGATATGAAAAAGGCTCCCATGAGGGAGCCTTTCTTGTAAGGGAGCCTATCAGGCGCGATCTTAGCGATCTTCCATTTCAACATAGTCGCGCATAGGGGCGCCGTTGAACAGCTGACGTGGGCGGCCGATACGCTGGGACGGATCTTCCACCATCTCTTTCCACTGAGCAATCCAGCCAACGCTACGAGCCAGCGCGAAGAGCACGGTGAACATTTCAGCCGGGAAGCCGAGTGCACGCAAGGTGATGCCGGAATAGAAGTCGATGTTTGGATAGAGTTTCTTCTCGATGAAATACTCATCGTTCAGAGCAATCTTTTCTAGTTCCATTGCGACCTGAAGGGTCGGATCATCCCCATGGCCGAGCTCGTTGAGCACTTCATGACAGGTCTGCTGCATGATGCGCGCGCGCGGGTCATAGTTTTTGTAGACGCGGTGACCGAAGCCCATCAGACGGAACGGATCATCCTTGTCTTTTGCTCTGGCGACATATTCAGCCACGCGATCGACGGTGCCGATTTCATGCAGCATGTTGAGAGCCGCTTCGTTGGCACCCCCATGAGCAGGACCCCAGAGGCAAGCGATGCCGGCAGCAATACAGCCGAACGGGTTTGCCCCGGAAGAACCGGCAAGACGGACGGTGGAGGTCGATGCGTTCTGTTCATGGTCGGCATGCAGGATGAAAATACGATCCATGGCACGGGCCAGAACAGGGTTCACTTCATAGGGCTCGGCAGGAACCGAGAAGCACATATGCAGGAAGTTCGCCGCATAATCGAGATCATTGCGCGGATATACAAATGGCTGACCGATGGAATATTTGTAAGCCATGGCGGCCATCGTCGGCATTTTAGCGATCATACGCAGAGACGCGACCATGCGCTGATGTGGATCGGCGATGTCGGTGGAGTCATGATAGAAGGCAGACAGACCACCAACAATACCCACCATGACAGCCATTGGATGGGAGTCACGACGATAGCCGGTGTAGAATTTGCTCATCTGCTCGTGAACCATCGTATGGCGGGTCACGCGCGTGTCAAAATCCCGTTTTTCTTCAGGAGTAGGCAGGTGTCCATACAGCAGCAGATAGCATGTTTCCAGAAAGTCTCCATGCTCAGCCAACTGTTCGATCGGGTAGCCACGATAAAGCAGCACACCTTTTTCGCCGTCGATATAAGTGATTTCTGACTCACAAGATGCAGTGGACGTGAAGCCAGGGTCGTAGGTGAACATTCCGGTTTCTTTATAGAGGGACCCGATGTCGATGACGTCAGGCCCGATAGACCCGCTTCGCACGGGAAACTCCCAGGTCTGGTCGCCGACAGTCAAAGTTGCTTTTTTATCACTCATTCGGATACTCCCAAATTTTGAAAACGATTTGCTGTTGTTCACGGAGCTTGAGCTTTATGCGTGGGTACACAAAACCTTCCCTGACAACATAGGAATTGCGCTTTCGGTATCTGATTTTTTGCATTGTCGCAAGCAGTCTTAGGACTGAATATAGAGGCACGATGGTAAAATATATAGGATTTTCAGTGTCTTATCCTACAAAAGTATGAGCGCATCAGTCGAAAAACATTCATATTGCGCGAAACAATTATCGCGATAAGACTATGCTTATTCTACTGGAACTTGGCAAGAGCAGAATCAAGTTTATGTTTGTTGCGTAATTACGCGAAAATCTTGTCAATTATATTCAAGATACGTAAAAAGCCGGTCGCAAGACCGGCTTTCACATTATTTTCCCCTAGAGCCTGTGTAAAAAACCTATTGGGCCTGATCCTTAAGGCGGGCGATTGATTCATCTTTGCCCAAAATGATCAAAACGTCGAAAATACCCGGCGATGTAGCGCGGCCTGTCATGGCAGCCCGAAGGGGTTGTGCAACTTTGCCAAGCTTGAGCTCTTTCTCTTCAGCAAAGGCCCTGATGAGTGCGTCTGTGCTTTCCAGAGTCCATTCTTCCAGCCCTTCAAGGCGTGGGAGCAGCTCGGACAGCATGGCGCGGGTTTCATCGGTCAGATGCTTGGCTGCCTTGTCTTCCATCGCCAGCGGGCGTGTATCGAAAAGGAAGGCCAAGCCAGCCTTTAGGTCGAGCAAGGTTTTGGCACGTTCCTTCACGCTTGGCATCGCCAGAATGATCTGTGCCTTCTTGGGCTCGTCGATCAGATCCAGCATGGACTGGCCATCTTCAAGATGCGGAAGCAGCGAAACAAGCTGGCTATACAGGTCATCGTCATCGGCATGACGCATATGGATGCCGTTGAGATTTTCCAGCTTCTTGAAGTCGAAGCGGGCGGCCGCCTTGTTCATGCCGTCAAAGCCGAACCATTCGATCATCTGATCGGTGGTCATGACTTCGTCATCGCCATGGGCCCAGCCGAGGCGAACGAGATAGTTGCGCATGGCGACCGGCAGATAGCCCATATCGCGATAGGCCTCTACGCCGAGGGCACCGTGGCGTTTGGAAAGCTTGGCGCCATCCGGACCATGGATTAGAGGAATATGCGCCATGGTTGGAACATCCCAGCCCATGGCCTGATAGACGAGGGTCTGGCGGGCGGCGTTGGTCAGGTGGTCATCGCCGCGCATGATGTGTGTTACGCCCATGTCATGGTCGTCTACGACCACAGCAAGGTTGTAGGTTGGGTTGCCATCAGAACGCATGATGATCATGTCATCCAGATCTTTGTTCGGGAATGTGACCGTGCCCTGAACCTGATCTTCAATAACGGTGGAGCCTTCCTGCGGGGCTTTCAGGCGAATGGCCGGTTTGACACCTTCTGGGGCTTCGGACGGATCACGATCACGCCAGGTGCCATCATAGCGTGGTGGGCGCTTTTCCGCGCGGGCCTTTTCGCGCATCTCCGTCAACTCTTCCGGCGAACAATAGCAACGATAGGCTTGGCCAGCTGCAAGAAGCTGCTCGACCACTTCACGGTGACGATCAACGCGTGAATATTGCGAGATCGGGTCGCCATCATAAGACAGCCCCATCCACTCCATTCCGGCGATAATGGCATCGATGGCAGCGTCGGTGGAACGCTCGCGGTCCGTATCTTCGATGCGGAGCAGCATTTTGCCGCCATTGGCTTTGGCATAGAGCCAGTTGAAGAGAGCGGTGCGCGCCCCGCCGATATGGAGAAAACCTGTCGGGGAGGGGGCAAAGCGCGTTACAACCTGTGAACACATAATGCTATCAGTAACCTGTTATTCGGGATATAGTGCACCGGAAGTTGAGGCAGGTTGTGCCTACGGATCCCATTCTGGGGTCTGCAGCGCGCTCTGCTTCAGGAACCGGCGATTGAAGTTGTCAAGGATCTAACACAGCTTGCGCCCAAGGCGAAAGACCTCATGACCGTCTGACGGTCGAAAAAGAGGTGCATAAGGACCAAATGTGATGGAAAGGGCGTCCCATCCTGCTGATAGCACAGACCGGAGCAACGCTCCGGCCATGCCAGAGGTCCATTCCGACGCCTATGACTGGCAGGGACTCGCCAACAATCCGGGCCTTGGCAAGCGCTTCAAATTCTGGCTGGAAGCCCTTTGGCAGGGGATTGAGCGGAACTGGCAGGAGGATTGCTCAGATCAGAATGCCCGGTTCCTCTGGGTGGCCGTCTTCATGGGGTTTGGTGCCGCCCTCTATTATATCTTGCCCGATGAACCCAGTTTCTGGGGACTGCTTGCAGCGTCTCTGGCACTATGTGGCTGGGTTTATCATCGCGCGGCCAAGGGACGGGTGGTCTTTCCGCTCCTGTTGGTGACGGCAATTGTGGTTGGTGTGTGCGCCGCCAGTGAACATGGGCATTTTTCAACGAGCCCCGTGTTGGACCATAGTCTTTCCAGTCCGGTTGTCGGTCGCCTTGTCCGCGTTGAGCAGAGGGGAACAGCCAAAAGGCCGCAGGAGCGCTGGACCATCGCTGTTGAAACCATAGAGAAACTCAGACCTGAGCGCACCCCGAAAAGGCTTTTGCTCATTCGGCGCGGGGGCGAGGAGGCATTTCGCGTCGGGACGAGGCTTAGAATGTGGGCTCACCTGACACCCTTGCAGCAGCCCGTTTATCCGGGGAGCTTCGATTATGGACGTTATCTCTGGTCGCGATCTATCGGTGGTCAGGGCTATTTGAGCAATAGCATTGAGCGGCTGCCGGAAAAGACGAAGTCGGGCTGGCAAGGGCTGGCGCATGATGTGCGCGACAGCATCGAACGGACCAGACAGGCCGTGGCGCGTTATATTCTGCATCGGGTGGATGGAGAGGCTGGGGGACTTGCCGTTGCATTGGCTGTCGGGAAACGCGATTTTCTGGCTGACAATGTGGAGACTGCGCTAAGGCGTAGCGGCTTGGCACATATTCTTGCGATTTCCGGATTGCACATGGCTCTGGTGGCGATGTCCGTCTTCTGGGGTGTGCGCGGGATTCTGGCCTTGTTGCCGCAATTGTCCTTGCATTATCCCATCAAGCAATGGGCGGCTGGGATGGCGTTGTTCTGCGCGGCGGCCTATCTGGTTTTCTCCGGCGCATCGGTTGCCACCATCCGCGCCTTCTGCATGACGGCCATTTTTCTGGTAGCGATTCTGGCGGGGCGTCCCGCTGTGACCATGCATAACCTAGGTCTCGTCATGGTGCTGCTCATTCTTGTGCAGCCCTATGGCGTTGTTGAAGCCGGTATGCAGATGTCGTTTGCCGCAACGGCGGCCCTGATCGCCTCCTATGATCGCTTGACCCGTCTCCGCCTGCGCAAGAATGGTGCGCTGGCGCCTTCTGAGCATGGGTTTGTCTTTGGCTCGGCTCTTCATGCAGGGCGATGGATCATCGGGATCGGCCTGACATCTTTGATTGCAAGTCTCGCCGTGCTGCCCTTGTCCGTTGCGCATTTCCAGCAGATGGCGCCCTTCGGGCTTGTTACCAACCTTCTTGCGATGCCAGTCATCAGCCTGATCGTGATGCCGATGGGGTTGGTCTCTGTGTTCATGACGCCCTTCGGCTTGCAATCCTGGCCGCTGCAACTGGTCGAGTGGGGCCTTGATTGGGTCATCTCCATGGCGACAATGGTGTCACAGTGGGGGGATGCAGACTATCTTGTTGTCAAAGCCGGAGGGGACTTCCTGCCCTTTGCCCTAGTGGCACTTGCCGTCTATACCATTCATCGCAAATGGCTTTCGTGGCTGGCTGTGGCCCCGCTTACTTTTGCTGCCGCTCTGTGGTGGTTTGCACCGCAGCCTGACATCTGGATAGCGCAGACTGGTACCCGAATCGCCAGTCGCGATAGCGAGGGGCATTGGCAAAGGACTGGGGGACGCGGGATGACGCTCGACTATCGGTCAGTTCTAAGGGCTGATGGGGATGCGCATGCTCTGGGGGATGGTGATAGCCAAGACCGAGAGCCGAAAGATAATCCGCTCTTATTGCAAACAAGCGCATGTGATAGGCAGGCCTGTTTTGTGACGTCTCTGAATGCATCTTCGGCAGAGAGGAGCGATTTGTCTCTGGCTATCGTCAACAAAGCGTCGGCTTTTTCTGAGGAATGCGCGCTTAGAGACATTATTGTGTCGCGTTTGCCGGTGCCTCAAAGTTGCAAGGGGCCAAGCCTCGTGATCGGAGCTGACAGGTTGGCACAATCCGGCGCGCAGTTTCTGTATCTTCATAAACAGGATGAACAAGGTCTGCTTGCGCGGTTGGCTGAGGACTATTTTGACATTGATGGGTCCGCTGGGGAGGAAAAGACATCAGAGCTGGAGAAAAATCCACACTGGCAGATCGAGTCGATTGCCGCTCTGCCCGTTGGCAAACGCCCATGGATGCCTGAGAGACGCTAAAAGTCACTTGATGTCCAAGAGAGAATACATATGAAAAATGCGCCCTTGGGGCGCATTAGATGAGTTCTCGATGTGTCTGGAAGATTTTGCGTCAATATTGGCGCATCAGTCCGACGAGCTTGCCCTGCACCCGAACCCGATCTGGGCCGAAAATACGCGTTTCATAAGCCGGGTTGGCAGCTTCCAGCGCGATGGAAGCCCCTTTCTTGCGAATGCGCTTCAGAGTGGCTTCTTCATCATCGACCAATGCTACGACAATGTCGCCTGAAACAGCGTCATCCGATTTTTTGATGACAACTGTGTCGCCATCCAGAATGCCCGCTTCAATCATCGAGTCGCCACGAACCTCAAGGGCAAAATGCTCGCCACCGCGCAGCATTTCTACTGGTACAGATACGCTGTGGGATTGGTGCTGAATGGCAGAAATGGGAACCCCGGCCGCGATGCGGCCCATGACCGGCACCGACACACCGGAGACTTCTTCGGTTTTTTCCTGCTCGACCTGCTCATTTGAACGCGATTTGCCAAGGCCACCTTCTACGACACTGGGCGAAAAGCCGCGGCTTGGCGTGCTGAGCGTTGGTTTGTGCGCTTCTGGAAGCTTGAGAACCTCCAACGCTCTGGCGCGGTTCGGAAGACGCCGAATGAAGCCGCGTTCTTCGAGCGCCGTGATCAGGCGGTGAATGCCCGACTTGGAGCGCAAATCCAGAGCGTCTTTCATTTCGTCAAAGGAGGGGGGAACGCCTGATTCCTTGATGCGTTCATGGATGAACATTAGCAGCTCATGCTGTTTGCGTGTTAGCATTTCCCTCTCCAAATTCCGCGATCGCTTTGTTCTCATAAGCGAAACAACAGTGGCACAAATCACGAACAAACTATACATGTTCTCGCTGTGTTCTGCAAGCGCGAAAAAGCTTTAATTTGTCAATGTGAAGAGGGAAATAGCTCGACGTCCAGCCCACCGGAGCGTGCCTTCGAGCTTTTGGATGATTTGGTTTACGCCATGATTCTCAAGGGGCAGTCAAACAAAAGGCGTGGGGAATAAATTCTCCACGCCGAAATCAGCAGCTTGTGCTTCAGTCATCCATGATCAAAGAGGCATAGGGATCGCTGCCCAGAAGCCAAGGGCAGTCAGACCATTCAAGACAAAGGTCATGATCGCAATGGCTGTTGCCGGGGGATCGATATGTGTATCGCCGTGAACCAGGAACAAACGGGCGCATAATTCACCCAAGAAGGCGCAAATGAGGCCAACGATCAACGCCCAGAGTATGCTGCCAGATGCGACAGCTGCAATGGCTGAAGGAAGCGCAATGTGGTGTGTTACTGGCACTGCAAGACCGAGCGAAAGCAGGATCAGGCTGGCTGCGGCAAAGCCGAAAGCCAACAGGGCGCCAGTGCCGCCATACGTGATGCCGAGCCAGCCACCCAACAGGCCAACGCCCGCACCGATAAGGGCAATTTGTCCCTTGGTGCTCTGGAAAGGCAGCCATTTGATGGCATCGCTTGGATCGAAGAAGCTCCGGCCTTCTTCTGCTTTGCCGAACAGGCCGGCTTTACCCCAGATGAGGCGCGCAACGACAGCTGAAACAAAGACACAAATGCCCGGATAGTCCGTCCAGGCAAGCCCTGGGCCGAAGTTTGGAATAAGCTGTACAAGGCAGCAGAGAGCATAGCCAAGAACACCGAAGATGCCGCCAACAAGCAAAACGTCTGGTTTGTTCAGGCCCATGCCCGCTGTAATGATGTCACGTCCGTTTTCAGTGTAGCCTTTGTTGGCTGCGTAGGCAGCTGCAGCAACGCCCGAGGCAAAACCGCCAACATGGGGACCAAAAGCACCAAATGGCAAACCGCCAAAATAGCCTGCGGCACCCTGGGCAACGCTGGTTGCATCGGGAGCTATACCCAAGGTCAGGGCAACTCCGATCAAAGTTAGAAAACCGACAAATGCAAAGGCTGAAAGCGCGCCTAATGCTGCGCCAAAGATCCCGCCGCCAAAGGCGACAAGGAGACTGATTATTGTAGCCGTCATATTTTACTCCCTAGAGCTTCCCGTAGTTGACATCGACCAAAGGTCGTCATCTTGCAGCGGATGTCCGCTTTCACCTCCTCATTGAAAGAAGAAGGCTGCTCGGCCTTCGTAATCTTGCGAATATTCAGAAGATCGGACACGCACTGGTATATTTAACTATTAAGATGAAGTTCAATAATGACAATCGAATTCATCTTTAAATACTTGTAATCCGCCGTAAAAATTAGCAAATACTTTTAAATGCATATTTATAATTATGGGATCTGGTCAATTCGAATATTTTTACAAAAGTAGGGAATTTTTTGTCTTTGCTTTTTGAAGGCGCATAGGGCTGCGCTACAGCATTCGTTGTTTTTAATTGTTGTAGTTATAAGTAGTTTGAATATATCATATATTTCAGTATCTTATTTAGGATTTTTCTGAGTTTTTAGGTATGGCGCGTCTTGCTCTTGCGCTATGCCGTTCGGGTCAAAATTTTTGCCAATTGCTCCATTTGATGGTCGTTCTTGATCGTTTTCGGGTTAAAAATTTACCTTGGACTATTCCTTCTGTCTTTGACTTTTGTCTTAATATACCGCGTAAATATCTGAATTAACTGTGATAATTTTGTGTGTCGCAAGCCTGTCACACAATGTCAATTCTTTACCCCTCAATGACAAGCCTCTCCATTGATAGAAGTTTAGGCACAGGACTAATGTTTTGGCACAAGCCGGTCGTGGATCGGTGGGAGGCATTGGTTTTGTTTGGAGGGACAGCCTGTAATGACAAGTATACTCATTATAGCTGGTGACTATTCAGAAGATTATGAAGTCATGGTTCCCTATCAGGCATTGTTAATGCTTGGTTTTACGGTCGATGTCGTATGCCCTAACAAGCGCAAGGGTGACTTCATTCGCACGGCAATTCATGATTTTGAGGGCGATCAGACTTACTCGGAAAAACCGGGTCATCTGTTTTGCCTTACTGCTTCTTTTTCCATGATAGAGCCGGAGCTCTATAAAGGGCTTTATCTGGCTGGGGGAAGGGCCTGCGAATATCTGCGATTGGATGACGATGTCCTTTCCATTTGTCGCGGTTTCATGGAGCGCAATGCGCCGCTGGCCGCCATTTGCCACGGCATTCAGATTTTAACCGCAGCCAATGTTGTTCGCGGGCGCAAGCTGACAGCCTATCCGGCGGTTGCGCCGGAAGTCGTCATGGCGGGCGGAGAATTTATCAAAGTTGAACCGGATGAATCCGTAGTGGACGGAAATCTCGTGACCTCGCCAGCCTGGCCCGGCCACCCCGCCTTGCTGCGCAACTTTGTCAGTTTAATCGGTTCTCAAACATAGCACTAAGGAAAAGGCGATGGCGTTTGCGACAGAGAGTGCAAGCGAGGTCGTATCCTGCAGCCTGGAGGAAGTAATGATAGAGAAGGGCTTTTCTCAACCAACCGAACGTATTGTGCGGTTGAAAAACCAGATTCTGAACGCGACGCCTTTTGTTGAGTCCGAGCGTGCAGTTCTGGCTACCGAGGCCTACAAGGAAAGTGAACATCTTTCCCCGATCATGCGCCGCGCAAAAGTGGCCGAAAAGATTTTCAATAATCTGCCGGTTACCATACGCGACGACGAACTGATCGTCGGTGCCATCACCAAAAATCCGCGTTCTACGGAAATCTGCCCGGAATTCTCCTATGATTGGGTAGAAGCCGAGTTTGAAACCATGGCAACCCGTATGGCTGACCCTTTCGAAATTCCGAAAGAAACAGCTGCCGAGCTGCATGAAGCCTTCAAATACTGGCCGAACAAGACCACCAGTTCCTATGCTGATTCCCTGATGTCTTCGGAGACCAAGGACTGCATCGCCAATGGCGTCTTCACCGTTGGCAACTATTTCTATGGTGGTGTCGGTCACGTTTGTGTTGACTATGGCAAGATCATGAAAATCGGCTTCCGCGGCATCATCGAAGAAGCCGTCAAAGCCATGGATGCGATGGACAAGAATGATCCATCCTACATCAAGAAACGCCAGTTCTACGAAGCCATCATCATCACCTACAATGCAGCGATCAATTTCGCTCATCGGTATGCTGACAAGGCTCTGGAACTCTCAAGGGCAGAAAGCAACCCGACCCGCAAGGCCGAGCTGGAACAGATTGCCAAGAACTGCGCACGCGTTCCTGAATATCCTGCTTCCAACTTTTGGGAAGCTTGTCAGACCTTCTGGTTCATCCAGTCTCTGATGCAGATCGAATCCTCGGGGCATTCCATTTCTCCGGGCCGCTTCGACCAGTATATGAACGACTATCTGCAGGCTGATGCATCCATCGACCGTGCTTTCGCTCAGGAACTGATCGATTGCATCTGGATCAAGCTCAACGACGTCAACAAAACCCGTGACGAAGTGTCCGCTCAGGCCTTTGCCGGTTACGCCGTGTTCCAGAATCTGTGCGTTGGTGGTCAGACTTCTGACGGGCTGGATGCTACAAACGATGTTTCCTACATGTGCATGGAAGCTGTTTCTCACGTTCGTTTGCCAGCTCCTTCCTTCTCCATTCGCGTTTGGCAGGGCACGCCTGATGAATTCCTCTTCCGCGCTACGGAAGTTGTTCGTCTGGGTCTTGGTGTTCCGGCCATGTATAACGACGAAGTGATCATTCCGGCTCTTCAGAACCGTGGTGTTTCTCTTGCCGATGCCCGCGATTACGGCATTGTCGGTTGCGTTGAACCGCAGCCAATCCATAAGGCAGAAGGCTGGCATGACGCTGCATTCTTCAACGTAGCCAAGATCCTCGAAATCACCCTGCACGGTGGTAAGGTTGGCGAAACGCCAGGCACCATCGGCAACAAGCAGCTTGGCCCGGTTACGCCGGACGTATCGCAGTGGAAGTGCCTTGATGACTTCTACGATGCTTTTGAAAAACAGATGGCCTACTTCGTCTACCATCTGGTTGAAGCTGACAACTGCGTTGACATTGCGCACGCCGAAATGGCTCCGCTGCCGTTCCAGTCTGCAATGGTTGATGATTGCCTTGGTCGCGGCATGTCCGTGCAGGAAGGCGGCGCCTTGTACAACTTCACCGGCCCGCAGGCCTTTGGTGTTGCTGACACCGGTGACTCTGTCTACGCAATGAAGAAATTCGTCTTTGACGAAAAGAAAATCAGCCCGGCAGAACTCAAGGAAGCTCTGGTCAACAACTTCGGTCAGCCGGTTGGCGGTGCTGCTCCTGCAGCTGCTGAACTGTCTGAAGATCAGGTCTATGCCGCTGTTCGCAAGGTTCTTGCCAACAACAACTCCATGGATGTCTCTGCTCTGAAAGATCAGGTCTATCAGACCCTTGGTTCTTCCAGCGCTGCACCTAGCGGCAAATATGCCGACATTCATCGCATGCTCGATAGCGCCGAATGCTTCGGTAACGACATAGATGAAGTCGATCTGATCGCCCGCAAGTGCGCTGAGATCTACTGTAAAGAAGTCGAAAAATACACCAACCCGCGCGGAGGTCAGTTCCAGGCTGGTATCTATCCTGTGTCTGCCAACGTGCTGTTCGGTAAAGATGTTGCTGCACTGCCTGACGGACGTCTGGCCAAGGCACCTCTTGCTGACGGTGTATCACCTCGTCAGGGTAAGGACGTCAATGGTCCGACCGCTGCGGCAAACTCGGTTGCCAAGCTCAACCACTTCATTGCCTCCAACGGTACCCTCTATAACCAGAAGTTCCTGCCATCCGCCCTTGCTGGCGACAATGGCATCCTGAACTTCACTTCGGTTGTACGCTCCTACTTCGATCACAAGGGCATGCATGTCCAGTTCAACGTGGTGGACAGAAACGTCTTGCTCGAAGCTCAGCGTGAACCTGAAAAACACAGAGACCTTGTGGTCCGCGTGGCTGGTTATAGCGCCCAGTGGGTCGTGCTCGCCAAGGAAGTGCAGGACGACATCATCAGCCGTACCGAGCAAAATCTCTAGGAGATTGGCCGACCTGCCAAGGCCTTTGGCTCTGGCAGGTCAGTATGGCGCGACAGGCTGTCGGGGTCTTTTGAGGTTTCTCTCTCCGGCAGCTCACAATTGCTCAAAGTGTCAAGGATTTCTGTTTTATGTCTCGTTATCAGAGCTTCTTTTCAAAAACTGAAGTTGTTTTTGGAGCCGGGATGCTGGATCGACTGAACGCTTATCGCGGTCAGAAGGTTGCGATCGTCACGGATGCCTTCATGGCAAAATCCGGTGCTCTGGACAGGGTACGGGCGCATCTCACCGGATCTGAGTGTTTCGTCTATGATGAAGCGATCCCTGAGCCGCCTATCGAAACAGTGTCCAAGGGAGCTGGCCTTCTTGCCGACTTCGAGCCGGACGCGATCGTAGCTCTGGGTGGCGGATCCGCCATTGATGCTGCGAAAGCCATTCTGGCTGTCGTTCGAGAAGTCAAACCCCAACTCACTATCCAGTTTGTAGCCATTCCCACCACATCGGGAACCGGATCAGAGGTGACGTCTTATGCCGTGATTTCCGACCCGGCCAACAATCGCAAATTTCCATTGGTATCCAACTCACTGATACCGGATGTTGCGATCCTGGACCCCGAATTTGTCCGCACGGCTCCTGCCAATGTGACTGCGGACACCGGGATGGACGTCATAACCCATGCCATCGAGGCTCTTGCATCTTCCCGCTCTTCCTATTGCTCCGACGCTTTGGCTGCCAAGGCCTTGTCGCTGTCATTTGAAAGCCTGCCGGTTGCATTCAAGAATGGCGATGATCTGGAAGCCCGCGCAGAGATGCATCAGGCTTCCTGCATGGCGGGCATGGCGTTCAATTCGGCAGGCCTTGGCCTGAACCACGGACTGGCTCATGCCATCGGCGGACAGTTTCATGTCGCCCACGGTCGTCTCAATGCCATGCTTCTGCCTCTGGTCATTGAATATAACGCTGGCCTTAGCGAAGGCTCCGCCTTCTGCGAAAAGACGGCGGACGTCTATGCCAAGGCTGCGACCAGCCTGGGCCTGCGTTTCCCGAGCATAAAGATGGGTGTCTGGGCTCTCATTCACGCGATCGAACGCCTGAATGCGCAGTTCAATATTCCCGCAACGCTTCGGGGGCAGGGGATCGACATGAACGCATATGCCCACAGCGAACAAACCCTTGTGAAAGCGACTTTCGCGGATGCGTGCACGGCCACCAATCCCAGAAAGCCGGTTGCTCAAGACCTGGTGCGGTTGCTGCGGCGCCTTGGTGGATAGGAGATGAGGGAGGACACCAATCAAACTACTTAAAAACTTGACGCCTCAAAAGGGCACATTCTGAACAACAAGAAAACTGGAGAGAAAAATGCAACAAGAAGCATTGGGTATGGTTGAAACCAAAGGCCTCGTAGGCGCAATCGAAGCCGCTGATGCGATGGTCAAATCCGCAAATGTCGGCCTGATCGGCTATGAAAAAATCGGGTCTGGTTTTGTGACCGTTATGGTTCGTGGCGATGTTGGCGCAGTTAAAGCTGCTACCGACGCTGGCGCAGTGGCTGCCGAAAAAGTTGGCACCGTGGTTTCCGTCCATGTCATCCCACGCCCACATACCGAAGTTGAAAAAATCCTGCCGAAAAGCGCGGAATAACCCCTGATCAGAAGGAGTATCGACAATGAATAACGATCTTGTCGAACAGATCATGGGCGAGGTTATGCGCAAAATGGGCTCGGAAGCTGCTTCCGCTCCCGCACAACCTGCAGCCCCTGAAGCGAAAAGCTGCGCAGCCAAACTGCCGGCAGCCTGCGGTCTGACCGAATTTGTCGGCACCGCAATTGGCCACACCATTGGTCTTGTTATCGCCAATGTTGACTCTTCCCTGCATGAGCAGATGAAGATCGACAAGAAATACCGTTCAATCGGTATTCTTGGTGCCCGTACCGGTGCTGGCCCGCACATCTTTGCCGCTGACGAAGCCGTCAAGGCAACCAACAGTGAAATCATCCTGATCGAATTGCCTCGCGATACTGAAGGCGGTGCTGGTCATGGTTCTTTGATCCTGTTTGGTGCAGAGGATGTTTCCGATGCCCGTCGTGCCGTTGAAGTGGCTCTGAGTGAAGTGGAACGCACCTTTGGTGATGTTTATGGCAACTCTGCCGGTCATCTGGAATTCCAGTATACCGCACGTGCAAGCACAGCCCTGAACAAAGCTTTCGGTGCACCGCTTGGCCAGTCCTTCGGTATCACCGTCGGTGGCCCGGCTGCCATTGGTGTTCTGCTGGCTGATACGGCTGCCAAAGCGGCAACTGTGGATGCGGTTGGCTATTCTTCACCAGGCAATGGTGGAACCAGCTTCTCGAACGAAGTCATCTTCACCTTCAGCGGTGACTCTGGCGCTGTGCGTCAGGCTATCGTTGCGGCTCGTGAAGTGGGCAAGCAGGTTCTCAAAGCCATGGAACCTGATGAGGATCTTCCTTCCAGCACAACCCCTTACATTTGATCGTAGGAAAGGAGGATCGTCATGTCGCAGAAAAGCCTCGGTTTGATTGAAACGACGGGCCTGACTGCTGCCATTGAAGCGGCAGACGCTGCCGTGAAATCTGCAAATGTCGAGCTTGTCGGCTACGAATTGGCCAAGGGAGGTGGCATGACGGTTGTCAAGCTCTATGGCGAAGTCGGTGCAGTCAATGCTGCCGTGGCAGCGGCAACCGCCGCTGCTGCCAAAATCAACACGGTCGTGTCCACGAAAGTGATCGCAAGACCTGCTGATGGCATGGAGTGCATGGTCATCTCCGAAGAAACGGTTGGTGCTGACCTCCCAAAGCCACCTGAGCCTCCTGAACCGACTCCGCCGACAGGTGGGGGGGAAGGGCCGAAATCTGGTCCTGAAGATTCCGGTGAAGGCGGCTCGGACAAGGGCTCTGAAGCCACTGGCGAGGACGCTGGAGCGGAGGCTCCGGCCCCTGAGCAGACCGAAGACAAGGCTGAGGCTGCTGAAAGCGCGAGTGCTAAGGGCAAGGCAGACGTGGAGAAGGCAGAGCAAGCTGCTCCGGAAGAGGCAAAAACGGAAGAGCTGGATCTTAAGCCGGTTGCTGAAGTCAAGCCGATCGAGGCTGCAAAGCCCGAATCATCTACCGCCAAACCGGCTACGACACGCAAGACTGGCCGCGGCAGACGCAGACGCGCCTGAGTGGTTTGTCTTCCGACCCTGAAAGACTTTCATCCCGCGGTTCCCTTGGGCTGCGGGATGACAAAGAGAGAGCAAAGAAAGAGCCATGCAACTGACTGAGCAAATGATCGATAAGGTTGTCGCCGATATTCTGGCAAAGGCAACGAGCAGCGCGGCGTCAAAGAGCGATCCTGCCTTGGTACCGGTCGGCGTGTCGAACCGCCATATTCACCTGTCCAGAGAAGACATGGAAATGCTGTTTGGTCCGGGGCAAAACCTGACCCGCATGAAGGCCATGAAACAGCCTGGACAATATGCGGCTGAAGAAACAGTTACTCTGAAAGGCCCCAAAGGCGAGCTACGGCGCGTTCGGGTTCTAGGGCCATTTCGCAAGGAAACCCAGATCGAGATTTCCGTATCAGACGGCTTTGCGCTGGGCATCAAGGCTCCGATGCGCATGTCAGGTGATCTGGATGAGAGCGCCGGCTTGGAAATTGTTGGCCCGCTCGGAACGGTCAAGCTGGAGCAGGGCGTCATTGTGGCGCAACGCCACATCCATATGCATCCCGACGACGCAAAAAAGGCCGGTGTCTGCAATGGCGAGATCTTGAGTGTGGAAGCGCAGGGGCCGCGCGGCGGCATTCTCAAGAATGTTGCAGTGCGTGTATCCGAAGCCTCTGCTCTGGAAATTCATATCGATGTTGAAGAAGCCAACGCGCTTGGCCTCAAAAACAACGATCAGGTGCGGATTTGCAAATCCTGATTTTGCAAATTCCTATCGAACCCAAAAGTCAAAAGCCAACTGAAGAAAAGTCACCATGCGCAGTTCCGATGATATCTTGCACGACTTTGCAGACCTGATCAGAGAGGAGGCAATATTGCCGAAATCTGAGTGGGCTGAAGGCCCGTTGAAGGTCGGCGTCGACCTTGGAACGGCCAATATTGTGCTGTCGGTGGTCGATGCGCAAAACCGGCCTGTTACCGGGGCAAGCTATCGCTCGACTGTCGTGCGTGATGGCATTGTGGTTGATTATGTGGGGGCTGTTCAGGCTGTTCGGTCTCTCAAGGCGATCATCGAGGATCGCCTGGGCCAACAGCTTGTTCGGGCTGCAACGGCCATTCCTCCCGGTATTCATGCCGGCAATGCCAAGGCCATTGGCAATGTGGTGGAAGCGGCCGATATGGAACTTGTTGAGATTGTCGATGAACCGACAGCTGCATCGCGCGTATTGATGGTGAGCGATGGTGCCGTCGTTGACGTGGGCGGCGGCACCACAGGCATCAGCATTCTGAAAAATGGCAAGGTGCTGGGTTCCTTCGATGAAGCAACCGGCGGAACGCACATGACCCTTGTGCTTGCTGGTGCCTATGGCATGAGCTTTGATGAGGCCGAGGAACACAAGCTTGATGTTGCGAACGATCGGGATGTGTTTCCTGTCGTGCGGCCTGTGGTCGACAAGATGGCCAGCATCGTTTCCAGATTTCTGGATGGCAAAGATGTTGACGACATCTATGTGGTCGGCGGTGCCTGCACCTTTTCCGGCTTTGAAAAAGCCTTCGCGCAACAGACTGGCAAGACCGTGATTAAACCGGCAGAGCCGCTTCTGGTCACACCGCTCGGCATTGCGATGTATGAGCAGAATGCCAGCCAGAGCGGGCAGGCAGGGGGAGTGCAATGATGCCAGACCTCTCCCGTATCATTCAAACGGTTCTCGTAGAGATCATTTCAGAGAAGATCATCGAACGACTTTCAGTGATGAAGCGCAAGGCGCTGGTTTTGCTGGATATGTCGGATGCCGGAATTGGAGATGCCGTTCAGGAGCTGAACAAGCTGTATCGCGACAGTTGGTCACTTGATGTCGCAGCCACACGCGAAGTGTTTGAAGCCATACCCTCCACCTTCCCTGCTCAAACACTTGCGATACCCCAGACAGCATGGACTGTTCTTGATGCGGTATCTCCAATGACCGGTATGTCTTCACTACTGGCCGATAAAACCATGCTCATCGTTCCCAATATGAGCATGGCACTGGCCGCCAAGGTGGCTCATGGCATCGGTGATGATGCGCCATCAAGGCTGATGGCAACGGCACTGGAGACGGGCAAAGTGATTGTGGCGGCAAAAGACGCCTGTTGTCCGGCCTGTCGTGATCGTGATGATCGGCCGTTTGTGGCCAATGATGCCTATCGGGCCATGATGATCGCCAATCTGGAAGCGTTGGACCGCTATGGGGTCAGGCTGTGCCGTACGCCCCAGCTTTCGAAGGTTGCTGCGGGTGTCGTGACACCGTTCGTTTCGGATACACGCGCTTTCACACCAGAACAAAAAGCAGCGCTCGTAACGCCTCAAGCTCCGGCCCTCATCTCCGCCGATAGCAAGCGGGTGTTCGGATGGCGTGACGCCAAGCTTGCGAGCGGCTCAACAATTAACATCGCTGAGGGTGTTGTGGTCACGCCACTCGCTCTTGAGGAACTGAGGGCGCGCAATATCGGCGTCGTCAGGCATTGAAAGGTCAGGACCATGTATTTGGCTAAAGTCATCGGAACTGTTGTTTCCACCAGCAAGGATATGTCCCTGTCCGGATCCAAGCTGCTGATTGTGGCAAAGCTCAACGAAAAGCAGGAGCCGACTGGAGAGACGGAAATCGCCGTCGATACGGTTGGGGCTGGTAACGATGAGATTGTGATCGTTACCCAGAACAGCTCGGCGCGCAAAGCCGCAACGCTGGAGAATTCGGTTACCGATGCCGCGATTGTTGGCATCGTGGATACCGTTGAAACCAAGCATAACTGGTAAGGACATGGTCGATGCTGACAGCAGAAAACAGGGAGCAGATTTCGGAACTGATCAATCGCGAGATCTCGCGCTTGAACCCTGGTCTCCCGAGCCAGACCCTGACCTTGAAGGAAGCCAAGACGCTGGCGGACCTTGCGCAGAAGAAGGCTTTGGAGATTGGTGTGCCAATTGCTGTTTCGATTGCCGATCCACATGGACAGCAGATCCTGTTTCACCGGATGGAGAACACGCTGCCGGTGAGCGCCCAGCTGGCGACCGACAAGGCGCACACAGCAGCGACCTTTCGCATGACGACTGAGGAATTGGGCAAGCTGGCCCAGCCCGGTGAAATGCTTTTTGGCGTGCAGGCCAATATTGGCGGACGCGTCGTGATTTTCGGCGGCGGCATTCCATGCTGTCGCGATGGCGCGGTTATCGGCGCCATTGGAGTGAGTGGAGGCACTGCCTATCAGGATGTGCAGATCGCCGAACGCGCTCTAGAGCTTTTTTCGAATTAACCAGAGCCTGTCTCTGAGGAAGGATGAAACCGTGAACGATCAACAGATCTCCGAAGCTGTGACGAGAGTCCTCAGCAGCTTTGGCGGAGCTAGCGCCGCACCTGTGGTTCCCGCTCCGGTCAATAATAAAGCGGTGGCAAAAAGCACCCCTGCCGAGGATCAAGTGGCCAGTCTCGTGTCCCAAATCCTTGGCGAAAGCAAATCCGGTGGCGCCAAGGCAAAGCCAGACTATGTTCCAAGCCCGACCAAATGTGGCTGGGAACGTGCGGACAAGGGCTCTGCATCTGATGATGCCATGGTCTCGGACGTTATTGCCAAGGTGCTCTCGGAATCGATGGGTAAAGCCCCGGCATCAACTGCAAAGCCTGCCGCCTCGGGTGTATCGATTGCTGTTTCCGATGCGGAAGCAACCGAATTGGGTGATGGTGTCTTTGCTACCATGGACGAAGCGGTTGAAGCTGCCGCGCTTGCCCAGAAGCAATATCTCTTTTGCTCCATGGAAGAGCGCCAGTCTTTCATCGATGGCATTCGCGATGTGATCCTGGAGCCCGAAACTCTGGACCGGATTTCCCATATGGGTGCCGAGCAGACGGGTATGGGCAAATATGAACACAAGATCATCAAGAACCGACTGGCCGCTGAAAAGACGCCGGGTACCGAAGACCTGACGACGGAAGCATGCAGTGGCGATGGCGGTTTGACGCTGGTGGAATATTCCGCCTATGGCGTTATTGGGTCCATCACACCGACCACAAACCCGACAGAGACCATCATCTGCAATTCCATCGGCATGCTGGCTGCTGGCAACTCGGTGGTCTATAGCCCGCATCCGCGTGCGCGGGTTGTTTCCCTTTTGACGATCAAGCTGATCAACCGCAAGCTGGCAACGCTTGGCGCTCCAGCCAACCTGATCACGACGGTACAAGAGCCTTCCATCGATAACACCAATGCCATGATGCAGCATCCCAAGATCCGAATGCTCGTCGCTACCGGTGGCCCGGGTATCGTGAAGACCGTCATGTCTACTGGCAAGAAAGCCATCGGGGCAGGGGCTGGCAATCCGCCGGTTGTCGTCGATGAAACCGCAGACATCGAAAAGGCTGCCGTTGATATCGTCAATGGCTGCAGCTTCGATAACAATCTACCATGCATCGCCGAGAAGGAAATCGTCGCAGTCAACCAGATCGCGGACTATCTCATCTCCTGCATGACCAAATGTGGTGCCTATCTGGTGGAAGATCCGGCTGTGGTCAAGAAGCTCGAAGCGCTGGTGATCAACGAAAAGGGCGGGCCGCAGACCTCATGCGTTGGCAAGAGCGCTGTCTATCTGCTTGATAAGGTCGGCATCAAGGTTGGCGATGACATCAAGGTCATTCTGATTGATCTGCCCAAGGAGCATGTTTTCGTTCAGGAAGAGCTGATGATGCCGATCCTGCCCTTGGTGCGGGTGCCAGATGTTGATGAAGCCATCGATTTCGCCGTTGAAGTCGAACATGGCAACCGTCATACGGCGATGATGCATTCGACCAATGTGCGCAAGCTGACCAAGATGGCCAAGCTCATCCAGACCACTATTTTTGTCAAGAATGGCCCATCCTATGCAGGCATCGGCGTTGGCGGTGAAGGCTATACAACCTTCACGATTGCTGGACCGACCGGTGAAGGGCTGACCGGCCCGAAAGCTTTTGCCCGCAAACGCAGATGCGTGATGGTGGAATCGCTGAATGTGAGATAGAGCGGCATCCCCTTTGCTGCTCTCCAAGGGTCAGGCGCTTGCGCCTGGCCGCCCCAAACAAAAACTCTGTTGCTCCCAACAACAGGGCGAAAATCAGAATGAAATCTGAGGGAGGGACCGCGTAATGAATGCAAGGATCATCAATGCTCCGCAACCGGACGTGTTGCTGATGCTCCAGCGACGCATGCCTCCGCATGGCCGCGCGTGGGTTAAGGAACACAGTGTCGGGTCCATCGGTCTAATTCAGGCAAGTGTGACGGATCTGTTTTTCTTCTCCGATCTTGCCTTGAAGGCTGCCGACGTGTTCACCGTCGAGATCTATGGCACATGCCCTCAGCATGTAACGACACTGGCAATTCTGGGCGAAACCTCCGCAGTGAAGGCGGCAATGGAGTCAATCCAAATTGCAGGACAAACCAGCTTCTGACCGGGATCGAGGCATAAAAGGACTAAGTGGGAAAGAAAAATGGCCCCAATTAACTACGATCAGGAAGGTGTCGTCTTCGACATCCAGCGCTACTCAATTCATGATGGTCCCGGCGTACGGACAATCGTCTTTCTCAAGGGCTGTCCGTTGCGGTGTCGTTGGTGCAGCAACCCTGAATCCCAGGATCCGAAGCCGGAGCTTTTTTACAAGGATTCGAGCTGTATTCATTGTGGCAAATGTCTTCCGGTTTGTCCCGTTTCTGCCTTGTCGCGCGATAATCCGGGCTTTGTTGATCGCGACAAATGCATTCGCTGTGGCGCCTGCGCCGAGGTGTGTCCAACCGATGCCCTGACCCGTTCCGGTAAGGTGATGACCGTTAATCAGGTCATTCAGGAAGTGCGCAAGGATGCCACCCATTATCGCCGCTCTGGCGGTGGGATCACGCTCTCTGGTGGCGAGCCCCTGATGCAGAGCGACTTTGCTCGCGAGTTGCTCAAGGCCTGCCATGAGCAGGGCTGGAATACGGCGATGGAGACCACCGGGTTCACAACGCCCGAGATCATTGCCGACGTCATGCCTCATGTTGATCATGCACTGCTTGATATCAAGGCTATTGATCCGGCGGTTCATTTGGCCAACACCGGTGTTGATAATCGCATCATTCTTGAAAATGCCATCCGCACTGCCATGACCAGCAAGTCTGTTGTTGTGCGTGTTCCTGTTGTACCCGGCGTCAATGACAGCGAGCAGGCAATTTCGGATATCGGTAACTTCGCCAAAATGTTGCCCGGCGTGGAGACCGTCCATTTGTTGGGCTATCACTCCTACGGGGAAAATAAGTATGGTTTGCTTAACAGGGCCTACCCAATGGGCGATACCCCCGATCTTCCCAAGGATGCCTTGCCTCCGCTCAAAAAGGTCATCGAGTCTCTTGGACTGAAATGCATGATCGGCGGCTAAGCCGGGATCATAGGGAAGAAAAGGGCAGGAAAACCCAATGCGTAAAAGCCTCGTCAGTGCGGAATCTGTAACCGAAGGGCATCCGGACAAAGTATGTGACCAGATCTCGGATGCCATTCTGGATGCCTATCTGAGCGTCGACAGCGAAGCCCGTGTTGCTGCCGAGACGGTTGCTGCTGGAGATACCGTGTTTCTGGCTGGTGAAATCACGTCCCGACAGCGCCTCGATGTCGAGCCAATCGTAAGGCAGACCATCCGAGAGATCGGCTATACCGATCCTGCTCTTGGGTTTGATGCGGATCATTGCTTTCTGATTACGGATCTTCGGGAGCAATCGCCTGATATCGCGCAAGGGGTTTCTCGCGCAGGTGAACTGGGGGCTGGCGATCAGGGTATTTTCTATGGCTTTGCCACAGATGAAACCCCCAGCTACATGCCGGCTCCGATCTACTACGCCCATAAGCTAACCAAGGCTTTGGCAGAAGCGCGTCACAATGGCGTGCTGAATTGGCTGCGTCCAGATGGCAAGGCCCAAGTGACCTTCGTTTATGACGAAAAGGGTTTGCCAACCCATATCAGCAGCATTGTTGTGTCGACTCAGCACGCCCCTGAAGTCGACCAAAAAATGCTTGTTCGTGGGGTTTTGGAACAAGTGATTTGTCCATATTTGCAGCAGTGGATTCAATCTGATACCCGAGTGCATATAAATCCCACTGGACGGTTTGTGGAAGGCGGCCCAAAAGCGGATACAGGGTTGACCGGACGTAAGCTGATGGTTGATACTTACGGTGGGATTGCCAGGCACGGAGGCGGTGCATTTTCTGGCAAAGACCCAACGAAAGTTGATAGGTCAGCTGCCTATTATGCCCGTTATATCGCTAAGAATATCGTGGCTGCTGGCCTAGCAAAGAAATGCGAAGTTTCTCTAGCTTTTGCTATTGGGCAGACAGAGCCTGAGATGGTTGATGTGAATGCATTCGGAACATCAGCTGTCGATCCGGACAAATTGGTTTATGCCGTGAAGGAACTCTTTCCACTGACGGTATCTGGGATGATCGAAACGCTGAATTTGCGTCGACCAATTTACAAGCAAACTGCTGCCTATGGCCATTTTGGCAGGGAAACAGGTGTGTTTCCATGGGAGGGAATGGAACGTGCAGCAATCTTACGAAGGTTCTGCCAATGAGGAGATAATCGCCTGGGGAGGAAGACAGGAAAAACCTGCAGGGAAGAATGGTAAAGGCGCGCATATAGCTCGCAAGAAATTGTCCGATCTGATCAGTGTGGAGGTACTGCAGAAGGTTCAGGACGATTTTAGCGCAGCTGTTGGTGTTGCAATTGTTATTGTCGATCCTGACGGGGTTCCCGTTACTCAGCCAAGTGGTTTTACTCCTTTTTGCAATACAGTTCGCAAAATGGACAAATTGCGCGAACGGTGTTTTCACTGTGATGCCGTCGGGGGGCGTATTGCGCTTTCAACCGGCGAGCCATCTATCTATAAATGTCATTGTGGGCTGGTGGATTTTGCCGCGCCTATCATCATGAAAGATCAGTATCTCGGCGCTGTTGTTGGTGGGCAGGTACATCTGACGGATCTGCACGAAGGAGAGGATCTGGAAGATATGTCCAATCTGTTCGCATCCGGGGATTCCTGGGACGTGGACAAGCAATTGGTCGAGCTGCATGAAGGCGCTTGGCAGCTGCCCTATGACCGACTGAAGAGTGCGGCCTATTCGTTGCTCAACATCGCGTCGCATCTGGCTGAAGAGAGCTATTCCAATACGGTTTCTCAGGAGCTTTATGTCAAGAATATGCGGTTGATGGAGGAATCCAAGAAGCGGGCCGAGCTGGAGCGCTCTTTGCGCGAGGCGGAGCTGCAGGCCTTGTCCTATCAGGTCAATCCGCATTTCCTGTTCAATGTCCTCAATACGATTTCGCGGTTGGCACTCATTGAAGATGCGGGCGAGACGGAAAAGACCGTCCACGCCTTTGCCGACATGATGCGTTATATCCTGAAGAAGAGCGGGAACCAGTTTGCACCTCTGGGTACTGAGGTGGAGCATGTGAAGAACTATCTCTATCTTCAAAAGCTGCGGTTGGGTGACCGGTTTGACGTGTCTCTGGACGTGCCTGAGGAATTCAATGAAGTACTGTGCCCCTTCATGATCCTGCAGCCAATCGTCGAGAACTGCATCAACTATGCCGTCGAGCCGCGCGAGAGTGGCGGCTTCATCAAGATCAATGCCTATTCGGATGGGCAGGATCTGATTGTCGATGTCGAGGATAATGGCGAAGGCATCTCTCAGAAGCGCAAGCAATCGGTGCTCAAAGGAGAATCCGAACACGGGAACCGCAAGAGCATCGGCATTTTCAATGTCGGCAGTCGCTTGCAGCATTTCTTCGGTGAAGAATATGCTCTTGAGATTGTCAGCCCCTATCGACAGGGAAAAGGAACGCTTGTGCGCATCAGGCTACCGCTTGAATTCGATCCGTGTGCGTTTCAGATGAAATAGGCTTGCGGCTTTCCGAGGGGCGGTTGAGGAGAATAAAACATGTATGATGTTGCTATCGTGGAAGACGAGGAATTGGAGCGGCGCGCGCTGCGTACAATTTTGAGCAACAAGATTGATGGCATCAATATCGTTGGTGAGGCACGCAATGGTGTTGAGGCCATGGAGCTCATCAACAACAACGCGATTGACCTCATCCTTGTCGACATCAACATCCCCAAGCCAAATGGTCTGGAAATCATCCAGTCACTGCGACAGAAGAATATGAAGACCAAGGTCGTTATTCTCACTGCCTATGACTATTTCGAAATCATGCAGAAAGCGATCCATCTCAAAGCGGATAGCTTTCTGCTAAAGCCAGTAAAAACAGAAGAATTGCTGGGTGTTGTTAATGCGTGTTTGGGAGATTTGGGAGCAAGTCGCACGCACAACGAGATTGCTGATCAGATCTGGACCCTGTTGGAGCAGCGCGCCTATAGGGATTGTCTCTCACTGGTACGCAAGCATCTTGAAGGTATTTATGCGCGCAAGGGCGAAGCCCCGCGCCAGGCTATTCTGGACTTTTCCGATGAGCTTCTGGCCCTTTCCGATAAGCGCAAGGTCGAAATGCCGGACGATCTTCTGGGGCAAATTGCCAATTTGCGAAAAGAGCGGTTGGACGCGCGTAGTCGTAACAGGATACATGGACTATTCTGTCAGATCGTTGATGCCCTGTTCCAGATGACAGAAGAACATTTCGGCCGGTCACCGGAGCGCATGCAGAATGTGTTGAATTATATCGAACGCAATCTGAACAAGGAGATTACGCTGGAAGATGCCGCCAACTGCGCCAGCGTCAGTCCGTGCTATTTTTCGCGCCTGTTTAAAAAAACGATGGGGGACACCTTCGTTGCCTATGTCAAGCAAAGGCGCATTCATCACGCGAAAGAGTTGCTTGAGGGGAGCGATTTGCCGATCATGAATATCGCGCTGGACTTGTCCTTCAACGACATCAACTATTTTGCCAAGGTGTTCAAAAAGGAAGTGGGCGTGACGCCGAGTGAATTCAGGCGTCAATGCCGCGCTTGACAGGAAGCGCAAGTCGGCCAAAGCTGTCTGCGCTCCTGAATTTTGTGATCTATCAATCGCCTAGCCAATGCATTTGGTGGGCCATAAGGCGCCGCTGTACTCTGGACGGATAGTCCGAGATGATGGCGTCGACGCCCAGATCGATCATCCTGTCGATGTCTTCTGACTCATTGACCGTCCAGACATAAAGGCCGATGCCGAGGGCTCTGGCTTCAGACACGGCTTGCTCGTCGAGATCCTTATATAGGCTCGACCAATTGGTGCCGCCTGCTTTCTTGATGAGCGCAGGGATCGTTTCATCATCTGAAAGGCATTGGGTTTTGCCAAGCCATGGGGAGGCCTTGTAGATGGTGGCATGCTCTCCATTGTGGGCGGCGATGGTCAGATAAGAGCGCTTTAAGTGGGGCGCCTTGTCTTGTACGAAATCGAGAATGGCCCAATCAAAGGACTGGATGATCACCTTGTCGGCGTAGGCGTGCTTCTCGATGAGAGCCAGAAGGATGTCGACGGTCTTTTCAGCTCTGTCGGTGTGGCCCGGACGGGTCGGGTCCGATTTGACTTCGATGTTGAGCGTGATGCTGCCTGCGCCCGAGCTGGTTTCATAATCGCGGCAAAAGACCATGATCTCATCAAGAGTCGGGATTGTTACCCCGTCAAGGAAAGCCTGATCGGGGAATTTTGCGCCATAGGTGCTGCCTGCCTTCAAGCCGCCGATGTCATAGCTTTTCAGCTCTGCCGCCGTCAGCGTAATGGATTCCGGTCCTGTGCCGGTTAGCCATTGGCCCTTGCTGTCTCTGGTCTGCGCGGTCGAAAGCGTAAAGTCATGGGTTGCGACCAGAATTTCGTCGGCGGTCAGTTGTATATCCAGCTCCAGCGTCCGGATGCCCGTGGAAAGGGCGTAGGCATAGCCTTCAAGCGTATTTTCGGGGAAAAGGCCCCTTGCTCCGCGATGACCATGAATGTCGATCACGCGGCCTTGCAAGCGCGATTGTGTAGTTGGCATTGAATTCCTCTTGATCTAGTTGATGCGCTTTCCGCTTTCCGGATCGAAAACATGCAGGTTTTCCGGGTCGATTGCAAAGCTGAATTGCGTTCCGCTGCTCACGCGGTGGATGCCATCCAGCCGAACGGCCATACTGTTGGTGGCTTTGCCAAAGTCGGCATGAATGATCGTGTCGGCGCCCAGCTCCTCGATCACATCGGATTTAAGAGAGAAAAGGGCGTTGCCGTTGGTGGCCAGACGAATATGCTCCGGTCGCATACCGAGCTTGACCGCTGCTCCTGCCTGCGCGTTGAGGCGCATGCCCAGCGGAATGATTTCACCCTCTGGCAGTGTGATAGAGGAGGCGTCTTCGCTAACGGTGCCATTGAGAATATTCATAGCCGGTGAGCCGATGAAGGTGGCCACAAACAGGGTTGCCGGTTTGTCATAAAGATCGATCGGAGTGCCGAACTGCTCAACAGACCCTGCATTGAGCACCATCAGCCGATGGCCCAGCGTCATGGCTTCCACCTGATCATGGGTGACATAGACCGATGTGATGCCGAGCCGCTCTTGCAGTTTCTTGATTTCCAGCCGCATTTGGACTCGCAATTTGGCATCGAGGTTGGAAAGCGGTTCGTCAAACAGGAAGACATCCGGCTCGCGTACGATGGCGCGTCCCATGGCAACGCGCTGGCGCTGACCGCCGGAAAGCTGGCGGGGGGAGCGCTTGAGATATGGCGTTAGCTCGAGAATTTCGGCTGTTTCTTCCACGCGACGGCGAATTTCCTCTTTTGGCACTTTCCTGATCTTCAGCCCGTATGACATGTTGTCGAACACGCTCATATGGGGATAGAGCGCATAGTTCTGAAAAACCATGGCGATATTGCGTTGTGCCGGTTCGAGCTTGTTGACGACGCGTTTGCCAATCTGGATCTCGCCGCCGGTAATGCTCTCCAGCCCCGCAATCATGCGCAGCAGGGTGGATTTGCCACAGCCAGAAGGACCAACAATGGCGACGAATTCGCCCTGTTGGATGGAGCCGCTGATCCCGTGGATGACTTCGCTGGGACCGTAGGATTTGCGTACATAATCAAGAGAAATATTGGACATGATTTAACCTGTAGATCCCGTTATTTATCCGTTTCCGTCAAGCCTTTGACGAAGAGCTTCTGCATGCTGACGATCACAAGAATGGGGGGCAGCATGGCAAGCAGTGCTGTCATCATGATGGTGTTCCATTCCGGCGTGCGCTCGGCGGAGTCGAGCATTTCCTTGATGCTGACAACGACCGTTGAGAGCGAGGAATCCGTTGTGATCAGAAGCGGCCACATATATTGGTTCCAGCCATAGATGAAGAGAATGACGAACAGAGCGGCAATGTTGGTGCGCGAGAGCGGCAACAGCATGTCAAAGAAGAAGCGCACAGGGCCAGCGCCATCTATGCGGGCGCTCTCCAGCATTTCGTCCGGAATGGTCAGAAATACCTGCCTGAACATGAAGGTCGCAGTTGCCGAGGCGATGAGAGGCACGGTGAGGCCCAGATAACTGTTGAGCATGCCCAGAGACGCAACCACCTCGAAGGTTGGCAAAATACGCACCTCGACGGGGAGCATCAGCGTGATGAAAATCATCCAGAAGAAGCCCATGCGGAAAGGAAAGTCGAAATAGACGATGGCATAGGCCGACAGGATGGAAATGATGATTTTGCCTATAGCGATCATCAGGGCCATGATGAGCGAGTTGAACATCATTTTCCAGACGGGGAGCATGTCGACACCCGAGACGACTTTGCCTTCAAGGGCCAGCTTGAGATTTTCGAAAAAGTGCGAGCCCGGCCAAATGGGGATAGGGGCTTGCGACATGCGGGCCAGATCGTGTGTCGCCGCAACGAAGGTTATCCAGATCGGGAAAGCGATAAGGATAACGCCAAGGATCAGAATGATATGCGTGAGCGTATCGAAAAAGGGACGGTTCTCAACCATCAGTAATCAACCCTTCTCTCGACATAACGGAACTGGATGACCGTGAGGCCGATGACCATCGCCATCAGGATCACGGACTGCGCTGCCGAGCCGCCCAGATCAAGTCCGATGAAGCCATCGCTATAGACTTTGTAGACGAGCGTTACGGTGGAGCCTGCCGGGCCGCCTTCGGTTACGGCATGAATGATGCCGAATGTGTCAAAGAAGGCATAGACGATGTTAATGACGAGCAGGAAAAATGTGGTCGGTGAGACCAGCGGGAAAATGATAGTCCAAAAGCGTTTGGCCGGGCCAGCGCCATCTATGGCTGCGGCCTCAATCATGGATTTCGGAATGGCTTGCATCGCTGCCAGATAGAACAGGAAGTTATAGGCAATCTGCTTCCAGCTGGCTGCAAAGACGATCAGAGCCATGGCCTGGCCGCCATTGAGGAAATGGTTCCAGTCGATCCCGATCAGATCCAGCCAATAGGCGATGATGCCGACGGACGGGTTGAACATGAAAACCCAAAGAGCACCTGCCAGAACGGGAGCAACGGCATAGGGCCAAATCAACAATGTTCTATAGAGTGTGGCGCCTTTGACCACCCGATCAGCAAAGCCTGCAAGGATCAGGGAGAGGAACATGGAAAGCGCAGCAACCATGACCGAAAAGAAGATGGTTCGGATGAAGACATCGACATAGAGCGGATCTTCAAACAGGGTTTCAAAATTCTCGAACCAGACAAACTCACGACCAAAGCCAAAGGCGTCTTCAATCAGAAATGACTGATACATCGCTTGTCCGGCAGGCCAGATGAAGAAGACGATCGTAATGGCAATCTGGGGCGCTACCAGAAGGTATGGCAGGGGGGAAGAAGGAAAATGAACACGCTTGATCATGTCATCGGGGTCCTTGGGGGCTTGCCGTAAAACCATGCCGCCCGGTGGGCGGCATGGAAATTGTTCGCTTTAAGCCAATGGATTATTTGGCGCTGCGTTCGAACTTGCGCAGAAGAGCGTTGCCGCGTTTCACAGCGTCGTCCATAGCGGTCTTGGCGTCTTTTTTGCCAGCCCACAGAGCTTCCATCTCTTCGTTGATCACGTCACGAACCTGAACCATGTTGCCGTAGCGAATGCCGCGGGAGTTCGGGGTCGGGGTATTCAGGCTGAGCTGTTTGATGGCCGTGTCGGTGCCCGGGTTTTCCTTGTAATAACCCTGCTCCTTGGAGAGTTCGTAAGCGGCCGTGGTGATTGGCACATAGCCGGTGGTCTGATGCCATTTGGCCTGAATTTCCGGAGTGGAGATGAATTTCAGGAATTTGGCAACGCCTTTATATTCTTCACTCTCATGGCCCTGCAGCACCCAAAGGGTTGCACCACCGATGATGGAGTTCTGAGGCTTGTCAGCAACGGCGGTATCCAGCGGCAGCATGGTTTGGCCGAAGTTGAATTTGATGTCCTTTACAAAGCCGCCATAGTAAGCGGAGGAGTTCATCCAGAGGCCACATTCGCCATTGACGAAGAGCGGACGGGATTCACCGGTGCGGCCGCCATATTTGAACAGGCCTTTTTTGCCATCGTCAGCGATCTTCTGCAGACGGTTGATGACAGCGTCATTGTTGAAGGTGAATTCGGTGTCGAAACCGGCAAAGCCGTTTTCTTTGGTCCCTGATGGAATATTGTGCCATGCGGAATAGTTCTCCATCATGACCCAGGATTGCCAACCGAAGGAATAGCCGCAGTCCATGCCGCTATCGACCAGCTTCTGGGCTGCTTCTTCCACTTCATCCCAGGTGGTTGGTACTTTGGCGCCTGCTTTGTCCAGAGCGTCTTTGTTGTACCACATGACAGGGGTGGAGCTGTTGAATGGCATGGAAAGCAGATCGCCTTCCGGGCTCTGATAGTAGGAGACAACAGCTGGCAGGTAGGCTGACTGGTCGAATTCTTCGCCAGTGTCTTTCATCAGCTGGCTGACCGGATAGATAGCGCCCTTGGCGGCCATCATGGTTGCGGTACCAACTTCAAAAACCTGAACGATGGCTGGCTGCTCTTTCGCGCGGAATGCTGCGATAGCGGCCGTCATGGTGTCTGCATAACCGCCCTTATAGACAGGAACGACTTTGTAGTCGGACTGAGAAGCGTTGAATTTCTCGGCCATTTCGTTGACGAGTTCACCGTTGACACCACCCATGGCGTGCCACCACTGAATTTCCGTTGCAGCCATTGCCGGTGCGGTCAGGCCAGCAATGATCGTTGCAGCCAAAAAGGCTTTGCGTGACAGTTTCATTTGAGTTTTCCCTTGCTCAAAACAAAGACAATATGAATTCGTTCCTCCAAGTCCTCAGCTTCCTTAGCAAGGAAGTGGCTTCTTCTTCTCTTATGGAGGAGGGAAGCCGTCCGGTCGTTTAAAGGCGCACCTAACATCGTTGCGTTGTGCGAGGTGACCGGCCCGTTTGGACAAGGGCAAAATGAGGCGAGCGGGTGAATAATTCAAATGAAGTTTTTTCTTAAATGTCATAACATCATGTTATGAATTTTAGCCATCGGCAAAGCGTGTCAGGTCGAATGCACGAAAAGAACGAAGACGCACATGATACAGTTGAGACAGTTGGAAGCCTTTCGGGCGGTGGCAACCACAGGGAATGTGACGGCGGCAGCCAAGCAGTTGGATATTTCACAGCCGGCGGTTTCGCGCCTGATATCGAGCCTCACCCAGCGGGTGGGCTTTGAGGTCTTCATGCGTGATGGCGGGCGGCTGGTTCCAACACAGGAAGCGCGGTTTTTATTGGGCGAAGTCGATAGGGTGCTGGCCGGGCTTGGCAATATCGAGAAGCTGGTTGAAGAAATTCATGATTTGCAAGTCGGGCATTTGCGCATTACCTGCCTGCCGGGCTTTGCGACCACCCATTTGCCGCGGGTTGTTGCCGATTTCATGAAGGAACGCCCTGGCGTGACTATGGCCATTGAGCCGGATAGGCCGGAGCGCATTCTGGATTGGATTATCTCGCACCAGTATGATGTGGGCATCTCTTCCCATCATGAACCGCATCCTGCGCTGGAGATCATCCCAATCATGATGCGCAGTGTGTGCATTTTGCCGCAGGGGCATAGGCTCAAGGACAAGGAGCATATCACGCCACAGGATCTGGACAATGAGCCCTTTATTCATGCCAGACGTGGCAGTGATTATTTCAATTTGGTGAATGCGGCCTTTGAGGCAAGTGGAGCACGGCTTAATCCGATCATAGAATCGCGTCAATTCGGCTTAGCGTGCCGTATTGTGGCCGGAGGTGTTGGCGTTAGCGTGGTTAGCATCATCGATGCTCTGGAATATGAAAAGGACGGCCTGATCATCAAACCGTTCAAGCCCGTGGTGCCTCACAGGCTCAGCATTCTCTTTCCAACCCACACGCCCAGATCTGTCATCACGATGGAATTCATCGATCGGTTCATCAAGAGTTTAGAACCATATCAGATCAAAAGCCGAACGCAGTCATACTAGTCGGGAAGGAACCCGGCACCTGTATAAAGAAATCCCGCCACGCAGTATTAAGCACCGCTGGCGGGATCTGCTCTGAGAGCTGATATCATCCAACTGGGTGGATGGGGCAGAAGGCGGTTACGAGCAACCATTCTTGAAGGTGATAACAGGCCAGCGCTGCTGACGAACCGTTTGCTTTTTGATCCATGCGTCTCCATTTTCGATTTTGACTTTGCACCACAGGCCATCAGACGCTACCGTGCAAACTTCAGCGCTGACACAAGCATTGGGCTTCAAGACAGTCTTTATCGTTGCGTTGTTGCGTGGCTCTGTTCTGGCGTTGAGATTGACCAGAATCTGCACCGGTGATGGCGACCCGATGCTGGCTGCCGGGGGCGCGAAATCTCGTGGTGAGGCGCAAGTCTGGCTGTAACCAATGTAGGAACACTGGATCGACTTGCGGGCTTTCTCGATCTTCTGGGCGACTTCCAGTCTTTCAATAATGATCGGTAGTTTATTCTGCAGGATCGTTCCGCTCAACCGTTCCTGATTGCCTCCAACCAATGCGATAGCCGTATTGGCGCTGGACATGAACACCAGTTGGTTATTCTGAATTCGCCAGCCAGCGATATCCGCCAGATCGCCGCTACAGCCCTTCTTCGTTATCGGATAAAGGTCTCCGGATTTTTGAGCGGAGAAGGTCAGCTCACAGCTTTTCTGTTCTGCGAAATGCCGGTCATAGGTAATCCAATTGCCAGCGAATGCCTTGGCAACCGCTTCTGGTGTTTGGGCTTGGGCGGTTCCTGGGACAAGAATGCCCAGACAAAAGAGGCTTGATAAAAATGTAAAAAATATCCTGATCATTGAAGTCACCGGTATAAGATATTGATCATAATTGTTTATTCGTATCCGGCGCGGGTGCGCCGAAGGTGTAGCTACGGGTTTTTGTCACCAACAGAGTATCATCGGAAAAGAGACTTAGCTTGGCCTCGATGTGATCCTTGGCGACCAGAATAAAATGCAATTGGCTTGTCTGATAAACGCGATCTGCCTCGGCCTTGATGCGGTTGCCTTGCCGGGTTGTGGCGGTGCCGCTTTTGCCCATTTTGCGCACTTCAAGCTGGACCTTGTAGTCTCCAGCTTCAGTCACGCGAATTGCGTCTTCAATTGTGAGCTGATGACCCACCACATGCATGATGATGTCTGCTTTCGGTGGCTGGGCGAGGGCCATGGATGGTGCTCCCATCAAGAGAGGCAGACCAAATGCTGCCAGGCATTTTATTGAGGCAATCAGCTGCGGCATAGGCCGTCTCCGAGGCAGTCGCTTTTTCAGTAAGCCACCGAAAGCAAGGGAACTAGAATTGGATTTGCGTGATGCTTACTGAAGCGCCGTTGGTCGTCACCGTGACGGGCTGTGTCATGGTTACCCCATTGGCATAGAGCGTATAGTTCACATTGGCGCTGTCGACGCCAGTTGCAGACGTAGATGAGCCTTGCGCTACCAGCTGGCTGTCATTGTCCGAGCCGACCTGCGTCAGGGATGCTGTGACATTGTTGCCGTCTACATCGACCGAACCCTGATTGTTGGAGCCGTTCTGCAAGATTGTGCCATTGGAAAGGCTGCCATTGATGCTGACGGACGCATTATTGCCGGCGCCGTTTTGAACGACTGCAGCAAAGGATGGATCAGCGCTACCGGAATTCACATAAATGTCGGCATTGTTGCCGCTCGATTGCCCCTGACTATTCTGGTTGAAATAAACCACATCCTCATCACCCTCGATGGTGATGGTGGCGTTGTTGCCATCTCCTTGTTGCACAATCGGGTTTTGAAGCCCTTCTGTGATTTGCAAGGGATTGGACATGTCCATCACTTCGAATTCGGATTCCTCAAGGGGAGAGGCCTCGATAAAGTTGACGCCACCGACTTGGCTGCCAGTTGCCCTCTGCTGGTCGATCGAAATCGTATTTGCTGCCCCGTCCTGCTGCAAAACCAGAATATTCTGATCTCCCGCCAGTGCTGCAGAGAGAGATTGTCCCACCAATGCCGTAGCGAGAAGTCCCAAGGTTAGAGCTTTGTTCATGTGCCAGTCTCCTCATTCAGTGGCACAGAATAATCCTAGAAAGATCTTTGCGAGATGCTGATGCTGTTGTTGCTTCCCATCTGGCTAAAGCTGACGTGATTACTCTGCCCATATTGTTGCACAGCGGCCTGATTACCTGTGCCCTCAATTGAGGCTTGGAGCGTGTTTCGGCTCCCGTTTTGCAGGAAAGAGAATAGATTGCTTGTGCCGCTTACATTGACAATCATGCTGTTATTGAACCCTTCCTGAACCAAGTCTCCCGGTTGAAGACCACTTGCAAGCGCCGCGCCTGTAAAGCTTGCTCCCGTTGGTCCCCCGTTATTGTCGCCATTGATCGTGATATCCATCAGGTTCTGGCCATAGCCTCCAAAAGCGTAGCTTTGGGAGATGTTGAGGCTGTTGCCATTGCCTGTAATATTCAGCTCGATGACGTTTCCTTCGGTATTTGCGTCATCCAGTAATTCGATGACATTGGTGTCTGCTTTTGCTTGCGATGCTGCGCTCATCAAAAGGATCGCAGCGATTGCTGTCAGTTGTTTTTGCATGTCCCTGTTCCTTTGCTTTGGTTTAAAGCGATTAGAGCAGGGATTTCTTTAATCAGATTTTATAGCGCCGTATCGAATGGCTGATTGATGCCTTTTCTTGAGATTGAAGTGAATCGAGCGTTAAATCCTGTGGTAGAGTGATTGAAAAATACAACCTAGTTCTACTGTAGGATGATAAGTTGGTTGTAATTTCCCGTTTGGCGGTAATAAGCGTAGTTGTCGCTATTAGATTGTATGACCGCCGATTGGTTCGATAGTCCGGTTATCGCGCCGTCAATGGTGTTTTGATCACCCGTCTGCGAGAAGGCGAATTTGTTGAAACTGCCCCCATGGACTTGGATGGATGCAACGTTGAGATCTCCGGTCTGGATAGCCTGTCCTGGAGTGAGCGTGCCGGACGAAGCAAGCACGAGATCTGTGTAACCACCAAGAGCAGCATCGTTGGTTTGGTCGCTGCGGGAGAGGGGGGTGACTGCGCCATCAAAGGCAATGGTCATGCTATTCTCATCGCCTGTCTGTTTTGCATCCAGCTCGTTGTCTTTGCCCTTATAGGTTACAGCCATGCTGTTTTGGTCACCCATCTGCACGAAGTTGAGCCGGTTGCCATCCCCGATCTGGGAGGAGGCTACTTCGTTTTCGATCCCGTCAACGGTGCCGCTCAACCAGTTACCGTCGCCATCCTGCACAAAGCCATAGGCTGTCATGGTTGAGGCATCGGTGGTTACCATGTTGAGCGTATTATGATCACCCAGCTGTTTGACTTCACCTTGAGACACCTGCAGCTGTTTGGTATTCTCCTTGGTGAACTGTCCCAAACCGCCAAACCCGTCACCGCCATTGTCATCACCTTCGAGCGTAATGGTGGCCAGATTGCCCGTGACGCTGACTAGGTCGTTGTTTTGGATAAGAGACCAGAGCATGTTGCGCGAGCCAATCATCGCAACAGCTGCCCTGTTGAAGCTGCCGACCTGATCATACTGTGCGATGCGGTTTTCCGTTCCCGAATATTGGAAGATAGAGGCTTCATTTGATTGGCCATATTGGCGGAAGGTATTCAGGATATTGCCGCGAACCTGTTGCGTCACGCTGGCATTGTTGCCGCTGCCATACTGAATGAACCAACCAATTCGGTTGCCGCCATCGGTGTCTTCTGCGCCGTCAAATTGCCTTATGACAGCCGTGTTGCTGGCGCCATTGCTGTCCGTCTGTGTTTGCTGGATTTCGCCGATGCTATGGTAGCCTTGCCCGTCTCCAGACCCTGCTGTCCCATCGATTGCATTTTGAGACTGGATGATCGTAAGGCTGTTGCTCACACTGGAGGCATAGGTAGCGGAAGCGTCCTGCGAGATCGCACCGATGCTGTTCATGCCAAGGGTGTTGTCATTTTCCTGGGTTATGTCGAGTATGTTTTGGCTACCTGTCTGGTATATCCCCTGAAGGCCCAAGCTTCCCGTTGGGGCGCTTGCGCCGGCTTCGTTGGCATATCCTGTTTGGGAAATAGTTATGTCATTGCTGGTGCCTTGTTGTGAGATGAATATCGCGGTTTCATCTGCACCGACCTTGTTTGAATTTCCCGCCTGATCGATATCGATGACGTTGGTCACACCGGTCTGTCCGAGATAGACCTCGTTTTCATCAGCCAGTGTCGACGGTCCATAAGCAACCACGATCAGTGTCAGAACTGGCGCCAGCGGATAGGAACTGAAATGTTTCATGAGACTGCCTTTGTGGCTTTCAAGCTGCTTTAGAACCGATGATGAATGGGCGAGGGGTCGCCCATTCTAAGATTATTCTTCCTATTCAACTTCCGTCAGAGAGCTTACTGGCTGATGCCAACGATGTTGGAAGAGCCGATCTGGGTGACGACAGACACATTGCCATTGCCATTCTGTTGGATTGCGACTTCGTTGGATGCGCCTTCTGAAATGTCGACATCGATCAGGTTGCTATCGCCATCCTGCAGAGCCGCAACCAAGTTGCTTGAGCTTGGATCGCTAGCAGAGCCGATGGAGATATTGAGCTCGTTGCCAACGCCAGTCTGGCTCAGATAACCCGCTGTTAGGCTAACCGATGCCGCCGAGCCCCCTGATGTCCACGCACCTTTCCCGTTGAAGTCACCGAAGATGTCGATGTTCATTGAGCTGCCAGCGCTGTCATACTGCGTCGCATCGAAGTCATTGCTGTTGCCGACGATGTCAAAGTCGATTGCGTCTGTATCGGACGTTTGCTGGGTCGTTTTGACTTGGTTGTAGTCACCTGCAATGCTGACCCAAACGTCGCTGCTGTTGCTGTAGGTCTGCCAGCTTCGTACATCGTTTGAAGCACCGTTTACGGATATGTCAGCAATATTGTCGTGACTTCCATTCTTTTGCATGATGATGACAGAGTTGTCGTCACCAGTGATATTGTCGGTGCCGCTGTTGCTATAGCCATTTTCTTGGTAAACAAGACTGTAGTTCTGATCGCCTACAATGGTCGTCTTGGCGAAATGGCCGTTGCCTTGCTGATTAATGTAGGCTTCGTTGTTCAGGCTTACCATGTCGGATGACGTGATCGTCACTGAGGCGTCATTATTGATTGTGCTTGCATAATCCTGTTTTACGCGAATTCGGTTCGAGTCACCTTCGACAATTTTGATATTCGCGTCGGCTCCGTGTTTTTGTTGAAGGAAAACAGCGTTATTATTTGAGCTGTCACCCAGTTCAATTGTGCCGGTCGTCAGACCCCAACCTTGTTGGGATACGCCGACATTGTTGGAATTTCCCGTAATGTGTTTGAGGGTCAGACTGTTGATGTCTCCAGCCTGTTGAGCTTTTTGGGTTATGCCGATCTGGTTGTCGTCACCTTGAATTTCGATGGCGTCAGTTGCCTCGTTTGGATTTATCTTGTTGGCTCCACCAAGTGTATTTGACTGGTTCGAGCCAAACTGGTTTCTGTTTCCTTCCATATACAGCTTTATGGTGTTGTCACTTCCAGACTGGGAGATCGTGCTGCCGCTCGCACCGCTTTCTAAAGCGTATCCGGTGAGTGTATCGTTCGTACCGTTGCTGTCACCTGTAATACGGACGACAGCATTGTTCTCGGCGTCGCCATTATTATACTGGCTTACGGATTTGATGCGGTTGTCGGAGCCGTCCTGCCTTAGAATGGCACGGTTGTTGCCATCAGCTGTTGTTTCTTGAGTGACAGTGCCTACGATGTTGTTGTCGCCGACCTGCTGCTTTACTCTAAGATAGTTGGAGCCGTCTGCTCCGGTTGCAGTGCTCTCGATCTGCTGCACGGAGCCGATGGTGTTGCTATCCGACGTCTGCCAAATCTCGATTTCGTTGTTCGCGCCGAGCTGATCAACGCCATCGCCTTGCAGGCCGATGGAGTTGCTGTCTCCGCTCTGGATGGAATCGATACTGTTGAGGTCGCCTTCCTGGCGTACCGTCAATGTGCTGCTACCGAATTTGTTGCCAGTTGTCTCTGCGCCTGAATTGGTCTGATCAATGGATGCGGTATTGTCGCTTCCTGACTGCTCGATATAGGCTTCGTTGTTTGCTGCATAGGCCAGACCTGCAACAGTGAGAACTCCTGTCGCTGCGGTTGCAAGCAATGCCAGGCGAACTTTAGTCATTTGCTCTCTCCAATAAAATTTCTTCTAATCAATCGTGTTAACAGAAAGCCTGTATCTGCCCTCATGGGGAAACTGAAATAGGTTTTTGGGCGAGGCCACATATGGCTGGAGGGGCGGGAGTGCGTCCCTCCAGTCTTTATCCTTTTGGAATGGCTCTTACTGAGCGATACCAACCACGTTGGAAGACCCGGTCTGGGCCACGCTGGAACTATTGGAATTGCCACTCTGCAGTACGGCGACCTGATTGTCGCTGCCGCCTGTAACAGAGATGGTTGCTTCGTTGCTATTGCCCAACTGGCTCAGGGCGAAGGAGTTGTTGTTGCTGTTATAGGATGAGTCACCAACGGAAATGGTTGCTTCGTTGCCATAACCGGTCTGGATGAGCTCGCCTGCTGTCAGGCCAATAGCATCGGCTGCGTTCGCCGTGGTGAAGTCAGTCGTGTTGTTGCTTGAGCCAAAGATATCGACGGTCAACTGGTTATCGGTACCTGAGACTGATGCGGTCTGCATGGTTTTCAGGATGTTGGAGCTACCGTTTGCCGTGATGGTCAGCTGGTTGTAGTCTTCCTGCAGAGCGTCAAAGTCGTTACTGTCACCGGATGTGATTGTAATGGTCGCGCTGTTGGTACCGGTCTGGGAGAGACCGATCAGGTTGCTGTTGCTGGCCGACTGCAGATCAATGAGGCCATAGTTGTTGCCAATCTGCTTCACGCCGATATTGTTGTCGCTGCCATCAATTTCGCTGATGGTCAGATCATTGTGGTTGGTAGAGACTTTATTTGCGTCCTGCAAGACACCCAACTGGTTGCCGCCGCCGGTGATGTTGAGAGCGGAAAGGGTGTTGCGTCCACCTAGATAGTTGTTCTGGGTTACCCCGAAGGCGTTTGAGTCGCCATTGATATTCAGGGTGATGCTGTTGTCTTCACCCATCTGGTTCAATTCGCTGGTTGTTGCGCCTGAGGCCAAAGCTTTGCCAGACAGTGCGGCGGTGCCGTTGCTGTCGCCATTAATCGTGGCTGTGATGCTATTCACATTGGACGCGGAACCGTTGACATCAAGACCGATCTGGTTGACAGCATTGATCACGTTGCCTGAGCCATTCTGCGTGATGGTTGCCGTGTTTTGAGACCCCTGAGCCACAGCCTGCAAGACCTGCTTGATTTGGTTGCCGGTCCCACCAACCTGATCGATTTCGAGTTCGTTTTTCTGGCCTGCGGCACTCCTGGCTGAAGAACTGAACTGAACCACGCCGCCAACGATGTTGCTGCCGATTTCCTGAGTTACGTCTAGGCTGTTATCGTCACCGATCTGAGCGACACCGCTGGTTGCGTCTGCATCATAGTTGACGGCAGGTACACCCCAAGAGGTGCGATCAACACCAGTATGTCCGATCTTATAAGTGACATCCCCAATTGTGTTGAACTGGTTGCCGGTAAGGCCGATTGCGTTTGATGAGCCGCTCTGCACAGCGGTAATGGAGTTGTTGTCACCATCCTGGAACGCAGCGCTTGTATCGCCCGACCCTGTATTGTTGAACTGGTTGTCAGTGCCTGCGCTCTGATTGATAGAGGCCACGTTGCCGTCACCATTCTGACGAATAGCGGCATCGTTGCCACCTGCTGCGTATGCGTATCCCCCTCCAACAACACCGGAAGCAACTGCGGCTAAAAGTGCCAAACGAATCTTGGTCATTTGATGTCTCCAATATGAATCACGTTTTTCAAACTTGCCACCACCTGAGCAACTGATGCTCGCCTCCATGCACGATCTGTATGCAACTAGTGATATTATATTGGCGGCAGTGCAACCTATTTACCTCTTCTTAACTTTGGAAGTCAATATGGAAGAATGAATTTAATTAAAAGTGTAGTTTAATTGTATTGTTATGTTTAATTCAGTTGGTTAATCAGTAAATTCAAATAAAAATAGGAATGAAAACTATGAATGTTTTCATTCCTATACAACTTGATGCAACTATTGATGAGTTTTTATCCGAGCGGATCTTCGTTGCTGGAATATGGTGGTGGTAATCTTCTTGTTGTTTCGCGTACTTCTGGCTTAGGACGAACCGCTTTGCTTACTACCAGTTTGGGCACTGTTGCCGAAATGGTGGTTGCATTTTTCGTTTCAGGTGCGGCCATTGACGCTGGAGCAGCGCTATCGGCTTCTTTATATTGTTCTGATTGCAGTGTCTGCACGTAGGAGGAGCCGAAGTTCGGATCTTTGAATTGCCAGATATCCAGCTCGACGCCTTCGACAATCAGAGCTTCAACCGCTTTTTCGACGGCGGATTCCAAAGCAATCTGACTTGGCTCGTTGTTGGTGAAGCCACCTTCGGCCTGTAGCAGCTCATCCAGTTTAACATAGCGGAAGACCGAAGCTTGAAGACCGACCGATACCACGGTTTTTCTTGCGGTGACCGTAGTAAGGACTTCGCCCGTCTTGGTTGAAATGGCACGCAAGGAAACCGTGATTTCGTCTTTTGAGTAATCGCTGTCACCGGTAATACCCAGATAGGACGCGCCCAGCCCACCGGTCTGAACATTGTGGTTATAGCCGATGATCCCACCTTCGATGATGATGGCTGCATGTTTGAGCGGAGGCAGGGCCTTCGCGTTGATCTTCTCTTCGCCCCGATAGAGCCGACGCATTTCTGTAATGATCTGGCGTTCCTTGAGCAGGTTGGCCAGCTTGTTGCGTTCCATCACGGTAAACCAGCGCCGGTTGCCAGCATCCTGCAAAGCCTTGATGAGAATCGAGACACCACCCTGGGTCACCGCACGAGACAATTGCTGATAGCTCTGGGCTTCGCGATATTGTCCCGTTTCATCTCGGAAGTCATAGACTGCGACCGGAATGCGATGTTTCGGTGCCGGAATGTTTCTTAGACGCAAGTTGGCTTCACTGACTTCTGCAACATGCGGGGCCTCTGTCATCAAGCTTTTGTTGGTGGCGCATCCCGCAAGGGTAACCAGCGAGAGCAGAAGAGGGGCAGCCAGAGAGCGTCGCGAGACAATAGTGGATCTGGAACGGAATTGGATAGGTTTATTCATTGTGATCGCCGAACATCAGTCTGTTACTAATTGAGGAACTTCAATATTTGTTACGGTTCCGTCGGTGAAATCTGTGATGGTCAGCGCGATGGAATCTCCGGTCTGATCAAATGTGATTTCAGTATCGCCAAAAGTAATTGTCCCGCTGTCTTGCGGATCGTCCCCGAAAATTGCTTCTGTAACCTGACTTGCCAGCGCGGAGAGCAAACGGCTTTGCAACTGGCTTACGAAGAGGTCTGCCGTGGTGTCGTCACTTGAGCTGCTGCTACTGCTGCTTGACGAGCTGCTATCGTCAGCGTCAGACGCGGTGGCAGATTTCTGCGCACTCGCAATGGACAGAAGGTGAGATGAATTATATGGGCTGCCGCCGAAAGTTGGGTTTACCGGCGTATAGACAAGTTCTGATGCGTTGGCAGCACATGCTAAGAGCATCAGGCTGGCCAGTGTAAGCGCTATTCTCAATTCAATGTCTCCTGAGCCACGGCCTGGCGCTTTTATTCGTCATGCGTTGACAAACAGCAGCCAAGCATAAAACAACCAATGAGTGTTACTAATTCAATTTGCAATTTAGTATTTAATATTGAATATGATTGCAATAGTCAACATCACAACCAATGGTGGATTTTGGTTGTGGTGTTTGGGTGCGCTTTGAGCGGAATTTGTCTGGGAACGACCATATTTTTCTATGGGTATGAAATATATGGTTTTTCAGGAATGCTTTCGGCAGGATTTGTATTCAAATGGGTTTTGAGAAGCCTATTGGTCGGCATCCCTTGCCTTAAACCTCCGACGAATACTTCCTGCGTGCGCATTGGAATTTATTTCAAAAACTTGGCGCATCCGTCTAGATACTGGTTTTCAAGAGAAGAATTCTTGCTGAGATATTATTTATAAGTCATTGAAAAATATTGTTTTACCGGCATGTGGGCATAGCCTTTGGTGTCTGACCGGCGCAGATAGAAGGAAATATATCAAGGGTTGCGTTGTCTATTTGCAACACAATAAAATTGAATCAAAATTTTTCAAAAATCAGTGGAAACCAAACCTGTTAGAACTGCCTATGGTTAACGATCGCCCTTCTCGGGCAGGGTAGACCTTTGCGTGGCACGCATTCCCAACTATGAAAAATAGGTAATGTTGTAGCAATTTTGTGATTGCCATAGTGACGGGGCAGACGAATAGCCGTTAGAATGAACTTAATTGCAATAGATAGCCCCTGAATGGTCTTTTGTTTTCAGATCGACATGATATAACGGCCTGATTTCGTCTCGAACCGGCTTTCGAAGAGACTGGTTCGCGCGGGTGATTGCTAGGGCAAGGCGCGTCCTGATATGTGTGCGGATGTAGCCTGAATAACTTGAAGGAGTAAGCAATGACGCAGCCAAATGAGACTTCTCAAGCTAGCGCCAGTGCCGCCAGTAAATCGGCCTTTCCGATTCCGGCAAATGTGTTTGCAGAAACCGTAACAGAAGTGAAGCATTATACGGATCGGCTGTTCAAGTTCAGAATTACGCGCCCGGCAAGTTTCCGTTTTCGTTCTGGTGAATTTGTGATGATCGGCCTGCCAAATGCAGAGCGACCGGTCTTTCGCGCCTATTCGGTTGCCAGCCCTTCATGGGATGAAGAGGTCGAGTTCTACTCGATCAAGGTGCCAGATGGTCCGCTGACCGAACATCTGCAGAAGATCAAGGTAGGTGACACGATTCTCATGCGCAAAAAGCCGACCGGTACACTGGTCAATGATGCACTTATTCCAGGCAAGCGCGTCTATATGTTCTCTACCGGTACCGGCATTGCGCCCTTCGCCTCGCTCATTCGTGACCCTGAAACGTATGAAAAGTTTGACCAGGTGATCCTGACACATACCTGCCGTGAGATTGATGAGCTGAAATATGGCGAGGAACTGGTCGAGATCTGCAACAATGATCCGCTTGTGGGTGAATTCGCCAAGGGACGGCTCATTCATTATACCTCGGTGACACGCGAAGACTTTCCACGCATGGGACGCATTACCGATCTGATGGAATCGGGCAAGCTGTTTGAGGATCTCGGTGTGCCGCCGATCAATCCTGATGTAGACCGGGCGATGATTTGCGGATCCATGGCGATGCTCAATGACACCAAGGATATGCTGGAAAAATTCAATCTGGTTGAAGGGTCCAATGCACGTCCCGCCAGTTTCGTCGTCGAACGGGCCTTTGTAGACTGATTGATTGTGCGATCAAGCGTAAGATCACTGACAGGCAGATTTAAAAAGCCGGTTTCCTAAAGGGAACCGGCTTTTGTTTTTATAGCGTGATGATCTGGCAGGGGGCTCCGGCCTCGCTGGCGGGGGAGTTCGGAGGGCGAATGATCACGCAATCGGCTTCTGCAAAACTGGACAGTTTAGAGCTGTCTTGATCGGAGAAGATCGAAGCGACGGTGCGGCCTTCTTTATCTATATGCGTGCGAGCCCGCATGTAGCTTTGGCGATAGTCATTCTCGGGCAAGGCATTGCCCAACAAGGCATCTGTGACTTTATAAGGACCCTTTTTGCCGAGCATCTTGCGGATGATGGGCTGTAGGAAGAGCAGGGCGCATGTCATGGATGAAACCGGATTGCCCGGCAGGCCCAGCACCTGTGTCTTGCCGAGTTTGCCAGCCAGCAGGGGTTTGCCAGGCCGCATCGCGATGCGCCAGAATTTAAGATCCATGCCTGCGTTTTTCAGCGCCTCCTGCACCAGATCATGATCTCCGACCGACACGCCGCCAATGGTAATGAGGCAGTCGACTTCGGCGGCAACGGCCTTTTCAATGGTGGTCGAAATCTCTGTCATGTCGTCGCGAGCAATGCCCAGATCCATGATGTCGGCACCGATGGTTTGGGCAAAGGAAGCAATGGCGAAATTGTTGGCGGCGATGATCTGGCTTTCTGTCGGCGTTTCCCCCGGAAGGACCAGTTCATCACCCGTTGCCAGAATGGCAATGACGGGACGCTTGTAGACAGGAAGCACGGCATGGTTCATGGCTGCGGCAAGGGCCAGATGACGATAGGTGAGTTCGGTGCCCTTCTTGAGCAATGTTTCGCCTTTGGCGAAGTCCTGCCCGGCCTCGCGAATGTTGGAGCCCTTTGTTATCTCCTGCTGGATTGTCACAAAAGCCCCGTCGCGCTCGGTTTTTTCCTGCATGACGACGGTGTCTGCTCCCTCGGGAACAGGGGCGCCTGTAAAGATGCGTACCGCTTCCCAATTGTGAACGGAATCAGGGAAATGGTAGCCAGCAGGCACCTCGCCGATGATTTGCAGCTTGGTGGGGAGCTCTTTTACATTGTCGGCCCTGATGGCATAGCCATCCATCGCAGACGCCCTGAAGGGAGGCTGATCGCGGTTTGCAACCAGATCTGCTGCCAGAACGCGTGCGGTCGCGTTATGGAGGGAAATATTCTCCACTTCCGAAATGGAAATATCGGAAAGCAGCTGCTCCAATGCGTCATCGACATTCAAAAGGGCCATTCCAGTCGCTCCTATTTCTTGTTGCTATCGGCTTGCCAATGGCCGGACTTGCCACCCTGTTTTTCCAAGAGGCGGACATCGGAAATGACCATGCCTTTGTCGACAGCCTTGGCCATATCGTAGATCGTAAGACTGGCAATGGAGGCTGCCGTCAGGGCTTCCATTTCAACGCCGGTTTGGCCGGTCAGCTTGGCCGTTGCGGTTATCACAAGCCCGGGCAGGGTTTCGTCTGCCTCAATGTCCACAGCGACCTTGGAGAGGGCCAGCGGATGGCACAGCGGTATCAGCTCATGGGTGCGCTTTGCAGCCATAATGCCGGCGATGCGGGCCGTCGCCAGAACGTCGCCCTTCTTGGTGTTGCCTGAAAGGATCAGGTCGAGCGTTTCACGCTTCATGCGCACATGGGCGGATGCTACGGCAATGCGCACGGTTGGCGCCTTGGCGGAGACATCGACCATATTCGCGGCGCCGGTGTCGTCAAGATGGGTCAGTTTCGCGTCACTCATGTGAATTTCCCTCCCAAGAAGCGCCAAGATCCGTTCAGGCTTTCAACCGGCTGAAGTTAGCGTGCCAGCAAATCCCGCGTTGCAGCGGCAACATCATCCTGACGCATCAGGCTTTCGCCTATCAGGAATGTATGAATGTTGGCTTTGGTTGCAAGAAGAGCCAAATCCTGTGGTGTGAACAATCCGCTTTCGCCGACCAGCAATTTGTCATCCGGCACCATGGGAGCCAGATCAATGGAGGTTTGCAACGTGGTTTCGAAGGTTTTGAGATTGCGGTTGTTGATGCCCAGTAGCGGCGAGGTGAGGTGGGTGAGGGCCCGTTCCAGCTCTTCTTTATTATGCACTTCAACGAGCACATCAAGGCCTAACTCAAGAGCCGTTTCCTCAAGCGTCTTGGCTTCGTCGTCAGAGACCGCCGCCATGATGATCAGGATGCAGTCGGCCCCCCATGCGCGGGCTTCGTAAACCTGATAGGGTTCAAACAGAAAATCCTTGCGCAGAACAGGCAGGGAAACCGCGTCGCGCGCAGCGATCAGGAATTCCGGATGTCCCTGAAAAGACGGGCTATCGGTGAGCACGGAGAGACAGGCAGCTCCGCCCTCTTCATAGGCCTTGGCAAGTTTGGGAGGATCGAAATCCTCCCGGATAAGGCCCTTCGAGGGGCTGGCTTTCTTTACTTCCGCAATAAGGCCATAATGGCCGTGATCAACCTTGGCCTTGAGGGCATTGTAGAAGCCGCGCACGGGGGCCTGTTCGCCAATGCGGGCTTTCAGATCGGCAACCGTGGTGTGAAGCTTGGCCGCGGCAATTTCCTCGCGCTTGTACGCTTCAATCTTTTTGAGAATGTCTGCCATTGTCCTGTCGGAGCCTTACTCTGCGGTTTGGTTGGAAACATCTATCAGCTTCTTGAGGGTAGCCAGTGCCTTGCCGCTATCGATGAGTTCGGCAGCCAGCTCGATGCCTTCTTTATAGTTGGCTACTTTTTCACCCAGCAGCAGGCCTGCGGCAGCATTCATCAGAACGATGTCGCGGTAAGGGCCTTTTTCGCCTTCCAGAAGCGCAGTAAGGGCTTGAGCATTTTCATCGCCGGTGCCGCCACGCACGTCCTCAATGGTTACCCGCTTGATGCCATAGGCTTCAGGAACCAGCGTGAATTCGGTAATGGCACCGTCTTTCAGTTCGACGACCTGCGTTTCGCCAAGCGTCGAGATTTCATCAAGGCCGCCTGCACCATAAACAACCCAGATATGCTCGGCGCCAAGATTTCTGAGCACTTCAGCAAAGGGGCGCAGCCATTCGGGGGCAAATACACCGATGAGCTGACGTTTGGCGCCAGCCGGGTTGGTAAGAGGGCCAAGCATGTTGAACATGGTGCGCGTGCCCATCTCCACCCGAGATGGACCGACAAAGCGCATGGAAGAATGATGATTGGGCGCAAACATGAAGCCGATTCCTGCTTCCTTGATGCAGCGGGCCACACCCTCTGGATCTTGCGCCAGATTGACCCCGAGGCTGGTGAGCACATCGCCAGAACCGGACTGGGAGGTCAACGCCTTGTTGCCATGCTTGGCTACAGGCACGCCGCCCGCTGCCATGACCATGGCCGAGCAGGTGGAGATATTGTATTTCTTGGTGCCTGTACCACCCGTACCAACAATATCGACAGCCTCAGCCGGAGCAGTGACCGGAGTCATCTTGTCTCGCATCTGGGAAACCGCGCCAGTAATTTCGTCGACGGTTTCGCCGCGCATGCGCAAGGCCATGAGGAAGGCGCCAATCTGGGTTGGGGTGGCACGACCGCTCATGAGCAGGTCAAACGCTTCTACTGCTTCCGCTTGGCTGAGGGTTTTGCCCTCGGCGACCTTTGCGAGAAAAGGTTTCATTTCTTCCATTCTATTGCTCCCGACTGTCTACTACGGCCCGGTCGGAAAACGGCTGGGTCGACGGTATGTGATTATGAAACCGGGGCGCCGCGTCGAGCAGTTTTCCTGCTTCTTTGCGAGAACGCCCCGGATAAAGTCTTCAATTGTAACTAGCGCGTGCCGCTGACGACCTGATTCATCATGGCTTCATTGACGGTATAGCCAAGATTGCTCAGAATGGTTGCACTCAGCTGAGACAGCAGGTCTGTGCTCGCATTCTGGTTAAGGCGTGCCTTGATGGATTCAAGCTGCAAGGCATCTGGATCGAATTCAGGGTCTGTTACCTTGGCAACTTCCAGCACATATTGTGTTTCACCATCTACAGCCGTTGACTTGTGGTGAAGCGGGCCTCCGAAGGCCTGCTCAACAACTGAGGCTGGCAGATCGCCATGAACCTGACGGGTGATGTCGGTTGCGGTTGCAACATTCAGGCCCCGTTCTTCGGCCACGGCTGCAAGGCTCTTGCCACCTTCGATTTCCTTGAGGATCTCTCCGGCCAGTTCCGCATTGCGGCTCTTGCGTTCGTCTTCCTTCCAGGCGGCGACAACATCATCATGTACTTCATCCAGAGCCCGATCACGGGCTTCTTCGATGTCAGTGACACGGAACCATGCAAAACCGGTATTTCCGATGTCGATCGGATCGGCCTCATAGTCGATGTCCGTATCAAACACCGAGGTCAGCAGGGTTTCCTGTTCTGGCAGGTCCGTTACCTCGCCACCTTGTTCCAGTTTGCCTGCCTTGGAAATTGTGGTGACGGTGCGGAGTGGCAGATTGAGCTTTTGGGACACTTCCTCAAGCGTGGAGCCGCCTGCGCGCATATCCTCGACATTGTCGAACATGTCGAGTACTTCTCCATTGGCCCGATCTGCTGCAACTTCCGCCTTCATCTGATCCTTGACGTCTTCAAACGGCGTCGCATGCGCAGGGTCGGTCTTGGCGTTGCGCAGAAGCAGGAAGCCGAACTGGCCTTCAACCACATCCGATACAGCGCCTTCATCAAGCGAATAGATGGCCTCTGCAGCCGCTGGATCAGTGATTTCACTCTTGGCAAGCAGTCCGAAGTCAACGTCGGATTCGGTCAGATTGCGTTCTGCCATGATGTCTTCGAAGGTTGCGCCACCTTTGATCTTTGCAAGGGCTGCTTCTGCATCTTCTTTGGAGCCGAAGAGAATCTGCTGCATCTGGCGTTTTTCGGGCAGCTGAAAGCGATTGGAGACGCTTTCATAATAGGTCTGGGCATCTTCATCAGAAACCGAAGAAGGATCCATGATGTCTCCCGGTTCCAGCTTCAGCACCACAAAGGAGCGATATTCCGGAGCACGAAAGGCAATCTTGTTTTGCTCATAATAGCTGTTGAGCACGTCTTCGCTTGGCTCTTCAACCACGTCCAGATCGGCTTCCTTGAGCGCGATATAATCCACGTCGCGTTTTTCAAAGCTGAAATCGTTGAAGACCTTCAGGGTTGCTTCGGGCAGGGTGGAATTGCCGGTGAGGCCCTGTGCCAGCTGGCGGCGGACTTCCAGTTTTTCACGGTTCGTCACATACCGGTCTTCCGTGGTGCCAGCATTGCGCAACACCAGAGCCATCTGATTGCGGTTGAACTTGCCGGCAGTCTGGAACGCAGGTTCCTCGGCGATGCCCTTTGCCAGCTCTTCAGAGGAAAGCCCCATGTTGAAGTTGCTGGCCAGATCATTCAGGGTTGCTTCATTGATCATGCGTCCGAGAACCTGGTTGGGCAGCCCGAATGCTTGCGTCTGGGCTGCTGTCAGGCGCTGTCCGAGGCGACTCGACAGGCTGTTGACCTCGAGCAGCAATTCGCTCTGATAGTCGCGGGCGTCAATCTCGGTATCGCCGACCGTGGCAACGGTGCTTTGTCCGAAGCGGCCGAACACATCGGCGATGCCCCAGACTGCAAAACTCAAAACCAAAAGAAGCATCAGGAGCTTCGCGACAATTCCTGAAGCCATCGAACGCATAAATTCCATCATGGGATGGTGTGTCCTTCTTTCATACAGAACGAATGTTCGGGGTGCGCCGTTACAACGCCGTCTGCATTCTGTTCTGCCTTTTCAAAATGTTTGCCGGATCATAGAAAGCTCGATCCATCGCCGCAACCCAATCAGTCTAGAAAAGGAGGCAGAAATGGGGATGGGAGGGTATTTGTTCGCAAAAAGATTGCCTTCAGGCGCCATTGGCTTTTCAATTGGCTGGAAAATAGGGGGTAACTGATCAACTCTTGGGTTGTGTGCCGTGCATTTTGTCTCCGGGCGGGGTAGAACCTGTAGTGCTAAAGTTGAATGCATGGTCATGGTGGGGCGATGACGTCGTCTAACATTGACTTATTCAACGGAACCCATTCTATTGCCGATATCTGAAATATTGGAAGGAGCAGATTAATGAGCATCAAACCTCTTGTAGCCGGTAACTGGAAGATGAACGGGCTGAAAGCCTCCGCTGCGGAACTGGACGCGCTGATCGAAGGCTATGATGCCGATCTGGCTGCAAAGGCAGATACGATGATCTGTCCTCCATTCACGCTTGTTGCTTCTTTTGCCGAAAAAGCCGCTGACAGCGCTGTAGCCATCGGGGCACAGGATTGCCATTTCAACGTATCTGGCGCTCACACCGGTGATACCTCTGCCGAAATGCTCAAGGATGCTGGTGCTTCTGCCATTATCGTTGGCCATTCCGAACGCCGCGCCGACCATGCTGAATCCAACGAAATCGTCAATGCCAAGGCCAAAGCCGTTTGGGATCAGGGTCTGGTTGCCATCATTTGCGTTGGTGAAACCGAAGCAGAGCGCAAATCTGGCGAAACCCTCAATGTTGTCGGTTTCCAGTTGGAAGGCTCCATTCCTGAAGGTGCAACGGCTGCCAACACCGTTATTGCCTATGAACCTGTATGGGCAATCGGTACCGGCCTGACGCCAACCGCGGCAGATGTCGCTGAAGTGCACAAATTCATGCGTGACGAACTGGTCAAAGCCTTTGGTGCCGAAGGTGCCAACATGCGTCTGCTTTATGGTGGTTCCGTCAAGGCTGCCAATGCCGACGAGTTGATGGCTGTGGCCAATGTGGACGGTGCTCTGGTTGGTGGTGCCAGCCTGAAGGCCGCTGACTTCCTTGGCATTCTGGCAGCCTACAAATAAGCCTTGAAGCTTGAAGCTAGTGCTATAAAAAGCCCCGATGTGACCACAGCGTTGCATCTCGGGGCTTGTTTCTTGCGCCTCTTGTGCCCAAATGAAGGCAAGAGCCAAGGAAAAAATGTCGTTGGCACTGGAATTGCGGCAAGTCTTGTTGTAGAAGACCACCCAGATTATGTGAACCTTATGCGTCGGGCCGCACTTGCTGCTGGCCCGATTGACTGTTTTAGAGACGGCCCAGACGATGGAATCAGTATTAATTGTCATTCACCTGCTGCTAGTTGGCGCGCTTGTTGTTGTGGTGCTGTTGCAGCGCTCTGAGGGTGGCGCACTCGGAATTGGCGGCGGTGGCGGCGGCGGTTTTATGTCCGGTCGCAGCGCAGCGAACCTTCTGACCAGAACCACAGCGATTCTGGCAACCGGGTTCTTTCTGACCTCTTTGGGGCTCACCATTCTGGCGGGGATGAAAAGCAAGCCATCTGACGTTCTCGATCAGGTGCCTGTCGTCGAGCAGAACCAAGCCGAACCGGCTACCGATGCAGATGGCACACCTAAGGGCGGTGTCCTTGATGAACTGAACAAGATTCAGGAAAGCACCACGGGCAGTCAGCCAAGTGGGCCTCAGGTGCCGACCTCGCAGTAAGTGCGAAATGCGATTGTCGATGCGTCGACACGAGAGATCAGTTCCAACCGGCCCTTGCCGATTATGCGAGGGCCGGTTTCTTTTATGTGTGGCGTCAATGCGCCAATCATGAAATATTAGGGGCGGAACCTAAACCAAAAGAATGGCTCAAGGAAAAGTTCAACTTATAATGGACAGGGCTGTTCTGAAAAATGGATGAGCGATGCTCACCTTTGCTTAACGGTGAGCGGCGCTTTAGTTGTTGGAACCGAGACGATTTGCTTGGCGAATCGGTACAAAGGGAAGTAACTTAAAGTTCCATGGCGCGATATATTTTCATAACTGGCGGTGTGGTGTCCTCGCTCGGCAAAGGGCTTGCGTCTGCGGCTCTTGGGGCGGCTCTACAAGCGCGTGGCTATTCAGTTAGACTACGCAAACTCGATCCTTATCTCAATGTCGATCCCGGCACGATGTCTCCCTACCAGCATGGGGAATGCTTCGTTACCGATGATGGTGCGGAAACGGACCTGGATCTGGGGCATTATGAACGGTTTACCGGCCGTCCTTCCAACAAGAAGGACAACATTACGACCGGTCAGATCTATCAGAATATCATCACAAAGGAACGCCGCGGCGATTACCTTGGCGGGACCGTGCAGGTCATTCCGCATGTGACCGATGAGATCAAGGCTTTCATTCTGGATGGAAACGAAGATTATGATTTCGTCTTGTGCGAAATCGGCGGCACGGTGGGTGACATCGAGGCAACGCCTTTCTTCGAGGGTATTCGTCAGTTGGGCAACGAATTGCCTCGCGGGCAGGCCATATACATCCATCTGACCCTTCTTCCCTATATTCCTAGCGCTGGTGAGCTTAAGACCAAGCCAACCCAGCATTCGGTCAAGGAACTGCGGTCTATCGGTATTCAGCCCAACATTCTGATGGTGCGCTGTGACCGTCCGGTTCCAGAATCAGAGCGTCGCAAACTGTCGCTCTTCTGTAACGTGCGGCCTGAGGCTGTTATTCAAGCCCTTGACGTCAAGAATATCTATGAAGTGCCACTGTCCTATCATGAACAGGGGCTGGATCGCGAAGTTCTGGCAGCCTTCGGCATCGATGGTGCACCAAAACCGAATTTCGAAGTCTGGAAGAATATCCTTGATCGGGTTCACAACCCCGAAGGCGAAGTCACGATTGCGGTCGTGGGCAAATATACCTCACTTCTGGATGCCTATAAGTCCCTGATGGAAGCTCTGACCCATGGCGGCATTGCCAACAAGGTCAAGGTGAAAATCGACTGGATCGAATCCGACATCTTCGAAGAAGGCAGCGACCCAACCTCGCGGCTGGAAGGCGTGCATGGCATCCTGGTGCCCGGCGGCTTTGGCGAACGTGGGTCCGAGGGCAAAATTGCGGCTGCAAAATATGCTCGCGAAAACAAGATCCCGTATTTCGGTATTTGTTTTGGCATGCAGATGGCTGTTATCGAAGCGGCACGCAATCTGGCAGGCATCGAGGATGCTACCTCTTCGGAGTTCACGCCGGAAGGTCATCATGTCGTTGGTCTGATGACCGAATGGAGCAAGGGTAACGCCAAGGAAGTCCGTTCACAGGACGGCGATCTGGGCGGTACCATGCGTCTTGGTTCCTACGAGGCGCATTTGGCAGAAGGCTCCAAGATTGCCGAGATCTATGGTGATCGGATCATTCATGAACGGCATCGTCACCGTTACGAAGTCAACATCGATTATAAAGAAAAGCTGGAAGCCTGCGGGCTCAATTTTGCCGGCCTTTCTCCTGATGGGGTGTTGCCCGAAACGGTGGAGATCGCAGATCATCCATGGTTCATCGCGGTTCAGTATCATCCAGAGCTGAAATCCCGTCCGTTTGCTCCGCACCCGCTGTTCAAGTCCTTTATTGAAGCGGCCGTTGAGCAGAGCCGACTGGTATAATCAGAATTGCGAGGCGTGATCGAAGACGATTGCGCCTCGTTCCTGTTCCGTCAGAATTCAGAATATAATTCCGGGAGGACTGGCCATGCTGCGCGGCGTGGATCATATCGTAGTGGCGGTCAAGGATCTTGAAGCAGCACGCGCGCTCTATACAGCGCTTGGCTTTACTGTTACCCCGACGGCTCATCACCCCTTTGGAACAAAGAATGCGCTCGTTCAACTGGACGGGGTCTTTCTTGAGCTTCTTGCCGTGGAAGACGAGAAAAAGATGCCGCTGCAAGCGGACGGTGATTTTTCCTTTCCGCGTTTCAATCTGGCCTTTTTGGAAAAGCGGCAAGGGGCCTCCATGCTCGTGTTGCGCTCCCATGACAGGGCTGCGGATCTGGACGCTTTCAAGGCGCTAGGGTTGCGCACCTTTCCTCCGTTTGACTTTGGCCGTAAGGCCACATTGCCGGACGGTAGCGCAGCAGAAGTTGGGTTTGCTCTCGGCTTCGTCGAGAATCCGCTGATGAAGGAAACCGGCTTTTTTGTCTGTCAGCATAAACACCCGCCCGAGCTGTTTTGGAAAGAAGAATTCCAGACCCATCGCAATGGTGCGGGTTCTCTTGCCTCCGTTCTGTTCGTTGCACATAATCCTTCCGATCATCATGAATTTCTGGGGGGCTTTTCCGGTCAGCGTGTTATGCGTTCGTCCAGCGCCGGGGTCGTGATGGATATGGATGGCGGCGACTTGCAGGTGCTAACGCCATCGGCATGCAAGGCCTTTTACGATCTTGACGTGCCGCATGACATGCCAGAGGAAGGCGGTATTCTTGGATTGAAGATTGCTGTCGACATGCCACGGGCCAAAGCTGTGCTCGATGAAGCGCAAATTCCCTATTCTATCCATAATGGTCAGTATATTCTGCAAGCAGAAGCAACGAATGGCGTTGGACTTGTGCTATGCGAAGCGTCTGACTGATCGCCCTTAATGAGAGTGAGATAAATCGATGACTATACCCAATAGTGTTGTGTCTGCTGGTGCCGTGCAATTTGGCAACCATCTGCCACTGGCTGTTATGGCGGGGCCCTGCCAGATGGAAAGCCGCGATCACGCGCTGGAAATGGCTGCTGCGCTAAAGGAGATTTCTGACAATCTCAATATTGGTATTGTCTACAAATCGTCTTTCGATAAAGCCAACCGTACGAGCCTCAAATCCCAAAGAGGGATCGGGCTTGAGAAGGCTCTGCCGATCTTTGCCGAGATCAAGGAAAAATATGGCCTGCCAATCGTGACGGATATTCACGAGACGGAGCAATGCGCGGCCGTGGCTGAAGTGGCGGATATACTTCAGATTCCAGCGTTTCTTTGCCGCCAGACGGATCTTTTGGTGGCGGCAGCCAAAACCGGTGCCGTAATCAATGTCAAGAAGGGGCAGTTTTTGGCACCTTGGGACATGCGCAATGTTGCAGCAAAGATCGTGGATAGTGGCAATGCCAACGTCATGCTGACCGATCGTGGCACGTCCTTTGGCTATAACACTCTGGTTACCGACATGCGTGGTCTGCCTATCATGGCTCAGACTGGTGCTCCGGTGATTTTCGATGCGACCCACTCGGTGCAGCAGCCGGGCGGGCAGGGCGAGACATCTGGTGGTCAACGTGAATTTGTGCCGGTTCTTGCAAGAGCAGCGGTTGCGGTGGGCGTTGCTGGCCTCTTTATCGAAACACATGAAGATCCAGACAGCGCACCGAGCGATGGCCCCAACATGGTTCCGATCAAGGAACTGGAGAAGCTATTGGCGCAGCTACAAAAATTTGATGCAATTGCAAAGGCCTGATCGCCTTTTCACTTCTGGCACTATCGTCATCAGAATGTACAAGGCCGGAGCATGTGCTCCGGCTTTTTGTGTTTAAGGGCAGGGGCAAGAGCTCGCAAAAGCAAGAGATTGTCTCGTCCTGTGATTTGATCTGCGTCAAATTGCCTCATGCAATATACGGATCTGGACTAATACGTATTAGTTCATATATACGCACTGCAAGAGACAAACAGTGAGTTAGAAAGAGCGTGGCGAACGCGTCTTGGCAATGTTTTGGAGGCGATTTATGAGCGAAGTAAAAATGTCAGATACCAAGCTGAGCACAATCCTGCTGTTGGGTATCATTGTGCTACTTGTTGCCTGGGGCTTTGCGATCGCTTCATGGGGATATGCCGCGATTATTATGCCTGCGCTTTTCCTGACCTTTGCATCCCTTGTCACCCTGGTCTTCGTGACCAGAGGCTGACTTTTCAGAATAAACGGTGGTGAGAAAAGGTGTCGGGAGCAGGTCCTGGCACCTTTTTTCTTATCTGTGGCCTGAAGTCAAAGGGGCTTTAAGAGGCGCGGTGGTGACTGAGGATCTCTCCTTCATCCTGCCAGCGCCAATGGTCGGCGGTTGTGAGTTCCGTGCCACCCCACCAGCGATGCAGTGCATTTTCAGAAATGAAGTCGGCCTTGCCATCAAGCAGGCTTTTGCCAAATTCTGTAATGTGCAGTTGAGCGGTGATGAATTCCTTGCGCTGGGCGCCATCTTCAAAAATGCGCGGCTGGAACTCCTGTGGCAGGCCGGTCAGGGTCGGGCGTGCGCAGAATTGCAAGGCTGAGAGAATCCGGAAGAAACTCCAGTCTCCCAGAAAGGCCGCTTCTTCCATATTGAGCACTTGCGCAAACAACATGCCGGGTCGATTGACACCGCGATTGAGGCGATAAAGGATCTGCCGCTCGGTACGCGAAAGGCCGTCCGGTCCCGGCAATTCCTGCAACAGGCGCAGCAAGGCCTGCCCCATGAAAGGAAAACCGGGAATCGCATCGCGCCTGATTTTGTCAATGGCTTCCGGCCCGTCAGATACATAGGCTTTCCAAGTGCGTGAAGCGAAGGCAAACATGCGATCAAGCACTGGAAGGGACAATTCTTGCAGCCTTCCAATCCTGTCGGCGGTTTGCATGCCCAGATAAGCAGGAGACTGAACGATCGTGACATTGTTTATCCGGCCAAAACGGCTCAACATGTCGAGGATCTGCAAGATCTGAAGCTGGTCATAGAGATCATGCTCGAACCAGAGTTCGATCTTCTCATATTTCTGATGATTGCGTAATAGCTCAAGGCGCGCCTTGAAATCCTCCTGTACTTTTTCGCGGGTTACGACATGACCATCGGCAAGTGTCTGCGCGCGCAGGGTTGCGAAAATCAGGTCATCAGCATCGGGAACCGGGCCTTCATGCAAAACATCCCGCCATGGCAGCACAGTATCGCCAATACCAGCTTGTGTGAGGAGATCCGCGGCTTGATCGCCGTTGGTGATTATCAATAGGGTCACTTGGGGCCTCTTTTGCTGGCTGGTTAGGGATGCTCTCGTTATATGTCTCAATCCATAGTCATTCTTTTCATTATGGTTTCATATGGGAAGGGACTTAGATGAATTGTCCATAAAAAACGCACAATCGAGGATTACGACTCTGCCGCACACGAACAAGGCCTGAGGAAATTTCTGATTGCAATTGATGCATTTGGAGCATTGCTATCCTTACGCAAGTCCTAAAATGCACAAGCACGATTCGAGGTTGCAAGAATTTGCGCAATTTCGCTTAATACTAAAGCCTAATTTTACACAGATCAAAGCGCCGGATCGCAAATGGCTGTAATCGGACTGACAAAATGCTCCCATAGGGTCCATTTGTGCATAAAAACTGTTTCTTGCTCTATGATTCTATCTCGAATTTCGATAGATAAACGAGCATCTGACTTTAACCAAATCATGCAAATTGAGGTACGATCATGACCGCAATTATTGACATCGTGGGTCGCGAGATCCTTGACAGCCGCGGTAACCCTACCGTTGAAGTTGACGTTGTTCTCGAAGATGGCTCCATGGGCCGCGCTGCCGTTCCATCAGGCGCGTCTACCGGCGTTCACGAAGCGCACGAGCTGCGCGATGGCGAAGAACGTTACGGCGGCAAAGGTGTCACCAAAGCTGTCGAAGCCGTCAATGACGAAATCTTTGATGCTCTGGTAGGTCTGGACGCTGAAAACCAGATCCAGCTCGACAAGGTCATGATTGAGCTTGACGGCACTGAAAACAAAGGCCGCATTGGCGCAAACGCCATCCTCGGCACCTCCATGGCTGTTGCCAAGGCTGCTGCTGCTGCTGCCGGTCTGCCGCTCTACCGCTATGTTGGCGGCATGAACGCTTGCACCCTGCCAGTTCCGATGATGAACATCATCAACGGCGGTGAGCATGCTGACAACCCAATCGATGTTCAGGAATTCATGATCATGCCGGTTGGCGCTGACAGCATCAAAGAAGCTGTTCGCATGGGCGCAGAAGTCTTCCACGCTCTGAAAAAGAACCTCTCCAAAGCTGGTCACAACACCGCTGTTGGTGACGAAGGCGGTTTTGCTCCGAACCTTGAATCCACCAAAGCTGCTCTGGACTTCATCATGCAGTCCATCAAGGACGCTGGCTTCAAACCGGGCGAAGACGTTTACCTCGCTCTGGACTGCGCTTCTTCCGAATTCTACGAAGATGGCAAATACAACCTCAAAGGCGAAGGCAAGGTTCTCGATTCTGCCGGCATGGCTGATTACCTCGCTGACCTGGTTGACTCCTATCCGATCATCTCCATCGAAGACGGCATGGACGAAGACGATTGGGATGGTTGGAAACTGCTGACCGCCAAAATCGGCGACAAATGCCAGCTGGTTGGCGACGACCTGTTCGTAACCAACACCGCTCGCCTCAAAGACGGCATCAAAATGGGCGTTGGCAACTCCATCCTCGTTAAAGTGAACCAGATTGGTTCCCTGACCGAGACCATGGAAGCTGTTGAAATGGCACATAAAGCATCCTACACGGCTGTTATGTCCCACCGCTCTGGCGAAACCGAAGATGCAACCATTGCTGACCTTGCTGTTGCCACCAACTGCGGTCAGATCAAAACCGGTTCTCTTTCTCGTTCCGACCGTCTGGCAAAATACAACCAGCTGATCCGCATCGAAGAAGAGCTTGGCCCAATGGCTAAGTTCGCTGGCCGTTCTATCCTGAAGGGCTAATATCAGGTTGTACGAACCTTCGGTTCGAGCTTGAAACTTGAATTTTTGACCGGCGCGTCCATTGGGCGCGCCGGTTTTTGTTTGTAATAGCAGGGACTTGATTGAGTAAAACTCGCATTTACTATAAGTTGTGCAATTATGGGTATGTGTGATTAATTCTTTAGAGTGACCGTTGTGGGGATGCCGTTCAGGGGACTAATTGTTTTGGATGGCGAGCGATTTTCAATATAAGGACTTTTATAAATGAGTGGTTTCAAATGTGAGTTTCAATTGTTAGAGGCTCTGGGGCTTATTATTCTCTGGATTATACTCAGCATTATCACCTTGGGTTTCGGTGCAGTTATTGCCCCTTATTATCTGGCAAAAGCACCGCTGAACCAGACATTCCTCGTGGATCAGCATGGCGGTAAACTGGCGCGCGTGCATGTCGACTTTAATCTGGGGCAGATTATAGGCCATGCCGTGATCTGGTTCATTCTGAGCATTTTTACCTGCGGCATTGCCTATATCTTCTATTGGTTCGCAGTGGTCCGCAAGTTGATCAATTCTTCGGTCTTCCTGCCAGTTAACACGAGTTCTTTACCGGCGGAATAACGGGCAGGGCAGAAATAGGGTTCACGGCCGCCTTGTTGGCTCCGGGAATTTCTATGTCTTGTCTGCTTGATACGCTTCGAGAAAAGAGCCGACCAAGCTGCGTATCTCTTCGAGATGCGTAAATAATGCAACATGCTCTGCATTCTTCAGAGGGTGAAGCTCGGCAGTCTTGATCGCCTGTTGTGCGATCAAGGCGTGGTCGAACGGCACGACGGGATCCTTCTCTCCATGAATGATCAGGGTTGGGCACTGGATGCAAGCAAAGGAAATATCTCTTTCTTTGCTAAACTGCTGAGTGTCATTGATGGTGCCAGGGAGCCGTTGCGGCATCCTGTCAAAGAGACTGTCTTGTAGGGCTTGCATTAGGGGCCATGCCTCCGTGTCGGCTTTTACCTGCTTTAGCAATGCCGGATCTGAGATGGATCGGCTTGCCGTTTTGGCCGGATCCTGTCTGGCGCGCTTTTGTAGCCATGCGATCGCTCTCTCGGACTTCGATAGCAAACTCATCAGGCCAAGCCTCATACGAATGGCTCGTTTGACTGGTAAAAGCGTGGTGCAGCATGAAACAAGTATGAGTGCAGCGCATCTGTCTTGATATCGCGCCGCAAATTCGATCGCTGATGGGCCTCCTGCTGATATGGCCATGATCGCCGCACGGTCTATCTGCAATTCATCCAGCAGGCCGGCAAAGAGGTCGGCCTGTTCTTTTGGAGATTTCCGGCCAGAGAGGGGTGAGCCAAGATAGCCCGGTCGGGATAGGGGGATTGTTCTGATTGCGGGGCACGAACCAAGCGTGGCGATGCCAAGTAAGGCGCTTTGGTCGATGCCGCCCATGCCTCCGTGAATGAGAAGGCAGGCTGGAGCTTGGCTGCTTCCATTGCTTGCATATTCGATGGGGCCTTTGCTGGTATGAATGGTCTGGCTCCTAGCCATGATTTTGTGCAGTGAAGCGGGCATACTATCTCGCTTTCCCGTGGGGCAGTTTTGCCAAGCTTTTTCAAGTCAGGGCATTTCTCTGCATGTGCCACGATGGATTTCAAAGGGAATTCGAACGGTCGTTCAGACTGGCGGCGGGCAATCAGGTTCTGGATGGTGTGCCTGTCTGTTCCTTACGGGCCTTCATCAGCTGTATGAAGGTGCGGGCCGTTGCTGGCGGCGGCATTTCCTTGCGTCGATACTCGGCGCCGTTTGCTGTGCGTGTGAGATATTGTAGGTCCACCAAAGCACGGCGCAGGATCGCGTGATCCTCAAAGCTATTCCTGCTCTTCAACAAGGTGTTGACCTCACCTTCTGTGAGCGAGGCGTGAGCAGGGAACAGAGACCAGAGCCACCAGAGGCACAAGCCTCTTTGCGTCTTCCTGCTTGGCCAACGGAGTAAAGTTGCTTCAGGGCTTATATGGCGCAAGGTTTGTTCTATTAAGTGATGATCAATTGTCTCCGGCGGCCTTGAGGGTGTTGCCAGCCGCTGCTCTGCTGCGTGATTGGCTTTGAAATGTTGGAAATTCTTATAACCGGCCGCCCGCGCCAAAATATTGAGCCATTCAACATGACTGGGTGCAATGTTGGCTTGTCCGGCTGCCTTTTTAAGGGATTTGGCAAGCGCAGAAATGTCGTCGACCTGAAAGGGAAGCGTTTGTTTAGACATGACTTATCCTCGACTTGTGCCGATCATTGTCAGTCGTGGTCACTCTTGCGACGCGGCACGGGGATAAGTGTCGGGTCATTCTGGTGGCAGGTTTAGCTCTTCAAAGAAGCAGTGACGCCTTGGTGAACTGCCGACCGTGGGTGTATTTATCTCAAAAGCGTGATTATTTCAAGAGCAATCTCACGTTGTTTCTTGGAATATATTGCATTGGAAGTGAAATGATATAATTTCATTGGGTATGAAATATAATCAAAAGAAAGTACTGTTTTAAAGAGGATAATGGCTCGTGGCGATCACGTGCCTCCATTTGTTTCAGTCCTTGGCGAGAGACAATGAAAGCGCCCGACGGTGTGTTCGTGAACGAGATTGGCGGCTCAAGGGCGGCTGGTTTCTCCGATAGGTGATGTTTTGCGGTTATCGCGTGCTGTTGCGAAGGAGGAAATGCCAGCTGCTTTCAATAAGCATCCAGGCGAGGCGTCCGAATAGCACATAGAGCGCAAAGGCGAGCTTGTCGTCTATTTTGAGAAGCTCGAACCATTTGGCATAGGCAAGGATATAGGGTTGGTGGTCGATCCAATCGATAACAATGCGGGATGCGGCATGCACACTCGTATAAATTTGCTCCTGATAGAGGAAGCAATAGATATAGAGGATCGTACCAAGAATGATGCCGATGATAAGTCGCCAGAAGCCGACTAGTGTGACCCCGAATAAACGCAAAAGCAGCATTTTATCCCCCTGTGATTGCGTTTGCCTCATGGGACTTTAGCCAATGGGGTGTCGTCTGTCAGGTCTCTTGCTGCGTTTGTTCCGTTTTTATCCTGAGGAGGCAATCTGGAGTACTGATTGCGATTTGTTTCTCTAGCTCCAGCGCTGCAAAACGGAGGAGGCATCGATATCAAGCTGGGAGAGCAGGCGTGCGGCGCTTTGCTCAAGCATGGAGTCAATGCTTTCTGGTTTGAGATAGAAGGCCGGAACCGGCGGAGCTATGATCCCGCCCATGCGGGTTACTTGCTCCATGGCCTGAATGTGTCCCAGATGCAGCGGGGTTTCCCGAACGGCCAGCACAAGTTTGCGGCGCTCCTTCAACATCACGTCTGCCGCTCGTATCGATAGCCTGTCGGTCTGGCAATAGGCAATGGCGGCAAGGCTGCGAATGGAGCAGGGCGCAAAAAGCAGGCCATCAAGGGGATTGGAGCCGGAAGCGATGGACGCGGCCAGATTGTGATCGTCATGGCAATGGTCGGCACATTCCTTGAGCTCTTCGATTTGCCCTTCGGTCAGTTCGAGCTTCGCTGTCGTCTCTCCGCCAGACGTTATGAGCAGATGAAGCTCTAGTGGCTGGCCGCTTTCTTTCAGTGCTTTCATCAGTTTCATGGCGTGAAAGCCCAGAAGCGAGCCGGATGCGCCGGTGACAACAAGGCCGATCTTTTTTCTGTCCTGCATGGTGAAGCGTGTCCTGCCCTCTGGCTTTAGAGTTTGAGCTTGGCGACCAGATCGTCGACCTCGTGAATGGTTTTCGGGTCCATTTTCAATTCGCGACCCCATTCACGGCTCGTTTCCGACCCGATCTTGTCAGTTGCGTCAATCCCCAGCTTGCCGCCGAGCCCTTCTAGGGGGGAGGCAAAGTCGAGATAGTCGATGGGGGTGTTGTCCACGCGCAAGAGATCGCGGGCAGGGTCTGCCTTGGTGGCAACGGCCCACATGACATCTTCCCAGCTGCGGGCATTGATATGAGAATCAACGATGATGATCAGCTTGGTCATGTTGAATTGCGGCAGCATCGACCACATGCCCATCATGACACGGCGGGCCTGTCCGGCGTAGCGTTTGTCAATGGAAATGACGGCGACGCGGTAGGAGGCCGTTTCTGGTGGCAGCCAGCAATCGACGACTTCAGGGAAGGCCTGTCGCACCAGCGGCATGAAGACATCGTTGAGGGCTTCGGAAATAACTGAGGGTTCATCGGGTGCGCGGCCTGTGTAGGTCGACAGATAGATCGGATCCTTGCGATGGGTGATGCCGGTGACGGTCACCTTGGGGAACTGCTCCACGGCATTATAGTAGCCTGTGTGATCGCCGTATGGGCCTTCGGGTAGAGTTTCTGTGGCGGATACCGTGCCCTCGATGACGATTTCGGCATTGGCTGGCACGAGCAGCGGCTGGGTCTTGGCTTTGACTAGCTGAGTCGGTTTGCCCCGGAACAGGCCTGAGAATTGTGCTTCGCTCAGGGTTTCCGGAATGGGGGTGACTGCCCCCATGATCGTTGCCGGGTCGCTGCCAATAGCGATGGCGATGGGCATGTCTTGCCCTTGCGCTTTCCATTGCCGGAAGTGTGCCGCTCCGCCGCGATTTTCCAGCCAACGCATGATAAGCGTGTTCTTGCTGGCCTGCTGAATGCGGTAGACACCCCAGTTATAGCTCTTGATTTCGTCACTTGCGGCAGGCTTTGTGATGACAATGGGCCATGTAATAAGCGGCGCAGGCTCTTCAGGCCAGCAGGTCTGGATGGGGAGAGTGTCCAGATCGATATCCTCACCGGTATGGATCACTTGCTGACATTGCGCCCGGCTTTGTACTTTGCCTCTAAGGCTGGTGGCTGCCTTGAGTAGAGGGCCAATGGCATGAAGAATCTCTGAGCGTTCGGGCGGTTGAGGCTGGCGCAAATAGGCCAGGAATTCACCAAAGGCGATGAGTTCCTCTTCGTTGCAGCCGAGCGACCAGGCGACTCGCTTGACCGTACCAAACAGATTGATCAATGCCGGCATGGCGCTGAGTGTGCCATCGGATTTGATCGGGTTTTCTATCAACAGGGCAGGGCCGTTCTTTGTCATGACGCGTCGCTGCAATTCCGTTGCCTGAAGCTTCATGCTGACCGGCTCTGAAATGCGGATCAGCTCACCCTGCTCCTCGCAGAATTTAATGAAATCGCGCAGGTCCGTAAAAACAGGAAGGCGTCTGCTATGGATATGCATGTGTTGGCCCCGATCGTTGGCTTGGCTGTCAGCAAGTTTGAAAGCACTTGAGACGATAAACTCTCAGTCATTCTTCTTGTGGCATAGGCTGTTGTTACTTGTGGGCTGATCCTCTCCCATGATCAAGATCAAATGCTTGTTATTCCTGTCCTAAAAAGGCGTGTGGCTTCATTTTGACACACTTGAAGAATCGAGAGCGATGGTTTGAGCGTCTTTGTAAGTAATTTATTAACCCATTGAATTAATTAACTTTTTATATACCAAAAAAATATGCAAATTTCCTGTCTGATGTGTTTTTGGAAAGCGTTTGTTAACGCTAAGGGGGCTAAATAGAAACCGTGTCAGGCAGAAAAGGTTTTGCGTACTGCCTGATAACCGATTTGTGTAGGGTGTACGGTATGGCAACACGCCAACGAAAAAATTCTGTATTGCGCCAGTTGGCGCTTCCCTTCTTTTTCCTGTTCGTCATCGCTTATTTCGTGTATCATACGCTGCATGGCGGCTATGGCGTGTATGCGCTTGCAGGTATGAAGGTGCAGGCTGACGCTTTGGAGGCTGATTTGCTCTCCTTGCGGTATCAGCGTGAAGCCGCCGAACATCGTATCGCCCTGTTCCGTAAGGATACTCTTGATCCTGACATGATGGACGAACGGGCCCGCGCCTATCTTGATCTCGCTGATCCGAATGAGATCGTTATTTTCAATAATTAACCGAAATTTGGGTGACAGATTTTTTTTAACTAGAATCTGGTTAAATGTGTTTTCTTACTAAATATCAATAAGTTAACAATTATTTTTCGGTGGATTACTCGCGCGATCTTCAATTGCAGATTAGAACTCCCTAAATTATCTTACATGCATGGAAACGCTTTAGGGAGCAGCAACATGGCAGCATCCGCGTCTAGCGCCGCCAAGAAGGCGGCGAAGGGGGCATCCCGCACCCCGGTTAATCGCACAATTGTAGAATTTGATAAGGATCAGGAACTTCACGCATATCGTGAAATGCTTTTGATCCGCCGTTTCGAAGAGAAAGCCGGCCAGCTTTATGGCATGGGCATGATCGGCGGCTTCTGTCACCTTTATATTGGACAGGAAGCAGTGGTCGTTGGCATGCAGATGGCATCCAAGGACGGCGATCAGGTGGTAACCTCTTATCGTGACCATGGGCATATGTTGGCCTGTGATATGGACCCCAAAGGGGTGATGGCCGAATTGACCGGCCGCAAAGACGGTTACTCCAAGGGTAAAGGCGGCTCGATGCATATGTTCAGCCGCGAGAAGAATTTCTTCGGCGGTCACGGCATCGTAGGGGCTCAGGTCTCTATCGGCACCGGCCTTGCTTTTGCCAACCAGTATCGTGGCAATGACAATGTCTCCTTTATTTATATGGGCGACGGCGCATCCAACCAGGGTCAGGTTTATGAAAGCTTCAACATGGCGAAGCTGTGGAACCTGCCTGCGATCTACGTGATCGAAAACAACAAATATGGCATGGGAACCTCGGTTGAGCGTTCTTCATCCAACACAGATCTTTCCCAGCGCGGTATTTCATTCGGCATCCCTGGTGAGCAGGTTGATGGCATGGACGTGCGCGCTGTTATGGCTGCCGCTGAACGCGCCATTGAATGGGCACGCGAAGGCAAGGGGCCTTATATCCTCGAAATGATCACCTATCGCTACCGCGGACACTCCATGTCCGACCCGGCGAAATATCGTTCCAAGGAAGAAGTGCAGAAAATGCGTAATGAGCATGATCCGATTGAGCAGGTGCGTCAGCGTCTGATTGATGGTGGTTTTGCTACCGAAGACGAGCTGAAGTCCATCGATAAGGATATTCGCGCAGTCGTCTCCAACGCTGCCGACTTTGCACAGTCCAATCCTGAGCCGGATGAATCCGAACTCTGGACCGATATTTATATGCCTCTGTAAGGTGAAGGGATTGAATTATGCCAATTAAAGTACTTATGCCGGCCCTCTCCCCAACCATGGAAGAAGGCAATCTGGCCAAGTGGGTCAAGCAAGAAGGTGACAAGGTCGAAATCGGCGACGTGATCGCAGAAATCGAAACCGACAAAGCCACCATGGAAGTCGAGTCTGTCGAAGAGGGCACTCTTGGCAAGATCGTCGTTGCTGAAGGCACCCAGGGTGTCAAAGTCAACGAACTGATCGCCCTGATCCTCGAAGAAGGCGAAGATGCTTCCGCTCTGGACAATGTTTCCACGGATGCCGCTCCGGCTGCTGAAGAAGCGCCAGCTGCACCGGCTTCGGTTCCTGCCGAGCCAAAATCCGAAGCACCGGTAACGTTGCCCGATGTTGAAGAAGAGCCGGAAGTGCCGGAAGGCACACCGATGAAAACCCAAACCGTTCGTGAAGCATTGCGTGACGGCATGGTCGAGGAAATGCGTCGCGATGAAGACGTCTTCCTGATGGGTGAAGAAGTGGCTCAGTATCAGGGTGCCTACAAGATTTCTCAGGGCATGCTGGACGAGTTCGGTGAGCGCCGCGTGATCGATACGCCAATCACCGAGCATGGCTTTACTGGTCTTGCTGCCGGTGCTGCGATGGCTGGTCTGCGTCCGATCGTCGAATTCATGACCTTCAACTTCGCCATGCAGGCAATCGACCACATCATCAACTCGTCCGCCAAGACGCTTTACATGTCTGGTGGCCAGATTCACAACCCGATCGTGTTCCGTGGTCCGAACGGCGCTGCTGCCCGCGTGGCTGCCCAGCACTCTCAGGATTATACCGCATGGTACAGCCAGGTTCCTGGCCTTGTTGTTGTGCATCCTTACAGCGCGGCTGACTATAAGGGCCTCATCAAGTCTGCAATCCGGTCTGACAACCCTGTTGTCTTTCTTGAGAACGAAATCCTCTATGGTCACAGCTTTGATGTGCCGGATATGGATGATTTCACTGTTCCTCTTGGTAAGGCCAAGGTTGCTCGTAAGGGTAAGGATGTAACCATCGTTTCCTTCGGCATGGGCATGCAGCATTCTCTTAATGCAGCTGAAGAACTGGCCAAGGAAGGTATCGAAGCCGAGGTCATCGACCTGCGTACGATCCGTCCTCTGGACACTGAAACAATCATCCGTTCGGTTATCAAGACCGGCCGCTGTGTTGTTGTCGAAGAAGGCTGGCCACAGGCTTCCACCTCTTCGGAAGTTGCTTTCCGCGTGATGGATCAGGCGTTCGATTATCTGGACGCACCGGTTGCTCGCGTTTGCGGCAAGGATGTTCCGATGCCTTACGCGTCAAACCTCGAAAAGCTGGCTCTGCCAACCGTTGCCGAGGTGATTGGTGCTGTTAAAGCTGTCACCTACACCGCTTAAAGGAGAGAGATTATGCCTGTAACAATTACGATGCCGGCCCTTTCTCCAACCATGGAGAGCGGTACGCTTGCCAAATGGCTGGTGAAAGAAGGCGACGAGATCACTTCCGGTGATGTCATTGCTGAAATCGAAACCGACAAGGCAACCATGGAAGTGGAGGCTGTTGACGAAGGCACCATCGGCAAGATTCTTGTCGAGTCTGGTACCGCTGACGTTGCTGTGAATGCTCCGATTGCCCTGCTTCTGGAAGAAGGTGAAGACGCCTCTGCACTGGACGGCTTTGACGCTGGTGCCCCGGCTGCTGCGCCTGCTGCTGATGCGGCTCCGGCCAAGGAAGAGGCTGCCCCTGCGGCTGCTGCTCCTGAAGCCAATGTGGCTGCTGGCCCTGCGCCAACGGCTGCTGATGGCAACCGCATCTTCTCTTCTCCGCTTGCTCGTCGTCTGGCCAAACTCAATGATCTGGATCTGGCCAAGATCTCCGGCACCGGCCCGCGTGGCCGTATCGTCAAGCGCGATGTGGATGCTGCGATTGAAGCTGGCACTGCCAAAGCCGGTGCTCCGGCTGCTGCAGACGCACCAAAAGCGGCTGCTGCTCCGGCTCCTGCCGCTGCTGCTCCTGCCGGTCCGTCCGACGAACAGGTTCTCAAGAACTTCGCAGAAGGTTCTTACGAGCTGGTTCCGCACGATGGCATGCGCAAGACCATTGCAAAACGCCTGACCGAAGCCAAGCAGACCATTCCGCACTTCTATGTGTCGGTTGACTGCCAACTGGATGACCTGCTCGCTCTGCGCAGCCAGCTGAACAATTCGGCTCCGCGCAAAGACGACAAGCCGACCTACAAGCTTTCAGTCAACGATATGGTGATCAAGGCTCTGGCTCTTGCTCTGCGTGATGTGCCAGATGCCAACGTCTCCTGGACGTCTGACAACATGGTCAAACACAAGCATGTTGACGTGGGTGTTGCTGTTTCCATCGAAGGTGGTCTGATCACTCCGATCATTCGTAAGGCTGAGGAAAAAGCCCTGTCCACCATCTCCAACGAGATGAAAGACATGGGCAAGCGCGCTAAGGAACGCAAGCTTAAACCTGAAGAATATCAGGGTGGTACAACCGCTGTGTCCAACATGGGCATGATGGGCGTCAAGAGCTTCTCTGCCGTGGTGAACCCACCGCATTCGACCATTCTGGCCGTGGGTGCTGGTGAGAAACGTCCGGTGATTGATGGTGACGAAATCAAGGTTGCGACCGTGATGACCGTTACCCTGTCTACCGACCACCGCACCGTGGATGGTGCTCTGGGCGCTGAGCTGCTCAAAGCATTCAAGGGTTACATCGAAAACCCGATGAGCATGTTGGTCTAATCCCGACGGCCTCCTGACTTTTCCGGTCGCGCCGATGGCGCGATCGGCTCCCGGACAATCGGTTTTTCCGGCTTTTCTTTTTTCAAGGAAGAGAGGGATGCCCTGCAAGTTCGGTGAGGGGTCTGAGGTGATTTAGAGGAATTTTCAAAATGGCACAGACTGAATTTGACGTAATTATAGTCGGTTCTGGACCCGGTGGTTATGTGACTGCCATTCGCTCGGCGCAGCTTGGTCTCAAAACGGCAATCGTTGAAAAGAACGAACTGGGTGGCATCTGCCTTAACTGGGGCTGCATCCCGACCAAGGCTCTGCTTCGTTCCGCAGAAATCTATCACTTCATGCAGAATGCCAAGGATTATGGCCTTTCTGCTGAAGGCGTAAGCTTTGACCTGCAGAAGGTTGTCGAGCGCTCCCGTGGCGTTTCCAAGCAGCTGAACACAGGCGTTGGCTTCCTGATGAAGAAGAACAAGGTCACCGTGATCAAGGGTGAAGCTGTTCTTGAAGGCAAAGGCTCGCTCACTGTTTCCGGTGACGATGCTGGTACCTACAAAGCCAAGCACATCATTCTGGCGACCGGTGCTCGTCCGCGCGTTCTGCCGGGTCTAGAGCCGGACCAGAAACTGATCTGGACCTATTTCAACGCTCTCAAGCCGGACATCATGCCGAAAAGCCTGCTGGTTGTTGGCTCCGGCGCGATTGGTATCGAATTTGCCAGCTTCTTCAACACCATGGGTGCTGATGTAACGGTCGTTGAAATGATGCCGAAGATCCTGCCGGTCGAAGATGATGAAATCTCCGGTATGGCGCGCAAGTCCCTTGAAAAGCAGGGTATCAAGATCCTGACCGAAGCCAAGGTGACGGGCGTCAAGAAGGGCGGCAATAATGTCGAGGCTACCATCGAGAAGAAAGGTGGCAAGACCGAAGTCATCAAGGCTGACCGTATCATTTCTGCTGTCGGCGTTCAGGGCAATATCGAGAATCTCGGCCTTGAAAAGCTTGGCATCAAAACCGATCGTGGCTGCATCGTGATTGACGCATATGGTCGCACCAATGTTGAAGGTGTCTATGCGATTGGCGACGTTGCTGGTCCTCCGATGCTGGCCCACAAAGCCGAGCATGAAGGCACCATTTGCGTTGAGAAAATCGCAGGCCTCAAGCCTCATCCAATGAACAAGAGCACGATCCCGGGTTGCACCTATTGCCATCCGCAGGTTTCCTCTGTTGGTCTCACCGAACAGGCCTGCAAGGAAAAAGGGCTCGACGTTCGCGTTGGTCGCTTCCCATTCATCGCCAACGGCAAGGCCATTGCGCTTGGTGAGCCGGAAGGCATGATCAAGACCATCTTTGACAAGAAGACCGGCCAGTTGCTCGGTGCCCACATGATTGGTGCTGAAGTGACCGAGCTTATTCAGGGCTTCTGTGTTGCCATGGGGCTTGAGACCACTGAAGAAGAGCTGATGGAAACCATCTTCCCGCATCCGACCCTTTCGGAAATGATGCCGGAATCGGTTCGCGACGCTTATGGTCGTGTGATCCAGACGTGATTATGGGTCGTATAGGCCAATGATCCTCCAATTTGAAGCTACGTGGTGAGCGTTGCGGGGCAGGCGTATCATCGTCTGCCCCGCTTAGGGAACTTGATTGCCCTCTCACAGATGCTATGTATGTAAGAGGACGGATATGGGGTCCGCTTGCATATTTTAATCAAGAGGTAGGAACATGGGTTTTATCGGTTGGATTATTGTCGGCATTATCGCCGGATTCATTGCTGAAAAAGTGACAGATTCCAATCATGGCTTGCTCACAAACCTTGTTGTGGGGCTGATCGGGGCATTTGTCGGCGGTTTTATTGCTGGAAAGTTTGGTATCCATTTCGTCAATAACGCGTTTCTGGATACCACGATCATTGCGACACTCGGCGCAATTCTGGTGCTGTTTGTCTATCAGAAAGTTCGATCCTGATCGGCTTGACCGCCTTCTAAAGGTTGGATATTGCTGATCAACCAGACTTTATAGGGATGACGAGGAACCTGAATGGTTACGATCATTGATACCGTTTCAAACAAGGCAGACACAGTGAGCAAGGTGGCTGTCAGACCCCGCCATCCCGAAAAGGCCCATCGGCCTGATAATCCGATCCAGAGAAAGCCGGACTGGATCCGCGTCAAGGCTCCTGGCTCCAAGGCCTACAAGGAAACCCTCGACATTGTTCGCGGCAACAAGCTTGTAACGGTCTGCGAAGAAGCCGGTTGTCCCAATATGGGGGAATGCTGGTCGCACAAACATGCCAGCTTTATGATCATGGGTGAAATTTGCACCCGTGCCTGCGCGTTCTGCAATGTTTCTACCGGCATGCCCAATGCTCTTGATCCCAACGAGCCGGAAAATACCGGTCGTGCGGTGGCTCAGATGGGCCTCAAGCATGTGGTGATCACCTCTGTTGACCGTGACGATCTGGAAGATGGGGGCGCACAGCATTTTGCTGACGTGATCCTCGCTATCCGCGATGCTTCACCGGAAACGACCATCGAGGTTCTGACGCCCGACTTCCTGCGTAAGGAAGGTGCGCTGGAAACCGTTGTGGCGGCGAAGCCTGATGTGTTCAACCACAATCTGGAAACGGTTCCATCCAATTATCTCAAGGTGCGTCCGGGTGCACGCTACTTCCATTCCATTCGCCTGCTTCAGCGTGTTAAGGAACTGGACCCGACCATGTTTACCAAATCGGGCATTATGGTTGGCCTGGGCGAAGAGCGTAACGAAGTGCTCCAGTTGATGGATGACCTGCGCGTTGCTGATGTGGACTTCCTGACCATCGGGCAGTATTTGCAGCCGAGCAAGAAGCATCATCCGGTGATCAAATTCGTCACGCCGCAGGAATTCAAGGGTTATGAGACCATTGCCTACACTAAAGGCTTCCTGATGGTTTCGGCCAATCCACTCACGCGGTCTTCCCATCATGCGGGGGAAGATTTCGAAAAGCTGAAAGCTGCTCGTCGCACCAAGCTTGGTCAGTGATTGGAGATCCTTGCCCATATGCCTAAATTCCAGACCCGTCATAAAGTGAAGCATTCTGCCGAAGCGATGTTCAAGCTGGTGGCCGATGTCGAGCGTTATCCCGAGTTTGTGCCGCTTTGCAAATCGCTCCATATTCGGGGTCGCAAGGAAACGCCCCAAGGAGCGATTCTTGTAGCGGACATGGTTGTGGCCTACAAGATGATCAGCGAGAGTTTTACCTCAAAGGTGACACTTCTGCCGGATCAGAACCAGATTGTTGCCGAATATCTGGACGGGCCTTTCAAGCATATGGAAAACCGTTGGACCTTCGAGCCCATCGAAGGAGAGCCCGGGGCCTGTCATGTGGTGTTTTACATCGATTATGAATTCCGCAGCCGGATGCTCTCTGGTTTGATGGGAACGATGTTTGACAAGGCATTCAAGAAATTCACGTCCGCCTTTGAGCAGCGCGCCGATCTAATCTACGGATCAGCTGCCTAGAGTATCGGGTGAATATGAAAAAGGCCGCATGATGCGGCCCTTTGTGTGTTCGGTGTCAGCCATCAGCTTGGCATGTGAGTGCCAGCAGAACTCAGTCTGTGGGGCTGAGGCTTTTGCCCAGAATATGATCGTCGTTGCCGATCACTTGCCCCGAGCTGCCCACAATCAGTGGGTCAGGGCCGTGGACGATGTGGCGATCCTTGTTGGGGTAGGGCAGAGACGCCAGAAAATGCTGCATACAGTTGAGGCGTGCGCGTTTCTTGTCATTGGACTTGATGATTGTCCAGGGAGCGTCTGCCGTATCGGTATAGAAGAACATGGCTTCCTTGGCTTCAGTATACTGATCCCATTTGTCCAGAGACGCTTTGTCAACCGGTGAGAGCTTCCACTGTTTGAGCGGGTCGGTCTCTCGTGATGCAAATCTGCGGCGCTGTTCGTCCTGCGTTACCGAGAACCAGTATTTGAATAAACGGATACCCGAGCGGCGGATCATGCGTTCGAATTCCGGCGTCTGGCGCATGAATTCGAGATATTCGCTCGGTGAGCAGAAACCCATGACGCGCTCAACGCCTGCGCGGTTATACCAAGAGCGGTCAAACAGGACCATTTCGCCAGCAGCGGGCAGATGCTCCACATAGCGCTGAAAATACCATTGGGTTCGTTCTCTATCTGTTGGTTTGTTGAGCGCCACGACGCTCACTGTGCGTGGATTGAGATGTTCCATGAACCGCTTGATGGTGCCGCCCTTGCCTGCGGCATCTCGTCCTTCAAAAAGAAGAACAATTTTTTCGCCGGATTCTTCGACCCATTTCTGTGCCTTGAGGAGCTCTACTTGCAAGAGGCTCTTCTGTTTTTCGTAGGCCTGGCGTTTCATCTTGGTCTTGTAGGGATAGACGCCATGCTCGAAGACACGGCGAATTTCACTCGGATCGTGGCGCATTTCATAAAGGGAAGGGCGCGGCTTTTGTTCTTGTTGCGGGGAGTCGGGGGATGATGGCGCTGTTGATGCTGCTGTGGCTAAACGTTCATCCGGCTGGCTTTGTGCAAGCACTTCTTCCAGTTTTGCCAGATCTTCAGTTTTGTTGTCTGTCTCGTCGAGAGAGGCATCCTTGGCTTTTATGGCTGGTTTAGGCATTCTTCCCTCCCTTGGTTGGCTTTGTTTCAAACTATGCCAATTAGATTAACCTCAAATGAGCCGACTGTGTAGAAAATTGGAACATGGTTAAAATTACTTATTCCTCTGGATTGCGCAGGAATTCGGGACCAAGGGCGTTGCAGAAAAGACACGTCAGCATGAAAAAGGTTTCGTTAACCATAACGCTTAACGCCTTATGCCCGTGTTCAGCCACATTATGGAGTCAGCTTGGAGATACTTGAACGGGGCAGATATAAAAGTTAATGAAAACCCGTCACAGAAGTGACATTTTTGAGGTTTTGATAGGTTCCAAGAAACCTCATTAAATCAAGTCACTCAGGGAAGAGCGATATTAAAACAGTGCTCGGCGATTGGGAGCGATGCGGCCGGGTAAACAGGAGACTGGGTCTGTGAGGCGATGAGACTTAAGGGTCTTTGTGCTGAGCAGGCAAGTGGTATGTCATGAAGCGTCAAGCAAGTTTTGCGGTAAATCTATTGCAGACTTTGACCCTTATCGGTTTGTTTGGAGCCGTGGGGAGTTTGCCTGCCCATGCTTTCGATCCCCGAACGATCGAAGAAGGGCAAGCCAGTCCCGATGAAGCGTTTCGCTTCGGCGCGCAAGCCTACAAATTTGGCAACAAGTCCACCGCTGTGCAGGCTTTGACCTATGCAGCGCACAATGGCCATATGGCGTCACAGTGGAAGCTGGGGCGGATGTATGAAGAAGGGGATGGGGTCGTCAAGGATCCCAGTCAGGCCTTCGATCTGTTCAATGGCATTGTGCGGCGCTACGGGGATGCGCAGCCGGGCTCTGTTGAAGCGCGCTATGTTTCAAACGCCATTGTGAAGCTGAGTGCATTTGTGCGCACCGGCATCAAGGGCAAACTGGCACCCAATCCGGGAAAGGCGCGTGATTTTCTGCAATATGCAGCGTCCTATTTCCGCGATCCGGATGCGCAATATCATCTGGCGATGTCTTATCTGGATAAGTCTGACGGTAAGATCGAGCCCAAAATGGCTGCACGCTGGCTGAGCAAGGCTGCCCGCAAGGGACATATTGAGGCTCAACTTGAATTGGGTGAGCAACTTCTTGATGGCAGCATTCTGCCGCAGCAGCCGGTAAACGGGCTCAAGTGGCTGACGATTGCTCGGATACTGGATTCAACGAACCCGGAAGTGCTGGATCGTCAGGAAGCCGCTTTTGCACTGGCTGATGATTCAACGCGGAAAAAGGCCGTGTCTTTGGCCAATGAATGGCTGGATAGCGGCGGAAACTGATTGTCCGCCGCTTTGGTCTTTCTTCTTTTGCAACGCCTATGACTGGGAACAATTCAGCGTCATCATGACCGGCACATGATCCGATGGTTTTTCCCAATCTCGGGTATCTTTCTGGATTTCGCACGCCTTGAGCATGTCTGCCGCCTCTGGCGAGAGCAGATGATGGTCGATGCGAATGCCATGATTGCGCGGCCAGGCGCCTGCCTGATAATCCCAGAAGGAATATTGGTGTGGCGTGCCATTACAGGCGCGGAAGGCTTCGGTAAGGCCGAGGGCTTTTAACTCCCTGAACAGCTCAAGCGTTTCGGTGCGATATAGGGCGTCGCCCCACCAGGCATCATGATCATGCACATCATCTGCCGTCGGGATGACATTATAGTCGCCAGAAAGAACAAAAGCTTCCTCAAGTGTGAGGCGTTCTTTTGACCAGGCGATGAGCCTGCGCATCCAGTTCAGCTTGTAGGGATATTTCTCTGTCTCAACCGGATTGCCGTTCGGCAGATAGAGGCTCACGACGCGCAGTGGCCCCTTGTCGGTTGAGAAAATGCCCTCGATAAAACGGGCCTGCTCGTCTTCATCGTCGCCGGGCAGGCCGCGATTGACCTCTTCAAAGGGCATACGGGATAGAAGCGCCACACCATTGAAGCTTTTCTGGCCTTGGGTTTCCACGTTATAGCCCAGCGCTTCGATGTCCGCGCGCGGAAAGGCTTCATCGACGGACTTGATTTCCTGCAGGCAGGCAATGTCCGGCTCTTCTTCTTCCAGCCACCTTAGCAGGTTGGGATGACGAGCCTTGATGCCGTTGATGTTCCAGGTGGCGATGCGCATGGGTGGCCTCTTTGCTGATGGGCATTTATGGTCAAGTGTGAGTTGTCATGCCCGCGGCGTGTGGGCAGCCGGTCAGATCGAGAAGCTCGTACCGCAGCCGCAAGATGCGCTGGCGATCGGGTTGTGGATCTGGAAGGACTGGCCCATCAGGTCGCTGACGAAATCAACTTCAGCCCCTTCCATATATTGCAAAGAGAGCGGATCGAAAAGGATCGTTGCTCCATCCTTGTTGATGACCAGATCATCGTCCTCGCTGCTCGTCACAATGTCATAATTATACTGGAAACCGGAGCAGCCACCACCACTCACGGAGATGCGCAGCATGGAACCATTCTTTTCCTTGGAAAGGATGGTTGCGATTCGTTTGATGGCACTATCTGTCACTGTGATCGGGTTTGACATTTGGATATTCCTGTCTCATTTCCCATCCGCGCTTCTACTAAGGCCTCTATTCTGGCCAGAAGTGCTTGATACAGGCCGGTTTTGCCTGAAAAATGGAGAATTACACCTATAAATGGGGCTTCACAAAGCCTACTCTTTCTCATGATAGTTAAGATCGAAAGAGCGCAAGTCAACCATTTTGGCGGTGCGTGTTAAAATTCTTGAACTTGGAATGGAAGAATAATGGTGTCAGCGATCGGATTTGGTGCGCAGCCGCGCGCCCGCTATGCTGTTTTGCCTCATGAAAGCAAGGGGCGTTTGTTTGAAGAGGCTGCCAGTCCCACGCGCACACCCTTCCAGCGAGATAGGGATCGTATCATTCATTCCTCGGCCTTCCGGCGCCTGCAGGCAAAGACGCAGGTGTTTCTCTATCACGAAGGGGACATGTTCCGAACGCGCCTGACCCACACGCTGGAGGTTTCCCAAATCGCCCGTTCCATTGCGCGTGCTCTGTCTGTTGATGAAGATCTGGCTGAAGCGCTGGCGCTTTCGCATGATCTGGGACACACGCCGTTTGGCCATGCGGGGGAGCGGGCGCTCAACAAGGTGATGCAGCCTTATGGCGGGTTTGATCACAATGCCCAGTCCTTGCGGGCCGTGACCGCGCTTGAGCAATGCTATGCAGAACATGATGGCCTCAATCTGAGCTGGGAAACCCTGGAAGGGCTCGTCAAGCATAATGGACCGTTGACCGACCGGGACGGGAAGGGGATCGGGCATTATGAAGGCGGGTTGCCCTATGCCATTCGCGTTTATGCCGAGCAACAGGACCTGATGCTCTGGTCCTATGCCAGCATCGAAGCGCAGGCGGCTGCCATTGCGGACGATATCGCCTATAATTCCCATGATATTGACGATGGCTTGCGTGCGATGCTGATCTCTCTGGATCAATTGCGGGATGTGCCTCTGGTCTGCGACTTGCTCAAAGAGGTGGAGGCAATCTATCCGGGGCTGTCTGAAGAACGCACGGCCCATGAAATCGTGCGTAGGCTGATCACGCGGATGGTTGAAGACGTCATCAATACGTCGATGGACAATCTCAAGAGGCTGGCTCCGCAATCGGTCGAGGATGTGCGTAATGCATCTGAGACGATTGTTCATTTTTCCAGTGAAATGACCGCTGCCGTGACGGGAATCAGACAGTTTCTTTTTCATAATGTTTATCGGGAAGACCATGTCATGCGCATCATGCGTGGTGCGGAGCAGGTGCTTGAAGATCTCTTTGTCTATCACTTTAATGCACCGGACATGATGCCGCTAAACTGGCAGTTTGACCTTGATGGAGCGCCACGGAAACTCGTTGCGCGTCGCGTTGCTGACTATGTGGCTGGTATGACAGACCGTTTTGCCATTCAGGAACATCAACGTCTGTTTGACGTCACCCCGGATTTGGGTTAGATCCTATCCCCGAACATATGGATTTTTGCGGGTTGGGCCCCCATGTGATGCTTTGTCGCTTGAGAATAGACGAAAGCCATGGCGTCCAGATGTCCTGACCCGTTACACTGCTAGCAATCAGTGCCAGATGCGCGCTACTTGAGGCGAGTTTCAACAAGAACCGCCCCGCCACTGGCCGACGATCATACAGGATTGAAGATGAACGTCTTTACTATTTTTACCGACCGGGTCAAGGCTGCAATCAGCGAGATCGGATTGACGGCACGCGATGGCTCAGAGCTTGACCTGTCCCGTGTGATCGTCGAGCCTCCGCGCGATGCGGCCCATGGTGATCTGGCCACCAACGCTGCGATGGTCCTGTCCAAACAGGTTGGCATGAAACCGCGCGATGTTGCCGATAAAATCGTTGAAGCGCTCGCTAAGGACAAGGACGTGGCCAAGGTGGATGTCGCCGGGCCGGGCTTTATCAATATGGCGCTGTCCGATGATTTCTGGCGAGGTCTGGTGAAGACGATCGTTACGGCCGGTGAGGCGTTCGGTCGTTGCGATCTCGGGGCAGGCTCGAAGATCAATGTCGAATATGTATCCGCCAACCCGACCGGCCCTATGCATGTGGGCCACACGCGTGGCGCCGTTCTGGGCGATTGTATCGCCAATCTTCTCGATTTTGCCGGCTATGATGTGTGCCGCGAATATTACATCAACGATGCGGGTGCGCAGGTGGATGTTTTGGCTCGGTCTGCTTTTCTGCGGTATTGCGAAGCTTTGGGCGATGATATCGGCACCATTCCAGATGGTCTTTATCCGGGCGATTATCTTGTGCCTGTTGGTGAGGCGCTGGCCAAGGAACATGGCGACAAGCTGAAAAAGGCAAGTGAAGAGGAATGGTTGCCTCTGGTGCGGGCCTTTGCCGTTGATGCGATGATGGAGATGATCCGGGGTGATCTGGGCGCACTCAATGTCAATCATGATGTCTTCTTCTCCGAACGCAGCCTTATCTATGGCGAGAAGGATCGGGTAAAGGAAGCCATCGACTGGCTGTCTGACAAGGGACATGTTTATGTCGGCACCCTGCCACCACCCAAGGGGCAGCTTCCCGATGATTGGGAAGATCGCGAACAGACCCTGTTCCGGTCAACCGAGTTTGGCGACGATATTGACCGGCCTTTGAAGAAATCCGATGGCAGCAACACATATTTCGCCAATGACATTGCCTATCACTTTGATAAGTTCAAACGGGGCTATTCCAAGCAGGTCGATATTCTCGGTGCTGACCATGGTGGCTATGTCAAACGGCTGAAATCTGCTGTTGCAGCTATCACTCAGGGTGAGGGCGGTCTGGAAGTCAAGATTTGTCAGCTGGTCAATCTGATGCGCAATGGCGAGCAGCTCAAGATGTCCAAGCGCGCCGGCAACTTCATCACGTTGCGCGATGTGGTGGAAGAAGTGGGCGTTGATGCCGTGCGCTTCATGATGATGTACCGCAAGTCCGAGGTGACGATTGACTTCGATTTTGCAAAAGTTACGGAACAGAGCAAAGATAATCCGGTTTTCTACGTGCAATATGCGCATGCCCGGACCGCTTCCATTTTCCGTCAGGCTGCAAATGAAGTGCCAAATCTGTCTGTCGGGCTGGAAGATCTAGCAAATGCCGATCTGAGTGCTATAAATGATGATCTGGAATTGGCGTTAATCAGAAAGCTGTCAGAATATCCGCGTATAGTAGAGGGTGCGGCCGAAACACAAGAGCCCCACAGGGTTGCGTTTTACCTTTATGATCTTGCTGGATATTTCCACGCTGTGTGGAACAAAGGCAAGGAAATGCCGCAATTACGCTTTATTAACGTTAAAGATGAGAAAATGACTCTAGCGCGCTTGGCTCTTGTTCAGGCAGTGGCCACGGTAATCAGTTCTGGCCTCGGTCTGCTTGGTGTGAATGCACCTGAAGAAATGCGATAGTTGGTTACCAGTCGTTTCTCAAGACAAAGCTTTGCCAGGCTGTACGAGTTAAGTGTATGAATGAAAAGGCAAATCGTCATGTCTGATCCCAATGACAAGAAGCCGCAATCACCCGCATCCAACTGGTCCGATTTTGAACGTCAGGCTCGTGAAAACAAAGATGCGGCTCCGGTTATGGAAGATCCATTGGCCGAATTGGACCGAATCGTCTCAAGTGGCGACTTTGGTTCAGGTTCCGGTCAACGCGGTGGTTCTACTGTTTCTGAAGATGATTTGCGGATTCTGGAACAAGAATTAATAAAAGAGTTGCGCGGACAACATGATGAAGCTGGCCATAGAGCGCCAGCCTCTGGTGGTCAGCCTGCTGCGCCTCAAGGTGAAGTGCCTCTTGCTGATGCGCCTGAGTATGAACCCGTGCCGCGTGCTCGTCCTCTGGCGCAAGACAGGCCTCAGCAGCCGGTCCAGAATGCCCCTGCGCCTGATCCGCGGGATGCTGTCGATCCCAGAAGTGGATATGATCCAAGATATTCAGCGCCCGAAGCTCCGGTCGCTCCTGACCCTAGAGCTTACGCTCAGGAACCGGCCGTTCCTCAGGCTCCGCTGCCATCATCCGATGCAGCGCACCCTGCAGAAAGTGGTTCGGGATTGGATGATTGGAGCTCCCTGTTTGATGATATTGCGCCATCTTCCTCAGCTTCCTCTGCTCCTGCTGTGGAGCCAGAGGCTGTGCGCCAGCCAGTTGAAGCGACCGATGATGAGCCGCCTGTTGCTACAAGTGGAAGCTATGGTCAGCTGAGCCGTCGTTCAGCAGAAAAAGAAGATTCTTTCTTTACCGGTTTGCGAGCTACGCGCGAACCTGACGTTTTTGCTTCTAAACCAGCGCAATCCGAGGCGAGCCCTCATGCGCCGGAAGTGTCTCTTGGAGAGCAACGGTCCCAGTCATTCCGAAGCGGTCGATCTTATGATGAAGGTGCTTCAGGCCCGCAATATGGTCGGCAGCCCGAGGCTTCTGCGCCGCTGGTAGACCCGCTTGGCGGGTATCAATCGGAAGCGGTCGATGCGCCTGTGGAGCCTGCTTCCGAGCCCGTCTCACCGTCCAGTTGGAGAGAACGCCGGCAGGCGGAGCCTGTTGTCGATCCGATGCATGACTACCGCCCGAACGATCCTGCTGCCGGAGCAGCCGGTGCCTATGGCGACGGTCAGTCTAAGCGGTATGCGCCGGATCCCACGCCAGCGCCTGCATCTGAGTCCGAGTCATATGGGGCCTATCCGGGATCTCAGCAAAGCCCGTCCGACAATTACGGACTTCGGCGGCCTGTTGAAGAGCCTGCCGCTCCGCGTGCGCGCAGGGAGATGAATGAAGATCCGTTCGCGGTCTTTAATGATCCGTCCGCTCCGCAGACTAAAGAGCCTTATATTCCCTATAGGGCACCTGAGCCCAGTCCCACGCCAGCTCCGGATGTGAATGTTGCCGGGCAATATGATGATTATGCCAATTATGGCACCGATCCATCTTACCGTGATCCGGGCACCCAATCCTATGATCAGGGGTATGCGCCGGGGCAGGGTGGCTATCAGGATCCTGTCGGGGATGACTTTGCTGGATCTGCGGAAACGCCTGTTTACGGGTCATATTCTGACCCAACGATTGCTCAGGCCGCTGCGGAAAGTGCGCCCAATTATCAGGACGAGGATTACACCACTCTTGAAACGGCCGCAGCTATGGCTGCGCCACAACCCAAGCGCAAATCCCGTAAGGGCTTGTACATGGCTGCTGCTGCGGCTGGTGTTGTGGTTGTTGGCGGTCTGCTGGCATGGGGCTTTGGTCAGAGCGGTGGTGGCAGCACCGAAACGCCTGTTATCGAGGCCAATACCGACCCGGTGAAGGAAACGCCTGAAGATCCGGGTGGCAAGGTTGTTCCGCATCAGGACCAGACGGTTTATGACCGTATTGATGGCACTGAAAGCGATGAAGGGCCGTCCAACATGATGCCAGCAACCGAGACACCGATGGATATCACGGCCAACGGACGGTCGCCGCGGGTCATTCCATTGTCTGGTGGCGAATCTTCCGTATCCCAGTCTTCGGGTGATGGCGATTCCGTCAGCGGTGCTGTGGCTCCGAAAAAGGTTCGTACCGTGGTTGTGCGGCCTGATGGCACATTTGTCACCTCTGAAGAACCTGCTGATTCTGGCGCCAATCAGAACCAGAATACGCAGATCTCCAGTGTCGATCAGCAATTGTTGAATGCGACGCCTTCCGAACAGGCCATTTCGCAAACCAACAATACGGATATCAACGGCAATCCGCTCAATGGCGGTGTCGCGAGTTCTGTGCAGCCGGTTGTTGATGAAAAAGATATGCCGTTGCCGAAGTCCAAGCCTGCCGAGTTGGCTGCGCTTCAAGCGGCGAACCAGAGCAGTGCGCCTCAAACTGCACCAGCTGTATCTCAGCCGAGCAGCCAGGCTCCTTTGGTTCTGACGCCAACCGCTCCGGCGGCTGCTCCTGCGTCCAATCCTGTTCCTCCGCAGTCCATTGCGGCTCCAAGCGGGAATGGTGGCTACACTGTGCAGGTTACGTCTCAGCGCACTCCTGAGCAGGCCCGCGCCAGCTATGCCAACATTCAGGCCCAGTTGAGCAGCGTGCTTGCCGGGTATCAGCCGGACATCAAGCAAGCCGACCTTGGCGCACGGGGCATCTATTACCGTGTCCGCGTTGGCTCCTTTGCTGATCAGGGTGGCGCGATCAACTTCTGTAACCGGATCAAGGCCGCCGGTGGTGACTGTCTGGTTGCGCGTCAGTAAGTTCAATACTGATATATGAATGCGAAAATCCGGCTTAGTGGCCGGATTTTCTTTTTGTGCGCTTGGTTTGGCTCAGAAAGAACGATAGTCTTTCCTTATAAGGGTAACCGATGGCGGGTCTGGGGCGAGACCTTGCTGTATAGTGAGATCTGGCGGAGCATGGCATCTAGCGAAGAAGGTAAGGGGCGCGGGCAAGGCAAGGCGGCTGTTGGTGAGACGTCCGATGTGGATCAATTGTCCGCTGCTGCCGAGGATACCACTTTGCCCTTTGCGTTGACGAGCGAAAGCGATGTGTCCGGGGGGCAAGGCGATAGCGCCAAGGTGGACGAAAAGGCCTCATCTTCTGAGGCTGGTGCGGACTGGGGCGAATTTGCTGATCTCAATCTGGTGCCCAAGGCGGGTGTTGGCGAGCCCTCGCTGATTGTTGATGTTGATGGCTTTGAAGGGCCGCTGGATTTCCTCTTGGCGCTGGCCAGAAAGCAAAAGCTCGATCTGACCAAGATCTCAATTCTGGCGCTGGCTGAGCAGTATTTGCAATTCATCGAGCGCGCCCGCAAGCTGAGGCTGGAACTGGCGGCGGACTATCTGGTCATGGCGGCCTGGCTGGCTTATCTCAAGTCCAGATTGCTCATCCCCGAGATGCCTGATGAAGATGAGCCGAGCGGTGAGGAACTCGCAGCCATGCTGGCCTTTCGACTGCGTAAGCTTGAAGCCATGCGCGAAGCTGCGGGCAAGCTTATGGATCGCCCCTGCCTTGGGCGGGATTTTTTCGTCAGAGGGCAGCCAGAAGATATGTCCCTTATCCGCAAGCCCCAGTTTTCCGCCTCGCTCTATGATCTGCTGACCGGCTATGCCTCTTTGCGGCAAAGACAGTCTGTGTCGCTGGTGCATGTGCGCAAGCGTGAGGTCTGGTCTCTACCCGAGGCCCGGGATGTTTTGATGCGGCTGATCGGCGGTGTTCATGACTGGACGCCCGTTGAGACGATTTTGCAGACCTATCTCAAGCTCTCGGATATTCGTACGACGGCTCTGGCCAGCTCTTTTGCCGCTTCGTTGGAGCTGGTGCGGGAGGGGCATCTGGAGATCCGGCAGACTGATGCATTCGGGACAATCTATGTGCGCGGCAAACAAGGGAAGGGCCAATGATGGAAGAAATAAAACAGCCCTTGGGGGGCGAGTATGAGGCGTTGGCCAAGGAAGCGCGGTTGCAGCTCAAGCGGATGGTGGAGGCCCTGCTTTTTGCCAGTTCGGAGCCGTTGAGTACGGCCGATATCGCTGTCCGTTTGCCGGATTCGGTCGATGTGCCAGCCATTCTTGCCCAACTGAAAGAGGATTATAAAAATCGCGGCGTCAATCTGATTGTGGTGAATGACAAATGGCTGTTTCGTACGGCTAAGGATCTTTCTTTCATGATGCAGGCCGAGGCGATCGAGCCGCGCAAGCTCTCGCGTGCGGCTTTGGAAACACTGGCCATTATCGCCTATCATCAGCCCGTCACGCGCGCCGATATCGAACAGATCCGCGGCGTTTCTGTTGCGCGCGGCACTCTGGATGTGCTGCTGCAGACCGAATGGGTGCGGGTGAGGGGGCGTCGGCGTGTTCCCGGGCGTCCGGTTACCTATGGCACCAGCGAGAAATTTCTTATGCATTTTGATCTGGCATCCATTCAGGATCTGCCGGGGCTGGAAGAGCTCAAAGGGACTGGCATGCTGGATTCTGCCTTGCCGCCGGCTTTCTCCATGCCGTCACCTGATGACACCGAAGATTTGGCCGATGACGAGGAGCCGCTGGAAGATAATTACGAGCTCGCGCTTGAAGTGATGGAAGAAGACGACATGCAAGATGACGATGAGTCCTGATTGGCCTTTCTTGAGAGACCAAAGTTTGCCTGTCTTGATGTCTATATTATGAGTATAAAAGTTGTGTTTTGGAATTGGCCAATGCATAAGATGTCTGAGACCGGACATAGTCAGCCCATTTAACGGAGAGTATCATTGAATATGCATGAGGGCCGCAATCGTTGGGGAAGTCGGGGCACGGCGCGGGCAGCCATCGCTGCCGGACTTGATTTTGAGGCGATTGAGTGCTCGTTCGATGGACATGAAGTACTGCGTGATATCTCCTTTTCCATTGAGCCGGGGGAGATCGTATCCCTGCTTGGAGCATCCGGGGCTGGCAAAACCACGCTGTTGCGTATCGCGGCCGGTATCGAAAGCCCGACCTCTGGAAAACTGCAGCTCAATGGCAAGGTCGTTGCGGGTGAGGGGGGGGTCGTGCCACCCGAGGCGCGTAATGTCGGGTTGATGTTTCAGGATTATGCCCTGTTTCCGCATCTCTCGATCCTCAAGAATGTCATGTTCGGGCTCAAGGATTTGCCGCAAAAATCTGCCGATATAGAAGCGCGGGCGGCGCTCAAACGGGTTGGGCTGGAAGAGTATGCCGATCATTTTCCGCATATGCTTTCCGGTGGTCAGCAGCAGCGCGTGGCGCTGGCGCGTGCCATTGCGCCTCGGCCCAGTGTTCTGCTCATGGATGAGCCCTTTTCCGGTCTTGATAATCGCCTTCGGGATCGGGTGCGCGATGAAACCATTGCGGTGTTGCGTGAAATGGGTGCGACATGCGTCATCGTCACTCATGACCCAGAGGAAGCCCTGCGGGTGAGTGATCGCATCTTGCTTTTGAAGAATGGGCATATTGTGCAATATGCCAAACCGGAAGACTTGTATTTTAATCCTGTAGACTATTGGGCAGCGCGGTTTTTTTCCGACCTTAACGAGGTGGAGGGCGTCTTCAAGGCTGGCGCCGTGCATACGCCAATCGGTAGTTTTGCGGCTGACGGCTTTAAAGACGGGCAAGAGGCGCTGGTCTGTATCCGCCAGCAGGGCGTCAAGCTGCATAAGGCGATCAATGAGGAATATGTGTCCGCTCTGCCTGCGCGCGTGAAGAGACGCATGTTTCTTGGAGAGATTGATTTATATGAAATAACAATCAAGGATTGCGACAATCCTTTCTTTGTCCGATCTGGTTCTGGACATATTTTTGTGCCAGGAGAGAATATCGGTGTATCGTTTCGTAAAAAGGATGTACTGATATTTGCCAAATCGTCCTAGATTGCTTATTTCTTTGACAAAGTAAGCTCAAAGCTGGCAAAAGGCTCTCGTGTGTTCGAGCGTGCGCGGAGAGGCTCTTTGCGACGCGATGCAGAAAATAAAGGGATTTCAGTATGCAGATTGGTATCTGGCAGGTCGCAATTATTGCTGTCGTTGTTGTTCTTCTTTTTGGTCGTGGCAAGATTTCCGACCTGATGGGTGATGTCGCAAAGGGCATCAACAGTTTCAAGAAGGGCCTCAAGGAAGAGGACAAGGAAGAAAACGACCAACAGGCTCTGGAAAGCAAGCAGTCTGAACAGGTTTCTGCAAGTAGCGAAGAGAAAGACAAAGTGAACTAAGCTGTTAGTGCACTTTTGTTATCTATTTGTTTTTCCTGTATTCTAGCGTGTCCGGTGCATTTCGATGTTTGATATCGGTTGGAGCGAAATCATCGTGGTGGTTATCATCACGATTCTGGTGGTAGGGCCCAAGGAACTGCCTGGATTGCTCAGAACTGTTGGCAAAACCGTTGGCAATGTTCGACGTATGGCCGGCGATTTCCAAAATCAGTTCAATCAGGCCTTGCGGGAAGCGGAGCTTGATGGTGTTGCTGATACCTTGAATGACGTCCGCAATCTCAATCCGCGCAATGCGGTCAAGAATGCTGTCACCAAGCAGTTGGGTGACATCAGCGATGTGACGGATGATGTCTCCAAGAGCATGAAGGAAAGCACCGACGAAATCAATTCGTCGCTGAACGACAAGCCCGCCGAACCCTCTTCCAAGACGGCGGATGAGCCTTCTCAAGCGGTTGAAGTAGAAGAGGCTTTTGCCGAAGAAAATCAGGATACCGAAATTCTGGATGGTGATGCAGCCAAGGATAGCGCAGAGCTTGAAGACGGTGTGACCAAGAAGGCCGACTGATGAGTGACAATGAAAAAGACGAGATTGAGGAGAGCAAAGCTCCTTTGATCGAGCATTTGGTGGAGCTTCGCAGTCGCCTGCTCAAGACGGTGATCGCGATTGCGATTGCCTTTTTATTCTGCTTCTATTTTGCCAGCGATATTTTCAATATTCTTGTCATCCCTTATGAACGTGCCGTTGGCGGGGCGCATCAGGTGGAGATGATTTTCACCGCGCCGCAGGAATATTTCTTCACTCAGCTCAAGATCGCGCTTTTTGGCGCGCTGTTCATTGCCTTTCCGGTGATCGCCAGCCAGATCTACATGTTCATGGCGCCGGGGCTCTACAAACATGAGCGAGAGGCCTTCCGGCCTTTTCTGATTGCGACGCCAATCCTGTTTTTTCTTGGTGCCTGCCTTGTTTTCTTCGTTGTCATGCCTCTGGCAATGCAGTTCTTCCTTTCAATGGAGCAGGTGGGCGAGGGACCGGTCGAAATTCGCCATCTGCCCAAGGTGAGTGAATATCTCGGTCTGATCATGACCCTGATTTTTGCCTTCGGCCTTGTGTTCCAGCTGCCGGTGGTTCTGACGCTGTTGGCGCGGGCGGGCATTGTGGATGCCGCTTTTCTCAAGTCAAAGCGCAAATATGCTGTTGTGGTTGCCTTTATCATGGCAGCTATTTTGACGCCGCCAGACCCGATCAGCCAGATGGGGTTGGCGCTGCCAACGCTGCTGCTTTATGAATTGTCCATTCTCTCGGTCAAATCCGTGGAGAAAAAGCGGGCAGAACGAGACGCCGAAGAAGAGGCGTCCTAGAGATTTTCGCAAACTTGCATCATGGCCTGAAGGAAATTGTTTGTCTTTCGGGCCATTGTTTGTGGGTTTTCTGCATTCTTTACGGTGACTAAGTGGCATTGTGCTTGCTTCATGCTTGGGGCTTGCCTATTTTTCGCCCGTCTTAATTTTTCAACCCTCCCACCAAAGCTAGATTCGGGATTACTGACATGTTCGATATCAAATGGATTCGCGAGAATGCCGAGGCATTCGACAAGGCTCAAATTGCACGCGGAGCTGAAGCATCGTCATCCCGGCTTATCGCGCTGGATGAGGAGCGGGTCGTTGAAGTGCAGAAATTGCAGGAAGCTCAGCAGCGCCGCAATGCTGCTTCCAAGGAAATTGGCAAGGCCAAAGGGTCGGGCGACGAAGAAAAGGCTCAGGCCCTGATGGCCGAAGTGGGCCAGCTCAAAAGCGCCATTCAGAATGGCGAAGCCAAAACCCGTGAGTTGCAGGATGCGCTCAACGCGGCTCTGTCGAGCCTGCCGAACATTCCGCTGGATGATGTGCCTGCTGGCAAGGATGAGAATGACAATGTTCTGCATCATACTTGGGGTGACAAGCCGGAGCTCAGCTTCGAGCCAAAAGAGCATTTTGAGCTGGGCGAAGCGCTTGGCCAGATGGACTTTGAAAGCGCAGCAAAACTGTCCGGTTCGCGCTTTGTTGTGCTGAAAGGTCAGTTGGCGCGTCTTGAACGGGCCATCGGTCAGTTCATGATTGACACGCACATCAATGAGCATGGCTATGATGAAGTGTCCGTGCCGACATTGGTGCGTTCTGAAGTGATGTTTGGCACCGGCCAGTTGCCGAAATTTGCCGAAGATGCCTTTCATACCGATGATGATCGCTGGCTGATTCCGACCTCCGAGGTTCCGCTGACCAACCTGGTGCGTGAAAGCATTGTGGATGGTGAAAAACTGCCGATGCGCGTTACCGCGCTTTCTCATTGCTATCGCTCTGAGGCAGGATCTGCTGGGCGTGACACGCGTGGTATGCTGCGCCAGCACCAGTTCACCAAGGTTGAAATGGTTTCTGTAACGGACGAGAACAGCTCAGTTGCCGAACAGGAGCGTATGCTTGGCTGTGCGGAAGCCATTTTGCAGAAACTTGGCATTCCTTACCGTGTTGTTACGCTGTGTATCGGTGATATGGGCTTTTCTGCGCGGCGCACGTTCGACATCGAAGCCTGGCTGCCGGGGCAGAAGACCTACCGTGAAATTTCCTCTGTTTCCACCTGTGGTGATTTTCAGGCACGCCGCATGAATGCGCGCTATCGTGATGCCTCTGACAAGAGCGTCAAATATGTGCACACGCTCAATGGGTCCGGCGTCGCCGTTGGCCGTTGTCTGATTGCTGTCATGGAAAATTATCAGACTGAAGATGGTTCCATCGTGATTCCGGAAGTCTTGCGTCCCTATATGGGTGGATTGGAAAAGATTTCTGCCTGAAGCACCTGATGCTTCAGCACATGAATTTCTCGCTTGCGGGCAGGTGTACTATCGACTCGCGGGCGATATTCCTTTTTCCAAACGCGGATTGCTGCGCTTGGTTTTTTTAAAACTTTGACTGATGAGGCAATGCAATGCGAATTCTTCTGACCAATGATGATGGGATTAACGCACCTGGTCTTGTGGTGCTCGAGAAGATCGCGCGTGCGCTCTCAGATGATGTCTGGATTGTTGCGCCGGAGACCGAACAATCCGGCATGGCGCATTCTCTTACGCTGCATGATCCGCTTCGGATGCGCAAGTTGGGTGACAAGAAGTTCGCCGTTCATGGCACCCCAACAGACTGTGTCATCATGGGGGTTGATCATATTCTGGACGGGCGCCCTGATCTTGTGTTGTCTGGTGTCAACCGCGGGCAGAATATGGCTGAAGACGTGACCTATTCGGGCACGGTGGCCGGTGCAATGGAAGGCGTTGTGCTCGGGATTCGGTCCATTGCTCTTAGCCAGTCCTATAGCTGGGAAAGCTGCGAACCATTTGACTGGAGTGCAGCCGAAGAGCATGGCGCTCGTGTTGTCAAGGATCTGCTTGACTATGAATTGCCCAGACAGACCTTGCTCAACGTGAATTTTCCTGCATGTCCGGCAAGTGAAGTGGAAGAAGTCGTCTATACCCGTCAAGGCAAGCGCGATCAGGCGCATTTGAGTGTGGTTCCGCGTGTTGATACGCGTGGGCTTTCCTATTTCTGGCTTGGTTTTGAAGATCGCAAGTCCAACCCGGCCGAAGGAACGGACCTACACGCTGTGATGCATAAGAAAATTTCCGTTACGCCGCTGCATCTGGACATGACGGACAATAGCACACTGGATAAAATGATGAAGGCATAGGCCAAAATACCCCATCAATTTTAGTCTCTTAATGTACCAGAGGGACTGGTGTTTCTTTTTCAGAGGGTCGTGACGCGATTGCGTTGCGGCCTTTTTTGTATTCATTTGCTCAAATGGGAAAGTAAACACAGGGTAGTGGTTTCGATGCCCATTTTAATGGCTGTTTTAAAGGTTTGGAAAGGATAGTTGGATTAAATTGGGATCAACTTGTAGGGTGTTGTGCGTAGAACCGGTGTTGGTATGGACTATTTAGTATTGCGTAAGCTTCTGTCGACGACCTCATTGCTGGCGATGGCTGCCACCCTTGCAGCCTGCAGCGGTGAAGTTGAACGTTTTGGAACTCCTGGCTCAGGATATACTTCCAATCAGAATGAGATTTTTACCAGCTCGGTTCGTTCTCAACCCAGTATGGCACCGGTTAATCAGCCTATGCCTGCTGCTGTGCCTGTGGGGAGCAGTAGCACGCAGTCAATTTATCGTGATCCTGCCTATCAGGCAAATGCCACAAAGCAGCCTTCTTATAACGCTCCGGTCTATTCGGCTCCGGCGTCTCCTGCACCCGTTGCACAGGCTTCTTCTGTCAGTCAGTCCGTTCCTGTGTCCCAACAGGCAGCCCCTGTCGCTTTGACAACTGGGTCTATTAATCGCTCGGCATCAAATACCTATCAGTCATATCCGTCGCAGCCCATGCCGCCGATGCCTTCGGGGAATCGTCAAACGTCTTCCGGTCCTGCTTATGTTGATGTCGCCAGTTCTTCCAATTCTGGAGGCTATTCCTCAAGGACGCCTTCCTTCAATGCGGCTGTTCTGAATGGGCCGCCGGTCGTCGTGTCGCGCTTTGATAGCTTGCCGCACGCAGCGCCGCGCCCGAAATCTCAGGTCGCTTCCTATAATCCTGCGCCGAACAATCGGTATCAGAGCGTGCCAGTTTCTGTCCCGACAGCGTCCTCTTCGGCTGCGCCGCAGCCGGAAACACAGCAATCTCGTTTCAGTCTGGCCAAGATATTCTCATTACCCAAGAATGCGCCCAAGTCCAAAGGGATAGACTACACGTCGACTGCTTCCATCGCGCCGCCTAACCCGATTCCGACGGGTGGGCAAGCTGGAAATGCCTATTCAGATCAGGTGCGAGCCTTGTCTGCGCCCGCTGCGTCAACACAGAATCAGGCCCGAACAAGTGGTCAATGGACCAGTGTCGGCGGTACCATGGTGACGGTTGATCAGGGCGAAGATCTGCAGTCACTTTCGCGTCGCTACGGTGTGCCGGAAAAAGCCATTGCTGATATCAACGGACGTAAGTATGTGACTCCGGGGCAGCAAGTTTTGATCCCTGTGTTCCAACAGCAGGGCTACAGAAGTTATGCGGCCCAGACACAGCGGCCACAACAGCCTGTTCAGCAGAAAAGCAATGCCCAATCGTCGCAGCCAATGCAACTTGCGTCGATCAGCTCTAGCTCTGTTCAGATGCCCTATGTGATGCGCGTACCAAAGGGCAATCCTCTGCGTTTGCGCGGTCAGTCCGCTTATGGGCGTGAAGTTGTGCAACTTCAGCAGAATGCAAATGCCCAGAACCGTCACATGGTCAATCCCGGTGAGACCCTGAGCGGTATTGCGAGCCGTTATGGTGTATCAACACGTGAGCTTGCACAGGCCAACAATATGTCGGTCAGTGCGCCCCTGAGAATGGGGCAGCGTCTGCATATTCCGCCGAGAAATCAGCAGCCTGCGATTGATTATACCACTACGGCATCGATCAATCGCAATGCCGGTGACACATCCTTGCAAACGGCCAGCCGCCAAACGCCAACACCGGTGATTGCTGCTGTTCCCAAGGCAAAGCCGCGCTGGGTGCGTGAAATGGCATCAAGTGCCCGTTCTACTTCTTCAAGCCAGCCGAAGAGCCAGCGCGTTGCGTCTTTGAAAAATGCCGTTGGGTTGCCGGATGAGGCTACCAGTCCTGCACCTTCACAAGTTAAGGCTGCTCCGGTAACGCCTGTGTCCAATCAATCAAACGATACGGCGTCTGCTGCAAAATTCCGTTGGCCTGTTCGCGGGCGTATTATTTCCGGATTTGGTGGTGAGAATGCCGGTGTTCGCAATGAGGGCATCAATCTTTCCGTGCCTGAAGGAACATCCATTCGCGCAGCTGATAACGGGACCGTCATCTATGCGGGCGATGACCTGAAGATGTATGGCAACTTTATTCTTGTTCGCCATCCTAATGGCTGGGTTACGGCCTATGCTCATAACAACAAGCTGCTTGTCACCAAGGGTCAGATAGTGCGGCGTGGGCAGATTATTGCTGAGGCAGGGATGTCTGGCAACGTGGGAGCCCCTCAGTTGCACTTCGAGCTGCGCATCAAGGGTGATCCTGTCGATCCGGTTCCATATCTCAGCTAGATATCTTGCTGTTTCGTGGACTGCAAAGCGAGAATTATAATGAAGGCCGCCATCAAAAGAAGGCGGCTTTTGTTTTGTTGCAGATGAAATGAAATCTATTCAGTTGAAACGAATTGTTTTTGGGTCATTGCTTCGATCAGCATAATCATGGCGTGTTCAACGGTAGCGGCGCGTACATTCTCCCGATCCATCGCCGCAAAGACCTTCCTGTTGTGGCATTGAGAATAAAGCTTGGAGGATACGGCAAAATGCACAAGGCCGACGGGCTTCTCTTCAGTGCCGCCTCCAGGGCCTGCTATGCCGGTGACAGACACGGCAAAATCGGCTCGGGAATGCTCCAATGCTCCATCTGCCATGGCTCGCGCGACCTCTTCGCTCACGGCACCAAATTCTTTGATCATTTCAGAGGGGACGCCAAGGACTTCTGATTTCGCTTCGTTGGAATAGGTAGCGAAGCCCCGATCAAAGGAGGTGGATGCACCAGGGATTTCTGTGAGGGTTGCACTGATCATGCCCGAAGTGCAGGATTCAGCCGTTGCCAGCTTATAATTATGATCTCTGGCGATTTCCAAAACCTGATTGGCTAATTCAATCGTTTCAGTCGTCACATACATGTTTGATCCTTTCCTGAAGAAGGGCATTCAGGTGCTGTCGCTAAGGCATGCTTTTGCCGGATCTTCAGTTATGCCACATTTTGATGGTAGTTCTGTCGGTGTGACATCCTGTTTCAATGTTTGGTCAGTCTTCTTGTTCTGGTAAGCGTACCGTGGCGGTTGCAAGAGCTGCAATGCCTTCTTTGCGACCCGTAAAACCCAGGCGCTCGGATGTGGTTGCCTTGATGCTGACGCGATCAAGTGAAATCTTACAGAGCTGGGCGATTGCTGCGCGCATGTCCGGCCTGTGCGGCCCGATTTTGGGGGCTTCGCAGATGATGGTCATGTCAATATTGGAAAGTTTACCGCCGCGCTCTTCTACGCGCCTTACGGCGTCTTTCAAGAACAAGTCCGAGGCGGCTCCTTTCCATTGCGGATCAGAGGGCGGAAAATGTGTGCCAATGTCGCCGTCGGCGATGGCACCAAGTATTGCGTCTGTAATGGCGTGCAGTCCCACGTCGGCGTCGGAATGCCCTTTGAGCTTGTGCGTGTGGGGAATGGAGACGCCACCGATGATAACCGCATCTCCTTCATCAAAGGCATGAACATCATAGCCGGTGCCTACTCTGATGTCTGTCAGCGGGCGCGGGCCTGTTGGATTGATCATGGTTTCAGCCATGGTGAGATCTTCCTGACTGGTAAGTTTGCGATTGGAGGGGCTGCCTTCGACAATATAGACGGGTTCGCCAACCCATTCTGCTACCGAGGCGTCGTCGGTGAAGGTATGGATGGTCTGGTTGAAGGCTTTTTCGTGGGCATTCAGGATAAAGGCGTAGTCAAAGGCTTGCGGCGTCTGAGCGGACCAGAGTGTGCTGCGGTCAATGGTCTGCAGAATGGTGCCTTCTGCATCGACTTTTTTGATCGTGTCCGTAACGGGAGTGGCGACAAGGCAGGCTTTGTGCTCTTTGAGGCTCTCAAAGCAGCGCGCCAGAATGGCGTCAGTGACGAAGGGGCGTGCAGCGTCGTGGATCAACACATGCTTTGGACCTTCCGCCTTGATTGCCTTTAGACCATTGAGAACGGAAATCTGGCGGGTGTCTCCACCGTCAACCGGTGGCAGTAGCTTTGCCTTGGCTTGTTCGGCCAGTTTGCCGGTCAGGCTCGGGGAAATGGCCTCATTGTAAAGATCATTGTCTTGCGGGCCGATGACAACCTGAATTCGATGGACCTGTTCGTTGGCGAGAAACTGTTCCAGTGTTCTGAGCAGGACCGCTTTGCCGCCAATTTCGAGATATTGTTTGGCGACAGTGTCGGATGCGCGTCTGGCGCGACTGCCTGATCCTGCGGCAACAATTATGGCGGCGCATGTCATTTGTCTTGGTTTCCTGATCGGTCACGTGCGTGCGGTGTTTTGATTCGCCAAAAGCGAGAAAACTTGGGTGATATCGGGCGCACGCGCTTGTTTCTTTTTGCAATGCCTGATGGATTGTTGCAATAATGGATTTGCGCCCGTTAGCAGTAAGGCTTTTCATGAAAAAGAAGCTGCGGTCAAGTGATCTTTGGGTTGCTTGTTCACTTAGGGTGTTAATGATCAAAAAATGATCAGCGAATTTGCTTGCACATTTATTAGGCACAGATATACTGACTAGTGTTGTGAGTTTTGAAAGCTGATCTCTTTATGCCATCGCTTCCATTCCATAAGGCTGGAAACAGCTTGTCTGTAGGGTCCGTTTCGTTGCCGAACGGCGTGTTTCTTGCGCCCATGTCGGGGATAACGGATCTGCCTTTCCGCATGCTCGCCAAACGGTTCGGAGCAGGGCTTGTTATTTCCGAGATGGTGGCCAGCAAGGCCTTTGCTGTGGGCAAGGAAGAGATGCGCCTGAGGGCCGAAGGGCAGGGCGTGGATGTGCATGCGGTACAGCTTGCGGGCAATCAGGCCGAATGGATGGCCGAAGCTGCGCGCCTGTCTGAGGGAGCTGGGGCGGCGCTCATCGATATCAATATGGGCTGTCCAGCCAAGAAGGTCATTTCCGGCTATTCCGGTTCTGCTTTGATGCGCGATCTAGATCAGGCCTTACGTTTGATTGACGCGGTGGTTGGTGCCGTCTCTGTGCCGGTAACCGTCAAGATGCGGTTGGGCTGGGATGATGACAGTCACAATGCGGCTGAATTGGCGCGGCGGGCCGAGGAAAGCGGCGTTTGCATGGTGACTGTGCATGGACGCACGCGCAATCAGTTTTACAAAGGCAATGCGGATTGGCGGGCCATTAAGGTGGTTGCTGATGCCGTGTCTGTTCCTCTGATTGCCAATGGTGATGTGCTGAGTGAAGATGATGCTGTCACCTGCCTTGAGCAATCGGGCGCGGATGGGGTCATGATCGGGCGCGGCGCTTATGGTCGCCCATGGTTACCAGGGTTCATAGCGCATTATTTTGCAACGGGGGCGTATCTGGACGAACCCGCCGGGGCGGATTTGCTGGCACTCGTGCTGGAGCATTATGACGCCATGATCGACTATTATCCCGATATTGTCGGGGTCAGATGCGCTCGCAAGCATCTTGGCTGGTATATGGATGGGGTTTTGCAGGCATCCGTATCCAATTCATCCGAACTATCAAATCTTAGAAAAGTAATTTTAACCGCAGAAGAGCCAGAGACTGTGCGCATAGCGCTGCGCGCGTTTTTCAGCGTTGCTGCGGAGAGGCACGTAGCATGAATGAAAGCAAAAAAGGCGGCAGCTTGGCGAGCAACCCCTATCAGGCAATGATGAGTTCCTTGCCGCATCCGGTTGTGATGGTCGATGAGGAAGGGTTCGTTGCTGCGGCAAATGATATGGCGCAGTTCTTTTTCCAGTCCAGCGCTTCTCATTTGCGTAAACAGAAGCTCGCAGAATTGTTGCCCTTCGGTAGTCCCGTTCTGGCCCTTGTCGATCAGGCAAGAGACCGTCTCGCACCTGTGAACGAATATCGTATCGATATTTCCAACCCACGCATTGGTGTTGAGAAGGTCGTTGATGTTTATGCTGCGCCTGTGCCCGATATGCCGGGCTTCGTGACAGTGATGCTGCAAGAGCGGTCCATCGCGGACAAGATGGATCGCCAGTTGACCCATCGCGACGCTGCGCGTTCGGTTACGGGGTTGGCCTCCATGCTTGGTCATGAGGTTAAAAATCCTCTTTCGGGCATTAGGGGCGCTGCACAGTTACTCGAAAGCTCGGTTTCAGACGAAGATAGGGCGCTTACCCAGCTGATTACGCAGGAAACAGACCGGATCGTTCGTTTGATCGATCGGATGGAAGTTTTCTCCGATCAGCGGCCGGTAGAGCGCGAGGCCGTGAATATCCATGTGGTGCTTGATCGGGTCAAACAGCTGGCACATGCCGAGTTTGGCGACCGGATTCGTATTCTTGAAGAATATGACCCTTCCTTGCCGCATGTTTTTGCCAATCAGGATCAGTTGGTTCAGGTGTTTTTGAACCTGGTCAAGAATGCATCCGAGGCCGTTATCGAGGTGCCTGATCCTGAGATCGTTTTAACGACAGCGTTCAGGCCTGGTATTCGTATTCAGGTATCGGGGACGAGTGAGAAAACCTCTCTGCCACTGGAAATTTGCGTAAAAGACAACGGACCGGGCATTCCCAAGGAACTTGAGGACTGCCTGTTTGATCCGTTCGTGACGTCCAAGACCAACGGGTCCGGCCTCGGGCTCGCGCTGGTTGCCAAAATTATCGGGGATCATGGCGGCGTCATTGAGTTTGATGGGTCTGGTCGCCAGACCATATTCCGGGTGATGCTACCCACCAGCACCTCGGATCAGATATAGGAGTTTGGACCACCATGCCAAAAGGGACAATCCTGCTTGCAGATGATGATACCGCCATTCGTACGGTGCTGAATCAGGCGCTGTCTCGTGCCGGATACACTGTGCGTCTGACTTCGAACGCCACCACCTTGTGGAGTTGGATTTCGCAAGGAGAGGGCGATCTGGTTATTACGGACGTCGTGATGCCAGACGAGAATATTTTCGACGTTCTGCCGCGTATCAAAAAGGCACGCCCTCATTTGCCGGTCATTGTCATGAGTGCGCAGAACACTTTCATGACGGCAATCAAGGCATCCGAGCGGGGCGCTTATGAGTATCTGCCCAAGCCCTTTGACCTTAAGGAACTGATCAATATTGCCGGTCGTGCCCTTTCCGAGCCAAGGCCGAGTTTGAAGCCTTCTGATGATGATGGAACGGATATTCCGCTGATCGGTCGGTCTGCCGCCATGCAGGATATCTACCGCATGCTGGCACGTTTGATGCAAAATGATCTCACGGTCATGATCACGGGCGAAAGCGGAACCGGCAAGGAACTGGTCGCCCGCGCACTGCATGATTATGGCAAAAGGCGCAAGGGCCCGTTTGTCGCCATCAATATGGCGGCCATACCGAAAGACCTGATTGAATCGGAATTGTTTGGTCATGAAAAGGGCTCGTTCACCGGTGCGCATGGGCGTTCGGCTGGCAAGTTCGAGATGGCAGAAGGGGGCACGCTGTTCCTTGACGAAATCGGTGATATGCCGATGGAAGCGCAGACGCGTTTGCTGCGAGTTTTGCAGCAGGGGGAATACACCACCGTTGGTGGGCGCACACCGATCAAAACGAATGTGCGCATCGTGGCTGCGACCAACAAGGATTTGCAGTCACTCATTCATCAGGGCCTTTTCCGTGAAGATTTGTTCTTCCGGCTCAATGTCGTGCCGATGCGTCTTCCTCCTCTGCGGGAACGTGCTGAAGATATCAAGGATCTGGTGCGTCACTTCTTTGCGCTTGGTGAGCGTGAAGGCTTGCCGGTCAAGCAGATCCAGCCAGATGCTCTGGATGTGATGTTGCGTTATCGCTGGCCGGGCAACGTCCGCGAGTTGGAAAACCTCGTGCGGCGTCTCGCAGCGCTCTATCCGCAGGATACGATCACGGCCAATCAGATTGAAAATGAACTCAATCAGATCAGTCTGACGACGGATGTGCAGCCTGAGCAGAAGGTTCAGAATCTGGCCGGGGCGATGGAGTCCTATCTGGAACAGCTGTTCAAGGAGTTTGGCGACAGCCTGCCACCTCCGGGGCTTTATCACCGCCTACTCAGAGAAATAGAATATCCGTTGATTTGTGCTTCTCTTGCCGCCACCAAGGGCAACCAGATCAAGACAGCCGAACTGCTAGGGCTCAACCGGAACACTCTGCGTAAGAAAATCAAGGATCTTGATATTCAGGTGGTCAGAGGAGCCTGATTGTTGGAAATCCGCCATTGATGATACCTCTGTGGCTTTTTTGACACAGAGGTATCGTTTGGCATGGACAGTTTCTGAAAGACCTGTCACATTTAGGCAACAATTTCATTGAATAGAAGGGGCGATTCCCTCTATTGGGAAAGCCTTTTTGATAGGATTTGTTGCGCGTGTCATATCTTTCGGAGTCTGAAGCGTCTGCTAAACGGACGGCTGGTCTTGATCAAATCGGGGGCAAGGAAGCTTCTGCCAAATATGGCCCTGAGCAACCAGAGAAAAGAAGTCGTTTACGTTATCTGGGTTTGATAAGCGTTGTGCTTTCGGTCGTCTCAGGCGTGACGTCTTTTATCATCCTGTTGGGGCTGACATCGATTGAGCCGACCGATGATGTGATCCGGATCGCGATGATCGTGAATGGCGTGTTGCTGTTCATGCTGGCGTTGATCATCTTTCTTGAAGCCTGCGCAGTATTGCGCGCGCGCAAAAAGGGACGGGCTGGTGCGCGATTGCATATTCGCGTCATGGGGCTGTTTGCACTGGTGGCAACTGTTCCGACAATCCTTGTGGCGATCTTTGCATCCATTACGCTGGACCGTGGTCTGGACCGTTGGTTTTCTTCGCGCACGCAGGCGATTATCAATAGTTCGCAAACGGTTGCTTCGGCTTATACCAAGGAGCATGCCCGCGTATTGCGCAATGAATTGCTGGGCATTTCGCAGGCTCTCAATGATGCGGAGCCATATTTCCTGCTTGATTCTGATCGCTTTCGCGCAATCTTTTCGCGCCAGACCCGCATCCGTGGCATTCCTGCGGCTTTTGTGGTCAACGGGGCTGGCGAGCAGTTGATGGCATCGCCCAGTCGCCTTGATCAGCCGGTTCCGAAGATGCCCGGACCGGAATTGCTGGAGCAGGCTCACAGTCAGCCTGTTTTTATCGCGCTCGGGGATTCGAACCTTGTCGCTGGCATCTCGCGGCTTGAGGAATTCAACGACGCCTATTTGTTTGTCTTGCGGGTGATTGACCCTGTGGTGTCAAACTTCTTGCGGATGACGTCGGAAAATGCGCAAGAATATCAGGCCTTCTTTGATAGCCGGTCCAATATTCAGGCTGCTTTTGCCATGCTCTATATTGGGGCCGGGTTGATTGTACTGCTCTCAACAACATGGTTTGCCATCGGCTTTTCCAACCGATTGGTTGCGCCGATTCGACGCTTGATCGGTGCGGCAGAGCGGGTGCGACATGGAGACCTCTATGTCCGGTTGCCGGTGGATAAGGGATCCTCTGATTTTGGCAATCTGAATGAGACTTTCAACACGATGACTACCGAGTTGCGCTCCCAGCGGGACGAGCTCATTCTGGCGCGCGATGCCATTGATGCCAGACGGCGCTTTACCGAAGCGATGTTGCAGGGTGTCAGCGCCGGGGTGATCGGTGTTGATGAGACCGGAGAGATCACGCTGGCCAATCCGTCCGTATTGAAGATCCTCGGTCTCAAGGAGCGCGACTTGCTGGGCGAGGACCTGGACAATGTGTTACCTGAGGTTGCGTCGCTGGTGGAAGAAGCGGATAATCTGACCGAGGCGCATAAGGAAGGCCAGATTACGCTTGTGCGCAATGGCATTGAATATGCTCTGCGTGTGCGCGTGACCCTTGAGCGCAGCAATGAGGACGAAAGTCACTCCTACGTTGTCACCCTGGATGATATCACTGAACTGGTTAGCGCGCAGCGCTCTGCCGCATGGGCAGATGTGGCACGCCGCATTGCGCATGAAATCAAGAATCCGCTAACGCCTATTCAGCTTTCTGCCGAACGTTTGCGCAGGCGTTATGGCAAGAAAATCGCCGAGGACGATCAGAAGGTCTTTGAGCAATGCGTCAATACCATTGTTAGGCAGGTGGGTGATATCGGCCGCATGGTCGATGAATTCTCCTCCTTTGCCCGTATGCCGAAGCCGGTGTTCGAGCATGGGGATCTGTCGGAGATCATCAAGGAATCGGTCTTTCTGATCGAGGTGGCTAACCACGACATCAAATTTGATACCGATATTCCGGAAAAGATGCCTGTATCCTTTGATCATCGGCTCATTTCGCAGGCAATGGCGAATATCATCAAAAATGCCACCGAGGCGATTGCCGGACGAGAAGATCGTCAGGATATTGATGGGCAGGTGATCGTGAAGGCGGAAGAAGAAGGCGTGAATTACTGCGTTCGGATTATAGACAATGGCATCGGCTTTCCTGCCAACAACAGGCAGCGCCTGCTTGAGCCCTATATGACCACCCGAGAAAAGGGCAGCGGTCTGGGGCTTGCTATCGTTCGTAAGATCTTGCGCGAGCATGGCGGTGGCATACAGCTAAGAGACGCCAGTGAAGTGTCCGAATTCGAGCAGGGGGCCTGCATTGAAATCCGCTTGCCTAAAGAGGGGATAGAGCAGGATGCTGATGCGGCTGATGATGAGAAGGCCGGGCAGAATCATAATTCCGGTCTGGTGCTGACTGATCAAACAAATAGTGAAACGGAGGTCTGAAGATGGCTGCTGATATTCTCGTAGTCGACGACGAGGTCGATATTCGTGAGCTTGTTGCAGGGCTTCTGGAAGATGAAGGGTATGACACCCGCATGGCGTCGCACAGCGATGAGGCGCTGGAGCTGATCGAGCAGCGGCGCCCATCCCTGATTTTCCTTGATATCTGGCTGCAGGGCTCGCGCCTTGATGGGCTCGCCTTGTTGGCAGTCATCAAGCAAAAGCATCCCGAACTGCCGGTCGTCATGATTTCAGGTCACGGTGGCGTCGAGACGGCGGTGGCAGCCATCAAGCGCGGTGCTTATGATTTCATAGAAAAGCCCTTCAAGGCAGATCGTCTCATTCTGGTTGCCGAACGGGCGCTGGAAGCCTCCAGCCTGAAGCGCAAGGTCAAGGATCTTCAGTCGCGCAGCGGTGGGGAGACAAAGCTTGTCGGCTCGTCTAGCCCGATGAATAATCTACGCCAGATGATTCAGCGCGTTGGCCCGACCAATAGCCGCGTGATGATCTCCGGCCAATCTGGATCGGGCAAGGAGCTGGTTGCTCGTTGTATTCACCAGCAGTCTCCGCGCTCCGAAGCGCCTTTCGTTATTTTTTCATCCATCCAGTTTGCTATGGATGATCTGGAGTTCCAGTTGTTTGGCACCGAGGCTGACGGGACGACGCAGCGTAAGGTGGGCGCGCTGGAAGAAGCCCACGGCGGCACGCTCTATCTGGAAGAGATCTCGGATCTCCCCCAAGATTTGCAAAGCAAGCTGACAAGGGTTTTGACCACCGGCAAATTTATTCGTGTGGGTGGCAGTAAACCGGTTCAGGTTGATGTTCGTGTGATTTCCTCCACATCGCGCAACATGGAAGGGCTGATCTTGGAAGGCCTGTTCCGTGAGGATCTGTTCCATCGTCTGAGTGTGGTGCCTCTTGCTGTGCCTCCTCTCGCGGACCGGCGCGAAGATATTCCCGAACTCGTGCTGCATTTCATGGAGCAGCTTTCATCGACGTCAGGTTTGCCTGCGCGCAAGATCGGCGAAGATGCTATGGCCATTTTGCAGGCGCATAACTGGCCGGGGAATATTCGCCAGCTGCGCAACAATATTGAACGGCTGCTGATTCTGACCAAAGGGGATGAGAATGCGGTGATCACTGCCGATCTTTTGCCCAGTGAGGTGGGGGAAACTGTGCCTAGCATTCCCGGAGGCGGGGAAGCCGGAGAACAGATCATGTCCTTGCCGCTCAAGAAAGCGCGCGAAGTGTTCGAACGGGAATATCTCAAGGCACAGATAGCCCGTTTTGGTGGAAATGTCTCGCGTACAGCTGAATTTGTCGGTATGGAGCGGTCGGCACTTCATCGCAAGCTCAAGAGCCTCGGTGTCGTCTAAAGGATGTTTTTGCGGGTTGGTCTGGCTCTGTTCACACCTATTGCCTTCTTATTTGAACAGAGCTATGCGTTTCTTTCATTGGGCTTGGTGTGAAAATATGCAATAAAGCCCGGATGACATTTCTCATGGAACCGGCCCTTCTAGGTTAGGCACCTTGAGACATCGAGTTCAATTCGCCTTTTCCGGCCGCAAGCGTTGGTCTGGCGATAAATGAAAGCGGTCAGTTATGAAAGTGGTGATTTGCGGCGCAGGACAGGTCGGCTACGGCATCGCCAAGCATCTGTCATCGGAACAGAATGACGTTACGGTGATTGATAGTTCTCCGCGCTTGGTTGCGGCCATTCGGGATACTCTGGATGTGCGTGGCTATGTGGGCCATGGGGCTCATCCCGATATTCTGGCGCGGGCCGGCGCTAAAGAAGCTGACATGATCATTGCGGTCACGCTTTATGATGAAGTCAATATGGTCGCCTGTCAGGTGGCGCACTCCATTTTCAATGTGCCAACCAAAGTGGCGCGTGTGCGTGCACAATCCTATCTTGAAAAGCATTATGCGGACTTGTTCTCGCGGGAGCATCTGCCGATTGACGTGATTATTTCGCCCGAAGTGGAAGTGGGTGAAATGGTGCTGTCCCGTATGGCGATGCCTGGGGCGGAAGACACTGTGCGGTTTGCTGATGGCGAAGTGCTTATGATCGCGATTGATTGCGAAGAGGAATGTCCCGTAATCGATACGCCGCTGCGTCAGCTGACTGAGCTGTTTCCAGATCTTAAAGCCGTGGTCGTCGGCATTCGGCGCGATGGTCAACTTTATGTGCCCCATGCCGAGGATCATTTGCAAGCTGGCGATCTGGCTTATGTTGTTGTCGCGCGCGAGCAGGTCTGGCGTACGTTAAGCATCTTTGGCCATGATGAGGATCAGGCCAACAAGGTTGTTATCGCTGGCGGTGGCAATATCGGGCGCTATGTGGCACTGGCCATTGAGGAGCGCAGGAAGCGCACCCGCGCCAAGGTTATCGAATTTGACCGAGATCGCGCGATCAAGATCGCCAATGATTTCGAGGATACAATTGTCTTGCAAGGTAGCGCGCTTGACCAGGATATCCTGAAGGAAGCGGATATTCGCGAAACCGATACGATGATTGCGCTGACGAACAATGATCAGGTCAATATTCTTAGCTGTGCCATGGCCAAAAGGTTGGGCTGCGCACGCACGATGGCCCTGCTCAACGATTCCCACTATTCGGACCTGGTGCATGATCTGGGCATCGATTCAAACGTCAACCCGCGGTCGGTAACCATTTCAAAGATCCTGCAGCATGTTCGCCGTGGGCGTATTCGTGGTGTCCATGCTGTTGAAGACGGAGCGGCAGAGGGGATTGAAGCCGAAGCACTGGAAACATCGCCGTTGGTTGGGCGACCTTTGCGAAGCGTCGAATTTCCCGATGGTGTGCGCGTTGGAGCCATTTTCCGGCGCAACGATGTTTTGATGCCGGATGGCGACACCACCATTCAGGCTGGTGACAGGGTGATCCTTTTTGCGTTGGCCGACCGTGTAAAACAGGTTGAACTGCTGTTCCGCGTTAGCTTCGAATTTTTCTGAGTTCTGATTGAGGCTGTACGCGGATGACCGCTATTCTCTATTACCTTTCCATTTTGCTTGGTGCGCTCGGTGGGCTCATGCTGCCCACCGCTCTCGTCGCACTGAGTGCTGGTGATACTGAACTGGCGGAAGGCTTCTTGCTGACATCGGGATTAACGGGCTTTCTCTCGGGCGGGGTCTATTTTGCTCTGCGTGGGCAGGAAAGGGAGATGCTCAATCAGCAGACCTTTCTTCTCTGCGTTCTGGCCTGGTTGGGACTGCCTATTGCTGGCGCCTTTCCTTTCGTTCTGACCGGACAGATGGAATGGGTCGATGCCTTCTTCGAGGCGGCATCGGGCATCAGCACGACGGGCGCCACCATATTACAAACGCTGGAAAATGTGCCGAAGGCGATTATCTTCTGGCGGGCCATTCTGCAATGGTTTGGCGGGTTCCTCACCTTGTTGAGCTTTCTTCTCATTTTGGCTCCAAGCGGCGTAGGCGTGATCCGCGATACCTACAGTAAATTCATGGAGCAGAGCCTTGGCGATGAAATTGGTTGGACATTCAACGTTTTAAGGCAGGTTGGCAGTGCGTATGGTCTCGTAACACTTACGCTTGTGATTCTGCTGGTTGTGGCGGGGATATCACCCTTTGATTCTACCTGTATTGCCTTTTCGACCATTTCAACGGGAGGCTTTTTGCCCGTGGATGGGGCTATCGGTGAGCATTATAACAACCGAATGGCAGAGTTTATCATCGCAATGGGGATGATCGCCGGGGCCTCAAGTATTGTATGGCATCGCATGGCTGTGCGGAACAAGCTGCGCTTTCTGGTCGAACATAGGGAAAGCTATATTCTCTTCATTCTGATGTTTGGCGCCGGGCTCGTCTATTCCATCACCTTGTTCCAACTGGCCGGTGGCGCTAGCGTTCTGGCTCCGGGGGCGGCCTTGCGGCAGGGCTTCTTCGCCGCCATATCGCTGATATCAACGACAGGGTTTGAATTGCGCCATGCAGACGTCACTGTCTTTCCAGGCCTGCTGGTCATCAGTCTTGCCATGATGGGCGCGACGTCCTTCTCCACGGCAGGAGGGCTGAAAATCTACCGCATGTTTGCGCTCTTCATGCAGCTCGTCAGCGAAGTGAGCCGGCTTTTCCACCCCAACAAGATCCGTAAGGGCTGGATCGGTCATGCCAAACCGACGATCCAGTTCATGAATGGCGTTTGGACATCGCTTCTGCTCTCGATCATTCTGATCGCCATAGTCTCTGGCGTGGTGGCAACCAACACGGGCTATCTCGAAGGAGGCCTCATCGCTACGATTTCGAGCTTTGCCAATATCGGGCCGCTCTACAGCACGAGTTGGGACCAGACGGCAGATTGGCCGCGCTATTATGAAATGGCGCCCCTGGTCAAATATGTTTTGGCAGGGACGATGCTTATCGGGCGGATGGAAATTGTTGTCCTGTTGGGGGCGTTAAATTTCAAATTCTGGTACAGATAGTGCTTTATTACGCAATACAATGGTTGGTTTTTGGTAGGATTGCATGAATTGGTTGCGATTGCGACTTGGCAAGCAGGTGGTTTTGTTTAAACTGAGGGCTTGAGAATCGTTATCGTTTGATACTCTCGAGTTTGAATGGCGCGGTTGTTAAGACGGTTTGTGGGGGACAGTCTAGCAATCATTCATCATTTTCCCCCAAGATGTGTGGACAATCCAGACTTTGCGGCATTGCTTAAATAAAAGAGTTATGCTCAGACTGGTTTAATCTTACGGACTACGTCATAGTGATGGTTCAAACTAGGTTGGAATAAGACCGAGTGTTGAATTAAAAGAAAATAAGGCAGGACACATGGCAGAACGAGCCCAGAACCTCCAAGATACCTTTCTCAATCATGTCAGAAAAACAAAGACACCTTTGACCATTTTTCTGGTCAACGGGGTCAAGCTGCAAGGCGTTGTAACCTGGTTTGATAATTTCTGCGTACTTCTACGCCGTGATGGTCATTCTCAGCTGGTTTACAAGCATGCCATCTCGACGATTATGCCGAATGGGCCGTTGAGTCTGTTTGAAGGCGGTGAGACTGGCGAAAAGGCTGAAGGCTGATTGTCAGATTCAGGTGAATTCGAAGGGCAGGACGAGCGTAAAGGTCCGCGCAAGATGATCGAGCGTGGTGCCGTGGCAACGCGTACTCTCGTTCTGGTTCCCATTCTATCGCAACATCTACAGAATAAGGCTGCTTCCGAAGGGCGTATTATCCGCCGGACGGATGAGTCTCGTCTGGAAGAGGCGGCAGGGCTTGCTGCTGCCATCGAGCTGGATGTTGTCGATGTATTGCGCGTGCCGCTCAATGCCATTCGCCCCTCGACCCTGATCGGGAAGGGGAAGCTGGAAGATATCTGGGATATTATTGATAGAGAGAAGGTTGATCTGATTATCATCGATCATCCGCTTTCTCCTATTCAGCAGCGCAACCTTGAAAAGGAATGGGATACCAAGGTTCTGGATAGAACCGGGCTCATTCTGGAAATTTTCGGACGCCGCGCCCAGACCAAGGAAGGTCGGCTGCAGGTCGAACTTGCGCATCTCAATTATCAAAAAGGCCGGCTGGTTCGTAGCTGGACCCACCTTGAAAGACAGCGCGGCGGTATCGGTTTCATGGGCGGTCCCGGTGAAACGCAGATCGAGGCCGACCGAAGAGCCCTTCAAGAGAAAATCAACCGTCTGGAGAAGGATCTTGAGCAAGTGCGCCGGACGCGCGGGCTGCATCGATCCAATCGCCAGAAGGTTCCGCATCCGATCGTTGCGCTTGTTGGCTATACGAACGCGGGCAAATCGACATTGTTCAATTTGTTGACAGGGTCCGGCATCTTTGCCAAGGATCTGTTGTTTGCAACGCTCGACCCGACCTTGCGCACGATGGTTCTGCCTCACGGGCGTCCCGTTATCCTGTCAGATACGGTCGGGTTTATTTCCGATCTTCCAACACATCTGATTGCAGCCTTCCGCGCGACGCTTGAAGAAGTGCTCGAAGCGGACGTGATATTGCATGTGCGCGATATCGTGCATGAAGACACCAATGCTCAAGCGGAAGATGTTGCCAACGTTTTGCATGATCTTGGTATCGAGATCGACGAAGATCCGCGCGTGATTGAAGTCTGGAACAAGATCGATCTTTTGCCCGAGGAAGAACGGCAAACAGTCATGGAGCGTGCCGCCTCTCAGCAGCCATCGCGTGCGACGGGGCAATTGCAGCCTGTGGCCGTTTCAGCTGTTTCCGGGCAGGGGACAGATGTTCTGTTGGCCGAGATTGAAGACAAGCTTGGCGAGGATGACAATATTCTCACTCTACATCTGGGCTTTGAAGATGGGGAGGGGCTGGCATGGCTCTATCGCCATTGCGACGTTCTGGACCGATCGGATGGAGAAGAGGGTATCGATCTGCATGTGCGGGCGCAAGACAAGGTAGAAACAGAGTTGCGCAACCGGTTTGACGTCGACTGATCACCAGCACGGGTGCGGTTCGGATACCGCAATATAAATGGAATTCAAAAGGCCTCGTCCATTTTTGGGCGGGGCCTTTTTGCTAGGCTCAATCGCGTTCTTTTTTTGCTTCCTGCCAGAGATCTTCCATCTCGTCGAGGCTGGCATTTTCCAGACTGCCTCCGCGCTCGGAAAGTTCGTTTTCAATATGGCCGAAGCGATCGCGGAATTTCTGGTTCGTATAGGCCAGCGCTTCATCCGGGTCTACATCGAGATGGCGGGCGAGGTTGGCAACGGCGAAAAGCAGATCGCCGATCTCGTTGCGTACAGCCTTTTCATCCATTTCATGAAGGATGAGCTCGTTGCGCACTTCTTCCACTTCTTCGGCAATCTTGTCCAGAACAAGCAGCGGATCGTTCCAGTCGAAGCCAACCTTGCTGGCCTGCTTTTGTAGTTTGACGGCCGCCTTCATGGTTGGCATGCCGCGCGGTACAGCAGAAAGAAAGGTTTTGTCCTCGTCAGTCAAGCCCAGCGCCTGGCGTTCACTTGCGCGTTCGGCTTTTTCCTCGGCCTTGATGGCTTCCCATGCCTTGCGGACCATGCCCTTGTCACGGGCGTCGGTGTCGCCAAATACGTGCGGGTGGCGCCGGATCATTTTCTTGGTGCTGGCTAAAACGACGTCGCCAAAATCGAAGCTGGCCGGGTGGTCTTCCATTTCCTTGGCCATCTGCGCGTGGAAAACAACCTGCAACAAAAGATCCCCCAGCTCATCACGCATGTCATAGAGGTCGTTCCGCTCGATGGCGTCCTGCACTTCATATGCTTCTTCGATGGTGTAAGGGATGATGGAGGCGAAATCCTGTTCGATGTCCCAGGGGCAACCAGTCTCCTTGTCACGAAGGCGGGTCATGATTTCGACAAGCGTTGCTATATCGCGTGAGGGTTGAAGTGTCATTTTTTGAACTCAAGACTTATTTGAGGTGGGGCGCCTTTTGTGGCGTATTGAATGACTCACCTTGAGCCGGTGATCATGTCCCGTTTATGCCCAAAGCCTTTGCGCTTTGCAATGGAGAAACCTGCTGATTGAAGGTTGCGCCTTACCCAGCCTGCTGCCGTGTAGCTGGCGAGAGTGGCTTCAGGGTTGGACGCATCATAGACCGATTGCATCAGCGTTTCTGACCAAAGTTCGGGATTGGTCTTGGGGTTGAAACCATCGAGAAACCACGCATCGATGGAAGAGGGGATTGTCTTGATCCCATCGGCCGCATCTCCGATATAGAGATGAAGTGCGACAGAGTTAAAGTCGAATTTTAGCCAGCCCTCCCTATTTGGCTTCCATTCTTCAACCAGTTTATTAGCGAGCTCAGCGAGATCCGGCCAGGGCGAAAGTGCTTTGGCAAGGCTCTCTTGGTCGAGCGGATATTTCTCAAAGGAGATGTAAGTGAGTGATGGGGCGTCGGTTCCTTGCGACATGGTGCAGTCGCTCAACGTATCGTGCCACGCTTGCCAGGTGGCGAGAAAATTGAGCCCCGTTCCAAAACCGAGTTCGCCGATTGTGACGGACTGTCCCTTGCGCCAGCGCTCCGGCAGCCTGTTGCCATCTATGAAGACATAGCGCGTTTCTTCAAGGCCGTTTTCCCGCGTGTAGTAGGTGTCGTCAAAGCGTGTGGATTTAGGGGTCAAATTGTCCAGCCAGACGAGTTCAGGAGGCTTCGCCATATCAATTTTCCGTTCGATCGATTAGGGTACGGCAACCTTAACTGTGGAAGCCTAGAGCGTGGTGTCCGGCATCATGCCGCTTCCTTTCATAAGAAGAAATATGAGCTATGCCAAGTCCTCTCAATTCCTCATCATCCACTCATTATGATTGCCTCGTTGTCGGCGGTGGCGTGTTTGGTCTTTCCATTGCCAGAGCCTGTTTGGGCGAAGGCATGAGCGTTGCACTGGTCGATAAACAAGAGATCGGGCAGGGCGCAAGCTATGGTCTTCTGGGAGCACTTTTGCCCCATATGTCAGAGAGATGGAATGAGAAAAAAGAGTTTCAATTCAATGCATTAAAGAACCTTTCTGAAGTTAAAGTTTTACTTGAAGAAGAGACTGGACTTTCCATCGGTTATGATCGCTGCGGACGCGTCGTGCCGCTTGGTACCGAGGCGCTGAGAGAACGCCATGAGGTGCGTTCCAAAGAAGCAGAAGTGCTCTGGCATGGCGCCGAGACCGGCTATTATCACAAGGTCTTCCCGCAGGATGATCTGGGCGGTTGGCTTAATGCTGAGCTGTGCCCGGAAGGATATGCGTTTGACAATTTCTCGGGGCGCGCCAATCCGCGTGCTTATTGCGAGGCTGCTCGGGCTTCTGTGATCAAGCGCGGTGGCGTCGTCATGGAGAATGCTGAAGTGGTCGACATCAAAGATCTGGGCGATGGCGCACAGGTGACGCTCGCCAGCGGAGAGACGCTCTCAGCTGGTCTTGTAGTGCTGTCTGCGGGCTATAAGAGTTTCCCGATGATCGAGGCACTGACAGGCATGGAGGACCTTGGTATCGGCGTTAAGGGGCAGGCGTTGATTGCCAAGGTGGGGCAAAAACCCGGTCTGCCGGTTTTGTATGATCGTACTGTCTATGTGGTTCCGCATGATGATGGCGTCTGTGCCATTGGCAGCACCACAGAGGAAGAATGGGACGATGAACACAGTACAGATGATCGCTGCGATGAAATCTGGGCCAAGGCGCTCAATTTGTGCCCGATGCTGGAAGGGGCCGAAATCATGCAGCGCTGGGCAGGTATTCGTCCCAAGGCCACAAAGCGCGATCCAATGGTTGGCTTTTTGCCGGGCTCGAAAAGCATCTTTGCCGCGACAGGTGGTTTCAAGATTGGCTTTGGGTTGGCCCATGCCATCGCACAGGTGTCTGTCGAGCGCCTTGCCAAGCTGGAGCCAACATTGAAGCTACCAGACTCCTTTGAGGCGTCAAGCCATCTCAATGGCAAAGCCTGGGGCCAGAAGTAAGCGCTGGCAATCTGGGCTACAGTTCAAGGCAACATCATACAGGCCGCCAGCGTTTGAGCTCTGGCGGCTTTTTTATATCATGTCGAGGGAGGGGCCATAGCCAATGCCGTTCGAGCGAAGATGCGTGGCGGGCATCCATGACACTGCCGTTTCCCTATATCGATAATTCGCATAATGTATTATTTCTCGCATTGAAATTTTCTTCACTGACTGACTGACTTAAATTTTTTTATTTAATTCAATAATTTATGCAAGACGTAGATGTGGATTTTTAACAAGAGTAAAAATTACATGTAGTTTTGTAGTCAAAATGAGCCGTTTCAGATGCCAAACTACAGTTTTTGATACTAGCTAACACAGTTCGCTTGATTTGCTTGTCGGAAGCGCAGCGCAGTAAGATCAAAGAAATTCTGTCTGCTATTTCTGGATACTTCAAGCTGCCTCCTACATTGTCCCTGATGAAGGGCTGAACCGACTTTCTCTGATGAAAAAAAGCCTAAGTGGTAAACTGGGCGGGAAGCAGCCATTTGCCGAAGATGCGAGATCTCAGATGTTACCAACCGAAGCGGCCATTCAAAAAATCTCAGAGCGCGATCATCGCTCAGAACTCAAAACGTCAGAATTTAAGAGTTCGCTGGGATCTACAATGTGCTTCTTCGTTTCATTTGGTCACTCCCTATAACGCAATCTCTTGAAATGCCAATTTGCAGCTGTATAACGAGTTAGGAAGAGTGGGAGTACGTAAATGTGAGGTGGTCCCGGTTTTTTGGACAGGTTTGCAGCGTTTCTAAGGTGTATCGGGTTTAGGTTTCATGCTGCTTTTTGCTCTCCGCTACCGTCCCAGTATGCTTCGTCCGGGGTTCGCCGATCAAGCGCGGAATGAGGCCGCTCGGTATTGTACAATGAGGATCGGCCTCATTCAGCAATCGGATACAACGTTCCGATTGCTCTGCATAATCCCGGTGGCGTAACCAGCCCGTCACTGTGATGAAAGCCGGAAAAATATAATTCCCGGCGGTCCAAACTTGGGGCTCACTGCAGAATGTTGAATGTCATTAAAATCGGATGGAGTGAATGCTCATCCTGACTGCGATAGTTTAAAATCCATAGTACCATGGCATGAATATACTGAAGGTTGCCCATAAAATGACAATTAGTGGCAATCCCACACGCGCAAAATCGCTAAAACGATAATATCCCGGCCCCATAACAAGTAGATTAGTCTGGTAGCCTATGGGCGTTGCGAATGAACAGTTTGCTCCAAACAAAACGGCCAATGCGAATGGCATTGGATCTGCATCTAGTCCAGTTGCCAACTCTATGGATACTGGTGTGAACAAGATTGCTGTCGCGTTGTTGGATAGCACATTCGTGAGAATAGCTATCAGGAGAAACAACATCGAAAGGATAACGGCAGGCCCGGCATTTCCAATCAATCCGATAACACCATCAGCAAGATAAGCGGCTGCGCCGCTTTTTAGCATGGCCAAGCCAAGAGCCAATGAGGCTCCCACCATCAAGTAAATCTGCCGATCTAGAGAGTTCACGGCTTGTTCGAGTGTCAGCACTCCGGTCAGGAGCATGAGCATAACACCGAAGACTGCAGCTGCTGCGATTGGTAGGAGACCGGACACGCTGAGAAGGACGACGCCGACAAAAATTGCTCCCGCCATCTTTGCCGCTTGAGCTCCCGGCAGGGGACGTGCCGTCCCATCCAGAACGACAACTCCGGAGTGTTTTCGCATGCGTTCCACAACTTCACGGTCACCTTGTACTACCAGGACATCACCTTCCAGAAGAGTTCGTCCTGTCAGAATGCGGGTTATTCGAGAATGCTGCTCAACCCCGAGGACAAGACAGCCATAGCGGGAGCGAAAGTTTGCCTCTTCAATCGACTGACCAACGAGTTGTGAGCCTGGCGCGACCATGATCTCGACGACAACTTGATCGTTTGCAAGCAAAGCCTTTTCTTCTCTACTCGAAGTATGACCCCTCTTGCCCGATGTTGCAAAAATCAGCTTTGGGAATTTTGTTTGGGCTTCAGCTAAAGCATCGTGAGTTCCCATTACGATAAGGGTGTCGCCTTCGTGGATTTCGAGGTCTTGATAAGGCGGGACGAGGCGCTGCTCTCCTCTTAGCACAAGAATGAGGCGTGCCCCTCGAATGCTCAAGAGATTGAAGCAGATCCGTGCTCCGATCAGCTTTGTTTCATTTCCGACTGTAAACTGTGTGATGAATCTTCGATGATTACCTGACATGAAACGTTGGGCGGGCGAAGATCTCCTTGGAAGCAAATAGGGGGTGGCAACCCAGAGATACATGAGGCCAACACTGGCAAGAACAAGGCCCGGAACAAAGAACCCGAAGAATTCAAGTGGCTTTTGTCCCAGTTCCACCATGGTTCCGGACACAAGCAGGTTGGTGGAAGACCCAACCAATGTCGTCATGCCCGCGAGAATGGCGATGAAAGACAATGACATCATGACGCTGCTCGGTGATTTAGAAAACCGCTGAACGATTGTTTCAAGAATCGGAATGAAGATCACGACGACCGGCGTGTTATTGACGAAAGGACTGGCTATGAAAACAGCGACAAAACAAATGAAAATGGCGCCCTTGTAGCTTTTACCCGTTCTTTGGAACAACTGTTTAATTACCCAGTCCAACGCCCCGGCTCTCCACAAACCATTGCCAAGAACAAGCAACGCCAGAACGGCAATCAGGGCGGGGTTTGCAAATCCCGCCAATAGGTCTTTGGTATCCAGAAGGATTTTTCCGTCAGGACTTCTCAACGGAATGAGTTCAAACAGCAGCAACAAGGCAACCAAAAGGACGAGAGCCGTTATTTCAACTTTAATGCGATCAATCGCAAACCCAAGGATCGCGACAATCACCAACGCATATGTCATCCAAATGTGGAAGCTTCCCGCTGCAAGACTAGACATTTCTGGATACACGAGGCCCTCCGAGCCGATAGCAGTCCGCTCATTTGAAGAGATACAAACCGAACCTTTTTCTGCTGATCCAAGTTGGATGCCTTGCAACTCTGGACATTGTCTTCAAGAACGGAGATGCCACATATGACAGGCAAATGACTGTTGAACTGAAGCTCTCGTCGCTATTGATCTTGCCTCTTTGTTCCCAAAACCCCATCGGGGGCTGTCTCCGAAGGAGTAGCCGCTTTCATTGTTCTGATGAACTTGAATAGGTCACTGTCTGTTGAAAGAACGAGAGTTGTTTCTCCGGAAATAATGTCTTTGTAGGCCTGCAGCGTCCGGGTAAATTCATAGAATTCAACGGTCTGGAGGTCGGTATTATATGCCTTCGCATAGATATTAGCGGCCGTTGCATCTGCCACACCTCGGATCTCCTCAACCGCTCGATAGGCCTCAGACTGAATCTTGTTCAGATCTCTTACGCGATTTCCTCGAATTCGTGCCGCTTCGCCGTTTCCTTCGGACAGGAAGCGTTCAGCGATCTGGCGCCGCTCAGAGATCATACGATCATAGATTTTCGGCCGCACGCTTTCGTTATAATTGATGCGCTTGAAGCGGATATCGAGAAGCTCAATACCGAAGACACGAACTTTCTCTGCCGCAGCCTCAAATATCTGTCTTTCTACAAGGGCTCTGCCTTTGCTGATTGGCACCAGTGCGCCAATATCCTGCGCTCGTTCTTCGTCCGTTAGAAGCGTGTCACGTAAGGGGGTCCGATCCTTGGTCGTTCGAATGATCTCGATTAACTCATGCTTGGCAACCGCATTGCGGGTCTCACTACCGAGAATGTCGTCAAGGCGAGACTGGGCACTGCGCTCATCTCGCAAGCGTAGAAAATACTGAAGAGGTTCTACAATCCGCCAGCGTGCAAAGAGGTCGACCGAGATATAGAGCTTGTCCTTGGTCGGCATATCGGAGGGACTTCCATCCCATTCAAGAACCCGCCGGTCGATCGGATGTACTTCTTGAATGAAAGGGATTTTGATCTTCAATCCGGCAGTGACAATCGGCTTACCCACGGGCTTTCCAAACTGGGTAACAATGGCCTGTTCCACTTCGCTGACGGTGTATAGCGAACCACTGATAGCATAGACCAAAGCGATGGCGACCAGTCCTAGAATTGCGGATGTGATTTTCATGGCTGGCTTCCTTTTTGTCCGCCGAGATTGAGGAGCGGCAAAATGCTGCCTGTCGTCTGATCGACTACGATCTTGGACTTGATGCCCGGAAGAACAGACTGCATAGTTTCGATGTAAATCCGACGGCGGGTAACCTCGGAAGCCTTCTTGTATTCGGAATAGAGCGCGGTGAACCGGGCAGCATCTCCCTCGGCTTCATTGACGCGTTTCAGCCGATATCCATCAGCTTCGCGGATCCGCTGATCCTTCTCGCCTTCAGCGAGTGGAATAACTTTGTTGTACTCGCGGCGTGCCTCGTTTATGAGCCGCTCTTTTTCCTGTTGAGCCTGGTTTACCTCGTTGAAAGAAGACTGAACCGGTCCGGGTGGATTGATATTCTTGAGCTGAACCTGATCGATGCTGATTCCCATTGCATATTTTGAAGAGAGTGCCTGCATCTTCAAAAGGGCTTCACTTTCGATTTCTTGTCTTCCGATGGTGATAACTTCATCGACCGTGCGATCTCCGACAACCTCACGCATTACGGATTCAGAAACATAGCGTAGTGTTGCCCGGGGCTCGCGCACCTCAAACAAAAACTTGACCGGATCTGAAATTCGGTATTGCAGAACCCATTCAACCAGAGCAGCGTTCAAATCTCCGGTGACCATTTCTGTTTCCAAGCGGCCGTCCGTCGGGGTTTGGTAGGCGTCGTTGGCGCCCGGTGTGGTGAAGCCAAATTCCTGTTTCAACTGCCGCTTGATCGGGACGATCGTTGCTTCGTCGACACCGAAGGGGAGCTTGAAATGGAGACCAGAAGGGACTTCGGAAGAATATTTTCCAAACCGTTGCACGACGGCAATCGAGTCGCTAGGAACGGTGAAGTATGAAGACCATGCAAACAGTGCTGCCAGAATCACGGCGCCAGCGATAATCACCGTGCGCAAGGGGGGCGGTCCATTGGGGAATATGTCTCCAAATGGTGAGCGTCCCTGTCCGAAAAAAGTGTTTAAGTTGTTTGGGTTGGAACGGTTCTTGGGGCTCCATGGCCCTTCACTGTTGGATCCGTTGCTTTGATCTGGCATGCGCTTTCCTTGATAGTCGTTATACGGAACATCTATGAACAATGGCATTGGCCAGAGAAGTTTTTGCCTTTGAAGTGATGCGCTCGTCATATGCGTGCATCACTTCAAGGTGAGCGCTCAGCCTTTGGGCTTTTGCTGCTTCTGGACGGCTTTTTGAGGCGCGATATTGATTGGCGTGATCTTAGAGCCCTTTTTTATCGCATCTGTTTTTTTAGTCTTTTCAGCCTCTGCGGCCCGGGTTGTCAGATCTTTGAAAGACATCATATTCATCCTTTTGTTTGTAAAATTATTTTGGAACTCATCTCGATTGGTCTTCAACTTCGGCCTTGAGTGAGAATTTTCACGCTCTGTTTTTCTTGGATTTTATTGGCCCAGACACTGAAATTCATCAGGGTGTTCTTGCCAAATGTCTGTGTCAGAGGAACGTCTGCTGCGTCGCGTCCGCGCGCGACCAGAATGCGTCCGATGCGCCGGGTATTGTTGCGCGGATCAAAAATCCACCAGTGGCCAGAGAGATAGACTTCCATCCATGCGGCAAAATCACCGGGGGGATAGGGGCCTTGCTCTCCAATGTCACTGAGATAGCCGGTACAATACCGTGCAGGTATGTTGAGGCAGCGGCAAAGTGTGATGGCAAGTTGGGTAAAGTCGCGACAGACACCCTTGCGTTCCGTCATTGTTTCTGATGCGGTACGCGTCGCCCGTGCATGTTCATATCCGAAAGAGACATGGCCGTGAACAAAGTCACATATGGCCTGAACACGAGCCCAGCCGGGCGCTGTTGTCTCAAAGAGTTGCCACGCTTTTTCAGACAGAAGATCTGTTTCGCAATATCGGCTCCCCAATAGATAGACGAGCGTATCGGCAGGCAAATGCTGAACCTCGAATTGCACTGCATCAGGGGCCTCTGGATCGGGTTCGCCTTTATCACGGAATATGCCGTCTGTTGTCAGTTCGAAGTCTCCGGCCGGAGCAATCAATCTGGTACACCAGTTTCCGAAGCCATCACGATAGCTTTCCAAGGGTACACTTGGTGAGGAAACCATAAAATCAGGACGTTCCAAGTCGCCAAAATGTGAATAATGGACGTTCAGAACAGCAACCATTGGTGTGTCTTGCGGAAAGCTGAAATGAAGCCGGCAGCCAAGATTGATGCGCATATAGTGCCTCCAAGGCATTTGTCTCTTCGGCTCGTTTCTCAAGGAAACGGCTTAAAAGGGCGAGATTTCGGATCTAACTCCTTTGGGCTTTGAGGTAGATGCATTTTAAGGCAAAATTGAAAAAGCGATGACGCCTGCAAGCAAAGCATCAGGCGACTTTTGCGATCCGGATGTCTTCAGAATGGATTGCAGAGCCGAGTATATGGGGTCATCCCGGGTTAAGATGAAAGACAGCCAGTGTCTGAAACGACTATTTGTCGAGCTTAAGTGCAATGAGGCAGGCTTGAGCCAAATCACGGTCCGGCTTTTCTGCTCCCGGAACAGTCGCCCAGCCACTTTCCATAACAATGTCACGTCGCTTGTAACTCGATGCGTCCGTGATTTTGGTGAGGGTCGCCTGACGATTCAGGTCTTTGTTGGACTGATCGACACAGACCGGAACAAGGGCTGCGATCACATCGTCATGAGCCATGGACATCGCCATTTTGTTGGAGCCAGAGGATGTCATCCAGCCGCCCCACGCAAATCCTATAACACCAACGCATACCGCGCCAATCACTGCTCCATATAATCCAGGTTTGAGCCATTCAAGGGTTTTCATGTCAGGTTCTCCTGCGGTCAAAGCACCGCTTTTCTATGAGCAGGTTACTTCGCCTTTGCAAAACAGGTACTGATCAAGGTTAACCTCTCTAGACTATTTTTAGCTTGGCAAGCTCCCTTGCCAGCCGCGACCTCGCCTCCTATCGAGCTTCAATGCGAAAGAGCTGAACACGGGTCTAGAAGTTCGAATCTAGTCCTAATCTGTAGAAAGATTTCCTGGTCCTACTATAAGCGCGCATCGCGGCATTCTGAATGCGAGATCTCAGATTTTCAAAGGCTTGCCTATGGGGTTGTCTCTCTTCGTCATGGGCCTTCATAAGATGATCAAGTGTTTCAAACGTCATGGAAAAGCGGATTTCCATGAGACCATCATATCCGGAAAATCGTATGATCCCTGTATCCTCGTCAACGTTGCAGGTCTGGTTTGGAAAGACTAAGCCCATGATGAGCTGCGGCTGAAAAAGCCTCTCTCTTCATTGGGGGTTGTAAGAGGCTGGTATGAGGTTTCTTTTGGCGATCCTTCTTCCGATCTGTACATCATCTGGGCAGCCGTACACGTCGTGCTATTCTTCGTTTCCATATCCTTGTCTATTTCTGAGGGAGGCTTGGAAATGGCACTGTCTTTGTCCCGTGATCCCTCGGCCCCAGAGTGCCGAGCACATATGTCCATATTGCTCATTTTCTCGATCGCACCTCCTTCGTCCTCCCAAAGAGACAGTGCCGTCTGAGTGGGTCTCAAACGGTTTTTATCTAATATGCTATGCATCAATCTCTCCTTATTTTCTGTAACCCTGTTGGAGCGTCAGACAGCTCGGACTTAATTCCTCATTATTAGCTGCAAGGACCGCAAATAAATCACCCATCCCAGTCAATCATGGCAGTCAGTTCGTCCTGATCAACGGTATGCCGTTCTGTTTGCCCTTTGGTCGTGCCGATAGACGGAACATCGATGCAAATCGATTTGCAGCGATATGCCATCCAAGAGATACCTTCTATTGCCTCGTCTTCTCGAATGAGCGTGTAGTCACCGGCAGGATGGGTCTTGCCAGACCCGGGAAATTGGAATGGATGATCGAAGTGAATAATGGATGTTGCAATGCGATTGTTCATTTTGTCCTCATCGGGTCAAGGTAGCTTAAGAGCATTCGACATCATGGAATCAAAAAGATTGTCGTGTTACTTTGCCGCTAGCTAGCGGTGGCGAACTGAATTGCCCCCGGTAATGATTTTGTTGATCAATTCAAAAATCTGTTGATGTGTTTCGGGGGCAGAAGCGTCTTTAATAGCATTCTCATGTGCAGCTGCCGCATCTTCCAAAACCCCAAGGATCTGGGCTTCCGTCATGATCTTTTGATCATTCAACGCCAAAAGAAGCGACTCGCAAATTGAGAGCGCAGCAATCCCCTCAATGAGTTGTATCTCTCGCATGTGGTCATTCCCTCAGAGTATGAGCAAAGAATTGGCGACTATTTATTCATCCTATCTTCCCAAACATTCGGATATGATGGACTGATCAAGATCAGCATCTTGAGTTGTTTCTTCCGAAGGTTCAAAAGCGTGGTGATTCTATGAAGACTATTTTGAACACGCCAATCGCACTGAAACTAAGCGCTTGCATCGGGCTGTCAGAACATGAACTCGAGATTCTTGGGCAACTTCTCAAACAGAGCCGAAAAATTCGAGTTGGGCAGGATCTGGTGCAACAGGGCGAGACAAATCAGGCCGCCTTCATTTTGATGAGTGGCTGGGTGTGCTCCTACAAAATTCAGGCTGACGGAACCCGACAAATCGTTGACTTCCAGATACCAGGTGATTTTTTGGGTGTAAGAAGTGTTTTGTTTCACACTTCTGATCACAACATCGAGCCCATAACAGAAGTTGAAGTGTGTGAAATCTTGATACCTCGCCTACTCGATACCTTTGCTCAACACCCACGGCTTGCCATGGCTTTGCTCTGGGCATTGTCCAGGGATGAGGCCATGGTGGTCGAGCATCTGGTCAATATTGGACGTCGTAATCCTGCAGAGCGCATGGCCCATTTTCTTCTTGAGTTAGGTGCCCGCCTTTCTCTCATCGGAGCTGGCAGCAAAACCGGCTTTACCTGCCCGCTCACTCAGCCCCTTCTTGCCGACGCGCTGGGCCTGAGTGCAGTGCATGTCAATCGAGTCTTGAGACAGTTACGAGAAGTCGGAATGGCGACTTTTCGCGATGGACAGGTAGTCTTTGACAATTATGATCGCCTGGTCGCATTTGCTGATTTTGACTCATCTTATCTCGATCAGGCTGGCCCTCTGCTGACATAGACCAACCAGACTACTCGTTTCCATGCTTGGGCTTACTTAGCAGCATTAACCTTGATCAGTGCCGAATTTTAAAAGGCTGATAGCTTGAATAGATAACCTTTGGCAAGCGATCCGGTCTTCACGCTGTGCGTTCGTATGGAAAGAAGCTGATCGATACTGTTGTCCTCTAGTTTTCAAAAACGAAATGACTGCCTACTGCCATAGGTTTCTGCATTGCTTTGTCACACCAGTGGCACAGTGCGAAAGGGTTACAATGATACCTCTGTCATTTCTTGCTAATTTAAATGGACGAGCCTTCAGGCTTTGGAGGGATACCTCTCCGATCAGGGAAGAGCTATTCAGCGCCGAGCGCCTAGAGCTTCATGCGAAAACGCTCGCAGTCGCACAAGTGGTTTCGCCAAACCCTCCAAGAGTGCCCACGCTGCAAAAGCGCCTCAAAGAGAATGCCAATGCGATTCATGCCGCTTATCTTTCCAACGCTGAAGAGCTGGAAAACCACCAAAATTTGGTTCCCGCTGCGGAATGGCTTCTCGACAACTATTATCTGGTAGATGAGCAGATACGCGCCATTAAAAGCAGCCTCCCTCCAAGCTATTACCAGCAGCTGCCCAAATTGATTGATGGACCCTTGGCTGGCTATCCTCGCGTTTTCGGCATAGCCTGGGCCTTTGTTGCTCATACAGACAGTCATTTTGATCCCGAGATATTTCTAAGATTTATTCGCGCCTATCAAACAATCCATCCGCTTACCATGGGCGAACTTTGGGCGCTTCCGATTACGCTCCGTATTGTGTTGATTGAAAATCTTCGACGTCTGGCAGATCAGATCGTCGCCGGACGAAACAGCCGCATTGCGGCCGACACCCTCGTCGATCAGGTGCTGATGAAGAAAATTGCTTCTGATGTCGCTCTGGCCGAGATTTCATCAGCCCCTTTGCCCGAACGGTTCGCAGCGCAGCTGGCCAAGCGTCTACGTGAACATGATACCGATGACATACCCATATTGGCCTGGCTTGAAGAGAGGCTATCCAGCGAAGGCTGCTCTATTGATGAAGTTGTCTTGCGCTCTCAGCAAAATCTTGGTGCCTCCAACCTGACCGTCCGCAACATAATAACCAGTATGCGCCTGATTTCCGGTATTGAGTGGTCGGAAGCGTTTGAAAGCGTGAATCTGGTTGATGCCGAGCTGCGCAAAAGCAAAACTTTTGCTCTGATGGACTTCGCGACGCGAGACATGTATCGCGACGCGATTGAGGTTCTGGCACGTAGATCGCCAATATCGGAAATCGAGGTGACGAGGCAGGTCATGGCGCTGGTTTCAAGCGCGGGCGGTGCAGATTCGCAAGACAGCCGCCTCTCAGATCCCGGTTACTATCTGCTTTCAAATGGGCGACCGCTGCTAGAAACCAAAATAGACTTCAAGCCCCCCATGCGCCTGTCGATACTGCGCTTTAGCCAACGGTTGGGCGTTGGCGGCTATGTCGGTCTTATCTCCTGTCTTGCCCTCATGATGCTATGGGCATGCATTTGGGCTTTGAATATCTCAAGTATCCCAGTCGGGATTCTGCTTTGTTTGGCCGGCTTCATTCCCGCAACGGAGGTTTCGACAGCATTCGTAAACCGGTTCGTGACCTGGAGCTTTGGCGCGGTGATCCTGCCCAGCATGGAGTTTGAGCACGGCGTCTCCATAGACTCGCGAACCATGGTGGTCGTCCCGACCATGCTGAGCAATTCGGAAGAGCTCCTCAGGCAGATCGAACACCTCGAAATCCATTATCTGTCCGGCCCGGAAGACGATCTCACATTTGCATTGCTGCTCGATCGTATGGATGCAGACCAGAAGTTCCTCGCTGAAGAAGATGCTATGATCGCAGATGGCGAAACGGCAATCGAGCAATTGAATAAACGTTATGGAGCAGGCGTAGCAGGCAAGCGTTTTCTTCTTCTTGTTCGAGATCGACAGTTTAATGCTTCTGAGGGCAAATGGATGGGCTGGGAGCGCAAGCGCGGAAAGCTGCAAGAGCTCAATCAATTGCTGCGAGGGGCAAAGGACACCACTTTCAACGCTCTAGATGGCACTATTCCATGGGTGCCAGACCAAGTTCGCTATGTAATCACGATGGATGCTGACACCCGATTGCCAAGGGATGCCGCCCGCAAGCTAATCGGCAAAATGGCTCATCCCCTCAATCGCCCGATTTTCGACAAAGAGACACAACGCATTATTCACGGCTACGGTATTCTCCAGCCACGAGTAACCCCTACGTTGACAGCCAAGGGGAAGAATACTCTTTTTCATAGGGTCTTTTCTTCACCCGGTGGCATAGACCCTTACTCTTCTGCCATTTCCGATGTCTACCAGGATCTATTTGGTGAGGGTTCATATACCGGCAAGGGAATTTATGACGTTGATGCCTTTGAGGCAGCTCTGGCCAATCGCATTCCGGAAAATACTGTCCTCAGCCACGATCTGCTCGAAGGGATATTCGTTCGTTCAGGTCTGGTTTCAGACATTGAAGTCATCGACGATTTTCCCTCTCGCTACGATGTGGCATGCAAACGCCAAGACCGCTGGGCCCGGGGCGATTGGCAATTGCTCCCATGGATATTGGCATGGCACAGCCACATTAAGTCTGTAGATCCGATTGGTTTTGCAAAAATTCTCGACAATTTGAGGCGATCCCTTGTTGCCCCCACCTTGTTAGCCTGCCTCGGGCTCGTTTGGATGTTGCCTTTTACGTCGGCGCTGTTGGGTACGTGTTTCGTTCTCTGTGCCATGGCTATTCCCGAATTTGTTTCTTGCTTCTTTGCCGTTATTCCCAGGAATATGGGTATACGCATCAATAGCCATTTCCGAATGCTGGGGGCGGAATTCAACGCCGCGGCAATCAAGACCATATTGTCGCTCGTCTTCCTGCCTCATCAGGCTGCGATCATGGGACGCGCTATCATAAAATCAGTCACGAGGCTCTATGTGACTCACAGCCATATGCTGCAGTGGGTTACGGCGGCTCAGGCAGAGCTTGCGTGTGAACTGAAGCTTTCGGGGTTTTACCGACTAATGATCGGCGGAACCGTGTTGGGCCTTGTGATGATCACTGGACTGGCGGTTTTGTCACTTCAGTCGTTGCTGATCACGGGAGTTTTTGCCTGTTTTTGGCTTATCGCGCCTCTCGTTGCCTTTCAGATCAGCCACACATCTGACAAAGCAAAGAACCCCGAATTATCTCCGAGTGAGAAAGAGCGTCTTCGCACTATAGCCCGCCGCACTTGGCGCTATTTCGAACGATTTGTCACTCCCGCTGACAATATGCTTCCTCCTGACAATTTTCAGGAAGATCCCAAACCTGTCATTGCACACAGGACATCTCCGACCAATATCGGGCTTTATCTTCTATCTGCCAGCGCAGCATATGATTTCGGATGGGCGGGAAAAAGCGAGACGATTGAACGGCTGGAGGCATGCTTTGAAACCCTGCGCCGCATGGAGCGGTTCCGCGGTCATTTCTTTAATTGGTATGACACAACCAACTTAAAGGTTCTCGAACCGGCTTATGTCTCCACGGTGGATAGCGGCAACCTTGCTGGTCACCTGATCGCTCTGTCAAAAGCATGTGCTGAATGGAGAGCCGACTTACCCATAGCCACAGTGCGAATGGGAATGAACGACACGCTCATGCTGGCGCTTGAGGCCTTTGAGACCGTCATGGTCAAGTCTGCCAGCACCCAACGCCTTGGCTTGCTCTATGAAGAACTCAAGTCCGGGCTGAATGGAGATCAGGGCCTAGAGGTAATCGCGCCAAGATTGGGTCGCATTGCCAGAAAATCGGTCGTCCTGGCAAACGAGCTTTCCGTCATCCCGGAAAAAGACCGTATGCCGGACCTGGTCTACTGGACCACAGCACTTGCAAACAGAATCCGCGAGTTTGAAAGGGATCATTCCGCCTCGCCAGAGGTACGGGATCATTTGAGCCTCCGCTTGGACGCTCTGGCTGATGAAGCGCGAGCCATGGCTTTGGCTATGGATTTCACATTCCTCTTTGTCCAAAAGCGGAAGCTGCTCTCCATCGGTTATGCTCGTGCCGAGAACAAGCTTGATGAGAATTGCTATGATCTTCTCGCCTCAGAAGCCAATCTGGCGAGCTTTGTAGCCATAGCAAAAGGGGATATTCCAACACGCCACTGGTTCAGACTTGGTCGACAACTAACACCAGTCAAAAACGGGGCTGCCCTCATTTCCTGGTCAGGGTCCATGTTTGAATATCTGATGCCTTCCTTGGTGATGCAGGCTCCTGCGGACAGCCTTCTCAATGACACCAATCACCGCATTGTGGCGCTTCAGCAAGGCTATGGCAGAAAGCTGAACCTACCTTGGGGCATCTCTGAATCTGCGTTTAACGCCCGGGATATCGAGTTCACCTATCAATATTCCAATTTTGGGGTTCCCGGTTTGGGATTGAAGCGCGGGCTTTCTGAGAACCGTGTGATTGCACCCTATGCGACGGGGTTGGCCGCGATGTTCGACGCCCGCAATGCCTCGATCAACTATGATCGGATAGCTGATATGGGAGGATGCGGACCTTACGGATTTTACGAGGCCCTGGATTTTACGCAATCCCGATTGCCCGACGGCCAGAAAGTGGCAATCGTCCGCAACGTGATGGCCCATCATCAGGGCATGACCATTGTTGCCATCGCCAACGTTATGCATGATGGGCTCATGCGATCCCGTTTTCACAGTGATCCACTCATCATGGCCAGCGAGCTTTTGCTACAAGAACGCAGACCGCGTTATGTGTCGTTGGTCCATCCCGGCGCTGAAGAAGTGAAAGCCTCAACCGAAGAAGCCATATCCAACGAGCCCACAATCCGGTGCTTCAAGTACCCACTGATTGGGGCACCAATTACCCATTTGCTCTCAAATGGCAGCTACAGCGTGATGTTGACAGCGCGTGGCGCTGGTTACAGCCGGTGGGGTGAGATTGCCATTACACGCTGGAGTGAGGATTCCACACGCGAAAACTTCGGTTCTTTCATCTTCCTCAAAGATGTCGATTCCGGTTCTGTTTGGTCTCCTGCCGGCCATTTGGTCAAACGAGACCTGAAACAACAGCAAGTGATCTTTGCAGAGGATTATGGAGAGTATTCTTGCCGCAACGGACTACTCACCTATCGTTTGGATGTTCTGGTTTCAGGCGAAGATGATGGTGAGGTTCGACGGATAACCCTCTCCAACACGGGATTGAGATCTCGTCATATTGAGTTAACATCCTATAGTGAGTTGGTTCTTGCATCCCCGGTATCGGATGCCGCTCATCCGGTCTTTTCCAAGATGTTTGTTGAAACGGAGTATCTACCCGAATTTGGGGGGCTTTTGGCAAATCGTCGTCGTCGTTCACCAGATGATCCTGAAATCTGGGTCTGTCATTTTGCTATTGTAGAAGGGGAAATAGCTCAAGAGCCACAATATGAAACGGACAGACTGAAGTTTTTGGGGCGCAATCGCTCGCTTGCCAACGCGAAGGCTTTAAACGACAAGGCTTCGCTATCCAATACAACAGGTACTGTCCTGGATCCGATCTTTTCCCTAAGGCATCGGGTCAATATCGCTCCCGGCGAAACATTGCGCGTCACTTTTTGGACGCTGGTGGCAGCATCTCGTTCCGAGTTGATGAATTTGCTTGATAAGCATCATGATCATAATTCCTATGATCGAGCAAAAACTTTGGCCTGGACACAGGCGCAGGTGCAATTGCGTCACCTGAACGTGACTTCAAGCGAAGCGGCAGATTTTCAGAGTCTGGCCTCAGCACTTCTCTATTCAGATCGCAGGTTCCGGGCTTCTGCTTCAGTCGTTGCAAACGGGGCCGGACGGCAATCGTCACTGTGGCCTTTGTCAATTTCCGGAGACCTTCCCATTGTCCTTTTACGAATATCGGATCTGGATGGTATGCCATTGGTGAGACAGCTACTGCGTGCTTATGCTTATTGGCGCATGAAAGGGCTCCATATTGATCTCATCATATTGAACGATCTTTCAACCAGCTATATTCAGGATTTGCAGTCGGCAATACAAACGGCGATGAGATCGTCGCAAATCCGCAATGAAAATGATCTGGGATCTGTCCAGCTTCTGCGCACAGACCAGATCAGTCTGGAAGCAAAATCCCTTCTGGTATCGGTTGCACGCGTGTCGCTTGTCGCCAATCACGGGTCCCTCTCGGAGCAATTGGGCCGCATTTTCCAATCGGACCAATCGTCATCAACGACAAACTTTGACAATGCATCTCTTACTCCTGTGACGATCTCTGAGCAAGACCTCTTACCGCAGCCAACAGATCTGGAGTTTTTCAACGGCATTGGAGGCTTTGACAAAGACGGTACAGAGTATGTCATCACCATGAAGGATGGCGACAAAACGCCTGCACCATGGATCAATGTGATTGCCAATCCACATTTCGGCTTCCAGGTATCGGAGACTGGTAGTGGATATTGCTGGGCAGAGAATAGCCGCGAGAACCAGTTAACGCCATGGTCCAATGATCCTGTGGCTGATCCTGCGGGTGAGGCAGTTTATATCCGCGATGAGGAGAATGGTGCGGTTTGGTGTCCAACGGCTCAGCCCATTCGTGACAAAGGCACCTACATAACGCGCCACGGGTTCGGCTACAGCAGGTTCGAGCATGCCGCCGGAGGGATCCATTCCAATCTGGTGCAATTCGTTCCTCTGTCAGATCCGATCAGGATTTCCAAGTTAACATTGACCAACAGGTCCAACCGAAGGCGGCACTTGTCCGTCACCCTCTATAACGACTGGGTTCTGGGCTCATCCCGAGCCAAGTCCGAGCCTTTCATTCTAAACGAGCGAGATGAAGAAACCGGCGCTCTGTTTGCAACCAAACCGTGGAATTCAGCCTTCCCCGACAGGGTTGCATTTGCCGATTTTAACGGTCTTCAGCAGGAATGGACGGCCGACCGAACCGGCTTTATCGGACGAAACAGCAGCCTTGCCCATCCGGAAGCCATGAGAAGAAAAAACGCACTTTCTGGTGCCATGGGGGCCTGCCTTGATCCGTGCGCAGCACAGCGCATCTCCGTCGTGCTGAAACCGGGCGAAAGCCACGATTTTGTCTCCCTTTTTGGGCAAAGCCGCACCAGGGAGAACGCTCGTGAAATTATCACGCGATACCGCGCTAGTGATATCGATGCCTGTCTTAATGAGGTTCAACGGTATTGGAAGGATAGTCTGGGAGCGGTGCAGGTTAAAACCCCCGATCGAGCCATGGACATCATGCTCAATGGTTGGCTCCTCTATCAGACGCAGGTCTGCCGCATCTGGGCGCGCTCGGGATTTTATCAGGCAAGTGGAGCCTATGGGTTCCGAGACCAGATGCAGGACCACATCGCACTGACCTTCTCTCAACCGGAGGAAACACGAAAGCACCTTCTCCTTGCTGCTGGGCGGCAGTTCGTGGAAGGCGATGTTCAGCATTGGTGGCTCCCCCATTCGGGGCAAGGGGTCCGAACGCATATTTCCGATGACCGGGTGTGGCTGGCCTTTGCCACGGCAACCTACATTGTCCAAACCGGGGATGAGGCCATTCTCGATGAAGAAGTGCCGTTTCTGGATGGTCCTCTTTTGGCAGCAGGGACCCATGACGCCTTCTTCGTACCGGAAATTTCCGACGAAACAGGAAGCCTGTTTGAGCATTGCGCCCGTGCGCTGGATTTGTGTCTGGCTTTGACGGGAGAAAACGGGTTGCCGCTGATCGGCACTGGCGACTGGAATGACGGCATGAACCGTGTTGGTGAAGCAGGTAAGGGAACAAGCGTCTGGCTCAGTTGGCTGCTTTTGCGGAGCATTTATCTTTTCGTTCCGATTGCCCAACAACGAGATCCAGAACGGGCCAAACTCTGGACCTCGCATGCAACCTCCTTGCTAACGGCTCTTGAAAATATTGCGTGGGATGGGGAGTGGTATCGCCGAGCAACCTTTGATAGCGGTGTTTGGCTGGGATCTGCTGCTAGTGAAGAATGTAAAATCGATTCCATCGCCCAATCATGGGCTGTCTTATCTGGAGCGGCAGATGGGGATCGTGCGCGAGTGGCCATGCATTCCCTTGAACAACATCTTGTTCTCAGGGACGAGGGGTTGGCGCTGCTGTTCACGCCGCCTTTCGATCAATCTGCCAGCGATCCTGGTTACATCAAGGGCTACCCGCCGGGGTTACGAGAGAATGGCGGCCAATATACCCATGCGGCGATGTGGGCGATCCTTGCTTTTGCACAGCTGGATGAGGGCGAAAAGTCCCACTCACTTTTGGCTTTGGTAAATCCCATCAATCATGCGCTAACACCAGAGGCAACAGAGCGATACAAGGTGGAACCCTATGTGATTGCTGCAGATGTCTATTCTGTCGCACCCCATGTCGGACGAGGAGGATGGACCTGGTACACTGGATCGGCCGGCTGGATGTATCAGGCAGGCATCTCTGGTATTCTTGGCTTGAGACGCGAAGGAAAAACACTGACTATCGCTCCCTGCATTCCGAGAAACTGGCGGGGCTTTGAGTTGCGTGTAAGAGTTGATGAGACCGACTATGACATTGCCGTTTCGCAGACTTATGTAGAGAGAGAGGGCAGATCGACCGCTACTCTAGATGGCAAACCGTATCCGGCGTTTCACAACAGCGTAAGCTTGCGACTGGATGGAGAAAATCATCGCTTGCAATTCGATTTGCAAAGGCAAAAGGGGGGGTAAGCAGATTTCTCAAAGAAATAGTATGCTCACTACTTTCTAGTGTTTTCTCGTTCTGCTCTTAAGACAATTATTAAAAGGTACCGTCGAAACCAACTTTGGGCAGGGAAACCAAATATTTGTTCAAATAAATCACGCAATCTTTGCTTCTAAGTTTATGAGACAAGAAGGTAGTACTCTGATTTACTAAATAAAAGTTGCCTCGCTTGGTGGTCGAAAGGGATAGGTTTCTCACGGAAAAACCCGGCTCCCGCCACGACGAGCGTAATTCGCTGCCCATTCAATAAACACAAACCTTAGGACAGCGCCTCAGCCCCAAACAGCAGGCGGATAGAACAATCATGGTAAGATTGAAGATACAACATCTCACTATTTATCGATATGCAAGTAAAGTCTCACTGGGCCCACACAGGTTGTTATTGCGGCCATGCGAAACACGAGATTTAAAGCTCATTTCATTCAACATTGAAATGTCTCCTCAAGCAAAAATCATCTGGTCACATGACGTTTCAGGAAATTCTATTGCAAACGCTGAGATTTCATTGCTCACTGATTATCTATCTATTCACAGCCATTCGATCATAGAGCTCACAGCTGCTACATGGCCTGTTTTCGAGATTGCCGCTTCGGCCATGAATTACCCTTTTCTATACTCAGATAACGATTGGGCAGATCTCGGTGCTCTTCTTCATCCTCAGTTTGAGGACCCGGAAAACCAGTTAGCAAACTGGATTGAAGGCTTCATCATGCAACGACCGACAGATACCCTGTCACTGCTCATGGATATTTCAAACGGAATATCATCGCAAATCTCTTACAAGTCCAGGGAAGCAGAAGGAACACAGGACCCCACCGAAACCTTAAACAACGCATCTGGTTCATGTCGCGACTTTGCGGTCCTTTTTGCGGAAGCCGCGAGAACACTTGGCTTCGGTGCGCGTATTGTCTCAGGCTATCTATACAATCCTGATGAGAGCTATATCGGATCGGCTGGCTCCGGGGCAACTCATGCATGGGTAGAGATTTATGTGCCGGGAGCAGGTTGGATACCTTTCGACCCCACAAACCGAACCGTTGGATCAAGTAATCTCATCCCCGTTGCTGCAGGGCGCGATATCCGGCAGATTGCACCAGTAACAGGCAGCTTTCATGGAACAGACCGTGATTTCATAGATATGTCAGTGAAAGTAACGGTCGAGAAAGAAACTGAAGATGCTCTGCGCCCTTAAAACTGGTAGAGACATGGGGCGCAGGTCGTCACTACTTCACACGATCATCGGCAAAGTCGCTCTTGCGAAATTCAAGGCTGAGTGCAAGCAAAGCGCAAATGGCCTGAGCCACATCCGGACGGATATGAATGTGCCCTGTCTGATGGGCAATCGGCTCTGGTGATGCGAAAGCAGCAGGATCAAGAACCTGAAGATTGGCACCAGCTCGCGGATCTCGAACCGATTGGTAACGAATGATCTCCGCCTGCGCTTCTCTTGCCTTGTCTGCGAGATCAAGACAGGTATTGAAGACCTGTTTGTTCGTCCAGAGGTCTGTATCCTTCGCCAAAGGATCAGACTGAGGCCTTGGTTTTTTGGCATGGGCTGGCCGCGATCGACGCTGCTTACTTCACCGAAATTTGAAGCATCTGCCTGAGGATGTGGATTGGACAATCTCGTATTATGGGGATGACCGCGAGCGCCAGAGGATTGAGGCAGCTGCTATCGAGATCTGCATACCCTCCGAGCGTGCGCACTTCGCCCTCCTGCGCGACCTATAGGCCTAGCCTCTACCTGGCCGTTAATCGGATGCTGATGCTTCGTCCCAACATACGAGGGATATGGGGTGAGGCCTTCTTGCTTATACCCGCAAAATTGCAGGCAACGCCAAAAGCCCGGTTGAATTGCCGGGTCGAGATGGGATCGATGCGGTTGCGACCGAGAAACAGCCCCCCCCCCTTCGGCCGAGCTTCCCGATAATAATCACGCAAGAGTTCAAGCAGGCTCGAAGACAACATAACTTGTCGATCCTTGCGGCCCTTACCTTGCTCAATCCGGATCAGCATCCGGTCACTGTCAATATCACTGATCTTGAGATGGGCGACTTCGCTCGCTCGTAGACCTCCACTATAAGCCACGCTGAATGCCGCGCGATACTTCAAGCCAGGTCCAGAGGCCGCTTCCAGAATGGCTACGACTTCTTCAACGCTCAATACAACGGGTATTTTCTTGGCCATTCTCTGATAACGCATGTGTCGCTTCATCTCGGGGCACGGGCAAGTGGTCGAAAAGAAAAAGCTCAACACTGTCAGCCGATTGTTATAGGTCGCAGCCCCGACACAGTGATCCTTCATATCAAGCTGGAAAGCCCGCAATTCTTCAGGTGTTGCACTGTCGGGTGAATGACCCAGGAAGCGTGTGAACTCCTGCATGGCCCGCAGATACATCGTCTGTGTCTTGGGCATCAAACCCTTGATACGCATACCGGCCATTTGCTAGTCAGCGCTTGTTTCAACGAAGCTTTCCCATTGCTGCCATTCACGCAAACTGCAGCATTTTGATACAAGGAACTTCAGCAACGCGGACGTGGACGAAACCGCTCTCGCGGCATTGGTGCTCGCTGCGTTTTTTGTGCCTCATTCTGATTGCTGATTTTATAGATGATCCTGTCTGTCGTTGAATTGGGTTTTCTCAACCCAGCGACAGGAGATCTTCATGTCCAATCAACATATGCCGGCACTTCGCCTTCGTTTTCTCGAAGATATCGGCCGGCTACGTCACCGACCTTATTATGTTCAAATCACACCCACTCAAGTTGCGATAGGCGGCCAGATTTATGAGGGCCAGCTCGCGAACTGCCCCAGCAAGTTCGAGCTTGACACGAACCGCCCAAACCGATCGCTATCCGAATTTTCGGGCAAGAAGATCTTTGATGCGCTCGGGCTCTCGCCCCAATAGTCTTTTCAAGGTTGGATCAATCATCGCGAATTCTCCCTCCCGGGCAGCGCGATAATAGCCCGTCATAACTCTAATGACGCTTTCCGGAATCCCATGATCCCGCGCAGTCTTGACCATAGTGTCTTCGCTAATGATGCAGCGCTCTATGGATTGGCCGACGATTTCTCCTGCCAGTCTTGCAAGATCCCCCATATCGAGTGCTTCACTGCCGACCAAAGGAGATGTTGGGCCTTCGCGCGTTTCGTGACCGCTCAGGAACAGGGCATCCACCTCGGCTAGGTCTTGGTGGGTCGTCCAGGCAACCTTGCCGTCCTCGGGGCCGGTCAGACAGCGGCTCTCAAGCCCTCTTGCATGCATACTGATGGCGCTATCAGCATAAAACCCGTGACGCAACGCCGTCCATGCAAGGCCGGATTGCGCCAGCATTGCCTCGGTCGCAGCGTGATCTCTGCCCGGAGGGAAGTGTGATTGTGAGTTGCTTGAGACCTGGCTGGTATAGAGCAATCGCTTCACGCCCAACTCCTTTGCCACAGCTATGGCTGTTTCATGTTGGGCCAGTGCATTGCCTCCGGATGCAGCTGCATTTGAAGACACAAGCAGCAGTCGCGCTGCACCGTCCCAAGCAGAGCGCAAACTGTCAGCATCATTGTAATCGCCCTTTCTGACACGGACACCGCGAGCGGCAAGGTGAGAGAGCTTTTCTGGTTCTCGAACACTTACACCAATCTGCTCTGCTGGCACGAGGCGCAACAGCGCCTCCAAGACAAGTCCGCCAAGTTTTCCCGAGGCCCCGGTAACAACAAGCATTGTTCAATCTCCAATCGTAAGTTTGGTGGCACTGACGCCCAATTCATTTTAATTGTTCGACACAATGACTGTTTTCAAATAGTAAGATAAGAGAGCCAAATTCGAACAGGTTGTTCTGTATGGAGAGCAAAGTTTCCTTTGATGATCTAACCGTCCTGCTTGCCGTGCTTCGTGACGGGGGCTTTCGTGCGGCCGCCCGCCGACTTGGTGTTGCACCATCTAAGGTCAGTGCGACAATCTCGCGAATTGAGGCGCAGCTTGGTGTGCCGGTTTTGCGTCGCACGACCAGAAGCCTGCATCTCACCGATGAAGGAAAATTGCTTGTGGAGCGGGTTACACCGCTCTTGTCTGCCGTGGATGCCGCTTGTCTTGAGGTGGTCAATCTTGGCGGGCGGGTGAGAGGGCGTCTGAAACTGAATGTACCCGGTGCAGTAATGCCAGATATCCTGCCTCCACTGCTTGCCGAATATCGCCTCCAACATCCAGAGGTGGAGGTGGAGATCATGGTCGAAAACGATCTGGTGGATGTCGTAGCCGCTGGTTGTGATGCAGGTATCCGCTATGGCAGCGTGCTGGAACAAGACATGATTTCTATCCCGATCGGTCCTCGCACACAGCAGATGGCATTGGCTGTAGCCCCCACCTATTTTCAGGAACATGGCATGCCTCTTGAACCGGAGGATCTAACGGCACACAGGGCGATCCGGTACCGCCTGAAGGACGGCCCGCTGTTGCCTTGGACGCTGTGCCGAGAGGGGCAGTTCATCGAGGTAAAGCCAAACAATGCCCTCATCCTGAGTGTGAATGCAATTGACACGGGGCTGCGTTACACGAGAGCGGGTATGGGTATCATTCAGACATTCCGTAACTGGCTGGATGAGGATTTTGCCAACGGCAGGCTGGTGCCGGTTCTTCCAGATTGGTGGCCCGAGATGGATGGACCACGTCTTTACTATCCCAATCGGTCCGCGCCGCAGCCTCTGCGCAGCTTTATCGAAATTTGCCGGTCCACCGTTTAGATGTGTTGCTCTAGTTCCGTATTAGATGTGCAAATTTGACAATACGATTGGGAGCGTGGCGAATGTCCGCTTCAAGGAAACTACAATGCAGCATTCAAAGATTGGTCAATGCCCGTTCTGGGCCGCGAATACCAATCACGGCGCCAGATGAGTTATTTCCGGTGATGATGCACTGCACCAGTCCGGTTCAAGCCCAAACTCGACATTGAAAATGGTGGGTCTTTTCTCATGAGTGAAAGAGGAGCCAGGAACTCACGGCCCAATCCGGTCATTCAGTTGTCGTTATGATCCCTAAAGAGACTTCCACATTGCCGACATTCGAGCAACCTGCTGCATTTTGAGCGACCAGATGACAGGTCAGCGGACGAAGGGGACATTCGATGCAGTGCAGCGTTTTCGCAGTGAATTGAGGATGGGCCATCGTAGTCTCCTTGCCTCATTTTTAGGGGACAAGGTGTCTACAATTCTAGGGGCAATTCAGAGCTATAGCAGAGGCTATCGCTGTGCTCGAGAAAAGAACATCGAGTTCACTGGCCTAAGTGGCAGGAAGACTGAGCTTCTCGACTGCTCCTCAGAGTTTTTGCAACAGAGCCGAGAAAAATTGACCAAAGGCGAGAAAGGAAAACGCTATTTGTTGTAAAATAACAAAAAACCCCATCGCAAGGATGAGGTTTTCTGCTAGAATTTATTGCTTATGACAGGATCCCAGTTTTCAGGTAGCAGCCGCAGCCATCTACACTCCTGTATCTCTTCGTCTTTCGACTACTTTACCAACTAAATAACTAATTGGTGCATGAGGAGGGCGTTCTCACCTCATAAGCTATGAGGCATATATCGCATTTTTCCTCCAAAAATCAAGAGTTTTGCGATCCATGCCCGATGCTTTTGTCTCAGCTAAGAATTTTGGCCACCCATAGTTGAGACTGAAGTCCAATATTCGCATGTGTGGAGTCTTAAAATTTATAACATAGTAGACACTTCCCTGCTGGCACGATACAGTGTCTCTTAAATCGTAAAACGCATCCTTAATAGACGATTTGTCTATGAATCGATTTAGAAGACATTTCCATGCGACTGTTCGGCTACGCTCGTGTTTCGACCTCCCAGCAGTCTCTTGAGATCCAGGTGAACGCCCTCAAGGAAGCCGGCGTTCTGGAGAGCCGGATCTTTTCTGACAAGGCGTCAGGCAGTCATCTCGACAGGGAAGGTCTTCATCTGCTCCGGATCAAAGTGGAGGGAGGGGATGTCATCCTGATCAAGAAGCTGGATCGTCTCGGCCGAAACACCGAAGACATTTCATTTTCAGATGCAGTCTGCTGCTTTTTAGAACTGTCAATGCGAAGTTCCGTGCGCACTTGATGAACATTGACTAGCGCAATGACGGAGATGGCCAGGGACACTATTGATGCAGATCCTGCAATGATGTCGAACGCTTCCAATTATCGACTCCTCCTACTCATCAGAAAACTTGCTTTCAACAACACATGAAGATAACCAAAGATTGTCTTAGATTTAAGTCAAACTCAGGGTTTTGTTTTTGGAAGTTAAAAATGATTTGCTTGTCTACGTACAGAAAATTCCGGCAAATTCCGAAAAATATACAACTAAAACGCGAATCCAATTATAATTTGTATAAATTTAGATTGGACAGCAGATGGCAAAGTACAAACAGAGCAACAGAGCATCTTTGGAGGCACGTTTTGATTTTGCGGAAGACTCGCTTGCCCGCATCGAAGGCCTGTGGGATTCGCATCTTCGATTGGCTACGGGTTATGACGACGGTGAGCCGTATTTGGTCCGTTTATTTAGAAAGAGTGGCACAACACTCGACGACGATTTAAAAGCCATTATCGCTCGAGGTTTGAGGCGAATTCGACGAGTTCTCTCATCAAGACAGGCTCGTGAGGTTCTGGTAGAGGTATTGGAGATTGCTGAGGACGCCGAGGAAATCGCCATCGTCATGGTCGATCCAGGCAGTCCGGTTGCGGGTACTGCGCGGAGGAGGGCGAAGCAAGGCCGATTCTTGACCAGTGGCAGTAGAGTCGCGTTCTGGAGTAATATCAAGCGAATTGCCGAAGCCTTAGCACTCTGCCATAGTGCTGGCATTGTCCATGGTGCGGTAAGCCAATATACGATCTTCTCTCAATCAGATGACAGTGTTGACTACCGTCTGGGAGGCATCGAGGCATGTGTCCATATTGCTGATGGCAGCATTGGAGAGTCAGGACATCTTTTGCGCACCTCGGGGGCGGTTTCCTTTAGGCAGGACTGGATCGATCTTGCTCGTGTAATTGCATCCATTCTCGATCTTGACGGCAAGAATTCCCCGTCGTTGCTCACCATCGAACGACGGATGATAGATCGCTTGGCAAATCCGCCGCAATTTCAGCTTTTCGACGGTAGCGTCGTGCTGGAGGAGTTGCAGCAGATCATAACGGAACTTGGTCGGGTTGGGTCTAGTTCAGATGGGGAACTCATCCTTTATCCTTCGCGGGGCGCTCTGCAGAGCGATTTGCCATCGCTTTCGTCTGGCACCATTCCGGCAACTGATTCTGTCGCGATTGCGCAATTTGTCACGGAAGATCTACTATCGGCCGGTGTTCGGCTGGTTCCAGAAGATCAGGATAACGTTCGAATTCTCACCGACCTTGCGGTCTATAATGTGAAAATTGTCAGCGATACGGTCGGAATGATAAAGAATGCTCATAAAAGGCACGCCAACGATTGGATGCTGGGGGCCAAAGATATCATCAACCGCATTCACCTTTCGAGGAATCGCGCAAGTGCGGAACAGCGCGTCCAAAATCTCGGACCAGGTGTAAAACGATGGCGCGATTTTTCTGCAAACGTTTGCACGTCGGGCCCTGTGAATGATGAACCGATGTGGTTTGCGCTCATTCTTTTGGAAGCGTTCACGCTATTGCGAGAACAGTTCCGACTTTACCCTGTTGAAGTTCTCTCTTTGCCGAATACTGAGCAGGATGTGGTGTGGCTCTTATCGCGCGATGATGCCCCCAGAGATCAGCAACGGGAAACTATGAAACTGCGCCCTGCGGCCGAGGCATTGCGCCGCGAACTTCGTTATGACGATGGAAAGGCAAACTGGACGGTTTCCAAATCTTCGAACCTAGCAACGGGCGGAGAGCGTTTGCCGGAACTTAGCTACGAGGGTAGGGACTTTATCAATGGCAAAGTGGCGTTCGCTTTCACAACGAACATCACGGTTCCTGCCGGGCAATTTCTTTATCTTCGACCCCGCAAGGATAAAGGGGCAGATCGCGCAATCAGGCGTCGATTGCAGAACATTGTTGCCGCGAGATCGAATCTGGAACTTCTCAGAGCATTAGATGATCCAACGCAAGTCGCAATGGACGAAGCTCTACGCGCTATAGCCGCGCCAGGCGCTCCGCCAGCTGATGCAGAGATGGATCCCTCGAAGGTTGAGGCTTGGACATCGATTGTCGCCGGCAGGTCAATAAATGTGGTTGTTGGTCCTCCGGGCGTCGGAAAAACCTTTCTCATTTCACATCTCATCAAAAGCATCTTGGGACAAACACCCGATGCAAGAGTGTTGGTATCCGCACAGAACCACGAAACGCTCATTCACATGGAGGAAGAGCTTAGAAAGTTCCTACCTGAGGAATCGACGATTGTTGTTCGCGTGGAACGGTCTCGCGTAGGTGAAGAAGAAAGCACTTTGAGGCGAGACACGGTTGGGCTGCTGCGGTCAATCGCAAAGCCCAATGCCAAGAACGCTGCAGTGATGCAAGACCAGCTTTCCCGGATCAATCAGTCCCTAAGTCCTGTCGATCAATCGGAACAAGCGATGGCAGAGCGATCCTTACGGGACACCGACAATCTAGTGCTTCGATCGTCCGATGTCACTTTGGCAACGACTTCATCTTCAGTTCTAGAGGAGATGATCGCAGATGGAGAGCAATTCGACTGGGTCTTCATTGAGGAGGCAGCGCGTGCGAACGGCGCGGAAATGATTGGCGCACTTCTATTGGGCAACCGCCGCGTAATGATTGGCGACCACAACCAGCTCTCACCCTTCGATGCAGAAGAGAGGCAGAAATTTTATACCCCTGAACGCTCCGAAGAACTGCTGAAGGGAGCAAAGGAAAAGCTGTCGACCATCTCCGATTTGCCCGATGAGATTGACGTGGCTCTTGATGCGCTCAACGCGGATCATCTACTATTGGCAGACGTCTTGGCCATATCTAGCAGATTTGAAGAGCCGTTCAAGTCGATTGCTGATCGGGAAGCCGAAAGAACCAACGATACAAACCGTCCGAGCTCGATTGCAAATATGCTACGCGAACAAAGCCGCATGCATCCGGTAATAAGCGATCTGGTATCAAACACATTCTATAATGGAACGCTTGTTTCATCCGCACGTGTGGAGCAGCGCGAAAGCGTTGTGGAAGCGATAAATGGTTTCCCCAATTCGCCTATCGTAGTTCTCGATATGCCCTCTTTGAGCGTCCTCAAAAGACGTGCGTTCGAACACTCGGTGCAACGGTCCTATCGCAATGAATCTGAGGCAGTAGCGTTGCTGGCGGCCCTTAAAGAGCTTAGACCTATCTTGAAAGCCGGAAAAAAACGTCCAACCTTAGCTGTTCTGTCTCCGTATTCTGGGCAAGTGAGTTACTTGAGGCGTCTGCTGAAGCCTCAAATAGACGTTGCCAATAGGACGCTTTTTGGCTTTGCAAGTCCACGAGACGACGGCAAGTTCGTCTTCACAAGTGACAGTTTCCAAGGGAGCGAGGCGGACGTGATTGCGGCAAGTCTTGTTCGCAACAATGTACTCGTTGGTTCACGCGCGTTGGGATTTATGAAAAACCCTCAACGGTTGAATGTACTACTTAGTCGGGCAAAACATAAACTGATCTTGGCAGGGAGCCGCCAGTTCATTCGGAACGCAGTGGACGGAATCGATCCGGACTCGTTGAAAGAAGACTTCGGTTTCCTGAGGAGGATGCTCGAACAAATCGAGGAACTTTCGAAAGCGCATTACCAAGAGGCTGGAGGGGGTGTTACCATCGTCACGGTCGATGAAGACGGGAGCCTGCCCAGATGAAAAATATCTACATTCCGGCATGGCAATATCGCGCACCAGGCATCGTTCAACGGATCTGGGGTTGGAGCCCGATAGAGGAAATGGTGCTATTGTCGCTCGATCAAACTCCCGGTACTATCGCCAACGTTGCTGGAAATTTACATATCCCGCGGCAGGTTGTCAGTTCCACAGTCGCTCGCCTAATGCAGTTCGGTCTGGTTGAAGTTCGGCTGTCTCGGCAGCCGGTTCTAGCAACAAGCAGTGTTGGAAACGACTTCATTCGTTCAGGACGGGCACTGCCTGAACGAAAATCTGACCGAGAAATTGGCATTAGCATAGTTTTCGAGAAGGTCGGACTATCAGTTTTCAGGACTAGAGATGTAGACATAATCCCAGTATCAAAGCTGCCGGACAGTGGAGCGATCGTGGCCTTCCCTAAAATCGAAGCTCCCGAAACAGACCACTCAATGATGCAACGTGTTAGCCAGTTCCTGGCAGGCACACTTCGACCGGGAGAATGGCTGAGGGGCGTTCAGGCGAATAGTTCGTTTTTAGAACGCAAATTCTTGGTTTTAAACCTCGATGATGTCAATGACGGCATTCTGCCCCAAGGAGCCAGCGACCAACTGGTAAAAGCGCTTAAGGCGACGATAAAAACCGGTGTTTTGCCCACGGCAGCAGCTCCGAAGCCGCCCGAATCTCTTTCTATTGAAACATCCTTCGGCAGTAGTAACCTCATTGTTGGCGCTGAACAGCATTTACAGCGTTTTGAAGAAATTGTGGGCACCGCAAAGTCGCATGTGTTTGTCCTTTCAACGTTTGTCGCGTCGCAGTCTGACGAAATAGGCATCGAGAACCGAGAGCGTATTTGGCGCGCGCTCGAAGATGCCTGTCGACGCGGTGTTAGATGCCACTTGTTCTTCGGTACGTCGCTTGACAGAGCCAAGAATGCAGCCGCGATGCAAGAGCTCTACCTGAGGCTCTCAAAGGTTCGGCAGACGAGAGGGTATCTTTTGGTTCACAGGGATCCTGTCGGCAGTCACGCTAAGTTCCTAGCAGCGGACGACGGCCAGGATGGTGTCGTTTTAGTCATGGGATCCTGCAACTGGCTGTCTTCACCGTTTTCGGCCGTTGAGGTTTCCGCGGAGCTGCGTGAATCTCAAGCTGTAGCGATCGGTTTGGATTTGTTGCGCGAGATCGTCGCAAAACTCTCGGAGGCCAGTCGCTCCGTGGAAACACTTCAATTCATCTCTTCAGAACTGAGGCGCCAGAAATTTAGGCTTTTGTCGTCCGCTGACGAGCGACCTTCGATGGCTCGATTGACAATACTGCATGCGGCTGATCACGAGCGTCTTCTGAGAGTGGCAGCACATCAGGCGCAGGAACGCTTCGTGTGCTGCACAAATAGAGTTGGAGCCAATATGGTGCCGGCTTTGTTTGATCCGGCCGAGATTGCCGGTCGGCGGCTTGATGATGTTCGAATTTACTACTCCCGGCGATCTGGTCCCGTAAAACGTGGCCATGTGTCAAAACACAAGAAGCGTTTGCATGGCATCGTCGAGCTCTCAGGTGTGCCCAAACCGCAATTACACGCAAAGTTCCTTGTCTGGGATCAAGACCATGTCGTAGTCAGCACCTTAAATTGGGGTTCTCAGTCGGGCTCGGAAGACAATCCACTGGACGAGATCGGTTTCTATTTTGAAGGTCCAGGCCTTGCGAGCTTCCTACTTGAGAAATTCGAGGCTGTGACTTTTTGACTAAGCGACATAGTAAGGACCGGTAATCATTGAATCTCAATGAGCAGCCGCACTTTGGAGCCATGTCGGCGATCAAACTGTAGCCGTGCTTCGTGCAATCAAAAGAGTTGCCTTGTCGGTTCGATGAGGCAATGCTCGTTACAGTTCATCAGGATTGAAACTTGACGCCTCTGTTGGGGTAAACGGCGTGCAAAAGTGCCCCCTTATATTATTGCGGTGATGTTTCGTGGATTTTTCGGAGAGTGTTAACCGCGATGAATGGATGCTGATATAGGCATTTAACGTACCCATCTTTCTGATCATTCCCCTTTCACAATTATCCAAGACATATTAAGTTGCCAGCAGGATGGAATATTCACCATCTCGGGGCGTGAGAACCCCTCACGAAGCGGCCGATGTCGGCCGAAATGACATCTCCTCGATCTTTGGTCGGGGAGGCTTCAGCGCATGTTCAGAGCTCCGGCTTAAAGGCTGTAGCGGTCGTCTTCGTGCGGCTTCTCAACTCCCCGGTCACCAAGTCATTCTTGGTGACCATTTCCTTGGATTGAGAAGAGTAGGGGGCGCAATGTCGAGCTGGAATCTCAAGGTAAAATCAACTGAAACAGCATGGTCTCGTGTAAAAGGCCAAAGCAGACCATCGTGTCAAAAATCATTGGAATCGCAAGACCATAAGCGCACGGCAAGATGACCATTCCAGGCTATCAATCATTAATGCTGCCGGTCTTGCGTTATGCGGCTCAGGCGGAACAACGGGTTCCGCCTCTTGCCGAGAAGATTGCTGTCGACTTTGAACTGTCAGCTGCAGAATGCGAAAGAATGCTGCAGAGTGGCGGCCAAAGTATTCTCAAAAATAGGATACACTGGGCGAAGTATTATATGCACAAAGCTGGATTGGTTGATTGTCCAGCACGAGGACGTTTCATCGCGTCCGATGCAGGCAAACGACTGCTGGCAACAAATCCGCAGAGCCTGGACTATCAACACCTTTTGTCCATCCCACAATTTGCCGCTTACCATGCGGCAAACAAGAAGCAAGGCAATGCTGCCTCCACACGTTCGAAATATCATGACGATACAGCGAAACAAGCATCGACCCCAGAGGAGCAGATTGAAGATGCCTTTGCAGCCCTTAACTCGGCTCTTCAAACCGAATTACTTGATCGAATTCGGGAGAATTCTCCAGCATTCTTTGAGCAGGTAATCGTTGATCTTCTCATTGCCATGGGATATGGCGGGTCTCATAAAAACGCAGCAGAACAATTGGGCAGATCTGGGGATGGTGGCGTGGACGGCGTCATTAATGAAGATCGACTGGGCCTTGATCGCATATATGTTCAGGCCAAGAGGCATGCTTCGTCGAACAAGATCGGAAGGCCTGATATGCAGGCGTTTGTTGGCTCTCTGGTTGGCTTCGGCGCAACAAAAGGTGTTTTCGTGACCACCTCATCCTTCACTGACAGTGCGACGAAATATACGAGAAGCCTGCCACAACGCGTGATACAAATAGACGGGGTTCGTTTGGCGGAGCTGATGATTGAACATGGTGTGGGAACCCGGGCCTATCGCACCATTCAGGTTCAACGCCTGGACGAGGACTTCTTTTCTGAAGACGGATAGAACCGGCCGACAAGGCGTTCCCGGCGCGAAGAAGGACAGAGCAATGCCGAAATCATCGAAAATACCGGCGGATCATTTGCCAAACCCTCATCCTGGTGAAGTTTTGCTGGAAGAGTTTCTGAAGCCTATGAAACTGAGCCGGGACGATCTCGCACGAGCCGTTCATGCACCTTGCAGCCAAATTGACGAGATCGTTCTTGGAAAACGAGCGATTTCTGCAGATATGGATCGACGATTTACTCGCTACTTTGGTCTGTCTGAGGGCTTTTTCCTCGGGCTGCAATCTGATTATGATCTTTTGGAACTGCGGCGCGATGCAGTCAAATGACCTGCCCGTCATCACTGTCGGAATGCGAAATAGCACAGAGAAATTCAGAGGTGTAACATGGAAGTCAATCTTCTCGAAGCAAAAGCCAAACTCTCGGAGCTTGTCGAGAGAAGCGTTGCCGGCGAAGAAGTGATTATCACCAAAGCGGGTGAGCCGCTCGTGCGACTTATCAAATACGAGGTTGATCCCAATCCTTGCAGGTTGGGCCTCTACAAGGAAGCCGGTATTTCAATGGGCGAAGGTATCCATGATGGAGATGACGAACTGGCAGCCATGTTCGACATGAAGGAATGATGAGGCGACAGCTTCTAGAAACTCCGTCATCACTGGCGGTACAAAAACCGGGAATCCGCGTTACCAGAAGATAGATATCGCCCATTTCTTAGAAATTGGCCCGATGGGCCAATGCGTCTCAGTTCGGCTTGACACTTGGCGGTCCGCTCGAACCGAGACGCGGCCAAACAGATATCACGCAAATATATCTAGTTTTCGGTTCAGTTCTCCCGCTTTTATCGTTTTTTGATAGGGTTGGTTACCGCATCTCACTTTCGGCACTTTGCACTGCTGCCTTGGATTGTCCAAACACCAATCAAAACCAATTGCACGTTTTTGTTCGAGTGACGGGATATCCCACCGAGATTTCGGCCAGATTTGGAAAGTCTTCCAGATTGTCGTCTCGCGAGCTGAAGAATTTGTGGTTAAGGAATAAATATTGCGGTTACAAAAAGAACCTAAGTGCCACATCCCGGTTAAGTGCCTTTGAACCACCTGTGGCTGCCTGATGCAGTATTTGTTCGTCGTCGCAAGCAAGAACGCACCGATGTGTGGCGCGGGTCACTGCTGTGTAGAGAAGGGTTTTGTCCAACATCCGATCTGATGTGTGGTCAATTGCAACAATAGTGTTTCGCCATTGCGATCCTTGGCTTTTGTGGATTGATACAGCGTAGGCCAATTCCATTTTTTGCAAAAGAGATAGGTCGACGCTGAGCTGTCGGTTGTTTAGCAGCAGGATGCCAAAAGCACCGTCTTCATTGGGTTCATCGAAGATGGCGACCAATCTTCCAATTTCGCCATTTCGCACATCGATATCATAGGAATTCTTGGTGATTAAAATTGGATCATCCAGGCGGAATCGTGAACCTTCGCTGGAGACAAATTCAATCATCCCTTCTTCTTGGTCAAAATAAGGGATGGCAGGGCGATTGTTGCCCACTCTGGACTGGATATCTTGATTGAGCTTGCGCACCCCGACTGGGCCGTTACGGGTGGGACAAAGGATCATTGTGTCGTAGCTATCATGTTCCCAAATTTCGATAATGCGATCCGTAGGCGATATGGCACAATCAATGCCGCAGGGATTCCTGCTATGAGGTAGATGGTAATAGGAATTATTTCGGATAGCGGTTGCAAATTGATGTATTAAGCTGTCCTGAGATTGTCGTTGCACGGTCATTAGATTGAAGGTTGGAAAAACTTCTGAATCCAACAGGGCATGGAATACCAACCCACCACCAACTGGTGGCAATTGCTGATCGTCACCTACCAGGAGATATCGAGTGGACGGATGCATTAAGCTCAATAATTTGTGCATGCTATAAATGTCGACCATTGAGGCTTCATCGATGATGACTACACAATGCTGAGGCCTTTTTTCCTCGGCCATATTGCGGATGTCTGTAATAAATTTGGCTATTGTTGATGCGGGCCTTCCAGTCGCTTCAGCCATGCGCTGTGAGGCCCGTCCGCTTAGGGCAAGTTGGGTGATATTGATGCCAGGAGATATGCGGTCCAGGATATGTATGATGCCTTTGAGGATGGTGGTTTTGCCAGTTCCTGCTCCACCAGAGATAAGGGCCACTTTTGATCTAATGGCTCCGAGGATTGTGCCTCGCTGATTTTGAGTTAGCTTGTATGGGATACGCCTTTGATAGGAGTTAATTTGAAGAATGATTTTTCTGTCGGATAGTCCTATTTCCCAATCAGCGAGATTGTGGCCTTCTCCATCGATGCGCTGTGCGGATGATTTGAGAATGTTGGCCACTTCGTTCTCAACAATGTAATTCAATTCTGTGATCACTTTCCCATCGATCAAGCCAAGGGATCGTTGGGCTCCAGCGGCGTTTAAAAGCTTTGTAGGGGTATTATATCCCCTCCTGGCACATTCTGTATTGAACTTGTCATGACTGACTGCTGTGGAGCCTGTGGTCGCACAGATGTGGTTCACGACGTCAGCAGCTTTTGCGGCCAACACGATTTCGCTATCTGATGCAAAGCCCAGATCTTCTGCCAGGGAAAAGCAGACTTTAAATCTTACGCCGAACTTTGTGAGGTCAAATGGATTCTGTTGGACATAACTGATTGCATCAGGCCCCATAACCTCCCACATGCGATATGCCACTTTGAATGGGATAGATTTCTGAGAGAACCAATTGATTGTCTCGATTTGGTCCTCACTCGGGAATTTCACGATGATCTCTTGAGCCATTTCTGCTGTCATCGTGGGTATTTTAAGAAGTTCATTGGTGTCTGCGGATTGGGCAAGGGCGATGAAGTCTGGATAATTGGCAAAGCGTCTAGCTCTTTGTGGGCCAACTTTCTTGATGTTCTTGGATAGCCAAATTTGAAGGAGGTTAGTTGAGATCATTTCCAACTCAACTATCTCGCATTTCATCAGGTCTTCGACGAAGATCTTGCCGCTCACGTTGATTCTATTTTCAACTATCGGGCCATCTACTTGCCAGATTGATCCAGGCAGAACTGCGCCGGAGAAGGTGTTGGGAAAGACGCAGCACAGGTTTCTATCGCGCTGGACATAGGTTCCATCACTATTCAGCTCACGAGCGGATAGGAAGCCATTTCTGCGCACGTTACTGATTTGAATCTTCATGCATCTTCTCCAGAGCTTCAGCAAGAAGATTGAAGTCCTGTGAGGCTTTTTCACGAAGCTCCAATTGAGCCAGACGGTTTTTAAGATTTCGGTTTTCAGCTTCAAGGCTGACAATGCGTTCCATTAAGCGGCTACTTTCGGCAGATGACAGTTTAGCTTTGTCGTTTGCCCTCTCTCTTGCTGCGTTAGCTTCGCGCAATGGTTTTGCGACATCGACCAAATTGCTTGCCGCGCAGAGTGTTTCTTCCGCGATTTCTAAAGCTTCTTTTAAGGCGGGATTGGTGTTGAAGTTAGAGCGGGCAAAACCAAGCTCGACTGCAATGGATGATTTGTTCAGTCGTCCCCGCGCATTTAGATATTCAGACACATCTCCAAGCTTCTGACGCTCATCAAACCAGGTTTGAAAGGATTTTGAGACTTCGGCTCCGCGTTGCACACCATTGAGTTTAGTCATTGGATATATCCGTTGCATTGCGGTCAACTGGGAAAAGGCTGCGCTTGATTTCTGATTCAGTAAATTGATGAGCGCTTGCAAAGTTTATCATCGCAATACGTTCTTCGGTAAATGCCTGCACCTGATCCTCTAGCTCTGCTATTCTGACCTTAAGTTTGTCATTTTCTTCGATCAGGGCCTCAAGTTTTTTGGTAGTAGGTTTGCCTAGGATTGGGGATGGAGGGGTTACACTTGCTCGTGCTTTCATGGCGTTGCGCAAGTCGGGGTCACGACAAACCGTGTTTTCTTTGCGATCAATATTGAATTCTTTGAGGATGAATGTGGTGACATCAGCCCATGTTGGTTTGTGTCTCCGGGATTTTATCCATTCGCAAGTTTGGGCTTTTTGAAGAGACTTCAGATGTTTTCGCTGTTTTTCAGTCATCGTCATCTTCCAAATCGTCACTGTCCCAATCTATGCGCAGATGATTTTCCACCAGATCGTCTTCATCGACAAAGGATAGCTTATGCCTATTTTCTGAGGCTAGAAAGTCAATGACGGGGTTATAGGCAACAAGCGTGGGATCATCGGCCAACATAATGAAAGACCCATCTTCGACTGTGTCATCGGATAAAATGGTTGTGAGCTGTGTCAGGCGCTCAATTTTCTTTTTGTATTGATCAATCCAGCGATCTTGCAGTTTGAGACCATTAGATTTTTTCTTTTGTGCAAGTTGAAGAAGGTTTTGGGTGCGTTCCAAGTCACGCTGAATGTATTCCAGCTTGCCTTGGGCTCCTTTTACGCATACGAGATGCTGACAGTTCAGGCATGCTCCAAACATTGTGCAAGGATCTTGTCTCAGACTTCTTGAGCACCAGCCAGCTGAGGTTGAATGCATTGCCTCCCGAATTGTTGTTAAATCAAATTCTTTTTCTTTGAAGATTTTTGGCACTCGTATTGGTGCTTTACCATGGAGTTTTGTGCGAATTCGGGCTGTTAGTTCTTCCGGCGTTTCATGGTCATAAACCGCATTTTGAGCCATGTTTTTTCGGCCAGACCAGCGTGCACGATCAAATTCTGACATATTGCATTTAGCAGCGATGGTGTTGTGATAGTGCCGCAATTTGTGGGTATTGATGTTGGGAATAGATCCATCAGGCAAAAGAATTCCTAGTTTTCGGAAAAGGTTTCTTTCTGCATTTGCTGTGGTTGTAATTCGCCGTGCTAGCCAGTTGTATGGGATAGGTTTGGGGCGATCTCCGTGGAAATATACGAAGAGGGCTTCGTCTATCCGCAAAGTTTTTTGTTCATCCATGAATGGATAATGTTTGAATGCACGCATTTCGTGGGGAACTGAGTCAGGATTGTTTGCCATGAGATGGGTTGCGAGATCATGAGCTTCTTGAGTTTCTTCTTTGATCATTTTGAGTGCGCGCTTGGCCACATCGACCATACCGGAAGGAACATATTTCAGGCCAGGTATGCCACCTTTTTTAGGTCGCCAAACAAGCCCTGACTGAAGGTTATCGCCTGGGTCGAGCATGATGTCTACATCGCGTGCAATGAGTAGTAGTTCCTCAGCTCGCATGGGTGCGCAACATAGGAGGGCGAGGATTCCTCCAACGATTTTCTCTTCTTGTGTTGAGGCGCGGTTGAATAGTTGGATTACGGCATCCAGTTCATCGGTCGAGAGTATTTTATCTTGGGATTTGCTTTTAAGGCGGTTTTTGGTTTTGCGTGATGTTATATTCCGGACTTGCTTGGGAGGTGACCATTTATAAGGTCTGTTGTACATTCTATGTTTGAGTAAGACATCGACGAACCAGCCGACTTTTGAACGATTTTGCTCTTTTGTATTATCGTTGCCCGTAAAGAGACTCATCGCATCATCGAGGATTTGAGGGGTGAGATCGACTGGGCTGCTTACATTGAATTTATTCATTGCCAGTTGCACATATTTGGCATTTTTTGCTGGAGCCGAATATTTTCCGATTTGATATTTGCGAGGGAAATTGGAAGCGATCTCATGAATTACATAAGCTTTTATAAAGTCAAGGAATCTCGGACACAGCTCAGGAAAGGTGAAGCGGACATACGCTCCTGACCGGTCGGGGGTTGCAACCTCAGTGAGATCCCAGGTTTGTGTGCTCCAAACGATTCCTAGAGCCGCGATAAAAGGGGACTTTTGAGCTTCTGCAATATATTGATCGAGGATAAGTTCGGCATCTGTGCTGAGCGGCTTGAAGGGGATGATGCTTCCGACGCTAATGTCAGGCATTGCGCTTCTCCCGAATTTGTTTGATTCTTTCAATCAGGTCATTGATTGCAATGATCGTATTTGTGGTTGTTTCGGCTAATTCGGCATGGTTATCTTTGCGCCTGTTGATTTGTTCTTCTAGCAAGGTGTCAAGGATTTCCTGATGAGGACCTTCTTCCCACGCATTAAAGTTTCGGCATGTGTAGCAGGCGAGGGGTGCTACACCGCAATCTACAGCGCTGCAGCCGTTGGATCCACATGATCCAACATTGGAAAGTTTGTCATTTACAATTATAAATTCATTGCTGTCTTTATTTTCGCTAACAACATTGCCTATGAAGCGATCACCAACAGCCACATAATGGGCCCCTACGACGTTCTCGATGGATTGAAAGTGTCCAATTGTGGCGTCGATGTAAGGTTGGCAGGATCCGGCATGTGTTTGGCCGAGATTTACAGCAATTTCTTCTGCTGGAGCTCCATTCATCGCCAAGTGGGTCGCATATGTATGGCGTTCGCGACGCGGATTGAGTTTCATTTTTTCCCCCGTGAGAGGGCTAATGGCATTTAAATTATGTATTGCCAATTGGTAGATATCAGTGATGTTGTCAGCGTTAGCATGACCAATGATGGAACCGTCAAATCCTGTTGGTTGCACCTTGCGCATTTTGGCGGTCCAGAATAACGGAGCATTTTCCCGAGAGCCGATTGTTGCAACTGGATAGACTTCTTCTGCAAGATAGGTTCGAATGATATCTGCAAATCCAGCACTAACCGGTTTCCATGGCATGAACTCACCGCGTAATTGTGTGTTACGCTGTTTGGCCATTGGGATGCGGATATGCATGCCAGAGTCTCCGTCACGGACATCAGACACTTTCATTGCGGCCAGTTGGGAGGGGCGCATTGCAAATCCTCTCAGCATCCTTATAACGAAGAAAGCACGTAGAGACATTTTGCCTGCAGCGAAGGCCGAGTTGATCAGGGTAGCCAACAATTGATCTTCAGCGGGCCTAAGCGCGCCTTTGGTCGGATCCCACAGTTGCACGGCCTCCAGTTGATTGTTTATTGGAGAAGGCTTCATGTTTTCGAGATAGTGGTAAGCTTCTTCAGTGAGAAGTTTAGCTTCGAATGTCTTGGCAACATTGGTAAAAATGTGGAGCTGTGCAATGTAATTCCTGTTATTGCCGGCCGTCACCCAAGCAACTAGACTCTCACAGTCGATAACATCAATGTTTGATGAATGTGCTTGTGATGTAGCCAATGACAAATTTAGGAATTGCCTCAAAGCTGATTTTGCGCTGTGCGAGTTTCCAGTTTCAACAAGGATTTTGGCGATAGATTTAGTCTTCTGGAAGAAGCGCGGTGAACAAGTGCCTATGAGCTTCTTGAAATTGATCGTGGCAGTGCCGTCCAGTTTCCAGAAATCTTTGTTTGGGTCAAATTCGATGCCAGAGGCAGACAGGGCAGGGGTTTCAAACAGGGGGAGCTGGAGGTCATTGGAGACGGGGAAATTAGATGTCATTATTGCGCTCCTGTTCTACCATCAGGCTTTTTTATATGCATATTTTGTGAGTTGATCGCCACGATATTGGGTTGCCATATTTGAAAGGAGTGACCATCCTCCCAACATGTTGGCAAAACGATCAAACTCGGCAGGTTCGATATTTTCTCGAATTGACCAATCCGCTAAATTTTGGATCCATTGATGACGAAAATGGTGTGGTGTCAGATTCAAAATTTCAAGGTGAAGACCTATATCTGTAGCAATTCTATTTACAGTATCGTTTGCTATTGGCTGGCCGAAGTTTCGGTTGCTGTGAGATAGAAAGAAAAAGGGAGAACCAGATCGGTCTGCAGCATTACCGCCATGTGACAGAAGGTATTTTTCCAAGGACATGCAGAGGCGGTCCGAGATTGGATAGACTTTCTCATAGGTCTTGACGTTTGGCTCACGCAATCGAGGATCATCTGGGTCATCGGGTCTTCTAAAAACACGGATTTCCATGAGTTCAAAATTGACATCTTTGACCCGCAAAGCGCGCAGCTCAGAGTTTCTGAAGCCTGTTTCGAAGAGGGTTTGAGCAATTGCCCAGTTTCTTTCGTTCAGGGCGGGGTTTTGCCATATTACACCTTCACAATCATGCGGGCCGTGATCCAACATAAATCGGGTTAGACGTCCCAATTGATGGTGTGTTGGACCTTTGGAGATGCGGTTTAGATCCCGGACTTTGGGGCGCAAAGCGAGAAGTTTTTCAAGAAAGCGTTCGCGCTGATTAGCCAAACCGAAGAAGATTTCTTTTGACTGCCGACTTTCATAGGCTCGGCAAACCAGATCAATGAGAGCGGCAAACACTGTGATGCGTTGGGCTTTGGTTTGATTGTTAACCATCTCGGCTCTTGACCATTTTTTACCATTGATGCGAGAGACATTTGGTGAGATCGCATTTGCAAGAGCTTTGCTGTTAACTGAGGCTGTTTGTGCAAGAAACGTTGCATCAGCGGCGGTTGGGTATTTGCCGGCTTCGATATTCCGGATGATGTCGACGGAATTGTAGATGCAACAGCGCTCAAAATGAGCAACATGCTTCATATATGAAAGGAGCGTGCTTGATGCCAGGTTCAGAGATCGATATTCCAAAGCAAGGGCTGTCGGGTAATATGCAGGAATTCCATTTTTGTCAAAACATGTTGCGAAGCGTTCACCGTCACGAAACTTGATGAGCCGAGGAGTCCAAAAATACATATATCACCAAAATTACAGTTACGTTTTTCATGAATAGGATGGGCGTATTTGTAGGAAAATGCAAGAAGGTAGACTTTTCAGAGTGTTGGAGTTGAAAGCTACACAATCGATCTAAATGACGCGTAATCTATATTATGGAACTAAATTTGTTTGGGCGGCGATTGGGCGGGCGTACTCATGTTTGACGTTATGGTCTAAAGAGTCTTTAGAGTCAGGATGATATCCATTAAAATTGAAGCAATCAATCCTTTGCTTTCATCCCTTTAAGTGACAGATGCACAATGGCTTTTGTGCGTTCTATTGCTCCTGAGGTGAAAGCTATTCGGACAAAATCGATCTCTATTTCTTTGCAGAGGCTCAGAGATTGTCTTCTATTTCTTTCCGGTCATATGCGTGTTCCTGTGCGACAGGCGTTCTCCCCAATGGTGGCGGCTACGTCTCTCCTGTCAGGAGCAATCGCTAGGAGCGATAGAGATGTGTGCGGCTATGGATGAAAGAGAGTTTTGAAGCGCCTGCTTCTCAATGCATGACCATGGTTTGCCTGTGCCGCGTCATATGCCCCATTGTGTAATATGGACAAAGGACTATGAGCGCGCGCGCCTAGCTCGTCGAACGGCAAGCGTTTATGGGATACCTGTTTGAAGGCGCAAGCTGAGGATCTTCAGAAGGAAATGGTCAGGCCGTCATAGGCTGGAATGACATTGTCTGGCAGCGTGCGGCGCAGCGTTTCATAATCCATATCGATATGCATATGGGTTAGAATGGTCTTCTTGGGCTTGAGACGCTCGGACCATGCCAAAACCTCATCCAGTGAGAAATGACTTGGATGTGGTGCATAGCGCAAGGCGTCAACGATCCAGACGTCCAGATCCTGTATCATGGCGATGGTGTCCGGTTCCAGATCACTGACGTCGGATGAATAAGCCAGATTGCCGATGCGAAAGCCGAGCGAATGGATATCGCCATGAACCTGATTATACGGATGCGCCTCAATCGTGCCTGCCGGTCCATCGACAGATACCGTGTCGCCATGAGCGATCAAGGATGGATCAAGGATCGGAGGATATTTGCTGCCTTCTGGCGTCTTGAAACAATAGCCAAAGCCCTCTTGCAGACGCTTGAGTGTCATCTCGTTGGCGTAGACCTTGACCCGTTCGCGCCGATTGAAAACAAAGGCGCGCAGGTCGTCGATGCCGTGGGTATGGTCTGCATGGGGATGGGTATAAAGAACGCCGTCGACCCAGTCTATATGTTCACGCAGCATCTGCTCGCGAAAATCCGGGCCGGAATCAATCAGGGCACGGGTGACCTGCCCGTCTTGCCATTTTTCAATGAGCGCTGAACAACGGGTCCGCCGGTTCTTCGGGTTGCTCGGATCGCACTTGCCCCAGTCGTTGCCCACACGGGGCACGCCGGGCGATGATCCGCAACCCAGAATACGCAGCTTAAATCCGTTGTCCTTTGTCATTGTTCATTGGTTCCTGCTACCTGTTGCCTTATCGCGTTGCTTTGCTGAACAGGCGGAAGAAATTGTCCGTCGTGATCTTCGTGATTTCTTCCAGAGACACACCCTTTACGTCAGCCAAGACCTGAGCGGTATTGACCACATAGGAAGGTTCGTTGCGTTTGCCGCGATATGGCATTGGCGCAAGATATGGCGCATCGGTTTCCACCAGCAATCGATCCAGTGGTACGTCTTTGATGGTATCGCGGATTTCCTGACTGCGCTTGAAGGTCAGAATGCCGGAGAGGGAGACATATAGCCCCATTTCCAGCGAGCGCATGGCCAACTCGCGATTGGAGGAATAGCAATGCAAAAGGGCCGGGAAGGCCCCCTCCTCCATGCCTTCCTTCAGGATGGCGATGGTATCGTCTTCTGCGTCACGCGTATGGATGGACAAAGGCAGCCCAGTCATCCGCGCTGCCTTGATATGACGGCGAAACCCTTCGGCCTGCGCCTCACGCGGGGCATTGTCATAGAAATAGTCAAGACCGACTTCGCCGATGGCCACGCATTTGGGATGCTCGGACAGTTTGGCGATGTCTTCGGCACTATAGTCCAACTCTTCATCCGCATTATGCGGATGGGAGCCGACGGAACAGAAGACATTGTCATAGCGCTCGGCGATGGCCTTGATTTCATCGAATTTCTTGATGCGTGTGCATATGGTGACCATATGCCCGACGCCGGCCAATTCGGCGCGGCGTACGACATCGTCCAGTTCTTCCTTGAAATCAGGAAAATCCAGATGACAATGGCTATCAACCAGCATGATTTAGTCTATGCCTCGTTTTCTTCGGTTTTTTCGACATAGCGCGGGAATACAGGGCTTGGCTTGTCAATCGGGGTGCCTGCTGCCAAGCGGCCGACCGGACCAAGAGACGCGAAATCGCGCTTGTCAGATGGAAGAGCAAAGAGATCGAGCAGCTTTTCTGCCGATTCCGGAATATAAGGCTGGGAAAGAATGCCGACCTGACGGATGATCTCGGCCGTAACGTAAAGCACTGTGTTCATCCGGGCTGGATCAGTCTTGCGCAGTGCCCAAGGTTCCTGGCTTGCGAAATAGCGGTTCGCTTCGCCCACTACATCCCATATGGTTTCAAGCGCCTTGTGAATCAACTGCTTGTCCATGAATTCACGACATTTTTCGAGCATGGCGTCAGCCTGATCGAGCATTGCCTGATCCTCGTTGCTGAATGCGCCCGGCTCAGGCAGAGCCTTGTCGCAGTTCTTTGCGATCATGGAAAGCGAGCGGCTTGCAAGGTTGCCAAGATCGTTGGCTAGATCAGCGTTGGTGCGGTTGACGATCGCTTCGTGGCTGTAGTTGCCATCTTGACCAAACGGCACTTCGCGCAGGAAGAAGAAGCGGGTCTGGTCCAGACCATATTCTTCAATGAGGCCGAACGGGTCGATCACGTTGCCGACGGATTTGGACATCTTTTCGCCGCGGTTGAACAGGAAGCCGTGGGCAAAGACGCGTCCGGGTATATCAAGGCCTGCGGACATCAGGAATGCTGGCCAGTAAACCGTATGAAAGCGGATGATATCCTTACCGATGATGTGGGTCGCATTGCCCCAGAAGGTCTTGAACTTTTCACCATCGATATTGGGATAACCCAGCGCCGTGATATAGTTGGTCAACGCATCGACCCACACATACATGACATGCTTGTCATTGCCCGGAACCGGAATGCCCCAATCGAAGGTCGTGCGAGAAATGGAAAGATCGCGCAAGCCACCTTTCACAAAGCTGATGACTTCGTTGCGGCGCTCGGATGGGCCCATGAAATTGGGCTCAGCCTCATAAAGAGCCAGCAACTTGTCTTCATAAGCAGACAGGCGGAAGAAGTAGCTTTCTTCTTCAGTCCATTCAACCGGAGAGCCTTGCGGACCGTAGCGCACGCCATCTTCGCGGACTTCTGTTTCACTTTCGGCATAGTAGGCTTCATCGCGTACCGAATACCAACCAGCATAGCTATCCAGATAGATATCGCCATTGGCTTCCATGGCCTTCCAGATGGCCTTGGAGGCTTCGTAATGGCGCGGTTGCGTGGTGCGAATGAAATCATCGTTGGACAGGTTGAGGACCTTGGCCATCTTTTCAAACACTGGGGCGTTCTGGTCTGCCAACTGAGCCGCTGTCATACCGAATTTCTCGGCCGTCTGCTGCATTTTCTGGCCATGCTCATCGGTGCCGGTGATGAAAAAGACCGGATGTCCATCAAGACGTTTGAAGCGTGCCATCGAGTCCGTTGCCATCATTTCATAGGCGTGGCCGATATGTGGTGCGCCATTGGGATAAGAGATAGCTGTGGAGATGAAAAACGGAGATTTGTCAGTCATGCCGATGGTTGTCTTCTATCGTTGAGTGGATTTTCGCTCATATTGCGACGGTGCAGATGTTTTTGCCAAGAACGGTCGCAATCGGAGCATGGAGTTCTTTCAAGAGGTTTGTGGGCGAAGGGGCGCGTATCGTCAAGGATTTTTGTGCAAATGACGGTGGACAGAGCGCAAACTTGTGCGAATTAGGGTTCGTTGCGAGATGCTTTGGCCAACATACGCATGACTTCGATGACGGTTTGCTTTTTGTCCAGATTGAAAATGCGGGTCTGCTGGATCTGTTCGCGCGCGTCATCCCAGACGCGGGCAAGCGGATAAAGATCCGCGCTTCTCGTGCCCTCAATCCCGCTTTTTTCATGCAATTGGCGGCTGAGATAGCGATGAACCAGATCGGAAAATCCATCAAAGCGTTCGTCTTTGCCGCGTTGAGCCACGGTTTCAGCGAAGGCATTGAGCGTCTCATAATCGGGATTATACGGAGGCGCCAGCATGCGCTCAAACGCATGGATGAGAACGAGCCCTTCATCTGATTGCAGTTCTGCTGCCTTGCGAATAGAGCCGTCGCAACTCTGGCTGAGCTGTTCTATCGTGTCGGCTCCTTCTGCAATGCCCAGCTCCGCTATGGCTTCACCGAGGGCCGGATTTTCGAGCGGCGAAAAGCCGAGGCGTCGACAGCGAGACCGGATGGTCGGCAGCAAACGGCCTGGGGCATGCGAAATCAGAAAGAAGATTGTTCGTATGGGAGGCTCTTCGAGGATCTTCAGAAGTGCGTTGGCGGCATTGTTGTTGAGGTCATCTGCCGGATCGACGATACAGACACGCCATGTTTTCTCACCGGCTGTGGAGCCGAAGAAGCGGACCGTTCTTCTCACTTCGTCGACGGTGATTTCCGTTTTGAAACGCTTTGATTTCTGGTCATAAGGCCTGTCGATCACCAGAAGGTTCGGGTGGGCCAGATTGGTAACAAGATGCACTGCCTGACAGTCATCCGGACTGTCCAAGTTCGTTGGGGCAGCCATGTCGCCCAAGAGTCCACCACCTTGAGAGGCCATTCCCTCATTGAAGATGAAGCGGGCTGCGCGGAAGGCAAATGTGGCTTTACCGATGCCCTTGGGGCCAGTCAGAAGCCACGCATGATGCATTTTGCCCGATTGCCAGGAAGACAGGAATTTCTGTTCTTCTTCCGTATGGCCAAAGAAGAGCCGCTGCCGATGCGGAGGCTCCAGATCGGGCAAAATATCATAAATCGGAAAATCCAGATCTGCTTCCGCCATTTAACTCTCTTTTGAAGTATCAGTTGTCTGGTCAGACGGAGCTGAAGAGGCTCGAGAGCCTGTCTCTGCCCCCTGCTCTTTTGACAACAATTCACGGTCAACGACCTGCCAGATATCCTGTGCGATTTCATCGATTGACTGGGAAGCATCAATCACCTTGCACCGCTGCGGATCCTTATAGGCAAGGGACAGGAATGCATTGCGTCTGTTCTCATGCACGGTCAAGTCTTCGCGCTCGAACCGGTCAGCGGCTTCGCCTTCTGACCTGCGGCTATTGGCGCGCGCCATGCCGATTTCCGCCCGGAGATCCAGGATGAAGGTAAGGTCGGGCTTTACGCCATCAATGGCGAGGCGCTCGAGCATATTCACCAGCTCTTCGGAAACCTCTTTGTTTTCACCTTGATAGATGCGGGTGGAATCCATGAAGCGATCGCACAGAACCCATTGTCCCTGCTCCAGTGCAGGTCGTATTTTTGTATCGACATGGTCGGCGCGGGCTGCGGCAAAAAGCACAGCTTCGCCACTTGGTGGAATGCCCATGTCTGCAATTGTGCCTGAGAGAAGCAATTCCCGCACGGCTTCGGCGTTGCTTGAGCCGCCGGGCTCACGGGTCTGGATACAATCAATGCCGCTTTGAGCTAACCGTTCGGCAAGAAGGCGGATTTGCGTTGACTTGCCAACGCCCTCGCCGCCCTCAAAGGTGATAAATTTTCCAAGCGCCATTGCTGAGCTCGCTCCCGATCGGCAAACACCGTGCCATCTATCTGGCATGGTTGAGTGAGGGAATCGCTTCCCTCATGCTGGTTTCGAGCTTAGCTTGTAGCAGGAAGTCGGCTCAGAACCAACCAAGCACAAGTTCTTTCAACGCTCCGACTGCGCGTTGGGTCGTTGTTCCGCGTCCAACGCTTTCTCCCGTGATAAGAGGAGCCTCATAGATTAGCTTGTCATCGTTCCAGACCTTGAGCGTTGCGACCTCGACCCCCTCTTCAATCGGGGCCTTGATCGGGCCATCATAATAGACACGAGCCTTGAGGCGGCCTTGTTGAGCGCGCGGCATGAAGAGGCTGACGGGGCGTTCGCTGACCAGCAGGACTTCGGACTTGTTTCCGCCGAAGACGCTTGCATAGGCCACTTCTTCATCCGGATCGAAAATGCGTTGAGAAGTGAAGGCCCTGAAGCCCCAATTCATGATTTTGCGCGCTTCTTCGCGGCGTTCTTTTTTGGATTTCATGCCGGTCAACACAGCAATCAGGCGTTCGTCACCGCGTTTGGCCGAGGCTACAAGGCCATAGCCAGCCGCTTCCGTATGGCCGGTTTTGAGACCATCGGCCCCTTCGGTAAAGCCTAGGATCGGGTTGCGGTTATGCTGTGTGATACCGTTCCAGGTAAATTCGGGAATGGCAAAATAGTGATAATACTCGGGATAGTCATCAATAAGATGGCGGGCTAGTTTGGCGAGATCCTTTGCCGTAACCACCTGCCCGTCTGCTGGCAGTCCCGTAGAGTTCACAAAATGAGAATGCGTAAGGCCAATGTCTTCGGCACGCTTGTTCATCAACTGCGCAAAGGTTTCTTCGTTTCCAGCCATGCCCTCGGCAACCGCGATGCATGCGTCATTGCCAGACTGCACGATGATGCCGTGGAGCAGCGCATCAAGCGGAACCATGGAGCCTAGCTTTGCGAACATGGTCGAGCCGCCGGAATTGGCGCCGCCATCACGCCAGGCATGCTCGGAAATGTAGAATTCTGACTCAAGGGTCAGTTCGCCGGTTTTCAAGGCATGGAACACCACCTCAAGGGTCATCAATTTGGCCAGAGATGCGGGGGGAACCTGTTCATCCTCGTCCTTGGAAAAGAGTACCGAGCCGGAATTCCAGTCTATCAGATAGGCATGCTTTGCCGCAGTCTGATAGACCTGTGCCTGCGCCGCGGTTTGGGCCGAAAAACTGGCCGCCATGAGCAGAAGCAATAGACAGGAAAATCTTTTAAACATGTCGTTGAGCATCCATCCCCCCTCAACGTTAGGTATGAAGCCAGCGCGATATAAGCGCTGACAGGCATGCTTGAACAATAGGTCGAGACTGACAAGTCACCTTTGCGTGTATCATCTAGTTGGCGCGATAGTAGCTTAAGTGGGCGCAAAGAAAAAGGAGAGCATCGCTACTCTCCTTGAAAAATCTCGATATTTTTCTCGAAACGCGAAGCTTGATCGTTAGCTGAGCCCCAATCGATGTCTCAAAGCGGCAATGTCGTTCCATTTTACGCCGGGCTTGAGTTTGCTGATCTCAAGGGAGACGGAGCCATCGGGCTCATCACTGATATCAACGGCAGCCAGCAGGGCAAATTCCTCGGCGAGTCGCATGCCGTAAGATTGTTCGAACGTGCCCAGATGCTTCATTGATTTCTGTGAGGCGATATCCGGTGTATGAGCGATGGATTGCGCTTTTCTTTGCAAAGCAGCGCTCAGGTTCGACTGTTTGTCACCCGTCATGAGACTGTCGATGGCCTGATAGCCTGCTTCAACACGTCGAGAAGTGTCTGGCGCATAGTTCAATTGTACGGGAGCCATGCTCGCCAGTTCCAGAGGCGCGGCAACATTGCCCATGCCTTCTGGTGGGAAATAGCCATCGCCTACCAGATCCACCGGAGCCCAGCCAGACGTTGGTGCCTGGGCAAGATCAACCGGGCTTGGGCTCGGCGCAAAGGCTGTTGCGTCCGGCGCACCCAATTGTGGCAGGTGAGCCAGCAGGAAGTTGGAAGACTGTCTTTGCGGCTTCGATTTGGGAACCGACGCAGATGCCATCATCACAGGTGCCTCAGAGCCCGAAGCGCCTCCATCGGTTGGCAGATTCTTGCGGTCATTGCCGATTGGCTGACCTCTATCCCTAAAGGAATTTTCCAAAAAAGCGGTGTCGTGACCATCCATGCGGGCCCTGCCCACATATTGCACCCGAACATTCGCAATGCCATCATTGATGAAATCGAGCTTCTGAGCCACGCGCTTGGACAAATCAATGATGCGGTTATGTGCATAAGGGCCACGATCGTTTACACGGACCAGAGTCGACTTGCCATTCTTGAGGTTTGTTACTCGCACATAAGAAGGAAGCGGCAGCGTCGGATGCGCCCCAGTCAGGGAGTGCATGTCAAAAATTTCGCCATTGGCCGTCAACCGGCCATGGAAATCGTCACCATACCACGAGGCCTTGCCTGTTTTGTTGTAAGAGGGCTGATGTTTGGGCACGTAGGTTCTGCCCGCCACCTTGTAAGGTTTACCGATTTTATAAGAACCGCCACCCTTACGGAAATCGCCCTTACTTGTTGCAACACGCGCACTGGCTGAAACACCGTATTTGGGATCAACTTTGCTTTTGCTCGATCCTGAGCAGCCCGAGAGCGCAATGCCTGCTACGCCCAGAAGCGTCAGAACCATGCCCGTGTGGCAGTTTTTTCGATTTGAAATCAGCACTTCAAACCCCATTGATGGCTTTTTAAAAAGCGGGATCCGCTTGTTATTAGGGAATGTCGACCTCATTTTGGCATGTCGACAAAACTCATCACGTTGATGCTGGCTTTCGCTCGAAGTTGTTTTACCCCTAATCATCAAGGTTAACAACACAAGCTGTGCCTATTTCTACGACGATAGCTCGCAAAAGTTCAATATTTCCGAAAATGGCATTTATTGCCAGAGAAAATAGACTATTCCGTCTATCGTGGTAAAGGGAGTGTAAAGCGATGGTGGCAAAAATGTGGTCACGATTAAGATAATGCACCCAACTCGTGCATTTTGCTTCCCGATCAGGTGTTGTACCCAGATGAATATACGCACTGGCAGCATTTGAGCGTCTATTTTTCAACAGCATCGCACGAACAATTGCAAGAAGGCTTGCAATTGTTTGAAAATAGCGGCAAAAGGGCTCCCAACCACATGACGCCGGAGGGGTGGCAGAGTGGTCGATTGCGGCGGTCTTGAAAACCGTTGGGCTTCACGGTCCCGGGGGTTCGAATCCCTCCCCCTCCGCCATTTATCTCAACATACAATTGGAGTTAAATGGTTTTGTATATTGGCATATTTTCTACCCCAATTTTTCCTTCAGAACGTTCAATTTAAGCGGCAGTCATTCGCTGCACGGATGCGTTGATGTACTCCTCTTTGCGACCATTCTAACAAAGTGCAACATTTAAGTGACTAAGTGCCTGCTTCTCAGACCTGTGAGACATTCGCTGCAGCACCGAAATTCATGTCTTCTGATTATGTACGCTTCTCGCAAACGGCGAATGGTGTTCAAAAATCCGCTATTGAAGTAATCGGTTGGTCCTGATTCAATCCTTTTATGAAAAGGAGGGAATAGCAAAGCTGATCCCGACATCGGCATGAGGAGAGTTTTGCTCCCCCAAAACCCACTCCGTTATGCGCTGCACCAGGCCGGTTTGAACCCAGAGTAACGAATGCAGCGCTTTGCACGAATGGCTGCTTTGATGTATTACAGCGAAAACTAGGCATACCCAATGAACCAAACTCATATCTCACCTCTCGCCCAACCACTGACCCTACCCTGTGGCGCCACGCTCAAGAACCGCATCGCTAAATCTGCAATGTCTGACTCTTTGGGAGACGGTGCCGGAAATCCAACAGAGGAGCAAATTAAACTCTACTCACGTTGGGCCATGGGAGGACTTGGGTTATCGATCATTGGTGAGGTCCAAGGCACTCCCAACTACCCTGAGAAACCCGGCAATCTGATTGTGAACAGCGGTTCAAACCACGAACAACTCAAGCGGCTCGCACATGTAGGCGCAACAGATGGCGCTCAACTTTGGTTGCAACTTGGGCACGCCGGCGCAATGGCGGATGCTCCAATAAGTACTCCCAAAGGACCAAGTGCGCTTGATCTGCCCGGTCTGACTTGCGGCGAGCTATCTTTGCGAGAGATCGAGGCGTTGCCAGCGGAATTTGCTCGCACGTCCAGCCTCGCCAAAGAGCTTGGGTTTGGTGGTGTGGAACTTCACGCGGCCCACGGTTTTCTGCTGAACCAGTTTCTTTCGCCTCTATTTAACCGGCGCAAGGATTCTTATGGTGGATCACTCCAAAACCGTATGCGGCTGTTGCTCGAAGTAATCAGTGCAGTGCGCGACGCTGTTGGGCCGGAGTTTCCTGTGGGCATCAAGCTCAATGCAACCGATCAGCTTGAGGGTGGTTTTGTTGAGGGCGAGGCCCTTGAGGTGATTGCTGCAATAGACCGAACGGCAATCGACATAATCGACATAAGTGGCGGTACATACTTCCCCGGCGCGGCCTCCTCTTCTGACCGCGCAGGCTCTGGCCCTTACTTCCTGGACTTTGCAGGACGTGCACGTGCAAAAACGAATATCCCCTTGATGGTGACAGGCGGGTTCAAAACGCTTGCTCAAGCCGAAAGTGCCGTCGAAGAAGGTAAAGCCGACCTCGTTGGGTTAGCCCGCGCCTTGGTGGTAGACCCTGAATTGCCGTCACATTGGCTTTCCGGTCAGCGCATTGAGCCCGAGTTTCCGCGGTTCAAGACCCCACCTGAGGGCGGCGTGACAGCATGGTATACGATGCAGATCACACAACACGCGAAAGGTGAAGCCGCTCTTTCGCCTGATGATTTGAGCGACGCTATCGTGGCTTATGAGAACCGAGACGCAGCACGTAGGAAGATTTGGAATAGGAAGTTTGGCTGACATTTGCGCAGTCGCACCGAATGCTCATTTCGACCGTCAACTTACTACCGGGTCAATGAAAATGCTACGCCGCGCCTGAACACCCTGACATAGGGTCGGGTGATTTTGCTCCTATTGCTGTTCTACTGCAATCGAACGCTCGGAGCCCATTCAAGGCATTAAAACCTTCTTGGATTTAGCTAGGTCATTCTGATTTATGGTCTTCTTTGACAAGCTATACAGCTTATCAAAAAAACTGCCGATCTCGGCTCTCATGACCTCATTCGCATAAAGCCCGTCGTTTATTGATCCAAAATTTTTCGTAATTGATCAACATTAATTTGTGGAGTGTTTCCAGTTCTGATCATCCCGCTTTTTTTCCATTTTGACAAAACTCTGGAAACGGTTTCTCGCGAGACACCGACCAATTCTCCAATCAGCTGATGTGTCAGGCTGAAGGGAATGGATTTGTAGTTTCCTTGGTCCTTCTTGTTGCATATGGAGATGTAGAGAAGGGCGATTTTCTGTTCGTTTGAAAAGGTGTTTTTGACAAAGATCGAAATATTATACGCCCCGATGCGCCAGGCATAGGCTTTCAGTAGGGAATGAATAAGATCCGCATGGCCAGCAACAAGCTCAAGTAGTTTCCGATATTTGAGAGTGTAGACGATGCTGTCTTCAACGGCTGTGGTTTGGGTTAGCGAAGGAGCGTCCAACACGCAGGAAACCTCGCCAAAAATACTTCCCGGAGTGAGTAATCGATTGATATTTGAAGTGCCATTGCTGTTTACAGTGAAGGTGTAGCAAAACCCTTTGCTCAGAAAGAAAATGTCTTCGTTATTTTCTTCAGAATATTTGAATATCTGATCCTTCGCGTAAAAGTGACGCACGCCCTGTTCGAGAAAGATACCTTCCAACTCGTGGGCGGGTTCATCAATCCAAGGCATGTTCTCAATGAAACTCTTGGTCAGCATTGCTTGGTTACTCCAAGAAGAACAAGTCAAAAAGGGTTGGTTTGGAAAAGAGGAATCAGCCTCTGAAAAACTGTTTTGTCGTGTTTGTAGAATAATTTGTTTCGAATTCAAGGCAAGTCCCGACATCCGATAGGGGAAACAAGCAATATAAATACGAAATAATACTTATATATCATATGGTTGGGGCTATAAATTTTACTGATTTTGTGATGGCCGTCACATATTTCTGCCTTTCGCGCTTCTAGCGTGCCTCCTGAAAAATAAGGAGGCATACATGCTTTATGTTGGGATTCTGATCGTTGTTGCAACGATTGTGTTGTTGATCAAACAGTTTGAAACAAGACTGGTCTTGCTGGGATCGGGTTTGTTGATGTGTCTGCTGTCCGGAGATATCTTGAAAGGGTTTGAAGCCTTCTCCGGACGTATGGGGGCCGGGAATCTTATTGAACCCATCTGTTCTGCGATGGGTTTTGCTTTCATCTTGAAATTGACGGGATGTGACAAGCATCTCATCAACTTTCTGATCAAGGGACTACGCCCGTTTCGAGCCGTCATTATACCGGGAACCGTGGTCGTCGTTTTTCTCGTTGCTATCGCTTTGCAAAGTGCAGCTGGCATTAGTGCTGCCGTTGGTGCCATTCTGATCCCCTTGTTGATTTCAATGGGCGTTTCCAGAGCTTTTGCTGGGGCTGCAGTTTTGGCTGGCACGTTCGGGGTCATGCTCAATCCCAGTTACCTGCATTTTTCCTTCGTCGCCAACCTTATGAAGGACGGGACAACGGCAACGCAACTGGTCATGCATCATGCACCATACACGCTTGCCGCGCTTGCTACGGTTTGCGTGACTATGTGGGCTTTGGCCAAAATCTTGAAAGAAGATACGGGATGCCTTGATGCCGACGCACCTGAAGCAGCCCAAGAGGATTTCAGCATCAAGCCGCTCTATGCAATCGTCCCAGTCATTCCTCTGGTGATCCTGCTCGTCTGCTCCCTGCCCTCTGTTCGCGAAGCTGTTCCATGGACGGCGCGAATTCGCATCTCACACGCGATGTTGATCGGTGTCATGGCTGCTATGTTGGTGTCCAGAGTATCTCCCGCCAAAGCGAGCAACGAATTTTTTAATGGTATGGGTAAGGCCTATGGCGACATCATGGGCATCATCATTGGCGCCGCGGTTTTTGTGGCCGGCATGCAAACCATCGGTCTGGTTGCTGCGTTCAACGATCTTCTGATGAGCGTTCAGGCTCTTGCGAAAGTTGCCATTTCCTTCGGTCCCTTCCTAATGGCCGTTGTGACAGGCAGCGGTGAAGCTGCGGCAATGGCCTTCAATGAAGCGGTCACCCCACATGCCGCAGACATGGGCTTGGCGATTTCAACCATGGGTACGATGGCCCCTCTTGGGGGCACACTCGGTCGCGCGATGTCTCCTATCGCGGGCGCCTGCATCATTTGTGCTGGATATGCGGGTGTTGATCCGTTTGCCATTGCGAAACGCAACGCCTTGCCAACTGTGCTTGGGCTGATTGTCGCGATCTTTGTTGCATTTGCATAGGAAATATCATGAGCTATCTAGACCTAGAAAATACCACCAGTCAGGAGATGCTACATATTCTCTCTGACACCTACATGATCAAAACCTATCGCCGCATTTGGATCGCGCTGGCAGAGGCTGAGCAGGAAGTCGGGCTGAATATCTCTGATGAGCAGATTGCCCAGATGCGTGAAAAATGCAGCGAAATCGATCTTGATCTCATTGATGAACTCCAGAAAGGCAATGGTAACCTGACCATTGCCGCAATTGAGGAATTCGGACGGGTGGCACCATTGGCAGAGCCAATCATCCATCTTGGAGCCACGACAAATGATCTCATCGACAACGGCAACCTTATTTGGATGAGAGAAGCCACCAGACTACTCATTAGCAAAATGCTGAAGGTGGTTGCCAATCTTCGCGACTTTGTCGAGCAATATAAAGACATGCCCATTCTGGGATACACCCGGCTTCAGGCCGCTCAGCCCGTTACCGTGGGCAAAAGGGCTGCTGTGTGGTTACAGGATGCCATGTTTGACGTGATCGCTTTGCAAGAACAGATCGACACCATGTATTTCCGCGGCCTCAAAGGGGCAACGGGAACGCAGGCGTCTTTCTTTGCCCTGCTTGATGGAGATATGGAGAAGGTTGAAAAGCTGGATACCCTGTTTTCTCAAAAGCTGGGGTTTGAGAAACTGATGCCGATCACGTCGCAGATCTTTACGCGCAAGGTCGAGTCCAAACTGATGTCAGCTTTGGCAGGCATTGCTGAAACGGCCCAAAAAGTCGGAAATGACATTCGTGTTCTGGCCATGCTCAAGGAACTAGAAGAGCCAGTGCCTGCTGGCCAGATTGGTTCTAGCACTATGGCTTACAAGCGCAATCCTTGGATCGCAGAAGACCTTGTTAGTTATGGCAAGTTTCTGATCACTCTTTTGCCTGCCATCTTTCAGGCGACGGGGCAGGAAATGCTGGAGCAGACTTGCGACAACCTCGCTGTGCGGACTTTGTCGATCGCAAACATTTTCAAGGCGGCTGACACATGCTGCGAAAAGCTCATCACCATGACTTCTGGTATCATGGTCTATGACAAGATCATCAAGCGCAATCTGGAGCATGAGCTGCCCTTCATGGCGATAGAAAACATCATCATGGAAGCGGCAAAAAAAGGCGCTGACCGTCAGGAAATGCATCATATCTTGAAGGAAATCAGTATGGAGACGGTTCGACGTGTTCGCGTCGAGGGACTGGACAACAACATCCTTGATCGCGTTGTCGAGAGCGAAGCCATACCTCTCGACAGAGCTGACATCGAGCGCATCGTGGTACCTGAAAAATTCACAGGAATGGCCGTGCGTCAGGTGGAGCGCTTTCTCAAGGAAGAAGTCGATCCATTTCTCTTAAGGAACGGAGTTCCTTCCTGTTAGGTTGCACCCCGAAACGTATAACAATAACCATATGAAATAGCCCCCTCCAACTTTAACCTGTCAGAGAATTTATCTCTGGCGGGTTCTTTATTTCGTAGCGTAACCAACGCTCTCAAATGAGACGGCCAAAGGAGGCACTGATTTTGCCGACTGCTCCTGGCGAGCGGCAGCTCAGGGCCGTGATTGCTATTCACGAGCTTCTAAATGGGCCGCGTACAACACTGGCTAACTTTCAGCTTGGAGATTTGGTTGCGACTTTGTCGGAGCTAACCAAACACTTCTCCTATCCTGTCGAGCGTGCGCCGCACTTCAGGTAGGTGGCGATCCTCTTCATGAGTGACAAGCCATTGATCATGCGCAAGATCGTCGATCTCTATGCCGACTTGTTCCACCCCCTCCCGCGCCTGTCCAACAAATGTGGGTAGAAGTGCTCGGCCTATTCCGACAAGCATGAGATCAAGAGCAAGACGAGGAGTATTGACTTCAGCAGCTATCTGATCACCGCACCGTTCGCGCACCCATCTTGCAGAAGGAGTGTCCGCGTGGACAACGATCCAACGATCCGGGGCTCCAGATGCTGCGAAGGGTGCGAACGTAACGCGGCGCATCTTGCGTGCGGCCAATCCGATCTGTGTCGGGCGCTGTGAGCGAAATCCTATCGATGCCTCTCGCCGCTGTATGGACAGCACATCCTCGCCCTGAAGTAGTCGAACGCGTAAATCAGGTGGAGTGCCTGTAATCTTTGAAAGCGACTCCGCAATTGTCAGCATGGTCCAGGTTCCGGCGGCAATCTTGACAAGAGGCAGACCATCCTGACGAGCAGGCATCGTCGCGCGCGATATTGTACTTTCTGCCGAACGCAATTGGTCCTGCAGTCGCAAACCTGCTTGAGTCAATTCATAGCCGTGGGTGTGGCGAACGAAAAGCTCGCGTCCTAGCCTTCGTTCAAGCGCGCGCATACGCCGTCCCAACGTCGGTGCACTCGATCCTGTCTCGCGGGCAGCCGTCGACAGGCCACCGTGTCGCGCTATGGCTAGAAACGCAAACAGGTCGTTCCACTGAACTGTTCCACCTTGGTCTGGTCTATTTGAATTCGTCTCGAAGCTGGCAGGTGCGTTCACATCGGACGGGATTTTCTTTTCACTCATGAAACGATCCTTTCAAACCATATCATTCCATATATAACGCCCATTTGCTATCGCTACTGCAACTAGGCTCCAGTCTTATGAAAAGGAGGATTGCATGAGCATAGATCGGACAAACATTTTGTCGTTACCAAAACGCACCCTTGGTCAAAATGGACCAACAGTTTCGGCTCTGGCTCTCGGAACAATGACCTTCGGTGCTGAGACGGACGAGCAAACAGCGCATCTACAACTCGACCGATTTGCCGAACGCGGAGGAAACCTGATCGATACCGCCGATGTCTACTCGGATGGCGTTTCAGAAAGAATCATCGGTCGTTGGGGCAAAGCGCGTGGCGGCATGGCCGATCTGCTAGTTGCCACCAAGTGCCGTTTTCGGCCTGTAGCGGGAAGTACCGGGGCGTCCCGCCGGGCTGTGCGGCTGGCGATGGAAGGAAGTTTGAGGCGCCTCGGGGTTGATGCTGTTGACCTCTATTTCATCCACGGTTGGGACAAGGACACGAGCGTCGCTGAAACACTTGACGTTCTTAGCGATCTCCGGCGCGAGGGCAAGCTGCATCATGTCGGCTGGTCCAACCTCACGGGATGGCAATTGGAAAGGATCGTCCGTATAGCCGAAGCCAACGGCTTGCCTGTCCCTTGCGCACTTCAGCCCCAATACAACCTGCTTGACAGAGGCATTGAACTGGAATTGCTGCCCTGTGCGCTGGAAAACAAGATCGGGCTAACGCCCTGGTCGCCACTCGGAGGGGGATGGCTCACCGGAAAATACCGCCCGGACACACCGCCCTCTGGTTCTACACGGCTTGGTGAAGACCCCAACAGGGGTGTTGAAGCTTACGGTATCCGCAATACTGAACGGACCTACAGGATACTCAACGAGTTGCAGCGTATAGCCAACGCGCATGATTGTCTTTCCTCGCATGTGGCACTGCAATGGCTTTTAAGCCGACCAGGTGTCTCATCCGTCTTGCTCGGTGCACGGACAATCGAGCAATTGGAAAGTAATCTGAACGCCGTCTCTGTCACATTGACGAAGAAAGACCTGAACGACCTGACGAAAGTCTCCGCACCCGGCATTCCTGATTATCCCTATAAGTTCGTGCGCGACTGGTCCGGTATTGATCATTGGGATCAATTTGGGGCTCTCAAGGGTTCTGGAGAAAAAGAGGCGTTCAACTAGTCGATAAAAATGGTGCGACTTGATTGAATGCCGAAATATGGAAGCTGCCTTGCGACCGAACTTGTCGATAGTGTCAGAGAAAAGCCAGGATCAGCTCGATCTGCAGGCTCTCCATCGTGTCAGGTCTCGCTTGGTGTCCTGCCGCACGGATACCATCAACCAGATCCGTATGGAAGAAAACTGCATCAATGTTATGGTGATCCCAGGGATCGGATCTATGATCTCCACGGCGATGGTCGCTGCGATCGGAACTGGAGAGGTCTTTGAGCGCGATCGTGACCGGTATCTGAGAATAGTCTCGAGCTCAAAGGCGTTCGCGATAGACAGACTGCATGGAACGGAAAGATTACGCCCCGACAAACTGACAGCCCTTTCGGTCAAATTGGACTTTGGAGCTAATGCGATCATGGTGCGAGTGTAACCTCAATAGGACCACGATCGCTTTGTACTGACACCAGCAATGATTGCGGTGTCAGTCACAAAGTCTCTGAGGAAGATGTTTCACTCTTACTGGCTCTTCATTGCGTCATGCTTGCTGATTGGGCACGCTCTGATCATTGGCATCGAACCAGTAGAGCCGTTTTTCATCGAAGCTCACGCCGACCGTTGCCCCCTCCTCTGGAGCATCGCCACCGGCATACAGCGCAAGGCTGCTACCAAGTCCCTCCATATCGAGATGCAAAAGTGATCCTGCCCCGGTATATTCATTGGCAGACACTTTAGCCCGGATCGCACCGTCACCTTCAGGCACAATCATCATGTCTTCGGGGCGCAACCCCACTTGCGCAGCTGAAGACGACGCACTATTTGACACTCGCAAGGCCTCGGGCAGCCCACTCGCTTCGAATACATTCATCTTCGGGCTACCGATAAACTGGGCCACGAACTTGTTAGCCGGATGATAATAAAGGGTCCGGGGACTGCCGACTTGCTCGACATGTCCGTCCTTCAGTACGACAATCTTGTCGGCCAGTGTCATCGCCTCGATCTGGTCGTGTGTCACATAGATCATGGTATTGCCAAGGCGCTTGTGAAGGCCGGAAATCTCCGCTCGCATATGCACCCTCAGTTCTGCGTCAAGGTTCGATAGCGGCTCATCAAACAGGAACACCTCCGGGCTGCCCACAATTGCACGCCCAATGGCGACACGTTGGCGCTGCCCGCCAGATAGTTCTCTGGGATAGCGTTCCAGCAGAGCTTCCAGCTTCAACACCCGCGCTGCTTCAGCCACCCGCATCTTGATTTCATCGGCAGGAACCTTGCGCACTTTGAGGCCGAATCCCATATTCTCGCGCACCTTGAGATGTGGATAGAGTGCATAGGACTGAAACACCATTGCAACGCCCCGTTTCGCAGCGGGGATGTCATTCATCTGCTTGTTACCGATCATCAACGTGCCGGAGGAGATGTCCTCCAACCCGGAGATGCAGCGTAACAGGGTGGATTTGCCGCAACCGGACGGACCAACGAAGACGACGAATTCACCATCTTCGATCTCAAGGTCGACATTGCGGATGACGTCCACAGAGCCAAAGCTCTTGCAGACATCGGTCAGGGTCAAACCAGCCATTTTCTCCTCCCTATCCTTTATTCGGCCCGGCCGAAGAGTTCCATGCGCGGCGATTGAAAGATGTGCTTTGGCCAGGCGAGCGGAATGCCAAAACGCTGGGCAAGGATCTGCTGAAATGCCGCAAGATGCTTGGGCGTTTCCCGCACCCCGCGCGGACTCTCGCCATGTTCAAGGCAATAGGCAGCCAATGCGCCAACAGCCTCGCCGATATTCCATTCCACCGGATGCAAGCGATAGCAGCCATTGGTGATGTGGGTTGAGCCGATATTCTTGCAGGCTGGCAGCAGATTTTCGACACGCTCGGGGATCAGTGCCCCCAGAGGAATCTGAAACGGCCAATTGGCGATGTCGACATAGTTGCGCGGCGCGGTGGAGGGATGCAGGTCGATGCGGTAGCTGCCGACCCCAATGCTATCCTCGAAGATCTCCGCCCCGACAATGCCCTTGCGGGCATCCACCCCGACGTGATTTTCTGTCACGGTGAACAGCGCCTTGATGCGGCGGCTCTCACGGATATAGGGGGCTATAGTCAGACCATCGAGCGTCCCCATCACCTCACCTGCAGGGCGAAGGCCGCGATAGCCGATGCCTCCATCGTGACGCGGTGCTTCGGTCTGCATCCAGTAAAGCATGGAGAGCGACAGATCCTTGGCCCCTTGCAGATGGAGGTCGGCTTCCTCTTTGGTCACCCCGACGATCGGTCCGTCGCAATAGTCGATCTGCGGCCAGTTGACAAGGCAGACGTCGGACGGGAAATGCCCCGCTTCGTGATTGTGACGATAGAGGATACGGCGATAATGCCAGTTATCCTCCACCCCTTCAGCATCGATGTCGCCGTTGAACAGCGGTCGATCATCTGGCTCCAGCGTCACCGGATCCGGTGCAATGAAGGAAACCTGACGGTCGGGCCAGAAATCGAGCTTGTAATCGCGCCATTTCTCATAGTTTGCAGGCTTGTCGATGGTGTGGTCCTCATCGGGGTGATAGGACATGGCAAAGCACCAGCTTACCGCCTGCTGGTCCATCGGGTTTGCCTCTCCCTGAAGGGCATTGGGCTCGCCCGTTTGAGCCTGACTTTCCGCCCCGATAACATGCTCCACGGCCCCGATCTCAAGGAGATCGCCAAGCTCGGTTGCATCGATCACATAACGTCCATGCAGCACAAGCTCGCCATATTCAGCGCTCTCCACATGCACCGCGTCAAAGCGATCTCCGCTCTGTTCGACAGCCGTCGCCTTGGTGTTGAGTAGAACGAGCAACTTTTCTGTGCCATACCATGGCGCCAGCATTTCCTCGATGACGGCCACTCCAACCCGAGGCTCCGCGGTGATCGGACTGACATTGCCACCACCGGGATTGAGCAGCGCATAGCCGCGCGCCTTCCCCGTCATAGGATAGTGGCGACGATAGTAAGATCGAATCCCTTCGCGCAGCTGCCGATAGCTTGTCGAGGATCCGGCCTTCTCGATCCAGGGATTTTCATCCGGTGGCACAGCTTGCGTCGTCAACTGACCGCCGAGCCATTTATATTCCTCGGTCAGGATGACCCGCCGCCCCATCTTGAGGGCAGCAAGCGCCGCCGAGACGCCGCCGAGCCCACCGCCAATGATGATGATATCTGAGTGAAGGTCTTTCATTTTATTATCCTTTGACACCCGAGAGGGCAAAACTTTCGACGATTTGACGCTGGGCCGCGATATAGACCACGAGGATCGGCACGACCGCGAGAGAAGTCGCGGCCATCTGGAGATGCCACAACGGCAGACCATAGGCGTCGGTGAAGTTGGAGAGGGCAAGCGGCAGGGTGAACAGCTTGATGTCGCTGAGGAAGACCAGCGGCTCAAGGAACAGGTTCCATGAGAACAGGAAGGTGATAATCCCCACGGCAGCCAGGGCCGGTCGAGACAGCGGCAGAGCCACTTTCCAGAAGATGCCAAAGCGACTGAGGCCGTCCATGCGGGCCGCTTCCTCCAGATCTTTCGGCAGAGCCGTGAAATACTGCCGCATCAGGAAGGTCGCCATCACGCCTTGTGAACCAAACATGGGCAACAGGATCAGCGGCATATGGGTATTCATCAGGCCCAGCGACTTCATCAGGAAGAAATTGGGAATGATGGTCACTTCCTCGGGCATCATCAGCGCCGAGATCAGAACCAGAAGCAGCAGTCCGCTGCCCGCAAAGCGCACCCGTGCCAGTGCATAGCCCGCCAGCGAGGAGACAAACAGCGTCGCCCCCGTCACCACCGCTGCTATATAGAGCGAATTGAAATATTGCCGCGCAAAGGGCTGATAGGTGAAGACCTCGTGGAAATTCTCCCAATGCCATGTATCGGGAATGAGCGTCAGGGTTGGCGCAAAGATATCGGTCTGCGATTTCAGGGCACCGGACATCATCCACAAAAACGGGAAGACAAAGGGCACCGCAAGAAGGATCAGCGAGAGATACCAGCAGATCCGGACAAATGGGTTCTGGAACCTTATCATTGTGCCGCCCCCCGTTGTTTGAGAATGACCTGTGTGATCGTCAGTGCAACAATCATCACGAAAAGAATGACGGCAAGGGCTGCTGCATAACCTACATGGAAGAACTCAAAGGCTTGCTCATAGATGTAGAAGGCCAGCACCAGTGTGCCGTTTTCAGGCCCGCCCTGCGTCATCAGATAGATATGATCGAAGACTTTGAGAGAGCCGACCACCGTGATCACCATGATGACAAGGGTCGTAGGAGCCAGCAGCGGCCATGTGATCATGCGAAAGACCTGCCAACCCGATGCACCTTCAAGTCGCGCGGCTTCTTCATAGTCGCGTGGGATGGATTGCAACGCGGCGATATAGAGGATCATGTTGAGCCCTACGGTTTTGAAAACCCGCGTGACGATGACCGAAACCATCGCCCAATTTGGATCGCGCAGCCAGTTGGGACCGTCGATGCCGACGAGCGCCAGCATCTGGTTTACCGCACCGCTCTCTCCTTGCAACAGGAAGGTCCAGACAATGGCCCAGGCCACTGCCGCCGTGACGACAGGAGCGAAAAAGACCGTGCGGAAGATGACCACCCCCTTGAAGGGGCGACAGAGCGCCACCGCAAGGGCAAGGGCAAGGATCATGTTAAGTGGCACAAGACCTGCGGCGAATATCAGCGAATTCCTCAGCACGAGCCAGAATTCGGGATTGCTGCCAAGGGCATGGGCGTAATTGTCCATCCCCACGAAGGTGGATTGCTGAGTGAGCAGGTTCCATTCCGTCAGGCTGTATCCGAGCACGGCGACCAGAGGGCCGACGAAGAAGATCAGAAAGCCGATGGTGATGGGGCTCACGAATAGCCACCCGACGATGGCTTCGCGAGTCCTGAGCGTGAGGAACGGTCGGGTGACTTTCGTCATTGTGTTAGCGCCTTTGGATCAGAGCAGTGGTTTGATCGTGGAGCAGACGGTATCCAGCACAGATTTTACGTCGGCATCAGGCTTCCACAGAGCGTCAAATTTGGGCCGGATGGCAGAATCGATCTGCGGATAGGCCACGTGACCAGGGGCAACCTGTCCTGTGGCAATGCCCTTGCCGACAATGGCCATCTGCTCGGGTGTCACAGCACTGTTGCTGGTGAGAAAAGCATCGCTATCCAGCACGGACTGGCGCGCTGGGGGGAAGAATTCCGCCATCAGCCCGACATTCTCCTTGTTCGTCATGAAGGCAAGAAAGTCAGCCGCAAGTTCTTTTTGCTCGCCCTTCTCGAAAGCGACAATGGCGGCTTGCCCGATTACCGAAACCTCACCCGCAGGCCCGGAGGGCAGCGGTGCAATGCCCCATTCAAAGGACACATTGGCAAGCTTTGATGCGCGGGATAGCTGAGTCACGGTGAGAGCGGCATTGCCGGTAAAGAAGTCCCCCTGCTCTCCCGGAGGAACGGCTGAGAGATCGGAAAAGATCATGTCATGATAGAGTGAAACAGCCTTGACGGCTTCTTCGGAAGCGAAGCCGCATTGGCCATCCTTCCAGGCGTAGCCTCCATAAGAGCGGATGATGGGAATAAGCGTATGGATGACGCGAGAGCCGTAGCCTTGCCCGTCGACGCTCTGAAAGCCCCAGACCCCGGCGTCCTTGTTCTTGAGTGCGGCTGCGTCTGCCTTCAGGCGCTCCCATGTCCACTCACCCTTGGCCGCCAGCGCATCGGGGAACTCCAATCCGGCTTTTTCATAAAGAGACTTGTTATAATAGACGATGAAGGGCGAGGTTGAGAAGGGAACACCATAAACAGCATCTCCTTTCTGCCACAGGCCCATCGCCGATGGGGACAGATCAGCAAAATCATAGTCCGGGCTGGACTTCAGAGTTTCCGATACGTCCGCGAGCACGCCGGCGCTGACAAAGGTTGGTGCGGAGTTTTCCAGCAGCCAGCCGAGATCGGGTGGATTGCCTCCTGCCAGCTGTAGCGTAATCTTCTGCACATAGTCATTAAAGGGGATGGTTTCGAAACGCACGGATACATCGGGATGCGTTTCCTTGTAGGCGTCTGCAATGCCGTTCAGCATTTTTAGATGCGCCTCGCTACCTGTCCAGACCGTGAAGCGCAATTCCTCCGCAGCCGCCCCGGCCCCGATAACGCCAGAAGCTAGAGCGGTTGATATAATTAAGCGCTTTATCAACTTAATATCTTTGAACATGATTGTCTCCTCCACATATCATTCAGTTCTTGATGAAGTCAGTTCAGACGGGGCGCATGGTCTCACCGTCGACAAAGGGGCAGGCAAGCGTTGTCTGGGCCGGGCCCTCCGCCCGACCTTCCAGCAGCGAGAGCAAGAGGCGTACAGCCTCCCGGCCCATCTCTTCTCTGGGCACAAGCAGGCGTGTCCAGCGCTCTATTACTTCGGTTTCCTCCAAGGGGGAGCCGAGCACGGCAACCGACAGATCCTCGGGGATGCTGCGACCACGCTGCGCAAGGATCATTTCGATCTGTTGCGCATGCTCCAGTGTCTCGGCCAACAGCAGGGTCACCCCATCGGCCAGAAGCTGTTCGACCCATGCCTCTTCCACCTGTTCCGGGTTCTCATGCCGACACCAAGTCAGCTTCGACACAAGCCCAAGTTTCGCCAGAGCATCTTCATAGCCCTGCTGACGGTCGATCTGCTGTTCCCTTATGGTACCACTACCCAGAAAAGCAATATGGCGATGCCCCGTAGCATGCGCACGCTCGACGATTTCCGCCGTGGCGTCGGCATACCCAGCCGCAACCCAGTTCAGCTGAGTCCCTTCGATATCGCGGCGCCCGACTGTTACGAATGGATAATGCTCTGACGCCAGCCGTTCCAACTCGCTGGAATCCGGTTCCTGTCCCAAGAGGATTGCTCCGTCGGCCACACTGAGCCGACTGGAACCACCAGCATAAATCTGGCGCGCATTGCTCGTAGTCTGCGCCGATGTGAACAGCAACAGATCAAAGCCTGCGCCTGATACCTGCATCTCGATTCCGCGCAAGATGGGATAGAAGAAGTTGTTGCGACTGGAAGGGAACACGGGCTCATAGGTGAAGACACCCAAAATATTGCGTTTGCCGCGCGCCAGAGACTGGGCAATCGGATTGGGCGTATAACCAAGCTCACTCATGACCTGGCGCACGCGATCGGCAGTCTCCTTCCCGACACGAATGCCTGTCTTGCTGCCGGGATTGAGAATAGCCGAAACGACAGCCGTCGACACACCCGCCCGCTTCGCCACTTCGGCTTGGGTGATGCGTCGATACTTCTTTGGCGAGACTTCGGCCACTTTGATGCTCCGAATTAAGTAAAGCGCATTATCAATGAAAAATTCTACGAAATCTCATGATAATTTGCATGATAAAGCACTTTATCAATATAATTCGTAAATCTCAAGAGACTATCTTTGGATGCCAAATCCACCTTCTCTCTAGGTGAGATAAGACCAGAACCAAGGGCTTGTTTTCAATTGGCTTTGATTGCTCTACAAAACCGGGAGCCCTTGTGTAAAACGATGCGAGCTGACGGGCCATTTTTTGCGTTCGTTTGCAAGCATGTGTCGCAAGTCCAAGTCCCCATAACTGCCTTCCGATTGAAGCGCAGCATTTTGAGCAATCAGATTATTGGCCGCTTGGCAGTGATGATGCCATCCCAACTAGCTATTTTCAAAAGCCCATCGATATCCTTGATCTCACATCCCCGCTCTTTCCAGTGGATGAGACCTCTCTGGGCCAGTTTGCGCAACGTCTTGTTGGTATGCACGATGGACAATCCCAAAGTGTCCGCCACATGCTGCTGAGTGATAGGAATTTCATTCTGCTTATTGCTTATCAAATCAACAGCTTTGGCACGAAGATAAAGATGGGCCAACAGATAGGCAGCACGCTCCAGGGCTGTGCGTCTACCGATGCTGATCAGATGCTCATCGAGGATTCTTTCCTCGCGCGCCGCGAGCCATGTCACGTCGAACCCGAGCCCGGGATGGCCACGGAAGAGTTGCATCAGATTGTCGCGTTCGAACACGCAGAGATTTACTGACGTCAAGGCTTCGATGGAATGGTGCATCTTGTCCAGTAGCGAACCCTGAAGTCCGATCAGGTCGCCAGGCAAGGCGTAATTCAGGATCTGGCGGCGTCCATCATCCAGAATCTTGTACCGAAACACCCATCCCGACAGCACAGTGTAGAGGTGTGCACTTTGTCCACCTTCGAGGAGGATCGTTGCACCGCGATCGGCAGAAAACTCGCCCTTCTTGAAATCAGAAACATAGTCCAGTTCGGATTTCTTGAAGGATCGGAACGCCTCTTTAGTTCGCAAAGGACATTTTTCGCAAACTGTTCTATTCACGGTCCTGCCCACTTGTCTGGTTTGCATTTTTTTATCCACTCGGTCGTCATGCATACTCAACGCATGCGACAAAAAGTTGTTCCATATAAGCTTTTCGGTATGTCTTTTTTAAATGCCGAACAGAATGACGGTTTCTATTCTCGGTAGATCTCAGATCGATCCCGACACAGCCTCACGCGAGAAGCGGAAGCAATCATCAATTAAAACGGAATCGGACTGACAGTCTTAACCAGCAGAATCGGATCCCTGAAATGCACCGCCTGATTGCGCCACTTGTCTTCTCTTCGGTCCTCATCATCGGAGCCGGAACGTGTCTGTTTCTATATAACGGAGCCCAAAGAGCCAACCACGCCCAAGCGGAGGAATATGCGGATGAAGCAGTTGATCGAGTGATGCAAAGGCTAGATCAGCATCTTTCGCTTCTGCGCGCCACCAGAGCCTTTTTTATCGCACATGACAGTGCGGTCGAGCTCAAGCAGTTTCGCCATTTCATCGATGCCCTTGAGATAGATAAGCATTATCCGGGTGTACAGGGTATCGGCTTTGCCAAATGGGAGAAGACAGGAGACGAGGCTCCTTCCCTGTCTGCATTGCAACGGGATTATGGACCGGACATCAGGATATGGCCTGACACCGATCAGTCGATGAGGACTCCGATCATGCTGCTTGAGCCACAGGACGCGCGTAATCGCGCAGCACTGGGATATGACATGTTCAGCGAGGCGGTGCGACGGGCCGCCATTACAAAAGCCATGTCATCCGACCAGATCGCAGCAACAGGTCCGGTCATGCTGGTACAGGAAATCACGACGGAGAAACAAGCCGGGTTTCTTGTCTATACAGCCTTGGTTGGACATCTGAATAGCAAAGAGACAACTCATACGGATGGATTACAAGGCTTCGTCTATTCCCCTTTTCGTGCAGGAGATCTCTTCCGTGCAGCCTTCGCACAGAGCCCTTCCCTGCCCGTTTTGGTCAAGGCTCATGATTCTGGCAATGATGCAGTTACGCTTTACGAAGACACTATGTACGAAACCCGGCTTCAGCACGGCGGAACAGTCTTACCGGGCCGGGTTATAACAAGAGAGGTTGATGTCGTCGACAGGCAATGGATTTTCGACATCATCGTATTGCCCAAGCAACACTGGAATCTTCAGGATCTGGCCCCCATCATTGCGGCTATGGCATTCTTTCTTCTTGCCTGCATGTTGGCCTGGATCACCCATTCGCAATTACGGGCCCTCAAGGCCGCTCACAATTTGCGAGCCCTTTCGGAAAAAAGTCTGACGGAAAAGGATCTGTTGTTGCAGGAAATGAAACACCGGATCAAGAATTCGATTGCTCGGATTCTCGCTATGGCCAGGCAGAGTGCTCATCATGCCGAAGATATCGACTCATTTTCCCGGACCTTCACAGCTCGCCTGCAAGCCATGGCCAACGCACAGGACGCTCTGACGCGGTCTCATTGGCAGAGTGCCAATCTCAAGGACCTGCTGATCAAGGAACTCAGGCAGGTGCTAGGCGATGAAAGCTGTGATGACCGTGTTATGGGGCCAGATGTTGAGCTTGACGAAAGAACCACTCAGGCGCTTGGGCTGACATTCCACGAACTGTCGACCAATGCCCTCAAATATAGCCATGTGAGTGAGGACCCCGATGTTCTGTCCGTAACATGGTCCATAATGAAAGAAGGGAAGAAAGAATCCCTTCATATCAGGTGGGTGGAGGTTAGCGGAGACAGCCTTGCCGCCCCGGAACACAAAGGGTTCGGCTCAAAACTGATCGACGCCAATATATGCGGCGAGCTGAATGGCAAGATTGAGCGTCACTTCGGTAGCGATGGGCTGACTGTCGATATCATCGTTCCTATTGGGGCAAGGCCGAAGCAGACAATGAGGTAGCAGCTCTCTCAATAACGGTATGGGAACGAATTGGTCCCATGAAGTGTATTACAAATCAAAGACGGTCATGAAGGCTCGTGATTGGCAGTCGCGAGCCTTACCGGTCATTCGCAACGGTGAAGATCCTGTCTTGCATCACCTTATTATCTGTACCGAAGCGCTTCGGATAGCTCTTCTCCCAAGATTTCAAGGGCTCGGACTACTCCCGCCATGCCCCCCGATGCCAAGGCATAAATTGGCAATCGACCCAACATCACGGCCGTTGCTCCCTTTTCCTGATAGCGCAACACATCAAGGCCTCTACGGATGCCGCTGTCTGCCATGACCGCTATTCGGCCGTCACATTGTGATGCTATGGCGGGCAGCACATGGATCGGAGCGGGAGATGCATCGAAGTTCCGCGCGCCATGAGAGGATACAACCAGGCCATCAGCTCCCAAAGCGATCGCTTTTTCCGCATCCTCGGGCGACAGAATACCCTTCAGGATCAAAGGTCCGGACCATCTGTCTCTCAACCAGGCTACATCGTCCCACGATAGGCCTCGTTTGAGGGACAAGTCAGGGCGAACCTTTTGGCCGATTAATTTGGGGCGCATGCCTGAAGGATAATTGTTCATGGCCGGAAGGCCGCTGCGCAAAAGATGGGGAAGGATTACATTCAACAGCCATCCGGGCCGGAGCGCGAGATCACAGAGGCTTCGCGGCGAGATTCGAAACGGCATGTCAAAGCCGCTGCGCATGTTCCATTCCTTGCGCGACCCCTTGGGAGTGTCCACGGTCATGACAGCGACGCGTGCTCCTGCATCCCATGCCCGTTTTAACATCAGGTCGGAATGACTGATATCCTGCCACAGATATATCTGCATCCATATATCCAGCTCGGGCACGGCTTTTGCGATTTCATCAACACTGCTCAGCGATTGGGTGGAAAGGCAAAAGGGTATTCCAAATTTTTGAGATGCTTTGGCAAGAGCGACTTCTCCGCCTGGGTGGACCAGTCCTGCCATGGCGGTTGGCGCTATGATGAATGGTGCAGAATAGCGTCGGCCGAATAGCTCTGTCGTCAGGTCCGGATCAACAATCCCGGAGAGAACCCGCGGCACGATGATGGTCTCATTCAAAGAATCGTATAACGCTCTCAGCGACGCTTCTTCGCCAACCCCGCGGTCGATATAGTCAAACAAGCCTTTTGGCAGTCGGCGACGGGTGATTTTTCTGGCATCATCGTAGCTGCGAAAACGCATCGGGTTAGGCACTCATGACCCACATGACTTCCGCATCCCTGTCTCCGATGGAGGTCCAACAATGCTCGCTGCTGGCATCGTAATAGACAGAATCTCCGGGCTCCAGCACGAGCGGTTCGTAATCCCTTGAGTGCACGACGCAGGAGCCTGAGAGAACAAATAGATAGATCTCTGCATCGCTCTTGGGCCAATCCTTGTAGTCATCCGTGCTGCGCGCCGTCACTTTCGTTCGAATGGGAATCATGCGCTTGTTTTTCAATTCGCTGCACAGCAGGATATTGTCGCAGGAATTGGAGCTGTGTGAGCGTCCATATCCACTTCGGCTAACGGCGCGACGCCCGGGGGCATAGACCGAGCGGGAAGGTGTTAGCAGTTCGGTCAATTCCAGGGAAAAGCCCGCTGCAATCTTCTGAAGTGTTGATATGGTCGGGGAGAGTTCGCACCGCTCAATCTTGGACAAGGTAGACACTGCAACACCGGATAGCTTGGAGCATTCCTGCAAAGTCATTTTGAGATCCTTGCGAATAGATACGATACGCTCCGCGATCAGTTCGCTTTCACTCTCACTATTGGCACTGGCTTTTGCCGCAGCAGGTCGAACCATTTCTCGACTCCCCCCTTCAAATGAAGCTATGTTTGACTTTTCCCCAAACGTCATTATCGTCATATGGGAAAATTTTTCTATCATTTGATTTCTCTTTTTAACTGATTTTGCGAATATTTCTCATCATATCCGGCTGTTTTAACTGATAAATATGGATTCTGGCAGGAGACATAACGATTCCTTTGATTTGAATGTTAGTCGAATCTGAGACAATATTCAATTAATGGGAGAATTATTTTCGTATAAGAAAATTTTGTTGACTAAAGTAGAACTCCCTGCAAAACTCATGTTCATAAACAAAAATAAACCTTCCAAAAACTAGCCTTAAAAAAGGGAACAAACATGAGTTTTATTCGTAAAATGCGTTTTGGCGCTCTCCTTTCCGCCGCCCTTGTTGCCGGGACTCTGGCCGCCCAGGCCGAGACGGTAAAATTCGCCCATGTCGATGGTGAAGGCGATCTTCTTCAAAATACCTACTGGACCTGGACCGAAGTGTTTTCTTCCAGCCTTGGTGCTCAGACCGCAGGTAAATATGACGTCGAAGTCTATCCGAATGGTCAGATGGGTGATCTGGAATCTCTGGCAGAACAAAATGCGCGCGGCACCCTGCAGATGGTTGGTGGGCTGAACGCCGGTCACATCGCTTCCTACGCCCCTATCGCATCCGTTCTCGAGCTGCCCTACTCCTTCCCGTCCACGGCCATCGCCCGTAAAGTGCTTGATGGCAAATTCGGCAAGGATCTGGCGGACAAAATTGCAGAAGCTTCAGGCATTCGCATTCTTTCTTACTTGCCTTCTGCGTTCCGCAACTTCTCCAGCTCGACAAAAATGATCAAGACTCCTGCTGATATGGTTGGCATGAAAATGCGCACGCAGCAGATCCCTATCCACGTTGAAATGGTCAAGGCTCTGGGAGCATCTCCAACCCCAATTGCCTGGGCTGAGCTTTATAGTGCCTTGCAGACAGGCGTCGTTGATGGACAGGAAAATGCGCCTTACACCATGTTGATGGCCAACCTGCAGGAAGTGCAGAAATATTACACTCTGGACCACCATCTGGTGAATATGCCCCTCATCACCATCAACGAAGATTACTGGCAGTCTCTGTCCGCAGACGACAAATTGGCGTTTGAAACCGCTTCCGCCGAAGCAACCTTTGCTATGCTCGGTGTAATCGCAGCCAAGGAATCTCAGGATCTGGCCAAAATCCGCGCTGCAGGTGTTGAAATCTACCAGCCGAATGCTGCCGAATTCCAGCAGTTCGTTGATGCCGCTCAAGGTCCGGTTGCCGAGATTCTGTCCAAGGAAATCGGTTCGGAAATCATTGAAGAGCTGAAAGCTGCTGTCGCAGACGCACAGGCTCAGTAAGAGCACGATCCCACAAGTTAATTGCAGGCCATTCCATTGGCCTGCTCTTAGTTTCATTTTGATAGGGGTCCCATGTTCACTTTTCTTGAAACTGTTTCTTCGCTTCTGGCTGCCATCGCCTCGGCATGCGCGCGCGTGCTTTTGATGACCATCGCTGCCTTGCTCTTTATTCAGGTCATTCTGCGCTATGGCTTCTCCTCCTCTCTGCCTTGGCCAGAAGAAGCCTCTCGTTATCTGATGATTTGGGTGGTGATGCTCGCTGGCAGCCTGCTGGTGAAAGACGAGCAGCTGGTCCGCGTAGACTTCTTTGATGCTTTGTGGCCCAAAAACTGGCTCAAATATCGCAATGCACTTTTCCGCCTGCTTCTTGTTGTCCTGCTGGCCATCCTTGCCTGGAAAGGCATGGAGAATGCCATGTTCGGCTTGCGCCGCCAATCTGTGACAATCGGTATTTCCTTTTTCTGGATCTATCTGTCCGTGCCCGTCGGTGCGGTGTTGATGATGTTCCAGATGTTTGCTCTGGCGATTAAGGAAGTCCTCAAAGGGCCTGCATCCAGCGGTCCGTCCATCCTTAAATCGGAGCTCTAATCGTGGACCAACCACTTTTCGCAATCATCGGACTGTTGCTCCTGCTCATGATGCTGGGTAGTCCGGTCATTTTCGCCATCGGGTTTGCCGGGCTTGCCTATTTCTTTATCAAGCCTGGCATGATGCCAATGCTTCACATCTATGCACATAAATTCTTCACGGGTATGGATGTGTTTATCTGGCTCTCGATTCCGCTGTTTATCATAGCGGGCGAAATCATGAGTTCCATTGGCATGACAGAACGGCTTGTCAACCTTTCCCGTTTGCTTGTTGGCCGTCTTCGCGGTGGTCTTGCCTATGTAAACGTTGTCGGCTCCATGCTGTTTTCTGGCGTGTCCGGTTCTGCTCTGGCAGATATTTCAGCGCTTGGCCCAATTGAAATCAAGATGATGGAAAAGGACGGATATCCGAAAGATTTTTCGGCAGCCCTAACCGTTAGCTCGGCCATTCAGGGGCCTATCATTCCGCCATCCATTCCGCTCATCATGTTTGCGGCTCTCACCAACGTTTCCATTGCTGCGCTATTTTTGGGTGGCGCCATTCCTGGCCTGATGCTGGGGCTGGGGCAGATGCTCGTCATCTTCATCATGGCCCGTCGGCGCGGCTTCAAGGCCAATCCGATCGCCGGACTGACAATGGCTCTGGCACTGCATATCATCTACAACGCATTCTTCGCGATCTTCATGCCGTTGATTATTCTGGGAGGTATTCTCTCGGGCGTATTTACGGCGACGGAAGCCGCTGCGATTGCTGTTTTCTATGCATTGCTTGTAGGTGTTCTCGCCTACAGAAACCTGACGCTCAAGGCTCTGTGGGCCATCCTTGATCGTTCGATCAGAACGTCTGCTTCGGTGTATCTGATCGTTGGTTTTGCATCCGTCATTTCATGGATACTCGCCAATGAGCGCCTTCCTTATCAGCTGCACGAACTGGTTGTCGCCTATGACCTCCAGCCTTGGGTCCTTTTGCTAATCCTGAACATCTTCTTCCTGATCAATGGTCTCTGGATTGGCGACTCCGTGCAGCTTCTTTTATTCGCTCCGCTCTTCACTCCCATCCTGGCGTCAATGGGTGTCGATCCCGTCCATTTCGGCGTGGTCATGGTGCTCAACGTCATGATTGGCCTGATGACACCCCCTTATGGATTGGCCTTGTATCTGGGTTCATCGATCTCGGGTGTTTCTCTGGGCAAGATTGTGAAGGCTGCGTTGCCATTCCTCGCATCAAATCTGATCGTCCTCGGTCTTGTGACATACGTCCCCGCGCTGTCTCTGACCCTGCCTCGGCTTTTTGGGTTCAACTAATTTAAGTCAATAAGGATAAATTCCATGTCTCTTTCAAAATCAGATGTCGTTGGGCTGTTTACTGCTATCGTAACGCCATTCAATGAAGACAAATCAGTCAATATCGAAGGTCTCAAAGCGCTGGTAAAACGTCAGATCAGCGCTGGAGCCACAGGCATTGTGCCCATTGGTGGTACGGGGGAATATCCTGCCCTTTCGCGTCAGGAGCGCGCAGACATTGTTGCGGCTTGCGTTGAAGCTGCCGACGGCGCACCCGTCATGCCGGGCGTTCTATCCACCGGTTATCATGACTCTCTGGATGCCGGGCGTGATTTCAAGGCCGCAGGTGCGAGCGGCTTGATGCTTGTCACACCTTATTATGCTGTCGGGTCTCAAGATGGCATGCGCCGTTATTTCAATAATTATCGCGAAGCCATCGATCTGCCGTTGCTGGCTTATGAAATTCCGCGCCGCACCGGAGCTGCACTTGACCCGGCGACATATAGCGCGTTGGCCGACGATGGCGCCATCATCGGAATGAAATATTCGAATTATGATATGCCGCAGTTTTTGGCCGCCATTCGTGAAGCGGGCGACAAACTGGCTGTGCTCTCCGGAGAGGAGCCACTCTTTGCCACGCATATTGCTCAAGGGGCTGTTGGTGGTGTCTTGGCCTCCGCATCCATCTATCCGGAATATTGGCTGGAAATCTTCAAGCTTGCTTCCCAAGGCGATCTTAAAGCAGCTCTTGCCATGCAATATAAGATTGATCCGGTGCTGAGCGCCATCTACGCCGAGACCAATCCCGGGCCGCTCAAAAAATATATGGGCATGGCGGGCATGGATATGGGGGGCGTACGCTTGCCGCTTTCCGAGCCAAGCGATGTTACACTTGCCAGGTTGCAGGATGCCCTCAAGGGGTTTGACGGAAGTCTGGCAGCATAACAATGGAACATTCAGACCTAATAGGCGAATTGTCTGATCTTCTCGGTCCAAAGGGCATCCTCACCGCGCCAGAAGACATGGAACCCTATGTAACGGATTTTCGCCATCGTCGGGTGGGCAGCGCTATCGCAGTGCTGCTTCCCCAGTCCACTGAAGAAGTCAGCAAAGCCGTAAAGGCAATTACCAAACGTGGTGTTCCCATTTATCCGCAAGGCGGTAACACGGGCCTTTGCTATGGGGCTGTGCCTGAAAAGGGAGTCGTTATCTGCCTTAAGCGCATGAGAAAGCTGCGCGAGGCTGACCCGCTTTCATGTCTTCTGACAGTCGATGCAGGCTTGACCCTTGCTGAAGTGCATCAGGAAGCTGAAAAGCTCAACATGCAGTTTCCTCTCTATTTGGGTGCTGACGGGACAGCTCAAATCGGAGGGCTCATTTCAACAAATGCGGGCGGAACTGGCGTATTGCGCTATGGCTCCATGCGAGACCTCACCGCAGGTGTGGAAGTGGTGCTTGCCGATGGCAGTATCCTCAATGAATTGCAGGGGCTGCGGAAGAATAACACTGGCTATAATCTCACCCAACTCGTAGCGGGAGCGGAAGGAACGTTGGGCATTGTTACCGGCGCTGTTCTGCGTCTGTCACCGTGTATGACCAGCAAGGCAGTTGCATGGCTAGGGTTTGATGACATCGACTCCGCCCTCAAGGTTGCCAGCACAATTCGATCATCCTTTGGTGCCGATGTCGAAGCGCTGGAGCTTGTTGATGATGGCGAAATCAATTGCGTGCTCCGTAATATGAGCGAGGTGCGGATGCCGCTTTCCGAAGTGCCCGCTTATTCGCTCATCACCGAGATCGCAACGCCAAGGCCTACGGATAATTTGAACGAACTGCTTGAAGAAGTCCTCGTTCCGCCAATGGAAGAAGGGCTCATTTGCGATGCTGTGATCGCCCAAAACGAAACACAGGCGGCTGAAATTTGGCATTTTCGCCATTCTGTGACGGAAGCAAACCAGCTAAACGGCATTGGCGTTGTGCTTGATACGTCTGTGCGCCCGTCCGCCGTCGCGGAATTCGTCAGACAGGCTGACATTGTCACCGCAGAGAAATTTCCTCAAACAACGCGACAGATTGTAGCCCATCTCGCGGATGGGAACGTCCATTATATCGTCATGTTCCCTCGCGAAATCTGGGAAACATACCCGGACAAGCCTGCCAAGGAACTCGAGGTGGAAGAAGCCATCCATAATGTGGCGCAGGCTGTCGGAGGCACCTTCTCGGCAGAACATGGCCTCGGTCGCAAACTAACCGATGAGATGGCACGCCTGATTGATCCTGTTCGTCTCGACGCCATGAAACGGATCAAGGCCGCGCTGGATCCAGACAATCTCATGAACCCCCGCATCTTGCTCCCTTGATCACAGACAAACATACCGGGCCCTCCCCATCAACATAAACAGGAGGGCCCGGTTTTTCTAAATTGGACCACCCGTCATTCCCCCCTCAGCGAATTTCGAAACCGAATTTCATCGGCCTTTCGACCGAATAATGAAAAGGACCTTCACATGACAGAGTCGAACGGAACTGAAGTGAACGAACTTCCTGAACGCGAAAGCATGGAATTCGACGTGGTGATCGTTGGTGCAGGGCCTGCCGGGCTGTCTGCCGCCATTCGCATCAAGCAACAGGCAGCCGAGAAGAATGAAGATATCTCGGTGGTGGTTCTGGAGAAGGGCTCGGAAGTGGGCGCGCATATTCTTTCCGGCGCGGTGATTGATCCGGTGGCGCTCAGCCGCCTTATCCCCGACTGGAAAGAAGATGAAAGCTGCCCGGTGAAAGTGGCTGTCAAGAAAGACAAGTTCCGCCTGCTCGGACCTGCCGGCGCGATCGGTCTTCCCGGCTTCATCATGCCGCCGCTGATGCATAACCATGGCAACTATATCATTTCTCTTGGCAATCTGTGCCGCTGGCTGGCTGAAAAGGCCGAAGAGATGGGCGTGGAAGTCTATCCCGGTTTTGCCGCCGCAGAATTGCTCTATGACGACAAGGGCGCGGTGCGCGGGGTCGCCACCGGCGACATGGGCCTTGGCAAGGATGGCCAGCCCAAGGACACCTACATGCGCGGCATGGAGCTTTTGGGCAAATATACGCTGATCAGCGAAGGCGTGCGCGGGTCGCTGGCCAAGCAGTTGATTGGCAAATATGCGCTGGACAAGGATTGCGATGTGCCGAAATTCGGCCTTGGCATCAAGGAAATCTGGGAAGTCGACCCGGCCAAGCATCAGGAAGGTCTGATCGAGCATAGCTTCGGCTGGCCGCTGGACAGCGCCACCGGTGGCGGTTCCTTCCTTTATCACATGGAAGACAATCAGGTTGCCGTAGGTCTTGTGGTCTATCTCAACTACAAGAACCCCTATCTCTCCCCGTTTGAAGAATTCCAGCGCTTCAAGACCCATCCGACGGTCAAGCCGTTGTTTGAAGGGGGCAAGCGCCTTTCCTATGGCGCCCGCTGCATTGCCGAAGGCGGCTATCAGTCAGTGCCGCGCCTCACCTTCCCCGGTGGAGCGCTGATCGGTTGTGCCGCGGGCTTCGTCAATGTTCCGCGCATCAAGGGCATTCACAATGCCATGGATTCGGGCATATTTGCTGCCAACGCCGTTGTTAACGCCTTGATTGAAGGACGCGCCAATGACGAACTTGTCGCCTTCGAGGAAAGCTGGCGCAAGGGCCCGATTGGCAAGGATCTGTTCAAGGTGCGCAACGTCAAGCCGCTTTGGGCCAAACTGGGTCTGCTTCTCGGCGTGGGCCTTGGTGGTCTCGACATGTGGACCAACACACTGTTCGGCTTCTCATTCTTTGGCACACTGGCTCATGGCAAAACGGACGCGAAGGCCACCCTGCCCGCAGCCCAGTGCAAACCAATCGACTATCCCAAGCCGGATGGCGAGATCACCTTTGATCGCCTGAGTTCGGTTTATCTCTCGGGTGCCAACCATGAGGAAGATCAGCCCTGCCATCTGGTGGTTGCCGACGAGGCCCTGCAGAAAAGGTCCGAGCATGATGTCTATGCCGGTCTTTCCCAACGCTTCTGTCCGGCGGCGGTTTATGAATGGGATGAAAGCGGCGATGAGCCAAGCTATGTCATCAACGCCGCCAACTGCGTCCATTGCAAGACTTGTGACATCAAGGATCCGAACGGCAACATCACATGGACCGTCCCCGAAGGCGGTGGAGGGCCGACATACCCCAATATGTAGGGATGTCACGATCCCTTTTGCCTGATGTGTCTTCAGGCGATACTGGCATTCCGTATCTGCCAGATCTCGGGTGAAGTCTCGTGCTCCTTCATGGAAGAATTTTTATTCCTCCTCACGATGTCGCCGAGTTTCATTTGCGCATGAAGCAAACCAGCGTGGCATGAAATTGAGGCTTGTGTGGCGGAGTTCAGGAGGGGGGAATAATCAATGCCATGCGGCAGTCTGGATAGTGATCCGAAGCATGTGGACGCGCAATGTGCGCGCCCATCTTGGTTGCGGCTACTAAGGCCGACGCAAAAGTGATTTCCAGAGCGACCTGGAAGCCGCTTAGATATCGCCGCAATGGCAGACTTTGATGCCAAGGTCACTGGCAAGAGCCGAGCGCAGTGCAATGACTTGGCGTGCGGCATCTTCGTCATCGACATAGGCTACCTGAATGTGGTTGGCCTTGTGCCGTCCCATCATCAGATCGCGATCAATCCCGCTAAGGGTCGCATTCATGATCGGCCATGGATAGTCGGTTGCCTTGCTGCGCCGTTCGCATTCGCTTTCGGGCAGTTCATGCGCGGTACCGCGTCCGATATCCATATGCAGGGCTCCCCCTTCAACGAATACGCGGCTCCAAACGATGGCGCCCGGTTTGGCATAGCCCTTCAGTGTTCCGCCCCCAGCCGGGAAGAACATGGCAGGCTGGCGATAGCTCTCTGATCCGGCCCATCCTCCCGGATGATGCGCTGCTGGAGCTGCTCCGGAAATCTCGAAGACCCAGACGAAATCATCGACGGTGCCGGATTCATCAACGTCACCCCAGCGAATATCGTGCAAGGTGGTCTCGACCGGCTGGTTCAGTTCTGCGTGCGCCCGGTTGATCATCAGAGCGTCGAGCGCGGCACATTCGTCCACTTCGTTGAAATGCACGATTGGCTGTCCGTCACGGATTATGCTGCCGTCTGCGCGCGCGACGGGCGGACGTTCGGAGTTGTTGAGCATGCCTTCAACAAGATCGGAAGCCGGCCAGAGATCCTTCAGGCCCTGCTGATATTGAATGCCAATGGCTGCGCAGCCGAACTGGTCGGCAAGGCGGACTGCTGCGATATACATCCGGCACTGGTCAATCACCTGCCCTTCAGTCAACTCGGTTTTGGGATCTGAGCCGAAATGGAAGGTCATGCCTTTATCGACCATCCACTGGTAGGCCGCGCGCCCTTCTTCCAGAGGAACCTGAGTTGCAGCATAATAGAGCGCGGATTGAGACAGGCGCTCTTTGAAAATGCCCATGGGCATCAGCAGTTCATCAGGGATGATCGCATTATACATGCCCATGCATCCCTCATCGAACACACCCATGATCAGTTTCTTTTGGCGCCATTCATTGGCGATCTGCTGGGCGAGACTTGAAGTCTTGGCATCGATTGCCGCCGGATCAAAATTCTTCACATGAGATTGGTCATGGTCGATCTTGCCAGTATCCAGCCAGCTCTTGAGGCCTTCAAGGAAGAAGGCATCGTCGAAGTCACGGCTCCAGAGCGTGGAGTAGGCAACGCCAGCCTTCGTGAGCGATCCATTGAGGTTCAGCAAGCCGACAAGGCCCGGATATTGCCCTGACCAGTTGGCAAGGGTGAGGATCGGCCCGCGATGGGACAGCAAGCCGGGCAACACATGATGGCTATATTGCCAAACGGATTCTGCAACGATCAAGGGCATATCTGGGTCGATCCCGGCAAAGACATCCATGCCCTCGCGCTGGGACGAAATGAAGCCGTGCCCTTCGGGTTTTATCGGGTGGGCGCGCCAGACTTCATGGCCCATCTTGGCCAGAACTGCGGTCAGCGTCTCCTCCATTGCTTTCTGGGCAGGCCAGCAGGTGGTATTCGCGCTTTCGCGCAGATCACCGCTTACAACCAGTGCAATACGCGTCATGTTTCAAATCTCCTCTCAAAAACCTAGGGCTACCGGCGGGATGACCCCGTCGATAGCCTGTTTCACAGATCCAAGTTTCATAGATCAGGGAAGATCCCTTGGTCTCGACAGAGCCGAGAAATTACCAGCTGGTGAAGCCGCCATCCAGAACGAGGTTGGCGCCGGTCATATAGGATGAAGCCTCCGAGCCAAGGAAATGGATGATCGGGCTGAATTCGCCGATATCGGCCTGACGGCCCATCGGAACGCGTTCGAGGAAGGCATCGATGAATTCCTTGTCGAAGGAACCAGTCTTCACGCCGCCATAAGTGACCAGATTGACGCGAACGCCTTTCTTGGCCCAGTAGGTGGCAAGATAGCGTGTCATGTTGATGAGGCCCGACTTGGAAGCAGCATAGGAGATGGCCTTGATGAAAGGTTTGCCATCGCGTTCTTCACGATAGGCATAGAGTGCCTGATTGGGGGAAACCATGCCATACATCGAGCCGATATTGATGATGGACCCCTTCCCTGCTTCGGCCATCTTGGAACCGACGACCTGTGAGGTGAGCATGACACCGGTCAGGTTGGTCTCGATGATGTCGTCCCAGTATTTCTTTGGATAGACTTCAAATGGCGCGTTCTGGTCTGCATCGCCATCTGGTTTGGAATCGATGCCAGCATTGTTGACGAGGATATCAGGGACACCCCAATCCTTGATCAATTGGTCCGTGGCAGCTTCCAGAGCATCCTTGTCGGTGACGCTGGCTTCATAGACCTTGATATTCTCTTCAAGGCCGGGGAATTTTTCGGCGATCTGCTCAGCGGAGAAAGGACGACGGGAATAGATCGCCACTTTTGCCCCAGCCTGTGCGAGGGTGGTCGAAATCTGGGTGCCGATCTGGCCCAGACCACCTGTGACGATTGCGATGCGTCCTTCAACGGAAAACGGATTATACATAGTGGGTTCCTTTCATATTCTGTGTCCGAACACTCACCTGTTGAGGCGGTATTCGATGTGTCTGGTCTGATCAGTGATCGCCGCTGCGGCTCTTGGCCACATTTTCGGCATTTGTCAGAAGATCTTCTCGTCTGCGGGCTGACGCTCCGGTCAACCAACTGCGGATCGATTTGAGCAAGACGAAAATAAAGATGGTGCAGATAACGAGCCCGAGCCCGCAGGCAATGGGGCGTTCGAAAAAGCCGAGCAGGTTGCCACCTGAAATCTGCATTGACATGATGAAATTGCGTTCCAGCACAGGGCCAAGCACGAGACCCAGAATGACCGGCGCGATTGGAAAGCCGTTGCGTTCCATCAGATAGCCCACGATCCCTGCAATCAGCATGATCCAGACCCCGAACAGGGTGTTGTTAACGGCATAAGAGCCAAGAAAACAGCAGATCAGGATGATCGGTACGATGACCGAGCGAGGGATGGAAAGCACGTGGCGCGCCACCTTGATCGCGATGAAACCGAGCGGGAAAAGCAGCAGGTTCGAGGCGAAGAAGGTCATAATGATGGCTGTTGGCATGGTCGGGTTTTCGACGAACAACCGGGGACCGGGGGCAACCCCCTTCATGAACAGCACGCCCACTGCAATGGCTGTCACCGCATCTCCGGGAATGCCGAACACCAGGGCCGGAATCCAGGCGCTTGAAAGGCCTGCATTGTTGGACGAAGTGGCCTCGATCAGACCTTCGGGATGGCCGGTGCCATATTTCTCCGGTGTGCGGGAAAAGCGACGGCTCATGCCATAGGCGATCCAGGCTGCCAAATCGCCACCAACGCCGGGCAGAGCCCCGACCGTGGTGCCAAGTGTGGCGCCGCGAATGGCCGAGAACGGATATTTGCGCAGCAACTCGCCAATGCCCTTGAACGGCACAATGCGGCCGAGCTGCGGCATTGTGCCCTCGCCTATCTTGTTGGTGGTGAAGCCTCGCAAGATTTCTGAGAAGGCGAACATGCCGATCATCACGGGAATGAAGGAGACGCCGCCCATCAGTTCGATCTGGCCAAATGTAAAGCGCGGAGCTCCTGTCGTCACATCAAGGCCGACAGTGGCAATGAGCAGGCCAAGCATCAGGGATACAAAACCGCGTGCCACATTGCTGCCGCTCACAAGAGCGCATGTGAGAAGGCCAAGAACTGCAAGCCAGAAAAACTCGAAGCTTGAGAAATTGAGGGAGATCCGCGCCAGCAGCGGGCCGGTCAACAACAGAACGGTCGCACCGAACAAACCGCCAATTGCGGAAAAGAAGAAGCCCAGCGACAGAGCCTGACTGGCCTTGCCTTTCACGGTCATCTGGTAGGATTCATCGGTGTAGGCCGCCGAGGCCGGCGTGCCGGGAATACGCAGCAAGGTGCCGGGAATGTCGCCAGCAGAAATAGCCATCGCCGTGCTCGCCACGATCAGGGCAATGGCTGGCAACGGATCCATGTAGAAGGTGATCGGCACCAGAAGCGCAGTCGACATGGTGGCTGTCAGTCCCGGCAGTGCGCCGATGAACAAGCCATATACAGCCCCCAGAAGAATGGACAAGAGCACGACAGGGTCGAGGATCATGCCAAGAGAGTGATAGAGGATGTCTGGTGTCATGGAAGAAGCCCTCCCAAAAGGCCGATCGGCAGGGGAACAAGAAGCCCCTTGGAGAAACCGATATATAGAGCGCCGACCACGAGGATCGAAACAAGCGCCGTCACTTTTGGCTTTGTTCCCATCAGGGTCATGAGCACCGCCATATAGATGATCCCCATGAGCGGAAAGCCGACTTGCTCGAAAAGCAAACCGCCAATTACAAGGCCAGCGAGACTCCAGATGGCTGCCAGCTTGTTGCGCAAGGGAACGTCCCATTCGGACAGATCAAGGATCCGGACGGGCTCCTTGACGGAGAGACTGCCGATGAAAATCGACAGCCCCAGGCAGATGAGGCCAACCCCGATCAGGGTCGGCATGAGATCGGCACCAAACCTTACGCCGGGGACAGAGGGGAGCTTGGTAGCCCCCCAAATCACCGCCGCTCCGAAGAGCAGGATCGCAGGGCCGGATACCCGGTCAGAAATTCGCATGAGTATCTCTCCGCCGCAGCTTTATTTGGCGAGGCCGACAGCTTTCATGGTTTCGGCAAGGCCGGTACGGGCAGCCATAACGGTGTCTTTGAAGGTTGCAGCATCCTGATAGGCCACAGAGAAGCCACGAGACTTCATGAAGTCCCTGAATTCCTTGTCTTCAGTGATGTCCTTCAGAGCAGCAGAAAGCTGTTCAACCACTTCCTTGGGCATTCCGTCAGGTCCGGCAAGGCCACGGAAAGGCATTGGAGACCATTTGATGCCGAAAGCTTCGTCAGTCGTTGGCAGGTCAGGGAAAAGCTCGCTCTTTTCACCCGAAATCAGGGCAAGGGTTTTCACTTCGCCAGCTTCAACCAGAGAACGGGCTTCGGCAGGAGATGTGGAAACGACATCGATGGCACCGGCTGCAAGCTGCTGCATGGCTGGCGCGGAGCCAGCGGATGCGACCCAGTTGCTGGCCTCAGGGCTGATGTCAAGCGTGTTGAGCAGACCGGCCCAGGCAAGGTGAGACAGACCGCCACGGTTGGCACCCGAAGCCGTAACCTTGCCCGGATTTGCCTTCACCGCTTCGATCAGATCCTGAACGGACCCATAATCGGCTTTGGTAGAAACGTTGATGCCGATGGCATCAGCATTGTAGCGACCGATATAGTCGAAATCATCAGGTGTAACGCCCGGTAGGCCCTGGCTTTCATACATGGTGCTCTCGATGGTGATAACGCCCAGCGTATAGCCATCAGCTTTTGCATTGCCAATGGCTGCATGCCCGACAAGACCACCACCACCGGTGCGGTTCACCACATTGAACGGCTGTCCGAAATGCTCCTGCAGGTCAGCGGCAACCATGCGTGCCGTTGCGTCGGTGCCACCACCGGCGGACCAGGGAACGATGATTGTAACAGCGCGTTCCGGCCAAGCTGCCTGGGCTCCTCCCACGGCAGCAAAAACTGCCAGTGTGGCAACAGAGGCACGGAAAATCTGTTTGATAGAATGTTTCATGATCTTTCCTCCCTTAGATCTAATGCCATGTCCGTATTTTCCCTATAGATAGGGGAAACGGGTAATGCAGATAACACTTGACTTATGACTCATGACATAAGTATTGTCAATATACCATAGACAGGATGGTGGTGAATAAATGGTTATGGAACCAGCAACACAACAAGACCTTCAAATGCCCTTGCGCAGACGTGGACGGCTGCATTCTGCGGTTTCCTCTGTGATCGAGAGCCGGATTCTTAATGGCGAACTCAAAGTGGGAGACCGATTGGAATCGGAAAGCGCCATCGCGCGAGAATTCGGCGTCTCCACTCGTGCAGTGCGCGAAGCCATACAGGAGTTGGAAGTAAAGGGGCTGGTTCAGCGCCGCCATGGCGAACGAACCGAAGTGGTGCGCGACGATGTGAACAACTATCTGGACGCGCTCGCGGTGACAGTCAGGCAGCAGTTCTATTCCGATCCCGACTATCTGCTTCAGTTGATGAGCGTGCGTCGCATGATCGAATCGGAAGTGCTCGAAATTCTCACTGATGGTGAGTTGCCGAAGATGCCCAAGGTCGAAGCGGCGCTCGAGGCCATGCGCAAGGCCGTCAAGCAGAAGGACTTCAACGGGTTCGTTGATGCCGATGCGGCTTTTCACCTTGAACTGGTGCATGCCACCGGCAACCAGATCCTGATGCATATCTATGACAATTTTTCTGGCCTGATCAATGACGTGATCCACGTGACCAGCCGCGTTCCCATCAAGTCTCTGAGCGAAGCCTACAAGGAACATGCAGAGATTTACGATCAGATCTATCGGCGGGATAAGGCTGGTGCCAAAGAGCGCATTCGTGCGCAAATTGACACGAGTGCGGATTATCTGCGTCAGGCCATAGAGCAATCGAACTTGAAACAATCCAAGAATGAGGATGAAAATGGATAAATTCGATTATTCAGACACCGATTGGGAGGCTATCGAGCGTCTGAAAAAATGGTACTCAGGTGATATCCATGACAGCATGGAAGCACTGGGGCTTTGGGGATGTCTGGAAGGGATCTCTCTGCTCGGCGCTCTTGGGGCTGGTGATGTGATTTGCGGCCCTGCCGTAACGGTGCTGTTTGCCCCTTCCGATCGTAAGGGTGAGCCACAGGATGTCTACCATAATGCCATTGATAATGCGCCCAAAGGGGCTGTGATGGTGTGTGATGCCTCCTGTGCTCCGGGCTCCTGCTCGGGCGAGCTGATGAGCACAGGCGCAAAAACCTCCGGTGCGGTTGCGACTGTCGTCAACGGTACCGTGCGCGATCTGGCTCAGGTCCGCACGCTTGGCTATCCGCTCTTTGGCACTGCGCCAAGCCCGATTGGTGTCACTGGCAAGAAAGAGCCCGTTGAAAGTCAGGTTGCCCTGCAGATTGGCAAGGCTACCGTGAAACCCGGAGATATCATCTTTGGTGATATCGATGGCTTGGTGGTCATTCCCAAGGAGCATGTCAAGGCCGTTGCCGATCAGGCAGACGCTCTGGGCGAGCAGGAAGCCAAGGCACGCGATCGCATTCTTGCCGGTGAAAAGCTTCAGCAGATCTGGCCCGTTTAAGGCTATCCTCCCTTAAAAATCAAGAAAATCTCCCCGCAATCAAACTGCAGAATCTTCATGCCGGACCATATCAGGCCCGGCTTTTTTGTTTCCCTTTCCGGTTTTACGTCGTTGGACACTTAAGATTTAAACGAACGTTGCATGCTTTTAGTGAGTGGTTCGAACACCATCTGAAAGAATGTGCGGGTGCCTGTTTCCAGAAAGGCCTCCACCGGCATGCCGGGAACAAGATCGGGCAAGGCGGTGTCCTGTTCAGCCAAAAGCTCCAAACGCACGACAAAATAGGGACGCTGGGTTCTCTGGTTTATGCGTCTATCCGGTGAAATGAAAACCACACGTCCATCAGCAGCCGGAAATTCGGTTGGGTCGAAAGCGCTCAGGGACAATCTGGCATTCTGCCCTACCCTTACCTGATCGATATCTGCCGGGCGCACCTCGACTTCGATTTGCAGGCGCTTCTGATCCGGCACAATCTCCACCAGTGGCTGATAGGCAGCGATGGCGCTGCCGATGGTGTTAACATGTAATTTGTCGATGGTTCCGCTTGCGGGAGCTTCCAGAGCGACCCGATCGACAGCCTTACGGGCGGCTTGCAGTTCATTGACCAGGGCCAGTTTTTCCGAGCGCAGCTCTGCCAATTCCCTCGAGATTGCTTCATTGAACTGGTCGACAAGCTGGTTGAGGCGCTGGTCGATTTCGGACATCTGGATGGGCAAGGATTCGGTTTGTGTTTTCAGCTTTTGATAGTCGGTTTCGACTTCGGCGAATTCCTTCAAGGTGTTCTGGTAGGCCACTTTGCTGACGACGCCCTTTTTCATCAGGGTTTCGCGCATTTCCACCTGCTCTTGCAGAATCTTGCGCCAGTCGTCCAATGCCTTAAGTTCGGCCTGAGAGCCCGTCAGCCGTTGTTCAAGAATTGCCCTTTGTTCCTGTAGTACGGATCGTTCTCGATTTTTCAGGCGCTGCCGTGTGGTGAACTGCTTTTCCTGATCTTGCACCAAGCGGTCGAAGGACCGCAGATTCGTATATTGCTCCAGCTTTGCCGGAAGCGTATCTGTGTCGAACGTGCCACTCTGCTCTTCCGCTTCAAGCCGCAGTTCCTTGATGGCGCTATAGGCCATGCGCGTTTCCAGCTTTGCCAACTCGGCCTTTTTCTCGCTGTCTTCGATGGACAGTAGCAACTGCCCCTCTTCCACATGCTGGCCTTCGTCAACAGCAATGCTCTGCACAACGCCGCCGCGCTCATGGGCAACCACCTGCGTGCGCCCCTCTTTGGTTATGGTGCCCCGGGCGATCACTGCCCCTTCAAGGGGTGCATATCCGGCCCAGACGCAGAATACGCCGAAGAAAATAAAAATGACCACGCCGCCAAACACCTTCAGAGCCCTGAAGGTGCTTAGGGATTGGATCTCTTTCTCATAGTCGATCATATTCATGCTTCAGCCCCGTTCCTTTCCAAAGCGGGTAACCCTTTCTAGTGGTCGGTGTTTTCGAGCGTTTTCTGGCTGGATTTGTCCTCTATGGCTTTCGTTTTTCTGTCTGCCTCACGGGGAGCCATCAAGGCTTCACGCGGGCCGAATTTGACGACCATGCCATTATCAACAATCAGCACCTTGTCGGCTGTGTTGACCAGATGCATGCGTTGGGTCACAAACAGAACGGTTTTGCCACGGGCGCGGGCATTGGCGATGGCGGCGACCAAAGCTCGCTCGCCTTCCTTGTCGAGGTGCGCATCGGGTTCGTCGAGCAGAAGAATTTGCGGATCGCCAAAAAAGGCGCGGGCCAGATTGATGCGTTGTTTTTGTCCCCCCGACAGATTGAAGGATACGGTGTCGAGATTGGTGTTGTAGCCCTGCGGCAAGCTGCCGATAAATTCGTGTGCACCGGCATTGAGGGCGGCGGTGACGATGGCTTCATCGCTGGCATCGGGATTGAAGCGAGCGATATTCTCGGCAACCGTGCCGTGGAAAAAATCGCTTTCCTGTCCGGCATAGCCGATCTGGGCGCCCAACTGTTCGGGTTCCCATTGCTCCAGTTCGAAGCCATCAATGGAGACCTTTCCCATGCTGGGGCGGATAATCGAGGCCAGAACGCGCATCAGGGTGCTTTTGCCCGCCCCGCTGGAGCCAACAATGGCAATGACCTCGCCCGGCTCCACTTCAAAGGAAATGCCTCGCAGCAGTGCCTTGTCTGATGTCGCGCCGGGCGGCACGAGGCTGACATTTTCGCAGCGAAGATAGCCCTTGATTTCTGGCAGGGTCAGCGGCGCGGGCATGTTGCTTGCATCTTGTGTGCCGTTAAACCAGTGTTTGAGGCGATTGTTGGCCACGCTCGCGGCGGTCAATTGTTTGTAGCTGCCGACAAATTGTTCGATCGGCATCAGCGCTCGGCCCGAGATGATGCTGGACGCAAAGATCAGGCCCGCCGAGAGATGCTCGGACATGACAAGATAGGCCGAGCATCCAAGAATCATGATTTGAATGGCCTGTCTGGCAAAGCGGACAAGACCGAAAAAGATGCCGTTGACCGCCGAAAGCTCATTGGAGGAATAGACCGCATCGACAATGGTTCGCTGCCATCTATTCAGTTGAGCCTTGCCCATGCCCATGGCGCAAACATCATCCAGATGACGCAGAATTTCCGAGCTTTTCGCCGTGGATTGCTGGTATAGGCGGGATGTGTTGTGTTGATGCCGCGAGGCCATCAATTCGTTGCCAAGAGCCAACAGAAGCAGAATCAAGGCTCCCAGGCTGGCGACGGCTCCGATCCATGGATGGACGAAAAAGAGAATGGCGAGAAAAATCGGGACAAAGGGCAAGTCGAAGATGCTGAAGAGGCCGCGCCCCGAAAGGAACTGGCGCACCGTTGTGACGTCATTGAGCAGGGAAGCAAGGCGTGTACGATCGATCTCCCGATTCTTCACTCCATGCTCAAGCAGCGCCGATTTGGTGCGCAATTCATAATGGACGCTGAGCTTCTGAGCCACCGTGCGGCGCAGAATTTCGAAAATGCTGAAAAGCCCGATACAAAACAGGATCAGCAGGGTGAGATAGAGCAGCGTATCCAGCCCGTCGCTTGGCAAAACCCGATCATAGATCTGGGAAAGATAGATCGGCATGGCCAGCAAGAGAAGATTGGCTGAGATCGAGAAGACCAACAGCCAAACTCCGAAGCGAAGGACAATACCAACCCCGACTGGATTGCTTTGTGAAGCTGATATCGTCACATTCACCTGCTTTTTCGTGTTGGTTGTTCTGCTCTAAAGGCTGAAATCCCCAGACAACAAATGGTCCGACGTTCTGACGTCGACAGCAAAGTCTGCGTCGCCATCGCCATCAACGTCGCCCAGAATGGTCTGGATGCTGCCATCAACTTCGGTGCGTAATTCACCGGCTACGCCGGAAAAGGCGTTTTCACCGATAAAGGAGAAGGCCTGGTCGCCCGAAACCGTGCTGTTGGCATCAATCGTGCTGAGATCAATAATATCGCCTTCGGTGAGATCAAAATCCTTGAACAGGTCGCGACCACTCACATCAACCGTGCTGTCGTCAATGGATTCCAGCACGAATTTGTCAGCGCCAGACGAGCCTATGAGGGTGTCTGCACCTTCTCTGCCGACCAGGACATCATCGCCACTATGGCCGAAGAGCTTGTCATCGCCATCGCCACCATAGAGAGTGTCGTCGCCCTGCCCGCCTCTCAGGTCATCTTTGCCAACACCACCGTAAAGGGTATCGTCTCCCTCACCGGCATTGATCCGGTCATTGCCCGAGCCGCCATGCAGGAGGTCATCACCCTCCTCGCCATAGAGCTTGTCATTGCCACCGTCACCGTAGATCGTGTCATTTCCATTCTCGCCGAGCAGACGGTCCTTGTCTGCTCCGCCGTAGATTGTGTCGTCTCCATCTCCACCAAAGATCTTGTCTTGGCCATCGCCTCCGTAGATCGTGTCATCTCCATCTTCACCAAGAATGCGATCTTTTCCTCCAAGGCCGCTGATCATATCGTCGTCACTGGTGCCATAAAGGCGATCATTGGAGCTGTCGCCTTCGATATCGTTTACATCATCTTGGCTTTCTCCGGCATCTCCGTCATCTGTGCTATCGGTTTCCCCGTCGTCGGAATCTCCGCTATCTGTGCTATCGGTTTCTCCGTCGTCGGTCTCTCCGCTATCTGCGCTGTCGGTTTCTCCGTCACCGGTTTCTTCGTCTTCGGTTTCCGTGTCATCTACAACAGCCTCAACATCTACAAGACCGTCATATCCCTCACCTACTGTGTGAGAATAATCTAGACCGTAAAAGGAGACTTGTCCGGTGCCAGACCCCATGGATTCGTTCAGCTGAAGATAGCAACCAGCCTTGAAGTTGAGCGGTTCGTTGGTCCAGTGGTCGGTGATGGAGGTTTCTGAGATATAGACATCTCCATCGGCGTAAATCACTACTTTGATCTCATCATCACGCACTTCGATCTGGTAGGAGAATATCTCCCCTTTGCTGATGGAGGGCTCGTCACCATCTTCGTTTGTGAAAGTGAATTTGAGGGTCTTGTCTTCTGAGCCACTATGTTCACTGTAATAGTAGACTGAGCCATTGTCCCAATATAGGCGTACGAGTTCGTCGACCGTACCACGAACCTGGCCAATGACGATCTTTCCGTCTTCGCCATTTTCCCAAACGGGAGCCTCATCGATGCGCAAGGTTGCAGTCATGGTGCCACCTTCGCTTAAATACCAAGCGGCGCTTTCATCGCCATCTTTCTCACGCAGTTCGGTGCGTGCATAGCGAGCATTGCCGGTTGTTGCGCCGTCTACGCTCGCCCTCATTACCATGGCGCCATCTTCGGCGTCATAGAAGTATTCGCTTTCATACCCATCCAGTTTGCTTATGGTGCGGGCGCGCCCATCGGTTCCACCATCAAAATCAATGGGCAAGTTGAGTTTCCAGGCGGATAAGTCAAAATTGTCGGAATTCGTTGTCATCGTTTTTCCTCAGCTCTTTCGTCTTTGACTGGCTCACTCCATGGCAAAGACCCAAGTTTTGGTCTGAAAAGCGATCTGGAATTCTTAGTATTCCCTTGGGAGATTTAGACGGATGCACCTAAAATGGCGCAAATAATCTAAAGTGACTCGCAATTCACTCACCAACTTGAATGAAAGTATCGAAAGAATATGGTTAAAAAAGTGTTAATCATGAATATAGTCTCATTTAATCCCCATGATTTAAATCAATAATTACATGATTAAAAAATAGTCAGTATGTTTATTATTTGTTTTGTTTAATTTTTACTCATTGAATACTTATTGATCATTATCATTGGAATCGAGCTCGTCTTTTTTGCTATCATGAAATCTAAAGGTCATGTTGCCCCCTAATTTGGAATTTCGAAGTGGCCGCAAATCGTTGATTGTGGCATCCAGTTGCGGGTCTTCCTCAAGTGCCAGCAGAGGTTCAAGCCAGGCAATCTGATATTTCTTTTGTTCCAGAAGGCCTGATTTGACGGTTTGTGGCTTATCGGTCTTTTCTTCGACAAGCTCTGGCTTTTCGATTGCCCGCAGGGAGAATTTTGCCGCCATCATCAGGCGATCCATATAAAGCTGCGGATTGCGCTTGTCTGCTTCTTGCAGCATGGCTGTCGCCGTGACCATCGGGGCGACAGCATGCAACTGGTAATGAAGGGCATATTTACCGCGTCTCATTTCCATGGGCAGACTGCCGTCGGGATCAATGGTATCCAGTATGACCCGGTGGCTTTCCAACCCCCATTCTATAAAATCTTCATTCTCAACGGTCAGCCCGATCTGGATAATAGCCAGAGCGGCCCATGCCCTGAGATTGTTCTTGCTGGCCATCGGTGGCCCGTCGGTTTCCCAGAAATGGATGATAGAGTCACCCAAACCAGCCAACCAATGCTCGATGGTCTTTGTGCTTTCGCGATATTCTTCGGGTAGCTGGGCCGTCTTTTTCTCTGTCTGGTCTTCAGGCTCACCGAGAGCGCCGGCATCTTCTGCGCTGGCTTTCTCAGGTTCCTGTTCGGCGTCCTGCGGGTCGGTTTCTTCAAGCAGCTGCAATTGGCCAACCGATGTCACCTCATCTGTTAGCTCTCCTTGTTCTTGCGGGATGAGCGCTTTGAATTGCGCATAGGCAATGGCGATGCCGCCAACACGTGATGCATAGGAAAGATTGGCTGTCAGACTATCGATTTCGCTAAAGGAATCCGCCTCCGCCCAGTGATGGATCGCGCCGATGGCGCAGCGGACGATATCCTCTCTTTGCGATGCATTCTTTTGAGCCTTGTCGGCCAGTCTTGCCAGAATCTGGATGAATTTGTCTGATGGGCCAAGCGCCTTGTTTACTGCCGCGTCGGCCTCTTTATCAAGCTCCGAGCGCGATTTGCTATCGTCTTTGTAGCGACTGCCATAGCTTAGGGAAATAGTGGCTTCGGGAAAGTCTGGGCATTGGAAGCCCTCCGCCTCATTGTCAGAAGAGGTCGTTGCAGCCTGAGAAACAAGGCTTGCAAACAGAAGCGGAGTAGCGAGCAAAGTCGCACGCCCTCCTTTTCTGATCCATTCTTCGATTTTATAAATCATGCCGGGTTCACTGTGCCTCAGTTTGATTTTCAGAAAGTGCCAGCAGAGTTGCCGACGTCTTGTCTCCGGCTTCCGCTGCCGCACGAAGCCATTTTTGTGCGAGCTCTGCGGACGGGTTCACCCCAATGCCGAAGGCGTAGTTCTGAGCCAGAATTGCCATGGCTTCCACATCATCCTTTTCAGCCGCCAGCTGCAACCAGCTGCTGGCTTCCTTCAGGCGACTGTCATTGGGTTCGCCGCTTCTGAGGATTTTCGCCAGTTCGCGCATGGCGACCGGATTTCTTGCCTCAGCTGAAGAGCGATACAGATTCTCCAGACTGTTATTCTCCAGAACAGCAACCCGGATCGGTTCAGGTGCACGCTTTACGCGGTTTGCGATGCCAAAGGACAAGCTTGGTCTTGCGGTTTCGATGGCCTGATTGAAGAGATTGACGGCCAGTGCGGTATCGTAAAACTCGCTTTTCGGGTCTGCAACCCAATCGAGCAGACGTATGGCTGCGACATTGTTCTTTGCTCTGGCTGCTTCCATGTAAAGATTGAAGGCTTTGGAGCGCGCTTCCTGCGTTTCCTGTTCGGCATAGATGTCGCCCAGTTTCACGCTTTGCCAGTCTTGCGTATGCAGACGGTCAGCGACGTTCAGCCAATGATTGAATATGTCTGTGTGGCCGTAGGTCTTGCGCAAGAACTCGACCATCTTGAACGACGTATCGAAATCACAGCCCATCTGGACAACGGATTTGTTGAATAGATCGCGTTGAAGTTCTTCATCTGACTGCACTGAAGCCAATATCAGTAGAGACTGCGCACTGGCCCGTCTTGTCAAATTGTCCAGATTCTTGTTGGCAAAGGCGGCTACTTCCATGCCATGAGCCATGCGGGCGTTGAGCAGCGCCTGCAACAGATCTTCAGAGATCTTGTCTTCGCTTTTCAGGATCAGATCTTCAGCCTCTTTCACCTTGTCTGCACTGCCAGCCTCTTCTGCAAGATAGATGTTGGCAAGCCGTAACATGGCGTTATCGTCTTTTTTATCTGCAAGGACTTGCAATTCACCAAGATATTGAGCTTTGCCCTCCTGCGTTCTTGCGGCGTTATAGAGGCCGGTAACGAAAGAGGCTTCTCCGCCATCATATTGCTTGGAAAAATCATGCCAGAAGCTGATTTGTTGCTGTAGTTCGTCTGCCTTTGTGGCGTCTTCTGTTGCCGCGAGCTTGTTTGACATCAGGATGGCAAAATTCTGCAGAGCCTTTGTGCGACCAAACAAGGCCGTATTCTGGATGCGGCTCTGGATTTCCCAGCTTCTGTTGCTCTCTCCGACTGACGCAAGGCGCAGGCTCTCAGGTGTGACCCTCAAACTGCTGTTGCCAGCGCCGCGTTCGGCACGTTGCCAGAATCGAGCAATTTTGGCGTCATTCTGACGACGCGAGAAGCAGCTGTGAGCGCGTGAAAGGGCGGACAGAGATGCCACCTTGCCATCTGCTGAAATGGTTTCATTGAAGAGGTCAATGGCCTTTTCATAGTTGGACGGATCATCATTGTCATGCATCAGCAATTTGCCGAGCTGATATTGCGATTCTGCGTCGCCCTTGCTGGCCCCTTTCTCAAAGTAGGTTTTGGCCATGGGGGTGCCCAGCCACTTGCCCTTCTCTTCCAGTTCAACCTGGCCCAGTTTGGCAAATACCCAGCCGGGTGCTGCCTCCTGCTCAGACAGGTTGACGAGGGCCTGTTTGAACGCCTTGGCAGCCTTGGGGCTTGTTTTGCGGTCGGCATCAAGCAATTGCACAATGCGCAAATAGCCGAGACGCGGGTTTTTCTTGACGATCTTGCGATAGATCGCAAGCGCTTCTTGTCGGTTTTCATCAACCAGCGCGCCGATTTCCAGTGCTCTGGCATATTCAAGCTGAGCGGAAAGGATGCCACCATCAGAAGCTTGTTTGAGATATTTCACCAGATAGTCGTTATTCTTGGTGAAATACTCGCTGGTGAGGTGATATTCAGCCGACTTCCATGCGGAAAAATCATCGCCCAGATCCGCACCAAATCGATACCATGCATCGCTTAATTCATGATCCTGCTGCACCACGTCGCCATTGGCATATTCGCGCGCAAGCCGGACTGTTCGATCGCATATGGACGCATTGAGCTTGCCCAGAATGGCACCAAAAGCCAATGTAACCGCGATATCTGGCGCCACATCCCACCCCTCGATTTCTTCGCCGCTAGCAGTGCGCTGGGCAAGAAAGAGCATGGCATTTGGCTCACCATCATAGGCCGCCTGAATTTTCAGCTCGATTGCCTTTTGCGGATCGCTATCGGGGTGAAAGCCTTGCAGATGCAGGTCCGCGAGATAGTTCTGCGCCTTGGGTGAGCTTCCACTCACCTTTTCCAGTTGTTCAACCAGATTCTTGTCGCGGATTTCCTGAAATTTGCCTGCCCGCATATGCAGCTGGATGAGATCCACCAGATAGCGTGCATCGTCATAATAGGGATCCGCAGCCTTTTGCAGTTTCAAGCCAGCGAGAATCTTGTCGTAAAAGCTGCTCGCATCAATATATTGCAGGCGCACCAGCTCACGGAAGGATTCTTCGGTTGAGCGTCCCTTGGGCAATACCTTGCCATCCCAGTCCTGCCAGCTGGCAATGATCTGGGCATCCGGGCGACGTGCTTCGCAAATTTTGCCAAGTTCGATCTTCGGGGGTGCAAATTTCACCGCAACGGGAGCTGCCTGACTGCTGGTACTGGCCAGCAGTCCCACTGCGATCCCGATAATGCTTCTGGGCAGCAGTCTGCCCAAACCATATCTGGAGTGTCTCATGGTGATGTCTCTCCTCTTTCTGGTTAGTGGGCTATTTCGTTGCGAACCGAGCGCAGATGGAAAGCGCCATCCCGGTTCTCGGCAATAATGGATGTTCCGCTGCCGCGTTCCAGAAGCACCTCATGTACGGTCGCCTGCGATGCTCCATCTGCCATGGCCGAAAAGTCAAGCGTCAGAGGGGCCTTCAGCTGCACGGTTTTGGCGTGGCCGGCGGCAAGAGCAGATACGGCGTTGGCTTTTGCCTGTGGCACATAGAAATCCAACGCAGATACATCTGTCAGATTGTAAAAGCTGAGGCTGGCCTTGGCCGGATTGACGGCGATCTGGTCGTCGATCACTGAGAGCTCGCCGGACTTGTTCAGTACAATCGTGTAGAATTTCCCTGGCTTTGCTTGCGCGGTTCCTGCCTTTTCTCCGATAACGACTTCAACGCTTCCGGGAGAGACAACGACATATGGCGAAATGCCTGTTTCCAGTTGAGCATAGATTTTACTGCCAATTCTTACAGCGGTCTTGTCACTCACCAGAACCCGGACGAAGGACGAATTCGGGTCAAGGGCTTTGGCATAGAGGCCAGAGTCGTTTGCGCTTGCTGTTGCAGCGGAAAACAACACAGAAGCGATGAGGAAGAATGCGAGATGAAATGCTTTAAACATGGTCGTAATCCGTTATCAGTATGAACAAAGTTGGAGTTCGCTGCCACCTTCGGGAGGCCGGTTGAAAGTCAGCTTCAAGCTGGTAATCGGAGCCTGCTCGAGCGGCTGAAGGGGGAAATAGAAGCGGCCTGTGGCGCGCAGTCGGTCGCCCCGATGCATGGCAATGCTGCGATGTTGTCCATTGGCCAATGCTGCTTCAACCTTCAGGTTTCGAATGGTCTGGTCCTGGGTATCAACCATTACCGCCTGATTGGGCGCGATCTTTACTGAGGCAAGATCCACGAAGAACTCATCTTGCTGCTCGCCGATATTCTGCACCTCGATTGCAGGCTGGCAGGTCTGTGATGCCGCGGCCAGCAATTCCACCCATGGAGCGGGCCCATATTGTCCCAGATTGTTGTAGATCGGGTTTTCCCAGATGAGAAAGCGTGGGCGGTTTTCCTGAAACTCACGTGAGGTCATGTATGAGAGGATCGAGCCGAACTGGTTGCCGCCGGATATGGCATAGTTGGTCAGTGTCAGGGAGCTGTATTGGCTGATAAAGCCACCAAAATTGCCAGCCTCCGCGTTTGACATACTGGTGCCGACCAGCGCAATCGGGTCGGCGGCCTCGGCACCGAAAAGGTCTACCGTCCCCGAGGATTGATCAACCTTGGTGGTCTCGTAGGCCATGCTTTCGACCACAGGAAGGGCATCCTTGCAGAAGCGCTGCAGATTGTTGCGCAGTGTTGAGAAGGACACCATACGGTCTAGTTCGCGGGTCTTGAATTTGGTCTTCTTTATAGAGCCATATCCCGGCTGCGCCTTGACGACATCGGCGATGGCCTCGGCCGCAAGGCGTGACCCCTGAGCGGTCCAGTGGAAATCGGAGCGAAAGAATAGTCCGTCTTCGGATTTCGCCGCCAGCATGGGGCTTTGCAGATCGACAGCCAGTATGCCTGCCGCTTTCAGGCGATCAATAATAGTCTGATAGCTTTGCTCTGCGAGCTTGCGATCATAGCCATAGAGCTTGGCTCTCTCGGGCAAGAAATCCGGCATGGCCTGACTTTTGGTCGGCACAGGCGCATAGATCAGCGTCGTGCCCTTTTCCTTTAGGACTTCAGACAGTTTTGCAAGATTCTGGATCGTCTCATCGGAGAAGCTGAAATGCAGTCTCATATCCGTGAAGATCCGGTAGAAATATCCGGATTTTCCTTCCAGTGAACGCGGGTCGGCCACATCTTCAAGATGCTTGCAGCCAAAGGCCGAAGATGAAAGATCGCCTTTCGCTTCGGCGTCCCCCGAGAATATGGTGGCGCATAATAGAGCGGCATATAATGGTTTCAAATCGGTCATGACAGATACTCGTTTTTAGGTTTCCTCGCCCACTGACTGAGGCAAATTAATAAGTTTTCTCAGATTCTTGGCGGCTGCCCGAATGCCGAAATCATCGCTGCGGTCCGCAACATCCAGATAGCGCTTCACTTCCTCTTTTTCCTTTGGCATCAAAGGCTGGTGAGAGGCTATCGAGGCCGCCAGACGCAGGGCAATCTTGTCGTCATAGGCTGACGTATCCACCCGTTTCATCAGCTCCATGGCCAGATCCGGTTTGGCTCCGAATGGTGAGCCTTTTTCATAAAATTGAGCGAGGGCCAAGAGTGCCTTCTGATCTCCACTTCTGGCCTGTCGTAGAAGCGCTTGTTCGAGATGTTCCAGTCTGCTGTCGGTGAATTCGACATTCTGGTTTTTCAGGATCTTGACCAGCGGCCGGACGGCATAGCTGCGCCCGTCATAGGCAGCAATGGACAGATAATGGGCGACATCGGAGAGAATATCGCTGCGGCCCATTCCCATAAGGCGCTTGGCGAAGCGATAGGCTGCCAAGCCATCGCCCGTATCGGCAAGTTCACGTAGATCCTTGTAGGAAACATGCTGCTTTCTGACCAAACGCTTGCGGATTTGCTTCAAGCGATAGGTCTCGAGGTTGAAGGCCGATGATACCTTAATGAATGGACGCTGGGCCTGATCATTATTGGCAGACTGAATCTGTGGCAAGTTCAGCGGACTGTTGACCTCAACACCCGTAATCTGCTGGCGCTGGCCATTGGCTGCTGCGTTGACACTGCCTGTTGCAAGAGCAAGGCAGGATGCAAGCATCAGGGATTTGATGTTACGAATGCTCATCACTCTGCTCCTTCGACAAGAGGTTCAAATCGACGGTTTCGGCGCCGGTCGATGTGTCATCCATTGGCTGTGGTTTCTCATCCCAGATGCCCTTCTGCGCCAGATAGCGCGTCGGAAACTCCCAGATGACGACCCGAGGGGGCGTATCTTTAAGGACGTCACCATTCAGGAAGGCATACATAGGAGCGCCCGGGCCCTTGGCCTTTTCGGCCAGGTTCAGAACATCGGCTTTTAGGTCTTTCTTGAGAAATTCGGCAAAGGACCAACGCGTATCTGCACTGTAACTGGTACCAACCAGTACGACCGGGAAGCTGTCTTCGGAGCCGAACAGATCCAGTGTGGCATTGTCCGATACCTCTTCTTCTGCGCGCCAGATATTCGTGTGCTCCTGATCAATGCCCGCCAGTCTGCCGTAATCCTGCCCAGTCACGAAATTGACGAGATCGCCCCAGAAGGTCTCCTCTTCGGCACTGAAGAGCTTGAAGGATTTGCTGTCGAGATCCTCGGGCAGCGTCATTTCCTGCTCGATCGCTGCGGCCACTTTCTGCGCTCCCAGTGGGGTCCAGTGCGTGTCGGTTTTGAAAAAGACGTTTCCTTCCGTTTTCGCAGCCATCATGGTGTCGCGTGTTTCGATCACCTCGATCCCCTGGGATTGCAGCCCCAAGACGAACTGGTGATATTGGCTGATTGCATTGGAGGTGTCTGAAACACTTTCCAAATGCTCTGAATAGATGTCGGATTTCTGCGGCAGCGGCACCAGCACGAGTTTGATGTTGCGGCTGCCAAGCTCGTTTCTGACGGCTGCAATCTCTGCGACGGATCGCTCGATCAGCGGCTCGGAATTGATGTCTGGCCCGAATTCCTCTTCGGTGAAGAACCATTCGTCATCCCCCACGACGACGCCCTTTTTGCCAACGCCGAGCGTTAGATAACGGGCCGCGCCCAAGAGACCCACTGCAGGTTCTCTGTGTGGCAGACTGGTCTTGTAGATCTCTTCGAATTCACGGGTCAGCCCACCTTCCAGAAGGCTCCGTTCGCTGGTGCCCTGAAGCTTTGTTTCATCACTCAGAAACAGGCTTGCATTGGCATAAACGGCATAGCCGATAAAGAGAGCCGGAGTCAGAAGACGAAAAGCATTTGCGATCTTAACAATCATATCTTTCTCCTAGAACTGGAAGTAGAGGAAGGGTGAAAAGCTTTGTTCAGCCAGCTTGGCAACGGCCAGCACCAGAAGTGCGCTTGTGGCCAGTGTCAGTGACATGGAACGAACTGCCGGGAGCATGGCGGCGGCCGATGAGCCCTGTTGGCCATTCTTTAACAGCAAGCCGCTGTCTTCTTGCCCTTCTTTGGTGGAGCCGAACCAAGTCTGCAATTTGCCTTCCGATGCAGCGATCAGGGCGCTGATGCAAAGGAAGACGAACGCATCCTGCGGCAGGCCAATGAGGAAATCAGGGCGGATCGCAAAGCCGTTGGCGCCAACAAGTCCGGCATAGATATCCATCGCCACGCCAACATTCTCTGCGCGGAAGACAACCCAGCCGATCATGACGATGACAAAGGTGATTGGCAGCGAGAACCAGACACTGTCTGCCCGCTTGACCCAACCCGTCATACGCTCAAGTGCAAGCCATCCGCCATGCCAGGCACCCCAGATGACGAAGGTCCAGCTGGCTCCGTGCCATAAGCCGCCCAGCACCATGACTGTGCAGAGATTGAGATAGGTTCTGTAAACGGAGCCACGGTTCCCTCCGAGCGGAATATAAAGATAATCGCGTAGCCAGACAGACAGGGAAATATGCCAGCGTCTCCAGAACTCGGTAATGGAGCGAGAGATATAGGGCCGGTTGAAATTCTCGATGAAGCGGAATCCGATCATCATGCCGAGGCCAATGGCCATGTCGGAGTAGCCGGAGAAGTCGAAATAGAGCTGAAGCGTATAGGCAACCGTGCCCAGCAGCGCCTCGCCAAATGTCGGATCGCTAGAAGCAAAAGCCGCATCGGCAATGGGCGCGATGCTGTCAGCCAGAAGGATTTTCTTGGCCAGACCAATGGTAAAACGGGTCATGCCGTCGGTGAAGAGCTTGACGCTATGTTCGCGATGATCGATCTGGTCGGCAAGATCCTTGAAACGCAGGATGGGACCGGCGATCAATTGCGGGAACAGGGCAATAAAGGCTGCAAAGTCGATAAAGCTTTTCGTTGCTGGCGCATCGCCGCGACGGATGTCGATCAGATAGCTGATCGACTGGAAAATATAGAAGGAAATGCCGATCGGCAGGATGAGACGCCAATGCACGCCCATCTCCTGTGCGGTCATGCCAGCAAGAGCGGCAAAGCTGTCGACAAAGAAATTGAGATATTTGAAGACACCCAGCACCAACAGGCACCCGATCACGCCGATCGCACAGAAAAGCTGCTTTCTGGCTTCGCTGGTCGCAAGCTGGATCTTCAAGCCCAGGCCGTAAGTCCACAGCGTCACAAGAAAGAGCAGCAGTAGAAAATCAACGCGCCACCAAGCGTAAAAGATATAGGACCCCAGAACGAGCGTCCATGAGCGGAGTCTGACTGGCGTGAGGTAATAGAAAGCCAGAAACAGCGGCAAATATAAAAATAGGAATTGTTCTGATGAAAATACCATTTTGACACCTAGAGCTTACAGCTTTCCAGATTGAGAAGAACAAATTGACGGGCGCCACCATTGCCAACTGCGGCTGCTGTTGAACTGGTGGTCGTAAAGATGCCGGAGACGCCGTTGTCGAGCTTTCCTGCACGGGCTAAATATTGAGGTAAATTGCGTTTCAGCTCGCCGGAGAAAAGAACCGGCAGCTGTCTGGAAAAATCATTGCCAGTCAGCTCCAACTTGGGAGAATGACGGGCCAGAACACCAGTTTCATTGTCAATAAAACGGTTCTGGTTCAAATGATGGCGGTCTTCGGTGGCAATGCCGCCGATGATGGCAATGGCAGCGCCGCTATTGCCCGCGATAATATTCTTCTGAAAATGCATGGCGAGGCTGTTGGTTGTTGCAATACCGCCTTTGCCATTCTGATAGATCGAATTTCCGGTGATCTCGGAGCAGGCCGCCCCTTCCAGAGCGATGCCGTCCTGTGCGTTGTCCAGAAGCAGATTGTTCAGAATATGCGCTTTGGAAACGCCTCCGGAAGCGTAGATGCCAGCCCCCTGCCCGCTGGAAATAACATTGCCACTGATCATCAGGTTTTTCGGATTCTGGGTCAGATGGATGCCGTGATGTTGGCTACCGACAATGATATTGTTCTGAACCTGACCGTTTTCGACATTTCTGATGCGAAGCGCGGAATCTCTGCTGTTGATGACCAGATTGTTTCGAATATCAATCTGCTTCATGCCGATCATCTCAATGGATCCGACATCGACAATGCGATTGGATAGCAGACGCATTTGGGTCTGGATCGGAAAGAGCAGATTGGAGACAACATCGATGCCGCGCATATAGGTACGGTCGCCAAAACCCAGATTGGAAAGCTTGCTGCCAACGATATCCGTTCCGCCACCAAGAGCTGTCAGGATAAAGGGCTTGAAATCCTTCACCTTATTGCGCTGTTCGCTGCCCTTAAGCTCTGCCTTGTGCATGGAGAAATTGCCGATATTGACGACAAATACCCCTTCAGCTGTCGACAGGGTCAGGGTTTCCCCAGCTTCAATTTGCAATTTGGCCGCCGACATGATGAAAAGCGGATAATGCACGCTGTAGACACTGTCGCTTTTGGTCAGAGCTTCGCTATTGCCCGCTTTTTCAAGGGCTGCATGGATATCGGCCAGTGTGAAGGCTCCACTCTGCAAGGTCAGTACAGGTTGGCCCGCTCTCGGGTTTGCCAAGCGCAAATCGGCATGATGCTTGCTGCCCATCTGCTTTCTGACCTGCCCGAGCACCAAATCCATCGGCAGGAAATCGAGCCGTTGTTTCCGAGCGGTTTTCTTTACGCCTTCAAGGGGAGAGGCTGTCACATCATCACTGTCCTGTCCCCAAACTTCTGGGGTCAGGCTTGGCATGATTTGCGACACAGAATTTGACAACGCATAGATATCCAGATCCGGCGCCAGAGCCAATTGCTGCTTGAGCTCTGTAACATCGCCCAAAGGGTCGGGCAGTGCGCGCAAGAGCCCCTGTTCTGCATGCGCACTGATCCCTTCCCCGGGCAACAGAGCCGGAGCCATCGCAGCCAATATGAATGCTGTTGTCCGGATCAGGCCAATCATCACGCCACCTCTTCGGCGCGGACTTCGACACCAAGTACGGCGGACTTCTGGTAATCGAGAACCTCTTCGCCTTCGACCTTATATTGGATCTCGACGATGACAGCGGTTTCGTTGCCGGTATTGCGGAAGGTTGCGGCTTCCCCTTCCTTCACTTCAACCACATCGCCGGGCGTAAACTGGCTGATGCCTGCCTTGTTGGTAAAGACGCCCTGCCCTTCGGAGAAAGTGAGAAGGCGATGATAGTGTGCCATTTCATCAAACAGCAGCGTGCGGCCTGGTTCGATCCGGAGCATGGTCAGGTTGAAGCTCTTGCCAGACTGCATCTTGATTGCCTGTCCCCAAGGCAGGGTTTTGGATGCGTGGGCGACTACTTCATTGCGGCCATCTTCTTCCAGAGTGGAAATGATGGATTTCACCTTCTGGCTATGGTCATGGGTGGTCACCAGCAAAGCGTCGTCGGTGTCCACGATCACGAGATCCTCAATGCCCAATACGGCAATCAATCGGTTCTGCGAGCCACGGATGTAAGAATCCTTGGAGTCGATGCAGACTACGTCTCCGGAGACATAGTTGCCCTGATCATCCTTTTCACTCACGGCATGGAATGCCTTCCAGGCGCCGACATCATTCCAGTCAATATCGGTTGGAGCGAGAATGGTCCGGTCGGTTTTCTCGAACACGATGGCTTCGGTCGGGCCACTCACGGCGCGGGCGAAGTCTTCGCCAGCCAGCTCTAGACGATCCGGGAAATATTCCGCATTGGAATAGGCTGCCATGACCTGTTCGAAGGAATCCGGATCAAGCCTGCGGTATTCCTCCATGATCACGTCTGCGCGGAACATGCTGATGCCGGATGCCCAGAAGGCATTACGGTCGATCATCATCTGTTCGGCAATTTCAAACGGTGGTTTTTCGACAAAGCGCGAGACCTTTTGTGCAAAGGCTACTTCGTCATGCGGGCCACCATCGACAATGTAACCATACCCGGTTTCCGGATAGCGTGGCTCAATGCCAAACAGGGCAATCTTGCCTGCATGGGCAGCGGGCACCATGCGTTTCAGCGCCTTGTTGAGGTCGCCCTTGATGATATGGTCGGAGGGCAGAACCGCCATGACCGCATCGGGATCCCGAAGGGAAAGGTGAATGGCAGCCGCAAGTACGGCCGGCCCTGTGTTTCTACCAAGCGGCTCTGCGATAATCGTCGCATTGGTGTCGATATCATTGAGCTGCTGTTTGACGACCCCCAGATGTGACCTGTTCACACTGATGATGGGTTCTTCGAAACCGTCTGCAACATGTCTGGAGACGGTTGCCTGGAAGAATGTCGTGTCTTCTGAGCCGTTGATGGCTTGAAACTGTTTTGGATTATTCGAGCGCGAAAGAGGCCAAAGGCGCGTCCCCACCCCTCCACACAATACCAATGGATAGATGCCAACCATTTTTCTCATCCTTGTCATTTTAATGCACAATGTTCGGTCTTCTGCCCCGGCTTGCGACTGATGGGGCATTCCTTCACGCAGGATCAGAGAACCTGCTGCTTGTACTCATTAAATAAACTCATAAAAGAGACGTATCTGCCGTCCTTGATACGAAGTTTGGCAGGGCTTCCCGTATCAGCCAGCGTCAATAGTCCTTCCGGCGCGGTGAAAGTGACGCGAGTCACGGTCTGGCCGGAAACGGGAGGCTTGATGTCTTTGGTTTGCAGATTGATTGTTCTGCCGTCAGCCAGCGTCGCTTCTGCAACACCGCCAAAGACGAGCATTTCGGCTTCCTTGTCTGGCAGAATGGCCGAAACCAAAATGCCGCTGTCATTGCCCGGAATGAAGGCAAGATTGTCGTCTGAAGCCACCACATTGCCCACCACGCTCGACTTGGAGATAGTCAGCGTGCAGTCGCAGGGGTTTACGACGGTCAGTTGACGACCATCGGCCCCCTGAATGGCGACGAGTGGTTCTTCTAGTCCTGCTTGCGGATTGACATAGACGATTTGTCCATCAACGCCGGACTTGATAACTGCGCCGCTTGGCATGATGGTTGCCAGTTTTGGCACATCTCTGATGAGTAGCCGGTTCTGGATCAGTGATCCGGCCAGCACGACGAGACCAATAGTCGCCGCGCCCACAAAGGCGGTCCCCACCATCGACTTGAAGCGCTGGACGAAAGAGCGTTCGCTATCAACAGCTCCGGCTGGTGTCTTCTTCGCTTTGTCTGCGCTGATGCTCAGCAAGTCGTTGATATCGACGACCTCGCCTGCAATATAGGCATTGAGAATATAGCGCAAACGCGGCAGGTGCGGCCCGGTCGGGTTGAGGAAATCCAGACGGTAGAGTCCGGTAACTTCGTCCACGCAGACCATTACGACCTCTATGGCCATGGTCACCTGAAAGCCTTCAAAGGGTACCCGGAACGTGGCTGGTTTGATGACCTGCCCATAGTCTCGTGAGGCGAGCCCTTTCACATAGGCATTGACCAGTGAAATTCCATCGCCCTCATATTGCCGTCCTTCAATGACGACCGAGAAAGGCATCTGCAGCATGGCCTGCTCGCTTGTATGATCATCAGAAAGCGAAACGGCATCCAGAGTTTCATAAGGCTCATGGTCAGGTAATTTTGTGTGATCGTCGATATGCATGTCGATGAATTCCCAATTCAAACAAGTCCGGTGATCCAGGAAACGCCCAGAGCCAACCAACCGAAGGTCAGCGCCTGGAGAAACCAGGAAAATGAGTTTGATTTCATAAAATGAGTGCGAACGGCTTTTGCCTTGTTGGTGGTGTTCTGGCGCGTCCATTTCTGCTTATCGAGCCGAAACAGGATGTAGCTTTTGACCAACGCACCAAAGGTCTGGCTGAAATAGAGAAGGAAGGGATAGGTAATCGGGAAACGCCCTTCCCGGAACGAAGAAATAAGCAGGCAAAACAGGTATCTGGTCAGCATTACCCATGCGAGGTAAAGCAGCAGGACAAGCGGATCGACCAGAATGGCGGCCAATAGCAAACCGATGGGGCCTGCAAGGGTCGTCCACATGGAAAGGCGCTGGTCAAGAATGGACCACCAGGTAAAGAGCCCGATGCGTCCCGGACCGAGCGACAGGGCCCGACCATTGGTTCTGAGCATGTTGCCGAACCAGCGCGTCATCAGGGTAATGGCGGAGTCAAAGAAGCCTGCGCGTGGTTGGGTTTCAATGGAAAGCGTTTTGACATCGGGCAAATAGCCCATCTTGTAGCCATTGCGCAGCAACCAGTACCAGGTCGATTTGTCGTCTCCGGTGAGGAAGTTCACCCGCCCAAGACGCCAGTGATCGATATGGTCACTTTGTACCGCCTCGATAAACTCGGCATTGGTGGCAAGGTCTGCCCGGAAGACTGACATCCGCCCTGTTAGCGTCAGGACACGCTCACTGATGCCCATGGAACACATCATCATCTGACGCTGTGCAAAGCGAAGGTTGAACCAGTCGCGGAACAGGCGCCCGCCCGTGGATTCAGAGGTTTCGTCCGTCGTCATGGCCCCATAGCTTGGATCAAGGAAATATGGTGCCGAGCGATCAACCACATCCTTGGGGACACAGCTGTCTCCATCCACGAAGATGACGATGTCATTGCGCGAAGGATAATGCTTGGCGATGGTCCTTAGAGAGGTTGCCAGCGCATCACGTTTGCCCGTGCCTTCGATTCTGTCAAAGACCAGCTGCACGCGGCTCATATCCATCGGCATGGAAGCAAATGCGCTTTTGATAAGGCGCACATCGGAGGCATCAACCACGGAGGCCACGATCGTAGCGCCACCTTTTGAATTGGCAGCCGCCTCGAAGATCGAGCGATAAACGCGAGCTGATATTTCTGGCGCAATCTTGAAGGTTGTCGTCAGAAAGAAGGCATGCGCCCGGGTCGGTTTGGCGAAATAGCGTTCCTCGGCGGCATTACGCCGCCGGGGAAACACAACACGCTTGTACCAGAAGGCACGAAGGAAGTTCGTCGCGGCCCAACTGTACCGCCATGCTCCGACAATGCCCAGAACAACGATCGCACCGGAAGCATTGGTGCTGACCTCGACCGGCACGGACAAAGCAAGGATCAGCATCACCATTATATATGCAATGTGAGCCAGCATCGTTTCATCCTCACCAACAGATGCCTTCGTAATTGCCGTTGGACTTCACCTTGTTGTTAAGGCGAGCCAGATCGACCATCGGCAATGTTGAAGCGGCTTTGGAGAGAGGTTCGACAACTTCGGAATATTTGTTGCCGACGAGAAGGATGTCAGACTGCTCGATCAGTGCATCGATAGAGCTGACAAGGCGTTCTTCCAGATTTTCGACATAGTCGTTGCCACGACCGGCGCCACTCATCGCCTCGTCATAGGCTTCCTGCACGAAAGGATCGTAGATCTTGAGATCATAGCCCTTCTTGATCAGGCGGTCTGCAAGGGCAGCCAATGGGCTTTCGCGCAGATCATCGGTACCAGCCTTGAAGCTGATGCCCACCATGCCAATCGAACGGCCCACCAGGTTGTCGACGAGATGTTCTGCCCGGCGGATTTGCGCCTCATTGGCAGAAAGAGCCACGTCAAGCATCGGAGACGGGACATTGTTGGATCTTGCCAGGAAGCGCAAAGCGCGCAGATCTTTCGGCAGACACGAGCCGCCGAAGGCGAAGCCCGGGCGCATGAAGTAAGGTGACATGTTGACTTTCATGTCTGAGCAGAGGACGCGCATCACCTCTTGTCCATCAAGACCGACGGCCTTGGCGATGTTGCCGATTTCATTGGCGAAGGTGATCTTGACGGCACGCCAGCAGTTGCTGGTGTATTTGATCATTTCTGCAGTGCGCAGATTGACCGAGCTGATTTCGCAATTTAGCTGACCATTGATCTCGGTCAGAATATCGTCAGTCTTTTGATCAAGAGCGCCAAAGACGATAAGACCCGGATCATAATAGTCTTCGATTGCGGTGCTCTCTCGCAGGAATTCAGGGAAGTATCCTACCCCGAATTCTTCGCCCGCCGTCATGCCGGAAGATGCTTCCAGAGCCGGGATGCAGGATTTTTCCATGGAGCCGGGAACGATCGTCGAGCGGACGATGACGGAATGGAACGTATCCTTGAGGGAAAGCGCACTGCCGATGGCGGTACAAACGCTCAGGACATAGTCCAGTCCGACAGATCCGTCCGGAGCACTGGGTGTGCCAACGCATACGAATGAGGCGTCTGTTTCCAAAACCGCTTTACGGGCGTCTGTTGTGGCGGTCAGTCGACCACTTGCGACGCCGGTTTCAATAAGCTCTTCCAGCCCATTCTCTACAATAGGTGTTCTACCGGCGTTGATCGAATCGACTTTGCTCTGATCAACATCCGCAGCAATGACAGTATGACCGTCTCTTGCAAGACAAGCTGCGGCTACCGTTCCGACATATCCAATACCAAAAATGCTAATTCTGGCCACGACAAACCTCATTTTCCAATAGTATTAATTTTTGTTCGATGATTTTGATTCACCCCCGGAAAGTTTCATCCAATTCCCGAGAGGTGGAGCTTTGGCCCTAAATGGGCAAATTTTAAGCAAATATTAATCTTGTCTTAACGATTAGCGTGGCTACTAAAAAATACCTAGTCAGAATAAATGGAACTCTTGTAAGGAAAATCCTTTCTCTAGTTTTTTCAATTAGTTAATGGATTTGGTTTATGTGCGTGTGGTCAGCGGGAATCGCAACCGAAAGCGCATGGGGGTGTTTCGGCCTAATATTTGTGCAGAATTTTTGACGAAATTTGTATGCCAAACAATGAGAATGGAACTATGGCGCTAAATACAGTGGCTTAGAATGATTTTTCATAAATCAAAGTATTTCATATGCGATTTTTGATTTGCGTCATAATTGCCGATAATAAAGTCTTGACAGCCCATTATTTAGATCTTGAATTTGCCAAATTTGTATTTTATTTTCTGAAATGAACTTCGGGAAACCGATATCAAGCCTTGAGCAGAAGAAAAAAATTATCCCACTTTCGTCTTTTCCGGACGCGCTATTCGATCCTATTTCTTGCCAGACCTTAATTTCGCCGGTCTTCGTGTTTAATTTTCTTAAATGTTATTTCTGTACAAGGGTGCTAAGTAACAACACGAGAGGAATCTGATCATGGATTCGATAGCTTTGGTGGAAAGACTGTCTCATACGCTGAGCGACCTTGATGGGAAATCCATTAATCCTGATACTCTTAAGGAGTTGGTCAGGCAGGATGCTCAGGAGACACTGTTTGAGGATGGCCCTTCCAACGTGGTCTCCCTGTCCGATATCCGTAGCAAACTTCAGAGCGCGTGAGACGCGCTCGACTCGCGCTTGTCCCCTTGAAGCCATTCTGTGCGATGGCTTCAATCGCAAACCTTGGGTCTGAGTAGAGGTTTTGGTGTAGGCGAACAAACTGAGGCACAAAGGGCGAGATTTAGACATTCCCCACCGCCAATTTCTTACTATTTATACAGTTGTTGGCTGTTTGCTAATGATCGTCGGGAGCGTATGGGCCCTTGTTGATGGGCAAGGTCATAGATATGCTCTCGCCGAGAATAGCGTATCCTATCAGGTATCAAACCATCCGTTTGTCACGGCATAGCGCACGATTGATGCTCGGTCGGCGAGCTGCAATTTGTTCATCGCGCGGTTCTTGTAGGTTTCGATTGTCTTGATACTCAGATTGAGATTGGCGGCGATTTCTTTTGAGTAATGCCCCAGTGCGACTTGATGCAAGACCGTCTTTTCTCTTTCGCTCAGAATGCTGATCTCAATCTGGTCGTCTAGCGCGTTGCCTGTTTTATTGCTTGCGGAGCGATGCCCGTTGTGCGTGTTGAGGGAAATGTTGGGGTCGATATAGTTCCCGCCATTGGCAACGATGGAAACGGCATTCACGAAATTTTGCGATGTCACTGTCCTGCTCAAAAAGGCATAATTGGAGCCGCGTTCTTTGAACAGTTCGGACAGCTTTTCATCGGCATCAAGAAAGACGAAGGGCACATTGAGGCCACGACTGCCCAACTGATCAATGAGCACTTCCCCTTCTTCAATGTTATGCACTCGTATCATGACGATATCAGGATGCAGGCTCAGGGCTTGTTCAACCGGCGTCTGATCTGATTCATCCATGGCTCTAACCACGACAAAATCGGAGCCATTCAGAAGAGCTTTGGCGCCCTCAAATATCAGCGGTTCGGCGTCAATATAGGCCAAACGCTTTTTTCGATTTGCAATAGTATTTGAATTCTCAATCATAACCGTAGCTCTGCTTATGGCACAATTCTAGAGAACATCTGCCCAACACACGTTGAGAAAACGTCATCTCAGAAATACAGTCCTGATTTTCAAGAGTCCGAAACTTCTAGCAAAACATTGTCCCCCGACAAAAAATCAACACAAAATAATATATCTTGGAACGCATTGTAGTATTATTATTTCTGTTTGTATAGACGTGGATACAATTGCACTAGTCATTATTAGGTAAGCTAAATTCCTGTTTGTATAGTCGCTTTTTACCTGCGGGTTTTTACGAATGAAACTCTGCCGCTGTGTGTGTTGTGTCTTTTAGCTCTTGATCAGTGCGGAATGGCGCGGCGAAAAGCTGTTGCTGATAGGTTCGGATGCCGCCCCTATGGCGACTGCCCATTGATCCGCGGTTCCCACCATCATGAATGGCGTGCCGGACGGATTGGCCATTCTGCCCATGTCTTCGTTGATCATGCAAACCAGGCGATCGATCAATGGCTTTGGGGCTGTGGCACACAGTATGGTCGCCTCCGGGGCAAACATCAGATGCATGCCTTGCGCTGCCCATCTGAGATGAGAGGCCGCCTGCTCTAGCCAGCGCTCCATAACAAAGTTCTTTTCTTCCAACGCCGTTGTTATATGCGAGAACAAATCATCGTCTGAAGGATTCCAGCCCATGGCGTGGCACAAGGAGGCTAATGAGGCCATATGCTCAAGGCTTTCGGTTTCCGCGCTGCTGATGACTGGCTTGAGAAGCCCGATCTCGCCCGCGTTGCCATCGACACCTGTATAGAGCTCGCCATTGATGATCAAACCAGCGCCGAGGCCGAAGCCGAAATAGAAACAAACGACGTTGCGGAAGCTGTCGGCGTTGCCCATAAGCTTTTCGGCGATGGTGGCTGCCGCTGCGTCATTTTGCAGGCTCACATCCAGACCGGTTCTTTCCTTGAGGCGCTCAACGAGTGGAAACCTTTGCCAGACTGCCATCGAATAGGCATCGTCATTGGCCCCATTGGCCATTGCTGCCAGCTTGCCAAACGGCCCCGGCATGGCGACGCCAAGGCCAGCCGTGCGTCCCGAAGCACCACAGTACATCTGTTCAAGCTCTGCTCTAGCCGCGTTGATCAAATCGACAAGGGTTTCGAACCCCTCCTCCGGATTGACCGAGTCAAGCTTTACAGAATGCCGTATCATGATGTCTCCGGTGAGATTCACCACAATCAGACGCGCGACATCACGGTCGATTTGCAGGCCTATGGCAAAGGCACCATTGGACGCCAGCGTATAGGGCGTGGCCGGTTTGCCGCGCCCTTCGCGGATCGTCTTCAAAGGCATGACCAATCCGTCCTGCTCCAATTCATCAATGATATTGGAGACGGTCTGCTTGGTCAGCTTTGTGGCGCGCGCAAGCTCTGCCCGGGACAGAGCCTTGTTTACGCGGATCGCATCTATGATCACACGACGGTTATGGGCTCCGGCGCTTCCGGCATTGCTTCCAAACACTGCGCGAATGGTCGCTTTTCTGTTTTTCATAAAAAGACATTGACATGCTTGCGAAAGTTACGCAATCATTAAGTCCAATTACTTGACTAAATAGCCAACCAAGAGCTATCGGCCATTTCCCAAGACGGCCTAATCACCCCCTACGTAACGCTACTCAAGCTTTTTCATGGCGTTATCAGAACCCTCGGCACAGGTTTGTCGAGTTTCATTTTGAGGAGAACATTTATGCGTTCGAAGATTACAGCAGTCTCTCTGGCAGCAACTGCCCTTACATTTATGGTTTCCGGTGCCGCGCTTGCCGAAACCCAGCTCAATGCTCTGTTCATGGCGCAGGCCGCCTATAGCGAAGATGATATTCGCGCCATGACGACCGAATTTGAAAAAGCCAATCCCGACGTAAAGATCAATCTCGAATTCGTGCCTTATGAAGGTCTGCATGACAAGACCGTGCTCTCTCAGGGGGCCGGCAGTGGCTATGATGTGGTCCTGTATGATGTGATCTGGCCTGCCGAATATGCCCAGAACAATGTTCTGGTTGATGTCTCTGACAAGATCACCGACGAAATGAAATCCGGCATTCTTCCTGGCGCATGGACGACGGTCAGCTATGATGGCAAATATTATGGCATGCCCTGGATTCTTGACACCAAGTATCTGTTCTACAACAAGGAAATGCTGAAGAAAGCCGGTATCGAGAAAGCGCCTACCACTTGGGCCGAATTGAAGGCCGATGCACAGAAGATCAAGGATGCCGGGATCGTCGAATATCCCATCGCATGGAGCTGGGCACAGGCCGAAGCCGCAATCTGCGATTACACCACGCTTGTGAGCGCCTATGGTGGCGACTTCATCAAGGATGGCAAACCGGCCTTTGCTGAAGGTGGTGCACTGGATGCCCTCAACTATATGGTTGATAGCTACAAGTCCGGCCTGACGAACCCGAACTCCAAGGAATTCCTTGAAGAAGACGTTCGCAATGTCTTCCAGAATGGGGATGCGGCCTTCGCTCTCAACTGGACCTACATGTATAACCTTGCCAACGATCCCAAAGAGAGCAAGGTCGGCGGTAATGTTGGCGTCGTTGCGGCTCCGGGCGTTGAAGGCATCAGCGAAGAATCCGCCGTCAACGGTTCTATGGGCCTTGGTATCACCTCCACGTCCGAACATCCTGACGAAGCATGGGACTATATCGTCTACATGACTTCCCAGAAGGTTCAGAACGACTATGCTCGCCTCAGCCTGCCAATCTGGGCCAGCTCCTACACGGACCCCGCAGTGACCAAAGGTCAGGAAGAACTGATTGCAGCCGCCGAGAAAGGCCTTGCAGCCATGTATCCCCGTCCTTTGACGCCGCATTATCAGGAAATGTCCCTTGCGCTTCAGCAGGGCATTCAGGAAGCCCTTCTTGGCATGTCCTCTCCGAAGGATGCGCTTGAGGCTGCTGCTGAGAATAGCGGACTTGAATAAATAGATTGCGAGCCGGGATCCTTGGTCCCGGCTCCGTCCGGTTTGCCGCTGTAAGGTGTGACTTTTATATTATCGTGCTGCACCCTTCAGCCTAATTGGGCTTTGGTTTTGCGTATGTCACTGCGCTCAACACCGCCGTCTCGCCATCCGGACGTCCGCTCCAGTCAATCCAAATTGAATGAAGGTCCAATCTCATGTTGTCTGACCGCAAGACCCTTCATGTCTGGTTGTTGATGCTTCCGCTTCTGTGCGTCATGATCGCTGTGATCGGGTGGCCGTTGATCGACACGATCCGTCTTTCCTTTACCAATACCCGTCTTGTTGGTTCCGAGGGCGACTTTGTCGGTCTGCACAATTTCACCAAGATGCTATCAAGTCGGAATTTTCAGCGTGCATTCTCCACGACCATGCAGTTCACGCTGATTTCGGTGACCCTTGAAATTGTGATTGGTGTGCTGGTGGGGATGCTGCTCAATCAGAAATTCTACGGTCGCACCATATTGCGCGGCATGCTGATTTTACCCTGGGCCTTGCCGACCGTTGTCAATGCCACCCTGTGGCGCTTGATCTATAATCCTGAATATGGCGCCTTCAATGCTGCCCTGCTCAAGCTTGGCATAATCGATCAGTATCAGTCATGGCTGGGGCAGCCGCAAACGGCGATGATGGCTCTCATTCTGGCGGACCTCTGGAAGAATTTCCCTCTTGTCGCCCTGATTGCGTTGGCTGCGTTGCAATCAGTGCCCAATGACATTAGGGCCGCCGCAATATCGGACGGCGCCAATGCGTTCCGCCGCTTCCGCTATGTCATCTTGCCTTATCTGGTTGGTCCCCTGATGGTGGCGGTCGTGTTGCGCACGATCGAGGCCTTCAAGGTGTTCGATATCATCTGGATCATGACCCGTGGCGGACCGGCGAACTCGACGCGCACCTTGTCGATCCTTGTCTATCAGGAAGCCTTTGCCTTCCAGCGAGCCGGATCCGGCGCGTCACTCGCGTTGATTATCACGCTCGCCATTACCGTTCTCGCCGTCATTTACATTCGCATCATGCGTAGCTGGGCAGGAGGAACCAACTGATGGAGCATCAATCACGTGCTTTCTCCATATTTGTCCATGCCATGGCGCTTCTGGTGGCGCTGGTGATTTTGGCGCCGCTGTTGTGGCTGTTTATCATGAGCGTGTCTTCCAATGCGGACCTTTCTGCCAAACCGCTGCATTTCTGGCCGGAAGTGTTTGATTTCTCCCGCTATGGGCAATTGCTCTCGCGTAGCAACAATTCCATGGGAGCGGCCTTTGTCGCCTCGCTGTTCAACAGCATCAAGGTGGCCAGTATGGCAACGTTGATCGCGTTGGCCATTGGTATTCCCGCCGGTTGGGCCGCATCGCGCAATCCCCGCGTTGGGTGGTCTCTGGGCGCTGTGGTTGCTACCTATATGTTGCCGCCGGTGGCGCTTTCCGTACCGCTCTACATGATCCTTGCCAAGGCGGGCCTGTTGAACACCACGTGGGGGCTTGCTCTGGTCTATCTCAGCATTCTCGCGCCCTTTTCCACCTGGTTGCTCAAGGCTGGCTTTGATCCCATCCCGCGGGATCTGGAAATGGCTGCCGCCATAGACGGTGCGCGTCTTGATCAGACCTTGCGCATTGTCATTCTGCCGCTTGCCATGCCTGTAATTGCGACCTCGCTGATCTTTGCTTTCCTTCTGGCGTGGGATGAATTCTTCTATGCGCTTCTCTTTACCTCAAACCAGCAGGCCAAGACCCTGACTGTTGCCATTGCCGATCTGGCTGGCGGGCGCGTGTCTGATTATGGCCTCATCGCAACGGCTGGTGTGTTGGCCGCGTTACCCCCCGTTTTTGTCGGTGTCCTCATGCAAAGAGCCCTAATTTCCGGCCTCACCAATGGAGGCGTGAAAGGTTGAAAATGAACAAGAAACCAGAAACCGAGGCACAATTGGCCATTTATAACGAAATGGCCAGACAGTTTATGGATAGCAAAGCGTCTATTGAAGGCGCGAAAGAGCCTGCTGAAAAGATTGCTGCGTCCTTGCGCCAGACCGGCCGGTTGCTGCTGCTGGGCATGGGGGGCTCCCATGCCGTCGGACGCGCGCTGGAGCCGTTATACCGGGCTAGTGGCATCGACGCCATCGCCGTTCCCCTGTCTGAACAGCTTGGCCAGCCGCTGCCGGTTGATGGGCGGACGATTATTGTTACCTCGCAATCGGGGGAAAGCGCAGAGGTTTTGCGCTGGTTCCGTGACTGTGCGCCCAAGGATCATGTCTTCGGCCTGACGATGGAGCCCAATTCCAGTCTGGCAGGGCTTGCGCCTTGTCTCGTGGGGGCCGGTGGATCGGAGATTCCCTTTGCGGCGACAAGGAGCCTTACGGTCTCTGCCGCGCTTCATGCTGCGGTTCTTGGCGCCTTGGGGCAGGATCTTGAGGATCTGTTTGCCATCCTTCAGGGCGAGCCCTCTATTGCGATTGATGAAGCAGTCACGGCGCTTGGTGATGTGAATACGGTTGTCACCTCCTCGCGTCAGTTGCAGGGGGTAGCGGAAGCTATCGCGCTTGGGCTGACCGAGCTTTCGCGTTTGCCATGCTTCAGTCTGGAAGGTGGGCAGTTTCGCCATGGGCCGGTGGAAATGCTTGGCGAGAGCGTCGGTGTCGTTCTGTTTCGCGCCGATGATGAAACCTGCGATCTGGTGACCGGCTTTGCCGAATTTGTAGCGGAAACGAGTTCGCCTCTGGTGGTGTTTGACGCATCGGGCAAAGAGCCGATCAAGGGGGCGATTACGGTTTCTTGTCCGTCAGCGCAGGGCCTTGCTGCCATCTTTTCGGTTTTGCCTGCAGCGCAGCGCTTCATGGTCGATTTTGCTGCTTCGCGCGTCGAGAATGTCGGTACGCCATTGCGATGCACCAAAGTTACCAGAGTGGAATAACAAGGGTTCAGTTGAGAATGAAGAAGAAAAGCTTAGCTCTGGCAACGGTTGGCAATGTGAATGTCGATCTGATCATGGGGCCGGTGTCGCCGAACCTTCCAAGCGGGACGGAACTGATTGTCGAGCATGATGAATTGCGGGTCGGCGGCGCTGCTGGCAACGTAGCTCTTGCATGGCAGGCCTTGGGGTGTCCCTATCAGATTGCGGCCAATATCGGGTCTGACCATTTTGGCGACTGGCTGAAAGCCGAGTTCGGGGCGCCTGCTGCTGGCTGGCCTGCCGCCTCTGGCAATACGACTGTGTCTGTAGGCGTAACGCATCCGGATGGGGAACGCACCTTCCTGACGACCAAGGGGCATTTGCTCGCCCTCTCCTGGCCTCAGGTGAAGCAGATGATCGATTGGCAGGCGCTCTCAGGTGGCGTTCTTCTGGTGTGTGGCGGCTTCCTGACCGACAGATTGACCAAAGACTATCCGCTGATGTTCGCGCATGCCCAGCAGCATGACGTTGCGATTGCGCTTGATACTGGTTGGCCGCTTGATGATTGGACTGATGCGATCAGAGCTGAGACGCTGAAGTGGCTCGCCAATTGTCAGTATATTCTGTTTAACGAAATTGAGGCCACCTCTCTTTCCGGGCAGGATGATCCTGAAGCCGCAGGCAGGTGGCTGCTGGACCATATGCCTGATGGGGGCACCGTGATCATTAAGCGGGGCGCCAAAGGGGCCATGCTTGTGCGCGCGGATGGCATTCTGTCCTGCCCAGCTCCCAAGGTGGCGCTCGTGGATACCATCGGCGCGGGTGATGTGTTCAATGCTGCCTTCTTTGCTGCGCGTGCGCAAGGCAAAGACTGGCTAGAGGCGGTACAAGCTGCCATCGAGACAGCGTCGCTTGCCATTTCCACTCATCCTAGATGTTACCTTCCCAAAACAAAGCCGGAGACGATTCATGAGTTCGCTTGACCTTCGTGATGTTACCAAAAAATTCGGTTCGCAAGAAACGCTCAAGGGCATCGACTTGACGTTGGAGAGCGGCGAATTTCTCGTGCTGTTGGGGGCTTCTGGCTGTGGCAAGTCAACCTTGCTAAACCTGATCTCGGGTTTGCTTGACCCAAGCTCTGGCACCATCACGCTGGATGGGCGCACTCTGAACGGGGTGCACCCCAAGGATCGCGATATTGCCATGGTGTTCCAGTCCTATGCGCTCTATCCGAATTTGTCGGTTGCACGCAACATCGGGTTCGGGCTCGAAATGCGCAATGTGCCGAAGGCCGAGCGGGAAAAGGCTGTGCTGGATGCGGCCAAGGTTTTGCAAATTGATCATTTGCTCGAGCGCAAACCATCAGATCTGTCTGGCGGACAGCGACAGCGTGTTGCGATCGGTCGCGCTCTCGTGCGTAAGCCAAAGCTGTTTCTGTTCGATGAGCCCCTATCCAACCTCGACGCCAAATTGCGCATGGAAATGCGGGGCGAATTGAAACGGCTGCACCAGATGCTGGGGGTCACGATTGTCTATGTAACCCATGACCAGATCGAAGCTATGACGCTGGCAACGCGCGTTGCCGTCATGCGCGATGGTCATATCGAGCAGTTGGGCACGCCGGAGGAAATCTATAATCGGCCCGCAACAACCTTTGTTGCCGATTTCATGGGATCGCCTCCGATCAACATGTTCAAGGGGCAGCCGCTTGCGGGCACCAATCTGATCGAACTGGACGCTGCTGATCAACCCTTTGCTCTTGATAGCAAACGGCGCTCCGGGGCTGTTACCGCTGTGCCTCAAAAGCTGCTGGCTGGCATTCGGCCGGAGGCTTTCAGGCTGAAGCCTATTGAAGGCGGTATTCCATTTGATTGCGTGGTCGAAATCGTGGAATTGACCGGTCCGGAGAAAATCGTTTCCTTTGACGTGAAAGGTCAAAGGCTGATTGCTACCTTCAAGCCCGAATATGAGTTTCGTGCTGGTGAAAGGATCCGGCTTTATGCGTCAATGGACAAGCTTTCCATTTTTGACGCCGAAAGCGGGAAAAGCTGGCTTTAGGATGGTCTTTGAGGCTTAAGAAACATCTATTTTTTGCTTGGTGGGCTTGTTATGAACCAGATTTACGCGGCTCGGCTTTTTTGCGCCAGTTCTTGGGCGTTGATCCATAGGTCTGCTTGAAGGCGTTGGTGAAGCTTGACTGGTTGTTATACCCGGCCAGAAAGGCCGCTTGACTGATAGGCATGCCTTGCTTTTCTATGGCCTGCCGGGCTTTCTCTAGTCGTTGTTTGCGTATGAAGTCGGATACGGTCAGGCCGAACTGATGCTTGAAATTGCGCTGGATGGAGCGTTTGCTCGTGCCGGTTTCCCGTGAGAGGGTCTCGATGGTCAGGTCTTTATGCAAATTTTCTACCACATAGCTGCGCACACGTTCGGCCTGATTGAATATGTGCGCTTTATTCAGCGCATGGGGCGGGTTTTGCTTGTGCGATAAATCCATGCAGGCGAGTGATAAAAGCTCCATACCTTTGGCCAAACGATAGATTTTGAGGCTTTCAGGGGTATGCATTTCGTCAAAATGTGCAGGCGGGCTGATGATCGCTTCCCCCAGTTGGACCATGTCGCGATTGGCTGACCACAGATAGCTGGTGATCTCCCCATTCTGGAGTTGTTTAAGGACACCCTCATTCTTTGCACCTGCGATGGTCCGAAGCCAATCAACTGGCAGTGAAAGCTTGATTTTGCGCAGGATGCTATCCCCATGGTTTGGAAGGCTGCGAAGGATGCATGGTTTGTTGCGCTGGATGATTGCGATTTGGGGTTGGCACCTGTCTCCATGTCCAGACTCAATATCGAACAACTTATCATCAAGGTAGAATTTCTGCCCGCCTTCAAGAAACAGCAATAATTGGAAGCAAGGTGTCAGTGTTTCAGCCACAATGCTTGCATGATGTCTGGGCTTCCCATCAAGGAAAGCGATATTCGCAAAGGTGGGTGAGGTCTGGAAACCTGCCATTTTATTCTCCGGTAGAGATGGGTGCGTTGAGATATGAAGACGCAGGAGTGAGCCATTCTTGCTGACTGTCTGACACTTTTGCGCAAAAGAATGGCGCGTCGGCGAAAGTCTTCTAAATTTACATCAAGAGCAAACTTCCATTAACTTGACTGTGAAAGTCAAGATATATTTCGGGCGCAAATGTGTTCCTAATATCTGGCTCGCCTCCTTTCCAAACACAAAGGTTCGTTGTTGTCCAATGACTTCTTATGCGTTCAATAGAATAACCAACAACAAGGACCAAAAGACCCGCCACATGTTTCTGGGTTTGACCGGCCCGGCAGTCCTGTTAGCATCGCTCCTGACCACCACAGCGCTTGCTCAGGCTCAGGAGATATCTGAAGAAGACATGCTCAATGCTATCGTCGTGACAGCGGCAGGCTCCGAGACTGATGTTACCAACGCACCGGCCAGCGTTAGTGTTGTCACTTCTGAAGACATTGAAAAACTGCCCGCTCAGGATGCCCGTGCGCTTCTTGGCGATGTGCCCGGTGTTACCTTCAACTATTCGGGCAACCAGAAAAAAGTCCAGATACGTGGACTTAGTGAGCGCTATACTCTGTTTCTGATTGATGGCAAGCGTGTCAATTCTGCTCCGAACGTATTCCGCGGCAATGACTATGATTCAGGCTGGGTACCTGTCGAGGCGATCGAGAGGATCGAGGTTGTTCGTGGGGCGATGTCTTCGCTCTACGGGTCTGATGCCATTGGCGGTGTCGTCAATATCATCACCAAAAAAGCCCAGAATGAATGGCATGGGTCTCTAACAACAGAAGTGACCGTGCAGGAAAACCGCAAGTCAGGGGACTATGGGCGCGGTTCCTTCTCTCTGTCCGGTCCGATCATCAAAGACAAGCTGTTTTTGAAAACATTCGGTAGCTATGATGTCCGCGTGGCCGATGACGAAGATCTCAATCCGGGGCTTCAGAGCGACGGAACTCCCCTTCCCGGCTTTGCCGAGAGTGACGACAAGTTCATCGATGGCACTGCAACTTGGCTGATCAATGACAGTCATGAAATGGACTTCAATCTGGGTTTCTCCAGCCGTAAGGAAGACGAAACCACTTTGGAACGCAAATCGGTAGGCGTTACCCATCGCGGTGAATATGACTTTGGGTCTTCGGAGATCAAGGTCTATGGAGATCAGATCCATAATGATTATGGGCATGGCAATAAAACCGGCGAAATGCAGCCAAATACGGCTTATAATTTCAATGCAGATGGCAAGATCAACACCGAAGTTGATCTGGTCGTTCCACATAAATTGACGGTTGGTGCTTCCTATAAATATCAGGAAATCAATGACGAGTATGTCCTGCAGGGAGCCGGTGGTACAGAATCCTCTGTCTGGCAGGGGGCTCTGTTCCTTGAAGATCAGGCCATGATTACCGACCGGTTCGAGATGACCTTCGGGACACGTTTCGACAATCATGAGAATTTCGGCTGGAATGCCAGCCCGCGCGTGTATGGTGTTTACAATCTGACGGATGAATTTACCGTCAAAGGTGGCTGGTCCGCCTCCTTCAAGGCGCCAACATTGCTTGAAAACAGCCCCAATTGGTATCAGGTTTCCTGTGGTGGCAGTTGTTACATGATTGGTAGTGAAGATCTTGATCCGGAGATCGGTTCCAGTTTCGAGGCCGGCTTCTCCTATGATCGCGATCTCTTCTCTGTTGGCCTGACCGCCTTCCGTAACGACATCAAGGATATGATCCCATTCCCACCAGCGCGCACGTCTGATCTGGTGGCTGCTCTGACCTATGATAACTATGTTGGTCTGGCCGCAGATGGCAACCCGATGTTTACCTATGAGAATATCGATGAAGCCCGCACGATGGGTGTAGAGGCGAGTTTCTCGCTTCGTCCGCGTGATGATTTGACGATTACCGCCAACTATACCTATCTGGATGCCAAGGCGATCAGTGGCGTAAAACGTCCCCTCGCTTATCAGCCAGAGCATACGGTGAATGTCGGCGTTGATTGGTTGGCGACAGATAAACTGACGTTGAGCGCCAAAGGGAACTATACCGGCGAGCAATATACCTATGTGCCAACCGATGGAGACATGAGCAACGCTTCCAAGGCAGATGGCTATTTCACTGCCGATCTGACGGGAGCCTATGAGGTGAATGATAATTTCACTCTCAAGGCCGGAGTTCTCAATGTCGCTGACAAACAGATCTATCGGGAAATCTCGGATGATTTCAACGTGGATGGGCGCAGATACTATTTCTCTGCCAATCTTACGTTCTGATCTTTACCAGAAATGAAATCTGCCCCGCCTCTCGCCCGTTCTCGGGCGGGAGGTTTTGGTGCGTTTATCAGCGTGCAACTGCTTTGCTGATGCTTAACTGGAAAGTTTGCCAAAAATGTTCATCCAGCCCCGCTTTTTTGCTCAAGCCATGCAAGCTTTGCTCGTTATCGGCTTGGGTGTTCTTTCCCAGAGTGTCCATGCCATGTCTCCCAAGGTGATTGAACAAATAGATGCCATCCACGACCCCATTCGTGTTGACGTGGTCGCCAATGAGCCAGTCGCTATCCATCTGCTCGGTGATACCGGAGCGTTGGTCAGTTTGTCTCTTGAAACGTCAGGCTTACCGTTTGATATCTCCCTTGAGGGCGAAGACGGTACACATTACCGGCAATTGCTGGCAAAAGGGGAAGGACGCAAGCATGTGGTGTTCATGATGCCTGACAAGCCTTCCTATCTGGCAGTCTCCAGCTCTAAGGCGGGCTCTCTTGCCATAACGCAGACAAGCATGATCGCTGCAAAGGATCTACATGCTCCAAAGCGCAGCTATCAAAGCCCTCGCCTTCGTGTTCTGGCCGAGAAATTGGAACAGGAAGGAAACACTGATGCCTTTTGGCAGGACATCACCAAAGAAGGCACGCCCATGGTGGAACCGGGCAACAAGGGCGAAACACTTTTGACCTTTCTTGCAAGAGGCGCTGAACGAAATGTCAAAATGCTCGGCGGCCCTGCCAATGATATCTATGCGCTGGAAAGGCTTGGCAAGAGCGATGTCTGGTTCCGCACGGTGTCTGTGCCTGCAGGAACTTTGTTCTCTTATCAGTTGGCGAAGGATGTGCCGGATTTTGATGGCCCGAAACGCGCCCGCCGCGTAGCGATTCTGGCAAAGGCCAAGGCAGACCCGCTCAATCGCTATCCATGGCCAACAGAGGCACCGGATGCCTACAATCAGTCTTCGACCTTCCGTGTCGGTGGCGGTGCGCTGGAACCATGGTTTGAGGCCGTGTCTGACGCACAGGGAGCGCTTAGCCATCACCGCATTGCAAGTGTCGAACTGGAGAATGAAAGAGATATCTGGATCTATCGCAGTGCAGGTTTTGATGCATCCGATCCCGATACGCCTTTGCTTTTTGTTTTTGATGGCGAACAGTTTTTGCGCAAAGGGCATCTGGATTGCAGCATTGATGCGCTGGTCGCCGCAGGCAAGATTCCGCCTCTGGCCGCTGTATTTGTTTCTTCTATCGACAATGTGGTGCGCGCGAAAGAACTGCCGGATAATGATACCTTCGCTGCCTTTATGGCCAAGGATGTCCTTTCCCTGGTGCGTGAAGTGTTAGGCTTTTCTCCGCGGGCCGAGAGAACCATTCTCAGCGGATCAAGCTTCGGTGGCCTTGGCTCGACGACCATCGCGTTCAAGCATCCTGAAGCCTTTGGTGCGGTGCTGTCGCTTTCAGGGTCCTATTGGTGGTCGGACGAGGGAGCATATTCCGGTGCCAATATGGTTGCCCGGCGCGTGGCGACCCATGAACCTGCGCCGGTTCGCTTCTATCTTGCAGCAGGCCTGTTCGAGACCAGCCGTGGCGATGGTTTTGCGAGCATTTTGGAGCCAAACAGGCATCTGCATGATGTGCTCCTTGCCAAAGGCTATAGCGTGATCCATCAGGAGTTCCCAACGGCGCACGACATGTTCGCCTGGAGAGAGCAGTTGCCTCAAGGGCTGATTGCATTGCTGGGAAGCGTGGATGCCAATGCGCGAGTGGTTGGCAAATAGGCTGTTGATATCTTGAATTTGATATTCAAATTTAAGTCATGAGCCTGTTTTGGTGCTTTTCATTGCCACATCTTGGCCTATGTTGCAAGTGACACTCATGTTTAAGAGGCAATTCTGCCTCTCCCGCCTCCTCTTTTTTGAAGTGCTTACAAGGGATTGATAGATGACTTCACGACCGTTTTGCCTTGCTTTGGCTTTTTCTAGCCTGCTTGCATTTGTTGCTCCGCAAGCTCTGGCTGAAGACTTGGAAATACCAACGGCACGGGATGCCGCGCACTTTTCCAGCCATCCGAGCTCTGTGGTTGTGATGGATGTTGCCGCTCTGGATACGATTGATGCCTTGGGTGTTGAGCCGGTCGGTGTGCCTGACAAGCTCTATGTTTCCTATCTGGATCATCTGTCGAAATCGGCGGAAGGTGTCGGTAGCCTGTTTGAGCCAAACTATGAGGCCATCAATGCACTGCAGCCGGATCTGGTTGTCGTTGGTGGACGCTCCGCCAAGCAATATGACCAGATGTCAAAAATGGTGCCAACCATCGATATGACGATCTGGGGGACCGATATGGTCGGTCAGGCTAAGGCCCGGCTGGAAGCCTATGGTGCGCTGTTTGACAAGGAGCAGAAAGCCAAGGAGCTCGAAGCGGCATTCGATGACAAAGTCGCCGAGGCGCAAGCCGCTGTTAAGGGCAAAGGCAACGGGCTGATTATTCTGGCCAATGGTCCGAAGATTTCAGCCTATGGCGCGACGGGTCGGTTTGGCTGGTTGCATGATGCCGTTGGCCTGCCTGAAGCCGTTGAAAGTGTTGAAGATGCCACTCATGGCGAAGCGGTTTCCTTTGAGTTTATCCGCGACGTCAATCCCGATTGGTTGCTGGTAATTGACCGTTCTGCTGCGATCGGAGCCAGTGGCGCCTCGGCTGACACCACGCTCGACAATGCCCTTGTGCATGAAACCAAGGCATGGAAAGAGGGTCAGATTGTCTATCTCGATGCGGCTAATATCTATATCGCCAGCGGCGGCATTCAATCCATGACCCACACGCTTGACGAGATGATCAAGGCATTTGGCAAGGTTGATTGATCATGATGGCAACAAGGCAGCCTGCATTGCTATGTGTGTTGGCTGTCTTGTTCATTGTGGTCATTCAAGGGTGATGAAACATGATCAAGGGTTGGATATTCGCGCTTGCCATTTTGGGGCTCGGAATCGTTTCGAGCCTTTTTGTTGGTGCGATTGATCTGGATGCCGGTCGCTTTCTGCAAACCGGAGAAGGCTTGAATCTGCTTCTGGTCAGCCGTATTCCGCGTACGCTGGCCGTTTTGCTGACCGGAGCCTCTCTGGCTGTTGCCGGTATCATCATGCAGATGATTGTTTCCAACCGATTTGTTGAGCCGATGACGGCGGGCTCCGGCTCGACTGCGGCGCTTGGGCTCTTGCTCATCACCTTTCTGATGCCTCAGGCATCCATATTTCTCAAGATGATTGCTGCCTGCGTCTTTTCGCTTCTGGGCACGATGGTGTTTCTGGCGATGGTGCGCCGCTTGCCTGCGCATCAGCCATTGCTGGTGCCGTTGGTTGGGATAGCCTATGGCGGGGTTGTAAGCGCGCTCGTGACGTTTATCGCCTACCAGGCGGATCTGCTGCAATATCTCCAAACATGGTTTAACGGCGAATTTTCGGGCATCCTGCAGGGGCGCTACGAGCTTCTGTGGTTGACCGGAATACTGATGATTGTGGCCTATCTTGTGGCTGACCAGTTCGCCATTCTCGGACTTGGCCGCAATGTCAGCATCAATCTGGGGCTCAACTATCACCAGATCGTACGGCTGGGGTTGGTGATTGTTTCTCTGATTTCAGCGGTGACGGTGGTTACTGTCGGGGTCATTCCGTTTGTCGGGCTGATTGTGCCCAACATCGTCAGCCGGTGGTTAGGTGATAATTTGCGCAAGACGCTTCCCGTTACAGCCATGATGGGCGCGGGGCTGGTTCTGCTCTCCGATCTCATTGGGCGGATTGTGCGCCATCCCTTCGAAATACCGGCAGCAACCATTTTTGGATTTGTCGGTGCAGCGCTGTTTTTGTGGCTGCTCTATTTTCCGCCGCGCCGTCCTTCGACACCTGAAAGCCAGCAGGAGAAAAGCGCCTGATGGTTGAAAGACGCCTGATATATGCGCTTCTGCTGTTTGTGGTCTGCGCCGTTGCCTTTTTGACGGTCAACGCTCGGGGCAATTGGGAGTTCGTGTTATGGTTTCGCGGGACCAAGCTTTTGGGTATCTCTCTGGTAGCGATTGCAATTGCGGTCTCAACGGTTTTGTTCCAAACGCTGACGAAGAACCGCATTCTGACGCCCTCTCTTATGGGGTTTGATGCCCTTTATGCGCTGCTGCAAACCGCGCTGGTTTTCTTTCTAGGCGGCTTGGGCTTTGCGCAATTGGCGCCTCAGGTTTCCTTCTTTACCTCCTTCTTTTTCATGATGCTGGCCTCTCTGGCTCTGTTCGGCACTCTGCTCGGGCAATCGCAACAAGCGCGCGGGGAAGATATGCATCGTCTGTTGTTGACGGGCATTATCTTCGGAGTTCAGTTTCGCTCGGTTACCTCCTTTTTGCAGCGGCTGATAGACCCCAATGATTTCGTGGTTGCTGCCACCTCTTCCATGGCCAGCTTCAATTCCATTAACGGCGATCTGCTTGTTTTGAGTTGCGTGATCATGGCGTTGGGGCTGGTTGCTGCCTGGTATTTACGATTTGATCTGGATGTGTTGGCGCTGGGGCGCGATGCGGCAATCAATCTTGGCATCAATTACAAGCAGCGGGTTTATATGACGCTTGTCATTATCGCCAGTCTGGTGTCTGTCTCAACCGCACTGGTCGGGCCGGTTGCCTTTTTCGGACTGCTGGTCAGCAACCTCACCTACCATCTGTTTCCCACCCATAGACATGCCATTCTGCTGCCTGCGGCCTCGCTCCTGTCGGCTTGTGTGCTTATCGGGGGGCAAACCATACTTGAGCAACTTCTCAACTTCTCTACGCCTCTCAGCGTGATTGTCGAGTTTCTGGGAGGCGTGACCTTCCTTCTCTTGATCCTGAAAGGAAGAAGCCGATGATTGACATCCGCTCTGTCAGCCATGTATTGCATGGGCAGGCAATTCTCAGTGATATTTCGGTGCAGTTGCCAAAGGGCAAGGTTACAGCGCTGGTTGGGCCCAATGGGGCTGGTAAGTCCACCCTGCTCTCCCTCATCGCTCGCCTGCAGCCCTTGCAAAAAGGCACCATTGAGGTCGACGGGCTGGATGTAAGCCAGACACCAAGCAAGCAGCTGGCCAAGACACTCGCTATCCTTACCCAATCCAACCAGTTGGCCTCGCGGTTGACCGTTGCAGATCTCGTTGCCTTTGGCCGCTTCCCACATCATCAGGGTCGGCCAACGGTTGAGGATAATAAGCTTGTAGATGAAGCCATCGAAAGCCTTGAGCTTGCTTCCATCCGGCATCGCTTCATTGATGAAATCTCGGGGGGGCAGCGGCAGAAGGCTTTTGTGGCCATGGCCTATGCGCAGGATACGGATTATTTGCTGCTTGATGAGCCCTTGAACAATCTGGATATGAAAAGCGCCCGCACGCTTATGCAGCGCCTTGGTACCCTTTCAGCGCAGTCGGGCAAGACCATCGTTGTCGTTCTTCACGAGATCAACTATGCGGCGCTCTATGCAGACTGGATTGTTGGCCTGAAAGACGGGCGCCTGGTGGCCAACGGTGAGACAAAATATTTCCTGACCAATGAAACGATTGAGCAAGTCTTCGACATGCAGGCCGATATTCACGACGTTGGTGAGCATCGCTTTGTCATGCATTATCGCTAAAGCCGGCTTTGAGCGCGTGGCGTCTGAGCGATAGAAAATGTCACTTGAGCGCAAGTCTGTTAACTTGAATATTTTACTCATAAATAGATATTCTAACTATTCACGCACATCCCTGCCTGAATCGGTCAAAGGGGTGCGTTTCTTCTTGTCCTGACGCTGTGATGGCTGGGGCTGACCTTCATGCTCGTTTTGAAGAGATCACCAGCTCTGCTGCATTGATGGATGGATGGTTACATAAATTCGGGAGCGTATAGAATGCCAATTCGTAAGTCCTTTCTGATTGGATTTTCTTGCCTTTTTCCTCTGCTGCACGCCTCTGCACAGGCAACAGAAGCTGCACCGGATAGCGATAGGGTGATTTCTGTTGAGCTTAACAATGCTCAAGCGCTTGAAGGTGCCTGTCGACTGTCCTTCCTCATCCGCAATGACCTTGGTGTGCCCTTGGAGACGATGGGAATAGAGATTGTCATGCTGGACAAAAAGGGATTGGCGCAGGATCTGATGGTTCTGAGTACGGGAGCCTTGAGCCAAGGCAAACGTCGGTTGCGCCAATTTGATTTGCCCGATGTGGACTGCGACGCGCTGAGTGAAATTCTGATCAATGACGTTTCGGACTGTCAGGCAGAAGGCATGACGGCCAGCAGCTGTCTTGCTGCGCTGCGCCCCTCTTCCCGTACCAATATCAAGCTGGGGCTGTAGGTTCTTTGGACCCTCAGTCCTCGTTTTTCTAACCTTATATTCTGTTAATCGGAAGTTTCATCATGACTGAAAGCGCAACAGGGGCAGCTTCGGATCTTGCCACGACAATTGCTCAAACCACTCAAACTATGGGGCAATCTTCTGGAGCTAGGCCCGCTATGGATGTGGTTGGTGATGCCGTTGGAAATACGCCTGCCGACTCTTCGAGCAGTTTTGATCTGAATGCCCTGTGGGGGCAAATCCACTCCATGATCGACATGGGTGGTCCGGTGGTCATGCTGCTTGCTGTCTTGTCAGTTCTTTCCTTGTCTGTCATTCTCTACAAGCTATGGCAATTTTCCTTCATCGGTATCGGTCGACACAGCCGGGCGCGCAAGGCCATTGGACTTTGGCGTGCTGGGCAACGGGAAGATGCGCTTTCCTTGCTGGATAAAGGCAAGTCCCCTGTCACAATCGTTGTCGCGCACGCCATGCGGGGGCAAGTGAACCATCCGGACAAACAGGCCCTGATACGCGAAGATATCGAACGGGTTGCTTTGCAATCTCTCTCGCAAACGCGGGTCATGTTGCGGTTTCTTGAAACCGTTGGTCAGATTTCACCCCTTCTGGGCTTGTTCGGTACCGTGATCGGCATGATTGAGGCTTTTCAGCGGCTTCAGGAAGCCGGAGCGACTGTTGATCCGTCGGTGCTGGCAGGTGGCATTTGGGTGGCTCTGCTGACGACTGCTGTGGGTTTGGCTGTGGCCATTCCTGCGAGCCTATTCGCAGACTGGTTCGCTAGCCGGGTTGAGCGCGAACAGAGCGTGATGGAAGAATTGGTAACGGCGGTGCTGACTGGCCAGCTGACGGACAAAGCGTCGGCCTATTCTGCAGAGGCGACATCCGGTCAAGGGGGGCTTGGCTATGCGACTTAGTGCGCCACGCAAAAGGCGCTCAATTGTCGGCCTGACGTCTCTTATCGACGTCATTTTTCTGCTGTTGCTGTTCTTCATGCTGTCCTCCACCTTCTCACGCTATAGCCAGCTGGATCTGGGCGTCGCGGGTGTTGGGTCTGGCTCAGGCGGGGAACGGCCCAAGCTGATCATGTCTCTTTCTGATGATAGCGTGCTGCGGCTCAATGGCCGTGTAACGGAGCTTGGCGGTTTGGATGCGGCTTTGGAGCCGTTTCTTGCAGAAGGTGTTGAGCGGGCTGTGATTGTGCCAAGGGGCGATGTCACTCTGCAGGAGTTGGTTGCGCTTCTTGAGACCGTCAAGTCGAGCAAACTCAAATCCGTATCTCTGGCGAATTGATTGAAGGAGATCCAGCCTTTGAAGCTGGTTGATCACCATGCGTATGCATAAGGCGAAAGCCCATAAAAAAGTCCTGCCGGACAATACCATACCGCTCATCAACATCGTGTTTCTGATGCTGATCTTCTTTCTGATTGCCGGTACGGTTGCGCCTCCGGTTTCCTCTGAGTTGACGCCACCCAATGCCAGTAAGCTTGAGCAAATGCCTCCTGCTGGCAATGCGGTCGAAATATTGGCTGATGGCACGCTCATTCATCACGGACGCGAGCTGAGCATTGAAGAGATATTAGCGCTGTTCCCTGCTGCCGATGCACAGCAACCAGCCAAGGCCAACAGCGCGAGCGGTGTCGCTCCTGCTTCGCCCCAAAGCGATGAAATCCTTCATATACTGGCTGATAAGGCACTACCCGCCAAAAAACTGATTCCCCTATTGCAGGCCTTTCGGGCTGCGGGGCATCGCAAAATCCGTTTGGTTACCTTGCGTGAGGGAGACTGATGCGCCTATCCGGTTTGTCCCTATTTATCCTGTTATCCCTTTTCGTGCATGGCATGGGGGCATGGCTGTTGCTTGATGCTCCGCAAGAGTTCCGCGAGGAACGGGGCGCTGGTGCGACGGCGCTCGAAGTGGGTAGCCTGTTTGACTCCGTGGCGCAGGATGCTGTGGAGCCGACGCGCGTCGAGGAGGTATCCGAGAGTCAGAGACCCGTTGATCCTGTCGAGCCTGTTGAACCAAGAGAGGTGGTCGCCGAACAAACTCGCCCCGCCGTTGAGCCTATCAGAGCGCAAGAGATGGCTGCGGTTACGCCGGACGCTGTTTTAGAGAACCAGATACAAGATCTGACCGCGTATGACGCGTTGGACAGGCCTGATATCGTCAAGGCCGAGGCGATTGAGCCCGTCGATACGGATGAAGCGGCAGTATTGAAAGACGCGTCAGTGGTGGCTCCGCGTCAGATCGTTGAAGAAAGCAAGATTGAGCCAGACCCTGTCAAGACAGTGGAAGCGCGGCCCGTTAAGGCCACAGCCCAGGTTGTCGAGCGTTTGCCGCAGCCTAAAGCGCGCCCGCCTGCGCCCAAACAGGTAGCAGCCAAGCCCGCTGAAAAGCAACAGAAAGCCCGCAAAGCAACTGTAGCATCTCGCAAGGGTGGTTCTGTTGCCAACAGCAAAGGGCGTGCTGGCGCTACAGGTGGCAACGGGGGCCGAAACACCACTTCCAACGGCGATGCTCTGACGTCAAGCTATAAGGGCAAGGTGCGTTCTGAAGTGGCACGCAAAAAACGCTACCCCAATGCGGCGCGGCGCAGAGGGGAAACCGGAACGGCGGTCATTCGCTTTGTTGTTGCGCGCAATGGGTCCATGTCCGGTTTGCAGTTGGTGCGCTCATCCGGGAGCGATACCCTCGATAAGGCGGCCTTGAAGATGGCGCAAAGAGCCGCCCCTTTCCCCGACATCCCGGCTGGAACGGGGAAAAGTCGGATCAGATTCACCTTGCCGGTGAGTTTCTCCAGATAATGAAAATGGGCGGCGCCAAAAGAACGGCGTCGCCCCAAAGTTATTCTTGCTCATTGCGTTATTGGTGCTCTAGTCAGCGCCTACGCGCGCGACCATTGGTATATAATTTTCCAGCTCCTCTGCCGGGAAAGTAACCGTCCTGCCCTCCTCCGCCGAATAATAAAGTCCCATGAGCATTTGCACCACGGCAACGCCATCCACGAATGTTTCGCTTGGGGTTTCTCCTTTGCGGAAGCATTCTACCATGTGCCGGTTTTCATCGGTGTAGCCATAGATTCCGGCTTCATCTTCCAGCACGGGCATGAGCCCCTGCTCGGCATTTTGCTTTTCGACCAGATCTTCGCCTTCGGCACCCGAGATTTCGCGGGACATGAAGATCTTGAGGCCGGTGGCCAGCGAATTGAATTCCAGGGAATATTCCGGTCCAAGCAGTTCCAACTGGATTCGCAGACCTGCGCCCACATAGGCCCATGAGGTCGTCGCCTCGATCATCAGATCGTGGCCCTCTTCATCTTCCAGCGTGATGGTGGCGCGGGCAAAATCTTCCGATGGTCTGTTGCGGTAGTCGACATCCGGTCCATAGCGCTCGCTCAGCTGCTGGGCATATTTGGGTTGGGTCCATTTGAGGTTGGCCACGGTGCCATTGACCGCCTTGATCTTGAGCGAGCTGCGCGGTTTTGCCGGATCGGTCAGAAGATGGCGTGCAACTTCGACACTGTGGCACATCATGTCATTGAGCACGCCGCCACCCTGTTTGTCGCCTTGCCAGAACCAGGCTGCGTGGGGGCCGGAATGTTCCTCGGCTGCGCGCGCGAGATAAGGTCGTCCGGCATTGGCCGCCGCGCGCCGCCAGATGATTTCCTTGCCGCGCAAGACTGGCGTACAGAAGACCTGATTTTCCAGATAGCCATGATTGAGTTTGGCGTCTTCCGCCAGTCGTAGCATTTCATTTGCCTCACCGATGGTGCGCGCAAGCGGTTTCTCGCAGGCAACGGCAAAAACCTTGCTGCGCTTCTCGGTTACGGCGGCATGGATCTGGCGCATGATAGCAAGGCGTGTGTGATTGGGCGACAGAATCCAGATGGCGTCGATACCCTCATCTTCAAGCATGGCGTCCAGCGAAGAAAAGGACGTACATGGACCAAGCCCCATTTCTGCGGCCAGATCGACGATGCGCTGTCGGTTTTCTCCGCTGCGGCTGTAAACTCCGCCTACCTTGACATTGCGTACACCGAGCATCGACTTGAGATGAAACTCTGCGATGAATCCACTTCCCACGAGGCCGATATTGAGCACTTCTTTTTGTATCGTTGTCATGCGTTTCTTTCCCCCTGTTTCAAATTCAAATATCGGTTTGTGGTGATGTCTTGCTGTGATCTAAGGGCTCGTCTTTGCAGATGCGTCGAGCTATCCATTTAAATCAGGATTGTCATCAGGACTTTGGATTACATGGCTTTTGAGGTGGTGGTGCGGTTGTTTCCCTGACAACAATTTCCGTGGGCACGACGATGGAATCCGTGTCCGGATTGTCACCGGAGAGATGAGCGAGCAGACGGGTCATGGCGCGACTGCCGATTTCAAGACATGGTTGGCGCACGGTCGTCAAGGCAGGCACGAAGGCCTCGGCGAGATATGTGTCATCAAAGCCGAAGATCGAGAGGTCTTCAGGCACGGAAAGTCCTCTCTTTTTGGCCGCACGAATGGCGCCGAAAGCCATTTCATCATTGGCCGTGTAAATGGCGGTCGGCGGGTCTGGCAGATCAAGCAGGCGGTCAGCCGCTCTTTCTCCGCTTTGATAGCTGAAATTGCCCTGTTGGATATAGGCTTCCGGCAGCTTGAGCCCGTCGGCCATCATGGCATGGCGAAAGCCAGCCAAACGCCTCACACTCATGCCTTCGGGGATGGGGCCTGCGATATAGGCGATTTTCTTATGTCCCAGTGAGACGAGATGATCAATCGCTTCGATTGAGGCATATTCGTTGTCGATGACCACATGGGTCAAATCGACATTGTCGATCATCTCAAGAGCCACTACTACCTTTTGGGAGATGTCGTGAGGCAAGTCGCAATCAAGGGGCATTTTGCCCGTCATCAGTATCATACCGTCAGCATGGCCATCGCTGAGCATGTTGAAATAGTCAGCTTCTCGCTTGGGGTCATCCTCGGTGTTGGCCATCAAAAGCGAGTAGCCTGCATCATGGGCCACTCTTTCTGCGCCCTTGAAGATGTCCAGATAGAAGGGGTTCCCGATGTCGCGAACCACCACCAGAATGGACATAGTCTTCTGGGTTCTGAGGTTGCGTGCGCTGATGTTGGGGCGATAATGCAAGGTTTCGGCAATCGCGCGAATATGGCTAAGGGTCGGCTCTGCCACCAGACCGGTACCGCTCAAGGCACGCGAGACCGTTGTCGGCGATACACCGGCCTTGAGCGCGATATCCTTGATTTTTGCCCTCTTGTTCACGGTTGTTCCTCGTTTGCTTCCCAAGTTCCCTTGTTTGTTCCAGATGTTGTTGCTAACCGCGCAAGGCCTTGCTGCGGCCATAGAACAAGAGGAGAACAAGCAGGGTGAGACCGAACACGACCTGTCGACCGGATTCGCCAATGCTGAGTGTCGTCAGGATGCTTTGCATCAGGATCAACAGGAAAGCGCCCGCCATTGTGCCTGTATAGCCGCCCTTGCCACCGGAAAGTGGGGTTCCCCCAAGAACAACAGCGATGATGGAAGACAGCATGTAGCTATCGCCCACATTGGCAAAAGACGTGCCTGAATAGCCAAGGATGCAAATGCCGGCAAGGGCGGCGAACATGCTCGACAGGGCGAACAGCATGATGCGGATCAGCCGCACTGGCACACCTGCCATATAGGCGGCATTTTCGTTTGAGCCGATGGCGTAGATCTTGTGTCCAAGGGATGTCCTCATCAGCAAAAAGGCCATTAGCAGCCCTACCGCCGCCCAGAGCCATATGATGCCGGGCAGATTGAAAAGGAAGGGTTTGGAGACAAAGTTGGCAAGCGCCGGGGCGGCAAGACCCGATGGAATGCCCTGCCTGATGACCACCAGAAGGCCTTGAAGCACGCCGAGCATGCCAAGGGTCATCACCAGCGGCGGAATGCCGAAAATGGTTACGCCAACGCCATTGATCAGACCTACCAACCCGCCAGCGGCGAGGCAAACGACGATGGCTGTAATGATATTGGCATTGCTGCCATCCATGACATTGCCTGCGAGCACGGCGCTCAGGGATACGACCCCTCCGACAGAGAGGTCGATCCCCTCGCGTCCCCCCAATATAACCAGATTTTGCCCGGCAGCGACGATGCCCAGCAAGGCGGCCACGATGAGCAGACGCAGGATCTGTTCCATCGAAGCAAAGCCGGGTGACAATGCTTCGCCCGCAGCGAGCAGAAGCATGATCAGAATGAATGCGACCAGAAGCGGGTTCTTCAGATAGACATAGAGTGCGGATCGAGACTCTTGCGGGTTGCTATGCGGCATGATGGTCATTGGTTGATCCTCTTGGAAGCCAGAACACCGAGCATCAGCACCACAAGGATTGTCGCCCCCTGGGCCAGATTCTGCCATTGTGACGGGACGCCTGCATAAAAGACCAGCGAGCTGATCAGGCCGATGATGATCGCACCAATGGCGGAACCAAAGGCTGATCCGATGCCCCCCGAAAGCGCCGTACCCCCCAGCACAACGGCAGCCACGCTCGACAGCGTCATGGCCCCGCCTACAAGCGGATCGCCGCTGGCCGTATCACCTGTGATGCAGAAGGCCGCAAGGGCTGCAAAAATCCCGCAGATGATATAGCCGTAGATCCGGATGCGCGTGACTGACAGGCCGGATTGATAAGCTGATAGCTGCCCATTGCCCACGGCGAGCAGCTTGGTGACAAGCCCGGTTTTCGCCATGATAGCCAGAAGCACGATCAGAATGGCGATGAAGAAGAAGACATTGGGGATGCCGTAGCTGCGCCCGCCATAGACCTTCCAGAAGAGGCTTGGTGCTGGCATGCCTGCCACCGGCAACACCCAGAGCGCGATACCGGAAATAAGGATGCTGGTGGCAAAGGTTGCCACGATGGCCTGCATACGCAAGCCGGAGACGACGATGCCATTCATCAGGCCACATAAGGCACCGATCACGATGCCTGCGCCCAGCGCCAGCAAAACCACATAGGGTTCGCCGCCGAACTGGTGCATGATGACAACTATGGATACGTTGACCAGAGACAGGATGGCCCCTACAGACAGGTCAATATCGGCGGTGTAGACCACAAAGGTCTGGCCGACGGACAAAAAAACGAGGGCAAGATAGGTGCTCGCGACGCCCTTAAGGGCGCGTACTGTCATGCTGTTGGGTTCGGCGATGCCGTTCAGGATGAACAGCAGCACCAGCATGCCAAGCGCAGGTATGAAGGGAAAGCGCCTTAACAAGGTTGCCATGCGGGATTTGAATGATATGGCCTTGGTCATTGTGCCCCCGAATATGCTGCCTCATAGAGGTTGAAGCGTGTCTTGTCTTCGCCCACGAGTTCGCGCGAAACCGAGCCATTGTTGAAGACCAGAATGCGGTCTGAATGGGCAAGCAACTCGCCATCTTCGGACGAATAGAGAATGATAGCCATGCCTTCGTCAGCGAGCTTGCGCACCAGCGCGAAGAGTTCACTTTTGGCGCTGAGGTCGATGCCCTTTGTCGGGTCGTCCAACAGCAGGATATCGGGCGGATTGGTCAACCAGCGGGCGATGACCACCTTCTGCTGATTGCCTCCCGAAAGAGAACTGATGGAGGCTCCGAGGCTGGAATATTTGGTATTGAGCGCGCCAAGGGCTGGCTCGATGATGCGAGCCAAAACACTCGGGAAGGCGAGAAACTTTTTATCCTTGAGGAAATGGATGGGCGACACATTTTCCATGATGGAGCGGTCGGTTATGACGCCATCACGCACGCGATCACCGGAAACATAGGAAAAGCCATTCTTGATGGCCGCGCGCGGGTTTGTCGGGTGAACCGTCTCACCATTAAGCAACAGTGTGCCGGACTGGAGCTTTTCGGCGCCAAACAGTGTGCGTAGCAAGGTTGATTGCCCCTGCCCGTGCAAGCCTCCAAGGCCGAGAATTTCACCCTTGGCTAGGGAAAAGCTCACATTGCGAATATTCGCTCCCGAGAGTGCTTTGGCGACCAGACAGCTTTCGGTCTTCTTTTCAGACTGAGGGGCTGCGCTTGCTTCAAGGGCTGCGGCTTCGGGCTGTTCACCGATCATGTCTCGAATGACCGTTGACTGATCCGTCTCTTCAATAAGGCGCGAGGAAACTGTTGTACCATCGCGAATGACGCTGATCCTGTCGGCAATATCGAAGATCTCGTCCATGCGATGGGAAATGAAGATGATCGACCGGCCCTCCTCCTTCAGCTCGCGCAAGATGGAGAAAAAGCATTCCACCTGCGAGCGATCAAGCGCCGAGGTCGGTTCATCAAAAATCAGGATCTCGGCTTCGCTGGCCAGCGTCTTCATGATTTCGACAAGTTGCTTCTGATCGGGGCGCAGCTTTGCCACCGGAGCATCGGGGGTGAACCCCTCACCGATTACCGTTTTGAATTTGCTGATATAATGCTCGGCTCTCTTGTTGAGTTCGGCATCATCTATCAGGCCACCTGCATGGGTTGGCAGGTGATACAGGTTGATATTCTGGGCGATTGAAAGGCTGCTGGCGAGGCTCAGCTCTTGATAGAAAAGGCAAATGCCCATTTCCCGTGCAGCTTGCGGGCCAAACAGCGTGACCGGTTTGCCATTGAGTTCAAACGTGCCACCATCTGGCCGAACGCTACCGGCGATGACCTTGCAGAGCGTGCTCTTGCCCGATCCATTGGCTCCAATCAAAACATGGATTTCACCGCGTTCAAGCAGCAGATCCCCAGAGGCCAAAGCAGTTGTTGCACCGTAATATTTGCAAATCTGCTGTAGCTTCAATCGACTCATGGCGATGCACCTTCGTTATCGTCTTTCGAAGGATGCCGCAGACACTCAAGGTCTGCGGCATCACTGTCACCGTGATTATTTGAAGTATGCTTCCGCTTCGTCGATGCTCAGCGCGCTTGTGTAGGAATAGAAGCCCGGTTTGCCTTCCAGTTCCTTTGCAACGGTTTCGACATTGTCCCCGTCGATGAATGGAATAGGCAGATACATGGCGTTCTTATACTGGCCTGCTGAGGCGGGTTCTTTCAGTTCCCGACCCTGTAGCATGAAGACAGCGACATTAAGAGCGCTGGCCATGACGCCAGGAGGGTTCACAGAGGCACCTGAGGTGAAATCATTTTTTACCCACAGATCGATAAAGTCCTTGCGGATTTCGCCTGTTGCGGCCACTTCACCGGCTTTTCCGGCATCCATCAGAGAGCGCCAGGCACCCGCTGCCATGCCATCCTGTACCCATACTCCGTCGATATCGGGATAGGTTGCCAGAAGGTTCTGCATGGCCTGCTGGCCCTGTGCCTGATCCCAGTTGGCATTGACTTCGTTGACGACCTTGATATCAGGATATTGGTCAAACACACTGGTATAGCCAGCAATGCGCATTTCATTGGCCGGATGTCCGGCAACGCCGTTGATGGCGACAACCTGCCCTGAGCCTTCAAGGGTATCTGCGAGCCATTGTGCGCTCAGAGCGGCCCAGTTGGTCTGATCGATACCCACATAGATTGCGTCTTCCGAGGAAACTTCCGCATCGGTTGAAATAACCAGAATGCCATCTTCCTTGGCTTGTGCAAAGACCGGGTCAAAGGCGGTGGGGCTGTTTGGGTTGATGATAATGGCATCGACGCCCTGATTGATGAAATTGCGCACATGCGCGATCTGTCCGGGCACATCAACGTTGGCGCTTTGCACAACGACCTTGATGTCTACGCCCTTTTCTTTCCATTTTTCGGCAGCTGCTTGAGCTTCTTCGATCATCTGGGTGCGCCATTCAGAGCCAACCCAGCCGTTTGACAAGCCGATGGTAAAGTCTTCAGCTTGCGCTACAGGAACAGCCAGAGCCATCACGGCCATTCCCAGAAGTGCTGTTTTCAACTTCATCTGCTTCCTCCCATGTCACAAATGATGGCTGTAGTCTGGGGAGAAATGAAATCGATTTCAAACAAAATTATGAATTCGATTGCATCCGCATTCATTGGCTGTTTTGCGGCATTTTTGAGAAAAGCTAAAACCTTGGTTTGTAAGACTTTGAATCTGCACGTAGACTTCTTTGACAATCTACAAAAAGCCTGTGCTCCGTGCGTTTCGAGCGCTAATCGCGTAAATTGTCAATGCTACTAAGTTCTCGAATTCGGATTGAATTATCGACAGGCTTTTGCCAATTGTTTGCTTCTTTGGAGTGTCTGTTCGCTTCGCGTTTAGGGGGAGCTAGTTCGTGAAAATGTCACGCGGTAGTGTAATTTCGACCCGCAAGCCTTCGCTGCTATTGTTGAGGGTCATTTCGCCCTTGTGATTGCGCACGATTTCATTGGCTATGCTCAAACCAAGCCCGACGCCTTTGGTCTTGTGACCCTCATTGCCCCGCTCGAAAGGAAGCAACACCTTTTCGATCTGATCACTGGGAATACCGTGGCCTCCATCGACGATGGTGATGACGGTCTGTTCGCTGCCGTCATAGCCAAGAAACACCTTGGCGTATTTCCCATATTTGAGGCTGTTATCAATGATGTTTGAGAGTGCCCGGCGCAACTGTTTGGGTTTGCCTATCATGAAGCCTCGTGTCTGGGTGGAGAGCTCGATGGATGGGGCGACGCTGAAAACGGAAGCAACCCCCTCTATTTCAATGGGCAAGGTTGAATCAAAGCTCACATCCTTGTCCATGTCCTGATAATCGTCGCACAGGCTGGTTATGAGTGAGCTCAGGGAAAAACGATGGCGCTCCTCGGTATTCTTGTGCAATGAGAGGAAATCAAGCGCCCCCTCCACTAGATCATGGATCGTCTCCAAATCACTTGCAAAGCGTTCTCTCGTCTCTTCTTCCTTGATCATTTCAGTGCGCAGCAGCATGCGGGTAACGGGCGTGCGAAGGTCATGGGAAATGGCCGCGAGGCCTAGCAATTGCCGTTCTCGCTCCCGATCAAAGCGTTTGAATGTTTCGCGCATATTATCCTGAATGGCGAGGGCCTCGGTTGGGGCAAAGCGGCCGAGAGACTTGCGCGTGTATTTGGTGCCTTGGCTCAGCTTTCTGAAGGGCAGCATGAGAGTTGAGGAAAAGGGAAGGCTGAGCGACAGCGCAAGTGCGGCAATACAAAGTGTAAGGAATGCGCCTTGTGTCTCAGAAAAACGGGCCCGCCAGAGCAAGGGGGAAGAGATCTCCAATACCTGATCATTGTCAAGAAAGATATAGAGCGTTGCTTCTATATCCTGTCTGGCGATAGCCAGAGAAAGGGATGCCAGACGCACAGAAGCCGGTATGGGTTCGTCAAAGGTGCGTGAGCCGTCTGTTGCATCCAGTGTAGGGTTATAGATGCTGTCTTGCTGTAAATCCATACTGCTATTGCGTGAACTCAGCAATCCGGGCAAAGGTGGATTGTCCCTGAAGCGAACCGCAGCCCTGACGCGCTTCTCGTTTAGTATAAGGATCAGCGGTGTGACAAAGCTGTCCTGCTCCCTTGGGAAGCTATTATGAAAGCGGAAGCTATAGGGCTTCTCTTCTCCAGTGCAGTTCATATTGGCCGGTTCGCGACTCTCAAGGCACTGCTCGATGATTTGGGACAGTCGGCCGCCCGTCATTTCCGCAATGGAAAGTTCTGCTCTACGGTCCAGATAGGTTTGCACCACAATCCAGGTCGTGGCGATGCCTGCCATGAAGGACAAAGAGAGCATTGTCGCTAGACGGGCCGCATGGCTGCGCGGGAATATGGACAGAATGGTTTGCCACATGGCCTTCGGCTCTTTCTAGAGATTGGTAGATTGCGCAGCAGTTCTGCCATGTGAACTTTCAATCTCTGAACAGAATTTATAGCCCTGATTGCGCACCGTACGGATAAACTGGGCTTTGCTATCCACGTCGGTTAGCTTCTTACGCAGACGACTAACGAGAATATCTATACGGCGATCTCCGGGATCTATGTCATGGCCGATCAATGACTGGGCCAGTTCGTCGCGGGACACCGGATTGGGAGATGCCTGAGCCAATATGGAGAGCACGGCATATTCACGCGTGCTGAGGGGGACAAGAAAATTTTTGGGCGCATGCAATTGTTCGTTCGTCAGATCCAATACCCAGCCATCAAAGGAGAGTTTGCCTGCGGATGACTTGCGCTCGCCCGGCCCTGTGCGTCTTAAAAGAGCATTGATGCGCGCCAGCAATTCTCGTGGATTGAATGGCTTTTCCATATAATCATCAGCCCCCAGCTCCAGCCCGATGATGCGTTCCGTATCTCCCTTCACTGCGGAGAGGATGATTATGGGAACAGAAGACGTGGCCCTCACCTTCTTGCAGAATTCCAGGCCGCTCTCGCCGGGTAGCATCAGATCGACGATCAACAGATCAAACAGTACATTGCCACGCCTGTAGGCAACTTCAGCGGATTCCGAGACAACACACTGAAATTGGCGTTCATCAAGATATGACGATAAAAGTGACGAAATTTCAGGATCATCCTCAATGATATGGATACGCTGCATCCTGTGTCCTCCCCCTAATACTCTTGACTAATCCGTTTTGGACAACAAGAGTGTCAATGTTACAATTTGTAACATATGTCGGTTTCAATCACAGTTTCTGATACAAAAACTTACAAAAACCGGCTGCTGCTTCTCGAGAATCCACTCTACAATTAAAAGGCATATTTTGTTTTCATTTTATCTTGGGAGGAAAAAATGAAATCTTTGAAGCTCGCTCTTATGGGGGCGATCGCGTTGGCCGCTACGCCACTTGCCGTGCAGGCTGAGCCTGTTGCCGAAGTGTTGCACTATTGGACATCTGGTGGGGAAGCCAAGGCCATCAAGGAACTGCAACAAGCATTTCAAAAACGCGGCGGCAAATGGATCGACGCGCCAGTCGCTGGCGGTGGCGGTGATGCGCAGGCCGCTGTGTTGCGTTCTCGCGTATTGGCGGGTGATCCACCCTCTGCTGTTCAGATCAAGGGCCCCAACATCGCTGAATGGGCTGAGGCCGGTGCTTTGGGCGATCTGTCCGATGTGGCAAACGCACAAGGTTGGGATGACATCCTGCCTCAGGCAATCAAGAATGTGGTCAAATATGATGGCCACTATGTAGCCGTGCCGGTCAACGTGCATCGCGTGGACTGGATTTGGGCCAACCCGGAAGTTTTGGCTAAAGTCGGTGCTGACGTGCCAAAGACCTGGGACGAATTCAACGCCACAGCTGACAAGCTGAAGGAAGCTGGTATCGTGCCGCTGGCCTATGGTGGGCAGCCATGGCAGGACGCAACGGTTTTCGAAACCGTGGTTCTTGGTATTGGCGGCGTCGATTTCTACAAGAAAGCCATGGTCGATCTGGATGAGGATGCTCTTGGCTCCGATACCATGATCAAGGTCTTCGATCAGATGCGTAAACTGCGCGACTATGTAGACCCAGACTATCCCGGCCGCGACTGGAATCTGGCGACCGCTATGGTCATGCGCGGGGAAGCTGCCATGCAGATCATGGGCGATTGGGCAAAAGGCGAATTCGCCGCAGCGGGCAAGAAGCCCGGTGTTGACTATATTTGCGCCCCTACCCCATCCAATGGTGGCTATATTCTGAACTCCGATAGCTTCGCCATGTTCAATGTCTCTGGCGAAGACAAGAAAGATGGTCAGGATTTGTTGGCAGAGCTGATCCTTGGCAAGGAATTCCAGGAAACTTTCAACCTTTACAAGGGGTCTATTCCTGCTCGCATGGACGTCCCCATGGATAAATTCGACTCCTGCGCTATCAAATCCATGGAAGACATGACCTCAGCGGCCAAAAATGACACGCTGGTTGGCTCTGTTGCGCACGAAATTGCTCAGGCCGGTGCCGTTCGCGGTGCTTTCCTTGATGTTGTAACGGCGCACTTCAACTCTGACATGTCCTCAGAAGAAGCAACCCAGAAACTGATCGATGCGATCAGGCTCGCCAAATAACAGCTTGCGGGGTTTGGGCCGGCCTTTTGGTCGGCCCTTTCATCTACGGAGGCTTTTCGCTCCTTTCATGCGTTTGAAAGCAGAGCTTGCGTTGGTCTCCAAACCCCAGAAAGGAGAGCCCAAATGGCTAGTGTTGCGGGGAGAATAGCGGACAGGTTGGAGAGAATGATCCCCAAGCTTGTTATTGCTCCAGGCTTTTTGGCGATATTGCTGTTTGTCTACGGATTCATCATCTGGACGGCCTATATCTCTTTTTCAAAGTCGAAGATGTTGCCCAATTACACTCTGATCGGGCTGCGCCCGTATGAGCGATTGTTCCAGATGGATCGATGGAATGTCGCTTTTACCAATCTGCTCATCTTTGGTATCTCATTCATCGCAATATCCATCATTATCGGCGTGTTGCTTGCAATTTTGCTTGATCAGCGCATTCGTATCGAGGGTGCGATCCGGACGATCTACCTCTACCCCATGGCGATTTCATTTGTGATTACCGGTACAGCCTGGAAATGGATCATGAATCCATCGCTTGGGTTGGAGACCGTGGTGCGTTCGTGGGGCTGGGAATCTTTCTCTTTTGGCTGGATCGTAGATCAGAATATGGCGGTCTATGCTCTTGTCATGGCCGCGGTTTGGCAATCATCCGGTTTCGTCATGGCCCTGTTCCTTTCGGCGCTCAGGAGCGTTGATCAGGATATCATCAAGGCGGCCAGTCTGGATGGTGCTTCGACTGCGAAGATCTATCTAAGGATCATCCTGCCCTCTATGCGACCCGTCTTCATGAGTGCGGTGGTCATTTTGGCGCATCTTGCGATCAAGAGCTTTGATCTCGTCGTTGCATTGACCAACGGTGGCCCGGGATACTCCTCCACTCTGCCAGCCAACTTCATGTATGAGATGACCTTCCGCCGCAACGAGATCGGCGTTGGTGCCGCATCTGCCATCATTATGCTTCTGACCGTTATGGCGATCATGGTGCCTTATCTCTATTCAGAACTGCGAGGGTCAAGAAATGTCTAATCTGGATATCGTAAGACCCGAAACTTCGTCATTCCAGTGGGTCGGCCGCCTGTTGATCTGGACCATTCTGCTTCTGTTTTGCTTCTGGTTCCTCATGCCAGCCTATGTGGTCATCAGTACGTCTCTGAAAAATCTGGAAGAAATCCGGGGCGGTTCTCTGTTGGCCCTGCCTCATGAGTTGAATTTTACAGCATGGCAACACGCCTGGAACCAAGCCTGTATCGGTGTGCAGTGCGAAGGATTGCAGCCCTATTTCATGAATTCGGTGATGATGGCTGTTCCGGCAGTGTTGGTTTCAACAACACTTGGCGCTCTGACCGGATACACGCTCACCAAATGGCGTTTCAAGGGAAGCAATATTGTCTTCGCGCTCATCCTGTTTGGCTGTTTTGTGCCGTTTCAGGTGGTTATCCTGCCTATGGCGCAGACGCTTGGCATCCTGAGACTGACCAACACGGTCTATGGCCTCATTCTGGTGCATTCGGTCTATGGTCTCGCCTTCACCACCCTGTTTTTCAGGAACTACTATGTCACGATCCCTGATGAACTCATTCGGGCTGCGACCATTGATGGCGCAGGATTTTTCACGATCTTCTTCCGTATCCTGTTGCCGATTTCCCCGCCAATCATCGTGGTAGCGGTCATTTGGCAATTCACCCAGATCTGGAATGACTTCCTCTTCGGTGTCAGCTTTACCACCGGAGGGTCGCAGCCGCTGATGGTTGCGCTCAACAACCTTGTAAACACGACCACCGGGGTCAAGCAGTATAACGTTGATATGGCTGCAGCCCTGATCACCGCAGCGCCTACGCTGCTGGTTTATATCGTTGCCGGTCGATATTTTGTCCGCGGCCTGACCGCAGGCTCGGTAAAAGGATAAGGAGAAGAAATATGGCATCCCTATCAATAAGAAATGCGGTCAAACGCTTTGGGGCAGTTGAAGTCATCAAGAATGTATCCCTCGATCTCAATGATGGTGAATTCCTCGTTCTCCTTGGTGCTTCGGGGTGTGGTAAATCCACCCTGTTGAACATGATCGCCGGTCTGGAGAATATCACGGAAGGGGAAATCCGGATCGGAGATCGGGTCGTCAATGATGTGCATCCCAAGGACCGAGACATCGCGATGGTGTTCCAGTCCTATGCGCTCTATCCGAATATGACCGTGGAGAAAAACATCGCCTTCGGCTTGGAGATGCGCGGCATCCCGAAAGACGAACGCAACAAGCTGGTGACTGAGGTGGCGACCATGTTGCAGATCGACCATTTGCTGGACCGGAAACCGGCGCAGCTTTCGGGCGGTCAGAGGCAGCGTGTGGCCATGGGGCGCGCTCTGGTGCGTCGGCCGGAAATCTTTCTGTTCGATGAGCCATTGTCGAACCTTGATGCCAAGTTACGCCTTGAAATGCGCACGGAAATCAAGCGTTTGCACAAGGAACTTAACGCAACGATCGTGTATGTGACCCATGACCAGATCGAGGCCATGACCCTGGCGGACCGGATTGCCATCCTCAAGGACGGCATCGTCCAGCAATATGCGACGCCAGCGGAGATCTATAACGAGCCCACCAACGTCTTTATCGCCAGTCTGGTTGGCTCTCCTCCGATGAATTTTCTCAATGCGCGGCTTGAAACAGTGAATGGAAATGTGGTGGCCCATGTACCGCTCACTAAAGATCCTAACGGTCAAAAGTTTGACCTTTCGCTGAAGGGGTATGACTCTGATTTGTCGGGTTATATCGGCAAAGAGGTCATTATCGGTATCCGGCCTGAGAATATCAGCTACACCGACGAGCCCGTAATGGAGGGCCATGAAGTGGTCCAAGGTGAAGTTGATGTTGTCGAACCTACGGGGGCTGATACCCTCTGTCACATCAAATGGGGCATCAACTCGGTGCTCGCCCGCATCAACAACCGCATTGATGTTGCTATCGGAGACAAATTCAATTGTGCAATCGATATGAAACGCACCAATGTCTTTGATAAGGAAACGGAAACCCGCATCTAGGGCTGTCGTGAAGCTTTGCAAATAATAAGCCGGTCAAGAGATGGCTCTGACCGGCTTTCCTTTTGGAAAGCTTATTCTACGGGAGACTTGTTTGCAGCCCAACTTCAAGACCAGCAAAGCGCTACAACTGGCTTGCCTCAGAGTGTCTGTTTCTGTGCTTGCTGAGATGGGGGCTATACTGAATTTATTCTTCTAACTCAGGAGCAGATTGTTTTGTATCGGCTCCGATTTGAAGAGATTGCGGCAAATAAGGAATGCCCAAAAAAAATGAGGCCCGACCTGTTGGCTGGACCTCATTGACAGCAATCTTTAGAACGGGTCCCCCAAATAAAACGGCTCCTGGATTGCTGCCCTGGAAATTTCTCGTGATAAAATATCAACAGTTCGGATTTTGCTCTAAATCAACTCAAAAAGCAAGTCTAGAAATGTACCAGTTCAATTGCAGATCCTAAAATTTTTACACTTTAGGATAACGGAATTGTTGATTTCTTGGCCTTCTTTTCATGGAGTGGCAGTGGTTTGACTGTAATTTGAAGGAGATATGCTCGATGTTAAGATTGTTTGGAGTTTCTTTTCAGGAAATTGAAAACAAGTTGGGGTGTCTATTTTGATCTTTCAGGAAAAGCGTGCAAACTGTTGGATTGGTATGGCGTTATTACAAACGAATCCCCCGCAACATTTTGTCACGAGGGATCTCTTTTCTTCAGTAATGGCTAAAAGCGAAGCTCTGCCTATTATTGCGGAACTTTGCCATCAATGCCTTTTACATACCAGTTCATGCCAAGCAGAGTGCCATCGTCAAGGGTTTCGCCTTCTTTGACTGCAAGGGTACCGTCCTGCTTGTAGACAGGTCCGTCAAACGGATGAAGTTCACCAGACTTGATCTTTGCTTCGGTTTCAGTGGCCATTTTGGCAACATCTTCCGGCATGTTGGTGAATTCAGCCATATGAACCATTTCCTTGTCGAAACCACCCCAGGTGTCTTCGGACTTCCAGGTGCCGTCCATGACAGCCTGAACGCGGGAAATGTAATATTCATCCCAGTGATCGACGATTGCGGTCAGCTGGTTTTTCGGGGCGAACTTGATCATGTCTGAAGCCTGACCAAAGCCCAGAACGCCGCGTTCTGCTGCAACCTGCAGCGGAGCTGCGGAGTCGGTGTGCTGAACCAGAATGTCAGCGCCCTGGTCGATGAGGGCTTTGGCTGCGTCTGCTTCCTTGCCTGGGTCGAACCAGCTGTTGATCCAGATGATCTTGACCTTAAGATCAGGATCGATGGACTGTGCGCCGAGCATGAAGGAGTTGATACCGCGAATGACTTCAGGGATCGGGGTTGCCCCGATATAACCAACGGTCTTGGTCTTGGTCATCTTGGCGGCAATCTGACCCAGAATGTAGCGGCCTTCATAGAAGCGTGCACCGTAAGTGGAAACGTTGTCGGCGCGTTTGTAACCGGTAGCGTGCTCGAACTTCACGTCAGGATACTTTTTGGCCACTTTCACAGTCGGGTTCATGTAACCAAACGACGTGGTGAAGATGATGTCGTTGCCTGCGCGAGCCAGCTTTTCGATAACGCGTTCAGCGTCCGGACCTTCAGAAACGCTTTCGACATAGGTGGTTTCAACCTTGTCGCCGAATTTCTTTTCGATAGCCTGACGGCCCTGATCGTGCTGATAGGACCAGCCCATGTCTCCCACTGGTCCGACATAGACAAAGCCGACTTTGGTTTTGTCTGCAGCCTGTGCCCCCAGAGAGGCGGTCAGGCCGAGAGCGACGGCTGCTGCCGCTGCGAATAGTTTACGCATATGTTGCATCCCTCTTTCATTGCCTGATCCGAAGGTTCGGATCATGTTCTGAGACTTGTCTCTTTTATCGCGCCCTGCTCTCACAAAAGATCAGAGCACTGTTTGTTGCTGCCAGTTTTATGGCAGAATGTGACCAAGAGTTTGGTCATCAACGGTCTGGAACAAAGGATTGCCCCAGACAGGAAGGTGTATTGACCCGTGCCACTGTGCGGTTGCGGGAAATGAAAACCAATGCGACGATTGTTGCAAGATAGGGCAAAGCCGACAGCAGCTGTGAAGGAACTTCCCAGCCAGCGCCCTGCGCGTGGAACTGTAAGATCAGAACAGCGCCAAACAGATAGGCTCCGGCGATTGTACGCCATGGCAGCCAGGAGGCGAACACAACCAGCGCCAGTGCGATCCAGCCGCGGCCCGCTGTCATGTTCTCGATCCACAAGTTGGTATAAACGAGCGATAGATATGAGCCAGAGAGACCGGAGCAAACGCCGCCAAACAGAACGGCATAAAGGCGAACGCGGTTAACATTATAACCCAGTGCATGGGCGGAGTTATGGTTTTCGCCCACAGATCGCAAGATAAGGCCAGCACGGCTTTTGAACAGGAACCAGCTTACGCCGAAGACGAGCGCAATGGTCATATAAAACAGGATGTCCTGATTGAATATGGCGTCCCCGATGACGGGGATGTCAGATAGAACCGGAATATCAAGGGTCGGGAGTTTGACACCGGGTGTGCCAACATAATGCTCGCCGATCATGCCGGAAAAGCCCAAACCCAGCAGACTGAGCGCTAGGCCGGTCGCATATTGGTTGGCCACCAGGCCCAAGGTCAGGAACGCAAAGAGTAGCGCCATGACTGCGCCCCCTGCGATACCGGCCAGAATGCCCAGATAGGGGTTGCCGGTGGTCAGCGATGTGGCAAAGGCACAGACCGCACCCATGATCATCATGCCTTCGACACCGAGATTGAGAACGCCGGACCGTTCCACGACAAGCTCACCGATTGCGGCAAGCAGAAGCGGGGTTGAGGCCGTTACAATAGAGACAAGCAAGGCATCTGCGAATTCCATCAGGCGACCTCTTTTGCGCGCAGCTTGTTCCGCCACACAATACGTATACGATAGTGAATGAGCGTGTCACAGGCCAGAACATAGAAGAGCAGAATGCCCTGGAATGCCTTGGCTGTTTTTTCCGAAATGCCTAGATCAACCTGTGCGGCCTCGCCCCCCAGATAGGAGAGAGCCAGCAACAGACCAGCAAAGATGGCACCAATCGGGTTGAGGCGGCCCAGAAAGGCCACGATGATGGCGGTGAAGCCATAGCCCGGCGAAATGGTCGGGCGCAGCTGGCCAATCGGTCCGGCAACCTCGAGAATACCGGCAAGCCCTGTGAGCGCGCCAGACACGACGAAGGCGAACACGGTCATCTTTTCCTTTGAGAAACCGGCAAAGTTCCCTGCCCTCGGAGTTTCGCCGATGACCTTGATTTCAAAGCCTTTCAGCGTGCGGATGAAGAGCACGAAGACGAGGATTGCAGCGACGACGGCGAATACCGCGCCGATATGCATCCGTCCGCCTTCAAACAGGCTTGGCGTCAGCGCATAATCATTGAACAGGCGACTTTCGGGGAAATTGTACCCATCCGGGTCTTTCCATGGGCCACGCACGAGGAAATCGAGGAACAGTAGCGCTACATAGGTGAGCATCAGGCTGGTCAGGATTTCGTTGGTGGCAAAACGGTTCTTCAATAAGGCCGGAATATAGGCAAACAGTCCGCCGCCGATCGCGCCCATGGCCAGCATGATCGGGAATACGGCATAATTCTGGAAGTCAGGGAACATGATCGGCAGCACGGAGCCGAAAATGGCTCCCATGGTAAACTGCCCTTCAGCGCCGATATTCCAGTTGTTCGAGCGGTAGCAGATTGTCAGGCCCACCGCGATCAGAATGAGGGGTGATGCCTTGACGACCAGTTCCTGAAGACTCCATGGGTCCAGCAGAGGCTCAACGAAATAGACATAGAGAGCCTTGCCGGGATTAAAGCCGAGCAGGCCGAACATGATGGCGCCGGTGATCAGCGTCAGAATAATCGCCAAAACGGGTGACATGAGAGACATGACTTGGGATGGCGCGCCGCGCTTTTGCATTTCAAGCCGCATTGGAGCCTCCATCTTCAGGCGTTGCCTTGGCGGGGATCGACAGATCAACGTCATCTGGCGCATCGCCGTGGACCCCACCCATGAGCAGGCCAACGCGTTCAAGGGTCATTTCTTCTACTGGCTTCGCCTCAGAAAGGGAGCCCTTGTTGATGACCGCGATGCGGTCTGCAATTTCGAAAATCTCGTCAAGATCCTGTGAAATAACCAAAACGGCGGTGCCTTTTCTGGCCAGATCAATGAGCGCCTGCCGGATAAGGGCAGCTGCCCCGGCATCCACGCCCCATGTGGGCTGGGAGACGATGAGAATGGTCGGGGATCGGTCAATCTCGCGACCGACAACGAATTTTTGCAGGTTACCACCAGACAGGCTACCAGCATTCGGGTCTGGTTCGCCTTTGCGGATATCGAAATTTTCGGCAATTCGCTGACCGACCTTGCCGGTCTTTGTGCGCTTGATGAACATGCCCTTGCGGGTCATTGATGGCACATCGGAGCCATGGCGGGTCAACAGAACATTTTCTGATAGCCGCAAGGATGGCACAACCGCATGACTGAGCCGCTCTTCAGGCACGAAGGCGGCGCCAAGCTTGCGGCGTATGGTGATGCTCTTGTTGCCGACTTTCTGACCATCGATCAAGACGGCTTCGGCCAGTGTCGCCCGTTCGCCGGAAATGGCGTCGAACAACTCGGACTGCCCATTGCCAGCCACACCGGCAATGGCAACGACTTCTCCCCCCTTGAGGGAGAGGCAGATATCCTTGAGTTCAATGGCAAATGGTCCTGATGCGGGCAGATCCAGATGCTCCAGTTTCAATCTTACCGGCGCATTGGACAGATCGGCTTTCTCGCGCTCAACGGATTTGACGCTCGAGCCAACCATGAGGCTGGCGAGCGAAGACGCCGTTTCTTGAGACGGCGTGCACTGGGCTACCAGCTTGCCATGACGCAGGATAGTGGCCGTATCACAAATGCGCTGCACCTCTTCCAGCCTGTGGCTGATATAGAGGATCGAGCGCCCTTCACTGGCCAGACGCAGGAGTGTCTTAAATAACAATTCAGCTTCTTGCGGGGTCAAAACGGAGGTCGGCTCATCCATGATGATGAGTTGAGGATCTTGCAGCAGGCACCGTACGATCTCGATGCGCTGGCGTTCCCCGACGGACAGATCTGCTACCAGATTGTTCGCCTTGAGAGGCAACCCATATTCGTTGCTGACTTGTTCAATACGCTTGGCAAGATCCGACATCTTCTGCCCTTTGGGCAAGGCCAAGGCGATATTCTCTACAACTGTCATGCTGTCGAACAGGGAAAAATGCTGGAATACCATCCCCACGCCGAGCTTTCGCGCTTCGGCCGGGTCTTTCAGGTTGACTTTTTTGCCTTTCCAGATGATTTCGCCTGCAGTCGGCTCAAGAGAACCGTAAAGCATTTTAACAAGGGTCGATTTGCCTGCACCATTCTCGCCCAGAAGTGCGTGAATTTCGCCCGGTTGCACGACCAGATCCACCGCGTCGTTGGCCAGCAGAGTGCCAAAGCGCTTGGTAAGGCCTTTGGCTTCAAGAAGGGGAACTGATGTCATCACGACCTGTTTACAGAGCTTGTTTTGAACGATTTCCCATCATTCCCATAAATGCAAAACACTGATTGCTTCTCCAGCAGTCAGTGTAGCGGCGGAAAATCGCCAATCTTATTACAGCTTGGGTTCTCACTCTGTTTAAGTGACAATGAATTGACAATCCATACGCAAAATTCTTTTCGTCGCTAAAATTTTGACCTTTTAACGAATTTTTTGAATGTAAATTAATCAGGTCTAATAAATGTGCACAATTAGTGATCAGTCGATCTTCGACCGTTCTCCTTATGCGTCTGATGATCGGGTGATTGTTGCTCAGGAAAAGCGATTGTTGAAGAATTGCTGAGCATGAGTCAGGAACATCGCCGGGGCCAACTTCAATTTGCGCTGCTGATGGGTCAGGATGGACAGCGTATTATAATGGAGCTGCTCATCGGTCAGCGGTACGAAACACAATTCTGCATGATCGAGGGAGTCGTTAAGGCCAATCCGTGTTTGGAAACAGACGCCTAGGTCTCGAGCTGCCAAGCGGCGCATCATTTGAAGGGTGCTGACTTCTGCAAAAATGGATGGCTCGGTTTCCGTTTTGGAGAGCAAACGGTCAAGCGCTGTGCGCAGGGACAGACCCCGCGATGGCAAGATGATCGGGAAATCAAGGCAATCATCAAAGCAGCATGAGTCCATTTGAGCGAGCGGGTGATTCTTATTTACCACGGCCCCAATCTCAAAGGGATGGGAATAGTTGACCGCAAGCAGGTCTTCATCCGGCGGATCGAAACAGAATCCGATATCGGCATCGGAATCGATGATCTGACGGGCGATATTGTCTGAGTGGGTTACTGTGATCCTGAGCTGGATATCGGGATAGCTTTTACCAAAGGAGGCCGCAAGATCGGACAGAAGCTCCGTGGCAACGCTTTCCACGCTGGCGATGCGTACAATACCGCGCTTGAGGCCACGAAGGGCGTCCAGTTCGGATGTTGTCTGTTCGAAGTCGCGCAGCACATGGGTGACGTGTCGCAGAAGAATCTCACCGGCAGGTGAAAGTTGCAGCCTGCGCCCTACCCGCTCAAACAGCGGAACGCCAAGGCTGTCTTCGAGCCAGAGAATCTGCCGGTTGACGGCCGAGGAGGCAACATTGAGCTCACGACTCGCCGCGCGGATCGCACCATGCTCGGCGACCGCCGCAAAATAACGCAAAGCCGGAGAATAAAGAAGTCGAGCGCGGTCCAGGATGCTACTCCTTGGTTTGGTGTTTTTCTGCTAGGACATTGACATATAAAGGAGGATGAAACAAGCACGACGGATTGCCAAGCGCTCTGACTTGTTCACATTGTGTGTAAGGTAAAGACTAAAAATGGCAACAATCGTTCAGATCTCAACCGCCACTCGCAAAAGCAAAGGCCGCCTCTCAGAGGGCGCTTTTGATCTGTTGCCCTGCCCCTATTGCTGTCCGCTTGCTGGTCTGATCCTGCGGAAATGGAGCAAAGGTCCGATGGCGAACAGATAAATGCCGCTGATCGTCAGCACAATGCGGTCCAAAGATGTCGGCACCATATTATTGAAGACGACATGGCAGGCAAATACAGACCATATGGCCACGAAAACAAGCGTCAGTGGGCGAAGGGATTTGACCCGGACCGGATGAACGAACTCAACGGGAATAAACTGGGCCGCAGCCAACAACACAATGATGATGAAGCCGGTGATCGGATCTGGCGTGAAGAGGAAATAATAAAAGAGCACCCCATTCCAGACCGCTGGGAAGCCGCGAAAGGCATTCGAGGGGCATTTCATCTGGTCATTGGCAAAATACAAACCGCCGGTTACGACGATGATGGCACCCGCGATAAGCGAATAAGGCATTGGCATCAAATCCGCTTTCATGAAAGCGAAAGCAGGGATGAAGACATAGGTCGCATAGTCGATGACAAAATCCAGACTGTTGCCACTCCAGTTGGGCAAAATCTGTGTGACTTTCATTTTGCGCGCAATCGGTCCATCTATGCCATCGACGAACTGGGCGGCGAGCAGCCAGAAGAACAAGGCTGTCCAGTCGCTGTTCGAAGCGGCCAATGTTGCCAGCAGGGCAAATGCTGCACCAGAGGCAGTCAACAGATGAACGAGAAATGCGGTTTGTTTTTGCATGCGCTGTCCCTATCTCAAACTGCGGCGGGAAGCAATCGGAAACATCAGGCATCCGCTACAAAAGTCAAATGCCAAGAATGGTTCGCCCCGCAGGAGAGATGGAGAGCACCAAAAGTCCCCAAATTATGAGAAAAATACCGATGCCGCGCGTGACCCATGGATTGGGAACCGCCTTTTCGATGGCCATCAATAACCCTAAAATAGCCATCCAGATCACATTCATCACACCGACAGCGAACATCACAACCATGAGCGCCCATGTGCAGCCGGTGCAAAACAGCCCCTGCTCTAGCCCCATAACGTAAGAACCGGCAAAGGAGCGGAAAAAACCTTTCTCCGTGCGTCTGTTGAAATAGGGAAAGGGCAGTTGGCAGCGTAACAGGCAGGCCTGTTTCGCCGGAGTGAATTGATAAATGCCTGCCAGCAGCAATGTGCTTGCGGAAAAAACCATGGATGCGGGCGCCATAACTGGTGACATGGTCTGGATTTCCGTCAGCCCCCATTGCAGCAGGGTGGCGAGGAAGGCAAAGCCGATCCAGATGCTTAGATAACCCAATGTCAGCAACAAGACGGACAATGGTCCGGCTTTTTTGCCCTTTGCTTCTTGCACGGACGCATAGCTCTTCAGGATTGGAGCGGCCGTGGGCAACATCATGGCAATCGCCATCATGACCCACATGGCAAAGACGATGATGAGATCCTGCATGCCCCAGGCGTCCAGACTGGGCATGCCGAAATGGCCGATAGCAGCAGACGGCGCGCAAACAGCGGCGATGAAGGCTCGCGTTGTCGGGTCCAGGCTTTCAAACCCGTTGAAAACGTTGAAGGCAGACATGCCCGGCCCAAGTGCGCGCATGTCCATGTCCGGGGCCATGTCGACTACCATGGCAAACAAATAGAACCATGCAAAAAGAGAGGCTGCTGCGATCGCCAGAAAGAGCGCGATGCGTGGTTTTGCTTCGGCTGCTGTGAGTTCGGGATGCTCCGCACGGAAGCGGGCCATTTGCTTTTGCAATTCCCGGCTGCTGCTGGTGTCGAAAAAATTTCCCAGTGGACTCATCTGGACACCGCCTTTTCTTCGTAAGTGGATTCACGCTGTCATATGAACCGGAGTTGGTGCAAATTGCAAGATAGCCATGGTGTCATAGTGTCAAGGCGGTACAGATGCTCTGATCGGCTCAGGCTGGATTTTCTGCCCCTTACAGGCTATGACCCATGCGAACTTAAATGATCCTGCGGAATCGGTCCGCAAAGGGAGCTGTCATGTCGCACGAAAGAAATGTGGATGTTGCTGTGGTTGGAAGCGGGCCTGCAGGCCATGTTGCTGCCATCCAAATGGCAAAGCTCGGACTCTCTTGTGTTCTGATTGGCCCTGAACATGGCGGTGAAGACGGGCGAACCACGGCCCTGCTGGGCAGCTCGGTGCCCTATCTTCAAAGTCTGGGGCTTTGGGATGCGATTGCATCGGAGGGGCAAGCCCTCAAGATCATGCGTCTCATTGACGATACCGGACGCCTTTTCAAGGCGCCGACGACGGAATTTGACAGCTCCGAGATCGATCTGGAGGCCTTTGGCTACAATATTGATAACAATCGCCTCGTTGCCACCTTGCATGCCGCTTTGGAAACGCAGGATCCGGAACGTGTTATTCAGGACAAGCAACTCGCTCGTTCTGTTCGGTTGGAGAGCCATGGGGCCATGATCGAGATGGAGGATGGTTCTGTCTGGCAGGCGCGGCTTGCCATTGCTGCGGACGGACGCAAGTCCATCGTGCGGGAGGCCGCCGGTATCGAGATGCGCAAATGGTCCTACCCGCAGACCGCCATGGTGGTTAACCTGCATCATCCCTCAACACCGCACAACAATATCTCGACAGAGTTTCACACCAAGACAGGCCCCTTCACGCTAGTGCCATATAGGGACGGCTTTACATCAAGTCTCGTTTGTGTGGTCAAGGCTGAAGACGCTGAAAGCCTCAAGGGGATGGATCGGCATCTGTTGGCGCTTGAGCTTGAACGACGGGCCCATTCTATTTACGGCGCGTTTGAGGTGATTAGTGATCCGCAGAGCTTCCCTCTTTCTGGCATGGTGGCAAAGCAGTTTTACGGTCCGCGCGCAGCGTTGATTGCAGAGAGCGCCCATGCCTTCCCGCCAATCGGGGCACAGGGGCTCAATCTCAGCCTGCGCGATATCTCCAGTTTGGCCGATGTCATCCGAGAAGATGGCGCAGGCGATCCCGGAGCAGATGATGTGGTGCAGACCTATGGCCAACTGCGGCGCAGCGATATCTGGTCTCGCACCGCAGGAGTGCATATGCTCAATATGTCGCTCATCTCCGCCCTGCCCTTCGGTCAAGGTGCGCGCACAGCTGGTTTGGCTCTGGCCAACATGGTTCCTTCCTTACGCAAGTTGATGATGAAGGCGGGACTGGATGCACCAACGAAGATTGGTTGGACCACAGAGGCCATCAACAAGCGTGAGAAACATTCCTAGTTTAATCCGGCGTGGGCGCTTGGCAGAAACGTAAGCTTTCCACATTGCGCATTGCGCTTTTGCGTCACTGAGCTAAAAAGGGCCGATACCGAACCGTCCGGTGGGAATTAACAGAAGGCCGCAGGTATTTTGCATGAAGAAAGTCACGCTGGCTCATCGCATAGAATATGCATTGCTGATGTTTGTCATCTTTATCCTGCGATCGATGCCACTATATGTGTCTTCCGGTTTCATGGGCTGGCTCTGGCGCTCGATCGCACCACGCCTTAGACGGCAGAAACGGGCTATGGAGCATCTTCGGCTCGCCTTTCCTGAAAAGTCCGACGACGAACTCTATGCCATTACCCTTGATATGTGGGAAAATCTCGGACGAACGTTCGCCGAAGCCGTGCTGGCTTACAAAATCGCCAAACGCATGGACGAACTGGTCGAGCAGCCAGAGAATTATCGGCTGATCGTGGGCGAGATCAAGCGTTCTGGCGGTGTGATCGTATCTCTGCATTCCGGCAACTGGGAACTCGGCGGCGCGATTTCTTCGCATAACGGGTTTGATTGCTCTGTCGTCATGCAAAAGCTCAAGAATCCGATGGTTCATGACTATATGGTGCGAAAGCGCGCCGAAACCTTCAGTGGTGGCGTGTTTGTGAAAGGCGACCGTGCCGGTATGCGTGCGCTGACGTCGGTTTCTGGCGGAACGGCTGTGGCGATCATGGGGGATTTGCGCGATCGTCACGGGGCCACAATAGACTTTTTTGGACGCCCTGCCCCAACTAACAGCTTTCCCGCCCGTCTGGCCCGCAAGAAAGGGGCGCCGCTCATTGCGCTGCGTATCAAACGCACCAAAGGCATTCACTTCAAGGTGCAGGCTGAAATCGTTCCGATGCCCCATAGTGACGCTGTTGAAGACGATATTCTACAAGCGACCATTGCCGAACAGGCCCAGTTTGAGCGCTGGATCCGTGAAGCTCCGGAACAATGGATGTGGGCACATCGCCGCTGGGGCTAAGCGGGGCGAATTGCCTTGCTCGCGCACCATCCTCTGGCTCGTCTTCTGCCCCCTCCTCTGGCCCGTCAATGCGCCATAGCTTCTACCTCTTCCGTATCTTCCCCTACAGTCTTATTGCGCTGCAGCAATTTTTGCGGTGCAAATAGGTGCGAGGATTGCGCTGCTCGATTGGGCAAAATCGAGGGCCTCTTGCGGCAGCGCGCATAAGGGGAGAGAGATGATGAAAACGCCACGTGCATTTTACAAACCATTGGCCATTGGGGCGCCCGCACCCTATCGCGACCTGCCGGTTAGAGTGGAGCGCATGATTCATTTCGTGCCGCCGCATGTCGAGAAGATGCGCGCCAAGATACCTGATCTTATCCAGACGGTTGATGTGATATTGGGCAATCTGGAAGATGCCATCCCGGCAGATATGAAAGAAGAAGCGCGAGCTGGTTTCATCCAGTTGGCAAAAGACAATGATTTTGGTTCTACCGGCCTTTGGACGCGTGTTAATTGCCTCAATTCCCCGTGGTTTCTGGATGATGTCATCGACATTGTTTCGCAAGTGGGCAACAAGCTTGATGTCATCATGCTGCCCAAGGTGGAAGGCGCTTGGGATATTCACTATCTCGATCAGCTCCTCGCGCAACTGGAGGCCAAGCACGGGGTTGAAAAGCCGATCCTGATCCATGCGATTTTGGAAACAGCCGAGGGGGTGGCCAATGTGGAATCCATTTGTGCTGCCTCCCCGCGTATGCATGGCATTTCCCTTGGGCCGGCCGATCTGGCCGCATCCCGTGGCATGAAGACCACGCGGGTTGGCGGTGGCCATCCGGGTTATCGGGTGCTTGGTGACGTGCAAGAAGGCAAAGAGCGAGCCTTCTATCAGCAGGATCTCTGGCACTATACCATGGCTAAGATGGTCGATGCCTGCATGACCTATGGTCTCAAGGCTTTCTATGGTCCCTTTGGGGATTTCTCCGATCCGGATGCCTGCGAGGCGCAGTTCCGCAACAGCTTCCTTTTGGGCTGCATGGGAACATGGTCTCTGCATCCCTCACAGGTGGCCATTGCAAAGCGCGTCTTCAGCCCGGATGTCGATGAAGTCAAAATGGCCTTGCGCATTCTGGAAGCCATGCCAGATGGAACCGGAGCCGTAATGATCGACGGCAAAATGCAGGATGATGCCACGTGGAAACAAGCCAAGGTCATCGTCGATCTGGCCAAACAGGTGGCAGACAAAGATCCGGAAATGGGCGCACTTTATGGTTTGTCCAGCTAGTGCAATGATCAACCATGCGGTCGTCTATTTGGACTGGCAAGCAGATAAAATGCGCAAAATAGCAGGGATTCGAGCAAATATTGGCCAGCCTCGTGTTGGCCTTTATTGACTTGGCTTGCCGAGTGTGATGAGTACAGTCCTTCACTTTTTAACGAGCTGATCAAAAGAATGTTCATAGCGTCTGCATCAAAAAATATGCTAGGCTAAGGACAATGGCCTTTTGCGAGGCAACGTTAGGCAACGATAAGAAAAATGGAGCCTGGTCTCATGGCGGAAATGAAAATAGCAAAATTTCAGATCGGTCAGATCGTGCGCCACCGGGTTTATTCTTTCCGTGGCGTCGTTTTCGACGTCGACCCCGAGTTTGACAATTCGGAAGAATGGTATGATTCCATTCCTGAAGATGTTCGCCCGCGTCGCGATCAGCCTTTCTATCATATCTTTGCGGAGAATGATGAGACGGAATATGTGGCCTATGTGTCTGAGCAGAATTTGCTTAAAGACAGTTCAGGTGAACCTATTCGGCATCCGCAAGTTAGACAGCTCTTCAAGGGCATGAAAGAAGGCATCTATCAGCCGGAAGATGATCTGGTGAACTAGACTGAATGAACCGACTGAAAATGTCGCATAAAAAAACCGCGATCCGAATAGAACGGATCGCGGTTTTTTATTTCTAAGGCAATGTCTGACCTATTCGGTCTTTTGCTTTTGTTCAAGCAGTTTCTGGCGCTGCTCTTCGGCGCGCTTGCGCAACAATTCCTGAAGCTTCTGCTGCTCTTCGGCTGTTTTCTTCAGATCAATCGGATCGCCGTCATAGCTTGCGGTGAAGCCCGACAGGGTCAGATCGAAGCGCACTGGTTGTGCTTGCTGATTGAGTGCGGTGACAGAGATTGTGGCACCCTTCTTCATCTGCTCGACAAATGTGGCGTCCACCGCCAAGTCGGAGAAGCAGGCATTCGGGAAGCAAATGGAGAAGGTTCCCTTGATCTGCTTTCCTTTGTCGATCTGGATCGTTAGGCCGTGACGCAACAGCATTCCCGGCGTAATGGCGATGACAAGGGCTTTGCGTTTTGCCCCTTCCAGCTCACGCAGCGAAATCGAAGCAAGAAACTGGCCTGTTTCAGCCTTCAGTTCCTGAGTGATCGCGCAGAGCTGTTTTTTTGTCTTCGTATCCTCGCTACAAAATTTCATCCAATGCGGAGCACTGACGTTGTTTGCTTGAGCTTGTTCTTGAGCTTGTGCTTGGGCGTTATGCACCGGTGCAAGACATGCGATCGCTGCGAGGGCCATTGTGGCCGAGGCAACCGGCAAAATTCTTTTGAAAGCCCTGTCAAACATGACCATTAATAAATATCCCGATTTTGTTCCGTTACTGCAGGAAGGCAAAGTTCCTGTTCTATATGTCGATCTGTGCGACAGACGATCATTATGACTGATATTGAAACTGCAACTCTCGTCTCTGCTTTTTTTCGGCATCTATGCCAAACGCAGCAAACGGTTGCAATTCAACAGCAGTCCTGAATCCAAAACTAGCCTCTTCATTCACAATGAATTGGGCAGAATAGTGACTATGCGCTATTTCTTCTACAAGCTGTCCGCACAAAATTCCAGAGGCAGAATCATGCTGCGGTGGTTTTCCCGCCTGTGTTAGATTGTTTGCAGAGACTGATTCAACTTATTTTCCCCGGTTTTCCGGTTTGCGACAAAGGACCCCACAAATGGTTTTGGGAGATATTCGCCAGCTATCGATGCAGAAAATGGCTTCGAAGAAGATTTTCTTTTCCGTGGTCACCGCTTGCGCATTGATGGTCTCTCCAATCGTAGCAAGCCCGACAATGGCAGAGCCTGTGCACGGCATCGCCATGCATGGTCAGCCCAAATATGACAAAAATTTCGCCTATCTGGATTATGTCAATCCGAACGCCCCCAAAGGCGGCAAGATCACTTATGGGCTACAGGGGAGCTTTGACAGTCTCAATCCGTTCTTGCTCAAGGGCGTCGCTCCGCGCGGCCTATGGGATGTGGACTATGGGCACAATGTGTATGAAACATTGTTGGCACGCAGTGACGATGAGGCCTTCTCGCTTTATGGCCTGATTGCCGAATGGATCGATATGCCCGAAGACCGCTCTTCCATTACCTTCAAGATACGCGATGATGCGCGCTTTTCGGATGGAACCCCCATCACGGTTGAAGATGTCAAATTCACGGTCGATCTGCTGCGGGAGTATGGTCGTCCCGCCTACACGAGCAGAATCAAGCGTATTGCTGCGCTGGAAGAACCGGGCGAAGGTCAAATCCGCTTTGTATTTAAAAATGGCGAAGACCGAGAATTGCCCTTGCTGATCGGTATGCTGCCGGTGTTACCCAAACATGCAATCGATCCGGAAAAATTCTCCAAGTCCGGTATGTATCAGTTTATCGGCTCCGGCCCTTATGTGATCGACGCAGTGGATCCTGGCTCGAAGATCGTGCTCAAACGGAACCCTGATTACTGGGCAAAGGATTTGCCCATCAAGGTGGGAAAAGACAATTTCGATGAAATCCAGATCGAATATTATCGGGACAGCACAGCAATGTTCGAGGCCTTCAAGAAAGGCAAGTTTGATATTCAGCCTGAGTCCGACCCGGCGCGATGGGCCGATCAGTATGATTTCAATGCCGTTGAAAAGGGGGACGTAGAAAAAAAGATCTTCCAGTCCAATCTGCCTACCGGCATGTCGGCCTTTGTTTTCAATACGCGCAAACCCGTCTTTCAAAACCGCATTGTCCGGCGCACACTGGCGACGCTATTCGATTTCGACTGGGTGAACAAAAATCTCTATCACGGGCTTTTCAAGCGCTCAGGCAGCTATTTCCAGAATTCTTCTCTTTCCGCGCTAGGTGTGCCGATGAATGATCGGGAGAAGGAATTGCTGGCTCCTTATCTGGATGAAATGGACCCCGATGTTCTGGATGGTAGCTACGCTCCGGTTTCTGCTGCCAATAACAACGAGATGCGCAAAGTGATGCGCAACGCCATGAAGGCGCTGGCCTCCCAAGGCTATGGGCTGAAGGATGGAGCCATGGTGAATCTGGCCACAGGCGCGCCACTTGCTTTTGAATTTCTGTCGACCTCCAAAGAGGAAGAGCGCCTTGCGTTGGTCTATGCGCGCGTGTTGGAGCGACTGGGGATTAAGATGGATATACGGACCGTCGATTCCGCGCAATATTGGGAGCGCCGAAAGACCATGGATTTCGACATGATGAAGATGTCCTGGAGCGCATCCCTTTCACCCGGGAATGAACAAATGTCCCGTTGGCACTCCTCCCAGAGAGATGTCGATGGGTGGTTCAATCAGGCCGGCGCTGATGACCCTGCCATTGATGCGATGATAGATGCTCTCCTCTCTGCGCGCAGTCAGGAAGATTTCACGGCAGCCGTCCGAGCCTTTGACCGAACACTGATCAATGGCTTTTATGGTGTTCCACTCTTTCATAAGGGCGAGCAATGGGTTGGTTTGTGGAAGAGGATTCGCTATCCGGAATCAGAGGCCAAGGGGCGTCCGTTGGCTGGATATCGTCCGACAACCTTCTGGTATGATGGGGAATAGCAGACAAAAGCTGCTGTTTTTTGCAAGAAACAAGCAGAAACGGTAGTATAGCCCTCATAAAAGCTGTGTGGCAGATATCGGAATCAGCTACAATTTAGTAAAATTGTTTGCGTGTCTAACATACCAAGAGGTCCAGAATGCTCCTCTCAACCCCTGAACAAATCGAAACCTATTCTTCATCAGGTCTGTGGGGGGAAGATCGCCTTGATTTGGTTTTTGCGCGGCACGCCGAGCAACGACCGGATGATCTTGCACTGATTGATGATCAGGGTTTGCATTCAGTGAGCGGTCGAAGACCTCAATGCCTCTCTTTCATTCGTACATGGCGGCGTGTGGTTGCGCTATCAGAGTTTCTCACCGGTATCGGCATGAAAGCCGACACGGTGGTTGCCATGCTCATTCCGCCCAGTGCCGATGCCGCTGTGCTGACACTGGTGGCGAGCCGCATGGGGCTCATACTGGCGCCAATCCCTCTGACGAGTGGTGAAGCGGATTTGCGCGAGAAGCTTGAGCAGGTCGGTGCCAAGGCCATCGTTTGCTGTTCCCATTATGAAGAAGAAGCCGTGGCCGAGCGCGTGCGCAATGTGGCCGCCGAGATGTTTTCCATCCGCTTTGTTTTCTGCATCGGGGAGAATGCGCCTGAAGGTCTTATTGATCTTGGCGATATTCTGGATGGCGAGGACAATGTGGCCGAGGACGGATTGTTCGAGCATGGTGGTCAGATCAGCGCCAACAGCGTTCTGGCGATCCATTGGAGCTCTGCGGGGAGCGAACAGGCCATGCCGATCGGGCGCAGCCACAACCAGCTGTTCGCCATTGCGCGCTATGTTCATGAACAAACGGATCTTAGTGGTGAGCATTGCTCTTTTGTGAGCCACCATTTGTCCGGGCTGATTGGCTTCGCCGTGGGAATGGTTGCTGCTCTTGATGTCGGGGCCCGACTTCAGTTCCACAATTTCCGGACGCTCGGGCGCTATATCAATGCGTTGGCCGAGTTTGGCGGGCAGCATGTGGTGTTGCCTGGTGGCCTTTGGGAAGAGGCGCACGCACTCCTGCCGATGCAGGTGCGCGAGCAACTGATCAGCATCATGCTGGTGTGGAATCGGGTGCATGCAGAGCAGACCGTTTTTGCAGAGAATGAAACCGCAGCGCGCCTGATTGATCTGACCAACTTCAAGGATCTTGCCCTCTTCTCGCAAATCCGGCGTCATCCGAGCGAGGTCGGATCGGTTCCCTTGGGCGCAATCAATTCTCTGCATGATCCTTCGCGCGTCTGGATGGAAACCTTCCTTTATGGCATGGAAGAATCCCGCGCACAGACCGACAGCGCGATTGTTGGGGGTGAACTCTGCCTCAAAGGCTCCATGCTGCCTCCTTGCGCCTTTCCGTTGGCCGGTGCTGTTGAAGGAAAGGCCCTGCGTGCGACGGAAGACGGCTACATTCATACCGAAATTGGCTGCCATCTCGTAACCGAAGAACATGGCGATCAGCGTGCTTTGTTCCGCCCACTTGGTGATTTGGGCGATGTGTTGGCCTTTGGCGGCTTTACAGAACGTGGGACAGATCTTGATGCTCTTTATCGGGATTGTATCGTGGTCACCGATGCGGCCGCATTTGTTGTGCCTTCGGAGGAAAATAATCCTGCCCATTTGATGGCTGCACTCGTGGTGGATGACAAGGAGACTGCACGGGAAGAATTTTACGCCTATCTGAAGGAAAAACGCGTTTCCAGCATGAAATGGCCACGCGATATCATATTTGTCGAAGCTATTCCGCGCCAGACGAATGGCAAGGTCATGCGAGAAAGCCTGATCGAGGCCAGTCAGGTGGCCAACGTCGCATAAATCCGTTTTGCGCTGTTCTTGAATGGCGTGTTTCTGTTCCTTTTCATATGAAGGCGTAAGTCAGCCGAATGGCCAAGCATGCACTCATTTTCACTTCTTCTGATCTTGGCCTTGATACTCCAGCTTGGGCAGATGTTCTCATTCAAGTCAATTTTGCGGTCTGGTCTCATTATGTCCATTCGGATGAAGATCTGGACAAGGTCTCGCAAGAAGCTGGCATCCTGCTGCTGGATCTGTTCGATGTAAAAAGCGAGGATGTGCCTGCTTTGGTCGCTCGGGCCGATGCCTTGCGCAAGCAGTTCGGCTTTGCCGACGCGCGGGTGCCGATGGTGGCCATTGCCGATGCATCCATCAGCCTCACCGAAGAACAGATGAAACCCTTCGCGGATGTGCTCAAACCGCCGTTGACGCAGGATCTGATCGCCAATCGTCTGACATCTCTTATGCGCCTGGCAACCATGCGGCGGGAAGCCGAGAGACGGTCGCTGACTTTCAAGCGGTTTGGTGTGGGCTTGCCCGTGGTGCCGCCGCCTAAGGATCTCGATAAGCAAAGCCTGCTTTATCTTGGGGCTGGTGCGGCTTTCCTGCCTGTTCAGATGGCATTGCCCGAAACGGTGGAAACAGTGGCTGCCCTCACGCCTTCCATGGCGTTGCATTATCTGGAAATGAAGCCATTTGATGCGCTTGTCGTGGAGCTTTGCGACTATAATGAGCATCTTGTCGAATTTATCTCCGAACTTCGGCGCAACCCAAATTATTTCTCATTCCCGATTATTCTAGTCTGCCACAAGCGGGCTGTTCAGGATGGATTGGCCGGTCTTGCGGCCGGGGCTACGGATATTGTCTCTTTCCCCTTCTCCGAACGCTTCTTTGAGAACCGTATAGATATTCTCGTGCGGGAAGAGCGCTATCGGCGGCAATTGCGCAAGATCTTCTCTGAAGCTCGATTGCTGATGCCGACCGATGAAGTGACACGGCTCTATTCAGAGGAGTTTCTTAAATCTCATCTGGATGTGCTGCGGGAGGAAGACGCCGGAGCTTCGGTAACTTTCGTTGGTTTTGATATCACTTTCGATCTGGTACATGAAAAAAGAGGTGGCGAGAGTCTGCCCCCTGCTCTGCTGGCCAAGGTCAGTCGGCTCATTGCCTCCTTGATGCGGGCTGAAGACATGCTGGCCCGTCTTGATAATGGCTCAGTGGTTGCCTTTTTTCCGGATACGGATCTGTTTGAAGCCCGCATGGCGTTGCAGCGCATTCGCTCTATTGTTCAGCTCAGCCCGTTTGTTGAGCATAGTTCGACGCGGGCAGTCTATGTCACGCTGGACTTCTCTCTGCACTATTGTGATACGCGCAGCCCGGATTTCGATGTCGACAAGATCCTCAAGGATCTGTTTGAAAATCCTGTTGTGCGCTTTTGAGCCTCAAAAAACTGACAACTCCAGTGGCTATCCAGCTTTCAGGCTTTTGCGCCGATAATGGCGCAAGCGCTGTTATTGGGCGTTCTGTGCCAGCTTGGCCAGTTGCGTCATGATCACGGCAGTGCCCTTGAGACGGTCGCTGGCAGAGTTCCAGCTGCGGGCCAGGAAGATCTTCTGATCTGGGCGAAGCTTGGCAAGGCTGCCCTGCTCGGTAATATATTGAACCAGCCCCGCAGGGTTTGAGAATTCGTTGTTGCGGAAAGCAAGCACGGCGCCTTTGGGGCCTGCATCGATCTTCTCGACATTGGCTTTGCGGCAGAGCCCTTTGATATAGACAATCTTGAGCAGATGCTTGACTTCCTCGGGCTGAGGGCCGAACCGGTCTGTCAGCTCGGACCCGAATTCATCAATCTCGTCAGCTTCCACCAGATCGGCCAGACGGCGATAGAGATTGAGCCTGAGCTGCAGATCATGCACATAACTGTCCGGAATGAGCACCGGTGTGCCGATGGAAATCTGCGGTGACCATTTGTCTTCCATGATGGTCAAGTCACCGGAACGCAGGGATGCCACGGCTTCTTCCAGCATCTGCTGATAAAGCTCGTAGCCGACTTCCTTGACGTGGCCGGATTGTTCTTCGCCTAGCAGGTTTCCTGCACCGCGAATGTCCAGATCGTGGCTGGCAAGCTGGAAGCCTGCGCCCAAGGTATCGAGGCTTTGAAGAACCTTGAGACGTCTCTCTGCGGTTGGCGTGAGGGTCTTTTTGGCGGGAACAGTAAAGAGCGCATAGGCACGGGTTTTGGAGCGCCCTACGCGACCGCGCAGCTGGTAAAGCTGGGAAAGACCGAACATATCGGCACGATGCACGATCAGGGTGTTGGCCGTTGGCACGTCAATCCCAGATTCCACGATCGTGGTAGAGAGCAACACGTCGAACTTGCCGTCATAGAAGGCTGTCATGATGTCATCGAGTTGACCGGCGGGCATCTGTCCGTGGGCAACTGCGACCTTGACTTCAGGCACCTGCTCTTCAAGGAAGGTGTGGACTTGTGCAATGTCGGACACGCGCGGACAGACATAGAAGCTTTGGCCACCGCGATAGCGCTCGCGCAGCAGCGCTTCACGGATGGTGAGCTTGTCAAAGGGCGAAATAAAGGTGCGTACGGCAAGCCGGTCAACCGGCGGTGTCGCGATCAGCGACAATTCGCGAACACCCGTAAGTGCCAACTGCAGGGTCCTCGGGATCGGCGTGGCGGACAGGGTCAATACGTGCACATCAGCGCGCAGTTCTTTCAGGCGCTCCTTGTGTTTGACGCCAAAATGCTGTTCTTCGTCGATGATCAGCAGCCCGAGATCGCGGAAATCGACGGATTTGCCAAGCAGCGCATGGGTGCCAACGACGATATCGACAGAACCGTCCTTGAGGCCTCTCTTGGTCTCATTGAGCTTTTTGGTGGAGACCAGCCGGGAGGCCTGTTCGATGACCAGCGGGAAACCGGCGAAGCGATCCACGAAATTCTTGTAATGCTGACGCGCAAGCAAGGTGGTCGGCACGACCACCGCGACCTGACGGCCGTTCATCGCCGCGATAAAGGCCGCTCGCAGGGCAACCTCGGTTTTGCCAAAGCCCACATCGCCGCAAATGAGGCGATCCATCGGGCGGCCGGAGCCCATATCGTCAAACACCTGCTCGATGGCATTGAACTGGTCTTCGGTTTCATCAAACGGGAAGCGGGCGACAAATTCGTCATACAGCCCTTCCGGCGGCGTGATGCGTTCGGCCTTGCGCAACTCACGTTCGGCCGCGACCTTGATCAACTGATCCGCCATCATGCGGATCCGTTCTTTCATCTTGGATTTACGTGCCTGCCAGGCGACACCGCCCAGCTTGTCCAGCTGCGCTTCGGTGTCTTCGGAGCCGTATCGCGAGAGCAGTTCGATATTCTCTACCGGCAGGAAGAGCTTGTCGCCGCCGGCATAGTGAATTTCCAGACAATCATGCGGTGCGCCCGCTGCATCGACGGTCTGAAGGCCCATAAAACGACCAATACCATGCTCGATATGAACGACGATGTCGCCTTCGGTCAGGCTGGCGGCTTCGGTCAGAACGTCAGAGCTTTTCTTGCGGCGGCGCTTGGAGCGGACAAGCCGGTCGCCCAGAATGTCCTGTTCGCCAATCACCACATCCTTTTCGGTCTCAAAGCCACTTTCCAGTTCAAGGACCGTCAGGCCGACCTGATTGGGCTTGATGACCTGTCGCGCCTGCCATGTCTCATAGGGCACAAGGCCCCGCATCTCATGATCTGTCAGCACCTGATGCATGCGCTCGGCTGAGCCTGGGGTCCAGCAGGCGATGGTGACGCGTTTTTTATTTTCCTTGACGGTCTTGATATGCTCGATGACCGCGTCGAACACGTTGACATTTTCTGCGCTGCGCTCAGCAGCAAAGGTGCGTCCCTGTTTGCCGCCCATATTGACGACTGTTTCAACGCCGGTTTCGGGCACGTCAAAGGGTGAAAGCCTTACGCGCTTTTGGGAGCCAAGAATGCCTGCCCAGCCTTCGCGATCCAGATAGAGCAGATGAGGCTCAACCGGCTTATAGGGCACGCCCTGATCCAACCCGCTATCAAGGGTTTCGCGGCGGGCAGCATAATGATCCTGAATAACTTCCAGTCGCTCGGTGATGGCATCATCGCTAAGAGGATCGAGGATCACCGGCGCGTCATTGGTGAAGTCAAACAGCGTTTGCAGATCTTCATTGAAATAGGGCAACCAGTGCTCGATGCCCTGATAGCGATGGCCGTTTGAAATGGCCTGATAGAGCAGATCGTCGCGTGTGGTTGCGCCGAAATTGGATGTGTAGCGTCGTCGGAAATTGGAAATGGCGTCTTCGGTGAGAACCACTTCTGACGCTGAGACAAGATCAATACCGCGCAGTTGGCCGACCGTGCGCTGGGTATGTTGATCGAACTTGCGGATGCTTTCCAGCGTGTCGCCAAAGAAGTCCAGTCTGACCGGCTCTTCTGCGCCGGGCACGAACAAATCGACAATACCGCCTCTTACAGCATATTCGCCATGCTCGCGCACTGTGGGAGTGCGCAGAAAGCCGTTTGTCTCCAGCCATACGATGAGGTCATCCATGTCGACCGAATTGCCCGGCTTGGCAGACCAGCTCTGCTTTTTGACTGACTCTTTGCTCGGCACGCGCTGGAGCATGGCGTTGACGGAGGTCAGCAGGATGATGGGGTCATCAAAGATATTGTAGGCAAGCCGCGACAGCGCGGTCATGCGACGGGCTGAAATTTCGGCATTGGGCGACACCCTGTCATAGGGCACGCAATCCCATGCCGGAAAAGACAGGCAGGTAAGCTTGGGCGAGAAGAATTTGAGCGCCTGCTCCATGGAGGCCATGCGCCGGTCATCGCGCGCAATATAGACGGCGGCGATCTTCTCGTCCTTGGCGGCCTTCAGATGCGCTTCGGCCACTTCGGCAACGGCCAATCCCTCCAGTCCATCAGGCACATGGCTGACGTGGAGCATCATGGAAGAGTAAAGGGATTTGGCAATTGTGGACATGGCGGAGAAACAGCAAGGAGGTTGGTGCTAGAAGACAGGAAAAGGCTCTATAGCACGAATAGAGCCTTTCTGTCCCTTGGGTCTTTTGAATGTAGGGTCGCGGGCGGCCTAGAGAAGCCCGGACTCGAAATTTTTGTGATAGTGCTTGATTCTATGGAACATCGGGCAATCGAATGCTTCAGGCACTGGCAGCTCATTGGTGAACCACTGCATCAGGTCTCTGTCATGCTGGTCCATGAGCATTTCCAACTGGTCCAATTCATCATCGGTGAGGTTGTCCAGCTCGTTGTCGACGAAGCGGCCCAGCATCAGGTCCATTTCCTTGACGCCACGGTGCCAGGCACGCATCAAAATCTTTTTGTGCCGTACATCCAAACCTTCACTGCTGCGGGTGGTGCCATGGGACATAGTTGTTTGCTCCTTTAAGGCGTTGTCATTCTTTGCCCCTGTATAACGGCTGGAAGGCGCCTTGTCAGCTATAGATCGTTCGTCTATCACAAAACAAAAGGAGAACATGTATTGACGCGGCCTTTTGAGTTGGCCATGGTTGATGCAAGTCCGTTCCCGTTTACAGAATCAGCTCTATTGCGATGCGCCCGAACCGTCTCAATCACTATTTTGCGTCCCTGACGACCCTGAAAGGTGTCGGCCCGAAAATCGGTCAGTCCTTTGCGCGGTTGTTGCGCGGCGATGTGCTTTTGGAAGCGCGTCGGATCGATCTGCTGTTGCATATGCCCGTTGCTGTTATTGACCGCAGTTTGCAGCCTGCGCTCGCCGAGGCTCCAGATGGCGTGATTGTGACGCTGTGCCTGACGATCGACAAGCATCTGCCGCCACCACGGCATAACAAGCGGGTGCCCTATCGCATTCTGGCCCATGACGAGACCGACGAAATTACGATCACCTATTTCCATGCCAATGGCGGCTATCTCGAGCGGCAAATGCCGGTTGGTTCTGTGCGATATGTTTCGGGCAAGCTGGAGCGCTTTAACGGCGTTCCGCAGATAACGCACCCGGATCATGTGGTATCCGAGGATGATTTCGCCACCATGCCGCTGATTGAGCCGGTTTATCCTTTGACCGCCGGGCTATCAGGCAAGATGGTACACAAGACTGTTGAGGCCTGTCTTGAGGATCTTGAGCCTCTGCCCGAGTGGCAGGAAAAGGCTCTGCTCGATCGTGAAGGTTGGCCAGCCTTTCATGAAGCGCTGGACCGCATTCATAATCCTCTGGGGCTGGCGGATCTTGATCTGAAATCCAATGCCCGACGTCGGTTGGCTTATGATGAATGTCTGGCCAGTCAGCTTGCGCTGTCGCTGGTGCGCAGCAATGTGAAGAAAGCCAAGGGGCTGGCGCGTCTTTGGGAGGGCAAACTCAAAGCTGCGCTTACAGAGGCCCTGCCCTTTACGCTCACAGGGAGCCAACAACAGGCTATCGCCGAGATTGAGGAAGATCTGGCCCTGCCCGAGCTGATGCTGCGTCTGGTTCAAGGCGATGTGGGCAGCGGCAAGACGATGGTTGCCTTGATGGCGGCAGCGGATGTGATCGAGTCTGGCGCACAGGTGGCCATGATGGCTCCGACAGACCTTTTGGCACGGCAGCATTATCAGTCCGTCAAAGCGCTTTGCGAGTCTGTCGGAATTCGCGTCGCCGTGATGACGGGCAAGGACAGCGCCGGAGTGAAGCGACAAACGCTCAAGGCGCTCGAACAGGGGGATATCGACTTTCTCATCGGAACCCATGCCCTCTTCCAGCAGTCTGTGGTGTTTGCCGAGCTGGGACTGGCCATCGTTGATGAGCAGCATCGGTTTGGCGTACATCAGCGTTTGACGCTGTCTGACAAAGGTGTGGCGACCGATCTTCTGGTGATGACGGCGACGCCAATTCCGCGCACCTTGGTACTTACCCACTATGGCGATATGGATGTATCGCTGTTGACCGAAAAGCCAGCCGGTCGGAAGCCCATTGAAACCCGCACCATGTCGCTTGACAGGCTTGGAGAGTTGGTCGGTCGGCTCAACACTGCGCTTGAAAAAGGCGCCAAATGCTATTGGGTCTGCCCGCTGGTTGAAGAATCCGAAGTGCTTGAAGTCACCGCCGCAGAAGACAGGCACGAGAGCCTCAAGAAGGTGTTTGGAGATAAGGTTGAGCTTATTCATGGCCGGATGTCGGCTGATGAGAAAAAAGCGGCGATGGAGCATTTCAAGGATGGTGATGCCCAGATCCTTGTTGCCACCACTGTGATTGAAGTGGGGGTGGATGTGCCCGAAGCCACTATCATGGTGATCGAACATGCCGAGCGCTTTGGCTTGGCGCAGTTGCATCAGTTGCGCGGGCGTGTCGGGCGCGGTGACAAGGCCTCTTCCTGCATTTTGCTGTTTCAGGGTCCTTTGGGCAATATCGCCAAGGAGCGGCTCAATATGATGCGCGAAACCGAGGACGGCTTCCGCATTGCTGAGGCCGATTTACGCCTGCGGGGCGAAGGCGATGTACTTGGGACAAAGCAATCTGGCATGCCAGGCTTTCGCGTTACCGACCCTGAGGTGCATAAGGATCTGATGGAAATGGCGCGCAAGGAAGCGCGTCTCATCATAGAGATGGATCCGGGGCTTACCGGCAAACGCGGGGATGCCTTGCGTGATCTGCTGTATCTGTTCGGAAGAGATGAAGCCATTCGGCTTTTGAAGGCTGGATAGACAACAAGGACGCCCGCCAATCGGGGCGTCCAAGATGGGAAGAGCGAAGGTGAGGCCTTATTCGGCAGGTTCTGACTCTTTGGATTTTGCTTTCTTGAGTGAAGAAAGTTGATCCTTTGATGATGGGGCCTTTTCTTCGTCATCCACCTCTATGTCGATTAGTTTTTGGGCCTTTTCGTGGTCTTCTTCAACGGCATGCTTTGCGATGAATTCAGGAGAGACCAAACCGGCTGATACCACGAGCTTGGCGGCATCCTCAACGCTCATGTCGAGCATAATGATGTCACGGCGTGGTACAAACAGCAGGAAACCGGATGTCGGGTTCGGGGTGGTTGGCAGGAAGACCGAGATATATCCCTGATGGGCATCTCCCGGCTTTTCTTTCTCCTCAATGCGGTGGGCCACCTCGCCGGTCGTTTCAGTGGCAACGAAAGCAAGCGCCCAGAGGCCGCGGCGAGGATATTCGATAACCACCGCTTTGGTGAAGGTCTTGCCCTTTTGCGAAAGAGCCGTTTCGAAAATTTGCTTGAGGGCATTGTAAAGATTGCGTACGAGCGGCATCCGCCCAACGAACACCTCACCGAAGGTCAATAGGGAACGTCCGACAAAGTTCGCTGTCAAGAAGCCCAGTATCGTCAGGATGAGGAACGAAAAGACCAGTCCCACTCCCGGAACGGAAAATGGCAGATAGTTGTCCGGGTTGTAGATATGCGGAATATAGGGCTTTACGGTGGAATCAACCCAGCCGATGAAGGCCCATGTGATGTAAAGCGTGATCCCGATTGGGGCTGCGATGACGAGGCCGGTCAGGAAATAGTTTCGCACGCGGGCACCAAAGGTAAGCCTGCCGCGATCCAGTGGGCCTTTTTTTTCTTCATTATTCTTCGATGTCATCTGTGTTCGTTCCGTATGAGATTGGCACCTGATGCGTCAATTGTCTCTTTCCATGTTCCTTTGGGGCGCAGAAAGAGTTGAGATTCTGCCTCGGGCCTGATCATGATGTGAGATGGCAAGCTGTCAATCAATTTATGCATTCAATCTATACTAAGATAATGCGCCCTGCTTCGACTTAAAAGATTAAGAAAGCGGTTTCCTGCTCGAAAAATGAGCGAGACCAGTTGTAGAATGGCATTTAACGCAATATCTTGTATGTAATGTTCAGAATTTTCCCCGTTTTTTGTTGCTAAAGGCCAAAAGGGCACAAGCATGAAAAGGTTTCAACAGCCCCTCTATCTGCTTGCGGGTCTCGTCTTGACGGGCATTGGCATTGTGGGCGCTTTTTTGCCTCTGCTGCCTTCGACCATATTTTTTATTCTGGCCACCTTCTGTTTTGCCAGATCGTCACCACGGCTTGAAGCTTGGCTCTTGCAGCACAGAGTGTTTGGGCCACCGGTTCTGGCATGGCGCGATCATAAGGCGATACCGCGCAAGGCTAAATATTTTGCCTTTGGCGGCATGGCGCTGGGCTTTGCCATGTTTGTTACGGCGGTTCAGCCCGGCGTCTGGCTTTTGATCCCGGTGATCCTGTTTTTTGCCGGTTCTGCGCTCTATGTGGGCACACGGCCGGATGGTCCGGACGACTGAGCCGAGTGGTGAGTGCTCAGCTCTGAATGACCGAGGCTGAAGGCGTGTGCTGCTGCTGTTCTCTCAGCGCTTCCCATTCTTCGCGCAGGATGCCGTAACTCAGCGAGTCAAAATATTTCCCATCGAGAATGCGAGCCTTGCGGTAGCAGGCTTCTTGCTTCAGACCGATTTTTTCTGCAAGAGCCATCATGCCAGCGTTGCCGGACCATGTTGTCAGTCCGATCCGCACAAGTGCAGGCCGCTCAGCCAATTGCTTGTCTATCCACATGGGCAAGGCCTTAGAGCCGATGCCCCTGCCCCAATCTGATTGATTGAAGAGGACAATGCCCACCTCCAGCCAGTTGGTTCGCTGGTCTTTCCAGTAGTAGGAGACCTCACCCAGAATCCGGCCATCTTCTCCATCACAAACCAGTTGAAAATTGAATGACGGGTTCGGCTTGGTCAGCTCGAAACCGAATTCCATGATTTTCTTGTTCTGATCTGCTTCTGTCGGCATTCCCAGATATGGGCCATTGAGACGATGAAACGCCTGTTTGGGGGCTATCAGGGCGCGGTATAGTGGCAGGTCTTCAAGCGTTAAGGTCCGCAGGATAAGGGGCATGAGGGTACACTTGACTGCCCGCCAGCCAAAGGCAAGCGGGCCTGTTTGTGTGAATGGTGCAGATGGCTTATTCTACAGTTACGGATTTGGCAAGGTTGCGTGGCTGGTCCACGTCGGTACCCATAAAATTGGCGGTGTAGTAAGCCAGCATCTGCACAGGCAGGGCAAAGACAATCGGTGCGATGACGTCTGGCACGGTGGGCATGACGATGGTCGTGCTGTCTTCCAGCGCATTCTTCTTGGCGCCCGACTCATCGGTGATGAGAATGATCCGGCCATCGCGGGCGGCGACTTCCTGCATGTTGGAAACGGTCTTGTCGTAATAGCTGTCATCAGGAGCGATAACGACGACCGGCATGGTTTCATCAATCAACGCGATCGGGCCGTGCTTGAGCTCTCCTGCCGCATAGCCTTCGGCGTGAATGTAGGAGATTTCCTTCAGTTTCAATGCGCCTTCCATGGCCAGCGGGAAGTTGGTTCCGCGGCCCAGATAAAGCACATGCTTGACCTTGGAAAGTTCATGGGCCAGATCGGCGATGGTGTTGTCTGCTTTCAATGCCTGACGGATGAATTTTGGCAACTCGCTTAGTGCCTTGACATAGGCTTGCTCTTCTTCAGCCGAAATGGTTCCGCGCGCACGGCCTGCCATGATGGCAAGGGCGAGCAGAACCGAGAGCTGGCAGGTGAAGGCCTTGGTTGAAGCGACGCCGATTTCTGCCCCGGCAAGGGTCGGGAAAATGACATCGCTTTCGCGCGCGATGGTGCTTTCGGGCACATTGACGATGGAGGCAATATGCTGGCCTTCCTGTTTGCAATAGCGCAAGGATGCCAGTGTATCGGCGGTTTCGCCCGACTGGGAGATAAAGAGCGCCAGCCCATTCTCCTGCATCGGCATTTCGCGGTAGCGGAATTCGGAGGCGACATCCATGTCGACCGGAATGCGGGAAAGCTTCTCAAACCAGTATTTGGCAACCACGCCTGCATAGTAAGCCGTGCCGCAAGCGCTAAGCGAGATGCGGTTAAGGGTAGCAAAATCAAATGGCAGTTTGCCCTTGAAGCGAACTGTTCCGTTGGCAAAATCCACATAATGGGCCAGCGTATGCTGGATCACTTCGGGCTGTTCATGGATTTCCTTTTCCATGAAATGCTTATAGTTGCCCTTATCCACGATGTTTGCAGACGCAAGTGCCGTGGTGGCCTGCCGTTCGACATGCATGTTGTCTTCATTATAGAAAGTGGCCGACGTTCTGGTCAGGACCACCCAGTCGCCTTCTTCCAGATAGGTCACCTCATCGGTGAAAGGCGCAAGGGCAAAGGAATCAGAGCCCAGATACATCTCGCCATCCCCATGACCAACGGCCAGAGGAGAGCCTCGGCGGGCACCGATCATCAGGTCCTCTTCGCCGCCAAAGATGATTGCGAGAGAAAACGCGCCTTCCAGTCGACCCAGAACGGCGGAGACGGCTTCTATGGGGCGCTTGCCAGCCTGCATTTCGTCATGAATGAGATGCACGACAGTTTCGGTGTCGGTTTCCGTCTCGAATTTATGCCCCTTGGCCGTCAGCTCTTCGCGCAACTCGCGAAAATTCTCGATGATGCCGTTATGCACGGCAGCCACGTTGCCAGCCTGATGGGGATGCGCATTGATCTCGTTTGGAATGCCGTGGGTCGCCCAACGGGTGTGGCCGATGCCGATGGTGCCCGGCAATGGGTTTTCACTCAGCAACTGTTCCAGATTGCGCAGTTTGCCAGCGGCGCGGCGTCTGTCGAGTTTGTTCTGGTTGATTGTGGCGACACCGGCGGAATCATAGCCGCGATATTCAAGCCTCTTGAGGGCATCCACCAATTGTGGCGCTACCGCTTCCTTACCAAGAATTCCGACAATTCCACACATGGCAATCTCTTTCCAACAAATGACTACGGATAATTTGATTTGAATAATCACTAACGCACTGTTGTGAGATTCTTGAAATCAAATCCGATTGCAGTTTCTAACGAAAACGGAAAAAGGAACGCAAAGCGCCCCTTTGTTCACACTTAATTATTTGGAATCTTTGCTCTTTTTATAACGAAACTGTGCGGCCCAGCCTGCCTTGATGATGGGTCTTGCGCGTGTGAATGCCAGATCATCAGCGTTAACAGGATCTGTGATAACGCTGCCTGCGCCAATAATTGCACCGTCTCCAATGGTTGCCGGAGCCACCAAAGATGTGTTGGAGCCGATGAAGGCGCCCTTGCCGATATCTGTCTTGAACTTGTTGAAGCCATCATAGTTGCAAGTGATAGTGCCTGCGCCGATATTCGCCTTGGAGCCGATGCGTGCGTCGCCGATATAGGTCAGGTGGTTGACCTTTGCGCCCTCTTCTACAAGAGATTTTTTGATCTCCACGAAGTTACCCACCTTCGCTTTTGCTTCCAGAACTGTGCCCGGACGTAGACGCGCATAGGGGCCAATGGCGCAGCCCTCGCCGATTTCTGCATCTTCGAAATAGCAGTTGGCCAGAATGGTGACATTGTCCGCCACGGTTACGCCGGGTGCGAAAAAGACGTTTGGCTCAATGGTGATGTCTTGGCCCAATTTCGTATCATAAGCAAAGAAAACAGTTTCTGGCGCGGTCAGTGTAACACCATTATCCATGGCTTCCTGACGGGCTCTTTGTTGGAATGTCGCTTCGACCTTGGCCAAATGAGCGCGGCTGTTGACCCCTTGCAACTCGGATTCTGGGGCCTCGATCGCTGTCACTTTGAGCCCTTGCGCGTTGGCCAGTTCCACCGCATCGGTGAGATAATATTCGCCTTGGGAATTGTTGTTTTCTATCTTGTCCAGAAGCTCGAGCAAATGTTCGCCAGAAAAGCCCATGATTCCACCGTTGCAGAAATTGATCTGGAATTCCTCGGGGGTGCAGTCTTTGGCTTCGCGAATGGCAAGCAGATTGCCATCTGATTCGAGCAGGCGCCCGTAAGGATCTGGTGTGTCTGTCCGAAAGCCCAGAACGACAACATCAAAGCCTTCTGCCAGCTTTTCGCGCATGGCGCTGATTGTTTCTGCGCGCAAGAGCGGGGTATCGCCAAAAAGCACGATGACATCGTCCTTTGCCTCTTTCAGCGCTTCGCGTGCGGCCAGAACCGCATGGGCAGTGCCCAGACGGTCTGTCTGCTCGCAAGCTACAACGGATGGATGCATCTGGCGGGCAGCCTGCAAAACAGGGTCCATATCCGGTCCGACGATGAGGGCGACCTGATCGACATCGGCCTGATGAGCGGCGTGGGCCACATGACCAACCATAGACAGCCCGGCGATCTTGTGAAGGACCTTGGGTGTTTTTGATTTCATGCGGGTGCCGTGTCCGGCTGCCAGAATGATTGCCTGGCATGTGCGATGTGTCATCTTTAGCCTCCTGAGACCTGTCTTTGCAGAGTAAAGGACTGTTTATAGTATTTTCCTAAGGAACAATTGAAACAGATATACGAACGGGCCTTGCGGTTACAGCAAAAAAAGACTTTCCTTAAAAATGCGTGAAACATAAGATTCGCGCGTGTAAGGAGGCATTTGTATGGCGCGGCCAGGCAAAGCCATCTTCGATGTGACCATGATGGCCGGTTGGGCGTTTGCGGCAGTGCTAACAGGTTTGGTTGCCTTGACGATGGTGGATGACACCGGTGATTCCGCCCGAAACCCCAATGTTGTGGCAACATTGGACAGCGCCGATGCACGTCTTGTTACCGGGTCTATCGATCAAATGCCGCCCGCCAACCTTGAAAAGGCACTTGGTGAGTCGGAAACAGCTCTCGTCGACCAACAGAATCAGACCTTCAATCCGTTTTCGAAACGAACTGAGATCAATGCCCAGCAGTTGCAGGACTTGATCGCTGAATTGCACAAGATCAAGCAGGAAGTCGGTGCGTTTCATGTAACAATGAAACGGTTGCGTGATGAAAATGATCGTCTGAAACAGCGTTTGGCCAAACTGGAGCTTGATGGCCCTGTTGGGCAAAGTGGCTCTGTGCGTGTCGTGGACCTTCCGCGACGGGACGATAGCCGCAATCCCTTTATTCTGGCCAATGGTCAGATCTCTCAGCCTGTCGATTCCCAGTCAACTGGATCTATCGGGGCAACCGGATCTTTGGGTGCCAATGGCAGTGCGTTTGACCCCTTCAAGGTGAATGATCAACCGAACATAAAGGTGACCGAGCAGCCTTTGACGATGGATTTTGAAAGCTCCGCGCCCCAAGCTCAGCCGATGCTTCCAAAGGACAAACCCTTAGGGCATGAGGCAACCAGCTCAACGTGGCAATCTGAGCAATCGTCATCAGGAAGCGCGTTGCAGCCAGTCAGTGAGGTTGTTTCTGCTCCTACAGACGTAAGGCTTAGTAGTCAAACGTCATTTGGGATCGATCTGGGAGCATTTGTTTCCATCAGTGATATCCGAGCAGCATGGCAAGAGGTTTCTGGTGCGCAGAAGAGTCTGGTTGGTGATTTGCGACCACTCAGTCGGGTTACGGAACTGGACGATGGCCGGTTGGCTCTTCATCTTGTTCTGGGGCCTATTCCCAACGCAGCTCAGGCGGCATCGGTTTGTGCGCAACTGAATTATGCCAATTATGATTGTGCTGTATCGGCCTTTAGAGGTCAAAGTCTTGCTTTAAACTAGGCGGGATTGCCTTTTTGGTTTGGGCCTCTTCTTTTGTATGGAAACTGTCGACAGATAGAGATTGTATCAGCTGTCTAAAGCAATTAGTATTGGTGCTAGAATACCCTCCTTCCTTCCAGTTTTTCGGAATTGTCTCTTGTCTCCCAAAGTCTTTGCCTATCTGCTGATGGCGGTCTGCCCGTTTTTGCTCGCTTCGAATATTGTTGTTGGTGCTGTTGCCGTTCATACGATTGAGCCCTTCACACTTACCTTCCTGCGTTGGGGGATCGCGTCGGCACTCGTTTTGCCCTTTGCGTGGTCATCTCTTTATGCCAACCGCAAGGCCCTCCTGTCCGATTGGAAACTCATTTTTCTGACAGCTTTCATGGGTATGGGATTTAGCGGTTCGGGTGTTTATATGGCGCTCAAACACACCTCGGCCACCAACGGCACACTGATCTATTCCTCCTGCCCGATCATAATCATCCTGCTTGAATGGATTTTCAGGGGACGCAAGATCTCGCTACGCGAAGCCATAGGGATTATTCTTGGCTTTACCGGAGTTTTGCTGATTGTGTGTAAAGGTCACCTTGAAACGCTATTGGCGATTGAATTTTCAAGCGGCGATCTGCTGTTTGTGGCGGCGGCGACCTCTTGGGCTGTCTATACGGTGCTCTCGAAGAAAAAGCTGTTTCAATCGCTTTCCACGATTGGCATGTTCACGATTGTTGGGCTGGTGGGTGCTGTTATCCAGATCCCGTTCATGATCTGGGAATTGGCCAATTATGACACGCTGCCCACAAGTATGAATCAATGGTTGAGTGTGGCTGGATTGGTCTTTTCGGCCTCTATCGGGGCGCTATTGGCCTATCAATATATGATCCGGGTGCTTGGTCCGGCAACGGCAGGCCTTGTGATGTATTTGATGCCGCCCTTCGGCATTTTTATGGCCGTGATGTTCCTTGGCGAAGACTTCAGGATTTTCCATCTTGTCGGCTTTATTTTGGTGATGAGTGGCGTTGTGCTGGCAACCTTTCCACTCAGCCTTCTGCGCAGACATAGAGCGGCAGAGGCTGTTGCGCAGGAGTAAGCGCCCTTCAAGTTGGCTTGGTCTTTAAAAGGGGTTGGGAGCTGCTTCCAGCCCCTTTCCTTTAGCCGATGGAGTTGAGAGCTGGCAGCATTTCCTGAAGCCAGAAGGCTGCATTCTGCACCTGACCGGTGATGAATAGAATGCCAGTCAGGACCAACAAAGCCCCCATGACCTTTTCAACGGTTCCCATATGTTTGCGAAAGCGCTGCATGGTGCTCATGAACTGCCCGGCAAAGAGCGCGGCAAGCAGGAAGGGCACGCCTAATCCAAAGCTGTAGGCGGTCAGGAGCATCATGCCGCGTTGAACATTTTCCTCGGTACCTGCGATTGCCAGAATCGTTGCGAGGACGGGACCGATGCATGGTGTCCAGCCAAAGGCAAAAGCCAATCCGATCAAATAGGCGCCAATGATCCCTGCCGGCTTTTTTTGAACATTTACGCGCGCTTCACGGTAAAGGAAGGCAATTCTGAAAACGCCCAGAAAGTGCAGCCCCATGATGATGATGATGGCGCCAGCAACATAGGAAAAGAAACCCGAATAGAGCTTGAGATATTGCCCAATCGCCGATGCCCCTGCTCCCAGCAGCACAAAGATGGTGGTAAAACCCAAAACGAAGGCCAGAGCGGACATGAAAATGCGTATCGCCGCGCGCTGTTTGTTCTCGTTACCGGTGAACTCATCCATGCTCACGCCAGCAATATAACAAAGATAAGGTGGCACCAGCGGTAGAACGCAAGGGGAAATGAAGGAGATGAAGCCAGCGAGAATCGCGCCGGTGATCGATACATCAAAATTCATTTCCTTGCTCCTTCAATTGAGACTGCTAAAACGTCTGCCATTCTATTCAGACTTAAGCGATTTTCTGCTTAGTGCGCATAGGTCACATTGTCCAATCACGCTGTCGCGATATAGGGCACGATTTTTGGCTTTTCAGCTTTAGCATGCCGATTTCAAATATGATGCCAATATCCCTATTTATCCACCCTTGCGCCCGGAGATCGGGCAAGCAGGTTTTCTGCCGTTCAGGAAGATTCCAGATCGCCAGAGATCTGGTGATTGAATAGTGCGGCTAAACACACCATGATTGCTTCTCTATTCTGGTTTGAAATCACGAATTTATGACCTTAATGAGGGTTTTCCACGAAAAGTAAAATGAATTTGGTGAGGGTGTTGACTGGGGCGTAAAATGCGTTACAACAGCGCTCACCAACGTTAAGTGCCCGTAGCTCAGTTGGTAGAGCATCCGACTTTTAATCGGACGGTCGAAGGTTCGAATCCTTCCGGGCATACCATTTTTCCTCGAAATTTGAAGCGTTTATTTGGACCTCATGGTTGAGGGACGAAACCGGTTTGAATTTTGGGTGTGGTTTGGTTTTCTTGACATATTTTTTGTAGAAAACCACATTAAGCGGAATTCATTACTCGACTGAGTGGAAAATTCTGCTACAAGGGTCCGGCCTTTAACACAAAGGCAATGCGATGGTTTTACCATCACTTATGGAATATGTGCCCGTAGCTCAGTTGGTAGAGCATCCGACTTTTAATCGGACGGTCGAAGGTTCGAATCCTTCCGGGCATACCATTCCCCCTCTTCCCCCCAAATCATTGATATTGCAAAGAAGACATCCGGTCTGGCTGTTGAAGCTGTGCGCTTTGGACCGTCGTGTTTCGGATGGATGAAAAAATTCAACAAAACGGTGCAGAACACCCAAAAGCGTATTAACGCGTATATTGATTTTTTCTCCTGCTCTGGTAAAAGACTGTCATCAAATTGATAAACAAGACTTCTCGTTTTGTTGTTGGTTAAGCGCCATTAGCTCAGCTGGTAGAGCATCCGACTCTTAATCGGACGGTCCAAGGTTCGAACCCTTGATGGCGTACCACTCTCTTCTCCCACTTTGATCTGCGGTTTAGGTTTAGCCGATTTATGTCGTCTCTGGCTGCTCTCTCGGTTTTGGCCTAAAGAATAGGCCACAGCCTCTGCGAGAGACTATGGCCTTGGTGTCTTTTGTGTATTGCGCTGATTGGCGCTTTAGATGGCGGGCATATCGCCCCGAGCCCAGGCTTCCTTGACTTCGGCCTTATGGTCTTCGAACCGGCCCGCCTCGATCGCATCACGCATCCCCAGCATCAGGCTCTGATAGTAAGCCAGATTGTTCCAGGAAAGCAGCATGGCGCCGAGAGCCTCGTTGGATTTGACGAGGTGATAGAGGTAAGCGCGGGAATAGTCGCGCGCTGCCGGACAATCGCTTTCAGGGTCCAGTGGGCGCGGATCATCCTTGTGACGGGCATTCTTGAGGTTCACCTTGCCAAAGCGCGTGAAGGCCAAGCCATGGCGTCCTGCCCGTGTCGGCATGACACAGTCAAACATGTCCACGCCGCGGCTAACGGCTTCCATCAAGTCATCGGGTGTTCCGACGCCCATCAGATAGCGTGGTTTGTTCTCTGGCAGAATAGGACATGTGACATCAAGAATGTCCAGCATGACGGCCTGAGGCTCACCAACGGCCAATCCGCCGATGGAATAGCCTTTGAGATCCATTGCCTTGAGAGCCTGAGCCGATTCTGCACGCAGACGCGGGATGTCTCCTCCCTGAACAATGCCAAACATGGCCTGACCGGGACGGTCGCCAAATTGGGTCTTGCACCGCTCGGCCCAACGCAGGGAAAGCTGCATGGCCTTCTCAATTTCAATTTCCTTGGCTGGCAGACGTGTGCATTCATCCAGCTGCATCTGGATATCAGATCCGAGCAGGCACTGGATTTCGATTGAGCGTTCCGGCGTCATCATGAATTTGGCGCCATCAATGTGGGATTTGAACTCAACCCCCTCTTCGCTCATCTTGCGCAACTGCGCCAGCGACATGACCTGAAACCCGCCCGAATCCGTCAGAATCGGGTAAGGCCAGTTGGCAAATTTATGCAAGCCCCCAAGAGCATCCACACGCTCTGCACCAGGGCGTAACATCAGATGATAGGTGTTGCCCAGAATGACATCGGCCCCAAGGTCGCGCACCTGTCCCGGATACATGAATTTGACCGTTGCGGCGGTGCCTACCGGCATGAAGGCTGGGGTGCGAATGGTGCCTCGTGGCATGAAGACTTTGCCGCGCCGTGCCTTGCCATCCGTTGCCAAAAGCTTGAAGCCGAACTCGGTTGGAGCCGGATTGGGCACAGGCTGGCCTTTGTTCATGCGGTCGGCGCCAAGAGGTGGCGTGGTTTCACTCATTTGCATCTGATCTGTCATTTGGTCTCTTCTCCTTGCGCCGCGCCTTTGTGTCTTTCAGGCAGCAGAAGCGAAGAATCTCCGTAGGAATAGAATCGATAGCCATTGGCAATGGCATGGGCATAGGCCGCCTGCATGCGGTCGCGCCCCATAATGGCGGAAACGAGCATGAACAGGGTTGATTTTGGCAAATGGAAATTGGTCATCAAGCCATCAATGGCGCGGAAGCGATAGCCGGGCGTAATGAAGATGTCCGTATCTCCGCAGAAAGGCCGGATGATGCCGTCGTCCCCTGCCGCGCTTTCCAGCAGTCGCAAGGATGTTGTGCCGACTGCGATGATGCGGTTGCCACGAGCGTGAACCTCGTTGAGCTTATCGGCAAGTGCGGGGCTGATTTCTCCCCATTCGGCATGCATCTTGTGATCGTCGGTATCTTCTGCCTTGACGGGTAGAAAGGTGCCTGCGCCCACATGCAAGGTTACGAAATGACGCTCGATCTTCTTTTCATCAAGCATGGAGAATAGTCGGTCGGTAAAATGCAAACCGGCCGTGGGGGCAGCTACAGCGCCATCCTTGTCTGCGTAGATCGTCTGGTAATCGGTCTTGTCTTTTTCGTCTTCTGCGCGCTTTGAGGCAATATAGGGCGGCAACGGGATATGCCCCACGGATGCAATGGCCTGATCAAGGGCCGATCCGTCGCAGTTGAACTTCAGGCATACCTCGCCTGCATCGCCTTTTTCTGAAATCTCTGCCGAGAATCCGTCGCTGAATTCAATGCGATCACCCAGCCGGACTTTCTTGGCTGGTCGGGCAAAGGCGCGCCAGGTGGAAAGATCTTCGCGCTTATGCAGATTGAAATGGATGCCAGCGCGGATTTCGCCCCGTACCCGCGTGCCGGAAAGTTCGGCGGGAATGACTCTGGTGTCATTGAAGACAAGTGCATCCCCCGGCTCAAGAAAGTCGGGCAGATTGAGCACGCTATGGTCTTCAAAAGCGCCGGTTGGCGGCACAAGAAGCAGCTTTGCTTCATCGCGCGGATTGTGGGGGCGCAAGGCGATAGAATCTTGGGGGAGATCAAAGTCGAAGGAGTCGACGCGCATGGTTCAGGCGATTCTCAAATGGGCGTTTACAGGGCGCCCGGTCATTCAGTTTGACCAAGCGCGGTTTTGCAGGACAACACGATATCCATCGGGATCTTCAAAGGTGATCCCGTCGACATCCCAATAGGTATTGTTGGATTGAACGGGTTCATATCCCGCATTGCGCATCATATCAACCCGTTTCTGCCATTCTGCCGTGTCTGGCAGATAGAAGACGAGCAGGCCTTCTTCATCTGGGGCTTTGGGGGCGGTTATCCCCTGCTCTTTGGTGAATTCAAGATGATAGGGTGCATTCGGGTGGCCGATGATCAGTCCATCAAAGCCATTGTGCCCTTCAAAGGAGCCGAGAAGGGAAAAGCCCAGACCATCGCAATAGAAGCGCTTGATGGCTTCGAAATTGCGACATGAGCGGGCGACGCGCATTTTGGGAAAACGGGTGTCATAGCTCATGTTGGTCCGGGCTCTTCGATCCTTAATGGGTGCCAGACCTTAGAGGTCAGCTGCAACCTTCATGGAAACGATGCTGTCAGGATCCTGAACCGGCTCGCCGCGCTTGATCTTGTCGATATTTTCCATGCCCTCGATAACGTCGCCCCAGTAGGTATACTGGTTGTCGAGCCAAGGAGCGGTATCAAAGCAGATGAAGAACTGGCTGTTGGCAGAGTTCGGGTCCATGGCGCGGGCCATGGAACAGGAGCCGCGAAGATGCTTGGTTGCGGAGAATTCTGCTTTCAGGTTCGGCTTGTCGGAACCACCGGTGCCGGTGCCATGCGGGCAGCCAACCTGTGCCATGAAGCCGTCGATTACGCGATGGAAGACGATGCCATCGTAAAAGCCTTCACGGGCCAATTCTTTGAGGCGTTCGCAATGGGCCGGTGCAAGGTCCGGGCGCAGCGCGATGACAACCTTGCCTTTTGTGGTTTCCATAACGAGTGTGTTTTCGGGATCTTTAATCTCTGCCAATTGTCTCTTCCTTATTGGTTCGAAAGGGTCCTTGAATTCAAGCCACAGGTGGCTTCATCCTGTTGAAGTGTGTTTTAATGGAGTTATTCGGCTGCGTCTGCAGCGACTTGCATCTTGACGATGACATCCGGATTGCGCGGCGGTTCGCCCTTGTTGATCTGATCAATATATTCCATGCCGGAAGTCACCTCCCCCCACACGGTATATTGGCGATTGAGCCACGGCGCCTTATCGAATGTAATGAAAAACTGGCTATTGGCGCTGTCCGGGTTGCTGCTGCGTGCCATGCCTACGGTGCCGCGCGTAAAGGCGTGATTGCTGAATTCTGCTTTCAGGTCTGGAAGATCCGATCCGCCTGCGCCCGTCCCGAGAGGATCGCCCGTCTGGGCCATAAAGCCATCGATGACCCGATGGAATTTGAGGCCATCATAAAAGCCTTGTCGTGCCAGGGTCTTGATGCGATTGACATGATTTGGGGCAATATCGGGAAGCAGCTTGATGACCACGCGGCCATATTTGGTGTCCAGATAGAGCGTGTTTTCCTTGTCCTGAGCCTGTGCGGCCAGAGGAGCAGTCAGCGCAAGCGCCATAACGAGGGCGATGCATGCCAATGTGCGATGAATGAGAGCCATGAAATTTCCTGTCAGCTAGAGAGCTTCTGTTCGAACGCGGCCTGAACAGCATCAGGCACAAACGGAGATATGTCTCCGCCCAAGGTCGCTACCTGCCGCACAAGGCTGGCAGCAATGTGGCGGACTGCCCCGCTCGAAGGTAAATAGATTGTATGAATTTCTGGCGCCAGCGTTTCATTCATACCCGTCATTTGCATTTCGTAATCGAAGTCTGTGCCGTCGCGCAGGCCGCGGATCAGAATGGTTGCGTCAACGCGTTTGGCAACGTCGATGACAAGATCATCAAAGGCCACCACTTTAAGCACAGTGTTCGTATCCCGTGCGATGGGCGCAACCACTTCGTTGATGAGAGCAAAGCGCTCGTCTTTGGAGAAGAATGGTTTCTTGCCGTGATGCACACCAATGGCGAGCACGAGCTTGTCCACGATATGGCACGCGCGCTCAACGATATCGAGGTGCCCCAAGGTGATCGGATCGAAGGATCCCGGGTATATGGCGATTTTGTCTGTCATGTAGAAAGTCCTAGACTCACCGCTCTTTAAGCACAAGACAGAAATGGTCTAACAAACAAGGAAGAAAAAAAATTTGAACCATTCTGCCGCCTCGCGCGTCTTATATATGAAGGATGTTAACGAAGGTGAATGAAAGATGAACGGCTCGCTCAGTGCCCTTTCATCTGGGGAGCTTTAAAATGGACATGAAAAGACAGAATGAGGATCCTGTATTCGGGACTGATAAAATGACTGCTCTTAAAAGAACCAAGTTAATCGTAGCAACCGGCCTTCTTGTTTGCTTCATGGGGTTGACCTTTATTGCAGCAAGCGGGCACGCCGCCCTCTCTGAAGGCTATGGTTCCAATTTTGAACTCTCAAGTCTGTCTCTTTGGAATGATGTCCCATCTGGCCAGTGCATTGCGCGAAAAGGAGCGCACACTTGTGAGCCGGTGAGCCTCTGAATTTCATAGAATACCCTACCCCGGTGGCTTGGACGATGGTCCATGGCGACACCACCGAGATTTCTGACCTGGTAGAATGAGCAAGTGATCTTGACGGATCACTTGCTTATTTTTTTGTGGCCTCTCTATCTCTGCCGTTTTGGGCAAATAAAAAGGGCTCCCTGAGAGCCCTTTTCTTTCGTGATCATATTGAGAATGCCGCCGGAGCGCTTATTCCTGTTCTGGCGTATCATCCGAAGGCGTATCGTCAGAAGGCGTTTCGCCGGATGGTGCTTCACCTGTCGGATCAACACCCGTTTCGTCGGTTTCCTCTTTCTCATCCTCAGGAATACGCTCTACCGAAACCACACTCTCGTTTTCACGGGTCTTGAAGACCGTGACACCCTGAGTGGAGCGACCGGCGATGCGGATACCGTCAATCGGACAACGAATGAGCTGGCCGCCATTGGTGACGAGCATGATCTGATCGGTTTCTTCCGCCGGGAAGCTGGCGACCAAACGCCCGTTGCGCTCGTTGACTGCCATGGCGACGATGCCTTTGCCGCCACGACCCGAGGTGCGATATTCATAGCAGGAAGAGCGCTTGCCGTAGCCATTTTCGGAAAGTGTCAGAACAAACTGTTCTGCCGCTCCCATTTCAGCGTAGCGTTCAACCGGCAATGCGGTGGTTGGTGCATCTGCGGCGACTTCTGCCCCATCCTCACCATTGACGGCGCGACGGGCAGCGTTTGCCTGACGTAGATACTCGTTTCTTTCTTCTGGCGTTGCATCGAAGTGATGAAGGATCGACATGGAGATGACCTTGTCGTCTTTTTCAAGACGGATGCCGCGTACGCCGGTGGACCCGCGAGACTGGAAGACGCGCACATCTTCAACCGGGAAGCGGATGCATTGGCCCTTGGCTGTGGTCAGAAGAACATCATCGGTCGCGCTGCAAGTTTCAACGCCAACGATCCCATCTTCAACACCTTCTTCGAACTTCATGGCGATCTTACCGTTGCGGTTGACCTGTTTGAAGTCCGACAGCTTGTTACGACGCACAGAGCCGGAAACGGTGGCGAACATCAGGTCGAGCGTATCCCAGCTCTCTTCGTCTTCCGGCAGAGGAAGGATCGAAGTGATGATTTCGCCTTGTTGCAGTGGTAGCAGGTTGATCAGGGCCTTGCCCTTGCCTTGAGGGGCAGAGAGCGGCAGGCGCCAGACCTTCATCTTGTAGGCAATGCCGCGAGAGGAGAAGAACAGCACCGGCGTGTGGGTGTTGCCCACAAACAGCCGCGTGACGAAATCCTCATCCTTGGTGGCCATGCCCGAGCGTCCTTTGCCACCACGACGCTGTGCGCGGTAGGTGGAAAGCGGAACACGCTTGATGTAGCCAGAGTGCGAGAAGGTCACGACCATGTCTTCGCGCTGGATCAGATCCTCGTCGTCAAAGTCTGCGCCGCCCTCGACAATTTCCGTTTTGCGTGGGGTGGAGAACTCTTCCTTGAGCGCGAGCATTTCATCTTTAACGATGGTGAAAATGCGTTCGCGTGAGCGCAGGATATCAAGATAGTCCGAGATCTTCTCACCCAGCGCATTCAGTTCATCGCCAACTTCATCACGACCCAGAGCTGTCAAACGCTGCAGGCGCAGATCGAGAATGGCGCGTGCCTGCTCTTCCGAGAGGTTGTAGGTGCCATCTTCATGAATCGTGTGTCGCGGATCATCGATCAGCGTGATCAGGGGCGCGACATCTTCCGCAGGCCAGCGGCGTTCCATCAACTGAGCCCGGGCCGTTGCCGGATCCGGTGCCTGACGGATGGTACGGATGACTTCATCAATGTTGGCAACAGCGATGGCCAAGCCAACCAGCACATGAGCCCGATCGCGGGCCTTGTTGAGCAGGAACTTGGTCCGGCGGCTGACAACTTCTTCGCGGAAGGCGTTGAAGGCGACCAGAATATCACGCAGGTTCATCAGCTCTGGTTTGCCGCCATTCAGCGCAACCATGTTGCAACCAAACGAGGTTTGCAGCTGGCTAAAGCGGTAGAGCTGATTGAGAACGACATCGGGGACCGCGTCGCGTTTCAGCTCAATAACTACGCGCATACCCTGACGGTCAGATTCGTCGCGAATATCGGAGATGCCTTCAATGCGCTTGTCGCGCACGGCTTCCGCGATCTTCTCGATCATCGTCGCCTTGTTCACCTGATAGGGAATCTCGTGAACGATCAGTGCCATGCGGTCTTTGCGGATCTCTTCCACGTCGACCTTGCTTCGCATCATGACCGAGCCGCGGCCCGTTGCATATGCGCTGCGAATGCCGGCGCGGCCAAGAATGATGCCGCCGGTCGGGAAGTCCGGACCCGGGACGATTTCCATCAGCTCTTCGGGGCTGAGGCTCGGATTGTCGATAAGAGCGACGGAGGCGTCAATCACTTCGCCCAGATTGTGCGGCGGAATGTTGGTTGCCATGCCGACGGCGATACCCCCTGCCCCGTTGACCAGCAGGTCCGGGAATTTGGCAGGCAGAACAACCGGTTCGCTTTCGGAGCCGTCATAGTTATCGACGAAATCAACGGTGTCCTTGTCCAGATCGTCCAGCAATGTGGAGGCGACCTTTTCAAGGCGACATTCCGTATAACGCATGGCAGCAGCACTGTCGCCATCGACCGACCCGAAGTTACCCTGGCCCTCGACAAGCGGAACGCGCAGGGAGAAGTCCTGCGTCATGCGCACCAATGCGTCATAAATGGCACTATCACCATGAGGGTGATATTTACCCATGACGTCACCGACAACACGCGCAGACTTGCGGTACGCCTTATTCCACTCGTAGCCATTTTCATGCATCGAATAAAGAATACGGCGATGCACCGGCTTGAGGCCGTCGCGAACATCGGGCAGCGCACGAGACACGATCACGCTCATCGCATAATCGAGATAACTGCGCTTCATTTCATCCGTTATGGATACGGGCTTGATATCGGTACCGGGACCGTCGCCCGAGAGTGTATCTTGTGTATCTGTCAAAGGAGAATCTCTATCCCTGTCAAAAGGTATCCCTGTATAGCTGATTTAGCCTCGTGCAGCAAAGTTTTGCTCGCTTCCTGTGCGCAAAATGGCGCAACAATCACAGGATGGATGTTGAATATGTTGCACGCATGGTCAATGATGGGTTTCACATTTGATATTGCATCGCTTTATCGCACATCGTCCACCCCTGTTTTTCGCAGAAAGGCGCCCTGAATGCCGCCAATTGACGTCATGCTCAATGCATTTGTCACCCTTTTCGTTACCATTGATCCGATTGGTCTTGCGCCGATCTTTCTTGCTGTGACCAGTGGTGCGTCCAAGCAGGCACGCATTAAAATCGGAACGCGGGCGGTTATCGTGGCTGCTGGGATTTTGTTGATTTTCGCGCTGATTGGCCATGTCATACTTCAGGTGCTGGGTATTTCGCTGCCAGCCTTCCGAATCGCCGGTGGTCTTCTGTTGTTTGCCATCGCCTTCGAAATGGTGTTTGAAAAGCGCGAAAAGCGGAAATCGCAGTCTGCCGAGCAAGCCCTCTCAGATGATGAGATGCATGACATTGCTGTTTTCCCATTGGCGATCCCGCTCATCGCCGGGCCCGGCGCTATCTCCGCCGTGCTGCTTTTGGGCTCTCAATCCTCTGACTGGATCAGCCGCGGGGCGATCTTTGCGATCGTCATTTTTGTGCTTTTGCTGGTGCTGTTGACCTTTGTCGTTGCGGGCTGGGTGGAGAAGATGATGGGCGAAAGCGGGCGGAACATCCTGACCCGCCTGCTCGGCGTTCTTCTCGCCGCGCTTTCGGTGCAATTCATCGCCGATGGCATCAAGGCGATCATCGCTGTTGGGTGAAGGTCTGGTTGGTGGCCAAGATGGACATTGGGCCGAGTGCAATTTAACGCGCACAAACGAGCATAACACCGCCAATGGTGACCAGACTACCAAGGTTTGTTCTATACGCCGCACTCAGTAATTGATGGCCATGAAAGTGGAATTTTCTATAATTGTAATCTTTGATTGATTTTCTTAATATGAATGCGGACAGCATAACATTTCTTACCGAACTCAAATGACCTTTAACCGAAACCTCTACATTGTTGCTTCAGATGGAAGCGCTTATAATCTTGATGGAAAGTCAATTTTTTTCTCATTCAATAGGTTTAAGCGTGACATCTGTGAAAATGGTCACTGTTTCGTTTGCGGAGCGCCTCCTAGTTCCGACTTCAACAATGAACACGTTTTTCCTGATTGGCTTCAACGGCTTTGTCTAATTCAGAACAAGACACTCACTCTTCCAAATGAAGGAAAAATCAAATACGGAACGTACAAGATACCGTGTTGTAGCGCCTGCAATACTCAACTGTCTGAGATATATGAAAAGCCTATCAGCAGAGCAATTCGCAACGGTTTTGGTGGCCTTTATGATTTCTTGCAGGATGGTGGATTGGAATTGCTTTTTGGGTGGCTCAATCTGATTTTTGTCAAAGTTCATCTAAAAGACTTTAAAAACCGAGTCGTGTTGGATAGACGCCTTGATGAGGGCTTTATAGGCGAGAAATATGACCTAAACAAATTACACCATTTTCACGCTGTCGCGAGGGCACCGACGGCTAATGTAAAAGTGAACGATGCTGTCTTGGGGAGTATTTCTATCTATAAGATTGAAAGCTCAAATAAGAGTCCCGTTTTTGATTATTGTGATCATTTAGATGGCCGAACATTACTTTTGCGTATCAATGATCTTGCTATAATTTGTGTACTTGACGACTGTGGTGCCACGGCGGAGATGTTAAGTAAACAGCTAGAAGTCATACCGAGTTTGCTATCCGAGATCCAACTGAGAGAAATTTATGCTCGCTATCTCTCAGCTAATCTTCACCTAATTTCCCAGCCGATGTTCAGAACCGAGTTTTTCAATTCAACCGGCTTCCCTGAAATCAACGTTGCGCTACCTGATCTGAAGTTCCACGATTATGTACCTACAGTTTTTGGCGAGATGCTTCTTCATGCGCTTGGTCATTACATCGATGTTGTGACGGTAAATGATTTGAAAGGTCAAAAAGCAAGCGAACTGCTATCTTCAGGCAACGTGTCTTTCTTGTTTGATGAGTTGGGCAATCCTAGAGAACGCTGATTAAAAAGTGTAACCGAAGTAGACAGTAAGTTTGCGCATCGCACCCAATGTCTCCTTTGTCCGCAAAGCTGAAACTTGTTCGTCAGTATAAAACGTCTCAACAAAAAGCCCGACACACTGTGCCGGGCTTTTCTGTTGCTTGTGTGCTCTTCCTTCTCGCTAGACCGGCCGATCAGTCCCTTTGAGGGCGATATAGATGGCCGGGATAACCAGCACTGTCAGCAGGGTTGAGGACGCCAAGCCGAACAGAAGCGAAATGGCGAGGCCCTGGAAGATCGGGTCTGCGAGAATGACCACTGCACCAATCATCGCGGCAAGCGCCGTGAGCATGATGGGTTTGAAGCGGATGGAGCCCGCTTCCAGCAGGACTTCCTCGAGCGGCCTGCCTGAGCCCTTTTCATGGCCAACGAAATCGACCAGCAGGATCGAGTTCCTGACGATGATACCGGCAAGCGCAATGAAGCCGATCATCGAGGTGGCCGAGAATGGCGCATGGAAGATCCAGTGACCGATCATGATGCCGATGAGTGTCAGCGGGATTGGTGTCAAGACCACCAGCGGCACGCGGAAGGAGTGGAACTGCGCAACCACAAGGGCATAGATGGCAAGGATGGCGATGCCAAAGGCAGCCCCCATGTCACGGAAGGTGACCCACGTGACTTCCCATTCGCCGTCCCATAAAAGAGCGACCTCGGAATCATCCTCAGGCTGTCCGTGCAGAATGATCTTTGGCTTTGGCAGATCACCCCAGTCATGGGCGTCAATTTTGTCCTGTACGGCCAGCATGCCGTAAATGGGCGCCTCGAAGTCTCCGGCAAGGTCTGCCTGAACCATTTCGTTCGGACGTCCATTGTGACGATAGATCGGGAAGCTTGCCTGCTCGCGATCAATGCGGATCACGTCACCAAGTTCCACCACGCCGCGTTCGTCTGGAATGGAGTTCTGCGGCACCGGAATGGTCAGGAGCCGTTCGGAAATGGTGAGGTCGGATTTGTCCGGTTTCACGGCGATCTCAACCGGTCGACGTCCGCCGCCCTTATGGGAATAGCCAACCACCTGACCGTTCAGATAATAGGAGATGGTGTCATATACATCACCCTGATCGACATTGTGATATTCAAGGCTGTCCTGATCGATGCGCAGGCGTGCCCGTGTCGTTGGCGTGCCGAAGCTGTCGTCGACATCGACAATGAACGGAACTTCCTCAAACAGCTTGCGCACTTCGGTTGCCACGGCGCGCCGGGTTTCCGGATCGGGGCCATAGATCTCGGCAAGAAGCGTCGAGAGAACCGGCGGTCCGGGTGGCACTTCCACCACTTTCAGCACGGTGCCTTCAGGGGCTGGCAGATCCTTGATCTGATCTCTCACTTCAAGGGCGATCTCATGGCTCGTGCGGCTTCTATCCGCCTTGCCAGACAGGTTGATCTGCAGATCGCCCATTTCCGGACTTGAGCGGAAGAAATAGTGCCGCACGAGGCCATTGAAGCCAAACGGAGCCGCGGTGCCTGCGTGAGACTGGATGGACTTGATTTCCTCAACGCCCTCCAGTTTGTGGGCTGCCGCCAGCAGAAGCCGGTCGGTGTCTTCCATGGAAGAGCCTTCGGGCAGATCAGCAATGAGCTGCATTTCCGACTTGTTGTCAAAGGGCAAGAGTTTCACGGTTACATGCTTGGTATAGATCAGCATGGTCGAGCCGATGGTGGCAAAGCCGACGATCAGCAGGAAGGCCCAGGCGTGACTGCGTCCGTGGAGTACGGGTCTGGCAAAGGAGCGATAGATGCGGCCCAACACGCCGCCGTCTTCAGCTTCGCTATGGCCCGGTTTGCCGATGAGGTTCATCAGCCATGGGGTCAGCATGACAGCAACGAAGAAGGATAGCACCATTGCCGCAGAGGCAACAGCCGGAATCGGGCTCATATAGGGGCCCATCATGCCGGATACGAACATCATTGGCAGAAGCGCAGCCACAACAGTCAGCGTGGCAATAACAGTCGGGTTGCCCACCTCCGCAACGCCCTCAATGGCTGCCTGAATCTTGGAGCGATCATCCTTCATGGCCCAGTGTCGCGAAATATTCTCGATCATCACGATGGCATCATCCACGAGGATGCCGATGGCGAAGATCAGCGCGAACAGGGACACGCGGTTGATCGTGTAGCCCATCAGATAGGCCGCAGCGAGTGTCAGAAGGATGGTCGTCGGGATGACGATCAACACAACGATACCTTCGCGAATGCCAATGGCGATTCCCACAAGAATAACGATGGATACGGTCGCCAGCCCCAGATGATAGAGCAGCTCGTTGGCTTTTTCGTTGGCCGTTTCACCATAGTCGCGTGTTACGTCCACCTGAATGCCCTGAGGGATGATTTCCCCTTTGAGCTGTTCGACGCGATCCAGAATGGAATGCGCGATGACAACGGCGTTGGCCCCCTTGCGCTTGGCAATGGCCAGCTCAACAGCGGGCAATCTGTTGAAACCGCCCCCTTCTTTTGGCGTCAGGTTCCAGACACGATGGTCATCCTGACTGCCTCCAACCACGATGGTGGCTACATCCTTGACGTAGACCGGGCGTCCATCAAGCGTGGTGAGGAGCAAAAGGCCGATATCGGGCATGCCATCAAGGGTCTGCCCAACGGCAACAGGCACGGTTTTGCCGGCTTCACGCAGGGAGCTGACCATGAAAGACTTGTTGGCTGCCTGCACCTTGGCGACGAGCTGTTGCAGGGTGACGCCATAAAGCGCCAGTTTCTCTGGATCCGGTTCCACCCTGATCTGGTTGGTCTGACCGCCGACGATATAGGTCAGGCCGATATTGTCTAGTTTGGCCAGTTCTACACGCAATTCGTCCGCGATGTCATAAAGGGCGGTGTCGTTCCATTTGTCAGCAACCGATGGCTCTGGCGAAAGGGTGAGCACCGTGATGGCGACATCATCAATGCCACGTCCCACAATCAAGGGCTCGGATATGCCCACGGGCATCTGATCCAGATTGGCGCGGATCTTGTCATGTACCCTGAGCACTGCTGCGTCAGAATCTGTCCCCACAAGGAAACGGGCGGTCACGACAACCTTGTCGTCATAGGTGTTGGAATAGACATGGTCTATGCCATTGATGCTCTTGATGATGGTTTCCAGCGGTTCCGTTATGAGCTTGACGGCATCTTCTGCCTTGAGACCATCGGCCGAAACCTGAATGTCCACCATCGGCACTGAGATTTGCGGCTCTTCTTCGCGCGGCAGCATCATCAAGGCTATGACGCCAAGCGCAAAGGCCGTTATCAGCATCAAGGGCGTCAGGGGCGACGTAATAAAATTCTTGGCCAGGTTGCCCGAAATGCCAAGAGCATGGGATTTCTTACTCATTTTATGACTTTCGTCCCTTTATGGCTGAATAAGTTCGTCGCCGGCAGTAACGCCAGTCAGAATTTCGATCATGTTCTTGCCATTCATATTGTAGGGCTTGCCCACCTGCACGGCGATTTCTGTTGGCTGGCCATCAGTGTTTTTGGCGCGTACAAAGTCTATGCCTGAGCGGGTGAAGACCAGATCTTGCGGTACCAAATAGGCCATCCGGCTGCCCGCTCCGACGCGGACCTGAATCCGTTCGCCAACAAAATAGTCGCCCAAGCCTTCAACGCTGGCATCGGCAAGAACCCGCCCATCCGAGATTTCCGGATAAACCTTTACGATCTTGCCGGTTTGCAGACAGGAGGTGTCGCAGTTTTCTTTGCGACCGGCCAGTTCGATCGGATCGCCCTTCTTGAGGAATTGGGCGTGGCGCTCTGGCAGAGCCATGCGCAGGATATAATTGTCCTTGGCGATCGTGGCGATGGATTCACCTGACATCACCACGGCACCGACGGTGATGGGAACTTCAAGCACACGTCCAGCCTGAGGTGCTAAAACCGCCCCCTCCTCCATCTGACGTACAACGACTGCTTTTTGTGCTCTGGCGGCTTCGAGATTGCTCTTAGCAACATCAAATTGTGTGTTTGCAGAATCAAGCTTGGCCTTGGTGGTGGAGCCGCGCTCGAATAGCTGCTGGGCTCTATCGAGTTCGGTCTTGAGGTTGGCAACTTGCCGCTGCGCAGCATCGATCTGGGCGTCAAGCGCTTCAACTTGAAGGCTCAGCTTGGGGTCGCGCACCATGGCAATGATTTCGCCAGCCGCGACATAGCTGCCTTCAGTGACGTGCAATTCCTCTACGGTGCCGGATGTCCGCACTCGGGCCGAGAGGGAATCTGTGCTCTGCACGGTGGCAAAAACCGCCTTTTTGTCTTCAATGGATGTTTGCTGGACTGTGAAGCTGTTTGCGGTGGTCGCGAAACCTGCGACGGTCAGAGCGAACAAACAGGCCGAAAGAAAAGTGCCTCGTTTTTGGAGTGCCTTGCGCATGGATACTCTCTCCTGCTGTCAAATTACGTATATTAGTAATTACGAATATAAGAAAACAATCACATTGTCAAAGCCTCATATCCAGTTTTTATCTATTTTCATACTCAGGTCTATCCGGTAGAAGAATGAGCGACAATTTGCTTCTAGATACCCTCGTTGGGAGAAAAAACGTGGCATCTCACGGTTCAAAGAAAGTCATTTATGCAGCATTGGCTGGCAATACGTTGATTTCAATTACGAAATTCGTCGCAGCCTCGATTACGGGTTCATCTGCGATGTTATCGGAAGGTATCCATAGCCTTGTCGACACAGGTAATCAGGGGTTGTTACTCTATGGTATAAGGCGCTCTGCTCGGCCTGCTGATATCAAACATCCCTTTGGCTATGGTGCGGAATTGTATTTCTGGGCCTTTGTGGTTGCTCTGCTCATTTTCGCAGTCGGCGCCGGTTTGTCTCTTTATGAAGGCATTGAAAAGGTGCTGCATCCCGAACCCATCGGAGACCCGACGATCAACTTCATCGTATTGGGAGTGGCTTTCTGTTTTGAAGGGTGGGCCTGGTTTGTGGCCCTGCGTGAATTCCGGAACACGAAGGGCAAGCGGAGTTATTTCCAGGCGGTTGCCGATTCCAAAGATCCTACGGTCTTTACGGTTCTGTTCGAAGACAGTGCAGCCATGCTCGGCCTGATCGTCGCTGCTGTTGGCATTGGCCTCTCCCATTATCTTGAGATTCCCTGGATGGATGGGGCGGCCTCTATTGTCATCGGTCTTATTCTTGGCATAACCGCGATATTGCTAGCCTATGAAACCAAGAGCCTGTTGATTGGGGAAGCTGCATCAACCGAGAGTGAGGCCAAGATCGCCGCAATCGTCAATGCGCATCCGGCCGTGACCATGGTCAATGAACTGCGCACCATGCATCGCGGACCGAACGAAATTCTGCTCGCGCTTAGTCTCGATTTCCGCAATGACATGATTGTGGGGCAGCTAGAGACAGTGATTGCAGATCTTGAGCGTCACATTCGTGAGCGTGTGCCGCAGGTCCATCGCGTTTATATTGAAGCGCAGTCTTATGTAGACCACAAATCGGTCGAAGCGCAGCTGACTTCATCTCATTGAGTTACTCGAGCCCCTTTGAACCGTCATGCGTTGTAACGACTGGCTACAAGAGATAGATCTGAAACGGAAAAACCCGGCATTGAGCCGGGTTTTTGATTCTTTGTCGATGATGGAATACCCATCAAAACGGAATATCGTCGTCCATTTCGTCGCGGAAGCCACCAGATGGCTGTCCGCCGCCTGAAGGGCCCTGCCCGCCGCCGCCGAAGCCGCCCGGGTTTCCGCCACCATAACCACCGCCACCAGGGCCGCCGAAATCGCCACCGGACTGGCCGCCGCCAAATCCGCCACCGCCTTCGCCGCGGTTATCCAGCATGGTGAGGTTGCCATTGAAGCCCTGCAAGACGACTTCGGTTGAATATCGATCCTGTCCGTTCTGGTCCTGCCATTTGCGCGTCTGCAGCTGGCCTTCCAGATAGACCTTGGAGCCTTTTCTGAGATACTGCTCGGCGATCCGACACAGGCCCTCATTGAAAATGACCACGCGGTGCCATTCGGTCCGTTCGCGCCGTTCGCCAGAGTTGCGATCTTTCCAGCTTTCGGAAGTGGCGACAGACAGGTTGCAGATCGGGCGGCCATCCTGAGTTCTGCGAATATCGGGATCTGCTCCCAGATTTCCAACCAGAATGACTTTGTTTACGCTACCGGCCATTGCTTTGTCCTTTGTTTCTTTGCTGTGTCCTGATGTCCGATCAGGGTTTTGGCACAGCATATGCGGCTTCGCTGCTGACTTCCATATGGGCTTTGGCGCAATCCCCATCCTTTGGTTCATGCGCAATTTGCATAGTCGTGTTGCAATGAATAGGTTCACAACATAGAACAAATCAGGTACAAATAAAAGTCCTGCGCCTAACATGGTCCTGATTGGAAGCAATCAAAATTGGCCATTGCCTTGATTTTTATAAACCGATATTGCATCGGGAGAAAAATGTGACCCGTTGCAAAGGGAGCTGTGATCTCTGGCTCTCCATGCATCGTAAAGCATAGTCGGGTAGAAACCAGACGCCTGCCTCGCGCTGATAGAAAGACTGTTTGACATGACGATTGAAAAAAAAGTGTCCGTTGCACCTTCGATGAAAGCGATATCGATTCGCGGTGCCCGGGAACATAATCTCAAGAATGTTGATCTTGATATTCCGCGCGATCAGCTGGTGGTCATGACCGGCTTATCCGGCTCTGGCAAAAGCTCGCTGGCGTTTGATACCGTCTATGCCGAGGGGCAGCGGCGCTATGTTGAATCCCTCTCGGCCTATGCTCGTCAGTTTCTTGAAATGATGCAGAAGCCTGATGTGGATTCCATTGAGGGTCTTTCGCCTGCCATTTCTATCGAGCAGAAAACGACCTCGCGTAACCCGCGCTCGACGGTCGGGACTGTAACAGAGATCTATGACTATCTGCGCCTTCTGTTCGCGCGCGTAGGTATTCCCTATAGTCCGGCGACAGGCTTGCCGATTGAAAGCCAGACGGTCAGCCAGATGGTGGACCGTGTCATGGAGCTGCCCGAGAAGACTCGCTTCCTGCTGTTGGCGCCCATTGTGCGTGGGCGTAAGGGCGAGTTCAGGAAGGAGTTGGCCGAGTTGGTCAAGCGCGGGCTCACGCGCTTCCGGATCGACGGGCAGATGTATGATGACGGCGATTTGCCGACGCTGGACAAGAAGTTCAAACACAATATCGAGGTTGTCGTCCACCGTATGGTGGTCAAGGAAGGCATCGAGAAACGCCTTGCCGACTCCCTTGAATTGGCTTTGGAGCTGGCCGATGGGCTGGCCATCGTCGAAATGGTGGATCAGAAGGAAGAGAATGGCGAAGCGAAGCGGATTACTTTTTCCGAGAAATTTGCCTGCCCTGTTTCCGGTTTTACCATTCCGGAGATCGAACCGCGGCTTTTCTCCTTTAACAATCCGTTCGGTGCCTGCCCTGTTTGTGATGGCTTGGGTAGTGAGCTGCAGGTAAGCCCCGAGCTCGTCATCCCGGATAGCTCACGCAGCATCAAGGACGGAGCCATTGCTCCATGGTCCAAGACCTCGTCTCCCTTCTATCGCCAGACACTGGAAGCGCTGGCCAAGCATTTTGACTTCTCGCTCACGGTGCCCTGGATCGAACTGCCCTTCAAGGCGCAGGAAGTCATTCTCTATGGCACGGGCAAGGAGAAGCTGCTCTTTGTTTATGACGACGGGGCGCGATCCTACAAGACGACCAAACCGTTTGAAGGTGTCATTCCCAATCTCGAGCGCCGGTTCAGAGAGACTGAAAGCAGCATGGTTCGTGAGGATATTGGCAAATATCAATCCGCGCATGCTTGTTCTGCCTGCCATGGCCATCGTCTCAAACCTGAAGCGCTTGCGGTCAAGCTGGACGGCAAGCATATCTCGCAGGTCGCGAACCTTTCCATTCGCGCTGCGGCTCAGTGGGTGCAAGATCTGCCAGCCACCTTGTCTGAGAAACAGATCGAGATTGCAGAACGGATCCTCAAGGAAATTCGCGAGCGGCTGAAGTTCCTCAACGATGTTGGCCTTGAATATTTGACGCTCTCGCGTGGTTCGGGGTCGCTCTCTGGCGGTGAAAGCCAGCGCATCCGGCTGGCCTCCCAGATTGGGTCAGGGTTGACTGGCGTTCTTTATGTGCTGGATGAGCCATCCATTGGCTTGCATCAACGCGATAACGCACGGCTGCTTGAAACGTTGAAGCATCTGCGTGATCTGGGCAACACGGTGATCGTGGTTGAGCATGATGAAGATGCTGTGCTGGAAGCTGACTTCGTTGTCGATGTCGGGCCTGGCGCGGGCATTCATGGTGGGCATATCGTATCGAAAGGTACGCCCGCTGAAATCATGGCCGATCCGGCGTCTCTTACAGGCCAGTATCTTTCTGGTGCGAAGACCATTTCCGTTGACCATAGTCGCCGCAAGGGAAAGAAAAAGAAACAGATCACGGTCGTGAATGCGCGTGGCAACAATCTAAAAAATGTCACAGCTTCCATTCCTCTTGGCACTTTTACGTGCGTGACCGGTGTTTCTGGGGGCGGTAAATCCACCTTCCTCATCGATACGCTTTACAAAAGCGCCGCCATGAAGCTGAACCGGGCGCGGGATATGCCCTCCCCGCATGATCGGATTGAAGGGTTGGAACATGTCGACAAGGTGATCGACATCGATCAGTCACCCATCGGGCGTACGCCGCGCTCAAACCCGGCTACCTATACCGGTGCCTTCACGCCCATCCGCGACTGGTTTGCGGGGCTGCCTGAAGCCAAGGCGCGGGGCTATGCGCCCGGTCGATTTTCCTTCAACGTCAAAGGCGGGCGCTGTGAGGCTTGTCAGGGAGATGGCGTCATCAAGATCGAGATGCATTTCCTGCCTGATGTCTATGTAACGTGTGATGTTTGCAAAGGGCAGCGCTATAACCGAGAAACGCTGGAAGTTCAGTTCAAGGGCAAGTCGATTTCTGACGTTCTGGAGATGACTGTCGATGAAGCGGCCGACTTCTTCTCGGCTGTTCCTGCCGTGCGCGACAAGATGGTGACTTTGCAGCGGGTCGGTTTGGGCTATGTGAAAGTGGGGCAACAAGCCACGACTCTTTCTGGTGGCGAGGCGCAAAGGGTCAAGCTCGCTAAGGAGCTTTCAAAACGTTCTACGGGGCGAACGCTCTATATTCTGGATGAACCAACAACCGGCTTGCATTTCCATGATGTGGCAAAGCTGCTTGAGGTGCTTCATGAATTGGTCAATCAGGGCAACACTGTTGCCGTGATCGAGCATAACCTTGAAGTTATCCAGACTGCGGACTGGATTCTGGATCTAGGACCAGAAGGTGGTGACGGCGGTGGACAAATCGTCGTCGAAGGAACGCCTGAGGACGTCATGAAGTGTGAAGAAAGCTACACGGGGCAGTTTTTGAAAGAACTGAAGGAACGGCGTGATTCTAAATCGTGAGTCCTTTTTGAGCTGTTATTGGTGAATATACGTAATACTTTCGGCGATGCACAATGAGAGTTTTTGTGGTGAGAATTTCTAAATAATTGAATTTAAAAGATTATTGTTAAATTTTTCATTGTAGAGCAATGCGCATTGATATAAATCATTGGTGTTGGCGTGAATTTTGTTGCGATGCAATATTCGTTGTAATGAATATTATAATTTTCCGACTATTCTTCTAAAGAATTTCGAATTTCACAAGGCACGCCCTCTTGACCTAATGAGCATACGTTCTAGTACGTATTTTTGTGTGCTATTTAGATTCGAATTTAAAAGTTCTCAAGCTGTTGAATATACGTGTGAATTTCTTTGCTTTCATTCCGGCTATGCGAAATATGCGGGGCGTTTAAAAAAGCAATGACGGTTTTGCATGATCTGCAAGACAGCTATGCATATTTTTGCAGTGCAAATATCGGGAGTCTTTTGCTATATATTTATCAACAGCAACGAGATGTTGATTAGAAAACGAAACAGTCATCTCTTTAGAGATGCAGAGTCACTTGAAGGTTCGGCAACGTAGGATCGAAAAGATGCTTGATACGGTTGTTCAGAATTATAGGCAGTGGCGCAATTTTCGTGACACGGTCGATAATCTTAATCGTCTGTCCAATAGAGAATGCGAAGTCAGCATCTCTCGCGCAGACGTTACGCAGACCGCAAGACGTGCGGTAGGTATGTAACAGATTTATAGGAATCCAGGCTTTCTCCTCCTCCCGAAAGCCTGAGACGTTTCGAAACGATTCCTCCCCGTTTTGAAACACCCTTAGAAGCCCACCGGATCTCCTCCCCCGGTGGGCTTTTCTAATTCCAGCTTCCAAAACAAAAATTACAGATACTCAGTGGTCAGCACTAGCTGTATGCGCGCAAAAATTTGTTGCCAGCCAGGTTGTGTCTGGCTTGGCGACAGAGTTTTGCTATATGCGATGGGATATTTGAAATTCTAGTGTCTGGCTGGTGATTCAGCCATCCAGTCTTTCAGAGGTTTGATCTTGGGAAAGACGCCATTGTCATAGATCCAGCTATCGATCGCGTAGCGCTTGTCATTTTTGATATCGAGCACGACGGCCGTTGCATGCGGATAGCGTCCATCAAGAAAGAAGCCTCTTGCGACCGGAGATTGGACCTTGTGATATTTCAGGAAGCCATGCTGTTGGGCAAAGGTGATGAGCGACGTGGTGTTGCTGGCTTCATCAATGCAATCCATCTGACCGGGGACCCCGGCATTTCTCATATCCAGCCCACCCTTGTCCTTGTCTGAACCGACATAGGGGCCGACACGCTTCTCGAACCATGCGACGGCATTGCCAATGGCCTTGCGTTCTGCCTCAGGGCTTCTGCGCCCGGCGTAGAGAATTTTCTTGAGCTTTGCGATATCGCCCTTGGTGAGGTGATAGCCATATTTAAGGGTGCAGCCAAATGCGTGGCAAATATAAATGGTCGTTTTTGTGGGCGCGCGATTGTTCATGGCGTTGATCCAGCCATCGGTGGAACTGGATGTCTGTGCATTACAGCCTGACAAGGCAATCAAAAGGGGAACTGTCGTTAAAAGTTTGAATTTCATGAAGATTGTTCCCGCTTGATAGGTCTCGGATCATTGCTCCAATGTGTGTTATCACTGCTACACATAACTGCCAATACAAAAATGTGGCTTTCGACATTCTATCGAAACCGTGCTTCCTCGCGACGAAATTCGGATCAAATTTTCAACGTGACTTGTAATTTTCGCACACAGTGTTAGGTATCGCTACTTGACGGATTTCTGCCGGTTCGTCAGGCATATTTAATCCAAACAGAAAGATCAGCGAAGTGACAAAGAGCAATAAATCGGTGCGTATCATCGGGGCTGGGCTTGCCGGATCAGAGGCCGCTTGGCAATTGGCCAATGCGGGCATTCCGGTTATCCTTCATGAAATGAGGCCGAATCATTCAACGGATGCTCATGTGACGGATCATTGCGCCGAGCTTGTTTGCTCCAATTCATTTCGCTCTGATGATCATGAAGCAAATGCGGTTGGCCTGTTACATCAGGAAATGCGTGAAGCTGGTTCGCTGATCATGGAGTGCGCAGATGCCAATTCCATTCCCGCTGGCGGCGCTTTGGCGGTTGCGAGGGAGGCCTTTTCTGAAGCAGTGACGGAAAAGCTTTCCAGTCATCCCCTGATAACGATTGAACGGGGTGAGCTGGACACCCTGCCCTCTGCCGATGAAGGCCTTTGTCTGGTGTCGACCGGTCCGTTGACGTCTGAGGCTTTATCCAAGTCTATTTTGGCGCTGACGGGTGAAGAATCCCTTGCCTTTTATGACGCGATTGCGCCGATCATTCATTTCGATTCAATCGATATGGATAAAGCATGGTTTCAGTCGCGATATGACAAGAAAGGTCCGTCTGGCACCGGGGCTGACTATATCAACTGTGCCATGAATGAAGCGGAGTATAACGCCTTCCTCGATGCTATGCTGGGGGCAGATAAAGCCGAGTTCAAGGAGTGGGAAAAGGCGAAATATTTTGACGGCTGCTTGCCCATTGAAGTGATGGCCGAACGTGGGCGTGACACGCCTCGCTATGGTCCGATGAAACCGGTTGGCCTGACCAATCCGCACAAGCCCGATGAAGACCCGTTTGCTGTCGTGCAGCTCAGGCAGGATAATAAGTTGGGTACTTTGTTCAATATAGTCGGTTTTCAGACCAAGATGAAATATGGTGCGCAAGCTGAAGTGTTTCGCATGATTCCGGGGCTGGAAAATGCTCAGTTCGCGCGGCTTGGCGGTATTCATCGCAACACTTTCCTCAATTCGCCCAAGCTGCTCGATGAAACCCTGCGTCTGAAGAGCCATCCTCATCTGCGTTTTGCCGGACAGATTACTGGCTGTGAAGGCTATGTGGAATCTGCCTCTATTGGTCTGCTTGCCGGTCGTTTCATTGCAGCTGAAATGCATGAGCGGACTGCGGTGCCTCCGCCAGAGACGACGGCTTTTGGTGCCTTGCTGGCTCACATTACCGGTGGGCACCTGATTGACACCAACGGAGGCAAACGGTCTTTCCAGCCGATGAATGTCAATTTCGGCCTGTTTCCACCGGTCGAGTTCTCTCGCAGACGTGAGGATGGGTCCAAGATGCGTGGCGTCGAAAAGCAACTTTCCAAGAAGAAGGCTCTTTCCAAACGTGCGCTGGATGACACCAAAGCATGGTTGGCCGCCATTCAAATCAGCTAAGTTTCTAGAATTTTCTGGCCATATGCCAGATGCTCCAATAGCTACGCCAGTTGGATATCTCAAGATGATCATGAGGTCTTCGCTGGCGTTTTTTTAGTATCAGCGGAACGGGGCCGAGCGCCATGAAGGCAGGAGCCAGATGGGCCTGCCCTCCCTCTTTTATGTCTTTAAGAGCCTCTAAGGTCTCCTTGTGCAGGTCAGATGCGTTTTGACACAAGGCTTTGATTGCCTCTGCGCTCTGTTTCGAATGCGGGGAAGCGTAAAGGTCCTGCTCGGAAAGGCCAAAATTCTCAAATATATCAAACGGCAGAAAGAGCTGCTTTGCCTTTGCCGCTTCTGGCCACGTCCGAAGATGTTCAGCCAGGCTTATGGCCTTGCCTGCTGTCATGAATAGCTGGGCAAGCTGGTCTGGTGATTGGCCATCATTCAATATGCGGCAGGCAAGAGCAAGGCGCATGCCCTTTGTCGATCTCGCGTAGCTGTCATAGGTGTTGTCATCCGGCATCGAACCAGGGGAAAGATCCAATGAATGTGCATCCACAATGGCTTCCAGTTGATCGGGGGGAAGCTGAAACTGCCTCTGCGTTTGCTTGAGTGCTGTAGCCAAGGGGCCAATATTGGCCAGACCGCATCCGTCGGTGAAGTTTGATTGGGTGTCAGACAGGATGTCTCGCCACCATTGCAGTCTGATTTCGCCCATTTCCTTTGAGCTGACCTGAGTGGGGATGCGGCGAAGAGTAACAAGAAAGGCATAAAGCGCCATCAGCGCGGGCCGCTTGTCTTGCGGGGCTGTCAAAGCCGCGAAATGGCAGACAGGATCGAGGGCCTTTAATTCACTCTGGCAAAAAGAAAAGACATCTTCGGAACCAGACATGGAACGCTCCGCGTTTGGGATCGGTTATGACACCGGAAACAGCGCCGCAGCGACGGCCCGATCTTCAGATAGCAGAATATTCAGGGTTCTTACTGCAGCGCCCGTGTCCATGATATCCAGCTTTATGCCCGCTTGACGAATATGGTTCGCAAGAGGCAGGGCGAGTGGCACAATAAGATTGCCCGTTCCCAGGATCAGAAGTTCGATGTCGCGGGCTTCAGCCAGCAGCTTGTCAAAGTGATCTGTCGTCAGAGCATTGACTGTTTCGACGTCCCAGCGGTGAACGCCACTGGGCAAAAACAGAATGGCTCCCTGATGGGACATTTCGCCAAAGCGGAAGCCGCCATTGCCGTAAAAGTCGATTGGGACATGTCCGGGATAATAGGCATCTGTCATTTCAAGGCCGGATGCCGGAGCCACAATATCTTGGTCTGACTCACTTGTTGGATCAGTATCCACGCCAGAGAGTGTCTCTCCGGCGTGGGAATTGTCTTTCAAACTGGGCGAGGCTTTTTTGCCCTGCAGCCATTTGAATACCATCGATCAGGACGCTGCTGCCCCTTCTGCTTCTTCTTCATTGCCTGGTTTCTGAACATGTTCAGACCTTAGATTGAAGAAGATCAGCAGTGGTGCTGCGATAAAGATCGATGAGTAGGTGCCGACGAAAACACCCCAGATCATGGCGAAGGTGAAGGAGCGAATAACCTCCCCGCCAAGAAAATAGAGCGAGCTAAGCGCCAGCAAGGTCGTGAAGGATGTCAGGGTCGTGCGAGAGAGCGTCCGGTTGATGGACTGGTCAAGCAATTCCTTGAGTGGCATCTTCTTGAACTTGCGCAAGTCTTCTCGAATACGGTCATAAACAACCACGGTATCGTTCAACGAGTAACCGACAATCGTCAGGATAGCTGCGATGGTCGTCAGGTTGAAGTCTATCTGCAACAATGCAAACACACCGATGGTCATGATCACGTCGTGCGCCGTGGCCGCAACAGCCCCAACAGCAAACTGCCATTCGAAGCGGAACCAGATATAGACCATGATGGCGAGCAAGGCAGAGAGAACCGAGATGGCGCCTGTGGTGGCCAGCTCACCGGAAACGCGAGGACCAACCACTTCAACACGACGGTAGCTTACGGCATTACCGAGGGTTTCCTTGACAAGAGAGACAACGCGCTGCTGTGCCTCTTCTGCGCTTTCGCCCTCACCGCCTTGGGTTTGAACGCGGATCAGCACGTCATTCGGTGCACCGAATTCCTGCACTTCCACATCGCCCAGATCCAGCGCATTGAGGTTGCCACGGATGGACGCCAGATCGGCGACATCTTCGGCTGTCTGGATTTCAATCAGTGTACCGCCCTTGAAGTCGATGCCGTAGTTCAGGCCTGCGACCAGGAACAATACAATGGATGCGACAAGCAAGGTGGCTGAAAGCGGAAAGCTCCAGTACCGATGCCGCATGAACCGGATTTTGGTGCCATCCGGGATAAAACGAATTGGTTTCATTTTCTTATCTCCGGTGGGGTCAGATTGGCAGATTGGAGGGGCGACGGTATTTAATCCATGTCGCGACCAACAGTCTGTTGAAGGTGAATGCCGAGAAGACGGTCGTTACGATACCAACGGCCAATGTAATTGCGAAACCTCTTACTGGACCAGAGCCCAGCGAGAAGAGGATGATCGCCGCAATGAAGGTCGTGATGTTGGCGTCGAGAATGGTGCCCAAGGCACGGGAATAACCCGTATCGATTGCAGCAATCGTCGAGCGACCATAATTGTTTTCTTCTCGTATGCGTTCGAAAATCAGAACGTTGGCGTCCACAGCCATACCGACGGTCAACACGATACCCGCGATACCGGGCAATGTGAGCGTGGCGCCAAGGAACGACAGCACGCCGAGCAACAGGCAAACGTTCACCGCTAGCGCAATATTGGCAAAAATGCCGAATAGTCCGTAGGCGATGATCATGAAAACGACAACAGCCAGTGCGCCCACGATACCGGCGATTTCACCGGCGGCAATGGAGTCGGCACCAAGGCCCGGACCAACCGTCCGTTCTTCAACAATGGTCAGTTTGGCTGGCAATGCACCAGCACGCATCAGAACAGCAAGGTCATTGGCGCTTTCGGCTGTAAAGGAGCCGGAAATAATGCCAGACCCACCACGGATCGGTTCTCGGATCGTCGGTGCTGAGATAACTTCATCATCGAGTACGATGGCGAATGGCAGGCCAACATTCTGTTCGGTAACACGTGCGAACTTTTTAGCGCCCGACGTATTGAAGCGGAAGGAAACGACCGGTTCGTTGGTGCGGGAATCAAAGGTTGGCTGCGCGTCATCCAGTTCGTCACCGGAAATCAGAACACGTTTCTTGACGAGATATGGAACGCGGTTTTCCTGAGCCGTCGGGTTCTGTGGATCGTCCGCTTCGTAGAGAATTTCGGAATCCAGCGGTGGACGCGTCTGAAGAGCCGTTTCCGGCGCCATGGACGTATCGACCATACGGAAAGACAGGTTCGCGGTTGTTTCCAGAATGTCTTTCAGGCGATCCGGATCCTGCAGGCCGGGCACCTGAACAAGAATGCGATCTTCCCCTTCGCGCTGGATGGATGGTTCGGTCGTTCCAAGCTCGTCAACGCGGCGGCGAATGACTTCAACCGACTGCGCCACGGCGCTTGATACGCGCGCGGTGATGCCTTCTTCGGTCAACACTAGGCGTATCAGGCCATCGTCATTGACTTCAAGCGAGGTTTCCATCGCACCTCCACCGGTGAGCAGCGAGGTCGATACCGGCTGAACCAGATCCTGCAATTTTTCACGAGCAGCATCAAGCTGCGTGATGTCGCGGATGCGGACCTGAACGGCGCCGTCTCTTGCGGCCAGACCGGTGTAACCGATTTTATCTTCACGCAAAGCAGAACGGACATCTCCGCGGAGAATTTCGAGGCGATCCTCGATAATGCCCTCTTTTTCCACCTGCATGAGAATGTGCGCACCACCTTGCAGGTCTAGACCAAGAACGATCTTGCTGTTCGGTAGCCAGCTTGGATAATCGTCTTGCAGTTCCTGGTCGGAAAAGAGGTTAGGAATAGAAAAGAGAAGGCCTACAAGCACCACCAGTAAAACCAGTGTCACCTTCCATCGGGCAAAATGTAGCATAAGGCTATCCTACCACCATTGGCAGTGCACCCGGATCTTGTCCGAGTGCATATGAGTATCAAATATTCGAATGCAATTACTTAGCGTCGCCAGCTGGCTCACTCTTGGAGCGGACTTCGGCAATCGACTTGCGCATCAATTTGATCTTTACGCCTTCTGCGATTTCGACAGTAATTTCGCTTTCGTCTGTCGCATTGGTCACTTTGCCGACAATGCCGCCATTGGAGACGATTGTGTCGCCACGACGAACATTTGAAATCAGTTCTGCGTGCTTTTTCATCTGCTGACGCTGCGGACGAATGATCAGGAAATACATGATCACGAAAATCAGGATGAACGGCAAAACGGAAATCAGGAATTCCGGACCGGCGGCGGCACCTGCGCCCTGTGCATAAGCTGGCGTTACAAACATTTCTTGCTCCTTTGAGGCCAGTATGGACGTATCCCGTCCCTTTAGGCTTTTGTAAATTTGAGCGGACTATAGCGGTCCCGGCGGAGATTGCAAATAGTCAGTTGATGGTTTGCAACGCCCGGTCCAATTCTGCTAATCAAGGCCTAGACATAATGATCCTTTGTGCAAAGGGAAAGGGTGAAGGCAGCCTTTATTGCTGTTTTTCTGCACCTAATTTGGCACAAAGCGACAAAAGACGGAGACTTCGGTTTCATGACTGCCAAAACACTTGCTGATATCGCAGCAATTCTGAAAGACATCCACGCCAGTATTGAGCGCGCCGTGCCCCCTATTCCCGAAGATGCAGATCTTGGAGCGGCAGATGCCTTTGTCTGGCATGCCGATCCAGTGCCGCATTTGCAGGCGGTTAGCAAGGTGAACCGGGTTGAGCTTTCTCTCCTCAAGGCGGTGGATCGCAACCGCGATATGATCCTTGAAAATACCCAGAGGTTTGCCAAGGGCTTGCCCGCTAACAATGCCCTTCTCTGGGGTGCGCGTGGCATGGGGAAGAGTTCGCTTGTGAAGGCTTGTCATGCGGCGGTCAACAAAGAGCTGGAAGGCAAGACCACCGCTCTCAAGCTGATAGAGATTGCACGCGAGGATATCGATAGTCTGCCTATTCTGATGAATATCCTTAGAGAGCATAAAGAGCGCTGCATTCTCTTCTGTGATGACTTGTCGTTTGACACTGGCGAGACGGCCTATAAGTCGCTCAAGGCGGTCTTGGACGGGGGGATCGAAGGCCGTCCGGGCAATGTATTGTTTTATGCGACCTCGAACCGTCGCCATTTGATGCCACGGGACATGATCGAGAATGAACGATCAACCTCGATCAACCCAAGTGAGGCCGTACAGGAGAAGGTATCCCTCTCCGATCGTTTCGGACTCTGGATCGGGTTTCACAATTGCTCGCAGAATGACTATCTGGCGATGGTTGAGGGCTATGTGACCGAATATGGTATTAAGGTGGATGCGGATGAGTTGCGTGCTTCTGCGCTAGAATGGGCAACAACACGGGGATCACGCTCAGGCCGTGTAGCCTGGCAGTTTATTCAGGATCTCGCTGGCGCCAAGGGTGTGCAGATTTCGTAAAGACAGAGAGCCCTTTGTTTTGGCACTAGTGGGTTATCCTCTTCGCGATAAAACGAAGTTCGGAACCGATTGCCAATGTTTTGCCGATGCGGTCAGGGTGCGTAACGATGAAGGAAGCATCCTCACTCATTGCGTAGCGCGTCCGGTCGTTAATGGGAAGCGTTTGTTCATAGAGCTTTTTCAAAAGATGCTCTACTTGACTCTGTTCCATCCGCCTGAAGGATCTCGAGTAGAATTCTTCGGCGCAATCATATCCCTTGATGACCCAGTCAGACATAAAATCCTCCCAGTGTTAAGGTGCATTTGATGGGCCTTACAATCTGAGTCTACGCCTTTTTGCCCTTCTACTCAATTCAACAAGGGATATAGAAAACCCCGCCAGAGGATGCTGACGGGGTTTTAATTCGTGTCGCGTGCGACCAAGCGCTAGAGAGCGGCCAAAATGCGGTCGAGGGCTTCCTGAACCTTGGCTTTCAGTTCATTTTGCTCGGCCAGTTTGGCTTTCTGCTCTTCAACAATCTCTGCCGGAGCGTTGGCAACGAATTTCTCGTTGCCCAGCTTCTTCTCGAATTTTTCTGCGACCTTGGCGATCTTGTCGAGGTCTTTTTCGAGACGAGCCTTTTCCGCATCCAGATCGATGATGCCTGCCAGCGGCAGCGCAACGGTTGCTTCATGAACAACAACCTGAGCTGAGCCTTGCGGCACTGCGTCAGAGACCTTAATGTCCTCAACGCGGGCCAGACGTTTGATGATAGCATCATGGGCAGCAAGGCGGGCCTTGGTTTCATCTGATGCACCAACAACTTCAAGCTTGAGTTGGGTAGACGGCTTGATATTCATCTCAGACCGGATAGACCGAATGGCAGTGATCATGTCGACAAGCCAGTTGATGTCATCAGCTGCGCCTGTGTCCTTGATGTCATAGCTCGGCCAGTCTTCCAGAATGAGCAGACCCTTGCGAGCCGGACCGGTTTTACCGGTTTCTGCCCAGAGTTCTTCCGTGATGAATGGCATGATCGGATGCAGAAGCAGACAGATCTGGTCCAAAACCCAAGCCGCACAAGCCTGTGTTTCGCTCTTGGCTGCGCTCTCGCCTTCGGCCTGCAGTACAGGTTTGGAAAGCTCGATGTACCAGTCGCAATAAAGGTTCCAGACAAAGCGGTAAAGCGTATTGGCTGCATCATTGAAGCGATAGGATTCAATGGCGTCAGACACGTCTTTTGCGGCTTTGGCCAACTCGGTAACGATCCACTGGTTGACTGTTTCCTTAACGGTGGATGGATCAAAATCAGCGGTGCGTTCGCAGCCATTCATCTGGGTGAAGCGGGTTGCGTTCCAAAGCTTGGTGCCGAAGTTGCGGTAGCCTGCAACGCGGCTGGTGGCCAGCTTGATGTCGCGCCCCTGTGCGGCCATGGCCGTCAGGGTGAAGCGAACGGCGTCCGCACCATATTCGTCAACCAGATCGAGCGGATCGATGACGTTGCCTTTGGATTTGGACATCTTGGCGCCATGCTCATCGCGCACCAGCGCATGAACATAAACGGTGTGGAACGGCTCTTCCTTCATGAAGTGCATGGACATCATCATCATGCGGGCAACCCAGAAGAAGATGATATCAAAGCCGGTAACCAGAACGTCGGTCTGGTAATAGCGTTCCAGCTCGGGCGTCTTGTCAGGCCAGCCAAGGGTGGAGAATGGCCACAGCGCCGAGGAGAACCAGGTGTCCAGCACGTCTTCGTCGCGCTTCAGGTCTACATCCTTGCCATAATGCGCCTTGGCCTGTTCGGCCGCTTCTGCATCATCATGGGCAACAAAGATGTGATCATCCGGGCCGAACCAGGCCGGAATGCGATGGCCCCACCAGAGCTGACGGGAAATACACCATGGTTCGATATTTTCCATCCACTCGAAATAGGTCTTTTCCCAATTCTGCGGAACGAACTTGGTGCGCCCTTCCCTGACCGAGTCGATCGCCGGACCTGCAAGGGTCTTGGCGTCGGCAAACCATTGGTCTGTCAGCATGGGTTCGATGACAACGCCGGAGCGGTCACCGAAGGGCTGCATGATCTTCTTGTTTTCAACGAATGGAACGTCGTTGCCTTCTTCATCCTTGGCGAAAACGCAAAGGCCTTCAGCGTTGATGGCGTCAACGATCTGCTTGCGGGCTTCGAAGCGATCAAGACCGCGATATTCGTCAGGAACGAGGTTGATTTCATCCACTTCGCGTTCGCCGGGCAATTCGCCAGTCTTGGCGATTTCCAGAGCCTTGGTTGCGCATTCGGCATAAGGAGCGCCATCAGCGCGCATGGATGCCTGAACATCCATCAGACGATAGCATGGGATCTTGTTGCGTCGGGCAACCTGATAGTCGTTGAAATCATGTGCGCCGGTGATTTTAACAGCACCAGAGCCGAAGTCCGGATCGGGGTATTCGTCACGAATGATCGGGATCAGGCGGCGATGCTCTTTCGGTCCAACCGGAATTTCGCAAAGCTTGCCAACGATTGGCGCATAGCGCTCATCGGACGGATGAACCGCAACGGCACCATCGCCCAGCATGGTTTCAGGACGGGTCGTAGCAATAGAGATATAGTCGCGTTCTTCGGTGAAGAGGACGTTGCCGTCTTCATCCTTCTCGACATAGGTGTAGGTTTCACCACCTGCGAGCGGATATTTGAAGTGCCACATATGGCCGTCGACTTCCTTATTCTCGACTTCGAGATCGGAAATCGCGGTTTCAAATTTCGGGTCCCAGTTGACCAGACGTTTGCCACGGTAGATCAGGCCTTCATTGTAAAGTTGAATGAAAACCTTCTGAACGGCCTTGGAGAGGCCCTCATCCATGGTGAAGCGTTCGCGAGACCAGTCAGCGGTGGCGCCAAGGCGACGCAACTGGTTGAAGATGGTGCCTCCGGATTCGCCTTTCCACTGCCAGACGCGATCAACAAAGGCCTCGCGCCCCATGGAGCGGCGATCTGGTTCGTTGTTGGCGGCCAGCTGGCGTTCGACAACCATCTGCGTTGCGATGCCAGCATGGTCCATACCCGGTTGCCAGAGGACATCCAGCCCCTTCATGCGGTTATAGCGGATCATGACATCCTGAAGGGTATTGTTCAGGGCATGCCCCATGTGCAAAGAGCCGGTGACGTTCGGCGGTGGGATGACGATGGAGAAGCTGTCCTGTCCATCCTTCTTGCCAGCGCCGGCTTTGAATGCGCCGGCTTTTTCCCATTCATCATAAAGGCGCGGCTCTACGGTCGCCGCATCAAAAGTTTTTTCAAGCATTGCACATCCATATTGCAGATCGCCCAGCGCGTTCGCTTGCAGATCTGTCATTCTGAGGCTTGAACCGACACGAGCAGAGCCAAGACAGCGCGCTGGTCGGTACGAAAACTGTATCGGTTATGGTGTAAATCCCATTCCCCCAAAGCTGTCAACCATTTGCAGAGAGAACTGGTCAAACTTCATGCTATGGGCGCAATTTTTATGACAAAAACACGCAATTAGGGGAGCCTTGAGACAATTGTGAAGGAGTTGGTGCGGGCGATCAGCGGTAACGCTGCTCGCCCCTGGACACTCGTTCGATTTCCGCACGCACCAGACGTTCCACCATCACAGGCAGATTCTGGTCAAGCCATGCCTTGAGCATCGGGCGCAACATGTCTTCGACAACATTCTCAATCGTGCGTGAGTTGTTGTTCAGGATTGTATGAGTCAAATCACCAAAGGCACTGGTGACCTTTTGAGACGTGTCATCGGAGACCAGAGGCGCGCCGCGTTCGACATTCGGCAGCGGTCCATCGGGCATTGAAGCGGAACTGAAGGCGGACTGAAGAGCTTCAGGAACAGCCTCTTCCAGCTTCTGATTGACGATATCCTCAAGCGGAGCTGTTTCTTCCGGCTCAGGTTCCTTGGCCGCCTGCTCTGCATTGGCGAACATGACGTCATCTTCTTGAGGTTCGACGAAATCAGATTCCTGCCATTCGGAAGAAAGCTCAAGAACGTCTTCTTCCTCGGGGGCTTCTTCTTCCATGGCTGCCATAGCAGCGGCCATGTCGATTTCTTCTTCCTCTTCTTCAGGTTCCGGTTCCGGCTGCGGAGCCGGCTCGTCAAACAGAGCGTCGAGGGCTTCCTGACTCATGGCTTCATCGGGATCTGCCTCTGGCTCTTTGGCCGGAGTTGCTTCATCTCCGATAGCAGCTTCTTCATCCGAGATAATCCTGCGGATGGAAGCGAGAATCTCCTCCATGGAAGGTTCTTGAGCTGCGCTGGAATTTGACATGGCCTCACCCGAAACTAACGACAAACAGGTCATGGAGCGATCACGTTCCGCCGTGAACATGATTCGCCCATCTTTTAACTATAGAGTGTTTGTCAATTTGTTGAAATCTGTTCCGCAAAAAAGCATCAATGAGATGTGGAGTGAAGGAAATATACGTTAATTTCCCCGCAATCCTGCTCTTCTCGCTCATGATTAAAGATTCATCGCGGCTGGAATATTGGAGCACAGCGAGCGCGCATTACGGCCTTTAGGCTATCATTACGAGAAAAGCCGACACGGAGCCGGCTTTTCGTCTGTGATTCTTTAAAGAACTGAATGGTGGCAGCTCAGCGTCCATCCGGCGTGCGCAAGCCAACCCATTTGTCGCGAACGGCATTATAATGTTCCGTTGGATCATAGCGCTGAACTTTTAGTTTCAGGTTGGTCGCCGAGAGGTTGCCAGTTGCCGAGGCAACAGAGAAGGAGGCAACAATACGGTCGTGCTGAGCCTGAACCAAAGCAATGCGTGCCGAGATCAGGTCTTCCTGTTGGTCAAGAACATCGAGCAGCGTACGCTGACCGACCTTCTGTTCTTCGATAACACCTTCCGTAGCCAAGCGTGCGGCTTTAACCTGAGCCTGAGCTGCGGTGATGGATGGTATGCTGGCCTGCAATGAGGCCCAGGATGACGCGATGCTGGCGCGGATTTGTGCGCGTGCCAGATCTAGCTGGATGCGCGCTTGGCCGAGGGTTTCCTTGGCTTGGCGGACAGCTGAATGATTCGCACCACCGGAATAGAGTGGAATGCTGATTGCACCGGTAATGGAGGCGCTGTTGGTTGCGCCGTCAACATTGGTGCTGTTGATGTTGTTGGACCAGCTTCTGCCAGCCTCTCCTGTAACGGAAACTGTGGGGAGCAATGCGCCCTCAGCAATCTTTACATCCAACTCTGCAACATCGACATTGTATTTTGCCGACTGAATGGAAGGGTGTTTGGAGAGGCCCTGACTAATGGCTGCATTCAGGGATTTCGGGAACAGATTATCAACAGAATAGCCTGCGACAAGCGTGCTGGCCTTTTTGCCAACCAGCTGTTCATATGTCGCGCGGCTAGCCGTTAGGTTTGCCTCGGCGGCATGGACCAAAGAAATTGCCGCTGCCAAACTGGCTTCAGCCTGATTGACATCGGTGTTGATGGTTTCACCAACAGCAAAACGGTCTTTCGCTGAACGGGCCTGCTCTCTTAGAAAAGCAACATTCTGTTTGCGAAGCTCAAGAATGGCCTGATTCTGCAGAATATCCATATAGGCTGTGGCTACTTCGAGCAAAACGGACTGTTCTGTGCTTTTGAGACTTTCACGGGCGGCCTGAATTGCGGCTTCCGCTTGCTTCACACCATTCTTTGTTCGGTTGCCACGGTAAAGAATCTGCTGGACCTGAAGGCCCAGGCTGACGGTGTTCAGCTGATTGTTTTCCAGATATCCGGAGCGATATTCGTAATTCGACCAAGTGCGCGATGCCGATCCAGAACCGCTGATCGTTGGGCGGTAAGCCGACAATGCCTGAGGTACATTTTCATCGGTTGCGCGCAGACCGGCGCGCGCCGCGTTGAGCGTCGGGTTGTTGCTATATGCAAGCGACAATGCGTTTGAAAGATTTTCAGCAGAAGCGCCATGCGCGTTGCATAGCAGTGCAGTTAAAGCACATAGCGAAATTGTCCGAAGCCTAGCCACACCAATACTCCTAAATGAATCTTCGACATGAGTAGCCTCTCCATGCCGATACTTGGATATTCCGTTTGCCGAGGACCATAATAGGAAGAGAAATTTATTCCTAGAGGTCTGGTGTTCGATTCTCTTAAAAAAATGTGAATACTGCTTTATTGCAACACTTTAAGAAACGGTGCTGCAAAGATGTAGCCACTATTTTGTCGCACAATGATATCATCCATGTGTATCATATTGTGGAACTTCATAGATTTCCCCGTAAAGATAGTCTCTCAAGATACTCAAACCGGCCATTCCAGCCATCAATGCCTGATTCTTGTTTTGTCTCTATTGTTTAATGCAAATCAGGTAGTTGCGCTTAGAAATGAAAGACTTGTGGCTTCTGGAATTCTTGCAAAACTGGCGCGTTGGTGTCAAAGGCGGAAATGCTGGAAAAATTGTCTCCCTTGCGCAAAATGCGCACTGCTTCGGCCATGTTTTTATTGCCCTTGGCTGCGACTAGAGTTCCGCCGTCTTTTAACTGCATAAGAAGGGATTGAGGAACCTCCTCCACGGTGCCATTGATGAATATGACATCATAAGGGCCTTCCGAAGGAACTCCCTCTTTCACGTCGCCCGGAATCACTGCGACATTGTCATAGCCCAGATCCGAAATGGCAGCTTCAGCAGCTGCTGCTAACGTTTCATCGCTTTCTACGGCAACCACAGTGTTGGAGAGCCAAGATGCGATAGCGGCCGTGTAACCAGACCCAGACCCAATGATCAGAACGAGATCATCGGGTTTTATATCGGCCAGTTGTAACATTCTTGCTAGCGGAGATGGCTGTGTCATGACCCGTGTATCTGAAACCCGGATGTCTGCATCCGAGTAGGCCAAATCCCGTTTGGTTTCTGGGACAAACTTTTCGCGAGGCACCGACAGGAAGGCTTTCAGAATGGCGTAGGACGTTACATCGGTTGTGCGGATCTGATTGTCCACCATGTTACGCCGCGCTTGATCGAACTGGATCATTTACCGAACTCCTCATCGCTTCACGGTCCTTAGGCCTCTGTCAGCGTTGCTCTCCGGGATGCGCAAATTGGCGCTAATAGTCCTTGAGAAGACGCATTTCTTCCATTTTCAATATCGTCCTGATACCGCCATGGCAAGGGCAAAGGCTGTATATATACTTAAAGCTGTATGACTTTTGGTGCGGGGAGATAAAAATTCTGGGGGTGTAATGAAAAATGTCAAAAATGTCGTGAATTTGGACTTGAGACATCATTAGCCATTTGCTATGCACCTTCCACCACAGACGCACGGATGGCTCGATGGCGGAGTGGTGACGCAGCGGATTGCAAATCCGTGTACGCCGGTTCGATTCCGGCTCGAGCCTCCAACTCCCCTCTATATATCAAACTGTTATTTTAATTCGGCTTCGTTTGCCCAATGATGGTATTTGGGTGTAGCAGGGTGTCAGGCTGCAACCGCAACAGTTCTATTACGGCCCTTGCTTTTTGCCTGTGAGAGACATTTATCCGCGACACGTAACAATTCCGTAACAGAATAGACCTTGCTTGTGTTGATGGATGCTACGCCGAAGCTGGTGGTAACGAAAATATCCTGACTGCGATAGTGGGTTGGCATGTTTGCTATGCTGGTGCGGATTCGTTCTGCAATCTCGAAGGCATCGCCTATTTCTGTCTGTGGCAACAAAATTGTGAACTTTTCTCCTCCAATGCGAGCCGGTGTATCAAATACACGAACCTGGCTGCGACAGATGTCTGCGATCTGCTGCAAAACCCTGTCTGCGGCTGCATGGCCATAAGAATCATTCACCTTCTTGAAGCCATCTATATCGAAAAGGATCAAGCTCAGATCTGAATCATATCGTTTCGAGCGCTCCAACTCTTGACGCGCCTTAAGCCAGAAGCCTTGTCTTTGTTGCAATCCAGTCAGACAATCGAACGTTGCCAATGATCTGAGTTCTATTTCGTCGATGACAACACGCCCCATGTCATAAAGATTGGCCAGTTGATCGCGTGAAAGCTTGCGTGGTTTGTCGTCCATGATGCATAGGACGCCAAGTTGATTGCCCGAGGGAGACGTCAAAGGCACGCCTGCATAAAAGCGAATTCCGAGCGGGCCCTGGACAATTTCGGCATCTTTGAAACGTTTATCCAGCAAGGTGTCTTCAACAACGAGCGGGTAACCGCTCTCCAATGCGCTAGCGCAAAAAGACCCTTCTCTTGTCGTTTCGTCCAGCTGTAGACCCTGCTTGGATTTGAACCATTGGCGGTTTTCATCCACCAGGGAAATAAGAGCAATTGGCGTATCGAACAGATCTCTGGTCAGGCGTGTAATGCGGTCAAATGTTTCTTCTGGTTCGGTATCCAGAATAGCATAGCGCTTCAATTCCTGCAGGCGGCGCAGTTCAGTGCAAGTCACCGGGAAAACTCCCTTGGCTGGAGAGACAATTTGGACAGCATTTTGCACAGTGTTTCTTAATAAAATGTCACTTAAAGTTGTGTTTTAAATTGAGTAAAACTTATCAAAAAAGTCCGTTGTCATGCGTGGAGAAATGGCTTTGTCTGCGGTTGCTTGATTTGTAATGTGAGGCGAAAATCAGAACCTAATAAGCATATGATTACAATGATATAGAATTACTTCATTTGTATTGTTGGGATCTTTGAGGGTATTGACGATGACGGATATCGCTTATCCAAACTTGACTATAATCGCGTTTATCCGGCTGCTTGCATAGAGCGGCAGATGAAAAGTTAACGCAATAGGTGCGCCTTATTTATAAAAGCTATGATTTGGGCGATTTCTCAAATCAATTTGGCGTTGGTGACTATTCTGGTCATATTGATCTGAACAGCAGATCAAAAGCTCGTTTGGGTTTGCATCCAATGCCAGAAAGGTCTATGCGTTAGTCTCAATTGCCGAACAATTTGGGGCTTGGATTATGGTAGCCAGCGACGACAACATTATGATGCATGGGGGCGATCTGTCCGCTGCAATGAACCGATATGGTGGTACACGGGAAGGATGGCTTGATCTATCTGCTGGTATCAACCACGTTTCTTATCCGTTTGATAGAGATTCTGCTCTGGATTCAATTGGTTGTCTTCCTACGCAAGCAGATTTGGTCGATTGCCTTGCAGCTGCGCGTGTGGCCTACAATGTTCCTGATGAAGTTTCGATTGTTGCTTCGTCCGGGACGCAGTCTCTTATCCAGTCCATGCCGGTGCTGTTGGGAACCAATCAAAGCTGCCTCATTCTCGGGCCAACCTATTCTGAGCATCAGCGCGCCATGGCACGTGCCGGCGTTGATGTGGCTATGGTCAATGAAGTGCCGAAGGAATTCTTCCCTGGCGATTGCCTGCTGGTTTGCAACCCGAACAATCCCGATGGTCGAACACTGGAATCAGAGTTGCTGGTTGAATTGGCGAGCAAGCTGCATCGTCAGCGGGGGCTGCTCATCGTTGATGAGGCTTTTGCCGATGTGAACCCTCAGTTGAGCGTAATGCCGCATCTGGCCGAGATGCCAAACTGCGTCATTTTGCGCTCCTTTGGCAAATTCTTTGGCCTTTCCGGTATCCGGCTCGGCTTCCTCATGGGGCATGAAGTCCAGATCAGCAAGATTCGCGATATGCTGGGCCCTTGGGCTGTTTCCACCCCTGCCCTGCGTGTTGGCACTCAGGCGCTTAGTGATCTGGAATGGCAAAAGAGCCAGCGTGAAAAGCTGCAGGCTCAAGCCGAGCTTATGGACAAGGTGCTGGATAAACGCGGTCTCTATACCGCTGGTGGCACTTCGCTTTTCCGTCTGGTGATCAAGGAAGATGCGCGCGATCTTCACCGCAAGCTGGCTGAAATGCACATTTGGTCACGTATCTTCGACTATCGCTCCGATTATATCCGTTTCGGTATACCTATCGATCAGAAAGCGATGAACCGATTTGACGAAGCACTTGGCAAGGTTATGTATCGGTGATTTCCTTTGGTGGGCTGTTCGCAGGAGCAGTCCTTCTGGCTTTGCTTCTGGATGCGATTTTTGGTGAGCCTGATTGGCTATGGCGCCGGATGCCGCATCCGGTTGTTTTCTTCGGTAGAGCTATTTCCTTTTTCGAGACACGCTTCAATCGCCCCAAGGACCAAAGTGCCTTGTCGGGGAGGTTGGCGGGGGCTTTTTCCCTAACTGTCCTTCTTTTGCTTGGCTGCGCTCTGGGAACTGGGATACAGCTCGGGTTGATGACGCTTGGCGGCATTGGGTATGTCCTGATTGCAGTGATTGCATCAACCCTGCTGGCTCAGAAAAGCCTTTATGAGCATGTGGAGCGGGTCGCCGTGCCGCTTTCACAATCTGACTTACCTGGTGCACGCACTGCTGTTTCCATGATTGTCGGGCGCGACACCAGCAAGCTTGATGAGGCGGGTGTTACGCGTGCGGCCATAGAAAGCCTTGCGGAGAACTATTCCGATGGCATCGTTGCACCGCTTTTCTGGTTGGTGCTGTTCGGGCTGCCGGGCCTGATCTGCTATAAAATCGTCAACACGGCCGATAGCATGATTGGTCACAAGAATGAGCGCTATCTCTATTTCGGTTGGGCGGCAGCAAGGCTTGACGATGTGCTCAATTCCATTCCTGCGCGTATCACCATGATCCTGTTGCTTTTCTCGCCTGTTTCCCTGCATGGAGACCGAGCTGCCGCTTTTCAGCCCTGGAGCCGCTTCTTTGCCGATGCACGGCGCCATCGCTCTCCCAATGCCGGATGGCCAGAAGGCGCCATGGCGCGTAGGCTGGATATCGCCCTCTCCGGCCCACGCTATTATGAAGGCGTGTTGGTAGATGAGCCGTTTGTCAACGATACAGGGCGGCGGCAAATCGGAGCGGATGATATTGCGCTGGCTCTCAAGCTGTATAGCCGAGCCTGTCAGTGTCAGTTTTTGATTGTTGCGGTGCTGGGCGTCTTTGCCTTGACGTGACGACGTGTGGGGTTCGTATGCGCTGGCAGGCGCCGTAGCTCATCTGCTTTAAAGTATGATCTTTGGTTGATCGTTCGGTTTGAGAAGCATGGGTAAGCCGCAGCGCACTTCAACAACCCGCTCACAGGCTTCAGCAAGTTGCTGGTTCAATCTGCCCTGATGATCTCGGAACTGTCGGACTTCCGGAGCGGTCGGCACGATCCCCTGTCCCACTTCATTTGAAACGATAACAACATGCGCATGCGTTTCCGCCATGGCATCCAGAAAGCTGTTCACATGGTCCTGCAGGGGTAAATCATGATAAATCAAATTGTTAAGCCATAGAGTGGCACAATCGATCAGCAGAACCGTATCAGCGCTATTATGCTCCTTTACGATGCGATCAATGGCGATTTCTTCTTCGATCGCTTGCCAGCGTGGCCCCCGGTCATCCTTGTGCTTCTGGATTCGCGCCGTCATCTCCTTGTCGTCAGCAAAGACTGGTGATGTCGCCACATAGATCAGATTGAAGGGACTGTCTTCACAGAGCTTCTGAGCAAATGCGCTTTTGCCAGATCTTGCTCCGCCGACAACAAGGGTTGTGCGTGCGGAATGCGTCTTCATGCCAGATCATGCTCCTGTGTTTTCTGGGGCGCTGGAAGCAATTGGCTTCTTTTGCGTTTTTCCATCCTGATGGCGATCTTTCTGCGATATTTGCGCAATAATGGCAAATCGATCGAAAGGATCATTAGTCCCAAAGGCAACATCCAGAATCCAAGGATTGGCAGAAAGCCGAGTATCCCTCCCAGAATCAAAAGGGTGCCCAACATCTTCCTGGCAAAAGGTGTTTGGGGAATTTTCAGAGTCTTGGGGCCAATCCGAAATTGTTTTTGCTGGGTGATCATCTGGCTGGCAATCTATGCGATGTTATTGATAATTTTCTCTTTTAGCCCTTTTGATCATATTAAAACAGCAGAAATAAGGCCTTGCTGAGGTGTTGAATACCATGATGCCGTTTATGCTTTCTGTGACAGTCGCCCCGTCTTTTCCACTGATCCACAAGAGAAATTAAAAAGATGAAAAAAGGGGCTTGGCAAGTGCGGCTCTCTCCATTAGAAACCACCTCACCAACGTTGAGACGGAAACAACGGATCAACGAAAAAGAGTTTTCCCCAGTAGCTCAGTTGGTAGAGCAAGCGACTGTTAATCGCTGGGTCGCTGGTTCGAGTCCGGCCTGGGGAGCCATATTAGGGCCTTCTGATTAAGTTCAGAAGGCCCTTTTTCGTAGAGAGCCCTTTCAGACAAAGAATATATATCTTCATGCCTCGCCGTGATGACCTCGCCGAAGTGAGCGGTCAGTTATGGCGATTCTTGTGGGCAATCTCGGGAATCCCCTGAGAGTAGCGCATATCAAGAAGCGGATTTGCTCAACTAGCGACATGTTATTTACCAATCAATTGATGTAACGAACCAAATAGTCCGTATTACTATATATTTCATGCACTTAGAGAATTATGCTAAGAGCCGGATAATTGTTTCTTTTGTTGGATTTATCATGCGCAAATATATTGTTTCAATTCTGTGTGCCTTTATATGCTTTGTCTATTCTATTATGCCTAGCATTGCCCAATCCGCAGGAGAAATATCCTTCTGGGAGACCGCAAGAGACAGCGGCAACTCGCAAATGCTTCAGCTCTATCTGGACAAATATCCAAACGGTACCTTCGTCGATCTCGCGCGGGTTATGCTGGAACAAGAGACCAACACAAACGAGGTTCATAAAGCGGCAGCTCTGAAAAACCCGACAGAACAATGCGACCGTCTTGCGACCCACTCCAACGAGCATGATCCCAATGTTGAACCCGTGATGATGAGTAAGCTCAAGACGCATGCGGAAGAAGCAATCAGGGCATGCAGTGCTGCTGTGTCCAAAAGAGGCAATGCGCGCGATCACTATCAGCTCTATCGGTCTCTTTATGCCGCAGGCCTATATGACAAGGCTGTCAAACAGCTAGAGAAAGCCGCTGCATTGGGCCACAGAAATGCGCAATATTGGCACGCACAAAATTATGTCATCGGGGAAAGTGGAATCAAGCAAGACAAAGCAAAAGGGCTCGCCTTGCATAAGCGCTACGCAGATGCTGGTAACGGGCTTTCAGCAGGCGCTGCAGGATATTTGCTATTCGAAGAAGGCCGGTACAAAGAAGCCCCTCCCTATCTCCTAGCTGGAGAAAAAGCGGGCAATATGGACGTGCATTATCCGCTCTGCATTCTATATTCAAACGGTTCTGGAGGGGAGCTCTCCGACCACAAGGCTCACGATCATTGCATGGCTGCGATTGAAAAAAATAGCTATCGGTCCAGTGATGCCTTTGCGTTTATTGTCGATGAGACCATAAAACCATTTGAGGTGCCGCTCAATGACTGGACAGACTATAATCTGGATGATCTCTTTACGCTTAGAGAGAGGGTTATCACACTTGGTAAACATCTGAACTCCGACAGGGATTATGCCCTTTATAGCCAGTTTTTGTTAGAATCTTTCATGCGCTTGGGACTGTATCGTCAACTGTTGCTTGGCGACTATAAAAAGAGTGTTGTTGAAGTTTTGCACGAACAGGTCAGTGACGAATATCAAACGGTCATGCAGGAATATATAGCCCGCAGATTTAAGCCCAATGAGACACTGTCTGAGGATGAAGCTACGAGTAAAGTGAAAGAATTTTCGGACTTTAACGACTTGATGCTCGCCAAGCTCAAGCCATATCTCACCAAACTGCGCAACCGGACAAAGGTGAGAACCGAAATCCTTAAAATCGACCCATCATCGACCACAATTAGCATTGCCCTCAATCGTTGCGTAAACATCTCTGATCACCACTATTCCGGCTTGGTACAAACAACATTTAGGAATACATGCGCGTTTCCGCTTAATCTTCATGTTGTCGCTGGATACAAGACCCGCTACGCCATTCAGAACAGGCTGGAACAATGGATCGAAGTGCCTGCACAAGACAGTAAATCTGTGGAATACAAAGCAAATCCAAAAGCAAGAAGAAAAGACGAATACGAACAATATCAAGCCTGTTTCACAGTTGATGGAAGTCCGGTCCTCAAAGGCAATCGATATATGTGCCTGCCAATGGGAAGCTACAAGCAAGAGATTGATGAAGACAGTGCAGCTATTGACCGACTGATAAAGCAATTAGTCGAGGGCCTTTTTCCTGAATTTTGACTTGAGAGGAGACGATTCTGATCAGCTTTCAGGTGCTACTCCTTGGCCGCGGCATCTCCTTTGATGCGATGCCGCAACGTCAACTCGTAGCGATAAGTCAACTGCTGCAATTCTCCGAATTTTTCTATGGTCTCATAGAACGTGACAGGAATGCTCATATGGCCTTGCTTTTTATCGGCCAAGACTTCGGCATACTCATCAAACGCGATGTAATGGTCCTGATTGAAACCGTCGATGCTGAAGCCTTCCGATAGTGGAGAAGGCCCTGAATAGTGGCGAATTTCTCTGCCTCTTTTTCCCGTCTCGGAAATGGGCCTGAGTGAAATCTCATACCAAGGTGTTTTCTCGTTCTGTCGCATAAACCCACCTGCCCTATGCCGGACAGAGGACGCCAAGGCAACTAGATAGATGGCGCCATTTAATCCTACAGGCAAAGACCAAATCAGCAGCCAAATGGAGTAGCTATTGTCTTGAGTTTGTTGACCGTGTGCCAGAAATGCGGTGTGAAAACCGATGGACACAACAAGACAATAGAGAAAGCCAAAAAGGGGCGGATATGGCTTGATTGAGTAGGTAAATATACAGGCTGATACGGAAACACCAAAAACCAGCAAGAGCAAAAGAGAATATCTGACGTCGTCGCTAAAAAGTGCTTCATTCAGGTCTGACCATGCAATTGCCACACATAGAGGAGGCCAAAGCCACAAGAACCAGTCGTGGTTTTTCTCATCTTTTGTCAGCATATTGGCTTATCCCTCAAGCTTGAAGGAAACCAAGACACCCTGAAGCTCTTTATCAATGCGGCCAATAGAATTGAGATTGTTGTCGTCATTGGAGAATTCAACAAGCTTGGGTGGCATGCCGGCCTTTTCAAATAGCGTCTTAAACCTTGCGGTAAAATGCTCAGCCACAGCTTCATTGTCTTCATTTTCAGATAGGTTGGTTTCTGTCTGAGTAATGAGTAGCTTCATCTGCGGCCATTGTGGCTGTAGCTGCTTGGTCACAGCGACAATATGGGCAATTCGTGTCGCGGTTTCTTCTGGCTCTTTGCCCTCTTTAGTCAGGGAAAGAGGAAGCGCCAGAGATCGCCTTTTGTCACTTAATGCGTCAAGTGTCGCTGGAATACAACTGCCCTCCTCAATGGCAGAAAGTGATGCAGGATACTCGCGTCCTTCATCAACTTGCGTATCTTTTGGTAAGTTTAATTTGTGCCCCCACCATTGACGGTTCCGATATGAGGATTGGCTTGCGGGCGTAAAAACACCAACCGGACCATCCGGAGCATTTGAGACAATCTTGACGGTGCCGATCTGCTTTTCATAAATGCAGGAGCCGCCGACTGTTTTGTAACATCCTGATAGTCCCAGTAAAAAAACAATAAGTAAGAAATAAGAGAAACGGAAACGCGTTTCGGAGAATAGGTTCGAGGTTAGCATATAAAACACTTTTGGGCTGAATTCGCTGGGTGAAGGCTATCTAAGGATGAGCGCACTGCATAGCCCAAACTGTCTATTCCCGATCTTGTATCAACAAAGTTGGTCCATTTCGCTGAAAAATAGTGCATTTTAAGACGGGATCTGGCGGGGCAAAGAGCTTGCTTCTTGCGTTTCATTCCGGATTGAAGATCAGCTTCGACATCTTGTGTATCGTGTGGGCTGGGGCTGCGATGAGGAATTCGACATAGACATCATATGGTCCACTCAGGCCTAAGTCCCAACAAGAGCATGGTGGCAAAAGCTTTACCAACAACGAACTGGTCGAGCGCTTGGCTATGCGGCTGATGTGCGCGCTTTTTTATGTCGGAAAGATCATTCACTCGGCCAAAGAAGACGACACATTGGTGGCTGATCTGGAAGCCTGCCTGACTGCCATGGAGGAGGCAATCAGCGACGAAAGCAACATTGACCATGAAGTATGGGTTTAAAACGAAACCCGCTTTCGTCGCCGTTACATGATGCCCACGCAGAACCAGACACTGGTGAGAGTCTAAAATGGCCTCACCACCAATGAATTCACTTTCTTTGCGTATCTGCATAATGAACACAAGTCGCTGAAGCGGTCCAACTTCTAGAATAATCTGGTTGAGCATCGTGCGATCATTGATGCGCTCAAGGCGCTTGCTCAAGCCAAATCTATTCAGGTTTTGGTTCTTCCGGCATGGTTCTCTATCTCAAATTTAGATATCGGAACTGACGTGCCTATTTTTCTTTCTGCAAAGCATCGAGAGCCGGATCAAGACCTGCAAAGGAAAGAGGAATAGCAACGACACGGCTATTTGCATCAACGAATTCAAGTTTGCCAGAAGAGGCCTTTCGAAGTTGCCCCAATGTGTCCGACTTTGGTGTCGCTACGGCAAAACAGGCTTGTCCTGCACATCGGGTCCACTGTAGCGCAATATCGGATTTTTGTGCCTTGTCAGAGCCTTCCATTGAAGCAACGAGGACGGAGCCTGGAATAGAAACATTGACAGGCAAAACTGCAGTCATAACGATAGTATCGTTGTCTGGTAGATGTCCTAGCGCCAACTGCGCTATTGGCTGCGCATGCCCCTTCACTTGAACGGTCTGAATTATTTCACAATTTTTGTTAGGTTGTTTGGCTTTGCTGTTCGGAGCATCATTTTTCACTGGCGCTGATACGCAGCGCAAAACCCAATTCCCATATGTTGCAGTTGTTACTGCTGGGTCTTTGGATATTTCAGGTTTTGGTTTCGGTGCTTGTTGGGCGGCGAAAGCGGTAGGCGTAATTCCAATAAGCACCAGGCTCGCAATGGCAGCATACAGAGTCTGCTTCAAAAGAGATGACAATTTGACTTCTTTTGAGACGAATCTCGGAACTTGAGTATACATCAAAATATTTCCTGAATTACCAACCTTGCACAGTATCCGTATCGATCCCTTTGTGTGCAGGTCAGCCCGTTTGGTTTTCTTACTCGCTGTCTTCAGAATTGCGAGATTAGTGCAAAATTGAACCGATCTTTCTCGCCTATTCCTGTTGCATCGCCATGGGCATATTCCAAAACCAAAGACGATGCGAGATTACTATCTTTTTTGCCAAGAGCTATACGCAGTCCAGCTCCCACGGAATAGGCTCGTGTCCAGTCATTCTCCAAGGCAGTGGGTTGCTCCAGCTTTGCCATGCCAGCTTCTGCATGCAGATATGGGGCAACAATCGCTTGGATACCCTCAAGCCCGGGCAAATTAGGCTCGCTTATTGGATAAGAGATTTCGCCCCGGGTTACAAAAGCACTATCTCCAACGATATCGCCAGAATCAAAAGCCGATAGCCAATCTCTACCTGACAGGGTTAATTGCTCAGAGGAAACGAGCGCTTCACCAAACGATGTTTGAGCGGCGACAGCAAAAGATAGGTTTATCCTATTCTGAATGGCGGCCTTCTTGTAGGTCACGTCAATAGCCAGCTTGCTGAAATCGGGCTTGGCACCGTCCCGGGAAAGTGGAAGGCTCGTGGTTGCCTGTCGCGCACCGAGCGCATCAAGGCCAAAGGATGCAACCGCTGTGGCAGAGAATAGGCCACCCCATGGATCATATAGGCTTGCCGATTGGCCAAAACGAAGAATGCGTAATTGGTCTTCGCTGAAAGTGCTTTTGGCTCCTGCTACATCAATGGTTTGCTTTTCTGAAGCCATTTCGAACGTAAGCAAGGAAGATGTGTTGAATTGACGGCCTCTAACCCAATGATATCCCAGACTACCTGACAGTTTTTGATAGTGATCAAGCATCGTGTAGCCAAGATCTGAAGTTGGGTGTGTTTGGCTATCGACGCCTTCGGCATTTACCCACCAACCATCGGTTCCCAAAGGCATCGTTACACCCACTACAGCCTGCCGGTTGCGGGGAGAATCATCAAACACAGATCCGTTTTCACTGCCCGGATAACCTCCAAGTCGCAGATAGGCAACTTCACCCAAACCGAGCAGTGAATTGAAGTCCACACCAAGATCAACGGAATATGTTCCCATTTCGTCTGACAGGGAGTTGTTGACGGCAGAGATTACCCTGATTGGGCTATATTTTGCTTCGACGACGATGCGGGTTGAACCAAACACATCTCCGGCCTTGAGGGCCGATTTCAATCTGACGCCGCTCGTGTCGCCAGCAAGGAGCAAACGACGTTCCAGCTCACGTCTGGTTAGGTCCCCTTTTCCTACGAGAGGTTCGAGAATGGAACGAACGCGTGCGCGCACTTTTTCTGGCACTGCGGATGTGTCGATTGAGCCAACCCGACCATTGATCACTGAAAGTTTGAAAGGAGCCCCATCACGGACAGTTTGTGGCGGAATGCTCACACGTACCAGAAGATACCCCGCGCGCGCGTAAGCGACTTCCAATTCATGTGCTTTGGCAAACAACTCGGCTCCGGTCACACGTTTGCCCTTGATGCTATCGGCGATCTTGGAAGTCGCTTCATGCATCGATGCAAAACCACCTTCAACCTCTAGGTCCGAAGGTGTCACTGTAAGTCGTTCCGCTCCCTCAGGAACGTCTCTTGCCGCCGATGCCGCCAATTGCAAGCCCCCCGGAACTGATCGGACTACCGGAGGAGCATAACTATCTTTCGCCAATTGGCCTGCAGTTTGCGCCTGAGCCGATTGGCTGGTGCCCGCGCAAGCTAGTCCCAAACCAAGTACCAGTAACGAAGAGTATTTCATAACCAGATCAGACATTTAAATAACTTTCTACTCTCTTGCGCAGTTGTAATTCATTGCTCTGGAAAATTAATTCAATCCGAGAATCCCAAGTCTAGTTAGTGCTGCAGCCAGCACTGAGCAGACAAACGGTATTCCCTTCCAATGCTTCATCATTATTCGCTTCAGGGATGTATCCAGATGTTTGAGAGCTGTCCGAGCCAGTTCCCTGCTCTTCTCCTTCAGAATTGCCGTCAAGAGGACTAAAGACCCCTTTCTTGCTAAAGGAACTAGTGGTGGTCGTTCCAATGTTGGAAATCAAACCGGCCATGGGCGGGATTTCAACGATGGTGGTCTCCTCGGAGCCTCCATTGTCTTGGTTATTCTCATTCCCACTGTTGCTCCCACTACCGGTGCCGCCGCCTGAGCTGGCCACGACAGTTAGGGTGCCTTTATAATAAGTGACGACATAATTGCTGGAAGCATCAAGCGTGCCTTGGCTGATCGCGTAGGTCCCAACATCGGAAGTGCTGTCTGCGCTTGTTGCCAGTGCTCCGGATAGCGTGTCGCCATTTACGAGCCCTGAGCCCCCTACAGTATAGGTCAAGGTACCGTTGTCATCGCCATATGCACGCTCAAGATCATCAGCGGTGATGGTGATGGCACGAGGGGTGATCGTCAAAGTCCCGGCGTTGTAGGAAACGCTATAATTGCTGGATGCATCGAGCGTGCCTTGGCTGATCGCGTAGATCCCAACATCGGAAGTGCTGTCTGCGGTTGTCGTCAGTGCTCCGGATAGCGTGTCGCCATTCGCGAGCCCTGAGCCGCCGACTGTGTAGGTTAATTCGTCATTGTCATCCCCATATGCACGTTCAAGATCGTTAGCGGTGATGGTGATGGCCCGTGGGGTGATCGTCAAAGTCCCGGCGTTGTATGAAACGCTATAATTGCTGGAAGCATCGAGAGAGCCTTGGCTGATCGTGTAGTCTCCAACATCGGAAGCACTGTCAGCGGCTGTCGTTAGTGCTCCGGATAGCGTGTCGCCATTCGCGAGCCCTGAGCCGCCGACTGTGTAGGTTAATTCGTCATTGTCATCCCCATATGCACGTTCAAGATCGTCAGCGGTGATGGTGATGGCGCGTGGGGTGATCGTCAAAGTCCCCGCTTTGTAGGAAACGCTATAGTTGCTGGAAGCATCGAGCGAACCTTGACTTATCGTGTAGTCTCCAACATCGGAAGCACTGTCAGCGGTTGTCGTCAGCGAGCCGGATAGCGTATCGCCATTCGCGAGCCCTGAGCCGCCGACTGTGTAGGTTAATTCGTCAATGTCATCTCCGTATGCACGTTCAAGATCATCAGCGGTGATCGTGATAGCGCGTGGAGTGATCGTCAAAGTCCCCGCAGTGTAGGAAACGCTATAATTGCTGGAAGCATCGAGTGTGCCTTGAGTGATCGTGTAGTCTCCGACATCTGAAGCGCCGTCGGCGGTTGTCGTCAGTGCTCCGGATAGCGTGTCGTTATTGACCAGTCCCAAGCCACCTACAGTATAGGTCAGAGTACCGTTGTCATCTCCGTATACGCGATCAAGATCATCAGCAGTAATGGTGATGGCGCGTGCCGTAATGGTCTCTTCGGTGCTTCCATAATAGAAGACACGATAAGTTATCCCGTTGGTGCTTTCGGCCGTGGAATTTTCGGTTGTCAGTGTTGTTTCTGTCGTGCCAACGGATGCCGTTGAATCAATGGAAACCTCGTAACTGTCAAAGATGAGACTGTCATATTCATCATCAAAGACATAGCTATCCGAGCCCCCCGTGGATGTCTTTACGGAGCCTGTTCCTGTTGAATTCCCATAAATTCCGACCGATGAAACTTCGGAAACCCAAACAACCGGCGTCAGTGCATAAAGCTCGGGGTAATATCCATCGCTGGAAGGTGCCCAAACTGTATCGAAATCCCAGCCGAGGGCACGCGTCATAAAGGACGCTGTGTTCTGGAAATCAGACGTTGTCAAACCAGAAACACTAAGGATTGAACCATATGCATATGACCCATTAGACGAAGACTGGCCTGTCGTTTCCTTATCCCAGAAAGACTCACGGATTGTGCCACCCGACAATATGCCGACCAGCCCGCCCGCATTGGATGACGAAGTATTTGATACCGCTCCAACTGCGTAGCTGTACCGAATTACAGATCCATCTGCGAAGGTCCCGACCAATCCGCCAGCATAACCATCATAATCTGTAGCGGTTACGGAGCCTGAGGCATAACTATTTATGATTGTCAGATCGGCAGTACTGCCTACAAGCCCACCGACCTCATAGTCGGACGTTACGTCGCCAGAGGCATAACTCTCTGAAATGGTGCCGTTTATATAAAGTCCAACCAGCCCACCAGCAGTTGTGTCGCTGGCATTAACAGTCATATCAGCATAGCTCTTCGAGATATCGGCATTTTCCATACTGCCCACAAGCCCGCCAACATTGCTTTCTCCTGTTACAGATCCTGTAGCATAGGAATTGCTAATATCTCCGGTCGTGTATCCGGCAAGAGCGCCAACATAATACGAGCCTTCCACGTAGGAATTGATCAAACCAATATTGGTAATGGTTCCGGTTGAATAGCCAAACAGGCCAACATATGAGTTGGAGCCGGCATTGATGGTCAGGTTGGAGATTGTATGGCCATCGCCATCAAAGGAGCCTGAAAAGGCCTCCGAACTGCTCGTGCCCAAATAAACGAACCCCTCGGAGCCCCAAACGCTGGAGCTGCTATCGCCCTCACCCGTTTCGCTGGCGTCGATATCGGCGGTCAGGACGTAATCAGCTGTTAGATCCAGATCGATCAGCGCCATTTGGTGCAGGTTCGCAATGGTAATGACACCATCTGAGGCTTCTGCTGCTTCGGAGCGCAGAATTGGGCGCATATTGCCAGTTTGATACCATGTGTCGGTAAAATCCCAGCCAGAATAGCTCGAGCTGTTGCGCGCCTCAGCCGTTGTGAGCCCTGAAGTATTGGTAACCTCGGTGATTGTTTCGTCACCTATAGCGCTCGATTGGCCTGTCGTTTCAGTGTCCCAGTAAGAATTATTCAGTGTGATCCTGGTAAATTCGCCTCCCAATCCGCCTACATTTGTAGTTCCAGTCACTGCGCCTGATGCGTAACTATATGAAATGGTTGAGAAATAATACCCATATCCGACCAACCCACCGACATTTTCGGTTCCGGATACATCGCCAGTTGCATAAGTGTAGGATATGATTGCGTGATCGCCATATATTCCGCCGATAAGTCCGCCGACATTTTCGGGTCCGGTTACGTCGCCAGTCGCATAGCTGTAACTTATCGGAGTATGGCTATCATATCCGATAAGCCCCCCGACATCGTACGATCCGGTTACATCGCCAGTCGCATAGCTATTGGTTATTGAACCGTAGGTTTTTTCGCCGTCGACTGTTAGGGTTGTGGAGAATCCTACCAAACCGCCAATGTAGTTGGTTCCGGTTACATCGCCGGTTGCATAGCTATTTGTTATAACACCAGCGTTTTGCGAACCGACGAGCCCACCGCTACTGACACTCGTCGCTGTGACGGTTCCCGTTGCATAACTATAAGAGATGGTGCTTGCATTGTTGTCTCCAACGAGCCCGCCGATACTCGAGGACCCAGACACATTCCCTGTTGCATAACTATTGGAAATCGAACTTTCATCGCTGAGACCAACCAGTCCTCCAACGTTAGAGCTTGATCCGGTCACATCGCCAGTTGCATAGCTATCCGTGATGGTTCCTTCAGCGATATAACCAGTCAATCCACCAATATACTGACGTGATCCTAAAATGGTGGTTGTTGCATAGCTATTGGTAATAGTCCCTCCAGTAACCCTGCCCACCAGACCTCCGACATATTGATAGCCTGATATAGTGCCTCCAACGAGGCCAATGTCTCGAATTGTCGCTCCGTTGGCGGAACTGAACAAACCGACACCATATTTGCCAGATGCTGAAATGGTAAGGTTGGAGATTGTATGCCCGAGACCAGCAAATGTTCCGGTAAATGAATCGTAAATATCACTACCAATGAGTGCTTCTGAATAAGTCTCTTCCGATGCATCGAGATCTTCTGCCAGAGCATAGTTCAGGTCAAGGCCAGTATTGTCGATGTTATCGAGCTCTTCCAAAGAGTGGATGAGTGTGTAGAGTGTTCCCTTTAAGTACAGTAATGCGCTTGACCCTGACAGGGTGATGGAAGCTCCTGTGCCAATGGAATAATCACCACCATAATTCATAGACAAACTGGCGGATTCGCCTGTCGCGGTAATATCGGCATTGATGTAAATATTGTTTTCGGCATTCAATGTCAGGCGGGTATCCGCCGACCAGCTGACGTCACTGGCGACCGTGATATTGCCTTCCTGCGTTCCCTCAGAGCCGGTGCTCACAACGACATCGGCTGAGCTAAGCGCAGATTCGAGGGTTGTGACAGAAAGGGTGCTGTCATCTTCCGATGCGGTCAAGGAAGTCCCTGCACTTTCGTCATCGATGATGGTGATATTGTAAGGATCTAGAAGCAAGGTGCCATAAGCGCCATTTTCGGAACTCAGGTCAGCAAAGCCTTGATAGTCGAGCAGAGCTTTTCCGGACACTTCCGCATCGCCACCGTCGCCAGAGCCGGCGCCAAGGGCGGAAATTGTGCCCGCAAATGTTGTCAGATCATTGGCCCAGACGACCACTTCGCCGCCATCGCCATCAAGGGTCGCATCTGCAGAAATCACCGTGTCGGCATCAATTGTGGTGGTCGAGGCAGTTTGCAGATCGCCGTCACCATGCCAATCACCACCAATTTTAACTGAACCGCCACCAGCTGCGCCGGAAGCGTCGATCATTGCGTTTGCAAGTGATACCTTGTCGCCAGTGATTTCAACTGAACCGCCTGTGCCGCTCTTGGCCGTTGCCTTGACCGTTCCGGACACTTTAACCGTGCCGCCTGCACCACCACCAAACGTAATCGCACCATCACTGCCGCTTACGGTATTGGCTTCAACGAGGCCATCCATGTTGATTGCCTGACGTGCGGTATTGCGTGCGGTCGCAGCCTTCATCACAACGGTGCCACCATTGGCAGAAAGAGTGCCACTATTTTCGACCAGTGCGCCATCGCCTTCAGCGCCGTCTTCAGTGGGAACGGCAACCTGCATGAAGCCGTCACCGGATAAATCCAGCGTAACCTGCTCGCCAGATCCAAGACCAATGGAGCCAAGAGGCACCGCAATGAGGCCGTCATTCTTGACTGTTCCGCCCATCAATGCAGCATAGCCACCGCGCCCAATTGTTATGATGCCATCATTGGTCACACCGGCAGACGCACCATCGCCATTGAAATTCAGATTTCCATTGAGAAAATCGTCATCGGAAATATCCAAAGTGGAAGCAACAAAGCCACCACCAACTTTAACAGTGCCAGTGGACGTGATCGCAATACCATTAGGATTGATCAAATAGACTTGACCATTGGCGCTCAAAGATCCCGCGATCGAAGAAGTGGTGGTTCCGGTTACTCGGTTCAAAATAGCTGAGGAGCTGTCTGGCTGAACAAATTCTACAGAATTATTCTGTCCGATTGAGAAGGCATTCCAATTCACGATTGCCTTGTTTGTGTCCTGAGTTACCGTCATGGCCGAGCCAGAAGTAGAAACCTCCACCTTGCCTGCAGCAACACTTGCCCCTGTCGGGAGAGACCCTGCAAAAGCCGCTGTGTTCAAGGCCAGAGATGTCGATGCCAAAAGTGAAATAAGAAGCTTGTTTTTTATTCTAGCATTTGAACGAGAAGTCAGGTCCAAGGCGGTTTTTTGATCAAGCATTTTAGTCCTACCAACTGATGACAGAAATGTATATTTGTTTCCGGTTTTAATAAACATCGGATGATCGCGCTTGGATACTTGTGGCTACGCAGAAATAACAAGGCAATCCATTAGACACATTCCTCATGAAGTATCTGATTCAACATTTCTTTTTAATCGTCACATTTTACAGTTGGGGGGATATTTGGTGTGGATAAGGAATTTAGCGGTAGGAAAAGTAGAATAATGGTTTTCAATTCTATAAAGGATCGGATTTAACTATATGAATTCATAATGATTAGTTGTTTATGCTATACAGCGAATATTGAGGACAAGGCAGCCTTAGTGATTATCGTAAAAAATAGTTACGTATTATTGCGATTTTTCCACTTGGCGCAGGAGCCGCTGACGGACATTGGGCAGGTTAGCAGCAGTCGCGGATAAGCTTGGGTTATTCCGATGCATCATTGAAGGGTGCGCCCTAGCTTGGAATGCTAGGCATGTGTGGGAATTTAGACGCCAAACAGCGTAATTTTCGCCGCAGCTGCCAAACTTACAGAACTCAAAACCGGCCTTGAGTGGCGGAACGCACGTTACTTCTTTGCAGCAAGGCTCGAACGCATCGCCGCGATGATATCCGGCAAGATGAGATCAACCCCAAGATTGCTCAGGTGATCATCATCGGTATAGAGCGGTCTTTGCCCCTTCACCACCGTGCACGCCTTGTTTGAGCACAACTGTTCATGGGGATAAGTTACTGTAATATCGTCAATTTTTTCCAACCTCTTGAGGGCGTAAAGCGTGTTGGCTTGTCGCTTGTCAAATGCCTCTCGCTTAGAAATGGGCAATGGGAATTTAAGATTGCTTGAGCGAATAAGCATCTCGGGCACATTATAGTCGATCTCGGGCACGGGGCCGACAATGACGACATGGGCACCCAGTTCTGTGAAATACTGTACGGTACGCGATAAGGCATCGCTGAAGGTGATTTTCTGGCCATTGTTCTTGTCGTCGAACAGCGGTGTGGGCAAGCCCCCATCGCCGGGGGACACCATATCCGAGGCATAGTTGCCCCAGCGGGTGGAGAGAACAACAAGTGGCGCCTTTTTCGCTTTTACGACTTGCTGTAAATAGAGCCCAAGTTGCGCGCATTCCTCGCGGTTTTTCAGCTTTGATGTATGAACGTCCAGTAGCGCCGGACAGGCTGGCATCACGGCTAATATGCCACTCATACCGAGCTTGCCAAGGTCAGGCTTGAGCTCATGCCACAGCATGCCTGCATGGCTATCGCCCCACAAGACAAACAGGTCATTGTCACTTGCACCATCTGTCTGGCACGAAGAGATCGCCGCTTTGCGCATGCCGTGCAATCCTTCAATCGGGTCACATGGAGGAACCGGGGCTCCTCCATTTTCAACTTGATAATAGATCTCTTGCGCTGGCGGGTTTAACCGCTGCGGAACACCCTGCAAATTGATCACGATACCGGCTATCAGGCACAGGGCTGCGAGTGTTGCTCCCATCCCGCCAAAGGCCAGACGATGGCGACGTCCTTCTCGCGCTCGCCGTAAGGGGGTCTCGATAAATTTCCAACTGAGAAAAGACAAGCCGGTGGCAAGCAGGAACAGACCGCATTTCTCTGCAAAAACCAGGTCGCGCCCTAGATACAAGGCCGGAAATACGATGATTGGCCAGTGGAACAAATAGAGCGAATAGGAAATCTGGCCAAAGAACAGTGCTGGAGGAGACGTCACAACCCTTTTGTAAAAACTGCCGTTTCGCGGAACAATTTGCACCAGAGCTGCCGTTGCCAAGACGGGCAATAAAGCGACAAGGCCGGGGAATGTGGTATTCTCGTCTATGAGCGTTACGGATGCGACGAGGCCAATGATTGCCGCATAGGTCAAGACAGCTGACAGCGCTTTGCCCGGCTTGAAGCGACCATCCCAATAGGCGATCAGCCCACCAACACCAATCTCCCAGAAGCGTGTGATGGGCATATAGAAGGCAAAGTTACTGTCAAAAAGCAAATAGACGGCAAGCACATTGCTGATGAAGGAAATGGCGAGCAAGGCCAGCAGAGTCATCAGAATGGCTTTGGACCGGTTGGTCGCAAAGCGTGCCGAGAACAGCAACAACAATGGGATCAGGAGGTAGAATTGGAACTCTACACCGAGCGACCATGTGTGTAGCAACGGGATGGTTCTGGCCGCTGCAGCAAAATAGTCCAGCCGATCATTGAAATAGATGTTGGAGCCGGAAAATAGCGCGGCAACGGATGATTCCGCCAGCGAAACGAATTCCTTGGGCGTGTTGATGATGAAACCAACTGCCAGCGCGAGGGCGACAACCAAAATCAGCGCAGGATAGATCCTGCGGATGCGCCGGTCGTAAAAGCCTGCAAGCGAGAATTTCCCATCGATAATGTCCGGCAGCATGCTGCGCAAAATGACATATCCGGAAATAACATAAAATACATCTACCCCAACGAAGCCTCCAGGAATGAAGGCAAAGTTGAGATGGAACAGGAAGACTGAAAGCACCGCAAATGCGCGCACACCATCGATATCCGGGCGATAGCCGGCGCTTTTCACTGGGTCTTTCATCGCTTATCTGGTCCGTGCAAATTGGTCTGGTGGTCTGATTGCTGCAGAAACTATTGGAAACAACAAATCAAGTAAAGCGATTGCTGATTGCCTCCTGTGGTGCAAGAAGACTTTGCTAATTTGCGTGGTAAGATGATGGGGCGTCGCGGTGTTTATGTCTCGGCGATTGCGTAATAATAATTGCGTGCTTGATGGCAACCATGTTTGCCATCAAGCAGAATATCTTGGCCTATTTACAATGTAATATCCGAGCTATCGAGTGAGGTCAGATTGACCAGCTCAATTTCGAAGTCGGCAACGGCATCACCGTTATTGTCAGCGTAAAGCATGGTGTTCGAACCAGAGGTCTGGACCCAGACTGCATTGCCGCTGGCTCCTGCACTAGAAAATTGGAAGCTATCATTTCCTGCCGCTGACAGGTTGGCATCGATGCCGGAGAGATCAATTTGATCCTCCCGGCTTTCGAACAGGTAGATCATGTCATGCTGGGCTGCTCCCGCCCGGCTATCATTGATGTTGTTGAAGACAAAGGTATCAACGGCATTGTCATTGCCTGCATACATTTTGTCGGCTCCGGCGGAGCCTATCAGTCTGTCAGCACCCGCGCCCGCATAGAGCTGATCGTTGCCCAGGCCCCCGTTGAGGATGTCGTTGCCATTTCCACCATTGAGTATGTCGTTGCCCTGATTGCCATTGAGACGATCATTGCCTAGTTGCCCGTTGAGACGGTCAAAACCGGTGCCGCCATTAAGAGTGTCGTTTCCTCCCTTGCCATTCAACGTATCATTTCCGGCAAGGCCATTAAAGCGGTTGTTGCCCATGTTGCCATTCATGATGTTGGCTTGCATGTTGCCGGTGCCGTTGATGTTGGCGTTGCCCGACAGGGTCAGATGCTCGATATACTGACTGTTGGCCTTGAGATTGTAGCTGGATGTGCTGAAGACACGGTCGATGCCCTGCCCGGCGAGTTCGTTGATCTTGTCGTTATAGGCGTCGACATAATAGGTGTCGTTACCACCATTGCCCGACATCGTGTCCAAGCCTGCACCACCGTAGAGGCGGTCATTATGGGCACCTCCAAACAGCGTATCGTTGCCGTTTCCGCCGTAAAGCACATCGTTGCCATTGCCACCAAACAGGCGGTCATTGCCCTGATTGCCGTGAAGGGTGTCATACCCGTTGTGGCCATAAAGCACATCATTGCCTACGTCTCCAATCAGGGTGTCGGCGCCACCCTTGCCGTAGAGGGTATCATTTCCGGCGAGGCCGTTGAGGCGGTTGTTACCCATGTTGCCATTCATGATGTTGGCTTGCATGTTGCCGGTGCCGTTGATATTGGCGTTACCCGACAGGGTCAGATGCTCGATATATTGGCTGTTTGCTTTGAGATTGTAGTTGGATGAACTGAAGACACGGTCGGTGCCTTCTCCGGGCTGTTCGTTGATCTTGTCGCCATAGGCGTTGACGTAATAGATGTCATTGCCCGCATTGCCTGACATGGTGTCCAGACCGGCACCTCCATAAATTCGGTCGTTGCCCGCACCTCCAACAATCGTGTCATTGCCTGCATAACCGAAGATAGTGTCATTTCCCGCGCCGCCAGACAGGCTATTGTTTGCCGCATCGCCGCGGATGGTCTGGTTCGTTACATCCGTATTCTGAATGGTTGCAATGCCAGTGGAATCCGCGCTTCCATTGGCAATGCTGCCATTGGGCGTAACGATGAGGGAGAAGGTTTCATCTCCCTCACTGACCGTGTCATTAAGGAGCGTGACGCCAACTGACGCGACAGTCTGGCCTGCAAGAAAGGTGACCGTTCCGCTTTTAGCAACATAATCCTGTCCAGCCGTAGCAGTCCCGTTTGCCGTGCTGTAACTGAGTGTAATATCCGAGCTGGATGGCTGGGAAAGTTGCAGTTCGAAAAACACCTGCTTGCCGCTGGTCGTGCCTTCACTAACGACCGGATCGGAAACAAACAAAGAGACGTCGGTCGCGCTGCCGTCGTCATCTTGAATGATACCTGTGGCAGAAATACTATCTTCGCCGCCAGCCAAAACGGCGTTTGTTGGCTCATACAGAACGACCGAGAAATTCTCATAATTTTCAACGTCCGAATCCGCCAGAATGGAGATGACTACCTTTTGCTCGGTTTCTCCGGGTTCGAACGTGATCGTGTCATACTTGGTGTAATAATCGCTCAATGCCGTAGCGCTGCCGTCTTCGCGTGTTGTTGCTCTGACGGTAACTGTGTCGCTGGATGGCTCGGAAAGCGTAACCGTAAAATAGAGATAGGTCTGGTAGCCTGCTTCTTCCATCACTCCGCCGGCAAGGGAAATGACGGGCTGGTTTCCCGACCCTGCATCGTCATCGAGCAGATAGGCAGTACCTGTGGAATCCTCGACAGAATTTGCGATGCTAGAGTTTGGCGTGACAACAAGGTTGAAAAACTCATCCCCTTCGGTGGTGGTGTCGCCTGATATATCAACTTCAATGGTGGCGACGGTCTGGCCAGCTTGGAAGGTTACCGTTCCGCTTTTGGCGGTATAGTCAACGCCTGCGACAGCCGAGCCATCAACGGTCTGATAGGACAGAGAAATACTCGACGTGGGTGCCTCGGAAAGACGGATCTCGAAGACGGCTTGCTTGGTCCCGCTATCCCCTTCATGGATGATCGGGTCGGAGACAAACAGAGCAAGATCGGATCCGCTGCCATCATTATCCTCGATAATGCCGGTGGCCGTCAGGCGATTTTCTCCGCCTTCCAGCGTAGCATTGACAGGATTGGTCAGGACGACGGTAAAGTTTTCGTCTGCCTCGTCGATAGAGTCGCTTTGAGAGAAAATATAGATCGTCTTTTCAGTTTCGCCTGCGGCAAACGTCAAAGTGCCAGAGCTGATACTCACGTCGTCCTGAATGCGGGCGCTACCATCCTGTAGCATGCTCCAATCGACGGATACTTCCGAAGTCGATGCTTCAGATAGGGTGGCGGTAAAAAGAAAAGGAAATCCTTCTGTGCGGGACAGACTGGCAATGGAAATAATGGGATCCGGCATTCTTTACTCTCTCAAGTGTCAACCAAACTCAAATGGTGGCAATTGATCCTGTCAATCCTGCCAGCGAAATTGCAGGAGAGAACTCGGTCTGAGCCTTTGGGAAATCCGGATGCATTTTTAAGCGCAGCGCAGCTCAGAAGTCAGAAACAATTGGTTTTTTCGATCTAAAGTTACGTCGTACATACACGTACACATTAGGGGCAAAAGTCTCATGATGCAAATTTGATTTGAGGAATTCTAAATTAAATTTTACGAGAATGGCGTTTGATCCATTCCGGTTTTGTCAATTGAAAGCAAAGGTATAGCTTTCATCTATGGTTTTGGGCGTTGCTATTCAAATTCTTGCATATCTAGATCGCACAGAAATATGCGATTCTTTTTGCGAATTTGGGTAAAAATTACTCACCATTTCAAGGCAAGTTCCATAAATATAGTGCAGGAAGAGAGGCCTTGGTGCATGATTTTTGCCAAAAAACAGTGGCGCTTCAAGACTTGCTAATTTGTCAACTGAATTTGCTCTTTGCATAGGCTTGATTAAATGCACTGTTGGATTAACATTAAGAACATGCTATATTTTTCAAATCAAGTATGCTGCGTATTACGTGGAATTCAAAATTAACAAATATATGGGTCTAGACGTGAAGTTAGTTATCGTTGCTGACGATTTGACAGGGGCGCTTGATAGTTCTGTTGCCTTTGCGGATCGTGGCCTGAAAGTTCTCTGTGCCTTGTCTGTTTCCGAGTTGCATGCGGCTATGTCCGAGGGGGCCGATGTTGTTGCCGTGTCCACGGGTTCCAGAGAAATTTCTCAGGAAGATGCTGTTTCTCGTGTGAAACAGGTATTGTCGATGATCCGATCCCACGAAGGTGCGCACTCACTTCGCATTTTCAAAAAGGTCGACAGTCGCCTCAAAGGGCACGTGGCCGCTGAGATCAAGGCGCTGGGATTTGCAAGTGATCAGACACTGATTTGTCCGGCTATTCCACGTCTTGGGCGCTTTGTCGAAAAGGGGCTTCTGGTTGGCGAAGGTGTTGATACCCCTATCGCGGTAACTGACATCGCAGATTTACCGGTAACATGCGGTATTGATGCTGCTACGCAACAAGACATTGAGGCTGCCATTTCAGGATTTGCGGATGATGGACTGTTTGTTGGTGCAGCTGGCCTTGCCGAAGCGTTGGCGAGTAAAATTGCGCCTGATCCAAGGACGGACGCTATGCCTGCGCCTGAGGCCCCTGCCCTGTTTGCCATAGGGTCACGCGATCCTGTAACACTGGCCCAGCTTGGCACATTCAACATTGTCGGGGCGCCAAACGGGGTTGTGCCAGAGCCTGCTGCATTGCGGGAGGATGTAAAGGTCATCCAGATGACGCCCGGTGAAACTGTTATCTCGGGTCAGGAAGCCGGAGATCTGTTTGCCGACGGTATTTCTAAATGGATTGCGCAAACAAAAACCCGCACATTCCTAGGATGTGGGGGAGAAAGTGCCGCAGCTATTTGCGCGCGCTTGAATATCGGAATCTTACAAGTTCTTGGTGAGGTGCTGCCAGGCCTGCCCATGTCGAAATCCATAGGAAGCGGCGATCACTTGTATATCATAACGAAATCCGGTGGCTTTGGGTCTAAGGACACACTTGTAAATTTGGCGTCAAAGCTAGTAAAAGACAGAATGAATTAATGCCAGAGGTTTAGAATCGTGACTCAGAGCAGTGAAGCCAATGAAACAAAGAGCCGGCCAAGAAGGCTTTTGGCTGACAAGGTGTATCACACCCTGTTTAGTCGGATTTCAAATGGCGACTATCAAGTCAATCAACGCATGCCGTCGGAGCATCATTTGTCTGAAGAACTCGGTGTCTCCAGACCGGTGCTGCGTAGTGCTCTTGAAAAGCTTCGCAAGGAAGGCATGATCTATGCCCGGCAAGGCGCAGGTAATTTCGTGCGCGCGCCTTCTGTTTCTCCGGTTGGCTTTGCGCGGGTGGAAACGCTTGCCGACATCCAGAGATGCTATGAGTTCAGACTGAATCTGGAAACGACCTCGGCCGTTCTGGCGGCAGAACGGCACAACAAGGCCATTCTTACCGATATGGAAGAAGCTTTGGAAATGATGCGAACAGCAACCGGCAGTCTGGTTCACAGGGAAGATGCCGACTTTGCTTTCCATATCGCTATCGCCAAAGCCTCAAACAACCATTATTTCGAAACGGCGATGCGTGCTTTGCGCGAACATATCTATGTGGGCATGCAGATGCATGGGCAATCCCTGCTTAATGAGGGTGGCAAGGCGCTTTATCATGTGTTTGAAGAGCATGATGAAATCTATCAGGCCATCAAGAACCATGATAGCCAGCTGGCTTCTTCCCTGATGCGTGCTCACCTCGAGCATTCGCGAGATCGTCTGTTTGGTGGTGGCCTTATTGATCTGACAATGCCGGATCAGTAACGCATTATCTTTTGAAATTGGACATCGAACATGAGCGCGGAGGTCTTCAGGTCTCTGCGCTTTTTCTTTGTCTGGGGCGGTGCATGCTTGTCGCACACCAGAAGGAAGGTAAAAAAGAGGGAGCCCGAAGGCTCCCATAAAGGTGGATTAGTTTGAATAGGGATCAGGAGAAAAGGTGATATCACCGTTTGTCCCTGGTTGCCGCAAGCTTGCTTGCGTAATCGAGGGTGCTCAGCATATTGACGTGATTTGCCTTGCCGGTACCCGCGATGTCGAAGGCCGTTCCGTGGTCTACGGAGCAGCGATCAATTGGCAAACCGAGCGAAACATTGACCGCTGAATCAAAGGCAATGATCTTGATCGGGATATGGCCCTGATCGTGATATTGCGCAATGACGAGGTCAAAGGCGCCGTTATGTGCGCGGTGATAGACGGTATCGGCCGGAACTGGTCCGACAACATTGATGCCTTCTTTCTGCGCCATTTCAACGCCGGGCAAGGTATGCTCATCATCTTCATCACCGAAGAGACCACCTTCCCCGCAATGGGGGTTGATGCCTGCAACGGCAATACGCGGATTATCATATCCCATCCGCTTGAAGTGCTTGTGGCCCATGCGGATGGTGTCAAGCACGCGTTCGGGCGTAGAGCGCTCGATGGCGGTTTTGAGAGACACATGGGTGGAGATGTGCAGAACGTTCAGTGTTTTGGACGCCAGCAACATGAAGGAGCTTTTCGAGCCGGTCAGATGGGCCAGCATTCCGGTATGACCATCATAGTGATGGCCAGCAGCGTTGAGAGCGGCCTTGTTGATCGGTGCGGTCACAATGCAGGCAGCTTCGCCAGCTTGCACCATGTCAACAGCCTTCTTGATATACTGGAAGGAAGCTTCGCCACAGGCCGGTGACAGAACGCCGAATTCGCCGGGCAGTCCTTCGATTGGCAGATGGATGACGGCCAGAGACCCTTCCTGACCCACAGTGCCATGCGCATGCAATGGCAGGTCTACTTTGCTCACCGCGATTGCGCGTTCCAGCGTGTCCATGTCGCCGATAACAGCATACTGGGCTCTCTGTTCGGCAGAAAGCGCTGCCATGGCTTTTACAGTCACTTCCGCGCCTACGCCGGAAGGATCGCCCATGGTGATGACTACCGGGCTGTTAGACATGTTTCTCTCCTTAGAATAGAAACGGAGGGCTTTGCAGCCCTCACCTGTTTTTCTTACCTATTTCAGGTCGCCGGCATTGAGGCAACGCTTCGGCATGCCGCCTTCCATGATGGTGGCAATGTCTTCAACGACCATCAGGCCAACATTCTCAACCGCTTCCTTGGTGTCGGCACCGGAATGCGGAGTAAAGATCGCATTGGGGTGGCTAAAGACCGGATGAGAGGTTTCAGGTGGTTCCGTGACATAGGCATCAATCGCAACACCGCCAAGTTGGCCGCTATCCAGAGCCGCAGCAATGGCGTCCAGATCGACAACTTCACCGCGGGCAAGGTTGATCAGTTTTGCGCCCGGTTTCATCTTGGCGATGGTATCAGGGTTGATCAGTGCTGCATTGTCCTTGCCGCCGAAGATATGAAGGGACACATAATCGGATTTGCCCAGCAGGTCTTCAAGAGACAGGATCTCGATGCTGTTCTCTTTGGCGAAAGCCATGTCAGCATAAGGATCGGTTGCAACAACCTTCATGCCAACGCCGATGGCCAGTTTGGCAAGGCGTTTGCCGATGTTGCCGAGGCCTACGATGCCCAGGGTCTTGCCGCCAAGCTGAGTGCCAACGCGGCGTTCCCATTTGCCACCGGTTACGCAAACATGCCCCTGCGGGATGAAGCGGGCCATGGCATACATGAAGCCGACTGCGAGCTCTGCAACAGCGTCTGCGTTTGCGGCAGGCGTGTTGCAAACCGGCATGTTTTTGGCGGTGCAGGCTGGAATGTCGATATTGTCGACCCCTACCCCATGCTTGATGACGGCCTTGAGATTCTTCGCGCCGACCAGTGTATCCGCAGTGACAGGAACCAGACCGACAACAAGGATGTCTGCATCTGCGATCTGTTCGGAAACACCGCCGTCCGGTTTGGAGGTGTCATCACAGCGCACGAGATCCCACCCGTGAGCCGCGATTTCATCTGGCACCCGGCCATGTTTGCCAAAGCCGGGTGAAGTGGTGAGTACCTTAACCATTATTTGATCAGCTCATATTTCTTGAGAAGGGCTTCAACCTGTTTGTCCTGCTCAGGATCTGGCAGAAGGGCTGGCTGACGGGATGCACCAACAGAGTGATCCATGACCCACAGGGCACGTTTCACCATGGCTGGAGGAAAGCCGAGGCCATAGAGGTCTTTACGGAAGTTGCCGTAGATTTCCTGTGCTGCTGCAGCGCCAGCTTCGTCGCCAGCATTGAAGCAGGACACGATTTTAGCAAGCACTTCAGGCATCACGTTGCCGAGGCCGGAGATGCAGCCTGCAGCGCCGTTCTGCAGCGCCCAAAGAACGAGGTGGTCAGGACCGGAATAGACGTCAAAGCCTTCCACTTCCTTGCCAACCTGCATGTATGCTTCCAGCGTTTCCTGCTGACCGCCGGAATCCTTGATGCCGACAATGTTCGGATGGGACGAAAGCTTGCGAGCTGTTTCAGGCTCGATATGGTTCTGGGTACGTGCCGGAATATCGTAGAGATAGATCGGAGTATTTACGGCATCAGCAACGGTCAGATAGTGGCGTTCCAATCCATCCTGAGTGCAGGCGATGAAGAAGGGAGCGATCACTGCAATGCCATCAACACCAATGCTGTCGAACTCTTTTGCGAGTTTTACCGTTTCGAAGGTAGCAGGCATGCCGGCATTGACGATGACCTTGCATTTGCCTTTTGCTTCGGAAACCACTTCTTCCGTCAGCTTTACCTTTTCATCATAGGTAAGGGCTGAGAAATCGCCGTTTGTACCTGCACACAGGATGTTGTTTCCTGCTTCGATCTGCCGACGTACCTGGGCGCGGGTTGCTTCGTAATTGAGTGTCTCGTCTTCGTTAAAGCATGTGACGAGTGCAACATATGCCTCTTTGGTCATGGTTTACTCCGTTGGGTTTGTGGCTTGCTTGGAATTCTTGGAATTCGCAATAGCCTTAGAAATGAATGGCCAGCCAAGTGACAGGATTGTGAGGCCAATGAACAGAAGGGTGATTGGGCCGGAGATGAAGTCAATGACATTGTCACCGGTCTGAAGAAGACCGCGGCGCAAGTTTGATTCCATCATCGGGCCGAGGATAAGAGCGATACATAGGGCAGCCTGGCTAAAGCCAAATTTCTGCATGCCCCAGCCCAGTACCCCGAAGCCTACCATCGTCAGCAAGTCGACCTGGTTCAGGTTGATCGAGAAGGAACCGATAAAGCAGAAGATAACGATGGAGATCGTGAGCATTCTGCGTGGAACCATCAGGATCTTCGAGAAGAGCGGGATAAGCGCCATGCCGAAGATGAACATGAAGATCGTTGCGATGAAGGTGCCGCCGAAGATGCCGACGACCACATCGGGGTTGGTCTGGAAAAGCATTGGTCCGGGGGCCAGACCCTGGATCATCAGGCCGCCCATGAGAACGGCAGTCACAACATCGCCGGGAACGCCAAGAGCAAGCAGCGGGATAAGAGCCGAGGCACAAACCGCGTTGTTGGCGCTTTCGGTTGCGGCAACGCCGGGGACGTGACCGGTGCCGAATTTCTCAGGTGTTTTCGAAGAACGACGGGCTTCGTTATAGGAAATCCAGGAGGCTGTGCCCGAACCTGTGCCCGGTACGATACCGATAAAGGTACCGATCAGGGAACCACGGATCAGAGCCGAGGCGCTTTCCTTCATTTCCTGCATTGTCGGCCAACGGCCAGTCACATCGGTGATGATTGAATCGTCCTTGGTGGACAGGCGTTCGAGCTGGGTAAAGACTTCAGACAGAGCGAACAAGCCGATCAGGGCTGGCGTAAAGGCAAAGCCTGAGGCAAAGCCGTTGATGCCGAAGGTGTAGCGCATGACGCCGGAAATCGGGTCTGCACCCACACAGGCGATCAGAATGCCTAGCAGGCCCGAAATCGCACCTTTTACCAGATCGCCAGAAAGCGATGCAATGATGGTCAGGCCGAAAAGAGCGAGGGCGAAATATTCCGGAGCGCCGAATTCCAAAGCTACGCTGGCAAGCTGCGGGGCAAGCGTGGCGAGCACGACGGCTGCGATGAGGCCGCCAACGGTAGAGGCGATGGTTGCCATTCCGAGGGCTTTACCCGCCTGCCCTTTTTGAGCAAGAGGATAGCCATCAAGAACGGTGGCCGCAGAGGCTGGTGTGCCGGGTGTTCTAAGGAGAATGGACGAAACACACCCACCATAGATACCGCCAATATAGATGCCGATCAACATGTTCAGGCCCATGACGGGCGTCATGCTGAAGGTAAGAGGAATGAGCAGGGCAACACCCATTGTGGCAGTCAGGCCAGGCAGGGCGCCGATTACCAGCCCGCCCAAAGTGCCCAGAGCAATCGTCCAGAGTACTTCGAAGTCAAGTAGGGGTGCGAGATAGGAGAGCGTGTCCATGGTCAACTTTCAGGCAAATCTGCTGAAGTCTTCGTCTTCAGACGTGACAGTTATTTTCGTTGGAGGCTGGAGCGCGGGGACCGCGCTCCAGTAATCGTCGGCGTGAGCAAGCAATTTGGCTTACTTGTTCATGCCCAGCATGCCGAGGTCTTCGAGAACCTTCTTTGCAACGTCACTGTCGTTGTGAACGCGCTTTTCGAAGGTTTCAGCGTCTTCATAAGTTACGAATTCGCCCATGTCGGTCATTTTCTGAACAAATGCAGGATCAGTTGCGACGGTTTTAACCGCGTCGCGCAGCCATGCCAGAGCATCGGCATCTACATTCTTCGGAGCGATCAGGCCTTTCCAGGAAGACCAGGTGAAGTCAACGCCCTTTTCGACTGCCGTCGGGGTGTCCGGGAACAGGTCAATGCGCTTGTCTTCCATGACGAACAGAGGCGTCATCTGGCCAGCGTCAGCAGCAGCTTTGGCTTCTGCAGGAGAGGCAACCATGGCGTCGATATGACCGCCGATGCAGGCCGTGCGCGCCTTGGAAGAGCCCTGGAACGGAATGGACTCGATCTTGATGCCGGCTGCTTCAGCGAATGCTTCTGCGGAGACCTGGTTGGCGCCGCCAGCACCGGAGTTGCCGACTTGTGGCTTCTTGGATTTGGCATAGTCAACGAAGCTGTCAAAATCGGTGAATGGTGCGTCTTTACAAGCAACCATTACCTGCAGGGAGCGAGCAAACAGACCAACAAAGTTAAAGTCGTCTACTTCATAATCAGCGCCGCCGATGTGCGGTTTGATGGCGATCGGACCCTGAGCAGCAGCGCCGAGGGTGTAACCATCAGGACGACCATGAACGGCGGCAGATGTGCCGATAGCACCGCCGCCACCTGGCTGGTTACGGATAACCATCTGTTTGTCTTCGAAGTTCTTTTCGAACACGTCAGCGAAGACACGCAGAGAAAGGTCGGTAGAGCCACCTGCGGAGTAAGGGACAATGACCTGAATAGGACGTGCCGGGAAATCTGCTGCGGAGACTGTACCAGCGGCCATGACTGCGGCAACTGCGACGGAAAGGGTGAGTAGAGATTTTTTCATTCTTTATCCTCCCGAGAATGAACGGTTTGGCTTTGGGGTTTATGGCAGCCAGACCGACAGAAGTTCTGTAAAGCCATAATAGACTGCGAGGGTCATGATCACCGGGAACAGGGCAAAGACGAGCCAGCGTCTTTCACCAAGCAACCAGAGACCAACGAAGAAGGTCACGAGTGTGGCTGGTATGTAGCCGATTGGATAAAATGCGATTGCATAGGCGACCAGAAGGAGCACGAAAGCCAGCATGATGAGCAAAGTGTGCGCATCAGGCATGGAAATGGTCTTGGCTTCTTCACCTTTTGACTGAGCTTTGGCGCGAAAAATCAAAAGAAGAGATAAGAGCGCGGTACCGCCAATCATGAGCCATGGGACCATGGATGGGCCGGCAACTGAACTGCTCATGCCGCTTTTGATGTCAAGCGTTAGCCAGGCTGAGATAGCGCAGAAGATCAGCAAACCACTGCCAATCCACATATCGCTTTTGGGTTCCGATACTGTCGACATTTAGTCCTCCAATTAGGGGGCGAGGCTGGTTGGCCCCACAGGTCTCCTCGGACCTTGATTGGTACCATGATTACAATCTGCCAATTTGTCAACTTAATTTCTTCGCCCTAGCGAATAGTATAGGTGATTTTTGCAAGGTGTGTGAATTTATCAACATTGACCTGCAATAGAAAAATTCATTTAATCAACTGTAATTAAACGATAAAATTACTGAATTTGGTTGCATTTCTGATATACAACAGGTGTGTCGGCGATTGAATTTCGGGAATTTACATGTAAATACAAGATTGACAAATATTGATTTTGAGAGCAGTTTAGGCGCCGAGTTTTATAAATTGACGGGCCCTATTCGCTCGTTCGTACCGATATCCGGAAGATCTTCGTTGGGAGGAATTCAACTGATGCTAACCCTTACATCTCCACTAGAAATGCAGTTTCCATCTGTCATCAGGTTTGGCGAAGGGACCATTGTTACCCTTGCTGACTGGATCAAGCAGAAGGGATATAAGGCTCCTTTTGTTGTCGCTGATGCTGTTAATGTTGCGCGTCTTGATCTTCTTGGGCTGGAAAATGTTACCTGTTTTGGTGATGTTGTGCCGGAGCCTGATATTGCCAATATGGAAAAGGCCGTTGAGGCCGCCGCCGGTTGCGATGTCGTTATCGGATTTGGTGGTGGATCCGCCATGGATCTTGCCAAGCTTGTAGCTGTTCTGGTTTGGCAGGATGTCAAGTTCGACGAGATTTCAGGGCCTCACCGTGCCCTTCCCCGCAAGGTTGGCCTTGTTCAGATTCCGACTACTGCCGGGACAGGCTCTGAAGTTGGTACGCGCGCTTTGGTGACCAATCCGGAAACTATGAGCAAAGTTGCAACGGAAAGTGTTCATATGCTGGCTGATCTGGCCATTGTAGATCCGACCATGACCATGACGGTTCCTGCCATGGTGACTGCGGCAACCGGTGTTGACGCCATGGCCCATTGCGTTGAGGCTTTCACGTCCAAACGCTCCCATCCCATCATCGATAGCTATGCTCTGCAGGGTATTGAACTTGTTGGTAAATATCTCAAACGTGCGGTCGAGGATGGTTCCGACGCTGAAGCACGTACTGGTCTGGCTCTGGCAGCCTTTTATGGTGGGGTTTGTCTTGGCCCGGTCAACACAACTTCGGGGCATGCCATTTCCTACCCATTGGGAACTCGCTACAAGCTGGCACATGGCATCGCAAATGCGCTGATCTTCCCTCACACGCTTGCTGCCAACACTCCAGCTGTACCGGAGAAAACTGCGAAGGTTTGCGAGGCTTTGGGCTTTACTGGCACCACGACAGAGGAAGTACTGGCGGGGGCTCGTTCATTCTGCGAAGCGCTTGGTCTCGATATGCGTCTGCGTGCACATGGCGTGCCTGAGGAAGATCTCGCTTCCATGGCGAAAGAAGCACACGATATTCGCCGTCTGCTCGACTGGAACCCTGTTGATCTGTCTGTTGCTGATGTCGAGGCGATCTATCGTCAGGCCTACTAAGCAATAGGCAACCATTCTGGTTCACATCCTCCCTTGTGAGCCAGCGAAGCGCTCTCTTCAGTCCTCCAAGACAGAGAGCGCTTTTTTGTTTCACCTTAGGGGTGACATGATGCCTTTTTGCTTACCCTTGCCCGACTCGTATTGGCGTGCAACAGTGTGGCACCTACAGACCTATAGACTATTTCATAGATAATTTTTGAGGCAATTTCCGTGACTAAAGATCTGTTTCGTGATGACTCTTATCTGAGCAGTTGTGACGCCAAGGTTGTTGATATCAGGGAAGATGGAACCATCGTTCTGGATCAAACCGTATTCTACCCCATGGGTGGCGGGCAGCCGGGCGATGCGGGTACTCTTACCGCTACCGACGGCACGAAGATCGATATTGCAACGACGCTTAAAGACAAGGAAAGCTCTTATATTCTTCATGTTCCTGCCGAAGGCCAGAGCCATTCACTGTCTGTGGGTGACGCTGTGAGTTGCGAAATCAACTGGGATCTGCGCTATAAATATATGCGCTTCCACACGGCCCTGCATCTACTGTCTGTCGCGGTTCCCTACCCTGTGACTGGTGGTCAGGTAGGAGAAAAGGAAGCGCGCCTCGATTTCAAGCTGCCCGACCCCGATTTTACAAAAGAATCGCTTACCGAAACACTGATGGAACTTATCAACCAGGATCACGCAGTCTCGACCAGATGGATCACGGATGAAGAGCTTGATGCTCAGCCTAATCTCGTAAAGACCATGTCTGTTCAGCCGCCGCGCGGGTCTGGCAAAGTGAGGTTGGTCGCTATTGGTGATGTGGATTTGCAGCCCTGTGGTGGGTCGCATGTCAAGAAAACGTCCGAGATTGGTGCGGTTGTTGTGTCCAAGATTGAAAATAAGGGCAAACAGAATCGCAGAATCCGAATCAAATTTGCTGACTGATTACAAAAATGGGGCCGCAGCCATATTTCGCTGTCTCACTTATTGAGACTGGCTTGCGCCTCTTTATCGCGATATTGTTAGTTCGCAACTAAGCTCGCCCTGTCCAATCAGAGGGCAAACAGCGTTATAGTGTTGTGCAGATGCCTGAGATGGGCAGGCGTCGATTATGCGCATTCGGGGAATCGCAAATCTGAGTTTTAAACAAGCAGAGAAAATACTCATTTTTTGTACCTGATTATGTTTGAAACTATTGAAATAACAATCAGGAGCGCGTAATACATTAGTCGACCATCATGGTTCACAATTGCAAAAATGAGGTTCGCAATGGCTTCCGATTACAAACAAATGATGAAAGACGTTTCTTCGCAAGTGGCAGTTCTGAAAAAGGACCAGCCTGACACCATCGCTGGCTTTTATGCCATGGCTGGTGGAGCGACCAAAAATGGCGCGCTTGACGAAAAAACAAAAGAGCTGATCACATTGGCAATCGCAGTTGCCTTGCGCTGTGAGCCTTGCATGGCTTTCCATACAGCGGCTTTGGTTCGCCTTGGCGTAACCAAAGAAGAGCTTGAAGAAACACTCGGTTGCGCCATTTACATGGGCGGCGGCCCTGCTCTGATGTATTCAGCCCATGCTATGGAAGCATTTGAACAGCTTTCCAAAAAGGATTGATCATTACAGCTTAATGATCAAAGCTACTGGAAAGTGAGGTCGGCTTGTGCCGGCCTTTTTTGTTGTTGCAAGTGAGTGAGCGGGCTTCTCAGTTTTAGTCGTGATTTGTTGGTCTCAAAGATGGTGTCTGCTGCTCAAAAAATGATATGAATTGGAATGACTTGTCTCCGCTTTCAGGCGGCAACAAGACGTCTGAGAAAAAGGTTTGGAGATTGATCATGGCTGAGCGGACAAAGTGGTTGGTGGATACAGAATGGCTGGAAGCGCATTTGGATAGCCCTGATGTTGTTATACTGGATGGCTCCTGGTATCTGCCTCAGCTAGAACGCGATCCCAAGGCTGAATTCAAGCTTGCACATATTCCGGGTGCGCTGTTTTTTGATATCGACGAGATTGCAGACTTGTCTACGGATTTGCCACATATGCTGCCCAGTGCCGAGCTGTTCAGTGCCGAACTTTCCAAAATGGGAATCAGCGATGGTCAAACCCTGGTGGTTTATGACGGTTTGGGGCTCAGTTCCGCACCGCGTCTTTGGTGGACCTTTCGCGTTATGGGCGTCAAAGACGTCTATATTCTTGACGGTGGCTTGCCAAAGTGGAAGGCTGAGGAAAGAACCGTTACGGATGAGATTCGAACCCGTGCGCCAGGGCGTTTCAATGCGCAATTGGATCATGATGCCGTGCGCGATTTCGATGACATGCTAAAGGCGATCAAGGATGATGGCGTGGAAATTGTTGACGCGCGCTCAGAAGAACGTTGGCGCGGGATTGCTCCAGAGCCCCGCCCTCACCTTTCCTCCGGCCGCATGCCCGGCTCGAAGAATGTGCCTTTCAATGGCCTTGTCGATGATAATGGGCAATTGAAGGATGTCACGTCTCTGAAAGAGAGTTTTATTGAAGCTGGCGTTGATCTGTCAAAACCCATCATCACGTCATGTGGTTCAGGGGCGACGGCTGCGATCCTTTTTCTGGCGCTCGACACAATGGGGCAGAAAAATCTTTCACTTTATGACGGTTCTTGGACTGAATGGGCATCAAAAGACGATAGCGTAATCGAAAAAGATTAGCTTTCTGAGTGATTGTCCACCGAGTAAAGGCATAATGTTGCTTTCATTTTTTGATTGCAGCATGACATCTGTTGCAAAGTTGTCACGATGGACCATGGTCACATTTATGGCTTATTTCGACCACTTTAGGAACAAGTCCGGCTGCTAAACGTTGTGGTGTTATGGAAGTCACACGACAAGACAACAAACTAGCGGTGATTAAAATGAAAAGAGTAATTATTTCAAGTGCGGTTGTTTTGATGGCTGCGACCGGAGCTAGCATGGCTGCGGATTTGCCTCAATCTGATCCCTATATTGCGCCCCCGGCTCCATCAGAAGTCATGACGGGCAATCCTTGGGAAGGTGCCTATGCCGGTGTTGCGCTTGGCGGCATCTGGAGTGATACTGACTCCAATGGCGGCTCCTCTTCTGTGGATGGCGATGGTGTAACGTTGGGCGGCTATGCTGGCTACAACATGGTTCATGATCACGTCGTGTTCGGCCCTGAACTGCTCGCCAACTACAATTCCATCGACGATAAAAGCGCAACCACTCGCTTTGAAAGCAACTGGGACGCCGAATTGCGCGCCCGTGCGGGCTATGACATGGGCTTCTTTATGCCTTATGCAGCCGTTGGCGTTGGTTTCCAGGATGCAGAACTCACCAACCTTGCAACTGATGCAAATGACGACAATGTTCACATATTTGTCGGTCTGACTGGTGGTGTTGAAGCAATGGTTGCTGAAAATGTTTCCATGCGTGCAGAAGCCGGCTATCGCTGGTCTGACGACAAGACCTACAATATCGGTGGAGCCAGCACGAAGACAGATATTGATGGTGCAGTGGCCAAAGTTGGCCTCTCCTATCATTTCTAAGGTCGTGCTCTTTGCGACAGAGCCCGACTGGCTCATCTGACCTTTTGTATTTTGAAAAAAAGAGCCCGGGCATTTGCCCGGGCTTTGTTGTTTCTGCCAAAATCAGCTGGAATTTCAGCCCTAGTGAAGGATCTGGCTAAGGAACAGCTTGGTGCGTTCATGCTGAGGATTGGTGAAGAATTCCTCAGGCTCGTTCTGTTCCACGATCTGGCCTGCATCCATGAAAATCACACGGTTGGCGACCTGCCGTGCAAAACCCATTTCGTGGGTTACACAGAGCATGGTCATGCCTTCTTCAGCCAGAGAAACCATAACATCGAGCACTTCCTTGATCATCTCAGGGTCAAGGGCGGATGTCGGCTCATCGAACAGCATGATGCGCGGGTTCATGCAAAGCGAACGGGCGATTGCCACACGCTGCTGCTGACCACCGGAAAGTTGTCCGGGATATTTCAGGGCCTGTTCCGGAATCTTGACGCGTTCCAGATAGTGCATGGCGATCTCTTCGGCTTCTTTTTTGGGCATGTTGCGCACCCAGATTGGAGCCAGAGTAAGGTTTTCCAAGATCGTCAGATGCGGGAAAAGGTTGAAGTGCTGGAATACCATGCCCACTTCCCGACGGATTTCATCGATCTTTTTCAAGTCGTTGGTTAGCTCAATGCCATCCACCAGGATTTTTCCTTCCTGATGTTCTTCAAGGCGGTTGATGCAGCGGATCATCGTGGATTTACCAGACCCGGACGGGCCGGCGATAACAATGCGTTCGCCACGCATGACTTTTAGGTTGATGTCTCTTAGTACATGGAAGTCACCGTACCATTTGTTCATACCATCGATTTCGATGGCAACATCGGTCTCGGAGATTTGCATTTGTTTGACTTCGGCCGGAGACGCTTCGACTGCGTTGTCACTCATTTTATTACTCCTGACTGCTTATCGTTTATGACCGGTGTGCAGCCGGTTTTCCATGAAAATTGAATAACGGGACATACCAAAGCAGAAGATCCAAAATGTCATAGCTGCAAAGAGATAGCCCGTATGTGATGTAACAGGGGTCGACCAGGTAGGATCTGTGAAGGAGGATTGTACCTGCCCCAAAAGATCGAACAGACCAATGATCAAAACCAGTGTTGTATCCTTGAATAGCCCGATGAATGTGTTGACGATGCCTGGAATGACGAGTTTGAGAGCCTGCGGCATGATAATCAAACCGGTAGACTGCCAGAATGTCAGACCGAGTGCGTCGGCCCCTTCATACTGTCCTTTGGGGATGGCTTGCAAGCCGCCTCGAACAACCTCCGCCATATAGGCCGCAGAGAAAAGGGCAACACCGATCAACGCGCGCAACAACTTGTCGAAATTGACGCCTTCGGGCAGGAACAACGGAAGCACGACCGAAGACATGAAGAGCACGGTAATGAGCGGCACGCCGCGCCAAAACTCGATAAAGATAATCGAGACCAAGCGTATAACTGGCATTTTGGATCGACGTCCAAGAGCCAGCACGATCCCCAAAGGCAGGGACGCCACAATGCCGGTGATCGCGATAACGAGGGTAACAAGAAAGCCACCCCAGTTTGCCGTTTCTACAGGTTCCAGTCCAAAATCGATGGACATGATTGCATAGATAATGGCAATGCCGACGCCAATGGCTGAAAGGGTTAGAAGCACCGGTTTCATCTTGCCTTGCGTGGCATAGGTGATCAATGCACCCAATCCCAGAATAATCGCAAAGCCGATTATGAAGCCCAGAATGTGATCTTCAAAGGACAGATTGCCACCCGTCAGCAGGATGAATGTCATGACCGGGAATACCAGCAGCATGAACAGAACATTGGCCCGCTTGAAGGGAATAGACGGGATAAGTGCTGGAATGAGACCTAATGCACCGACGATGAAGACAATATTGACGCGCCAGATTTGGTCGTCAGGATAGCGTCCATAGACGAACTGCGGAAAATAGGCCTTTACATAGGCCCAGCAGGCACCATGAGCAGCGCCATTGGCGATGCAGGCTTCGCGATCGGAGCCTTCCCAAACTGCATTGATGAGGGCGAAGGGAATGATTGCGCTCAGGATCTGATAAATCACGAAGATACCGAACAGCGTCAATAAGGCGTTGGGAATCGAGGATAGGAGATTCTGATGCATCCAGTAGAGCGGCCCTTGCGATGAAATCGGGGCTGATCGCTCATCGAGCATTTCCTTACGGACAAAGGAGAAAGGTTTTTGTGACATGAGGTTCTCCTATCTCTCTACCAACGCAATGGACCGGTTGTACCAGTTCATCAGGATCGATGTTAACAGCGAGATACTGAGATAGACGATCATCCAGACGGCAATAACTTCGATCGCCTGCCCTGTCTGGTTGAGCACCGTGCCGCCTACCGAAACGATATCGGGATAAGCGATGGCAACGGCCAGAGAGGAGTTCTTCGTCAAGTTTAGATATTGGCTGGTGAGTGGCGGAATGATGACCCGCATGGCCTGAGGAATGATGACCAGGCGCAAGGTCGGTCCGTTGCGCAAACCCAAGGCGTGAGCCGCTTCGGTTTGGCCATGGTTCACAGCAAGGATACCCGCGCGAACAATCTCGGCAATGAAGGCACCGGTATAGATTGTCAAAGCCAGCAGCAAGCCAACAAACTCGGGAATGACCTTCATGCCACCCTTGAAGTTGAACCCCTTGAGCTGGGCATAATCATAGCTGATGGGCATGCCGGAGACCAGATAGGCCAGAAGTGGCAGAATGATAATCAGCCCCAGACTGGTCAGAAAGGCGGGGAACCGTTGACCGGTTGCCATCTGGCGGCGTTTTGCCCAAATGCTCAGGCCGATGCTGGCGACAATTGCGACAACAAGCGCGATTAAAATATTGCCTGATCCATCTTCAAAAACGGGGCGTGGCATGAAGAACCCACGGTTGTTGAGGAAGAATGTATCAAATATCGATGTCGACTGCTTGGGGTGCGGCAGCGAGCGCAAAACTGCGAAGTACCAGAAGAAAAGCTGTAGCAACAATGGAATGTTGCGTACGATTTCAATATACATCGTAGCGAGTTTTGAAATGACCCAGTTGTTGGAAAGCCTTGCCACCCCCATGACGAAGCCGACGATCGTGGCAAGGAAAATGCCGATTACAGCGATCAAAAGCGTATTCAAGAGACCTGCGAGCAGTGCTTGCCCATAGGTAGATGTTGCGGAAAGGTCAATTAGGGTCTGGTTCGGCAAAAAGCCAGCGGTGTTTCCCAGAAAACCGAACCCGGAAGCAATATTTTGTTTTTCCAGGTTATGGGAGGCATTTTGAACGATGCTCCAGAAAAAATATACGAGCCCGGCGACCAGCAAGAGCTGATAAATAACGCCCCTCACCTTCGGATCGTTGAATATCGATCCTTTGGCGGAGTTTCGCTCGGCGGTCTGTTGAGGTTTAGCAGCCATATTATCCTCGTGTGACACCGACCTATCTAAAAGGCCGATCTATCGAGTGCGACATCCAAACAGTATGCGTGTTTAGATTTTGTTATTCTTTAGATGACGCTTATAAAAAACCCCGGCGGACGGATTTGTCCTGCCGGGGATCTTGATTGCCAATTAGCGGATAGGCGGTGCGTACTGGAAGCCACCGTTTGACCACAGGGCGTTTACGCCGCGGGAAATTTTCAGCGGAGTATCCGGACCTACGTTGTTATCGAAGATTTCAGCGTAGTTACCAACCTGCTTGATAATGTTGTAAGCCCAGTCGTTGGACAGGCCGATATTCTCGCCGAAAGCACCTTCAACGCCGACAAGACGACGGATTGCAGGGTTTTTGCTTTCTTTCATTTCATCAACATTTGCAGAAGAAACACCGAGTTCTTCAGCGTTGATCATGGCGAACAGAGACCATTTCACAATGTTGAACCATTCGTCGTCGCCCTGACGGACAACTGGGCCGAGAGGCTCTTTGGAAATGATTTCTGGCAGAACAATATGTTCGTCAGGGTTGGTGAGTTTCAGACGCTGTGCATAGAGACCGGAAGCGTCAGTGGTGTAAACGTCGCAACGACCGCTGTCATAAGCCTGAACAACTTCGTCAGACTTTTCGAACTGAACCAGTTCGAGCTGCATGTCATGAGAGCGGAAATAGTCGGTGACGTTCAGCTCGGTGGTGGTGCCGGTGTTGGTGCAAACAGAAGCGCCATCAAGTTCCAGAGCAGAAGTGATCCCCAGAGATTCACGAACCATGAAGCCCTGACCATCATAATAGTTCACACCAGCGAAGTTCAGACCCAGAGATGTGTCACGGGTCATGGTCCAGGTGGTGTTACGGGAAAGAAGATCAATTTCGCTGGACTGCAGAGCAGTGAAACGCTCTTTAGCAGACAGCGGGGTGTATTTAACAGCAGTAGCATCGCCAAATACGGCAGCAGCAACAGCGCGGCAAACGTCAACGTCGATGCCGGTCCAGTTGCCCTGATCGTCCGGGTTGGAGAAGCCTGGCAGACCCTGGCTAACACCGCACTGAACAGCGCCTTTGGCTTTAACATCTTCAAGGGTTGTTGCGCTGGCAGCGGACGCGCCTACAGCCATGGCAGAACCCATAAGTACGGAAATAAGAACTTTCTTCATTTTGCAGCCTTCGTTTGTTGCCCAAATAAGAATAGGATTGTCTCGATAAGTTTCAGATAGCAATGGATCGCCTAAACAGCCCTTGCCCCTGTCGTTTTTGTTGGCCAAGCGTTAAATATACCGTTTGACAGGGGGTATCACAGAAAATTATTGCACTTGGGTCAAGAGGCAAAATGCAGACATGCGGACAATAAGACAAATTTCGCACGAAAATTGTGCACGGATGTTGTAAAACTGAAACTATCTGTTCTTTATTGTGTCTTAAACAGCTAAAAATGCTGAACTTGAAATGGGCTAACAGTGTTAGGAGGGCCAATTAAAAATGGCTAAAAACGAAAAATGCACAAAAAACTATCACACTGACACAAGATTAGTCACTACTGGACGAAACCCGGAAGAGAATGGTGGTTTTGTAAATCCACCCGTGATTCATGGATCAACCGTGATCTTTAAGTCTACAGAAGAACTCTACTCTGGCAAGGCTAAGTATTCTTACGGGCGCCGTGGGACCCCTACGACCAATGCATTGCGTGATGCTTTAACGGATCTAGAAGGTGCCGCAGGGACTGTTCTGGTGCCGTCCGGGTTGGCAGCCTGTTCGCTGGCCTTGCTCGCTGCCTGTAAGAGTGGTGATCATGTCTTGATTACCGATAGCGCCTACGAGCCGACACGGCATTTTGCTGACACGGTGCTTATCCCCATGGGCGTGGAGGTTGATTACTATGACCCTCTGATCGGCGCAGACATCGAGACGCTCTTCAAGGACAACACCAGTGCGGTATTTACTGAAGCGCCCGGTTCCCAGACTTTCGAGATGCAGGATATTCCTGCGATCGTGAAAGCAGCTCATGCCCGGAATATTCTGGTCCTGCTCGACAACACCTGGGCTTCGCCGCTCTATTTCGACAGCATGGCGCATGGCGTTGACATGACCATTCAGGCGGGAACGAAATATATTGTCGGTCACTCTGATGTCATGCTGGGTGCGGTCTCTGCCAATGAAAAAGTATGGCCACGTCTGGAAGCCGTGCATGGGGCCATGGGATATCATGTGGGGCCGAATGACGTTTATCTCGCCTTGCGTGGCCTAAGGACAATGGGGGTGCGTTTGAGGCAGCATCAGGAGAGTGCTCTTGAGATTGCCAAGTGGCTTGAGGCTCGTCCTGAAGTGGATCGCGTTCTTTATCCGGCGCTCGAAAGCGATCCGGGACATGCCATTTGGAAACGGGACTTCAAGGGCGCTTGCGGGCTTCTGGGCGTTGTGCTCAAGGACTGCACGCAAAAGCAGGCCTTTGCTTTCATTGATGCGTTGGAGCTGTTCGGGCTCGGCTTCAGTTGGGGTGGTTTCGAGAGCCTCATCACCTATGTTGATCCGCGTAGCTACCGCACAGCAACCTCATGGGACGAGCCAGGAAAATTGATCCGACTGCATGTCGGGCTGGAAGATGTTGCTGATTTGAAAGAGGATCTGGAAAAGGGGTTTGCAGCTCTCAAGATCTAAAGTTCAATTGTCGTCGTGTTCAAGATAAGCGGGTTGCCTTACTGGTGATCCGCTTTTGTTTTGGAACAATTTCCCTGTCTAGGCGTTATATAAAGGTAGTCTGTCTTGTGGTTATCCTGACTTCCGATAGGCTGCGTTTATCCGAGACAAAGTCCATGACACAAATAGCCTTTTTTGTTGTAGCAATAGCCGTTGTCGTTTTTCTGGAATTTTCGAATTTTTCTCGTAGTAAAGAGTGGCAAGCAACCATAACACCTCTGGCATCCATTGTTGGAAGTGGGTTTCTTGTTTCAGCGCCTCTGCTTGTCCGATCATTTGGTGGATTTGCTGCCCCGGCCATGATGGTGCTTGTCTTGCTGGCTTTTTTCTTCGGCTGGGCAATTCGTTATAATATCGTCGTTGTTGAAAGCGAGTTGGATAAGGGCCGTGATAAGCTCCTCTCGTCCGTTGAAGAACTAAGCCATATTATTCTCGCTTTTGCCTATTTCATATCTGTCGCATATTATTTGTCCCTACTGGGGAGCTTCCTGCTCACATCTTTCGGCATCCATAGCAATCACTGGGGCACAGTTATCGCTTTGGGGCTGCTTTTAGGTATCGGTATTCTGGGGTGGTCAGGCGGAGCAGAGAGGGTTGCAAGGCTTGAACGATTTGCGACAACTTTCAATCTCGCCGTGATTGGAGGGTTTCTGGCTTCCCTCGCAGTGTTGAATTCACAAATAATACTTGATGGGAGTGCGTTTTCCGCAGTCGCTGGAAAGCTGTCCACGGCCTCTATTCCTGTGCTCCTAGGCCTTTTGGTCGTTGTGCAGGGATTTGAGACGACCCGGTTTACCGGAGGTCGCTTCAAGGCGGATACACGGACAAAGGCGATGAGAGACGCGCAACTTATCTCCGGCATTATTTATCTTGTCTTCTTCTTGCTGTTGTTGCCTCTTTATAAAGATTTGCAACAAGGAGAAGGCGTAGCCGCAGTGATTACCGTCGCCGGTTCTGTTGGACTGATCTTGCCTGCAGCTCTAACGATTGCTGCGATGGGGAGCCAGATATCGGCGGCTCTAGCAGATGGTATTGGCAATGTCGGTCTCATTCGAGAGGTAACGCACGGCAAGGTAGACGCAAGACATGCCTATCTTCTGGTGACAGTGATCGGCATGGGTATATTGCTGGCAACCAATGTAAATGAGGTCATCTCTCTTGCCAGTCGTGCATTCGCTTTATTTTATGCTCTCCAGTGCTTCGTGGCTTTCGAGGCTGCCAGAAAGCGACCGCAGGACAAATGGCGCAGTTTCGCTTTTTTGATGCTTGCAGTTGTTGCTACCGCGATCTTTATGTTTGGTCACGCAGCCGCCGCTTGATGCATTGCTATTCGACGGGCGTATTTTCCATCAACTTCTTGGCTTTGTGTTCCTTGAAGATCAGCCAAACATTGCGAAGATAGATCAGCAGGCCAGCCCCCTGCCCCACAATAAATACCGGATCGGCCCGTTTGAGCGCATAGATGAACAACAGAGCGCCGCCGCCGATGGAAAAAAACCAGAAAGCGACGGGCATGATGGACTTGCCGGCGCGCTCACTGGCAATCCACTGGACCACAAAGCGCATCGTAAACATGGCCTGAGCCACAAAACCAAGGACCAGCCAGACGTCCCACTGCGCGACAAAAACAGTATTGAGCCAGACTTGAATGTCATTCCATAAAGTTGAGTGCATCAAAGGGTCTTTCTAAGCAATCTTGCGCGAAGGTTAGTGCTGATCATTGCCGGAGGCTTCTGAAGAGGTGTTGGGGCTGAGGTCGATTTCGGTGATAACCGGAATCTTCTTACGGCGCTTGCGCAGCCAGAGAACACCAAACAGGTCGATGATGCCAACCCAAAGGCGATCGAAAATACCATATTTGGAAACGCCGTGACTGCGTCCGCGGTCGATCACATCGATATGGACCACCTTCAATCCCTCGCGTACGACAAGGGCGGGCAGAAAACGGTGCCATGCTTCAAAGAATGGCAGATTGAGAAAAACCTGCCGGCGGATAACCTTGAGACCGCATCCGGAATCGCGGGTGTTGTCCTTGAGCATGGACTGGCGGATCTTGTTCGCAAGGCGTGAGCCATGCTTTTTGACAAAGCCATCCGTACGTTTCATACGCTGCCCTGCAGCCAGAGCGTGATCGGGACCGCCTGCTTTGAGGGCGTCAATCATTTGGGGGAAGAAGGCCGGATCATTCTGGCCATCACCGTCAAGGGTCGCGATGAATTCCCCCTTGGCGAGCAGAAGCCCCGTACGAACGGCGTTAGACTGCCCGCAGGAGGCTTCGTGACGCACGTGACGCAGCCATGGTCGGGTCGCTGCCGCTTCTTTCAGAAAAGGGCCGGTATCGTCTGTCGAGCCATCATCCACGATAATCAGCTCGAATGCGCGCTCTTTAAGGGCTGCATGCACTTCGTCGATGAGAAAAGCCAGATTCTCTCTTTCATTCTTGCATGGAATAACCACACTGACTTCTAGGGTGTGATTGAGCGGTGGCAAGGTGGATAGCATGGCGCATTCCCGACGCTGAGTATGGTTTCGATAAGTCTTGCATCGTCGTCTGAATGCAATCCGGCCATATCAGTAGCCCAGAGAATGCGACAGCTTTAAGATGCTCAGCCTTGCGAGGTGATCATTTCGGCACTTTATGCCGAGTTGCTCACTCTTTAGGCTTTTTGCACTAGCATGTGAAGAGCTTTCATGAGTTTGGCAAAGGAAAATCCGCCGGTTTTTGGCAATCTGATTAATCCCTCTTGCGCACGAAACAGCAGCCTGCGTTTTGTGCTGTATTTGGCAAGGAGCCATGTAAAAACCGCTCCATAGACAAATCCTGCAACAATATCTGACGGATAATGCGCGCCAACGACAACGCGGGAAAAGGCGATCCAGAGCCCGGCGGCGATCCAAAGCCATTTAAGGCGTGGAAACAGCAGCGTAAGAGCAATGGCCATGGCGCCTGCCGTCGTTGAATGTCCAGAAGGAAAGCTCTGAAAGGAGGACGCAAATCCGGGTGAATTGAAATAGTGCGCGCCAAACTCCTCGAAATAGCGGGGTCTGCCGCGGCCAAAGAGTATTTTCAGGATATTGTTCGACAGTCCAGCCCCGGCAACAGCGATAAAGATGAAAAGCCCCGCCAATTGTATCTGGCAAAGGGCAGCCTTTGCACCAAGGCTCAGGCGTTGCCATGGAAGCAATGCTGTAATGAGAACCGCGAGGCCCGATGGCACGAGATAATTCTCAGATTTGCCCCAGCGTGTCACGCTTTGGAAAAGATCGTAGGTTTCTTTTGAGAGTGTTGCTTTCCAATAGCCAGCTGCCTCATCGACAAAGAGCATGCCCAGAGCGATGAAGCTCAATGTCACCACCAGAACCAACACCCAATCGGGCTCCTTGATGGTCGGGTCATACCGTTTCGATCTGGCATGGAAAGCGCGAACGGCTCTTAGAGTCGAAAAGGCAGAATACTGGCTTTTCAACTGGACGAGCGCGGTTTTTACACGGGTAAACAGGGACATATGCCTTTCGTCTCAATCCTTGCTTTTCTTACATCTTGTAGCGATAGAGCCCGAAACTCTGCCATTTGCCACCATTGAGCTTATAGCCCTCAACGGTTGCAGCTTGTTCAAAGTCCCCTCGTCTATCCCCCAACGCATCGAGAAATGCAGGCTGTTGCTGCTGTTCAACGATTGCAAGGCGACATCCCGCTTCCTTTACGAAGTCGGCAGCACCTTTGCCATTGGTCAGCAATGTGTCTGTTCCGATGAGGAAGACAAGGCTCGGCTCGCTATAGCCCGCACTGGCCACTTCAACGCTCTCGCAAGGCTTGACCATATTGACGCTTTCCTGCAGCTGGTTTGATATCCAGACAGAACGCAATTGAGGGAAAATGGTTCCATGCAGCGAGAGATACAGAACAGGCGCTGTAAGGCACGCAAGTGTGAAGGCAGCCATTACGCGGCCGCGCGTCAACACGGCATAGCTGAGCAATCCAAGACCGGCCGCCACCAGACCAAGACCGAAGGCGGCAGGGTTGATAATCCCTTCAATGAAAATCAGACCGATGGGAGCACCCAGCCCCAGAATGACCGCGACAATGGGAATGAGTAGGGACACGATACGTCCCCACAGGCTCGCCCAACTGGTGGCGCGGGCCTCAAGCGCTTCTGCCATAAGAATGGCAAGCGCAGGCATCGCGGGCAACACATAGTGTGGCAGCTTTGTCGGAACGAGTTCGAAAATGATCCAAGTGGGCAAGAGCCAAGCCAAAGCAAAGAATACCGTCCGCTGCGCCCGTTGTTTCCAGATCCAGACGACGGACAAAATGAAAAAGACGGAGATAGGCCAGAAAGTGCCGATGCTGGCCGCAAGATAGGTGCCCGGAGGTGCGCCATGGGATTCTTTGCCGGAGGCGACCTTGGCCATCATGTCCTTGCCGATGGAATCCATGTAGAAGGCCCAATCGGTTTTGATGCCGATTGCCAGAAACCACGGAATGGTTATGACAAGGAACAGCGGGAGGCCATATTTCCAGCCTGAGCCCTTCAACCAGCCAACAGACCGCTCTCGAATGGACAGAATGATTATGGTCATAATGCTGACCATCAGGATGATCGGCCCTTTGATCAAAACACCGAAGGCAAGAGCGATCCAGAGCAAGGCGCCCTTCCCTTTGCTCAAGCCACTCCGTAGGTCATACATCTCCCAAAGGAGCCATTGCACGGCCAGAATTGTAGCGAGCAACATGGCGTCTGTTTTGGCCAGCCGCGCTTCGACTCCCAGCAATATGGCTGCGGCCATACCAAGGCCGGCGAGAAAGCCGCTGCGCACAGATCCCATGCGCATGCCGACAAGGAAGGTCAAGCCAACGCTGAGCAAGGCTCCGGCAAGCGACGGAATGCGGTAGGCCCAAATCGGGGCGTCCCAGTCCTGTCCTGTCGCCTTGACGCTGGCCACTTGCAGCCAATAGATGCCGACCGGTTTTTTGTAGCGTGTTTCATCCTGAAATCGGATGTCGACATAGTCACCGGTTTCCATCATCTGTTTTGAGGCCTGCGCAAAGCGCGCTTCATCACGATCAACTGGCGGAATGGAATTGAAGCCGGGGAGAAAACAAACGAGCGCAAACAGCATCAGTGCTATGAAGGCCTTGGTGCGCGAAGAGCAAAGCGATGACAGATGATGCTCAATGGAATCGCTTAGGGATGTAATCCAGTCCACTTCAGGCTTTTGCGGACCCGTGGTCTGATAGCCGGGAGGACTGTTCGGATCGACAGAAAATGGGCCAAAATCTGACATGGATGTCTCCTAGAATGCTATTCAGCTCCAGCGAATAAATGGGACTGGTGTTTGTTGTTTAGCGGATTTCGAGTGGGTTGGACAGAGCTCTTGCCCATTCGGGATGAAAAAGCTTGGTATGTTGTTTCCTCGATATAATTGCGGTATATATACATAGTGGTATAAAAAAATCCGGCACTCAGAAGTCGTTTTGCTGAAAATTTTTCGGCATTCTCAAAACGAAATATCACTAAAAATCAATACACTAATCATGATGTTGCACAATATCTATCTGGCGATCCAAAAATTTTCACAAGTTGTGCTATGGTCTTTAGTAGGGTCCAAATGCATTGTGGTCATGAAATAGTAATTTTTGTTTTTTATGTCAAAAACACCGAGCCAGCGCCTTGGCATATAATTTCTGATACATTTTTTTTGCGCTAGAGCGAAATGATATGATTTCTCCCAAAAAGGTTCGTCAAGAGCCACGTGCTCTCCATAAGATGCTTCGGGTACTTGTTGCCGATGATAGTGCGGTTACGCGCGATGTCATCCGACGCGGCATTCGGGTTCACAAAAACGACCACTATTTGGATGTAACATATGTAGCCGATGGGTCTGAAGCACTAAAGGTTCTGAAATCGAGAAAGATTGATGTCGCCTTTATCGACATTCATATGCCCGGCCTTACCGGCCCACAGCTGGTTTCCGAATTGCCGAATACACTTTCCAAAGAGTGCTTGACTGTCGCCATTTCTGGCAGAATGGATGAAAAATCCGAAGCGGTCTTAAAGGAATTCGGTGCTTATCACTTTATGCAAAAACCGTTTAAGGCGCAGGATGCTGCCGACGTGTTCATGACCTATATCGTCATGACCCAGACTTACCGGATTCTTGTTGTTGATGATTCTGCAACAATGCGAAAACTGACCAAGAAGATCCTCGGGAAAAGCCGGTTTGGTTTTGAGGTTATTGAAGCTGACAGTGCGCGTGCTGCATTGCAGGCAATTGTCGCCGAGCGCCCAAGTATTATTTTAACCGATTTTCACATGCCTGATGTAGACGGGCTAGAACTTGCTGGCATGATACGCAGTGTATCAGAGCGCATTGGCATCTATATGATGTCGACGAGCGACACGGACCATCTGGAGCGCTCCGCCGCTTTTGTTGGCATTACGGGTTTTTTGAAAAAACCCTTCACAGCTGCCGATATCGATAGCATCATGCATAAAAAGCTAGATCTCGATACGCCAAAATTCGGCAAGACGAGGCCCATGTTTACCTTCCTTGAACGCCCCGTGAACAGCAATCAGGTTTTTCTTTAGTAACGTGATTGCTGCTGCCGAGAATCGCAACGGCAATGGGATTGCGCGCAGTGGTTTGTGCTGTCTATCCTAGATAGACAGTGCCGGATGGGTAGGAAATCCGTTTTGATTTTTGGGTCGCTAGCACGAATCCGATCGTCAGAGGACCAACACGCCCAACAAACATAATGAACATGATGATGGTGCGGCCGATCAGGTCTAGATCACCGGTGACGCCTCTGGACAGGCCGACTGTTCCGAATGCGGACACGGTTTCAAAGGCGATATCCAGAAAATCTCCTTCATGAAACATTAGCATCACAAACATGCCCGATATTATAAGGGCGAGTGATACCATCGCCAGCGCCAGAACCTTCATGATTTGATCGGCGCCAAGCCTGCGTCCGAAAATATCGATGGCTGTTTGGCGCTTGAAGAAGGCGATGGTAGCCAACAAGAGCACGATGAAAGTCGTAACCTTGATCCCTCCCCCGGTGGACGTACTGCCGGAGCCTATCACCATCAGGATCATGAACATCAGAGTGGTGCTGTCATTAAGGGAGGCCATGTCTACGGTGTTAAAGCCCGCAGTTCTAGGGGTTGCCGCCTGAAACAGACTGACAACAAGCTTGGTTCCCCAATTCATTCCACCCAGTGTCTCGGGATTGTTCCACTCCATCAAGGTGAATGCCAGAGTTGAGGATACGAGCAGAATAGCAGTGCCAAAGAGCATCAACTTGCTATGTAGCGAGTATTTTCGCCATGAGCGCAGTTGCCAGACATCTGCAATAACCGTAAAGCCCAGTCCACCAATCACAAAGAGCAGGATGATTGTCAGGTTCAGCAGCGGATTCCCCGCCCATTGGCTGAGGCTATCCGAATAGAGTGAGAAACCGGCATTGTTGAAGGCGGAAACCGAGTGGAACACCGCACTCCACGCACCTTGCGCCATGCCCAGATCTGGAATGAAGACGACGGAGAGAACAAGTGCGCCGATCAGTTCACACAGAAGCACAATACGTATGATGACCTTTGTCAGGGCCATGAGATCAGTTGCTGACGTCTGATTGAGGTCTTCTCGCAAATAGTTACGATTGGAAAAACCAATGGGAAGGCCGAGCATGGAAAGGATGAGGACCGCAAATGTCATCAAGCCCAAACCACCGAGCTGGATCATGGCGCAGATAATGATCTGGCCGTAGAGCGTGAAGTCCCTGCCCGTATCGAGCACAGCCAGGCCTGTGACCGTAACCGCTGACGTGGCGGTAAATATGGCGTCAGACCAGCCAATGGGTGCCACGGTCGCGAAGGGCAGCTTGAGGCCGATGGTTCCAGCCACTATGAGGGAGGCATAAAGCAGGACAAGCACCAAGGGTGGCGGCAATTGTGTCGCTTTGCGTTTACTGTGCGATACGACCATGATTGTCAACTCCGGCCACGCAGAGTGTCTCCAAACTGTCTCAAATCGGCGCGTTTGCCCAGCAGCAGCAGTTTATCGCCTTCTTTGAGGGTTGCCTGTAGGTTCTCGCCGGAAAAATATTGGCTTTCCCGCATAAACCCGAGCACGCGCAATTCTCCGTGGGTAAACCATTCCGGATCTGATATGGATTTGCCATCCAGAACTTCGGGAACCTTGAAGTCGACCACATGGAAACCGTTGCCAAGGCTGACATAATCACGCACCTGCGGATTGTGGAGCATTTGCGCGATATGCTGACCGACTTCCTGTTCTGGCAGAATGACGCGGCCTGCCCCCAGGCGCGAGAGAATTCTGTGATGGGTCTTGTTGAGAGCCTTCACCCATATGGTTTCCACGCCAAGCAGCTTGATATTCATGGTGCACAGGATGTTGGCTTCCAGATCTTCGCCGATGGCAATGATCGCAACATCATAGTCCGCCAATCCGGCTTCTTTGAGAGCAGCCTCATCCTTGCCGTCTGCAATGATGGCTTCACTCAGCGTATCGGCCAGACGGGCCACATTTTGTTCGTTTACATCTATGCCCAGCACATGATTACCAAAATTGGCCAACTCGCTGGCGACCGTACTACCAAATGTGCCAAGGCCAATAACGGCAAAGCTGCGGCTCTTCATTGTATCAAACCTCTAGTGAATTCATGGTACTTCATCATAGCGATAGAAACCGGCGGAATACAATCGCAGATCAAACGGCGCTTTCGGTGCTATCTCCAGACAAATGACCTGAAAGTATTTGTAATGCCTTCCGTGTCGAAAGTTCTCCGATGATTTCATCATTGTGAAGGCTCTAAAAAAGGGCCTTGTGTAGCGACCAGATGATCACCGCTTGAAGGCTTCATCCAGATCATGACTGACAGACAGGAGCGTGAGCCTCAGCTTTTGCCACAGGTTGAGCTACTCATCCTGGCGCTTGCAACTGATCAGTGGATCAAGGGCTGAAACATCATGGCGCACGCCCTCAATTGCATGAATGCAGCGTCGCGGCAGAATGAACTTGGAAAAGAAGTGGTGACCCCTGCAGGATTCGAACCTGCGACCTGCTGATTAGAAGTCAGCTGCTCTATCCAACTGAGCTAAGGGGCCATCTTTTTGCTAAGGGGCCTATATCCCCTGCACGGTGTATCCGCAGCACGGAAGCGCTGCTGACATTAGTGTGTCCAGTTTCCCTCAACGCGCGCGGTGGCAAAATTGTCGGAATAGGCTTTGACTATTCTTTTGCGCTCTTTGGGCTTCAGGACCAGATAATCGATATTCTCACGTTCAGCATACGCTATTGCGGCTTCTTTGGAGGGAAACGACAAATTGATCTGCTGACGTGTATCCGCGGATGACATGTGGCCCATAAGCGGGTCGATCTTTCGGGCAGATGCAGGTTCAAAAGTCAAATGCCAGTCATGACTGGTTGCCTGACCGGACTGCATGGCATTTTTCGAGGGTTTGAAAATTCTCGCCTTTGTCATGGTGCCCTTTCTGACAGTTCTGCCGAACCCCATATAATGGTCGGAGCGAGAGGATTCGAACCTCCGACCCTCTGGTCCCAAACCAGATGCGCTACCAGGCTGCGCTACGCTCCGTGCCAAGCATCGGACTGATCATGAAACCAGTCCGAAGCGGAATGGCGATTGAATAGCAACAGCTTGCCCCCTGGGCAAGCGCAAAAGATGACTCTCTGTCTATTTTGATAATTTGGGTGTGAACAATTGATGAAGCAGTTCGTCACCCACTTTGATATCAAGCTTGTCTGTGGTTCCTTTCGGAACTTCAAGAACATATCGAACCGGCCCTGCGGAGCCGATGACGGATTCCGAAAGCGGCGTGGTAGCCTTGACGATATGGTGGATGCGACCGTCAGGTTCCACGAAGATCATATCAAGGGATATATAGGTATTCTTCATCCACATATAGACGGGTTCGGTCTTATCAAAATCGAAGAGCATACCATTTCTATTTGCAAGCTTTGTGCGATACATAAGCCCTTTCATACGGCTGGATTCATCGAGCGCCAATTCCACCTTGAAGGCGTGGTTCGTCTGCCCGCTTTTTATGATGAGATGGGTTTCATCGGATAAAAAGGCCCCGACTTCATCTTCTGGTATCGTTTCTGGAATCTGTGCTGAGTGGGCGTGTGCCGATAGCCAAATGGCCAAGCCAGCATAAACAATCAGACTAAGCAGGATCAGTGACTGGAGTGAAAACTGGCTTTTGCGCATTTGCATTGGAAATTACCTTAGGTAAAGCGCTGGCAAAAAAAGTTGCGCTGCCCGACGGAGTATCCTGTGTGGGCTGGCACAGATTTATATCTAGGCTCAGAAATGGGCAAAGAAATGACCAAGCCGAAGACTTGGTGTCGGCAAGAAAGAAAATAAGGTCAATCTAATGGGATGATGGAATGTGAGCACCGGTAGACGGGCGAATTTCAGTGGCCATCTTCCCTTTTGGGCTGGGGCCATATCTGACAAGCACTTCCTGATGCGGGCGCAATTCAGTGAGGCCATAAATGCGCAGCGTTTCCATATGAATGAAAATGTCGGCCGTGCCTTCACCTTGTGTCAGAAAGCCAAAGCCTTTTTCCCGGTTAAACCATTTTACCCAAGCTTTTTCCAACTCGCTGGTCGGGTTCACTTTGACATGGGTATTTGCTGGCGGAAGCTGGGAAGGATGAACGGCGCTGCTCTCATCCATGGAAAGGATGCGCAGGGCCTGAAGCCCCTTTGGGCCTTGTAGAACTTCACAGACAACGCGCGCGCCTTCATATGCAGTGCGGTATCCGTCGCGGCGCAAGCAGGTTACATGGAGCAATATATCCGAGCTGTTATCATCCGGCACAATGAAACCGAATCCTTTTGCAACATCAAACCATTTGATCTTGCCTGCAATTTGCGTGACGTCCAATGCCGCATCATCGGCAGTGCCAATGTCAAAAAGTTGCTGCTCTGGTACGACTTTCACACCCATAGCCCTGCCTCAACGCAATTCGTAGCCTCGTTCCCGACTCAATACACTGGTCGATTCTCGGAACGAGGATATCATCTTGACCAGAGACTGCATCAATAATTTTTTAACTTTTTAAGTGATTGGGGTTTGAGACTCTTTGTCCGGAACAAGCTTTTGGCAATTGCCCAAATAATGGTCCTGTAAGTGATCAAATGGTAACTGACTTCCTCAAGAATAGCGTCAGGCTATCAATTTCATGATTGAGCCTATTTCTTGTTGGGACGTCATATCGGCGAGTTCGTCAAGGGGTGTCGGATCTCTATTGATTATGACCAGCTTAGCGCCATGCTGTTTGGCAATTTGCGGAAGTCCTGCAGCGGGATAGACAACCAAGGAAGACCCAAGAACGATAAAGAGATCGCAGTCTCCGGACAGTCTCATCGCACGCATCATTTTTTCTTCCGGCATCGCCTGTCCAAAATTGATGATGGCCGTTTTGACCATTCCACCGCAGTTGGGACATAGAGGTGAGTGGCCGGTTGCTTCGATGTGCCGTTTTGCTTCTGACAGGGTCATTTCTGCGCCGCAATCAAGGCAACTCGCAACGGTTCCGTTGCCGTGAATCTCAATGACTTTATCCGGATCCTGGCCGCTTCTCTGATGCAGTCCATCAATATTCTGGGTGATTGTGCAGTCCAGTTTCCCGCGTTTTTCAAGACGCACGAGCGCTTTGTGACCCTCATTAGCTTCTGCTGCCAAAAACTCTTCATTTTGAATGAAACGTCTACGCCAGTCTTCCAGACGCGTTTCTTCATCTGCAACAAAATCATCAAACATGATCGGATCCATCTTGGCCCATAAGCCATTGGGAGAGCGAAAATCGGGGATGCCGCTTTCAGTGCTGATGCCTGCCCCGGTAAAGGCGATGATATGATCGGAATGGTCGATCAGTTCCATGAGCTGCTTGGCAATCTGTTCTGGGCTATTGAAATCCATTTTATCAATCCTATAGTTAGGGGACGACTTTATTCAGCTCTAGGGAAGCATTCATATGAAATATCTCCATACGATGGTGCGAGTCAGCAGCATTGAAGAATCTCTTGATTTTTATTGCAACAAGCTCGGTCTGAAAGAAGTCCGCCGTTCAGAAAATCCCGATGGGCGTTTTACGCTCATTTTCCTCTCGGTTGATGGTGAGTTGGAAAATTGCGTTGAACTGACCTACAATTGGGATCCTGAAGAATATGGCGAAGGTCGCAACTTCGGCCATCTCGCCTATGAAGTAGACAATATTTATGAATTTTGTCAAAAATTGATGGACTCTGGTGTTGTTATCAACCGTCCGCCTCGCGATGGCAATATGGCCTTTGTTCGGTCTCCTGATAACATCTCCATCGAGCTGTTGCAGAAAGGCGATCCGCTGCCACCGGCTGAGCCATGGGCATCCATGAAAAATACCGGAAAGTGGTAAGCCAACACCTGTGTTGACTTTATTTTACGGTTGAGTTCCAGCCTTTCCGATTGTTTCGGGAGGGCTTTTTTATGCGCTGTTGGCGGATTACATGAGGTGGCATCAGATAATCGTGAAAACGGATAAGTGGATGGTTGTAAGCTTTCCGTACATTCGCGCGAGCATATTATATATTCACCATTTTCAGGGCTATAATGGGTTAGAATCAGTATTTCTTTGTAGATTTGGTTTTCTCCAATCCTCTTGGTACCGGCAACATGTAGGCGCATATGGCTAATCCCACAGAACCCCTGTTTTTCTCCGAAGCGATCGTATTTCTGGGCGCGGCTGTCGTTGCGGTTCCAATTGCAAAGAGAGCCGGGGTTGGTGCGATTATTGGCTATCTCATCGCAGGCATTGTGATTGGGCCGTTTGGGCTGGGGGCAATTCAGTCCGTTGAAAAAATCCAGCCAGTGGCCGAGTTGGGCGTCGTTTTGTTGTTGTTCGTACTGGGATTGGAACTCAATCCAAACCGGTTATGGCGCATGAAGAGCGATATATTCGGGCTGGGAACCAGCCAGATCCTGCTGACAGGATTCGTTCTTTCCGGTGTCATGATTCTGCTCGGGCTTCCCAATACGGTTGCCATCATCGGCGGCTTTGGCATGGCGCTTTCATCGACGGCATTTGCTGTGCAAATTTTGAAAGATCGGGGCGATTTTTCGTCTGTCTATGGTCAGCGTGCTTTTGGTATCTTGTTGATGCAGGATATAGCCATCGTGCCCTTGCTGGCGATGGTGGACATTCTTGTCTCTGGCGGTGCGCCGCACGCAGAAAGCTCTGCCTGGAACCAGATCGGTTTAACGGTTACTGCCGTGCTTCTGGTGATTGTCGTTGGTAAGTATCTCCTTTCCCATCTGTTTGCCATTCTGGCCAATACGCAAGCACGCGAAATGATGCTGGCGGCCGCATTATTGGTGGCGCTTGGTAGCGCAGCGCTGATGCATTGGGCCGGATTGTCTATGGCTCTGGGGTCTTTTCTGGCTGGCATCATGCTGGCGGAATCCAGTTACCGACATACGCTTGAAGCTGATATCTTTCCCTTCCGCTCGCTGTTGATGGGTCTCTTTTTCATGACGGTGGGCATGACGCTCAATTTGCCAATCACTCTGGCTTATCTCTGGCAGATTATTGTTGGTGTTATTGTGGTCATGGGGTTGAAAGGGCTGGTTTTATGGCTCCTTGCAAAGATGACTGGCTCTCCAAATTCAGATGCCATGAGGATCGCGATTACTCTTCCGCAAGCGGGTGAATTCACCTTCGTGCTTTTTGCTGCAGCCACGTCCACAGGTTTTGATAGTGATCTCTTTACGGTCATGTCCGCAGTTGTCATCCTCTCGATGATTATGACGCCGTTTGTAGGGAAGGCCTATGCTGCCTACATCGCTCATCGTGCCGTCTCCGGGGAGCATGAGCCAGACGCAGCCCCTGAGAAGTTTGACGATCACGCACCGCAGGTGCTGGTGGTAGGCTTTGGGCGTTTCGGCATGGTCGTTGCTCAGATGCTCATGTCCAATGGGCTCGGCGTCGTTGCCATCGACAATAATGCACGCAGAGCCGTTCAAGCACGCCGATTGGGCCTGCCCGTCTATTACGGGGATGCGACCCGTGAAGACGTCCTTAGGGCTGCTGGGGCTGAAGATGCTCTGCTTATTGCTTTATGCGTTGAAAATGAGCAGGTGATGGCCCATGCGATTGAACTGATCAAGCAGTGTTTTCCGAAAGCCAAAATCTTCTGCCGTGCAACAGACAGGGCCCATGCGGTTCAACTCGCCTTAAGTGAGGTCGACTACCATATTCGGGAAACCTTCGAGAGTGGTATCACCTTTGGGCGAGAGGCACTCGATCAGCTCGGGATATCTACAGAACGGATCGTCGAAATCGAAACGGAAGTCAGGCAGCAGGATTTGGAGCGTGTTGTTTGCGATTCCGAAGCGGACGCCGCTAAAAATAGTGAAAAGCTGAAAGAAGCAACCAATGCTGATAAGAAAAAGATGAAGAGAGCTGTCGGCTAGTAAAAAGGGGAGCGCGTAGAACGCGCCCTGCTCTCTTTTTTCAATCGTAACTTAATTCGGAATGGCAATCGGATAGTCGGGATATTTTGTCCATTCGGCCATGGAGCCGTCATATAGGCGCACATCCTTGTTGCCAAGCAATTCATGGGAGACAAACCAGCCCAATGAGGCTCTGTGACCAGAATTGCAGAAAGCGATCTGGGGGCCGCTCATGGGAATATTGCGGTCGGTAAAGATCTTTTTGATTTC